>CAWITC010000013.1:0-1246378 GCA_963838945.1 uncultured Acidobacteriota bacterium | reverse complement strand
TCCACTCCAACATCCATCGAAAGTGAAGTAGCAATGTCCGGCAGTCTTCCGTGGGAATGCCCGTAAAGATGCCAGGCTCCACGGGAAGACTGATTCCAGACTCTCATCGCATAGTGACAAAGGACGATTCTTTGGCCGTTGAGCGAGACTTCTGCGAGGTCGTTGAGCCAGGAAAACTCCTGAATGAGCTTGCGCGTGTCTTTGTCGTGATTCCCGGGGACCCCAAATATCTTCTTGCAGCGAATTTGCTTCCGAAGCTCCGCAGCTCGTGCTTTGGGCCCGATACAAAAATCCCCAAGGAAGTACAGAATGTCATTTGCTTTTACGCAAGCGTTCAGGCGTTCAAGAATCGTATGATTCATTTCCTCAACGGTTTCAAAAGGGCGATTGCAGTACCGAATAATGTTCTTGTGCCCCAGATGAAAATCAGCAGTGAACCAAATGTTTGACATGACCTTTCTCTTTTGGGCGCGGAACTCAACCAAGATACCGTAGCGCCTTTGGCCGCCCGGCGCTCGCTGAATCGATGGAACTGTAGCAGTTCCTAATCTGTTTGAAGGTGCCCGTGGCCGATCAGTGTTTGTCTATCGCATGCCGCAGCTTTGCTGATTCCTTGTCGAGCCCGGCCTTTTGCAGAGCGTACACCGCATCCCAAACGAGCCGCTCAAGTCTCTGAATTTCAGCTTCTCTTTGCGCAACGGCGGCGTCATGTCCTGCCCATTGCCTTATTAAGGCCCATGAAGCGCGGTACTCATTGAGCAGCGGAACCATGTGTTCTTCCCCTGGACGCCGAGCCTGTCGCGCCCAATCGCTCTCGGTTGTCTCCACCCCAATTAAGACTGCGGCTGGTTCCGCCCCACAAAACATACGCGCTAACTCAAACGCTTCATCAAACGGCAAGTGAAGTTTCCCTTGCCGATCTGTGTAGGCTAACGGAGACCGCTTGGTTGGGTCCATCGCTGCGCGTGTCTTGACCCGATCTACGGCTTCTGGTGAGCCACTCAGAGTTCCACGATAAAACGAAACGTCGTCACCTATGCTTTCGAACACTTGATACAAGGCTTGGGCTATTGGGGAATTCTCGTCATATCCCGTACGTTGATTGTGTTGCCGAAGAGACTCGGCACTGGACTCCTCCTTCAGGAACGCCTTGTGCTCCTTCCACGGAACAATGAGTTGACCTGAATCAACGTAATCAACCAACCCAGGGCTCGGGTCGATCCATTCGGCTCTCCATTTTGTTCCGCGCGTATGCTGGATAATACGCACGCGCTGGAAAGGAGTTCCCGGTGCGCGCTGTTCACGGAAAGCGTATTCCGTGCCGGGTTTGATTTGTGACTTCAACATCGGGCCTCCAGCATCGTGGTCAACATGTGACGGGCTGCTGGACAGAAAGATATAATAGCCCCTGCAATGGCGATTGACTCCCCCAAGAAGCCATTCTCGAAACGTTACGGCTATCGGTCTCGGCCGAAGGAAATCACGGTTTGGGAAGATGCGCCGGAGAATCTGCGTCATTTTGTTTTGGAGACGGCTGGCACGGTTGGTTACGGACCATCCGATGTCCGTAATTTGATTTGTTCGGTCCTTCACAGAAGGCCCGATCCCAATAACTGGAGCGAGTACCCGAATGTATGGGGTGAAGCGCAGGAATTAGCGTTTGGATGCGAGTGGTTCAAATTCTACGATTTCGTTGAAGAAATATGTCGGAGTTTGGCGAACTCCACCGCAGAGAACGCTCAGGAGAAAAGTGCGCAATTCCAGGATGCGCTGAATGAGTTCTTCGTGGACGAAGGAATCGGCTGGCAGATGGTCGATGGTGAGATCGTGACGCGTGGCACAGAAACATTCGAGTCGAGCGTTCATGGAGCAGTCGAAGCACTCGAAGCTGCCGCCCGTGTATCTGCACGCAATGAAATACACGAAGCTTTAAGCGACTTGTCGAGGCGGCCTGAGGCAGACTTAACCGGCGCGATTCAGCACGCAATGGCGGCTCTCGAATGTGTCGCCAGGGATGTCTGTGGCGACGAGCGGGCCACTCTCGGCGAAATCATCAAACGATATCCAGGAACGATCCCTAAGCCACTTGATGATTCGGTTGCGAAGGCTTGGGGCTATGCGTCTGAGATGGCCCGGCATATTCGGGAAGGCCAGAGGCCAGAACGCAAGGATGTTGAACTGATCGTCGGCTTAGCTGCTACCGTGGCGACCTATCTCAGTCGCTGATGCCAAACAACCGACTGTCTCCGCTGCCCGTTGGAGAAAAAGACTGGTACCGAGCCTAGGTGGCTGCGTCTGACAACGAAGATGGATTCAGCGAATCGGCGGATTGCCATCCGTGCCGCGAGATCTTGCTCGCTCGCCGACGCCGCCCGTGCTCTTAATGCTGCCTTTTGCTGCCTCGCGGTTTTCGCAAGTCCTGTGGAGTGAAAGAGAAAGCTGGTAGGGGCGGTGGGGATCGAACCCACGACCTTCGGCTTAAAAGGCCGCTGCTCTACCACTGAGCTACGCCCCTGCAAACAGTCGAAATATCTTACACGAAAAGGAACAGCTTCTCATGCAGCGCGGTGCTTTTCGCCTCATTCGGTGAAAAGTGCGTGCAATTGCCCCCGCCAATCGGGATGACAAACGTTAAAGGTGCGGGAAAGACGCTCATTGGAAAGGACTGAGTAAGCGGGGCGGTGGGCGGGGATGGGCAATTCAGCGGTCGTACATTGGGCAATTGTCTTATGAGCAAAGGTTTCCCGATGTGATTCGCGAAGCCACCTCGCACGGGCGTTGAGAATTCCGAGCTTCCTCCACAATTGCCTGTGCGAATTGAAACCAACTTGTCTCTCCGCCCTCGGTCATAAGGTAGATCCATCGGCTTGTCATACGGCTTGTCATAAATCGCCAACAAGTGCTTATTCGTGACCCGAGTCAGGTATTCACGCGCCTGCCGGTCCCGCCTGCGAGCACAAGCCTTTCACGCGTCCCTTCCTATTTCATGCGATCCCCCTTCCTAGAGAGTTGCGTATAATATTTGCCATTTTTTTCACTCCCGACATTACTGACCCTCAAGTCTTCCACCAAAAGGTCGCTCAAACGGCCGTGTGCCATAAAATTCTCGACACCCTTCAGGGGTTTGACTTCGACTATTCCCAAGGACGTGCCTCATTCTCGGCACCCGTCAACATATGAGACTCTGTTCGACAATTCCTTCCATGAAAACTGTAGGACAGGGTAAACCACTGCTCCAAATCTGTTCCACTGGTCAGTAGTCTCCTCCCATCTGGGGTTGTTACGCTCCTCACAGGATGAGGGGCGCATGAGACAAATAGGGGCGGAGAATGCAATCCAAAGTTCGCGCGGGACGACTTCAGGAAGACACAATAACCTCAATGTTTTCAGTATCTTAGCAGCATGCCTGGTCTTCGGACTTTGTCAGACGGGATGCATCGGGCTAACAGGGTCGAGTTCAAGCAACCCGCTTCTGCCTCCAGGATCCAAAACCCCTGCATTGACAGTCAGCCCAACAACCTTAAGTTTCGGAACCGTCGCGCTGGGCACAAACACCACTCAGAACATAAAACTTTCTAATTCCGGCACCGCGACACTTACAATATCGAATGCCACCACATCGGGAAGCGGCTTCAGTATCGTGGGTGGCAGCCCCTCGCTCTCCATAGCTGCCGGTCAGAGCCAGACGATTCAAGTGAAGTTTGCGCCACTGGCGATGGGCGGATCCTCCGGTTCTTTGGCCGTTACAAGCAATGATCCCAAATCGCCCAAGGATGTGACCCTCACCGGCACGGGAGGGCAATCGCAAATCGCCTTTGCACCAGATTCCCTCACCTTTGGAAACGTTTCCGTTGGCGGCAAGGCTTCGCAGATCGTAACAATCTCAAACAACGGGAACATTCCGCTGACGATTACCTCCGTTTCCATTGCGGGCGCCGAGTACTCAATGAGTGGTATTACTGCGCCAGATACTTTGAATCCTGGCCAGTCCATAAGTTTTACCGCAACGTTTGCACCGACTGTCGCTGGAAGCTCCAAAGGCACCGTGGCTATTACCAGCAACGCTCCGAACTTTCCTCAAACGATCGCTCTTGACGGCACAGGTGTCCCGAGTAGTTCGGTGCTCACGGTCAGCCCATTGAGCGTAAACTTTGGCAACTTGAATGTGGGCAGCAGCACCACTCAAAACATCTCACTGACGAACACGGGTACAACTAGTCTGACCATTTCTCAGATTACAACGAGCGGCATCGGCTTTTCCTCGTCCGGTGTTACTGTTCCGCTGACTTTGACAGGCGGACAATCCGCAACACTGACGGCACGGTACTCGCCATCGTCGGCTGGGAGCGCTTCCGGAAGCATCACTGCGTCAAGCAATGCATCAGATCCTTCCGTAACGATTTCACTTACGGGGACGGGAACTCAGACGCAACCTCAAATCACGCCCAATCCGGCGAACGTCGCGTTTGGAAATGTCAATGTCGGCGGCAGTTCACCCCAGACGATAACGTTTTCCAACTCAGGGAATGCCGCGCTCACCATCACTCAGATCACGGCGTCCGGCACAGGCTATTCGGTCAGCGGATTCAGTTTGCCGATTACCGTCGCCCCTGGCGCGAGCTCGCCCATTACAGCGACCTTTGCGCCTACTAGCCCTGGCAGCCCAGCAGGAAGCATTTCGATAACGAGTAATTCGCCGGGCTCTCCAACAACGATTGCAATGACCGGGACCGGCGTACAATCAGGCCTTACTGCAAATCCGGCGAGCGTCAGCTTTGGCAATGTTTCCGTCGGAAGCAACGGCTCCCAAACGGTCACTCTAAATAACACGGGCAATTCAACTCTGACCATTTCCGCCCTCACGGCTTCGGGCACGGGGTATTCGGTTAACGGATTTACGCTGCCGGTCTCGATTGGTGCCGGCGCGAATTCCACATTCGCGGTGAAATTTGCTCCCTCCGCAACAGGCAGCGTATCGGGGAATGTCTCAATTACGAGCAACGCCCCCGGGTCCCCACTGACGATCTCCTTGAGCGGAATGGGCGTACAGCCGGCGATTGCAGCGACGCCATCCACGGTTGCCTTTGGAAACGTTACCGTTGGATCGCCAAATTCACAGACCATTCGCATTCAGAACACTGGCACAGCCACATTGACGATCTCTCAGGCCTCAGTGGGTGGAACCGGATTCAGTATCAACGGACTGACGATCCCTGTAAATATCGCCGCGGGCGGAAACACGACATTCAATGTGATCTTCGCACCCAATGCAGGCGGCGCGATGAACGGATCAATTTCACTGACAAATAACAGCGCCGCGTCACCTCTCGCGATCGCACTCTCCGGCACTGGCGTTGCGGCAACCTATCTTTTAAATGCAAGTACGACAAGTTACAGCTTCGGAAATATAAATGTCGGCAGTAAAGGCAGCATGACCGCAACTCTCACCAATGCTGGCAACTCCAACATCACGGTTTCAGGCATGACATTTTCAGGGATAGGGTTCGGCGCGTCCGGCGTTTCATCTGGGTCCGTAATCGCCCCTGGCCAAACGGCTACCTTGACAGCAACGTTCACTCCATCGGCCGCGGGAAACGCTTCTGGAAATGTCACGATAAACAGCAATGCTGCGAATTCACCCCTGACCATTTCCCTTTCGGGAGCCGGCGCACAAGCCGTGCAACATTCCGTCACTTTGTCTTGGACGGCAAGTACCTCCACTGTTGTGGGATACAACGTCTATCGTGGATCCACATCGGGTGGGCCCTATACGCTTGTCACAGGCTCCCCTGTGGCTGGCACTTCCTACACGGATTCGACAGTACTAGCCGGTCAGACATACTTCTATGTGGTCACAGCCGTGGATGCATCCGGCAACGAGAGCGTCTACTCGAATGAAGTATCCGCAGTCGTACCAACGCCATGAATCCCCACTAGCAACCAGATTTCAAGACAACGCGTAACTCGCCCGGAGTGAATTTTGCATGCGTACTATGAGGGGTTCACCAAACTACCCGAGGCCGAATGGATGGATGTCAAACAACTTCACCGAGAGTCGTTTTTTGTCAGTTTCAAAGGGACGTCCGATTTGTTCTATCTCCTCTGTGAGCTGATTGGGCTTCATTCCGTGTCACAAACGTCCCCTCTCTGTAACAGTCTGAGGAAAAAGGACTTAGGTCTGAATTCGGGGATGCAGGATTCTCGGGTACTCCAGCTCCTTGGAAGACCTTTGGCTAAATTTGGAAAAGGTTTTCTACTCTTTTGGGTCACTCCCTGGAGTCGCCTTGAGACAGCATGACAGTTCCAGTATCTGGTCTTCCTTAAAGACAATGGATGCAATAACTTAGCTAGGTTTAACGAAAGAACCTGTAGCTGTCCTCAGCGCCCTTTTGGTAGCCCGATTGCGGATTGAATCTGTGAATTCTGGTGCGATTATGGCGGTAGCCTGTGCTGATAGGTATCGCCGGAGATTTGCGGCGGGGAGATCTCGAGCGGGAGTCGGTGAAATCGGTGAAAGACGACATGATCCAGGAAACGAGTTTTGAAGCTTGGTATGCGATTCAAGTCCGGACGCGTTGGGAGAGATCGGCTGCTACTCTCCTTTCCGGCAAGGGCTATGAAATGCTGCTGCCCACATATGCTTCTAAGCGGCGCTGGGCAGGGCGTTTAAGGGATTTCCAAGCACCACTGTTTCCGGGCTATGTTTTTTGCCGATTCGACGCATCGAAGCGCCTGCCAATCCTAATTACTCCAGGTGTCATTGCAGTTGTTGGAAGGGGCCGAATCCCTGTACCGATTGATCCATCCGAGATGCTAGCGATTCATTCTTTGGTTAGCTCCGGAGTGTCGGCTGAACCGTGGCCGTATCTGGAGGTGGGGCAACACGTCAAGATTGAAAGCGAAGCGTTGCAAGGGGTGGAAGGAATCCTTGTCGCCTTTAGAGGCGGTCATCGTGTTGTTATATCCATTTCCTTGTTGTGCCGTTCAGTTGCAATGGAAGTTGATCGGGCCCGCGTCATTCCAATCTCCCGGCCTAAGGAAACGAAGGGCCGGGAAGTCGCACCGCGGGCAGTGTTGGACCCGGCGTTGGTTTGATCCGTGCATTTGGTTCGGTTCATTCCTCATTACATTCCTGAAGATTTTGATTCTGCAGCCTAGATGGTCTGATGCATGGGAAGAGCACATAGCGAACTAAGACTGCAGTCGAATTCAATTTCCTCGACGAATGTCCACAACACGCCCGAAATAGGAAATTACATTTGCACAGGATGTAAGGAATTGCGAGTCTCCCTCCACGCAGGTTCAGGTGAATTCAGGTGAAGAATGATTAACGTCGGCGTAATCGGTTACGGATACTGGGGACCCAACATTGTCCGAAACCTCCAGGAATTAGACTCCACACAAGTCGTCGCCGTATGCGACAAAAGCCAATCGGCGCTCGCCCGGTTGCGCAAGGCGTACCCCAATATCAGGACATGCACTGACCCGAAGGAGATCCTCACTGCGACAGACATTGACGCGGTTGCCGTCATCACGCCTGTCTGGACACATTACGAACTCGCAAAGGCGGCACTCGAAAACGGGAAACATGTCTTCGTCGAAAAGCCGCTGACGTCCAGTTCACAGCAAGGCCAAGAGCTGATCGACATAGCCGCCCGAAAGAAATTAACGATTATGGTGGATCACACGTTTCTTTTTACCGGAGCGGTCCGCAAGATTCACGAACTGACGGAAAGCGGGGTCCTTGGCGATCTCTATTACTACGACTCGCTCCGCGTAAATCTAGGATTGTTCCAACACGACATTAGTGTGATCTGGGACCTGGCGCCACACGATTTGTCCATCATGGACCATTTGATCAAAGCTGAACCTGAAGCGATCGTGGCCACGGGCGAGAAGCACTTGAATGGCGTAGAAGACGTCGCCTTTTTGACGATTTACTTCCCCAAAAGCATCATCGCCCATATAAACGTGAACTGGCTCTCTCCAGTCAAGATCCGCACGACGCTGATCGGCGGCCAGAAGAAGATGTTGGTTTGGAACGACGTAGTAGCAGACGAGAAAATCCGCGTATATGACAAAGGCGTGCAAATCACGTCTGGCGAAGGACTACGAGACCTCTTGGTCAGTTACAGGACAGGAGATGTTTGGGCGCCACGGATTGTTCCGGTGGAAGCCCTTCATGCCGAACTCGACTATTTCGCCGATTGCATTACAAACTCCAGGACCCCGTTTAATGATGGCCACGCCGGTTTGCGCGTGGTCCACATGCTCGAGGCAGCCGAAAGGTCCATTCGACGCCGAGGAGAACTGGTACGCCTGTGAACGAATACTGCACCATAGCTCCGGACGTAAAACTTGGAAGAGACGTAAAGTTATCCAAGTTTATCAACCTCTATGGATGCACGATCGGCGATGAAACCAAGATCGGCGCATTTGTGGAGATCCAGAAGAATGCCACCGTGGGGCGATGCTGCAAGATTTCAAGCCACACCTTCGTCTGTGAAGGAGTGACCATCGAGGATAACGTCTTTATCGGACACGGTGTGACGTTCATCAACGACTCTTACCCGAGAGCCACGACCAATGGCGGAGGGTTGCGAACCGACAGCGATTGGAAGGTCGAGCCCACAGTGGTGAAGAGGGGCGCTTCAGTGGGTTCGGGAAGCACGATTCTGGCGAAAGTGACGATCGGGGAGCGGGCCATCGTGGGCGCCGGAAGTGTCGTAACAAAAGACGTGCCCGCCGGCGCAATTGTGGCAGGGAACCCTGCCAAGTTGTTGAGATATATCAACAAGGAGTCCAAGGAAGGATACTGATGAAACCTGGGAGCATACCCTTCTTGGATTTGATTACGATGCATGAAGAGCTCAAACCTGAGTTGGTATCCGTCTTTCAAAATGCGCTCAGGACAGCCAGTTTTATCGGCGGCCCGTTGGTCGAAGACTTCGAGCACGAATTCGCGCAATTCTGCAATGCCAAGCACTGCGCGGGAGTCGCCAGCGGCACCGACGCAGTGCGCTTTGCACTTATGGCCGCGGGAGTCCAAGCCGGTGAAATCGTCCTCACAGTTCCCCATACGTTTATTGCTACCACCGAAGCTATAACACAGGCAGGGGCGCGGACCGAATTCGTAGATATCAATGAGAAATCGTATTCGATGGACCCAGCGAAATTAAGTGAATACCTCCACAAAGAATGTGTCGCGGACCAAAAGACGGGAAGGCCGATTCACCGCAAGCATGAGGTGCCCGTCGCTGCCGTGGTCCCGGTTCACATTTATGGCCAAACCGCGGATATGGATCCGATTTTTGAGTTGGCAGAGCGCTTTAGGCTCAGCGTCATTGAGGATGCGTGCCAGGCGCATGGAGCAGAGTATTTCTCCAGGCGAGAGAACAAGTGGCAAAAGGCCGGCTCCATCGGCCATGCGGCAGCGTTCAGCTTCTACCCGGGGAAAAATCTGGGCGCCTGTGGGGAGGCCGGGGCGGTCACGACGAATGACGACGAGATATCCCGAAAAATCAAAATGCTGCGAGACCACGGCCAGGCGAAAAAGTATTACCATAAAGTGGAAGGCTACAACGGGCGTCTCGACTCGATTCAAGCAGGCTTTTTGAGCGTAAAGTTACGGCATCTGGCGCGCTGGAACGACCAGCGCCGGGTTAGCGCTCAGATCTACAATGAATTGCTTGCACCCATGGGCGAGATCGTTGGGATTCCCCATGAACCGTCATGGTCCAAATCTGTATACCATCTTTACGTAATCCGCACGAAAAACCGCGAAGAGCTTCAGAAGCACTTGAGCGATGCCGGCATCGGATCTGGAATTCATTACCCGATACCTGTCCACCTTCAAGATGCTTATTCCACGAATGGATGGAAACGGGGCGATTTTCCTATCGCGGAACGAGCTGCGGCCGAGGTGTTGTCCCTTCCAATGTTTGCGGGACTTGAGTTCCGGGATCAACAGCGAATAACCGAATCGATTGCCGAGTTCGCTTCCATTCGATCCATCACATAGAAGCCGCCCCGCCGTTGTTCCACTGCTCGTCCCACTCTTTCGCAGAGATAGACAGAACCAAGTAATTGCACTTTCGAGAAAAAGACTTGATCCATGCCACCAGAATCTAAAGTACTCATGCCACAAGAAGAATTACGGGCGCAAGACCATTTCGTGACAGGACAACGCCAATCCCAGTCCAAAGCGGCAAGCCGAAAGAAGATCTGGATTGACCTGGACAACTCTCCTCACGTTCCGTTCTTCGCTCCTATCGTCAAGGAATTGAACGACAGAGGATATGAAGTCTTCTTGACAGCAAGAGATTCCTATCAAGTGTGTGATCTTCTCCGCCTTCATAATCTTTCCTGTGAGGTTATCGGCAAACATTGGGGAAAGAATCGCGCTTTGAAGATTCTAGGAACATGTCTTCGATCCGTGCAGCTCGTGCGGATGGCAACCCGTGAGAAGCCGGACCTGACGCTTTCTCACGGATCGCGGTCCCAATTAATCTGCAGCTATCTATTGCGAATCCCGTCGCTGGCGATTTACGACTACGAACATACAGCGGGCGTGGGATTTGTCCGTCCCGATTGGGTTTTTTCGCCCCACTACATCCCTGAATCTCAGGATCCGGACGAGAGAAATCGTGAGATGAAGTATCCGGGATTAAAAGAGGACGTTTACGTTCCTCAATTCCATGCAAACCCGAAACTGCGGCATCAATTGGGGTTGAGCGCGGACGACATCATCGTGACGGTGCGCCCGCCTGCGAACGAGGCTCACTACCACAACCCCGAAGCTGAAGTGCTATTCGACGCGGCCATGAATATGTTCAATCAGCAGGCCGATGTGCGAGTAATTCTTCTTCCGCGAAATAACAAACAATGTGCAGGCTTGCGCAAGAAGTGGAGCGAATGGATCGACAGGCGCAAAATCGTAATCCCCGAGCGCGCCGTCAACGGACTCAACCTCATTTGGTGTTCCGATCTTGTGATCAGCGGGGGCGGAACAATGAATCGGGAGGCAGCGGCACTCGGGGTTCCTGTTTACAGCATTTTTCGGGGGCGCATGGGAGCAGTCGACCAATACCTGGCCTCCGCGGGTCGCATGGTCCTGCTTGAAACGGTTGAAGACGTGCGCACAAAAATTATCTTAAAGCGAAGACAACCGGAAGATTGGGGCCGCACCGAACACAATGACGTGCTCCCTTTTATCGTGGACGGAATCGTTTCCATTTTAGAGAATCAGCGTCTTCCGGTTCGTCAATAAATCAGGCGTTTGCTCGACGTCATTCGTATCGAAGGTTTTAAATATCGTGAGTGTGGACATCAAACAACTTACCAGCCTAGCTGCGCAAGGCCTGGTTCCCATGTTTGATCGCGGAAAACAGGTTTTTTGCCATCGGCTCGTCCGAAGAGAAAAAGGAGTCTTTTGTGAGGGGCTCTCGCCTCGATATACGATCATGACCCTTTTGGGACTCCACGAGTTGGAGCAAAGCGGAGGCAATCCGCCTTTTGATATTAAGTCGGTGTATGAGTCATTCGTTACAGATACGAAGTGGATTCATTCGGCAGGCGATCTGGGGCTGCTCGTCTGGCTTATTTCTGCATTCGCCCCGGATCAGGTCGAGGGGGTTATCCGCAGCGTCAATTTGGATAGAGCGCTAGACCATTATCCCGATGCCCGTGAAGGCCGGTCGATGGAGCTTGCATGGTTCTTAATGGGCCTGGCTCATGCAGCGGAGACATCGCCGAAGATAGTGAGCAGGCTGACAGACTTGGCAGTAGAAACGTACCACCGCTTAGAAGAAAACCAAGGTGAGCACGGATTCTTCGGTCATTTACACTCTTCAAAATCACTGGCTGGGCGCATACGCGGGCGCTTTGGCAGCTTTGCAGATCAGATTTATCCCATTTATGCGTTCTCAAAGTTTGCGCTGGCGTTTCATGTGGAGGAGCCATTAGGGCCCGCGCTGGAATGCGCCACTGCGATTTCTCGCGCTCAAGGGGAATTGGGACAGTGGTGGTGGCTCTACGACGCTCGTAACGGGCGAGTGGCCAGCCACTATCCCGTATATTCTGTACACCAGCATGGGATGGCCCCAATGGGCCTGTTCGCAATTCAGGAAGCCACTGGCCAGTCATTCGAATCGTCCATTCACAAAGGGCTGCGCTGGGTCTACGGAACGAATGAGCTCGGCGTTGACATGCGGGATTGCCAGCAAAAACTTATTTGGAGGTGTCTGCGTCCCAGGAACAAGGGAACAAAGTATTGGGATATGGCTCTGAGCATCGTTCGACCCAAGGGAAAGGCCGCACAACCGCCTCCGCTTGCAGTGCTTTACGAACAAAGACCTTATGAATTTGGCTGGCTATTGTTCGCGTTCGCCAAGAGCACGCGGACAGCCCCTGTTCCCGCCGCAGTCTAGCTATCAAGTATTCGTTTCTCAGTCTGGCGGGAAACGAAAATATTCAAAGATATGAAACCGGACAACGCAATCAAGATTCTAACCGTCGTAGGCACACGGCCCAATTTCATGAAAGCCGCGCCGATAGTCGCCGCTATTCAGCAACATAATGAGCGCACGACAAAGTCACTTTATCGAGACGCTGCGGCAAAAACTCGCAGTCATGTAAAGCACGTCCTTGTGCATACTGGACAGCACTATGATGAGACAATGTCGGACAAGTTTTTTACGGATTTGAATATTCCCAAACCGGATGTCAATTTGGGAGTCGGAGCGGGATCTCATGCAGCGCAAACAGCGGAAATCATGAAGCGATTTGAGGATGTCTTGCTAAAGGAGAAACCTGATTTGCTGGTGGTGGTCGGAGATGTCAACTCGACCATGGCCAGCGCTTTGGTGGCCTCCAAAATCTCATTCGATACACATGGAACGCGACCCTTAATAGCCCATGTCGAAGCCGGACTTCGATCGTTTGACCGGTGTATGCCAGAAGAAGTTAATCGGATTGTGACGGACCACCTTGCCGACTTACTGTTCGTCACCGAGGAGAGTGGCCTCCGCAATCTACACAATGAAGGCATCCCGGACGACAAAATCTTTCTTGTAGGCAACACGATGATTGATTCTCTACTGGCATTCAAATTGAAGGCGCAGAATTCCAAGATCCTGGACAAACTGGCACTTCGGACGCGAAATGGCGGACCCGGCACAAGCAAAGGAATAACCCGCTATGCCTTGTTGACTCTTCACCGGCCTTCAAACGTAGATGACCAAAAGGCCTTCCAGAATATCCTGGAAGCCTTAGATGATTTGGCGAGCACGTGCCCTATCATTTTTTCCGCACATCCGAGAACAAAGAAAAGAATAGCCGAGTTTCAACTCGAGCGATTCTTCGGGGACGAGAATCACAGCAATGCGACCATTTCGCATCACATGTCAGCAGATGGCCGCATCCATTTGATTGATCCTCTCGGATACCTTGATTTCCTTTGCATCATGCAGCATGCCGCGATTGTAGTGACCGATTCGGGTGGAATTCAGGAAGAAACAACCTGCCTTGGTGTCCCGTGCGTGACCGTGCGGGAAAATACAGAACGCCCTGTCACGATTGAGGTCGGAACGAACATCCTGGCGGGAGTGAGCAAGGAAGGAATTCGCCAGTCGATTCAGCGACAACTTCAATCGAGATCCACATGCTCGGTGCCGGATAAATGGGACGGCAAGACCGCTGTGCGCATTCTCGACGCTCTGATACTCGCAGTACAGAAAAAGCGATCGCCCTTCATTGGGGTGCCCATATCCGTAAGCTAATCTGTTGTTTCCACTTTACGTGGCCCCAACCCTAGGTTTTGACGGATGACTTGGAGTTGTCAATGGAAATAAAACTTGAATCGAGACATCTAGGTGATGTTGCTGTCCTTGTGCCGCAGGTTTTTCAGGACAGTCGCGGTTTCTTCATGGAGACCTTTCGGCAGGACCAGTTCAAGGCTATGGGCCTCCCCCACCAATTTGAGCAAGACAACCATTCGCGGTCAGCCAAAGGGGTATTGCGCGGTTTGCACTTTCAGTGGGAACCGCCAATGGGTAAATTAATGCGCGTTACGGTGGGAGAGGCATTTCTCGTCGCCGTGGACATCAGGAAGGGCTCCCCCACACTCGGGAAAGTGGTTCGGCATTATAGCTTCTGCCGCAAATAGACTGCAGGTTTGGGCGCCCGCCGGTTTTGCCCGCGGATTTTGTGTACTTTCCGAAGCGGCCGAAATCCAATACAAGTGCACCGGGCTTTACAATAACAAAGCGGAGTCTGGCATTCGCTGGGACGATCCACGAATCGGAATCAAATGGCCAATCAAAGAGGTATCACTCTCCGATAAAGACATGAAGGCCCAAACGTTCGACGAGTGGCTCGCGAGACCCGAATCAAATCACTTTCATATTTAGCTTGCCCCAACAATCAAAAGATCTCCACCAACAAGATCTCTCAACAAGCCGTGAGGAGGAATCATGAAGCTGCTTATCGCGGGTGGCGCAGGATACGTGGGTTCGACGTTGATTCCACAATTGCTCGACCGCGGATACAAGGTCGACGTGGTGGATCTATTTTGGTTTGGCAACCACCTGCCTCGACAAGTTGGGATCCTCAATAAGGACATCTTTCATCTCACGGTGGAAGACCTAGAGCCATACGATCAGGTCATTTTCCTCGGCGGCCTTTCCAACGATCCCATGGCCGAGTACTCACCCAGCAAAAATTTTATTTACAACGCAGCCGCGCCTGCCTACCTGGCATACATGGCCAAGAACGCCAAAGTGCACAGGTACATCTATGCATCCTCCTGCTCCGTATATGGGTACACCGAGAACGAGCTTTTCGATGAAACGCAACCAGTTGCGCCCAGCTATCCCTACGGAATATCCAAGCTTCAAGGGGAGCAGGCAGCCCTGCATTTGGTTGACGACAAATTCTCGGTGATCTCCTTGCGTAAAGGAACGATTTCGGGATACAGCCCGCGAATGCGCTTTGATCTAATCATAAACACGATGTTCAAATGCGCGATGAAAGACAACAACATCGTCATAGATAATCCGACAATCTGGCGGCCAATTCTCAGTATCCAGGACGCCGCGACGGCGTACATTCGGGCCGTTGAATCAAACGACAAACTTTCCGGGATCTTCAACGTTGCTTCCGGAAATTACACTGTCGGCGAGGTGGGCGATCTCGTGAGAAGTGCAATTGAGGAACGACTCAGCAAACGGGTGAGCCTGACGATTAAACACGTCCAAGACTACCGAAACTATAAGGTGAGCATCGAAAAGGCGAAAAATGTCCTCAGTTTCCACCCTTCTGACGACGTGAAAGCAATCGTGTTCAACCTGATCGATAACATGGATAAATGCAGCGATTGGGATAACCCAGATTATTCGAACATCAGCACCTTCAAGGCAATTGACAATGGGAAGGAAAGCTATGCAATGGCGAAGGCAGACTCACAATGAGAATTGCGGTTGTGGGCGCCAACGGCCAATTGGGGACCGATGTCGCCCTCACATTTGCCGAAAATGGCGATGAAGTCTGCGGACTTACCCATTCAGACATTGAACTTATTGAATTGGGTTCGGTGCGGACGACATTGGAGAAACTGCATCCCCAGATAATTGTCAACACCGCAGCGATGCATCATGTCGAGAATTGTGAGCTGGATCCCGACCGGGCCTTCGCCGTCAATGCAATCGGAGCGAGGAACCTTGCCCTGGCGGCACGCGACCTGGGGATGGTTCTGATTCACGTGAGCACCGACTATGTGTTTGATGGCAACAAGACGACTCCTTATGAAGAGAATGACTGCCCCCGGCCGCTGAGTGTTTACGGGAATAGCAAGCTCGCCGGAGAGTATTTTGTTCGTTCCACACTGGACCGGCACTTTGTGTTGCGTACTTCAGGTCTTTATGGGCACGCTCCGTGCCGAGCCAAGGCGGCCCGTAATTTCGTGGACTTGATGCTGAAGCTCGCCAAAGATCGAGATGAAGTGCGAGTCGTGGATAGTGAGTGGGTTACGCCGACTCCCACTAGGGACGTTGCTCGCCAAATGGTTGTGCTCAGCCGGTCCGATGCGTATGGGCTCTACCATGCGACGGCGGAGGGGGGGTGCTCATGGTACGAATTTGCGCGGGAAATATTCTCGATTACAAATACCAAGACGAAACTGGCTGTTGCCGCGCCAGGGGAGTTCCCCGCTAAAGTACCACGGCCCAAATATTCCGTGCTTGAAAACCGTGCCTTAAAGCTTTGCGACCTAAACACTTTTGGACCCTGGCAGCACGGCCTGCGCGCTTACCTGGGTCATTCCCAATCCCAAATGACAACACACGTGGAATGACGAGATACGTAATCATTACACCGGTTCGCGACGAGGAGAAACACATCGACGCGACCATAGAATCTGTCAGCCGCCAGAGCATTCGGCCTGTGGAGTGGGTAATTGTAGACGATGGCTCTAGCGACCGTACAGGTGAAATCATTGATCAGTATGCCGCTCGACTCCCCTGGCTCCACGTTGTACACCGGCCGAACAGAGGCTTCCGGCAATCCGGGGGCGGTGTCGTGGACGCATTCTACGACGGGTATGATGCCCTGCGGTGCAACAATTGGGATTTTATTGTGAAGCTCGATGGGGATCTCTCCTTCGCGCCTGACTTCTTTGAGAAGTGCTTTCAGCATTTCGACGTAGAATGTCGCTTGGGCATCGGCGGCGGTGAGGTTTTTCACGAATTGAATGGGCAATTCCGTCTCGAGAAAAACCCCAGATTTCATGTCCGGGGGGCAAACAAGATTTACAGAAAGGCTTGCTGGGAAGAAATAGGCGGGTTGTGGCGCGCCCCTGGATGGGACACGATCGACGAAATAAAAGCGAATATGCGCGGTTGGAAGACCTACAGTTTCGAGAATCTCCGCCTAGTTCACCATCGATTTACTGGAGCTGCGGAAGGACATTGGCGCGACAATAAAAAGCACGGGCTCGCTTGCTATAACTGCGGGTATCACCCTCTCTTTGTTGTTGCAAGTTGTGTATCCAGGCTTCCACGCAAGCCATACTTTCTCGGCTCAATCGCCGTGTTTTATGGCTTTCTCAGAGGATATTTCACGGACACGAACCGCATAAACGATAAAAAATTGATCAGCTATGTGCGATTGCAACAGTTGAGGCGCCTCTTCGGAATGGAAACTATTTGGAGGTGACCTGGGGCCTGTTGGGCCGGCTTGGGTTCGAGCATGTGCGGAATTTGCGGAAAACTTAATTTTGAGCAAGGCAACAGCGTCGATCCCGCTTTGATTCGGGCGATGTTGGAAACGATCCGTCATCGGGGTCCCGATGACGAAGGGATCTGGTTGGCCCCGCAATTAGGATTGGGGCATCGCCGACTTTCTATTATTGACCTGAGAACGGGACATCAACCTCTGTCAAACGAGGATGGTAGTATCTGGATCACTTTCAATGGCGAGATCTATAACTTTAAGAACCTACGTGATTATCTGTTGACCAAAGGACATATCTTCAAGACGCAAACAGACACCGAGGTGATCGTCCATCTGTATGAGGAATTCGGTGTGGAATGCTTAGAGAAGCTGCGCGGAATGTTTGCCTTTGCGTTATGGGATGAGAAAACCAAGACGCTTCTTCTCGCAAGGGATAGAGTGGGAATAAAACCTCTCTACTACCACCTGACAGACAAGTCCCTCGTGTTTGCATCGGAGATCAAGGCGATACTAGCGGACCCAGCTATCGAGACCGCGATCGCCCCAGAGGTAATCGACAGATTTTTGACTTTCCTGTATCTACCCGGAGAAGAAACTCTATTCAAAGGTGTGAACAAACTTGCCCCGGGGACATACTTGATCGTGAGAAATGGGCGTCCGGAAGTCCACCGATACTGGGACCTTCACTTCGCAAAGCCAACAGATCCCCCAAGTGAAAGGGATGCCGAGAAGGAATTACTTCGACTGTTGGAAGAATCGGTTCATATGCACATGATTGCCGATGTTCCGG
Source organism: uncultured Acidobacteriota bacterium (assembly GCA_963838945.1). Taxonomy (GTDB): domain Bacteria; phylum Acidobacteriota; class Terriglobia; order Acidiferrales; family UBA7541; genus DASTCZ01. The sequence continues at coordinate 1,228,362 of CAWITC010000013.1, read as the reverse complement.
TCGGCGTACTTCTGAGTGGCGGAGTCGATTCCACGGCAGTCCTCAGTTTTGCTGTCGAGGAAACAGAAAAAAAGGTTAGCAGCTATACAGTAGGGTTTTCGGATCCTGGTGTTGCAGATGAGAGACCCTATGCCAGGCTCGCGGCGGACACCTTTGGCACTCAACATCATGAAATGACAATTACTGCTTCAGATTTCATGGAGTTCTTGCCGAAATATGTTTGGCACATGGAAGAGCCCGTTTGCGAACCACCCGCTATCGCCCTCTATTATGTCTCGAAGCTGGCAAGGAACTATGTAAAGGTGCTCCTCTCCGGAGAGGGTGGAGACGAAGCCTTTGCAGGATACAGTAATTATCGCAATCTCCTGTGGCTTGAACGTGTGAAACGCAGCCTTTCGTCACTTAAGGGCGTTGCCGCCGGAGGAATCACTCTTGCAAATTGGCTATTCCAATCGCCGCGAATGGCTAAATACATTCCATTGATGAATGCAACTTTCCCTGACTACTACTACAGTCGCACCTCCAATCCTTATCAGTTTTCCGGAAACGGATTGGGCAAGTTGTATTCGACCGCTTTTTCCCATTCCATTGACCGAGAGCATTCAGTCGAGCCTGTGCGTCGCATGCAGGCACAAGTCCAAGGTCACAACACGCTTGACGCGATGCTGTACATCGACACAAAGTCCTGGTTGCCGGACGATCTGTTGATCAAAGCTGACAAAATGACTATGGCCAATTCCGTCGAGTTGCGCGTCCCGCTGCTCGACCACGTGGTTTTGGAATTCGCAGCTGGTTTGCCAACGAACCTGAAGGTTCGCGGATTCACCACCAAGTATCTTGCCAAGAAGGCACTCGGAAAACGGGTACCAAGGGCAATCCTTGAACGCCGCAAGGCCGGCTTTCCTGTCCCGTATGAATCCTGGCTTCGAAACGAAATGCGGGACTGGGCGCATGGAGTCCTGTTGGACCGCACAACGACGAACCGCGGTTATTTCGCAACATCGGCCGTCCGCAAAATGCTGGCCCAAGATGACGCCAGCGGAGGTTTTTCCAAAGAGATTTTCTCACTCATTACCCTTGAGCTATGGCACCGGACTTTTCTGGAGAGTGCGGCGCTTGTCGCGCACTAGATAAAGGTTAGTTGTCCGCAGTCCAGCCTGCAGCGATCCTGTCCATTGGCTATTCAAGAAACAAACAAGTTGTATCCGAACAGCTGCGCAGCAGCGACTTGATTCTAAGTGAATCCTTTAACCACAAACGTTGAACCCAAATCAGGTGATGGCCGCTCCGTGGTTAATTTCGCCGCGAGAACAATTTGGCACATGCCCGGCCGATTTGGAATAGTGCGACTCCTCGGTCCCTCTTATTCCTTGCGCTGTGTCGTGTTCCACGCAATTTCCTCGGCAGAATCTCCATTTACCAAAGGGATTCGCGTGGACATCATTCCCAAGAGCTTTGAATCGGCTTTGAAATACATCACCAAATACTACTCTCCGGTCTCCTTAGGCGATGTTCTGGCTGACTCCGATGGCCGGAACCTTCCGGGCCGGCCGATTTTGGTCACGTTTGACGACTGCTATGCATCAGTTTTGGAAATGGCAGCGCCTCTTTGCCAGAAGTTTAACGTACCGGCCGTTTTTTTCATCAATGCCGCGTTTCTCGATAACAATCGATTAGCGCCAGACAACCTTGTCTGCTACGTCGCCAATACATTCGGAATGGATGTGATAAATGCCGCAGCTCGAACAGTGAGAGAAGATGGGCAACCCAAGATCCGGTCCTTGGGTGGAGTCTTCACTTCCTTCTTTCCCGCAATCTCACTGTTGAAAAGACAACTGTTTCTGGATTCCCTGATTCAATTAACGGCACTCGATGAGCATCAACTGGCGGCGGATGCCGCACTGTACCTGAATCGCAGCCAACTCCGCGAGCTGACGTCCTTTGGCTTCGAATTGGGAAACCATACCTACACACATGTGCATGGAAGGTCCTTGACGCGCGAAGATTTCGAACAGGAAATAGACCGGAACAAATTCGAATTGGAGACTCTTTCCAACAAGAAGGTAGAGTCCTTTAGCGTGCCATATGGTTCCTCGGCTGACCTGACAGGCGACTTGCTTGGGCATCTTCAGCTTTCAGGGCACAAGGCGGTTTTCCTTAGCGAGAGCCTAGTAAATCCCCGTGGCGCCAATCCGTATTGCCTGAACAGAGTCAGCACCATTGCCGGCAGTGATGACACGTTATTTCGCGAGATTGAATTGCTACCTCGGCTCCGTGCAATCAGGAATCTGCTCTTCCGAAGTCCTGAACGCGTTCAAGCGTCCCGGGTTCAACCTCTAAATCACTTGGGGACAGCGGGGACCAAGAATTGAACTGCGGTCTTCGGCGGGAACACTCTACATACGTAGAGCCGAAAAGACGTTTCACGCGGCCGCAACTGCTTGAGTAGCTCACCTTGAACCTTGAAATGGACCGAGCGAAAAGTGAAGACCTTGGCTTAGGCGATTTGTCCCTCGGCCGAAAAACAATGAAAGAGTCCATGTCTGAATCAATGTGGCAGGTCACAATTGACCATTCCACTCGCGCTGAATGGTCACAGATGCTTGACCTTTTCGATGATGCAAATATTTATCAGACATGGTCGTATGGCCGAGTCCGCTGGGGAGACAAGAACCTGAGTCACTTGGTTCTGAAGAAAGATGGCGATGTCGTTGGAATGGCACAACTTAGGATCGTTCGCCCAGCGCGACTCAAATTCGGAATGGCGTATCTGCGATGGGGGCCTCTGTGCGAGCGCCGCGGCCAGCCGCTCAATCCAGAGGTGTTTAAATCTATGGCCTGTGCCCTGAAGGAAGAATACGTCGGCAAGAGGAAGCTTTTCCTCCGCATCATCCCGAATGCGTTTGCTGGATCACCCCGCGCAATGGAATTCCAATTGGCCTTTTCAGGGTTCACCCCGGAGACTCTCGGCCCTGATAATACTTACAGAACTTTTGTCCTAGATCTCGCTCCCACGCTTGAGGAGCTTCGGGCGAATCTCGACAAGAAATGGCGGAATCAGCTTTCGCGGTCTGAAAAGAACAACCTTCACATTGTTGAGGGCACAGGCAAGGACAAATATCGAACCTTCTGTCTGATTTACAACCAGATGCGAAAGCGGAAGTCTTTTGAAACCACGGTGGACACAGAGGAATTTGCCCGTATTCAAGAGGATCTGCCGGAATCCCAACGCATGCGTATTGTGATCTGCGAAGACAATAATAAGCCAGTGGCAGGACTTGTTGCCTCGGTGCACGGTGACTCGGCAATCTATCTTCTCGGGGCGACGAGTGATGATGGATTGAATTCTAAGGGCGCCTATTTCTTGCACTGGACCCTGATCAAATGGCTCAAGAAAAACGGCATTCGGTGGTACGACCTCGGAGGCATCGATCCAGAAATGAATCCGGGCGTTTATCACTTCAAGCGAGGATTTTCCGGTACTGATGTCTGTCAGGTAAACCCATTAGTGGCATCCAACGGTGCACTGTCTTCATCCATCGTAAGGGCAGGCCTGTCCATTCATGGCGCGATTCGAGGCACCATGAGCACCTCGCGACTGGCCCTTGCCCTCAAGCGGCTGGGAATCAGGAACTAGATTCGGCACGTTTCGTCCACCCTTATGGATATTTCGGTAGTCATCGTCGGCTGGAATGCTAAACACTATCTCGGGCTATGCCTGGACAGCCTGGCGGAAGCGCCACCGCGCCGCAGCATGGAGATCTTCGTGGTGGACAATGCTTCGACCGACGGCTCTGCGGAAATGATTGAGGCAAGATTTCCCCACGTCAAGCTCATCAAGAGCCGGAAGAACCTAGGCTTCGCGAAAGGCAACAACGTGGCGATCCGGCAATGCCAGGGACGCTATATTGCCCTGGTGAATCCAGATGTGATCGTTTTTCCGGGCTGTCTGGATGCATTGGCAGACTTCTTGGATCAAAACCCCAAGGTGGGGGATGTCGGCCCCCGCGTTTTCAATCCCGATATGTCGCAGCAAAGTACATGCCGGCGATTTCCGACTATTTGGAACAACCTTTGTTCGGCAACGGGACTGGCGAGTAAATTCAAGAACTCGCGGCTTTTCGCCGGTGAGCATATGTTTTTCTTCCCCCATGATCGGACGCTGGCCGTTGATGTCGTTGTGGGTTGTTTCAACATGGTGCGTCGAGAAGCCTTTGAGGCCGTGGGCTTGTTGGATGAAGACTTATTCATGTATGGCGATGACGTGGATTGGTGTCGCCGCTGCTGGAAGGCCGGATGGCAGGTCGTTTTCTACCCTGGTGCGCGGGCGATCCACGATCGGGGCAAAACTACAGCCCCGTTTCCGGTGCGCTTTGCCGTAGCGCAGCAGCGATCAGTCCTGCATTACTGGAAGAAACATCACGGCTTCTGGGGCGTCCTGGGCATCCGCAGCATCATGCTTTTTCACCACTTGAGTCGCTATGCATTCGGGGTGGTAGCGGGCTTCACGCGCTCACGAAATGGTACCGAGGGCGAAGTAAGGAAGCAGGTAAGCAGCGCCTGCCTGCGTGAACTTCTCTCGGGAAATGATCCCCAAAGGATTTGAAAGCTGCTGGTAGTCATCTCTATGGACATTACCGCTTCTATTTCACGCCTTGCCGATTTCTGGGCGCGCAACGGCATCAAGGCGACATTCCTTCGTGTCGGCCTTGCTGTGAGACGGACACTATTTTCAAGCCGAATGGCAGTCTTCTATTGTGACTTGGCCGGGCAGGCCACACTTCCGGCGATCCTCCCAGACTCCCTGAAGGTGGAACGGAAGAGAAGCCCCGCCGAACTCAGCCCGGTTGACTTGCAGGAAATGACGAGTTTCTGGAACCCGAAACAGACCCGCAGGAACATCGCGGAACGTTTTGAAAAGGGGGCCTCGGTGTGGATAATCAAGTCCGAAGATAAGTTGGCCGGTTACGGCTGGACTTTGCAGGGACGCACAATTGAGCCGCATTACTTTCCATTTGGGCTTCAGGATGTACACCTTTTTGATTTCCACATATTCTCCCCGTATCGCGGCCAGGGACTGAATCCGCTCCTAGTGACGCATATGCTGCGCAGCCTGGCAGGTGAGTGTGGGGGTCATGCGTTTATCGAAGCTGCAATGTGGAACGAAGCGCAGTTGTCTTCTCTTCAAAAAACTCCCTTTCGCCGCTTGGGATGGGCGAGAAAGCTTACCATTGGGGGCCGTACACTCGTATTCTGGTCCAAACCGGATGCCGTGCCCCGAGCCCCAAAATGACTCCATTTTGCTGCCCGGGCTTTGTCAGATCTTTTACGATTCTCGGTCACACGTTCGCGTCCTGGATCGAGAATGAACCCGCTGTACAAACAAAGAAAGGTGCTGAAAGGAAGGACAGAGCTTCATCCATGGCGAGATCGCATGAGTAATGAACCTCAGGAGAGTCTTCGTCCACCGGATCACCTCAAGCTCCTCCAAAATGGTATCGTGGTGCCCTCGATTCAGAAGAGTGCCGGGTCTTTTGCACTGTCCGTAGGCGCGACATGGGGTGGATACATAGTTTTTGATCCCTTGTAAAACGTCCATGTGACGTTTTTTCAGGGACACAACCCCACGGACCCATTAATAGAATTGGTCGAGCCGAGCGGACCGGAATCGCCGGTGTCGCGATTCATGGATCGCGGAGGCGGGCTTCACCACTTGTGTTATGAGGTGAAGGATCTGGATTCGCACCTCGGGTTCTGCCGGTCTATGGGTACCACAATTATTCGGCCGCCGGTCCCCGCCGTGGCCTTCGGGGGAAGGCGAATTGCATGGGGTGTGACAAAAAAGAGCCTGCTGATGGAGTTTCTTGAATGCTAGGGGATTCGGATGGGGGTTGACTTTGTCCTGTACGAATAGCGCGGTCCTGTCCCAAATCTGTCCTCTAGGTCAGTAGTAGCCGAGGTGGCGCTCAACGTAACTTGGATATGGAAATGATTTGGACAAGGGGACTTCTGATGGCAAGGCTTTATCGCGCCGCGATGTTGATGGCCTGTCTTCTCTTTCTCAGCGCCGGAAGTGCTTTCGCTGCAGGCGGAAGCTGCAACTCGATTCCAGTTCCTTCTGGCGTGACGAGTTGCTTCTACATCTCAGCGTCAGGGGCCGACACTAACCCTGGGACGAGCGAATCAAGTCCCTGGCTGCACGCGCCCGGCATGGCGAACTGCGCAAGCACCTGCGCGAGCGTCACTCCTACAGGCGGCGAAGGATTCATCTTTCGCGGCAACGATACCTGGCACATGGGGAACTCGAGCGCAGTCCCCTACACTGGGATAGTAACAAATTGTGGCTTTAACAATACTGTATCGGCTGGTCTGTGTCTCGCTGGGCTGCTTGGGTCGAGCGGCAGTCCCATCTACTATGGTGTAGACCTGACATGGTTTTCGGGCGGCTCTTTTGCGCGCCCCATCTTCAGTGGGGACAATCCGCTCACTCCGCATCCGCAAGTGTTTGGCGATTACGTCGCCAGTTGCGCCTATGCAGTAGGGCCGTGGAACAATATGATTATTTCTGAGTCCTCAAGCTACGTCACACTTGACAACTTTGAACTGACTGGCCTCTGCCAACCCGTAGAGAGCGGAACGCCAGCCAGCGGCCATTGGGCCGGGCATGACTACTATATAAACGAAGGTGGAGCAGCCAACAACATTTATGAACATCTTTACTTTCACGGTTGGACGCACGTACAGTTTAATTGCACGACCGTGGGTGGCAACCCAAGCGGACAATGCTTCAATCTCCGGGCATTTAATGGTAGCAATGCCAATCCGGGCAGTCAGTATATTCAAATAGTTATAGACGGCTCGGACTCTGACCCCGCTGGGCTGACGGTAATGTTCGACGGCGGATATAACGTCTCTCAGTCGGTGTTTCGCTACACCACGCAGACGATTCCCGGCCCCGTTCACATCTGGCATGACAACCTGCTTGAGTACATATATGGCCCCGGCGATGGACAAGCTCATGGAAATTTGTGGGAGGAGCTTGGAGAAGCGCCGGGAGTCAATGCCGTTTATAACAACGTGTTTAGGCATGTTTGCCTCGCGGGGGCTTGCCCTCATGGGCTAGTGGGGATTTGGGCTACCCCGGAAGTGGGAGACACCGAATACTGGTTTAACAATCTGGTGTATGACCAGAACACAGGCGGAAATTACTTCGACATCGGCGCGAACGACCGAAACATCGGCACGCACATCATCTTCAACAATACATTCGAGCAGCCGGTCAACAATACGATTCTGTCGTGCAGCTTCGCGGGTTTTACTTTTCCTTTTACTGTCGTGAACAATCACTACATCACGAACGCAAGCTCGCCATACGCTTCGTCGTGCGCCGGTCAGGAGATGGCTCCGCCTCTGACCGAACTGGCGATGACCCACGCGACGGCCACCAAAGGCGGCTATACGATCTCCGAGACCTACGCCTACTCGCCCACATCATCCAGTTCGCCCACAGCAGGGGTCGGAACAAATGAACAGGGCTTTTGCACGGCGCTTTCTGCAGCGGGCCTTTCCGATGCGGCCACCGCTTGCCAATCGGATACCGGCTACGCCTGCACCTACAACAGTAGCAACCATACCGTGAGCTGCCCCGCTAGGACCGTGAACACTCGACCCCCAAAGTCGGCGTGGGATCGAGGGGCATATCAATCCGGCGCAACAACGGCTTCCGCTCCGAATCCTCCCCAGAATGTTACGGCCGCAGTTCAATAAGCTAGGTTACGGCAATCGTGCATAACAATTCGGAGGGCGAGCGAGGGCAACTCCACCGAAGGTTTGCGGATCCCGTAGCTTGGCTGTAACTGACAAAAAGTAATAAATCGCAATAAGCAAGATGGCGGTACAAGATAGCAGATGACGCGCGCACTTAAGAGGTTTCTTTACATTATGCGGCGGGACGGCATCACAATGGCCGCCAGAAAGGCTCTCGCCGCCGCGCGGAGAAGAGGATCTCCGCCAGATATCTTTGATAAAAGTTTTGGCGTTGATACAAGTGCGGAAGTGCCGCTGTGGAAACTGCGCATTCCCTCGCGCCACGTTAACGGCGGCAGCAACTACCAGACCATTGGCGCGGAAAATATCGAGAGATTGCTTCTGAAGCTTCCGTGCCGTCTGCCATTGATTGATCTGGGCTGTGGCAAGGGGCGAGTTTTGATCATTGCTCATCGCCTCGGGTTTTGTCCCGTCACGGGGGTGGAGTTCTCGCCCGAGTTGGTTGCCATTGCCCGTCGCAATCTCCAGATTTGCGGCATCCCAGGACAGGTTCTCTGCCAAGACGCTGCCGACGTTGATTTTCCGAAAGACTGTGTGATCTTTATGTATAACCCGTTCGATTCGGAAGCGATGACGCACGTAGCCCAAAAGATTAGAGAATCCGCAGCCCATATCTACGTGGTTTACGTGAACGCCGAGTGCAAACATCTCTTCCATGGGTTTCACTCCGTTCACGAAGAGCCGGGAATCGTTATACTGGCCAACCATTAGCGCAGCCCCACAAAAATTTCCACTAAGAAGGCAGCGAACCAAAACTGTCAAGCCGTCAGTCTTCAAGCGGGAAAGCCGACAATCGAGAAGCGAGCGGCCTTTGGAAGTTTCGACCATCTATGCTTAAACTGTTTTTACAGCTCACTACGTGGTGCTTCGAACGTGGCTCGAAAGCTGCGTGCAGGGACTGGGGCTGTGCCAAAGCTCAAAAAGGCGTGGAGGAGTCGCTTGGTCAATAGTCTCTGGTCGCCGAAGGATCATCTCAACAAGGAAAAGACAGCAGCTCCGATAGCCCGCCAAGCGGCTGTTAAAATCCTAAGAGCAATCCCCGAACTCGAAGAAATCCGCGAAGTCTGGGAATCGTGGCCGGGCAACCGCGATTCCGAGATGGAACCCTACTTGAAGTTTCTGCAGTCAAATCCAGAAACTGTGCGCCCGCATGTGCTGGTAGTCTATCGTGGAGGGGTGCCGGATGCCATTCTAGTAGGACGGATTGACCGCGGGCAGGTTATCTGCAAACTGGGCTATCTACGGGTTGGCCCCCGCGCTCAAATCATGTGTTTTGTATATGGGGCCCTCAGGGGAACCCCCTCATACGAAAACTGCGATTTGATGGTGAGCGAAATTCTCCGGTGTCTCTCCCGAGGGGAAGCCGATGTCGCGTATATGAATTTCCTTCGGGAGGATTCAGACTTTTGCCGGGTGGCTACGAGAAAGCCTGGCCTGCTGAGCCGTGATTACATCCGCATAACTCAGTCGCATTTCGCCGCCACGCTGCCGGCCACGGTGGAGGAATACTATCGGAGCCTGCCCGCGGGAACAAGAGGATTCAATAAAGGGAAGCATAAGAAACTGCTCAAAGACTTTGCCGGTGGCGTGAAAATCAAATGTTTCCGTGAAGCTGTAGAGATTGATGCTATGGCGCAGGACGTAGAACAAATAGCGAGGACGTCCTATCAGCGCGGCCTGGGAGTGGGGTTCATCGATAGCCCGGTGATGCGAGAGCGATTGCGAATGATGGCTGAGAAGGGATGGCTGCGCGCTTACGTCCTCTATCTCGCAGAGCGCCCATGTGCCTTCTGGATCGGGGACATCAATCAGGGCACATTCGGCGGCAATTATGTTGGCTATGACACTGAGCTCGGAAAATACTCACCCGGGATGTTCCTCTTCACAAAGGTCCTCGAAGGCTTCTGCGACGGTAACCGTGAGGGTGTGATTGGGGTTGATTTTGGCCCGGGAAACGCCCAATACAAAGAACTCCTCTCCAACCGAAGATGGCGGGAGACTGCCGTATACATCTTTGCGCCGTCGTTGAAGGGAATCAGCCTCAACCTGGTGAGATCTTTCATCGGGGGGATTGATCAGACAATCAAGAAAGCGCTGGCGCGCACCAATCTCCTGCAAAGAATCAAGAAGCATTGGCGCGCCCATGCAACACCCAAAGAGGCGACACAAAGCTAGCGGCTGACCTATGGAACCTGAACACCTTAGATTTGGGGGCGGCGCGGCCGCCACACTGCTCCATCCGCTAGTGGCGGTGGAGCTGGCCCTCGCCATCATTCTTATTCTCTGCCTTCCACGCAAGTATGCCTTTGTGCCCCTGCTCTTGTGTATCTTTACCATCCCCTTCGGGCAAGTAGTCGTTGTGGGGGGAAGCCACTTCACTGTCGTTCGAATTCTCATTCTTTTCGCGTTAGTTCGATTGGTGCTGTCAATATTGTTATCGCCAAAGAAATTGTTTACTGGTGGATTTAACCCCATCGACGTCGCTTTTACATTGTGGGCCCTCCTTTCCCTGATCACCTTCTCGCTGCAATGGATGGAGACGCAGGCCCTTATCAGAAGTCTCGGGTCATTCCTGGACACCCTGGGCGGATACCTTGTTCTGAGATTCTTGATCCGGGATCGGGAGGACGTGCGGCGGGCAATCAAGGTGCTTGCCTGTATCGCCGTGGTTTTGGGCGTCTGCATGATCGGCGAGCAGATTACTCGCAAAAACATCTTCGCGCTGCTAGGCGGAATGCCAAGCGCGCCGGCGGAGCGAAACGGCGGAATTCGTTCGCAGGGAGCATTCGAAGTTTATATTACGGCCGGCGTCTTTGGCGGCACCGTACTGCCGTTATTCATATGGCTATGGTCCGACGCAAAATCAAAGGTTGCCGCCGCTCTGGGCATGGCCGGAGCCACCGCCATGACCCTCACCTCCAATTCCAGCACGCCACTACTGGCCTATATCGCCGGAATTATTGGCCTCTGTTTCTGGCCGTTGCGGAAGCGGATGCGCCTTTTTCGCTGGGGATTGGTCAGCGCGCTCGTCGGCCTGCACCTAGTGATGAAAGCGCCCGTTTGGGCCCTGATAGCGCGGATCGACCTGACCGGTGCCTCGTCGGGGGATCATCGCTACCATCTCGTGGACAGTTGTATAAGGCATTTTGGCGATTGGTGGCTTGTCGGATACAAGTATTACAACTTGTGGGGATGGGACGCGTGGGATCTCTCCAATCAGTATGTGGCGTGCGCTTTGACCGGAGGTCTGGCGACGCTGGTGATGTTTATTCTCGTCATTTCCCGCAGCTTTGGGCAGCTTGGGACGGCAAGGAAGCTCGCCGAAGGGGATCGCAAGCAGGAATGGTTCCTATGGTGTCTCTGCGCCGCTATGTTTGCCCATGTCGCGGCATTTTTCGGAATCGGATACTTTGATCAGATACAGTTTGCTTGGATTGCGTTGCTGGCCCTCATCTGTGTCGCAGTTTCAGAGCCCATGCGTTCGTCAGTCCCTCAGGTTCAAGTGAAAGAGGCGTTCGTCCCGAGCTACCAACTTGGCGCGGCCACAAATTGGAAAAAGCTGGAGAGGAATCAATGAACAACGGCAATGGTCGTGTTCGGGTTTTGTACAGCTTTCCTCTCAGGCTGGGCGCAGACAGAATCTGTGGCGTTGCCTGGCAGCAAGTGAACGGCCTATCCGCGGCGGGAGCGGACGTCTTGGTTTTTCCGGCCTCCGTTTCGAGGCCAGTCCGCCCAGGCGTAAGTGTCTCCTCAACCCTGGCGAGAGGAAAGTTCCGCCTCCCCTATAGGCTCCTGGGTACTATGCGCGCCGTCGCTTTGCACGACTGGATTGTGGCACGCCGAATCGAGAAGTTGGCGGGGCAGATTGACATCATCCACACGTGGCCCCTGGGGGCGATTGAAACGCTCAGGACGGCCGCGAGGCTGGGAATCCCGACCGTACTAGAAAGACCGAACGCGCACACGGGCTTTGCCATGGAAGTTGTACAAAAGGAGTGCGATCGACTGGGGGTCACACTGCCGCCCGATCACGAGCACGCCTACAACGCGCAGAAGCTGCGCAAAGAGGAAGAGGAGTACAGGCTGACCACCCGCCTGCTGTGCCCATCGGATTTTGTGGTGAAGACTTTTCTCGACAAGGGATTCGCGAAGGAACAACTCGCGCGCCACATCTACGGGTATGACGAGAAGTTGTACTACCCCAGCGACGAGCGGCGGGATCCCAAGCTCGGACTGACCATGCTGTTTGTGGGCGTTTGCGCAGTGAGGAAAGGTTTGCACTTTGCGTTGGAGGCATGGCTCCAGTCTCCGGCCTCGAAAGATGGGACTTTTCTGATTGCCGGGGAATTCCTGCCGGCCTACAAAGAAAAACTCGCGCAGATGCTCTCTCATCCGAGTATCCGGGTCCTGGGCCACCGCAACGACGTGCCGGAGTTGATGCGGAAGAGCGACATCCTGGTTCTTCCCAGCATTGAAGAGGGGTTCGGCCTCGTGATCACGGAAGGGATGGGGTCAGGATGCGTCCCGCTCGTATCGGAAGCGTGCACAGAAATTTGCAGCCATATGAAAACTGGGCTGATGCATCGCATAGGAGATGTGGAAGCTCTGACCCAGCACATCACTATGCTGCATGAAGACCGCGCGCTGATTGAACGACTTCGCGCCGCGGGTCTGAAGATCGCTCCGGAGATCACGTGGACCGCGGCCGGTTTGGCGCTCCTCCGCGCATATCGCGAAACAATTGGTGCCTACAAGGCAGGAGAGCTCCACGAGAACAGCCAAGCCCGAAAGGGCGTTTGCGTCGAATCATAAGTTCTGTCTCCACCTCTCTCCAAGGGCGACAAGAATCATTTTCATCTGGAGTGCGATTTCAATGTCACACCATCGCTGCTGATGATGGGCTATAACCATTCTTATTAGCGGACTGATTAGCCGATCAGAAAATAGAAGCCTGCGAATCTATGCACAATCCGGATCGAGTGAGGATGTTGGATCGGCCAAGAAGCTGCAATCGTGTGTTTTCGCGGCGAGCTGGTTTTGGGCCAGAATTGCGTCGTTGCCCCTAACGCCGTGGTGGCACGGAGCGCCCCACCCTATATCGTTATTTCGGGAAATCAGGCCGGAGTTATTGAACGGCTCGATCCGTCTTGAGCCAACCTGGAGTCGCAATCCGTGCCTCCTGGGCAGGTAAGGGCTGCAAAGCAAAACTGCTGACACACCAACTTCAATTCAGAATTCCAGTTGCGTCAAGTTGAGGTGACGGGCAGAGGATGCTCGTCGAGTGTAGACGGTTCTTGCCCACGTGCCACTAAATGCATAGAGGAGAGGAATGGATTTCGAGAGAACTTACGACCGTGGCAAGGTAACTTTTGAGCGTCTGCTGCTCGGCGGTACCCTCAGGGCCAAGGCTATGCGGGGCGGGGTGTTCGTGGGAGGCGGAAGCGTTGCTGAGCAGGCTAGCCGGTTTGCCCGTAACATGGTGCTCACACGGCTGCTGGCGCCAAGCGCCTTTGGGGCAATAGCGATTGTCATGTCCTCTGCCGCAATCGTCGGGTCTTTGACCGACGTGGGACTGAGGGCGGCGGTCGTTCAAAATCCGAGGGGAGGGGAGAAGGCATACTTCGACGCTGGTTGGTGGATGGGGATGGGCCGGGCGATCGGCATGTACGTCATTATTTTTGCCATGGCCCCTTGGGTCGCCCGTTTCTATGGGAACGCAGAACTGTCTGCTTTGCTTCGAGTGACTCTTCTGGGCGCTCTGTTCGATGGCGCCATGAGTCCCCGTTCCATTCTCCTGCAGAAAGAGATGAAATTCGAGCGTTGGATGGCGATCAGCAACGGAGGCGCCATCTGTGGGGTCGTTCTGACGGTGATTCTCAGTTTTGTTCTTCGTGGTGTGTGGGCCTTGGCCATTGGCTATTGCAGCGAGAACGTCTTTCGTTGTCTCTTGTCCTATATTTTGTGTCCCGGGTTACCGTCACTCGGGTGGGACCGCCCCGCCGCGCGGGAACTCTATAAGTACTCAAAGGCGGTATTCGGGCTATCGTTTCTAAACCTTATCTTCTTACGCACGGACATCTTCGTATTGGGTAAGCTTTATTCCACAACAGCATTGGGGCTGTACGTGATGGCGGTGGCCTTGGTCCAGACTCCTTCAAGTTTCCTCACAAGCATGTTGGGTCAAACCCTCTTCCCCGCCTTCGCCCACGTCCAAGAGGATAAGGAGCGTGTCAACCGCATCCTTGTGGAGGTGACTTCCTGGCTGATCCTGTTGGGGCTCCCCGGCGTTGTTGTTATTTACTTGTGTGGACACTCCCTTCTTTCGGTCATCTATGGGGTTCGATATGTCGCAGCAGCCGGACCGCTGGAGGTCGCCGCCACCGTGGTGTTCCTGAATGTCCTGAACGCCGCAATCACGTGCGCGTTTACCGGCTTAGGCCGTCCGGCGCTGCATCGGCGCGCGGTTGCCGCTTCCGCGGTGATAATGATGATCATGATCTATCCTGCCTGCAAGTTGTTGGGAGTGGTGGGAGGACAAGTCGCAGCACTGCTTGCGATTACTGTTAGCTATCTCCTTCAAGTTATACGCATGCGCGAGCTCACGGGCTTGGACCTGCTTCGGTACGGAAGAGCATTTGTGCCAGCGGTGCTAGTATCCGCGGGGCTTCTTGGCGTCGGCCTTTGCGCGCGATTCCTCGGACTTGCAATCATGCCGCTAGCCAACATAGCCCTGGGCTTCGGCGCCTGCGTTATTGCCTATGCTCTGTGCGTGCCAGCTTTCAAAAAAATTAAGCAGATATCGTAGGCGGCGAGCCGCAGGATGCGTTATCGCTGGATAACCGAATGACGACTAAACCCACTTGGATGCCCGTTCGCACCAAACGGTAACAACTTGTCCAGCATTCAAACTGACACCCAATGAATCCGAATCATCAACTCGCGAACGAGGCCTGCAGTGTGGGTGATGTCCGTACCGTAACGACCGAAGACAGAGTCAAATCACCATGAAGGTCGATCTAACATGAAAATCCTTGTTGCTATCGCGAGTTGGGGAACAAAGAACGACACGTATCTTGCTCGGCTCATCCAAGAGTATCGTTCCATGTCATTCGATGTCGATGTCGTGGTCTTGTCCAACCTCCCTAAGCTCGTCGGTCCAAAGGCCGAGGTCTTTCTTGTAGACCTAACAGGCAAGAACCCGGCCTCTCTTCCTTTTGCGCACAAGAAGATTTTCGCCGAACACCTAAATGACTATGATCTCTTTATCTACTCTGAAGACGACATACTGATCACCGAATCAAACATCCGAGCCTACTTGAAAGCCTGTGCGGCTCTGGAGGGAAATGAGATTCCTGGCTTCTTTCGCTTCGAGCGTGGAACTGACGGTCAGATCAACTATCCCGATGTCCACGGTCCGTTTCACTGGGATTGCCAATCAGTTCGCTGCAGGAAAGGCCATGTATTCGCATCCTTCACGAATGAGCATTCAGCCTGTTACATGCTCACGCAGGACCAACTCAAACGAGCGATTGCCTCCGGCGGGTTTCTGGTCGAGCCACATTGTGGAAAGCACGATATCATTTGTTCAGCTGCCACCGATCCGTACACACAGTGCGGGTTCGAAAAGGTCATTGGAATTTCTCAGCTGGAGGATTTCGTCGTTCATCATCTTCCGAATACATATGTTGGGAGCCCAGTGGGCGTAGGCGAGTCCGAATTGCGTAGCCAAATCCAGTTTCTTGTGCAAATCGCGCAAAACGGTCACCCCCCGATATCTCTTTTCCCGGTTGAATCGAAGTTAATGTACAGAAGGTTTTCGAAAGACTGCTACGAGAAAGCTCAGCGTGAAATCATCGACTTAATTCCCCACGGAACACGAACTCTGCTCTCGATCGGATGCGGGTGGGGTGCCACGGAAGCAATGCTGGTAGAGCAGGGTCTGCGCGTAGTTGCTGTGCCAGCCGCCCCCGTGTTCGCTAGTAGCCCGAGAGCTAAGGGTGTCGAGATCGTAGAAGGAGATGTTGCGACGATTCAAAAGAAACTGGACGGCCAGCAATTTGACTGCCTTCTGCTGTTAGACGTATTGCATTTGGTCCAGAACCCTAGCGCGGTGATGTTAGCGTTCGCACCGTTGCTACGAGTAGGTGCGACAGTGATTGTGCGGGTTCCGATGGCGCTAAGGTTGAGCACAATATACAGGGTAATTCGTGGCGGCCAACCCTTTAGAGAATTGGGTAACTATGAAAAGACGGGCATAAACTTTATCTCGCGCAGGATCGTGCGACGATGGTTCGAGAAAGCAGGGCTGCGAATGGAGAGAGTATCGAGCGAGATATCTTCTACTGTTTCGAACGCGCCTCGACCATTGCAGCGAATATTGAATCCGCTCCGGGCCATAAAGGGGGGCGCAGAAATGGTTTGTGTTGCCAGAAAATTGTAGGCTCAATTCTTGCCGCTGAATTGTCAGGAGACGGCAGAATTATTAGAGAATTTCAACGACAACTCGATGTCAGCGCTTCGCATTCCGCGTCCTTTCAAAAATGTCGTTTGCCATGAAGTCCATCAATGAAAGTATCGGTCGTTTTCACCACCTATAACGCTGCGGATATTCTTCGGGAGGTACTAGATTCTGCCCCGGCACAATCGTTCTGAGATTTCGAGGGCGTAATCGTCGACGATGGTTCGACCGAGAATACTCCCGACATCGCTGTGCAGTGTAGAACTGAGAAAGTCCGTCACGAACGTAGCGAGTTTGATCGTAGCAGGCATGCTGGTCGGTAAAGGCGCCGTCAATGCCCAGATCATGGGAATTGCGCTATCCTGATCCGGCACCGGTACTTTTATCGTGATACCGATTTTTCTTAACATCATGACGCGCTTCAGTGGAGTTACTTCGCGTCCCTTGTTTGCGGCTATCGCGCCTGCGGCTACATCCGCGGCAAACGTTGTTGCTTTGGTTGCTTCTCTAACTCGTTTGGATGGGTCACGGCCGAAAAACTGCTACTGACGTTGATCCTGGACATGCTTATCGATGGTGCGGTCGGGCTGGTTGCGCTGCTATTGCTCGATTCGCAGCTCCATACGGCCTTGAAAGCGTTACTTCAACGAACTCAAAAATCTGGTGGGGTGGTCGGCGGCACTTTATTCGGGTTCCAACCTCAACCAAAAGGCGATGAGGAATGAAGGTTTCCGTAATCATTAGGACCTATAACCGTGCCTATATCGTCGCGGAAGCAATCGAGAGTGCACTGAACCAAACCTATGGCGACTTTGAAGTGTTGGTGGTGGACGATGGTTCCACCGACAACACCTCTGAGGTCGTACAAGGGTTTCAGGATCCCAAGCTCCGCTACATCCGACACGAGAGAAACAAAGGTACTGCAGCAGCCTGCAATACCGGCGTCGCCCTGGCCCGGGGGGAGTTGATCGCCTTTTTGGACTCCGACGATCTCTGGAAACCTGAAAAATTGGAGCGACAGGTTGCTTGCATGGTGAGGCATCCGGAAGTGGATGCTGTGTTCAGCGACATCGAAATCACCGAAGATACGACCACGATCCCGTCACTAATTTCACTGATGAGGAGCTTTTCAAAGCTGCTGGCCAAGGACCGGAAACAGCAGGAATATGTACTTAGCGCGCGACAGTTGTACTTATGCCTTCTAGAAGAGGTGCCGATTAAGCCCTCCGTTTTGCTCGTCAAGCGAGAGATTTTCCAGAAGGTAGGGCTCTTTGACCGGACTGCGCTCGGTTGCGAGGATTGGGAATTTCTCTTGAGGCTAGCGTATGTGGCGTGTTTCGGTTACGTGGACGCTCCATTGGCTATCCAGAGACGCACGCACGACGCAATTCACCGCAGATACTGGCAGCAAGATCGTGCCTTCCTGATCTCGTTGTTCCGGCGGGAAAAAATTGCCTTGAAAGAAGACCGAGAGGCCATTGCAGCCGTGAACCGGGGAATCTCCACGCATTGTACAAATCTAGCCGGGTCCTACCTCGAATCGGGTTTGAAGGCGAAATCGATTTCCGTCTATTTGCTGGGATTCAAAGAAACGGGCGAGCCGATCATGCTGCTACGTGCCGCCTCGACGATGCTGCCGATGCGCCTCAATATGCTTCTCAAGCGCGTCGCGCGCAGAGCGTGAACCTTCAGACGCGAACACAACTGTGGCTGTATCCAACACTGGATGAGTGAACCAAAACCCTGAATAAGCACCGACGGTGTTTCTGTCCTAACGATCCACGAAGCGGTGCCCAAGTTGAAATAGACAATACCTGTGCTAATGATTCACAAACTAGACCCATTAAGAGACCCACGCTGGCAGGCCCTTGTTGACCGGCATCCAAATGCATCGGTCTTCCACACGACGGCTTGGCTTGAGGCGCTGCGCCAAACCTATGGGTACAAGCCTGTTGTCTTCACCACCTCTCGGCCGACTGGCGAATTGGCGAATGGGTTGCTCTTTTGCCGAGTCCAAAGCTGGCTTACGAGTCTGCGCATGGTTTCTCTTCCGTTTTCCGATCATTGTGAGCCTCTCTGTAATTCCGAAGAAATTGAGTTTCTTTCGCGGTACCTTCAATGCGAGCTAGACCACCAAAACTGGAAGTATTTGGAAATTCGTCCACTAAACGGAGGATTCACTCCGGCGGGCAAGACTACTGCGTTTCAGGCCATCGACACGTACTCCATTCATCGCATGGACCTGCGCCTGAATCTTCATGAGTTGTTCCATACTCTTAACAAGACCTCGTTACAACGCAGGGTAAATCGAGCGGAACGATCCGGACTAATTGAGAAATGCGGCAGGTCCGAGGAATTGCTGCAAGACTTTTATCGTCTCTTGGTGCTCACGCGTCGCCGTCATTGTTTGCCACCTCAGCCTTACGTCTGGTTTCGGAATCTGATCCGATGTTTCGGAGATGCGCTTGAGATTCGTGCCGCATATAAGGGTGGAACTCCTGTAGCCTCCATCCTTACTTTACGCTTCAGAGATACCACCTACTACAAGTACGGAAGTTCAAATGCGAAGTTCCACTCTCTTGGACCTATGCCATTCCTTCTCTGGAACGCGATCAAAGAGGCGAAGTCCAGTGGTGCAACTCTATTTGATTTTGGACGAACGAACCCGAATGACGCTGGGCTTATGGCATTCAAAAACAAGTGGGTACCTGATCCACGGCCACTCGTGTATTGGAAATTCCCGTCATTTCCAGGAGACGCAGCGGGACGTAAATGGAGGGTAAATTTCGTCAAGCGAATCTTCTCGTACCTGCCCAATCGATTGTTGACCGTAGCTGGACGGCTGATTTACTCTCATATCGGATAGCGCCAAAGCGAGCGTTGCCGAAGGCGATTGTGGACGTGGTCAGCAAAGCGCGGTGAATCAACTGTTTTCAAGGCTGGGAAATCAACGATGATTTCTTGGCGTTTAGGGAACCTCCCACGCTGAAGTCAGCATAATGACACATCGCGTCTGGGCATGAAATTCCTTGAGACCAAACTGCCGGGGGTCTTTGAAGTTCGCGTGGAGCCTCAGTCTGACGAGCGTGGGTTCTTTGCACGTACTTGGTGCCAAAACGAGTTCGAGGCCCGCGGCCTGAACTCCCGACTGGTCCAATGCAGCATCTCATTTAACTCGCGAAAGGGAACTCTGCGAGGAATTCACTACCAGGTCAAACCACGTGCGGAGACCAAATTGGTCCGCTGCACGCGGGGAGCGATCTATGATATTGTCCTGGACCTCCGCGCGAAATCACCGACATTCAAGGATTGGATCGCGTTGGTTCTAACCGCCGAAGCTCGGAACATGGTCTATGTGCCGGAGGGATGCGGACATGGATTCCTAACACTGCACGACCAGAGCGAAGTCCTCTATCAAATGTCGGAATTCTACAACGCAGACTCAGCTCGAGGAGTGCGATGGGACGATCCAGAATTCCAAATTGCCTGGCCGGAGAAGGTGGAAGTGATTTCCGAAAGAGACAGAACCTACCCTAGCTTCCGGTGATTCATGAGTCTTTTGAAAGAACTCGATCAAAGAGATCAGGCGGAAATCGGTCAGGAACTGCACCGGTTCGCAGGGGAGCTCTACCCGATCTGTCGAAGCATCACTGGTAACGGGCTCCGGAAGACTCTAGCGATGATCCAGGAGCGCATTTCTCTGCGCACATGCGAGGTGCCGACCGGCACTCCAGTATACGATTGGGTTGTTCCAAAAGAATGGAACATTCGAGACGCATATATCAAGGCACCTGGGGGAAAGCGGGTCGTGGATTTCCTGAAATGCAACCTGCATGTGCTGAATTACAGTATGCCGGTGCATAGGACGATGTCCCTGAATGATCTCAAGCCACACCTGTTTACGATTCCGGACCATCCTGATTGGATTCCTTACCGAACATCCTATTACAAAGAAGATTGGGGTTTTTGCCTTTCGCACAATCAACTGTTAGCCCTCGAGAACAGCGAATATGAAGTAAGTATCGACTCGAGTCTAACGGATGGGCACCTGACATACGGTGAGCTCTATTTGCGGGGCCAGTCGGAAGAAGAAGTCTTGATTTCATGTCATGCCTGCCATCCATCTCTCGCGAACGACAATCTCTCGGGGTTGACTGTGGCGACATTTCTGGCAAGGTTCCTTTCCGGCCGGGATCTTCACTACTCATACCGATTCATCTTCATTCCTGGCACAATCGGGGCGATTACATGGCTTGCGCGAAATCAAGAGGCCGCCGGACGCATTCGCCACGGGTTGGTCTTGACGTGTATCGGAGATAGGGGCGATTTCCATTACAAGAAGAGTCGCCGTGGAAACGCTGAGGTTGATCGAGCTGCAGCGCACGTTCTGAAGCACCACAGTGAATCCCCCGAGATTCTGGAATTCTCGCCATTTGGTTACGACGAACGGCAATACTGCTCACCGGGTTTCAATCTCAACGTTGGTTGCTTGATGCGCAGCGAGTGGGGGAGCTTTCCCGAGTATCATACCTCCGCGGACAATCTCGATTTCATACAGCCACAACAACTCGCCGGATCGCTCCGCGTGTGCGCTGCCATCCTGGACTTGTTGGAAAACAATCGGCGATTCCGCAATCTGAATCCTTTTTGCGAGCCTCAACTAGGACGGAGAGGTCTCTATCGTTCCGTAGGTGGGGATTCCATCGGAGATGACGTTCATGCCCGTCTCTGGGTATTAAACTTGTCCGATGGAGAGAACTCTCTGCTTGATATAGCAGAACGATCCGGGCTCTCATTTTCGACGATCAGCGAGGCTGCGGAACTGTTGTTTCAGAACGGTCTGCTTTCTGTCATTCCAGAGGACGGCAAGAGGGATTCGCACCAGAGCGGGATTTCGCATGAACTCAACCTGCACCCGCGATGAGTCAGCTCCTCGCCTTGCAATCCTTTTATCAAGTCTGTCTCGATCAGGAGGTCTATGAAAATACTGTTGACTGGGCATAAAGGCTACATTGGTGCTGTAGCGAGTTCCATGTTCCATTCTGCTGGCCATGAAGTAGTTGGTCTCGACGCGGATCTGTTTGCCGGCTGCGATTTTGGGGAACCTGCGCCACAGATTCGCGAAGTCCGAAAGGACCTCCGCGACCTCACACCGAAAGATGTTGAGGGCTTCGACGCTGTAGTGCATCTGGCCGCATTGTCGAATGATCCGTTGGGTGATCTCGATCCCAGCCTCACGTACGACATCAACCACAAAGCCTCGGTTCACCTGGCTGAATTGGCCAAGGCTGCAGGCGTACAAGCGTTTTGTGTTCTCTTCGTCATGCAGCACATATGGAGCAGCGGGCGATGCAATACATGATGAGAAGGCACCGCTCAATCCCGTCACGGCGTATGGCGATTCGAAGGTTTTGGTGGAACGCGACCTTGCGCCTCTCGCAGACGACAGTTTCAGTCCAACCTATATGAGAAATGCGACCGCCTACGGTGTGTCTCCCCGCCTGCGGTTGGACATTGTCCTGAATGATCTGGTGGCCTCGGCATATACAATTGGGAAGGTCTACATAAAAAGCGACGGCACTCCGTGGCGTCCTATTGTTCACATACGCGACATTATCGAGGCAATGCTCAGTGTCCTTAAAGCTCCAAGAGAAGCGATCCACAATGAAGTCTTTAATGTCGGAAGGACGGATGAAAACTATCGCATTCGCGAACTGGCTGACATCGTCGCAGAAACTGTTCCGGGGTGCGTAGTTGAATACGCTCCCGATGGTGGTCCAGACAAGCGTTGCTACCGTATTAATTTCGACAAGATCCACCGCTTAGTTCCTAGCTTTCACCCTCAGTGGACCGCTCGGATGGGTGCACAGGAGCTTTACGACGCGTACCGCGCTTTCGGGTTGACAGAGGGAGATATGCGGGCTGGCCGTTACACGCGAATCAATGAAATCCAACGGTTAGTGAAGAATGGGCAGTTGAGCCTGTCTCTTCGGCTGCAATTGGCAAATTGTGAAAAAACTCTTCCGTTTTGAGTCGTTGGCGGGTCATCGGATTCGAACCTAAAGCGAGAAGGCCTAAGACCTCCACTAAGGATTCTATCCACAGCGGCTTACGGTTAAAGACGAGCCGTGTGCGGACCTGTCAGCTGTTTGCGGAAATGATGCAGTATAGTAGTTGCCCTTGTCTGGTCGCTGGAAATTACCTTCAAGGAGCAAGCACTTGAGTCATCCCAACAATCGCCCACGGTTTGAGGATCCATTGCAACTCTTGCCGCGGGGACTTTCCAAAATGTATGGCATATGGGTCAGTCTGGTCTATCCATTTGCAACAAAAGGACGTAATGTACAGTTTCATTTTACAAGTCTGATGAGTCGAACACGGGCATCCAGAATCAGCCTTGGTAATTCGGTATCCTTAGGAAAGGGCGTTTGGCTCAACGTCGCCGACGAAAACCCCACAGGTGAGCCCGCGATTCTGATTGAGGACAATTGCGCCATAAGCGCTAACTGTATCATATCCGCCAAGAACCACATCCACTTAGAACGTGATGTGGCCATCGCCCAGTCGGTCCTGATTATGGACCACAATCATGCGTACGAGGATATCACGAAACCAATTATCAAACAGGGTATTACGGAGGGCGGCAGAATCCGAGTTGGCCAAGGAAGTTTTATTGCCCATGGGGCAGCCATATTATGCCCAAGAGGAGAGTTGATAATAGGCCGTAATTGTGTTGTCGCGGTCAATTCGGTGGTGACGCAAAGCATCCCGGATTACTCCTTAGTTTTTGGATCGCCAGCAAGAATAATTAGGCAATACGATCCGGAGACGAGAGCCTGGCGTATTGGTCGAAACAGGGCATAGCCACGTGAAATCGCATCAGCACCGTGCAGTTCATGTCTTTGTGCCGTAGTGCAGAATTCATGGAAAATTCATCGTGTGCAAGCAGGCGCCTACGCATGAGCCCCTCTTGCCATGTTAGGTTTGATCTCGGCAATGACCCGCGGAACTCACCGAGGCTCTTTTCGGAACGAACATGGCATTTCGGAAAGCAATGTTTCGGATCAGCCGCCCGATGCAAAGCGACCTAGAAAGAAACGCGATGTTTGAACGTGATACGCGCAGGCCTGATTCTAACCTCGAAGCAGGAGAATGCGCATTCCTTGGAATTCCCTCACCTTATGCTGCTCTCTTGCGGTTCCGACGTGCTTCGCGGCAGTGCAACGCAACCGTGCAAATTGCAGATCGTATCGTGTCCCGTGCCCCAGTGGCAATTTCTCATAAAGAAGGAACTGAATCCGCATGACCGCAAGTGGAGATGATCTGTTTTCTTTGCGCAACAAAACGATTTTGATTACTGGGGGCACACGCGGCATCGGCTTGGCCATTTCACTCCGTTTCGCGCGGTCGGGTGCTACAGTAATCGCGAATTATCTCCGCGACGAAAAGTCTGCCGAACACTTGAAGGCGATCGCTACCGAGGAACGTTTGGCCATTGCGCTGTGTCGTGCGGATCTGACCAACGAAAGAGGGCTGGAACAGCTTGGCCGCTCGCTACAAGAAGGGAGTCCGCATCTTTCTGGTTTGGTCCATTGTGCCGCCACTGGAATCCACCGCCCAATAGAAGAACTCACCGAGCGCCATTTCGACTGGACATTTAACCTGAATGTCCGCGCTTTTTTCAAGCTGATCAAGCTTCTCATGGCGCGTTTTTCCAAGGGATCAAGCATCGTGGCGGTCAGTTCCTGGGGAGCGTTGCGTGCCCTCCCTTGCTATTCGTTGGTTGGCTCGTCTAAGGGCGGGCTTGAGGCGCTTGCGCGCCACCTCGCCGTCGAACTGGCGCCGCGCGGCATTCGCGTCAACATTCTAACGGCCGGAGCGGTGCTCACCGATGCCTGGAAAGCGATGCCGAATAGCGAGGCGCGCATCGCCGAGACCATCCTTCGCACCCCGGCGGGGCGCCTGGTCACAGCCGAAGAGGTCGCCTACGGGGCCCAATTCCTCTGTTCCGATGCGGCCGCAGGAATCATTGGCCAAACCCTAGTTATCGATGGTGGTACAGGGATTATGGTTTAGGTCTATGGTCCGAAATGCTCAGCTAGTATGTAGTGTGCTCGCTCGACAGCGGGGCTGTTCTGCGCGAGTTGTCTTATGAACAAGCGAAGAGCAGCGCATTTCCGGAATAGCTTGCCGGTACGTCATCACCTAGGAGCAATCACTCGGGAGCGTAAGGTTAAATATATGCGACAGGGGATCAAATGAGCGATACGGATTACATTTTAACTAAAGTCCGGGAGGCCTTCAAAGTCGCTTTTGACATCGACCCGCAATTGGTGACTATGGAAACCAAGGCAGAAGACGTCCCTGGCTGGGATTCTGTGGGGCATTTGTCTCTCGGCGCTAGCCTGGAGGAGGTTTTCGGGATCAGCTTGGATGTGGATGACTTGATGGAAATGGAGAGTGTTCGCGAGATCGTGCGCATCATTACGACGAAGCTTTCCAAGAAAGTGTAAAGTGACAGCCACTGCCGAATGGAATTTTGCCGGGCGATTGGTAAAGCGCCTGGGACCGTGTTCGTACTTAATCGATGCAGCCACCGGGCGCACGATTTCCCCGGGGGATTTGCCGCGGCTGATTGCGGCGTATGGCGCCTCTTTGATATCAGCTGGTTTGCGGGAAGGCGATCGAGTGCTGATCGGTTGTTCTCTGTCTCTCTCCACCGCCTTGGTTTATTTGGGAGCCATGTATGCGGGCCTCGTGGCAGTACCGGTGGAAGAACGCGCGGTGAGGGATTCAGCAGCGACTCTGTTGGAAGCAACGGGCGCCAAAGCCGTGTGGACCGAAGCAGGTCTTCGGGAGGGATTGACTCCCAATGGATCCATCCTCTGCCTGCAGGGTGATTTGGCCAAGGAGATCCCTGAAATCAAGCCGCCCGCCGCTTGCGTAGCCTCGGATCTGGCGGTGTTGATGGCCACTTCCGGTTCCACCGGTGTTCCTCGTTTCGTCATGGCCAGCCATGGGAACCTGATCGCCAACACTGAAGCCATCATCCGCAGCCAACGATTGGCCAGCGACGAAAGAGCCATGCTGATTCTCCCATTGAGCTACTGTTTCGGCGCGAGCCTCATGCATACGCATCTCTATCAGGGCGGTGGCGTGGTGTTTGACCGCCGCTTTATGTTTCCAGATAAAGTTCTCCAAGCCATGGCTCAATTCGATTGCACCACATTCGCCGGCGTGCCGACAGTTTATAATGTGCTTCTTCGACGATCGAATATTCGGCGGATCGCCATGCCTTGTTTGAGGCGTTTTCTCCAAGCGGGTGGGGCCTTGGCTCCCCAGAGAATCAGCGAGATGCGGGCGGCTTTCCCGCTGGCTAAGTTCTATGTCATGTACGGACAAACCGAAGCAACCGCTCGGATCTCGTGTATGGAACCAGAACGCTGGGAGGAGAAGCCGTGGAAGCGTAGGCCGGCCTTTGGACAACCTGATGGTTCGGATCGTCGATGACGAAGGAAATGCTTTGCACGCAGGGCAGGTCGGCGAGCTGCTGGTCAAGGGACCATCCATATGCTCCGGTTATTTGAACAAGCCAGAAGAAACGTGTCGTGTCTTCCGCGATGGCTGGCTGCGAACCGGCGACTTGGCTCGCCAGGATGAAGAAGGTTATCTGTGGATCGAAGGACGCAAAGGGGCATTTCTGAAAATGCGAGGAATGCGAGTGAGTTTTCCGGAAGTGGAAGCAAGAGTCACAGCGATTCCAGGGGTTTATGAATGCGTCGCCCGCATCATCGATCATCAGGAAGCTGGAGAGGCGCTGGTTTTGTTCATCGTGCCCGATCCAGGAGCAAGAATTGGGGTGGAAGAAGTTCGCCGTCACCTTCCAGCCCATTGGACGATCGACTCGATTCGTTTGGTTTCTGAATTACCAAAGACTTCTGCGGGTAAAATAGCGCTTTCATCGCTTCCCATTTAGGCAAAGAACTTCCATGCAGCCATTTGAAGAAAAAATAGACCGCCTTCTCTCAATACTTCCTTATAGTCAGCCTCCTGAGGAAAGACAGGCGGGCCTGTTGGATATACTTAAGGACGAGCTCGATTACGCATGTCAGCGGCATGCCGGCTATAAGAACTATATTCAGCACTGGCCAAGAGACTATCGATCCGCTGCTCAGGTTGCCGACCTTCCTTTTCTACCTGTGGGAATTTTAAAGGCGAATCCTCCTTTGTCCTTCGTGAATCGTGACGAGATCAAAAGAACCTTAACCTCGAGTGCAACGACGTCTCAGGTGCCCAGCCGAGTTGTGCTCGATTCGCCGACCGCGCGACGCATGACCAAAGGAATCGTATCCATTGTCCGGGATTTTATCGGTCCGGCCCGCAGACCTTACTTGGTTGTGGACACACCGGGTTTCCTGGGAGGCGGGAGCGAGCTGGGAGCCAGGGGCGCGGCAATTCAAGGGTTGCAGCCTTTTGCCAGTGAGACCACCCACTGCCTTAGCCCAAGTGAGCAAGGTGACCTGATGCTGGACCAAGACCGACTGAGAGAATTCGCCCAAAACCGCCAGGATACGGAGTTATTGGTGTATGGCTTTACGTTTATTCTCTGGAACCACTTGGTGAAGCCTCTTAATGGAAGAGGGTATCTGTCTGAACTTGCCGAAAGCTCGGATCCTACACAGCGGCGGCTGGAAACGTTTGCAGGACCAGGCCGTTGAAAAAACAGTGTTCAATGAGCAGTTGGCTCGGGTCTTTGGGTGTTCCCCTGACCGCATCATCGATTTCTATGGCATGGTGGAGACTGTGGGAGTCATCTATCCGGATTGCTCCGCGGGTAACAAACATGGACCCGTGTTTGGCGATGTGATTGTGCGAAATCCGCTCACCCTCGAACCCGTCGCGGCAGGAGAACATGGCATTGTTCAGGTCTGCAGTATTTTACCGACTAGCTTCCCAGGTCACCTGCTACTCACCGAAGATATGGCCGAAGTGCTTGCTTATGATGGTTGCCCCTGTGGGAGACGGGGCATCAGTTTCCGGTTTGCGGGACGGATTCCCAAGGCGGAACTCAGAGGTTGCGGGAATCTCGAAACCAAACGATCGCCAGTGAATTGAATGACAACTATTTCGATGGCTGAGCTTACCCAAGCTGTTCATTCACCAGCAGAGATTTCCGCTGCCGCTGCCAAACTGCGTCAGGTGGTTTCGGGCGAGGAAATTTCGCCGAACGAGGTTATAACCATATTTGATTCTTGGGCGAAGAGCTTGGACGCCCGTGAACTTGACGAAATGCCTGGGATCCCCTTCCTTCGGATGTGGCTAAGACGGGGGACTTTGGAACCAATCATTGCCCGCGAACTCGGATCCAATGGTTTACATGGCGGCTGGACGGAATACGGTCGTGCCAAGTGCAAGGCTTTTCCCTTGGGAGTGGTGGGCCACTGGCCTGCCGGCAACGTGGAAATCCAGCCGATTTTGTCCATGACCTGCGCTCTTCTAGGGGGTAATGCTGCCTTGGTACGCATTCCAAGCGGTCTTGTCGACATGACGCGGCTGTTAATGGAAAGGTTAGTTCAAAGCGATCCAGGCGAACGGTTGACCCGACGCATATTTATGGCCGCGTTCGAGCATAGTCGGCAGGATTTGCAGGAAGCAATGGCGCAAGTCGTGGACGGTGCAATGATTTGGGGCGGAGAAGAGGCCGTATTGCAGATTCGGTCCTTACCGTTTCCTCATTGGGCGAGAATAGCGGTTTTCGGACCCCGGATATCTGTCGCAGCGATGGACGCAGGGGCTTGGGGCAACCCAGACGAACAGAAGTCCTGGTGCCTACGCATGGCGCGGGATGTCTGGCAATTTGACCAGCAGGCCTGTTCCTCACCCCAGGTTTTGTTCCTCGAAAGGGGGGCGAGCCAGTCTACCGCTCAATTTCTTTCGAATCTGCAGCGCGCCTTTGAGACCGAAAACCAGGCGCATCCGCGGCGAACCATTTCTGCTGGCCTCACTTCAACGATTTGCCAGGCGCGCGCGTCCTGGCTGCTGAACGACGCCGCGCATCAGGGAGTCTTTCCGATGAGTCCGGATTGGACGTTGCTACTCGGCTCGGGATCGGATCTTCCTCAACCCATTCAAGGTAAAACCCTGACGGTGCTGGAAGTGGACGATTTGCTGGATGTGGTTTCGAAGTGGGATGGGAACGTCCAGACGCTGGGCTTGGGCATGGCCGATGCGGAAAAAGAGAAGAAACTTGCCTTGTTGGCCGGAAGAAAAGGTGTGGATCGAATTGTCAAACTGGGGCGTATGCATGTTTTTGTTCCTCCGTGGGACGGGGTTGATCTGATCCGGCCGATGGTCCGGATGGTCCGGCATGTTTGCTCGACAGATTGAACGCTCTAGCAGAAAGAGGAACTCAAATTATGACGGATGCGAAGGCGTTTCTTAGAGGTCTGGACTCAAAAGCCAAGACGTTTGCTCCCGCCGCACGGGCCACGTTTGAGGCCAATGAAGAACTCTGTTCCTGGCTGTTAGATCCGCTCGCCCGCTGGGCGGAAGCGGCCTATGGCGACCGCGCGTTTGAGGATGCCGCGAAGGGCTATGCCAAGTATTGTATGGGCGTGTGGAAATCCCAACAACTCTATGAGAAGACCGGCCGGTACACGCCTGAATCCATGCCGGAGATCGTCTCGGAAGTGTATGAAGACGAAGGCTACATGGTTCCCTACATGTGGGCCGCGATTTTGATTTATCCTTTCTGGCCCTCCATGATCAGCCACATCGCATTATATCGGGACGATTTTCTGAAATCGTTGCCGCCTGGCGCTAAGCTCCTGGAGTTGGCCTCCGGTCACGGAGTAATGGGCCTGCTGGCGGCAGAGACAAGGGCGGACATCCAAGTGAAAGGATTCGATATCAGTCCGCCAGCGGTGGCGGTGGCAAATCGGCTGCTTGGCGTCTCCGGGCATCGGTCAGCGTGTAAACTTTCGAGGTCAAGAACGCCCTTAAATTGAACCTGGCAGAGAGCCGCGGAACCTATCAGGGAATCATTGCCGCCATGCTGGCAGAACATTTGGAAGATCCGCGCCCATTGTTTGAGGTGATCGCCCATCATCTCGCTGACGACGGGCTCGTCTTTTTCAGCACCGCGCTGGAATCGGCCCAGCGTGATCACACTTTTGAGTTTCATCACGAAAGTGAGCCCGTGAAGATGGCCGAAGAAGTTGGCCTCCGTGTTACCCGGTTGGTCTCTGATGCCGGCTCTCCTGTTCCTGGTGGACGTTTTCTTCCGCGTGCATTGGGCATGGTGCTGCGCCGGCGTTGAGGAAGATCATTGAAATATGAATCGGCTTTCAGCCGGGTGAATGGCGCTCAAACTGAATTCTCAAACGAGTATTTATGACCATGACCTTCGAAGAAGTGAAAGAACATTTGAAGCAACGGTTCCCGATGCTTATGGTGGACCGCGTCTTGGAGTTGGAACCAGGGAAACGCATCAAAACCATTAAGAACGTCGCGGGCAACGAGATTCAATTCCTAGGACACTTCGCTGATTATGCGATCATGCCTGGAACTCTTATCATTGAAGCCATAGGGCAAAGCGCTTCCATTCTGTTTAGCCGCACCACTGGCAAAGGCATGAACCAACGGGAATTCATGGCGCTGGCCGCCGTAAACGACATGAGGTTTCTGGTGCCGGTGTTACCGGGCCATACCATAACGATGGAAGTAAATATCGTAAAAATGACGGAAGAAGCAGCCTTGGTGGAAGGAGTCGCCCGCGTGGAGGATACGGTGGTTACGCGTGGCAAGTTGAGTTTTGCCCGGAAGGTTGTGTGAATTTGCGCAACCTTAACCGCCGCGGTTGGCCTCGTTCCCGCAGGCGCGATTGTTCGGGATCAGGCCGGTGCGCCCACGTGGAGTCGAGAAATTGACGCGGCGACGACCTCCGCACTCGCAAAGGTTTGCGGCAAGGATAGCGACCTATGTCCATTCTTCGATGTCGGCGGGACCTTTCATATGACCGGAGCCGGTGAGACAAGCTGGTACGATTTCGCGAACACAATCCTGGAGGAGGCCTGGCGTCATGCGCCGACTGCCTCATGGTTCATCCAGGCCAGCAGTCAGCGTCCGTTGATCACGCGGCGCATCATTCCCCGTTCCGGGGTGCGGTATCGAGCATGCGCCGGGCTGTGTCCCTGATTGACGCTCTTACCGCATCACCTGCGACAAGATCCACCGCATGTAGCCCAGCTTTCGCCCACAGTGGACCGCCCGCGAGGGTGCGCAGGACCTATACGACGCTTATCGCGCCGTCGGGGTAATCTCTGCGGACTGGGTAGGAGGTCGTTCCACGCGTATGAGCCACATCAGGAGCCTTCTGAAGGCTGGTCAGTTGGATGCGACGCTGCGGCAGAAACTGGGACATTGTGGAAAACAGATTCCACTTTGAAGAATTTGGCCTATTATCGTCTCCATACCCACCCTTACAAGGTGAAGAGTTCTCGATAAGTCCTTTGTTTACAACGAGGTACAAGAAATTCCAAAACCCTTTTCGCGATTAATAATTGTGCTTTTTGGCAGTTTGATTGCAATCCACTCTACCTGAGAAACCACGGATTTGTGGTCCCAATGGCGGTAGCCCATCTAAAGTACTAGAGATGGCGCGCGTTCGAGTTTCTCTAGAGCAAACCATCCAAACCATTTAGCACATGCAACAACGAAACAGTTGGATTGAGCCTTAGGAACGAAATCTTCAGGAGCATAGGACATAGTGTCCGACAGCCGTAGTTGCTTGATTCTTGAATCGGGAAAAGTGCTGAAGCATATGGCCACGATGACACGTCAGGCACATACTCAGGGACAAATCGCAATCAAGTCTTGTCGATTCTGTGGCGCAAGCCTGCGCAAAACATTTGTCGATCTCGGGATGTCCCCTCTTTGTGAGTCATATCCCTCGCTTGCCGAACTCAATCGTGGCGAGATCTATTACCCGCTCCATGTCTTCGTTTGCGGTGAGTGCTTCCTCGTTCAATTGGAAGAATACCAGAGCGCGGAGAGTATTTTCAGCGACTACGCGTATTTCTCCTCCTACTCCGACTCGTGGCTCAAGCACGCTGAGAACTACTGCGAGAAAGTGACCAAGCAGTTCGGGCTGGATCGCAACAGCTTGGCGATTGAGGTGGCCAGCAATGACGGTTACCTCCTACAGTATTTTGTCCAACGCAATGTGCCGGTCTTAGGCATTGAACCCGCAGCGAATGTGGCCAAGGTGGCGGTCGAAAAGGGAGTGCCCACCCTAGTGCAATTTTTCGGTGAGCGGCTGGCGAACGAGCTAGCGCTGGAAGGCCGTTGCGCTGACCTGGTTCTCGGCAATAACGTATTAGCGCAGGTCCCGAATCTGAACGATTTTGTGGAAGGGTTGAGAATCTTGCTGAAGCCCGATGGTGTTTTGACGCTGGAATTTCCTCATCTCCTGCGTCTGATCGAGCGCAATGAGTTTGACACGATTTACCACGAACACTTCTCGTATTTCTCATTGCTCACAACCGTGCGCATTTTGGAGGCTCACGGTTTGAAAGTGTTCGACGTGGAAGAGCTGACCACGCATGGCGGCTCGCTCCGCGTCTATGCTTGCCGGGCGGAAGCGCAGAAGCACGGCATAACGGCGAGTGTCTCGATGTTGATCTCAGAAGAAGAAAGGGCTGGGTTGGCTTCGGTGGAAGGCTATGAAAGCTTTGCATCACAGGTGAAACAGACCAAGTGGCAGCTGGTCGAATTTCTGCTGACTGCAGTGCGGGAGGGAAAGACGGTGGCTGGGTACGGTGCGCCGGGCAAGAGTGCGACGCTTCTGAATTACTGCGGGATTGGGAAGGATCTCATCGAATACACTGTGGATCGGAGCCCATACAAGCAGGGTCGATTCCTGCCTGGCAGTCATATCCCGATTTATCACCCGGACCGGATTCGTGAGACGAAACCGGACTATGTCGTTATCCTGCCCTGGAATCTGAAAGACGAAATCATGGAGCAGTTGCAGTTTATCCGGGCATGGGATGGCCGCTTTGTTGTGCCGATTCCGAATGTGAGCGTCTGCTGAAACGGGAAATGCAGTCATGAGGTGAGCTATGAAAGTCGTACTGTTTTGCGGTGGTGAGGGAATGAGACTCAGGGGTTATTCGGAAGATGTTCCGAAGCCCATGGTGACGATTGGGTCGCGACCGGTGCTTTGGCATGTCATGAAATACTATGCGCACTTCGGCCACAAGGACTTCATCCTTTGCCTTGGCTATAAGGCAAACGCAATCAAGAACTATTTTCTCGAGTACGACGAATCGGTGTCGAACGATTTCGTGTTTTCACAAAGTGGCAGGAAGCTGGAGTTCACGCAGCGGGACATTGACGACTGGAAAATCACATTCGTCGACACCGGATTGCGTTCGACTATTGCCGACCGGTTGCGTCTTGTCGAACCGTATCTGAATGGAGAGGAAGTCTTCCTCGCCAACTACAGCGACGGCCTTACCGATTTCTACCTGCCGCAGATGATCGAGGAATTCTCACGTCGCGATGGCTATGCCTCGTTTCTCTCCGTGCAGCCGAGTTCGAGCAGTCTCGACACCGTTCATATGAAGAACGATGGCTCCGTGCAAGCAATCAAATGCATGAAGGACTCCAAAATCTGGGTGAATGGGGGCTATTTCATGTTGCGAAAGGAAGTGTTTCGCTACATTAAACCCGGAGAGGAGCTGATCTACGAACCATTCCAGAGGCTGATCTCCGAAGGTAAGGTCTGGTCCCAACGCTACGAAGGTTTCTGGCAGTGTATGGATACTTTCCGAGACAAGCAAATTCTCGATGAATTAGAGGCTTCCGGCGCTCCTCCGTGGCGTTTGTGGAAAAACGGCCAACAGGCGGCAGGCGTCGTCGCATGATGCGGTTGAATTTCAAGGAGAAGGACCAGGCTCCCATCGAACTGCATTGCCTCGACGCGAGAGGAACTCAGCCCATTTGCTTAGCGTTTGGCGTCGAGACTTGGGGGAATTTCTGGTAGCAGGAACTAGATCCGAAGCCGATGCATATCTCCGTCATTCTGTGCACCTATAACCGTTGCCAGAGCTTGTCGAAGGCATTGAGCAGCGTCGCAGCCTCCACGCTTCCCCCCTCGGTTGAGTGGGAGGTCTTGGTGGTGGACAACAACTCGTGCGACCAAACGCGCGAGGTAGTAGAGGACTTTTGCCGTCGATATCCTGCTCGCTTCCGTTACCTGTTTGAGCCACAAAGAGGCAAGTCACATGCTCTTCAGACCGGCATCGGCGAGGCTCCGGGTGATGTCTTAGCCTTTATGGATGATGACGTCACGGTAGAGCCTACCTGGCTGCAGAATCTTACATCGGAGCTGCACAGTGGGGAATGGGCTGGTGCAGGAGGGCGCATTGTTCTGCAGTGGCCACCCGCGCTTCCCGACTGGCTTGCTATCGAAGGTCCGTGGGTGCGGCATGGCCTCCCCGGTTTAGACCAGGGTCATGAGGCCAAGGAACTCGTCGGACCACCCTTCGGCACTAATATGGCTTTTCGAAAGGAAGTGTTTCGGAAGCACGGTGGTTTTCGAACTGATTTGGGCCCCAGCCCCGACAAGCAAATCCCGATTCCGGGCGAGGACACCGAATTCGGCCGTCGCCTGATTGTCGCAGGCGAGCGCTTGCGCTATGAACCCTCGGCTGTTGTCTATCATCCGGTGCTGGAGAATCGGATTAAGAAGAAGTACCTCTTGGGGTGGTGGTTCGATTATGGCCGAGCCCACGCCCGGGAGGTCCAAATTCGGCCACTGCGCGGATTTTGTAACCTTGTGGCGTGGAAGCTGCGGGGGGTTGTGGCGTCCGATCCGCAATTGCGATTTTTCAGTAGACTCGTTGTCCGGGAGAGGCTTGGGGAGATTTCAGAGTTCCTTCGCCAATTGCTTAGTCCAAAGGGGCGAAAGGGAATTGCCATCCAAGAAACAAAGCGAGAGGGCAAGATCTGAACGTGATCGAAACGGGTGCATTCCGGAGCTTCGGGCCGGAGAATGTGCCGAGGTTTGGAGCCAGGAAAAGATCCTGGATTCGCTGGATGAGCGCGGTCACTCGGAGAATCTGCATTCAAATTGCAAGTGTTCTAACCAGCTACGCCGAGCCGATATCGGTTAACGTATGATTCAAATGAACCTGAAGGGAAGGGCCACGGGAGCATTGACGATCCTATGCGTTGGTGCCCACTCTGACGATATCGAAATTGGTTGTGGCGGCACCATCCTCCGGCTGGCTGAGCAGCACCCAGGCAGCGTATTTCACTGGGTCGTATTCAGCGCCAATGGTGTCCGGGCAGCGGAGGCGCGACGAGCGGCTGAGCTTTTCGTCGGCCCCACCGGTCTGAGAGGCCCACTGCTCAAGACTTTCCGAGATGGATTCATGCCGTTTGTGGGCGCTGAGGTGAAAGCGGTTTTCGAAGAGTTGAAGGTTATCTCTCCCGATCTCATCTTCACTCACAACCGCAAGGACGCGCATCAGGACCACCGCCTGATTGCGGAATTGACCTGGAATACGTTTCGGGATCATTTGATTCTGGAGTACGAGGTTCCGAAATATGACGGTGATTTAGGACAGCCCGGTCTGTTCGTGCCGCTCCAACCGGAGCTATGCCAGAAGAAGGTTCGTTTCATCATGGAAGCCTTCCAGTCCCAAAACACTAAGCGCTGGTTTCAGGAGGACACGTTTTCGTCCCTCATGCGGTTGCGAGGCATGGAATGCAATGCTCCCAGCGGTTACGCCGAGGCTTTCTACTGCCGCAAACTGGTGCTGTGAACTGAAGCAGGCCGTTTGAAAAGCGATTTTTGTCGTTGGCGCGGGTGAGAAGACTAGGAAGATGATGCATGGAGGTACGTCTGTATGGTTCTGGAGGATGCACGGTACCTGTAGTCAAGTTGTGATCGGTTCTGCCTGAGACCGATCTGTCAGTGGTGAGGCGAAATCTGGCTACAGCGGGTATCAGACGTTAAGGTTTTTAGCGCTGCCGGAACAGATTCACGAGACCGCCGAAAAGTGCTAGGGAGCAGGCAAATGAACATTTATGTCGATTCCAAGATGAGCGATGGTGATCGTCGGAGGGAGTTGTACCGGGGATCCCTCTTCGTCCATTCGCCTTGTCCAAGCGCGTTGAAGCTTTGTCGGCTGGCGCAAGATTTGATCGAGGAGGCGTTTGCCCCGCTCGATCCAGTCAAAGTGCAGGAGAGTGTGCCTGCAGAGAAGTGTGCTGAAATTCTTGCCGTGTTGAAGCCGAAATTTATTCACCATCCGAAAGCCAAAGAGTATCTCCGAAAAATGCTGGCAGAGTTAGGGTGCGATCTCGAGAAAACCTATTTCGACGTCCCACGTATGCGGACAGCCTTTCCTGGTGATTATCTGAAATCAGGTATCGCCTATGCGTTTCACCCCCATCGGGACACGTGGTATTCGGCACCTTTCTGCCAGATCAATTGGTGGATGCCCATTTATAAGCTTGACGCAGAAAACTGCATGGCGATTCATCCGCGCTATTGGAATCAACCCGTCCGAAACGGGTCTAGTCAATACAATTACTACCAATGGAATTTGGGGAGCCGCCAGAACGCAGCTCAGCACGTTAAAATCGACACCCGCGTGCAACCACATCCGGAGGAGCCCATGGAGCTGGATCCAGCGGTGCGTCTAATCTGCGAAGTGGGTGGCGTATATTTGTTTTCGGCCGCTCAGATGCACTCAACTGTGCCCAACCGAACCAACGCGGTCCGTTACAGTATCGACTTCCGAACCGTACATCTTGACGATGTACTACAGCGGACGGGTGCGCCGAACATCGACTCAGCCTGCACTGGTACTACGATGGGGGATTATCTGCGCGGAACCGACTTGTCGCACATCCCCCAGGAGGTGATGGCTCTTTATCTGGACGGCACAGAGTCTCAGCATGTCCTATCGCCTTCGACATGAAATTGAGCTATGAAACAGGAGTTAGCAGAAGGCATCCCGGTTCATCCCCAGCGACGCCAGCTTGAGTGGCGTCGGATGACCCGGATGGCTATGGACGGGGCCTGTCGCAAGGCTGCTTCTAGTTGTAGCTGGAGGCGGCGTCGAATTTGCTGGCGGACCGGTGATTAGGTTGAGCGATGCTGGAGGGAATTGTAGGCGAAGGGATGCAGAAGCGCTTGGGGAAAAACGTTCCCAGAATCGCGACGTGGATGCCTTTGCCGGGTGGGGCGATACCCAGTAGCGTGCGGTATTCGCATCCAGCAGTCCGTGGCCGGTGGGCTGTCGCGCGCTGCATGGTTAGCATTGTCGGAATCGAAAAACGAGAAAAGGTTTTCGGGGACAGAGAATGATTAAGACAGCACAACAGCAGACACTTTACGCGCTCGGTTTACAGCAACCACGCTGGGTCTACTTCCAAGGAGACGTCCGTCCCTGGGAGGAAGCAACTTTGCACGTTTCTACTGAGGCGGTGAACCGAGGCCTCAATGTTTACGAAGGGCTGAAAGGGTACTGGCAGGCGGTAGGGAATTCGTTCGGGATCGTCGAAATGCGGCGCCACTACGAACGACTGACTCGCTCAGCGCGGCTCCTGCATGTTCCAGTTCCGGTCACTTTTGACGAATTCCGAGAGGCATGCGCAAAACTGATCCGAGTACTCTACGAGCGCGACAAAGATATGTGGATTCGCGCTACGTTGTACGTTGTCGAGGGACATTGGGGAGAGGGTACCGTCGCAGATCTTGTTCTCACGGCATACCATCAATCGAAGCAGCCTCCCAGCCCGGTAAGTGTCGGCGTCAGCACTTGGCAGCGTGCTACGGATCTAAGCCTCTCGCCTCGAATCAAAACGAGCGCCAACTACAATGTGGCGCGATTGGCCCGCATTGAAGGAAGAGGACGGGGTTTCTCGGAAATGATTCTGCTAAATCAGTACGGCCGAGTGGCGGAGGCGACGGGTGCCTGCTTATTAATGGTTCGCGGTGGTTGTGTCATTACTCCCCCAGCGTCTGAAGGCCGGCTTGAGAGCATCACTCTGGAAATCGTCCGTGGAATCTGCCACTCGCGGGCTATTCCCTTCGTCGAACGGCCCATCGATCGCACAGAGCTACACATTGCAGATGAGCTCCGCCTTGTAGGTACGCTCGCTGAACTGACACCCATCACTCGCGTGGACGACTACGAACTGCCCGCAAGCCGTCCCCTCACCGATCTGATAGCGGAGACATACTGGGATGCAGTCCGCGGCGTGGCGCCCCACCCCGCGGTGGAATTGACGTTCATTTAGACGGACAACTTCCAGCCGTTGACGCAAAGGTTTGGACGAAGAATTGGCAGGAATTGGAAAAACGGACGGGAGACACGCGGACTTATGAAAGAAGAACTGCAAGAGCTATACAAGTATCGAGAGCTTCTGTATATGATCACTTACCGCGACATCAAAGTCCGGTACAAGCAGTCGATCATGGGCTTTTTGTGGGCCATCCTCATGCCCATTCTCATCGTCATGTCCGGCGTCGTGGTGCGCTACGCCTATGCTATGGTCGCCCACGCACCGCTCAAAACGAGTGACATTGCCAGCGTGGCTATTAAGTCAGTACCGTGGGCGTTCATCGTCTCCAGCATCCGTTTCACCTGCAACAGTCTTACTGCCAATTATAGTCTTGTTACCAAAATCTATTTTCCCAAAGAAATTTTCCCTATGGCGGCGGTGCTTGCTTGTTTTTTCGATTTCATCATCGCCTTTTCAGCTTTGGTGATTCTCCTGGTCTTCATGAAGATTGGCTGGAGCATCTATCTTCTTTGGGTTCCTGTGCTGCTCGCCACCATGGTTCTGTTTTGCGTGGGGATTGGCATGATCGTGTCCGCCGCCAGCCTTTTCTTCCGCGACGTGAAGTACATTGTCGAAGTCTTTCTGACCTTCGGGATCTTCTTCACTCCCGTGTTCTACGACGTGCGGATGTTCGGCGATCGTGGGAAGTGGCTGCTACTGAATCCTGTGGCCCCGCTGCTCGACGGGCTTAGCACCTGCATCGCCCGCCATGAGTCCCCTGATGTCCATTGGTATCTGTACAGTCTAACCTTCAGTTTGGCGGCTTTCTTGGGCGGATACATTTCGTTTAAGCATCTCGAACCCGCTTTTGCGGAGAGCATTTAATGGAGACCTCTTATGTCTGACGTGGCGCTCCGCATGGAGCATATCTACAAAAAATTCCGCAAGGGCGAGACTTACAATTCACTGCGCGATCTGTTGCCTGCCTTGACCGGCAAGATGTTCCGCGTGCAAGAGCTAAATGCTAACGACAAGCGCGAATTCTGGGCGCTGCAGGACATTTCTTTTGAGGTCAAGCACGGCGAAGCGCTCGGTATCATTGGCCGCAACGGCGCCGGAAAAAGCACCGCGCTGAAGATCCTGAGCCGCATCATGAGGCCCACCAAGGGCCGCATGATTGTGAATGGGCGCCTTTCTGCTCTGATTGAGGTCACCGCTGGGTTCCACCCCGATCTCACCGGCAGGGAGAATATCTTTCTCCATGGCACGATTCTTGGCATGACTAAGCGCGAGATTCAATCGAAACTCGACCAGATCATCGCTTTCTCGGGAATTGAAGAATTCATCGACACGCCCGTGAAGCGCTATTCCTCCGGGATGTACGCCCGCTTGGGTTTTTCTGTTGCAGCGCACGTCGATCCGGAAGTGCTGATCGTTGATGAAGTGCTCAGTGTGGGTGACTTCGTTTTCCAGCAACGCTGCATGGACCGCATTCGCTCCATCATCAAGGGTGGCACCACCGTCCTCTTCGTCTCACACAACCTTAAAGCAATTACCGAAATTTGCCAACGCGCGATGCTGCTCGAACACGGGAAAGTGCTCGCGATTGACGAAACGGATGCCGTTGCCCGCAAGTATCTCACCCTCGGCTCGAACGTCGACGACACCCCCGAAGAAAAGAGACGCGTTTACATCTCAAAAGTTTGCATCCGCGACCGTGCCGGCGAACAATCCACCTTTGAGTCTGGTCAGACAGCATGGGTGGACGTTGAAGTTACCGCTCGTAAATCTATTGACAAACTGGCTGTTGTTATCTGGTTCACAGACGAAACGCAGTACATCATTTTCCACACCTCGACCGAGCGTCTCGGATTTGCCTCGTTTTCCTTGCAACCGGGTGGTACCTTCCGCTGCACCTTCGAACTAAGCCTTAACATGGCCCACGGCACTTTTCAGTTGGTTACCGAGATCTATCGCTATGATATTCAGAAAGGCTACGATCGGCGCGATCCGGCCGCTACGATCTTCATCGGCTCCACAACGGCTGTACGTGGTGCGGTCAATTGTTTCCCAAGGCTCATCGAGTCCGAAAACGTCCCCCTTTCCACGCAGTCCTGCGAAGTCTAACTAAGGAGAATTCTGAACATGGAAAGACCCATCAACGATGTACAAATTTGGGACGATTGGAACTTGAAGTACCGCCTTGGGAGGTTGGATGAACCTTCCAAGCGCCGCCTGCTTGAAATCGCCGCTGCGATGGCCGATCTCAAAATTCGAGATGCGAAGATTTTGGAAGTCGGTTGCGGCACCGGTTGGCTAAGCGCCAAGCTCAGCGAATTCGGCAAGGTCACTGCCGTTGACATCGGCAAGAAAATTATCGAAATCGCCCAGGTAAACTACCCCCAGATCGATTTTCGCTCGGGTGACGTTGAAACTCTGGATCTGCCGGTGAATTCCTTTGATGTGATTGTCACTTCGCAGGTCTTGGCTCACGTTGCCGACCAGCCTGTTTTTGTGCGCAGGCTGGCTCAGCTTCTCAAGCCGGGTGGATTCCTGCTGATCGATACGCAAAACAAATACGTCTTCGACCGCTGCTCGGACGTAGCTCCCCCTGACGGCTGGATCCGGCAGTGGGTGACGATGAAGAAGCTCAAGAACCTCCTTCGGGAGGATTTCTCTATCCGGCGCGCCACCACCCTGGAGCCGGAAGGTCATCTCGGCCTCCTTCGGGTCATCAATTCCGCCAGGCTTAACCATTATTCTAGTGCAGCGCTTGGAGCGGCGCGTGTGAAACGTCTGAAGGAAAGCGCAGGTTTTGGCCAGAGCCTCTTTATCATCGCTGTGAAACGCAAAACGTCGCGGCATTCCCTCCGGTGAAGGCTCCCGTGCATCTCCCCATTCCTTTCAACTGATCATCGAGCGTTGTTTTTTCTCTCGGCCGACATGCGCCACATTGAAGCCGTCAGAAAACTTACCTCTTAGAGCCGCTAGCCATCGAATGAAAGAACGGGCTGAAATTTAGATACCTCTACCTGTTTGACAACGGCAACCAACGAAGTTTGGGATTAGC
This sequence comes from uncultured Acidobacteriota bacterium, assembly GCA_963838945.1. Lineage (GTDB taxonomy): Bacteria > Acidobacteriota > Terriglobia > Acidiferrales > UBA7541 > DASTCZ01. The sequence goes on along the minus strand of CAWITC010000013.1, from coordinate 1,187,701 downwards.
CCGAAAAAACCTTTCAGTTGTGCGATAGTCAAGGACCGCGATCTCCATGCCTTCTCCAAATAGAAGAATGCGCTTCATACTCGTTGGTCTTGGCATTCTTATAGTTGCATTCGTCGGCTCCGTTCTCGTGCTGCTTTCTATTCCCCGATTTCGCTGGCGGGTCGAGATCGTCCGGTTAAAAGCCATCGGTGGCTTGTCAGATATCACATGGAAGGAGCTCTTCCACCTAAACCGCCATGGAGATCCTTTTAATCTGAAGGGGCTGGTAAAAACCCCAAGTTCCTATCTGGCGATCAAGAATCCGTTTGGCTCCGCTGAAGATGTCTCGGCTGGCGAGAGGATCTTTCAGTCAAATTGCACGCTCTGTCACGGCGCCAAAGGCGAGGGAGGTGCGGGCGGTCCCGCACTCAACCAGCACCAAATGCGCAAGGGCAGCAGTGACTGGGCCCTGTTTAAAACCATTTCTAACGGTATCGCCGGAACCGCCATGCCACCGAGCACGTCTGCCTGAAAACGATCGGTGGAGGCTTGTCGCCTACGTGAAGTCACTGGCAGAAGGCGCGGAACCTCATTCAGATTCACCGCTCATTTCGCGGATTGCCGCCCTCGGGCCCGTGCGCTATGAAGATATTCTGGCTTCAGGACAAGATCCCCACCGATGGTTGACCTATTCCGGTTCCTACGATGCGCATCGGTTCAGCCCCAACGATCAAATCACCACCGCGAATGCGTCAAACCTGCGCCTGTTGTGGATGCGCCAGTACCCCACCTCGGAAATGTCGATCGAAACGAGCCCGTTGATTGTCGATGGGTTTATGTTCATTACTGTTCCGCCCAATCGTGTGGAAGCGCTCGATGCGAAAACGGGTGCGCTGATTTGGAGTTACGACCGCGAACTGCCTCAGCGTCTGTCGATCTGTTGCGGTTATGTAAATCGCGGTCTCGCGGTATTGGGAAACCTGCTTTTTTTTGGCACATTGGACGCCCACTTGGTTGCTCTGGACATCAGAACCGGCAAAGTCACCTGGGACGTCGAGATCGCGGACTATAAAGCAGGCTATAGCATTACCAGCGCCCCGCTTGCACTCAAAAACATGGTCGTCACGGGCGTCGCCGGAGGAGAATACGGCATTCGCGGGTTTGTCGATGCCCGGGATGCAGTTACCGGGAAAGAGATCTGGCGATTCGACACCATTCCACAACCGGGACAACCAGGGGCAGAGACTTGGGAAGCGGGTGCCTTGAAAACCGGTGGCGGCCCCACATGGCTGACTGGAACGTTCGATCCGGAATTGAACCTGGTCTATTGGCCCGTTGGCAACCCAAGTCCCAATTACAACGGCAGCACCCGCACGGGAGACAATCTCTATTGCGATAGTGTCGTGGCGCTGGATGCGGATCATGGCAACCTTCGCTGGTACTTTCAGTTCACACCACACGACCTTTTCGACTGGGACGCTACTGAGATCCTCATCTCGTTCGATAAGACTGTCGCCGGCAAGCACGAGCGATTCCTCAGTCAGGCGAATCGCAACGCTTTCTACTACGTTTTGGACCGTGAGAACGGACATTTTCGCACCGCACGCCCAATCGCGAAGCAGACCTGGGCCAACGAAATCGACGCCCATGGGCGCCCGGTCATGAATCCGGCGGCGATACCAACACCAGAAGGATCCATTGTCTATCCTTCTGTCGGTGGCGCTACCAACTGGATGTCTCCATCCTACAGCCCCCTCACCGATCTAATGTACGTCCCGGTTAGAGAGTGGGGTGGAATTTTCTATTCAAGAATTACCGAATATCACGCCGGTGAGACCTTCCTCGGGGGATCTTCCGAGATCTTTGAGAACCCTCCGCCTAAGGGTGTTGTTCGCGCGCTGGATGCTTCAACAGGGGAAGTACGGTGGGAATATCGCAACAACACAACCTCTATCGTGGGCGGATTGCTCAGCACCAAGGGAGGCGTGGTGTTCGGGAGTGCTGGACAATCTTTCTTCGCACTCGATGCCAAGACAGGCCGCGAATTGTGGCGCATTGACACTGGCGGGTGGATTAAAGCCGCTCCGGTGACCTACTTCATCGGCGGCAAAGCAGTTTGTTACGATTGCAGCGGGCCACGACCTTCTGACCTTCGGGCTCTAAGAACTTCGCAACAATGTTCGGCGCGCTGACAATTCAATTCCTGCGAGGCCAAGCGATCGAAGCCCGCATCCTGGTCCGGCAACGACGCACACAGGTGATTGGCGACTCGTGACCTCTCGTGGTTAGCGCAAGCGGGTGACTCGTGCAAAGCATGCAAATCACACAAATTTCCAGAGAGGCTGACCAGGAAGTGGTAGAGCCAAGCCCCCGAATCGCTCTTATAACCCCCTACACTGGAGGGAATCTTGGTGACGCCGCCATTCAGGATGCGATGATTGCCAATCTTCGCCTGCGGATGCCCGGCGCTCAATTTTTCGGCATTACTCTGAATTGCGATAACTTCGTGAAGCAACATGGCGTGGGAGCGTTTCCTTTTCTGGCTTCCTCGATGCCGTTATCCTATAGAACTGGGAGGAGTTTGGCGCAAAAGCCGAAGGGATCGGAACGCTTCACGGCCGGAGCAGACTATCCGGGCCGTAAGGTGTGGACAAATCCGATCAGGCGTGCACTCCGGAGCGTACCCGGTTTGGTACCGTTCTTGAAGAGAGCTCGCGCTTGGGTGACTCCGGTCCTTCGGGAGATTTCTCATTCCTTCGAAGGTTATCGGTTTCTTCGTACCCAGGACCTTTTGGTTGTTTCAGGCGGCGGTCAATTGGATGAAGAATATGGAGGAGCGTGGCGACTCCCCTTCGCGATCTGCAAATGGGTTTTGCTAGCCCGGTTGGCCCGAGTGCCTTGCGCCATGGCAAGTGTTGGCGCTGGCAAGATCACGTCGCCGGCTTCGCGTAGGTTCATCTCGATTGCGCTTCGTATGTGCTCGTACAGATCCTTTCGGGAGACGAAAAGCAGAGCGATTGCTGCGAGCATCCTGCCGCGCGCAATGAACGATTCTGTCGTGCCGGATCTGGCTTTTAGCTTGCCAGATTCCGAGCTCCCATCGCCCATAGGGGGCATTCGAACAATGGCTCGCGGCCGGCCCGTCATTGCTCTAAGCCCTATGGCTTATGCCAAACCAGGAAATTGGCCCACTTCGAACCGTGCTCTCTATGACCGTTACGTCCAGCAGTTGGCGATTGCTCTATCTTGCCTCTCCCGGCGTGGCTATTTCCTTGTCGTCGTTTGCTCATCTCTGGGAGACGATGAAAGTGTCATCCCCGACCTCCTGGGGCGTCTGGACGACGAAATGAAGTGCAGTTTGGAGGGACAAGTCCATATCCCCACAATCAAGACCTGGAGGGACCTCGTCGCTGTGCTGCGCGATGTCGACTATCTGATCGCGAGCCGCCTGCACGGCACGATTCTTGGATTTATTTCTCAAACCCCTGCTGTCGCAATCTCCTTTGATCCGAAGGTGGACTGGGTCATGGAAGATCTCCACCAAACTGACTACCTTTTGCACTTTCAGGATTTCACAGCGGCAGATGTGCTCGACGCGTTCGACCGGATCAAGGTTCGCAGGGATGCCGTTGTGGAGCAGATTGCCTCCTACAGGAAGGAAATTTTCTCTACTTCCGCTTCCGCGCGGCAATATGACTTCCTGGCCGGGCTCGCCCTGAGACATCATTAGTCCCACAATTGAGAGAAGAGCATGGAATCTATCCCTTTGGTCAGCGTCGTCACTCCTTTTTACAACACGCAGGATTACCTTGCCGAATGTATCGAGAGCGTTTTGCGACAGACTCACACGAACTTCGAGTACATTCTCGTGGACAATTGCAGTACTGACGGATCGAGCGACATCGCCAAACAGTACGCAGCCCGGTTCCCCAACAAGATCCGTCTCTTTCACACGGAATCATTCCTCTCCCAAGTCCAAAACTACAACTTCGGGCTTTCCCTCATCTCTCCCAATAGCAAATACTGCAAGATAGTGCAGGCAGACGATTGGATCTTTCCGGAATGCCTCAGGAGCATGGTGGAGCTGGCCGAGGCGCATCCCAAAGTTGGCATTGTCTCCGCTTATGAACTGGAGGGTGACCATGCATCTCTTGGCGGCTTGCCCTATCCCAGTCCAGAGGTGACGGGTCGGGAAGTCTGTCGACTTTTTTTCCTAAAAAATATTCACCTCTTCGGCACTCCCACTTCTTTGCTCATGCGTTCCGAACTCGTCCGGTCGCGGAATCCATTTTATGAAGAGCGCCATGCGCCTTTTGAGGACTCCCATGCCTGCTTCGATGCGCTCCGGACCTGGAACTTTGGCTTTGTACATCAGGTCCTGACTTATTCACGCCGGGACAATGAATCGATTCTATCTCGGATCCGTCCCTTTCGGTTCGAACTGTTTTCTCGTTTGGCGAAGATCATCGCGCACGGCCACAACTACCTATCGGAGGACGAGTACCAGTGGTACTTGAAAGACGCGGAGCGCCGGTACTTTTACTTTCTTGGAAGGTCTGCCTGGCAGGGCAGGGATGCGCAGTTTTGGGAGTTTCATCGGGGACGATTGGCCTCGATCAATTACTCTCTGAATTTCTCATTCCTGGCCAAGTGGATTCTCATAGTTCTGCTCGACGACATCGGGAATCCAAAACGCACTCTGGAATATCTCTGGCCGCGTCGCAAAAGGATATTCTCAGCCGGTTCCCGATTCATCGGCACGATACATCGTACTTTCATTCGAAAGGCTTCGACTCCCTCTAAGAACGCCTGGTAGGGCGTACGTCCCTGCGTGCGGTAGCCCTGATGGGCGCGCTGGTAGTTGTAGAAGGAGAGGTACGCATCGACGTCTCGCTGCAGTTGTTCCAGCGATTCGTACAACGTCTTGCGGAACGCCACGGAATATAACTGCTCCTTCACCGTGCGATGGAAGCGTTCGCAGAAGACGTTGGTTTCCTGTGAGCCGATGTCCGTGCCGGATCTGGTGAATGGCCAAATACAGCTCGAACGGATGCCTGACCGGACGCCCGCAGTATTCTCTGCCGTTGTCCGTGAGCAGGTGCTCGATCTCCACGCCGTACTCTTCGTAGAATAGTAGCTCGCAGTCGTTCGGCACATCGACCGCCGTCATCGGCACCTTCGACAGATAAAACTTGGCGAAGACATGCGAGCTGTGGCCACCGATCACCGTCTGCTGGTAGATCTTCCCCACGCCTTTGATCGTGCCGACGAAGTACGTGTCCTGACACAGCAATTGGCCGGGATGTTTTGCAACTCCTCGGCCAGGGCTAGCATTTCCAGCTGAGCCTTGATAAGTTTCTCTCGGGTGCTCATGGTTCTCTTCTCTTGGTATGAATTCAGTCTTCGCAAACCGAAATCCTACCACCGGAGTCCCGCAGCACCTCCTTGCTCTCAACTCATGCAAATCAGTGCATTCTGACTGCTGTTCTCCAACTAAGCCCATTACAGGCTATCTTAATGCTCCATCTTCTCCATCATCTTTTGCACCCTCTCAAAGTACTCTGGAGGGAACGCATTGCCTTGTTTTGGCCTATCTGGATCACCACAACGGCAATTGGTGTGATGCTGGTGATCTGGGTGGTCCCGCGGCGGGAAAGTACTCCGCCGGATTCGATTCAGTCTCGGAGGCACGATTGGTCACGCGCAGCCATCCTTGCCGTGGCCTTCCTGAGTGTGTTTTTGGCCTGCTACATTGCAGGGTCTCTGGTGTGGGAAGACTTTACATACTATGACAACTCGCACTTTACGAACGGAACGTTGGCTGGTCATGACATCCCTCGCCAGATCTTGCCGGAATCGGGACGTTTCTGGCCGCTCGGCTATCAGGAATTCAATCTTCTACGTCATGTAACCAGTTCAGTCTTTGGCTATCATGCTTTGCACATCGTTCAGCTTGCTCTTTTATCTGGGATTCTCTTGGTCTTTGATGAGGAGTTGAGTATCAAGGCTCGCGTGGCCCTAATCACTCTGGCTCTCATCACGCCGAGCTTTCTGATCAGTTTCAGCGGGCTCATTTACCCGGAGTGGAACATCATTTTTTGGCTCGTCTGCCTCGCGTGGTTTGTTAAGTGCTTCGAGCAGACACGATCCACAGCATGGGCGGTGGCTGCGCTGGTTTCTTCACAGTTCATGCTCTATTACAAAGAGACCGCTTTTCTGCTGCTCTTGGGTTTTGCGGTCGGGCGGCTCCTCTTGCGTTGCTGGAACGTGGACCACGCAGGTTGGGATTTCAAGCGGCTTGCGCGATCCCGAAAGTCGTCTGGACATTTGCCTTGGCCTCCTGGTGGCGCCGTTCTTGCTCTACTATCTTGCAGCAATGTTTCCAAATTATAGTACGCGCTACGCCGATGAATTCGGGCTGACACTAAAGCAAGTTCTCGCTTCTTACTTTAGACTGGATCTCTTGGTTTGGGCGCTCGTTGCTGTCGTGTTGGCCAGAATCTTTCTGATCCTGCGGCGCAAGGTTGCGCCCGCGCTGCTGTGGGACGGACTGGCTCTGGCGGGCATCGGTTATTTTGCTGGTTACCTCTCCCTGCGCATGTATAGCGCCTACTTCCTCGCTCCCGTGGATCTTATCGCCGTCTTGTACCTTGGGCGCCTTGCCGTGCTGTCCATGAAAAACATGGGCCTTGGGACCAAGTTGTGCGCACTGGCTTTGCTGTCTCTCGTCTTGCTGCAGGACGTCTCCCTCTCTGCTTTCCGTATGTATGAGAGAAAGAATGTCATCCACGCAAAGGCTGAGATGGGCCGCGTGATAAAAGCGCGCTATGAGAGTGATCCGCAAAATGTGAAGAGGCTGTTTTTCCCCTTTGCTGAGCCTTTCCACATATCTGGAATTTGCCTCGTATCTGAACTATCTTGGCGTCCCTGTGGAACAAGTCCCGGCTAGCTCCGTTGCAACCAGCAGCGTCATGATGGTCGGTAAGGCTATCCAGAAGGACGGTCCGTGCGGTTATAGGGCTTTTATTTGTCACCCCGGTAGCACGCCGGATCCATGGGACTTGGTCGTAGTCCTTCCGGATGACTTCACACAGACCGATGAGTTGAATTCGTATCTGCAGGAAGGTTCCGGACCGCTTTTCTCATACCATCCCTGTCCACCCATTCCTGGATGGTTACAGCCCTATGCGAATCGGCTGCACGTGGTTTCCCCGATATTCGCACACGACCAACTACCGAATCATTGGCTGGATGCGTCAGTAAGCGTATGGAAGTGAGCTCACAGACATTGAGAACCCGGCCACTTCTTGCGGCCCATCAATTTCCATGGGATTGTTGATGTCGAATACATACAAGATCCTCGCGATGGGGAATTCAGGCTCCTCGATGGGAATGTCCGTGCCTGGGTTTTCACGGCCTCGGGCAAGCAGTTGGCCTCGATTTTCCGGACCTGTTATTCACGGATCAGCTGGGGCAATCTGTGGAATCCTGTCGCGCACACGCGGGTCAAGGTTGGATGCTCTTGCTTTCCGATCTGTCCTTTTTAGACTGGGATCTTTCGGGTGGCTATCTTGAGCAAATACTGGAAGTCCCTCAAGAACACGCGCACAGAGCCCATTTCTGTTGGTAGAACCCACTTCCAACCTTCGCGAATTTCGCTTTGCTTCCTTACATAATCAAAAGGAAATACGCCAAGCGTCACCTCTAGCGCAATCAAGGTTGCCTTGGATCACGCATTCTTTCAGACCGCGCGAAAGCCCTCTGCGAAAGACGTTTGTCAATGAGCTTGAAACTTATCAGCCACGTCAACGCTGACAGTGACCTCATCGAAGCATGGCTGAAGTACTATCTTCGGCTTGGCGTTGATCGGTTTCATCTGGTTGTTCACGGGACTCCAGACGAGAACGACAGACTCCTGGCCATCAAAAATTCGTATCCTATTACCATCGAAGACACTTACGGGGGACCCTTTGACGTCCACGAAAAGAAGAACCGTTTGGATGCTGTGCTCGCTCGCTACACCGGGCAGTGGATACTGTTGGTGGACAGCGACGAATTCGTGGAATTTCCCTATCAGGATATTCCGGCGACCGTCCGCAAGCTCAATTTTGCGCACGCAAACCTAATGGCTGCTCCCATGCTCCAGAGGCTGACAGCCGATGGTTCGCTCGAAACTCCGCCCGTAATTGACGACCCTTTCCAAATGTTCCCCTTATGCTTGGTGGATCTCTATAGGAGAATGGGTGTCAAAGCTGATATTTTTAAGTTCCCGCTTTTCTTCTGCGCCAGTGGCACCCAGCTCGCGGAAGGAGGCAATCACTACCCTCCCTCTCGGCTGCGATCCTCGTGCCGCCACCCTGCTCGGCGTCACACACCATTTCAAGTTTCGCCGGACTGTTTCGCAACGTCTTGACAAGAGGATCAATAGCGCGCATCCCTGGCGGCACGAGTCAGTCCAGTATCGAGAGTATCTGGAGAGCCATTCCAACCGCTTGCCTCTCGAGGGCGCTTTTGTATATTCGCGTGAAGAGCTCTTCCGCAGACGATTGCTGAGGAAGTTGTCCTCATCGGAGCCGGGATGTCAGAAATCAAGCGCCCAATCCTTAGTGGACGGCTTTGAAAAGGTCGTGACTGCCCGTGAAAGCCAAGTGATGGGTACGGTACTGGGAAATGAAAAATCCCGAGCCCTTACCGATACCCGGCGGCAAGAAAATAATGTTTGTTCTTCCGAAGACCACCGAATTCGGCGGCCTCGAAAGGCACCTTCTTGACTTGCTGCGCAGGCTGAAAGAACCGCAACTGCATCCTTTGATAGTTTGCTTCGACCAGGACATCATCAGTGCACACATGGATCGTGATCAGCTGGCGCAAATAGTTGTGAAATGCGAGAAAGAACCGGAATCGCTCTGGGATTGGCTTCGACATGATTCGAGAAGCTCACCCGGACATCATAGTTTTCATCTATAACTGGATCGAAGCATTTCCCTGGCAGGCTCCTGTCGCCGCGTTGTTGGCTGGTGTGCGGAGACGCTTTTCCATTCATCAGCTCATTTCGCATCGACACCACCACCACCTGTCCGAGGGTGGTCGCCGCGCCAACCTGCTTCGGCGTCTGATTGGTAGGAGAGCGCGGTATCTTCTAAGCGTAAAGGATTTCTGGGTATGTTTCTAACAAGACGATCTGCGTGAGCAACGCTGTCCGAGATGTTTTGGTGAATTCCTATAAATTTCCAGCCCGCAAGACCATCACTGTACACAACGGAGTCTCCACGTCGACATTTGTCCCCTCGAAGATGGATGGGGCAGCCGTGCGAGCCCGGTTGGGGGTTAGTCCTGAGGATTTCCTTCTTGTATGTGCTGCCAGACTTGTCGAGGCCAAAGGAGTCGACATCCTGCTTCAAGCGGTCTCTCGAGTGGTCCGCCAAGGCATATCTTGCAAGTGCGTCATTGTAGGTGACGGACCACTCAAAGAAAAATTACTACAGCAAGCGAACTCCTTGGGCTTGTCGGACTACGTTTTTTTTGAGGGATTTCAGAAAGATGTGCGGCCCTATTTGCAGGCCGCTTCTGCCTTCATCCTCACTTCCCAGCTGGAAGGGCTACCGCTATCCGTCCTGGAAGCAATGGCCTGCGGCCTGCCGTGCATCGTCACAAACGTGGGCGGCAGTGCGGAAGCCGTCAAGGATCAGGTCGTTGGACTGGTTATCCCTCCTGCATCCGTGGAAGCAGCCGCCGACGCAATCTTGTACCTTGTGACTCACCCTGACGAGTGTGCTGAGATGGCAAGCAAGACCCGCGAAACAGTGTGTAAGTCCTTCGATATCGATAACAGAATGAGTGAACTCGCACGCGTCATACTCAGTTGATTGATCTCCCATGCCCTCCGTGCCGGGTTGTGGTTCTGCTGAAGATTTTTGCGTCGGCTCTGCTCGCGGCGAACAGCTTTGTGCTCACTTCGCACTGGAAAGGATTGCCCTCTGCGATTCTCGAAGCGATGGCCTGCGGATTGCTATGTATTGTGACCAATGTAGGTGGAAATGCCGATGCTGTCGCTCATAAAGTGACTGGGCTTGTCGTCAAAGCCGGCTCATCATGTGAAGTGGCCGAAGCGGTTTCTTATCTCGTGACTCATCCGGAGGAGCGTGCGCGAATGTCTCGGGCTGCACGGCTTCGGGTGTGCGAGGAATTCAATATTCAAGCGACGATGGCGGAAATGAAGCGGGTAATACGCAAAGAAGAGGCAGTAGGAAATCATGTCTGCATATGAAAGTCAGGTAATGGAGACCGGTGTGCCGCCAGATTCGAAACGGCGGGTCCTGTCCCGCCGTGCTTGCAAGAAGATCCTATTTGTTACGAATACCAACGAATATGGCGGGGCCGAAAAACACCTGCTTGAACTAATAGGCAGACTTCGGGGACCAGGGATTCAGCTTTGCATACTCTGTTTTGACATAGACTTTTTCAGGGAGCGGTTGGGTCCTGATCATGATGCGGAGGTCATCACCTGCAAGAAGGCTCCGCACTCTCTGCGGGATTGGGTCTGGCTTTTTCGGGCTATTCAGCCTGATGTTGTCATATTCGTTTACGGCTGGTTCTGGGCACTTCCGTGGATAGCGGTTGTTGGCGCCTGGTGGGCGGGCACCCGACGGCGCTTTTCGATTCAGCATCTGCTCACTCCGCCCTGGCCGCTCTCCCAGGAGTTATTGACGGAGGTGAAACAACGAAAATCGATCCGTCGCAGGCTACGACGGCTGTTGGGCCGAGAGTCGCGCGAGAAACCGCTGTGGATGATCGAGCTGCCACTCTGCGTGGTGGCGTCGCTGGGCACACCCGCACAGCTGAAGGTGTCGGCATACTTGTGTAAAAGGACAATCTGCGTCAGCGACGCGCTCCGGAATTCTCTGGTGAAAGACTTCGGATTCCCTGCATGGAAGATGAAGACGATTCACAATGGCGTTTCCGTATCGGAGTTCGTTCCTTCTGAGAGTCGCGGATGTGAGGTACGAGAAAAACTGGGGTTTGGTCGGGACGAATTCATTCTTGTCTGTGCTGCAAGATTGAGTAAACAGAAGGGAATCGACATTCTCCTCCACGCAATGGCTCGCGTCTTGCGCAACGGTATTCGTTGCAAGTGCGTCATCGTAGGCGACGGGCCCCTCCGGGATCAACTGATGGAGCAAGCGCGGGAAATGGGCTTGTCCGGTCATGTGTTTTTCGAGGGTTTCCAGGAAGATGTGCGGCCTTACTTGCAGGCGAGCTCCGCTTTCATACTGACCTCACATATGGAAGGGTTGCCACTTTCGATCCTGGAGGCAATGGCGTGCGGTCTGCCAAGCATCGTCACGGACGTAGGTGGCAACGCGGAAGTCATTACTCATCGGGTTCATGGCCTGATCGTGCCACGGGGATCGGTCGATGCGATAGCTGACGCAATTTCATACCTTGCGAATCACCCGCAGGAGCGCGCACAGATGGCACGGATGGCACGGACAAGAGTCTGCGAGGCCTTCGACATCGAGAACGCGATGGCAGAGATTCGACGCGTAGTACTCAGCTGATTGCTGCTTGCGATGGTGGCCGCACCCCCGGAGGTTTTTCGCAGCTCCTGGGGAACGCGCCGGGGAACCAGACGGCAGCAATTGATGGCATGAGACGCGCATGGGAGCCCAATAAAATGTCAAAACTGGTCACGCCGGTACTCGCTCTCGAGGATCTTCGCCCGGCATTTCGGCAGCGCCTGAAGTCCATGTATTCGGGAGAATTGCAAGTGGGAAACAATGGTCCGGTTGAGCTCGACAAACTCACCCGAATCTCTGAGCCGCAAGGCATGTGGATCTATGAAACATGCCGGCGATTGAAGCCGAAACGTAGCCTCGAAATCGGATTGGCATACGGCTTCAGCACGATCTACATCCTGGCCGCTATCAATCAGGCGGGAGCAGGCCACCATACAGCGGTCGACCCTTTCCAGAAGGACTCTTGGCATGGAGTCGGCGCTCTCCAAGCGAAACACCTGAGCATGGAGCCGTCCTTCCAAATGCTCGAGGAGTTTTCGGTTGCCGCGCTTGCGCGTTTTGCAACCCAGAAGGATGAGTTTGAATTTATCTACATCGATGGCAATCACCGCTTCGATGATGTTCTCGTGGATTTCACGCTCGCAGCAGAAGTCTGTCCGATGGGTGGCAATGTTATCTTGGACGATATGTGGATGCCCTCCGTTCAAACCGTCGTTTCCTGGATACGGTCAAATCGCAAGGATTTCCGCGAGATATCCACGCCGATCGATAACATTGCTCACTTCGAGCGCATTGGCAAGGATAGGAGAGCATGGGACCATTTCGTGCAGTTCTGCACGCCAGATGGCGCCACTAGACAGACTTTCCTATCCACACGTATCGCTCGGCGCATCAAACGCATGCTGGTAAAGTGACACACGGGATCGGCGGATTGGGCGTAACCGATGCCAAGCAGCAGGCGGAGCTTTTTTCGAACTCCCGCAACTCGATTCGCAACGTGTTTCTTGCGGGCGAGTACTCGGTTGCGCTCAAGGAAGTCATTGAAGTGTGGGAATCTGATTGCGTTAATGTGGAACGAGGGCTGATCGCCGATCTGCGACTTACTGCCGCACGGCTCTATTGGACACAGAAGGAGTTCTTGAAGGGTTTTCTCGCAGCCTGTCACGCGATGATGACTCACCCCATTGTAGTAGGTCGTTTTCCGAAGGCGTTGTTGCGACAACTTGGACTTGTGGAATGAGATACAAACAGCTTGTCGATATTCTAATTGGCGAAACGAAGTTTAATGGCAACGGCGGTCAAAGATGAGAATAACAGTAATCTTATGTACATATAACCGTTGTTCTTCCTTGGCCAAGGCGCTCGAGAGCGTTGCCGCCTCCGAGTTACCTACCGCCATCGAATGGGACGTTCTAGTGGTGGATAACAACTCGCGCGACCAAACGCGCGAGGTAGTCGAGGACGTCTGCCGCCGTTACCCGGGGCGTTTCCGATACCTGTTCGAGCCGCAGCCTGGAAAGTCGTATGCCCTCAACAGTGGCGTTCGAGAGGCCTGCGGTGAGATCCTAGCCTTCATGGATGATGACGTAATTGTCGAGCCGATGTGGCTGCAAAATCTGACCGCGACTTTACACGACAGCGAATGGGTCGGTGCGGGAGGGCGTATCCTTCCAGAAAAGTCTTTCTCACCCCCCCGTTGGTTGGCACTGGATGGACCGTATGCTATGGGTGGCATTCTTGCCCTATTTGAATTGGGCGACACACCGGGTAAACTCGACCTGCCTCCATACGGCACGAACATGGCTTTTCGCAAGAAGATGTTTGAAAAGTACGGTGGCTTTCGCACGGACTTGGGCCCGACTCCTGGCAGTGAGATCCGCAACGAGGACACGGAGTTTGGCCGCCGGGTGATGGGGGCGGGAGAGCGCCTGCGGTATGAACCGTCCGCTGTGGTCTATCACGAGGTGCCGCAGAATCGAATTCGCAAGGAATATTTCCTCCGGTGGTGGTTCGACTACGGACGAGCTGAAATCCGGGTAAAGATAAAGCGGCCTGATGTTTGGGTCATCCCGCGGCGCTACATCAGTATCTCGAATCGACTGTTACGTATCCTACCTCGAAGAACTATGCGATGGTTCCTAACCTCTGATCCGCAGGAGAGGTTCTACAACAAGTGTTGGGTTTTCGTGACGATTGGTGAGATCGTTGAAATCTACCGCCGAGTATCGGACCATAAAGAAACAAGCGATAGCCTCCACCCACGAACCGTGAAGCAGTAAACGCGCGAACGCATGATGATAACTGTCATTTTGTGCACGAACAATCGGTGTCAGAGCCTGGCCAGGGCGCTCGAGAGCGTAGCAGCCTCCGAGTTACCTACCGCCATCGAATGGGACGTTTTAGTGGTGGATAACAACTCGCGCGACCAAACGCGCGAGCTAGTCGAGGACGTCTGCCGCCGCTACCCGGGGCGTTTCCGATACCTGTTCGAGCCGCAGCCGGGAAAGTCGAATGCCCTCAACAGTGGCGTTCGAGAGGCCTGCGGTGAGATCCTAGCCTTCATGGATGATGACGTAATTGTCGAGCCGACGTGGCTGCAAAATCTGACAAAGCCCCTTCAGGACGGCCAATGGGCGGGTGTCGGAGGCCGTATTCGTGTCGACCGGACCTTTTCGCCTCCGCGCTGGATGTTGCTCGAGGGGAAGTATAGCCTGGGAAGTCCGCTTGCGGCCGTTTTCGACTTGGGTGACACCCCGGGCGAGCTCAACCGGCCCCCTTACGGCACCAACATGGCCTTCCGCAAGAGCGCATTTGAAAAATACGGGGGATTTCGCACGGACCTGGGTCCCCGCCCCGGCAGTGAGATGCGCAACGAAGATATCGAGTTCGGCCGCAGACTTTTGGCCGCTGGAGAGCGTTTGTACTACGCTTCGTCGGCAGTCGTCGAGCACTCGGTACCCAAGAACCGATGTCATAAGGGGTTTTTTCTGGCCTATTTTTTCGCCTACGGACGAGGCCAGATCCGCGAACGTGGAAGACGCCCCGGTAGGTGGGGAGTTCCACGATACTGCTTAAGCGTTGCTCCTCTCGGGGTGAGCGCCCTGCGATGGATACGGACCTTGCATCCTGCTAAGAGGTTCTACAACAAGTGCTTCGTTTGGATGTACGCAGGAAAGGTCGTTGAAAACTACTGCCAGGAACACCAGGTCAGACATGATGCGTCTCGCGGCTTGCGAGTCGATGAACCAACCTCTCGTTTCAGTGGGCGAATACCCTCGAACAGTGGAATGAGAGAAGTGGATATCTTGAAACCCACTGAAGTGGCCAGGAAAAATGAATAAGCCGTTGGTGTCCGTCGCGATGGTCGTGTGCAACGTTGATCGCTTTGTGGCGGAATCGATTGAGAGCATCCTCGCACAGGCGTTCACGGACTTCGAATTCGTCATGGTGGACTTTGGCTCTACCGATAAATCCAAAGACATCGTTTTGCACTATTCTGCTGGCGACAGCAGGATTAAGTTCCACGAGATACCTCATTGTGATCTGCCGAGGCTCTCAATGCAGCTTGCCTTCTCGCAGAAGGGCAGTACATCGCCATCCGGGACGCCGATGACATCTCCCTGCCAAACGGTCTCATGTGGGAGGTCGATCTCATGGAGAAACGACCGGAGGTGGGCTTCCTTAGGGGCGCGGCGGAATGGGTTGACGCCGAAGCAAAATCGTTGTGGATCGATAATGTTCTGACCGAAAATCACGACCTTCAGTTCCGCACTGCTCATGCACAGTCCGTTCTTTCAAACCTCCATTCTCATGTGCACAGAAGCATTCGCGTCCGTGGGTGGGTACCGCGCTGCGTTTGCTTCCACCGAGGACTACGACCTATGGCTGAGGATCGCGGAAAACTATTAGTGCGCCAATCTCAAGCAGCCTATTGTAGAATCCCGAGTTTATCCGCATCAACTGTTTTTGCGCAAGCGTCGACAGCGAAATCTTGCCCAACTCGCTAGTACTCGATAGCCCTGAAGGCCGCCAGGGGAGTCTTAGCATCCGATTAGGATGCTGTTGACCAGGGGGAAATCCCGGATCTGCGGTTGAACGTCGCTCACCTTTACTGGAAGCAAAACAGATTCTTTAAGTCTCTCGTCGCCGCATCCCATGCCGTGATTACAGAGCCCGTTAATGCCGAGATTTGTTCGGGGACCTATTGCGGCGAGTTGGACTCGCCTGAGCGCCGTCAGATGCGCTGGTCCGCCGGAGGCGAAGCGCTCATGATGCGCGAAGATTTTTGCGAGAAAGGAACACCATGTTGAACGAGCGGACCGGCGTGCTTTCGAACGGCGAACGCATAGGGCTGGCAAGCCTTGACCGTCCATCGGAGAGTCCTGGCGCGAAGCCTCCGGCCGTTATTATCGTTGGCCCCCCATGGCCACGGAGCGGTACCGCCCGGGTTATTCAGAATCAGATCGACTACTATCGCGAACGTGGATTCTTTACTGCCTTCATTGCCGTTCCTTTATTTTGGTACAACGCAAATGTCGCCGAGAATTTCAAAAAGTTTCTGCAAGGCATCAACGAACTGGGTGCAGATCGGATTTTAGCCGCGACTCTTGAGCAGAAGAGATACAATGCTGCAAAGTACAAGGCCACGATTCGTCACGCCTTCCGTGGCACCGCACTGGATTGGCAAGTAGCCATGGGAACGGCTGCCCGATTGTCCGATGAAGACCTTGATTTCGTGGGCGGACTGCCGGCGGTCCTCTTCCACGTTAACCACGTCTATGCGCTTGACTTTGCGCTGAATTTGCGCAGGCGACTCTTTGGCGCTGATTCCCAGCTCCCGATCATCCTCGAAACGCACGATGTCCAGTCACACTTTATACATGAAAACCGTGATCGTAATCCCTGGACTCGCAGACCCGACCGTCTGGAGCGGCTGATTAAGTCTGAAACCGCGCTGGTGGAAAAAGCGAATGTTCTTATCCATCTATCGTTGGACGATTTCAAGTTCTTTCAGAGGTTGCTGCCTTCCAAGCCGCAGTTCCTTGCTTTTCCGACAATTGACGAAAAATTTAGGTCCCTTCTGAATGCGGCGGCCGCGCCAGCCGAAACCATTGATTTGTTGTTTGTGGGCCAACGACACGGCCCAAATCTTGCCGCCATTAGATGGTTCCTCGAGAAAGTATGGCCATTGATTGCTGATCGTCAGTACAGCCTCAAAATCGTTGGCCCCATTGGACCGCTGGTGCAGAGGGAACTGCCGCAACTGTACGACACCTTCTGCTCGTTCTTCGTGGGGGAAGTCGCAGATTTGGTTTCCTACTATAATGCCGCTCGTTGTGTAATTGCCCCAATGATTTCAGGCTCGGGTACTTCCATCAAAACCATTGAGGCTCTGGCACTCGGTAAACCCTTCGTAGGCACCTCCAAAGCGTTTCGAGGCATGCCCCTGGACCAGATCAATAAGGCTGGACTCCGAGAGCACGACGACCCCCAAGCCTTTGCTGACGCCATCGTACGCACCCTTTGTACTGAGCATCTGGCCGCAGCGCTCAGTCGCGCTGCCTACGATGATGTCTTTTCTGTCCGAGCCTCTTTTGCATCGCGCGATAAGGCGCTACGAGCTGCAATCGCTCCGAAGCAACCGATGCAATTGCTGCGTCGACTTGGACTACCGTAATTTAGGAAGAGCTTTCGCGGCCTGTGCCGCTGCTGCCATATTTATGAACGTCACGGTCATCACATGCACCTACAATCGCTCTGAGAATCTGCCGAAGGCGCTGGGGAGGGTGGCCGCTTCTGAATTAGCAAATCCTGTCGACAGACGAAAGGGTCGGCTACCGATAGACCCCACCTAAACCACCGTGCCACACCTCGACTCCACAAAAGTGAAGTTCCACTTCAAATCTCCGGTAACCCGACTATACATCCAAGTGGCCCTCTTTCAGGCTGCGCAGGTACGCGCTCACGATAATTTCAGAGAGGGCGACGCGACGGCGATTCAGAAGCCATGAGCAGTTAGAAACGTGCTCACCTGCCTTAAACGCGGAATCGCAAATCGCATCCGGCAAGAGGTTTTCTTGGGCGCGGGTCTTTAGTGGGCAAGGTCTATGAGAGCTTGCCGCCGGGCGCTGACTGGAAGACCATGAAGGATCCGCTGATCGCAGTCTTCCGCCCCTATCATCAGGGCGACGCCTTCAAGTGGACTGTCCCGGACTACGAAGCCAAGCTGATCGAAGGCGGGTTGCCGCCGGATGGCGCCAGGAAATGGGCAGGGCCGATTGTTCTAAGCCTACCCTCCTCCTCCTGTCCGGTCTGTTCCGGGCTAAAATGGATATCGGGTGCATTTGCGACCCGCTCGGCCCCTCCGTAATTACCGCCGGAGCCCGGTGACACGTTTTTGGCCGGAAAGAATGGTGACCTGTGAATGTAGTCAAGGAGTATGTCAAGTCTCACACATCGGGTGCTTTACGTCGCTCCATCCGTCAAGTCGGAGAGGAGTTGCGCATATATCGTCGCCACAGGTTGGCGGTAAGAAAAGCGCGTCGATCCCTGCGAGGCCTACCTCTGAAGCTCAACCTCGGTTGCGGACCGAATAGCAAACCGGGTTGGCTGAATATCGATCTCTTTCACTCAGGTGCCGATCTCCATCTCGATTTACGTGAGCGCTGGCCTTTCCCGGATGGCAGCGTGGCGTACATATACAGTGAGCATGTGTTTGAGCACTTCGAATTTTACGAAGAAGTGCCGCATGTCTTGTCAGAGTCGCTTCGTGTTCTGCAGATCGAAGGAGTGTTCGATGTCGGTGTACCAGACACCGAATGGACTCTTCGCGCGTACGGCAACCCAGATCATGATTACTGGCCTTCAACGCCCTTATGGCATCCCAACACTTGTGAAACTCAGCT
This sequence comes from uncultured Acidobacteriota bacterium, assembly GCA_963838945.1. Classification (GTDB taxonomy): domain Bacteria; phylum Acidobacteriota; class Terriglobia; order Acidiferrales; family UBA7541; genus DASTCZ01. Next base: position 1,169,301 of record CAWITC010000013.1, on the reverse strand, counting down.
CGACCACATTAACTACCATTTCCGCCAGCGTGGGGAGCACAAATATATGTGGGATGAGGAAACTTTGAGAAGGTCACTAGAGAGGTCCGGTTTCGCCTGCATAGCCCGTCGACCTTACGATGTCACTTTGGATACTGAATCCAGAAGAATAGGAACGATGTATATGCGGGCAATCAAACCACGGCCTGTCCCGGCGCCGGATCGAGCAACTGCGGTGAGGTGATCCGCCAAGACATTCCAGCCTTTCAGTTCGTGGCCTATCGATGCTGGACTCTATTGGCATGTTCCAAAAAGGGTCCTTTGTGCAACAGACGTCGAAGCCGATTCCCGTCCTGAATACGGCGCGGATCAGCCCTTCAGGCGCTTGTGGATGATAGCAGCGATGTCCCCGAAGGTGGCGTCATTCATGTGGCGTGATACTTTTCGATAGCGATCGCGTCGCGACAGAAGACGACCGTCCCATTGAATTATCCGCCGCGCAGGAGGAATGGGCAGCGGTTATGAATCCTGTCTTACGCTCCAGGAATGACGGGGAAGCTGCCAGCCGTCGGGAAATGATCCTTCTATGCCTTGCCGCGCCGATGGATCGCCGCAGGCTCGGGCCAGCCTTGGAAACAAAACTGAAACTGAAAGGCGGAAAAGTCATCAAGACCACCTTTCCCGTTATTCAGTGGGCACTACGCCCGAGTCTCTACGCAAGACCAGCAGATCCTTTACTTACAGACCCGCGCGATGCCGGAATACGCCATCCTTGCGAAGTAACCCCAAATCAGGCCGCGCCAGACAATCTTACGGAAGCTTCCCGAAAGCTCATGTCGCAACTCTTCCGGCAACTCGTCGCCCCGTCGCTCCGGCCATAACGGCTGTCCTCTTCTGTATCCGCGGCCTCGACTTGACTCAACAACCTCCGCACTTCCTCCCACAACCGTTTCTCGATTTTCTTCATTCGGCCGTAACTCATGGCTTTGTGCTTGCTCGCGTTGGCCTTCACCTTGCTCCCGTCCATACTCTTGTGCGTTACCTTTGGTGCGAAGCGGCAATGCACGCACTCGGACGAGATCCGAAGTTGAAACGCTTCTATCGACGCAAACGAATACAAAAAGGAATGGGAAAAGCGAGGGTCGCGGCAGGGCGCAAACTCGGGATCCGACTCTGGATGATGATGCGCGACGAGATCGATTATCAAGAGTTCTGTCGCCGTGGGCAGCTGCGACAGATGAGCGGTGGTGCCCTTGCAGGGATGCCTGATTCTCACAATGATCCTGCGGTGCAATGATCGGTCAAATGAATAGGCTACCTGCCTCCCCGAGATTTGGGGAGTTCGAATAAATGATCATGGTCGTGAGTGATCGGAGAGATGTTTGGTGGGCAACACCGAGTTGATGAAGTAAGGGGGGCCGAGCGAGCAGGTTGGATAGGCAAGGGAAAACGACTCGAAGAACCTGGCGCCACAGCGCCAACGGATGCGTGTCGCAGGCACTGGGCGGAACGAGCCAGTTATTCCAATTGGATCCGCTTCAGTATAGCCGACGGTGCTCAAGAGTATCCGCTTCGTCTCTTTTCTTGCACCTCTGCAATTGGCTAATGCACAGTGGCCTTAAGGCCAGCTGGTGGGTTCGGGTCAGCATTTGCAGCAACACCGAAAAAAGTAGTGACACTATCGGCCGGAAGAGTGTAGCTGAAGGAGTTTCCGCTAACCGAAATGATCGACTGTTGTGTGAGGTTCAAGCTGGCTGATGTAATCCAAGGGGTAGCTGAACTAGTTGTGTATCCAACCAGAGAAAAGTCCTGTGAAACACTAGACCCATTACGGTTGATGACGACGATTGCGAAATTGCCGCTCGAAGGGTCTTTATAAGCTGAGACGAGGACAAGCGCCTGCGGAGTCGCAGTCGCGTCGATCCGCACCCACCCCGGCCGCACAAACTTGGCGAAATTCCCGATGGTGTAGAGCCGTTTGGCAACTACCGAAGTCGCATTGTCAATCAGTCCTTCGTTGTTGCCGTTCAGACCGACAAGCCACCAAAAATTCCAAGCGTTTAAGTTTGAACCGGTCATCCAATCGTGGATTTCTTTGGCATAGATGAGGCCGCTCGTTATCGTGGCGTCAAATGTATCGTAATCTGAAACCTCCGTCTCCCAGAAATTCTTGCCGCCAGTTGTGTAGGTGACTACCTGTGCGGTTGTTCCAAGATTTCCAGACCCGCTGTAGTCATGTGTTGCCACAAGTCCGACGTATCCGACCGCCGAGCTATCAGTCATTGTGGTGTTAGCTAGACCAGCGAGCGTCGATGACGTATCGCTTTCCGGCAGCATGATTTTTGTTGTTATTCCATTCGCGGCGAACGTCGGCCCAAGGTTAACTCTAACAAAAGTATCTATCTGCGCCGCTGTCCACAAAGCTGCGTCGTATGAAGCGCAATAGTTAGGTTCGTTTGTGATGGACACTGCATAGAGAGAAATCCCCTGCGCCGCGACCGACTTCACATAATTCGCAAGGTAGGTCGCAAAAGCCGCATAAGAACCGGGTAAAAGTGCGCCGTTTCCCGGGCCTGCGGTACAGAAGGTATTGGCGTTGGTTTTCATCGATGCAGGGGGCGACAATGACGTGGCGAATATTCTCAGGGCCGGGTTGATAGCCAGAGCTGCGTTCATCGTCGTAAGGTCGCCAGCGCAAGTCGAATTCACGGTGGTACAACTGCCGTCATCGGGAACCTCGACCCGGAGAATCGAGTATCCGACTCCCGTAGACGGATTGAAAAACAGGCCCATGTGGGAAGCAAGATTCGAGTTCCCATGCAGGAAGATGCTGGCGGCTCCGAAACCGTCTATCGTCTGGTAGGTCGTTCCCCATGTGACCGTAGCAGTTTGTGCTTGCACCCTCTGACAAACAGCCAGTGTCAGTAGGAACCCTAGAATCCTAAACCACTTCATTCCGAATCCTCCTTCGTTTGGCACTAGAAGCTGTTGCGCAACCGAGATTCGGTCCAATGAAATCAATAGCTTAGCGGGGTAAAGCAATACGCTCTAGGTTTTCACCAATCCGCGGCGTCCAATCTGAGCGTCGTCAAGCTTACCGTCATCGTGAATTCTTTTGAACAATGATCCCCACTTGACTTGCGCCGGTGTACCGACCACGAGGTGTAGTGCGACCGGAATCGTCGCGCTCATAATCCGATCCCTCAAGAACATGGTAGTCTCCATGACTTCCTCTCGCATCTGTTTCCTACCCGACTCCAAGACTGCGCAAGTTGTTCGGTTCTTGGCCCGGAAACGTGCGAGATCAGGATCCAGTTTACGTCCCGATGTCAGGAGGCGGCGACTGGCCGAAAGAACAGTATGAGGACAGTGTTCGTCTTCAGCACCTCTGAGAGGCTTTAGTGCTGTCTGATACCTGACGACATTTCCGCTCGTCCCCTTTCCTGCGACGAACTCCTTCGGCGTTTTCATTTTCCGCTCTTGGATTCAGTCTTCCAGGAAGCTTCGGACTGGCTGAACCAATTACCGACCTCGGACCTCCTGGAGAAATTGGACCTCCTCTATATCGAACAGCAATTGGGATTCTGGGCTGGCCCGTCGATGTATGGGCCTCTGCAACCTCGATTTGTGACGTATCCGTTTAATTCCAGGTGGATTTACGAGAAGATGTTGAGCCTGCCCCGGGACTATCGAAGAGAAAAACGATTCTACAAGGACTGGATTCAGCTTAAATGGCCCGAGTTGTTGGAGTTCCCATCCAATGAACTATATGGATTGCTCAAGTTAGAGTATCAGGTAAGACGCAGTCTCGCGAACGTGAGACCTGTGGTCGGAACTGCAGGTGCTCGAAAAATCAAATCGATTCTGGTTCGCACTTTTGGATCACTAATCCGACGTCGCCGAGAAAGAGGGCGCATCTGACGTCAGCAACTAGGTCGATGGTCGGCAGCGGACATTAGTTTAGATAATTCGTATTTAAGCCATTTAGAGCCGGATTTCGTACAAAAACGCCGCAGACTGCGTGTAATTACGGAGGACAGGTGGTCTAAAACGCGATGGTGAGCAAGAAGAGACGGTAGTTGGCTGATGTCAGAAATGCCTTGCCTTCGCTCATCACCTTGAGCGAAAGTCATGGAGCTGATTTAACACGGGATTTCCTTAGCGTGAAAACGAGAAATGTGTAATCTAGATCGACCTGTTTCCAGTGCACAACCTTTTCGTCGCAGACTAGGTCGATAGGTGTCGTCAAAGCGAAACCACTGCGCGCGGCAAGCTCAAGTGCCAGGAGAATCTCTTCGCGAGTAAACACGTGAACCGGGGCCCCGTACATTTGTCGACCATTGGTATCTATCCGAGTCTGCCAATAGTCCGTTGATGTAATCAGGATACCGCCAGGTTTTAGAATCCGCGACGCTTCTCCAAAATACTTTTTGAGATCCACGCCATGCTCAACCACGCTCAGGCACGTAATCGCATCGAATGTCGCTGAGTCATAATCGGTGGATGTTATATCGCCGTACTTATACGTTATGGGTCCCAGTTTCTTTTGTTCTTTGAATACAGTGTTAATTCCGTCGAGCCTCCTGTACCCGTATAAGCAAAGCCACGGGAGTATGCGGGAGTAAGTCTCGGCCCCCGCATCAAGAACTCTTCCGGCCTTAGATGTATTTGCAAGGACGCAGTCAAGAGCTGCAAGGCTATCCCAGTTCTTGGGGGCATCAGACACAAGGGGTAAGCTTAGATTCCTCACCTGCTCAATAGCCTCATCCCTCTCTTGCCGAGTCCTGAGCACCGCATTGTGCCAAGGTGCTCGAGGTCGCCTTGCGGGTCCGTGTATATCGTTGCCTCTCCTAAGCAACCATCGATACCCTGGTGCTGTAGACTCCAGTAAAGAACGAGTTCCTTGCTTGATGAATGCGATCGCGTTTCTCATGGATTTGATTTTAACCGGAATTCCCTTTTTGACTTCCAAAACGGTAGCCATCGTACACCAGTCTTGTCCCCCCGAAGGTTATTCTGAACCGAGGTCCACCTGGGCCCCACCAACGGTCTATGATCCGCAGCATCACGGGCGAAGTAACGCCGGATTCAGCCCACTGTTGCAACACCTCTTCCTCCACTACCCTGGTTAATGGAGTTTGCTGCTGCTCGGCCCGGATCCCTTCCATCACAATGCGGATCTTCTCTTCGGCGGGAAATCTCCTGCGGGTCGCTTGCTTGGCTCGGCGGATTAACTGCCTCGCTGTCTCGCCGCGTCGGCCGCCAGCCCTGCCCTCGGGCAGGGCTGCCCCTCTCTCAGCACTCCCAGACTCTTCTTGCTGTTCCTCTGCATCCTGGTTTCTGGTTAGCTCTTCGCTCATGGTTCACCCTGCCTTCTGCGCATCCTAGCGCTGGTTGGGGGGAACCGGAAAGCTCAGATTCCATAGCTTACGAAAACTCTCAACTCACTCCCATTTCTGCTGAAGTCAAACAATAGACGGTGGCCCTAAAAACCCGACGGCCGGACGGAGGGTCGCACAAGCGACTTTGAATGACTGTCTTAATCCTCTTTTTTCAAAATGTTTGCAAGAAATCGTACGTTATCCTGTGAAGAATCCAGATTAATTTCTTGCAAAAGGATGTTAAGAAAATCCGGAGCGGAGGACCGCCTTCGAAGATCGACAGGAATAGGGCTAACTTGTAAGTCTGCCAATCCTGAGTTTTCCTTCTGTCAAGTCTTATCTGCAGGCTTCAGCCAATACAGGTAGTAGCCTGTTGTCCCAATTTCCAACCAACGACCCGCCCCCGCACCACTTGGCGTATCCTGCGATATGACAGCTCGGGCCCCCGTTTGGGAAAGTTTCTGAATTACTCTTTCCTGAGTCAGAGGATCTGCATTCCAGAAGTTGTTCGTAGCTCCTTCAGGTTGCCCAGGCCAATAGTAGACCTCCGCAATAATCTGAACGCGCGCGAGATGGGCCCACATGGCCATTTCCCAAATTTGACGCATTCAGAGAGGCAATTTGGTCACCAGGTCTGAGCCCCATCTCACCGGCCTTCTCGGCTACCTGCTGATAGGATGCCCTTTCGGCCTCCCGAGAGTGCCAGCGGATGAATATCGAGCACGTGGAGCAACGACGGAAAACCCACGAGGCCAAAGAACATCACAAATTGAAGAACAGCCACACCTGAAAGCAACCGGGACTTCGGAAGAGCAACAGTGAAAGCAGCACTTAAGAACAGGCACAGCAACAGCACCACAAAAGAGGCAGCGAGATATTGCGGGATTGTAATAGCACGAGGGCATAAAGTCCTGCCGTGGCCACAGACGGAACGATGAGGAACCAGTACCGAAGCACGTCCTTTAGAATCAGCCACCCGCGGCCAGTTTCGTAGAGCACGAGAAACAGCGTCGTTAACAGGATTCCATTCAGCGAAAAAAACAGTGTTTCGAACTCATAAAACAGATTGCTTGCGAACACCTTGATCTCCTGACGAATGTGAACATGGAGTTTGACGCCTTCGTACCAATAAGTGAGATCGTACTCAGGTGGATACGTGCCTTTGAAGGGCTCTCTGAATTCAAAGGTGGCGGGCGCTGCAAAAATCTGGCGCGTAGGATGCGTGAGCGGCATCTTGCTATCCCCCTGCCAGTGATGATGCGGAATCCCATTTACAGTCACGGCATAGTCGTACCTAGCTGATTCTCCATATGTGAATCTCCCCTTCTGGGCCGAAAGTGCCGCGATGAATGGTGCTGCAATTGCGACGAACGCGATTGCGGAAATCACGACGTAGCGAGCTTTCTGCTTCGCGGCCAGCCATGCAGTCACCAGAATCAAGAAACAAATTGGGAGCACGACAAACTTCGTCAGATAGCTCAGACCAAGCGTCAAGCCGAGGCCCAGGAAGGTCTCCCATTTCGCACGTCCGGTCGAGATCGTCACAAGCAATCCGCAACTGAGATAGAAGAATCCTGCGACAAGCATGTCTGGAGTTTCTTTATTCACTCCTATCAATTGCAGGGAAGACCAAAGGAATATCGTGTACCCAATGGTGATCCACACCCAATCCAGCTCGGAAGAACCCTTTTTCTCTGGGTCAAAATCGGAGCGAAGCTGCATCGATTGCCGAAGAAAATAGTCAAAGCAGGTCATCGTGAATAGAAAAATGATGAACACAAGCAGGTGTACCGTCGGATATTCCCAGTACATCGAAGGCTTAAACACAGTGATAGTTAAACCGAACAAAAAAGCATACAGCGGGCTCCAAAATCCGTTGATAATCGCCCAGTGATGCCCATGGAAAAAATAGCCTCCCATTTCAAGATAGGAAACGGTGTAATCGATCGCATCCAATCTAGAAGTCCAGGCTTGTGCGAAGCCGAGCGCAGCTCCTAGGGCCCAAAACGTCAATCGAATCCTGAAGTTGACGGTGGTCTCCGTCGCAGTCATAAGGGCCTCCGCGGAATTGAATGTCTCCCGGCAATTCTGCCGCCACATAACGGCCTTAACGAGGGTGTCCTAAAGGTAAGGCGGTGGTTCAGGCTCGATTCGTTAGAATCGAGCCCACCAATCCTGTTTAACACGAATTTCCGATTTGATTTCATAACAATGTCGGCTCCCTCGACTCGAGTAGATTGTGGTTGCTTGATGACCAAGGCTCGGGAGGAAGGAGCCGAACATGATCATTATAGGGGCAGATTATCACGCGAGCTTTCAGGAAGTTGCCTTTATGGAGTTCAAATTGGAAATGCGGGGTAAAACCAATTTCGTAGCTTTTTCACCAAGCCGACGTCAGAAATACGGAGAATATAGTTCACCTCGTATTGTCCGTCCTTTTGTGATGGACCCGCTCGTGACACGTAACACACAGGGTCACCAGATTATCGACGGCGTCATGTCCGAGACGACTCCTTGCCTGGATGTGATGGACCTGAAGGTGCTCCATTCCTCCACATTGTTGACAACGCCAGCCGTCGCGTTTTAGAACTTGCATCCACAGTTCGCGGTAGGCATCAGGTGCCAACTGCGTCCGTGGCTGTTTCTGACGCGTTGCGGTCATTCCGTTACCTTCACCTCCGCGAGGAATTCATCTCTGTGGGGCTGCGGAAGGAAAGCGAGGAGACGCCGGAGGGAACACGCGATTGCGCTTGGGTCTTGGTGCTCCAGATTAGCGCCCGCCAGGAAATCCGCACAGATCATCTCCAGGCAGTATCCCCGCGATTTTTCGGTTCCGAGCATGAGAGCCGCTGTTTCGAGGGCTTGCTCGACGACCGGTAACTGGGTCTTGAATAGCTTGAAGTAGATGATCTCCCAGGGCTCGGTGACTTGGCCGGTCATGTGGTTTTCCACTTCACGTTTGAACTCCTCTTTCGGTAGCTCCCTGGCTTTGTGCAACCAGGTTGCACAGTCGAATTCGCCTCCATCTCTGCGCGCCACCTTCGCCAATTCGATGGCCTTGCTCCAGCCTACTTCTCGAAGCTGCCGTTTTGGCACCTTGGTCAGGGTCTCGTGGATCGTCATGAGGTAATAGGCCTTCCGGCGCGACTCTGGAAAGCGCTTCTCGAGGAATTCATCAAAGGACTTTAGATTATCCAGCCTCCAGTACCGCCCCGCCCGAACCTCACATAGGTATTGGCCTAACTCAATGAAACGCTCATCATGTTCGTGCTCCTTGATCTTCTCCCAAGCCAAGATCTCCTCGATCTTGCCAAGAACAACCAATGCCCTCTGGCGGTTGAGGTCTGGAGGTGCCATGGCCCCACCGTTAGTCCGAAAGCTCATCAAGCCAATCAAGGTCGCTCGCTCCCGGCCTACGAATCAGGTTGGTTTCAATCAACTGCTTGTCGTTGAGGCAGAGACCCAGATGGGCACAACTCACACACCCATTCTGGGGAAAACGGATCCCGCTGTGGGGCAGGAACTGACCTGCCTCGATCTGGCTCGCAGTTGCTTCGACGATCTGGGCAAACTCTTGCCGCTGAGCATCGGTGATCGAGGCGCAGAGATACTGGATTTCAGGAACGCGCTTGCGCACGAACACGATCATCGCCACATCGGGAATCCCGCTCATCCAGGAATAGCAGATCATTTGTGGGTCGAGGGCAACGAGCCCTTCGGGTTCTTCGGGATACCGGGCCCGGGTGGTTTTCCATTCGAGGAGGCAGCGTTTGCCGTCCAAGTCTCCGATGCCATCGATGTAGGCCACGAAATCATCGCCATTCGGAAGCGCACGAACCAGTTTCACCTGGAGGTCGCACTTGGGCTGTCTGATGCGAACCCGATCGTCCTGAGCAAACCGTTCCAGTAGCATGACACCCTGTCGCAGCATCCGCTCCCAATCATCCCCATTGCCGAACTCGAGTTGGGCTTCGCGATAGTTTCCCCACTCTTGGAATAGGACTGCGCCGCCATCTTCATTCGAGAGAAGTGCGGCTAATGCTTTCTCAAAGCACCGGCCGAAGATGGATGCGGCCCGTGAATCTTTCTCGCGCCAGCCATCCAGATACCGGTGCCGATAGCTTCTAGGACAGCGAAGGTATTGGCTTATCTGTGTGTAGCTATACGTCATGGCCAGCCCTTTGGACCTCTACAACACCTCCGGGAGCCACCGAGAGCTCCTTCCATTCGTTTGCAGGTGCGAACGCTTCCAGATTGAGATAGGGGCGACCGTTGAAGGAGGTATGGGAAACGCGCACGATCCCACGCAAGCCCAAAAGGGCTCTCTCCTCCACCTCTTCTCGACCCAACAGGTCGGGGTCATACCCGAAGTCCCTGAGGAACCAGTTCAGTTTCCAAAGGGCTTTCGCCGAACAGTAGATTCGTCCGGTGAAGGTCCGCCCGGTGAATTCAGTGGGCTCGATGACGGCAAAGCGGAATGTAAAGAATGGTTTCTGCGAATGCCAGCGGTAGAAGGCCCGCTCGACACGAACGAGGAACAGACCTTCGAGGGTAGAGCCGGCATTCGGAGAACACTGATGCAGTCCCGGGATATGACGCTTCATGACTTTGCCTCCTCGACTTGAGAGTAGCTGTTCAATTTGCAAAGGAGCCCTTCGCGATCCTTGGAGGCCCAATCGGCGAGATTGTTGATGAAGGACTCGACGAGGTCTCGACCGGCGTCCCGAAGGGCTTCGGTTCCACAGAAATCCGCCGCATAGCGCTTTACGAGCGTGGAATCGAGTTGGTGTTTGCGGACCAACAAGCAGAGGCGGTCGCGGAGGCGGGGCTGACCGTTCTGGTGGCCGTTGTTCCCGTTCGCGGGAGGCGCGTTCTGAAACGATCGGTCAGCGCCAGAAGGGCGAGGCGACCACCCGAGTTCCTCGACCGAGCAGAGGCCGATGCCGTAGGCCTTGCGGAGGGCGCGGTTGACCGCGCGGGTCTCGGCCACGCGCATCTCGGCGCCGTGAACCAACGGCGAGACATTAGAGGGGTCGGCATCCCCGTAGCCGACGAAACCTTTCGAGCCAGGAGACTTAAAGACCGTCGCCTTGAAGACCCAGCGGCAAGCGCCTGAGTCAGATAAATGACGGTCGACCGACGTCCTAATTCCCTCACACCGACGCCGTTCGGCGATTCGCAGAAGGCCCGCGTGGGTGATGTACCAGCGACCGTCGAGGAATTTCAGGTCGCCGGCGGCGACTGAGAGCCGATACTTGTGGGTGAGTTCACGCAAATGTCTGCGAGCACTCAGTGGGAGCTCACCCCAAAGAGAGCGGGCCAGCTTGAGGTTATATGGGAAGGGACTCAATTGTTTTTTGAAGCTGCAAACCATGTATGTCCTCCATCGATCAGGATTTCTCGCATTGCGCTTTCTCTCCCGCCAATGTACAAAGGCAAATTGAGGACTGGGGAGTAAAGAAAGCGCCGCGCTCTCTTAACATCCACAGCGATATTATATAGCCATGGCGATTCACAAGTCAAGCAAAATCATTCAAGTCAGCAAAGGCCAGGTTGACTGGAAAGCTGTCGGCCGAAGAATTCGTGAACTCAGAGGCTTTGATTTGACGCAGAAAGAATTTGCCCGCCGGATAGGCGTCAGCCAGGGTTATTTGTCTGATATGGAGCGGGGCAAGAAGGATATTGGAGCCCAAGTCCTGCTCTGGATAAGCCGGGAATCAGGGAGGTCAATGGAGTGGTTGCTCACAGGCGAATAGTTTAGAAAGCTCTGTCCTGGGACCGTAGGATTGGTCTTGCATTTCTTCGCGCACTCAATTATAGTGTGTGCGAGAAGTTCGGCTGATGTGTTCGGCGGGTTTTTTCCGCCTGGCTATGTTGAGGACGCTGCGATGTTGTAACTTGCGGCGTCCATTTTTTTTGGGCTTCGTTATGAATCGGCAGGTAGTTCGGAAAACGACGATGAAGCAATGCCGCCACATCGTAAAGAAAACCCGCAACATCATTGACGCCCCAATGCGGCAGAAAATAACACCAACGGCCGGGGAAATCCTCGCCGATGGCAGTACGATCGAACTGGTCTGGGCCGATGCGGAACGCACAAGTCTGAATCTCCTGGTTTACAAAAGCAATGAAACGATCCTCACGCCATCCTATGAACATGCCGATAAGATCTATGTGCCTGCAAATGTAGACTCGACGATTCTGCGAGCGATTCGATTCCCATCTGGAGTCAGATCCTTTGGATCTGTGCGCGAGTTGTTTGATGAAACTGCCCACCGGCTTGCGCGGCAACATGATCTGCAGGAGGAGTCAATAGCGCTGGCAACTTATTTCAATTTCACAACTTGGCTTCCGGAACTCCTTCCCACTGCGCCGCTTCTTTCGATTGTTGCGCCGCCGCCGGCCTCAAGCGAGACGCTTATGCAAGACCTTGCGATCTTTTGCCGGCGTCCTTTGCTCTTCAGCGATCCCAGCGCCGCCGATCTCTTGGGTCTGCCATTTTATTTGCAACCGACGTTGTTGCTTGACGTTTCACACGCAGGTGCTGAGCTTCAGAGACGCCTACGCGCATCACTACGGCGGGGGATTTTCTTCGTCAAAATGGGCCGGGCTGTCAATTTGTTCGGCCCGAAAGTTGTTTGCTCGCAACTCCCTTTGACAGACCGGTCCTTGTTTGGTGCGGCGCTCGAAATCGCCATTAATCTTTCTCGCCCACTTTCAATTCTCGATCAGGGCACAAGCGAAAAACAGGCCGAGGGGTTTCAGGGGAAGTTTCTTGCGTACCGGCTGGAGGCGCTTCGAAGCGCTCGCGCGCCGCAAATCGACTGTGCCGATCTTACGACCCCAATGGCGACGCTGGCGCGGGCACTTGCGGCCGGCATCGTTGGAGACGATGACCTTCAACGGCGCGTTGTTCCACTTCTGCGCGGACAGGATCGGGAGTTCCAAGTCGATTTGGCGTCGTCGATCGAATGCATCGTCGTTGAGGCACTACTCGTGTTTTCCTACGATACGGATCGTCAAACGATAATGGTTATAGAAATCACTCAAGTGGTAAACACTATTCTTGCAGGACGCGGAGAAATACGCGAGTTGTCGCCCGAAGACACGGGGTGGAAGTTGAAATCGCTCGGCATCCAGACCGAACCGATCGGTCGCAAGGGAAAAGGTCTCCGATTGACCAATTCAATCCGGAAGCGGATCCATGAATTGGCGAGGATTTACGGCGTGCGATCAATTCAGGGCGGCACCGTGGCCAAGTGTCGCCAATGCAATGAACCCCACGCTCAGCAGGGGGAAGGGAGGTAAGGCTAATCCGCCGGCCGTCACTAGGCTCGGCCAGTGTCGGCGGCCCGCAAAGACTGCGAAGGATTCAAAGGTGTTGAAGGATTTTTTATAATCTCAATTGAGGAGCGATTTGCGATGAAAAATAAACTTGTTGCACCTTCAAACGCGCTCGCGCGCCGCCTGGTTGATCATGGCTGTCCGTTGGACACGTTGAACGTTGTCGACGACGGCTATGAATCCGCGCATCGAAGATTGGTGATAGAACAGCAAGATTACATTCACGAAAACCGGATTTTTGAAACGCGCGCCGGCACAGGACTTAAAATTCCCCTCAGAATTGGGTATGGCGCACGAGAAAAATTGACGATTTGTGACTGGGATCTCGATCTGCCGGGCATGAAAACCCAGGTAATCTGGCTCGAGGATCCTCACGAAATGACACCCGCAATGGACCTGTACCGAATTCCTGGAGCAAGCCAAGAAGAGTTTTGCCGCGATGAAGTAATGAACCACCACCGCATCCTGACGAATGGAGCCTTATTCGAAGGGTTCCTGCTGGGATGTTGGTTTGAACGTATACCCAAGATCTACACCCACGGCATCACTGTCAATACAACGTTAATTCTCATCAATCAGATTGGCCGCTGTTTTTCGACGCAGGTCGAGCTGCGGATCGATCGCAAGAGCCGGCGGTCACCCCGGCGTCGGGAAGGACCTCCGAGACAGAGGATTTTCGATGAGCAAGATATGCTCACGCTTGAGGAGGCCGAGGGATTGGAAACACGCTGCTGAATTGTACATATTTCTTCGGAAGGGCTCGCCTGTCGCGCTACATGATGTCAGTGGGCCGTGAAATAGACAGCGTTCTGAATCGCCTCGGGCGACTGCGGCGTTTGCGAAAAGGGGCGACCCGCGCAGCTTCGAGTTGATATCAACATCAATATCTAACTCTGTCGAAATAGATCTGATTGGACTGCTTCGAATCGGCGTGCTTTGGAGTGTATTTATACGGGATTCGAATCCATGTCCGCTCCAAGCCCTTCTTTTTCCTGCAGGAGAGGCCGATTGGACCAATGGGAAATACTGGGGAAGGGAGGCGCCTCGTGAGATCTGCGCATACCAACCCAGAACTGCGATCTGAAACTGCGAAAAGGGCGATTCTGCAAAACGAACTCCCTTAAACCCTTTGAATTCAATAACTTGCCCTTTTTCACTCATTGCAAAACGCGTACAACTGGCCTCGTCAACGATTAATTTGGATCACAAGGTTTCCGGCCGTCATGGAATGAGTCTTACGGAGGAGGACTGGGTCGACGAGGAGGCAACTTCACACCGCGGGTTCGACGAGTAGTAGAGTCACGGCATGATTGAAATCTTCAAGCACCCTGGTCCGGGCTTTGCGTAGGTGTGAATCTTCAAAATGAGTGGTCCCGCACCATGAAGCGAAATATTGTGGAGAGCAATAGTGTCGGTCATTGGCCCGGCCCCGGCGCCGCACCACGTCCGCGGCCACCTCTTCCGCCCCCCGGAGGCGGGGCGCCTGCATCGAGCGCGTTCCAGTTCATGATGGCGTTGAAGCCAAGCATGTACGTCCCCTGCGTCTGCCAGCGCCAGAATGGCCGAATCGCAAACATAACCACGTGCCCTTTGCCGATCGCTGCGTCCACGACCGCCGCGCGGTTCGCGAGCGGCTGGCCATTCGCGAGCGTGCCCGAGAGCAACATGTCGGAGGGATCCGCGGGGAATCGCAAAACGACACGCGGAGCTGCTCCGGCTGGCGCCAGGCCGCCACGGCCTCCGGCGAATTGTTGAAAAGCCGCGACATCTCCAGCCGCAGGAGATTGATTTGCGTTTGCGGCCGGTGGCGCGGCTCCATCTTCGTCCCACGGCGAAATATGAACCGGTGTTGCATTGGGTGTGACGTTTTGCCCTTCGCCGCCGTTGATTTCGCCACCGCGTCCGCCTCCACCTCCTCCGCCTCGCCCGCCGCCGAAGCCCCCGCCACCTGCGTTCAGCACCGGATCCTGGTTGAAATACACCGGCAGGTCCGCGCCGTCGTACCCGTAAGCGATGGGACTCTTCTTGTCGGCGAATATCCCGCGAAGGATCGAGCCGCGCACGAAGAGCTCGCCCGGATGCTCGACCGTGACGCCGTTCGTAATTCCGAAATCGGGGAAGATCGTTGCGGTCGAGCCATCGGTGATGAGGGTGCCGCCCTGCTCGACGAACTTTGCGAGTTCGAGCAGTCCTGCAAGCCCCATGCCGCCGCGAATGTCGTCGCCTGAATCCACGTAGCCGAGATTCGGCGTCGCGTCAGTCTTCTTATACGGCAATGGCGTTGTCCCGGTGATCGGCGTCCCGTTCACTTCGGAAATGGAACTTCCTCCGACGTGCGGGAAGACAATGACGTCGTACTTCGCGCGCAAATTGCCTTCTTTTAATTTCAGGTCGGCAAAATAAGTGTACGGGATGCCGTACGCGTCAAATGCCCCACGCCACCAGCCTTCATCCTGCGTGCGCGACCAGCTATGCACATACCCGATGCGCGGAACCATGAGATCGTGCGTCTTGACTGCGGGCGCCTCGGCCACGGCCCATGCCGAAAGGCCAAGGTCTTTCAGCATCGGTCCGAGTTTTACCCGGTCCGCGTTTTGGACGATGATCGAGCCAGCGCGGAATTTGTGCCCCCCAATTTCGAAATCATCTTCAGCCGCCGCCATTTTCACATCGGCGTTTTTGAAGCGGAAGGTAATGAGATTGTTGTCCGCCGTGTGATCCACGACGAGAATTGGCCCATCCCCTTCAATCCCGCCGGGCGCCTTCACGTCTGCCGTAATCATTGTCATTTGCTGGTCGAGGATGCTCTTCTCCGTCACTGGGACGATGCGGAGGTCGCGCATCATTTGAAATGTCCAGCCTGTATCGTCGTAGGGCCGCGGGTTCGTGGGCGGGTAGTTCTGTATGGAAAAGTACATGTCGGCGAGCGTCCGGAATGGCTGGTCGCCGCGGACGATGTAATCGCCGGCCTGGACATTGAGGTTGCCAGCTTTGAAGGCTGAAGTTGCACGATGGACCTCAAGTCCTTGCCGGCGCAGATCGTTTACAGCTACGGCGGCGTCGGATTTTCGGCGTTGCGTCGCGGGAATCAGCCACGCATAAGTCGGACCGTTCCTGCCCTTGTCCACGGCGCGCTTGTTCTTGAGCCAGTAGTTTTCAAGGTACATCTCTTTGTTCTTCGCGACGTGGTGCAGCGCAAAAAGAATCGCCGACTCCTGAATGTTCGTGTTATTGCGCGGGCCCCACTGGATGGAAGCAAGCGGTGGGTTGGGACGGAACCATTCCTTGCTGGTCACGGTCGCGCCGGGCCGGACAACTGTGGGGTCGGGCCCGTAACTCTGCACTTCGTAGAAACGGCCGAGGGCGTTGTGGGTGTGCGCGATGAAAAACATGTAGTTCGGCACCCAGCCATCATAGAAGCCGTAGGTCCAGACGCCAGGGACGCCGCGCTTGGTCATCTCTATGACGTCGTTTTCCGCAAGCATCCACCACTCATCAATCGTGATGGGATCGAGCGAGTCATTGTAAGGACCCGTGCCGGTCGAGGCATAGAGATAGGTTTGTGCTTCGTGCAGGTCGTGAAGAATCGTTGGATGCCACTCGAGCTGCATGTTCGTGACAGCTTGCGTGAGCTTCAGCATTTGTCCCATGCCGTCGCGGTTGTTATCGTGCTGGACGTACTTGCCCCAATACATCAGCGGCAGCCGGGCGTCGCCCTGCGCCCGTTTTTTGTTGAAGTAATAGGTGTCTACGACGGCTTCGCGGCCGTCCACTTCAATCACCGGCGTGATAAACGTAATGACGTTGTTGCGGATTTCCTGGATGAAAGGCGATTCCTCAATGATCAGCCGGTAGGCCAATTCAATCAGCATTTCGGGGCCACCTGTTTCCGGTGAGTGCATACCGCTGTTGATGTAATAGATGGGCTTCGCGGTTTTCAAAAGTGCCTGTGCTTGTTCCGGAGTAGTCTTGCGCGGGTCGGTCAGCGAGCCGAGCATGTCCCTATATTTGTCGAGCGATTTAATCGTGGATTCGTCCGCGATGGCAAGGACGACGATATCGCGGCCTTCCTCGCTTGTGCCGATCTTCCAGAATTTCGCGCGCGGTGAGGCTTTCGCCAGCGCTTCATAATACCGATGGATGTCTTTTGCGTAGGTCAGCTCGCCCGGCGTACCGGGAATGCGTCCGAAAAACTTTAGCGGAGAGGGCACGGTATCCGAGGCCGGCATGTGGTCCACCAACTCGGTGGTGATGCGCGGGTCCTGCAGGTACAGCTTGATGAGCTTGGTGTACTCCTCATCGAGCTTCTGTGTTGCTGGCGCATGCGCGGCGGATTTCGATGGTGCCTTGCTTTGCTTACTCTGCGCCAACAAGCGCGTCGTTGAAGGCCCATTGCCCACCAACAACGCAACCCAGACCACCAAACAGCTAATCGCTGCGAACTGGCGTTTCATGCGTACTCCTTTCAAGTCCCCCACGTCTTCATCGCGGACGCGCTTTGAATTGCCCAAATTTATAGTCGGGCTGCCGAGTCTACCAAATTCTCCGCGCACCGGTTAGCTAAACGTGCCGTGCAGCGCTCCGGTTTCAAAGTCGCCGTTCGTGCGGAGAGGAGATCCCCTTAGCTTTGTGTGAATCTTGCGAGCTTGACATCTCGTGCAATGTCCGTACGATACTCACGCGATTTATTAGGACACTCGCAGGACAGGATGGAGGAAGAGAATGCTCTTGCAACCGGGAAACGGCGCGATCCGGATTGTCTTTGTTTTCACAGCTATTTTCTCGATGTCCGCGTCCTGCAGCGCGCAGCAACGAGGCGCTGGCGCATCGCGTGGCACAGCCACGTCAAGCGCGCCCCGCGCGCTGACTGCGGAAGATTATGCTCGCGCGGAGAAGTTCATGGGTTACAACACGAACCCGCTTGTATTCCATTCCGGCGTGCGGCCGAACTGGCTCCCCGGCGAGCGCTTCTGGTACCGGACTACGACACCTGAAGGGAGCGAATTCGTCCTCATTGACCCCGCAACGGGCGCGCGCGGGCCGGCCTTTGATCACGCCAAGCTTGGGGCGGCTCTTTCCGCGGCGGCTGGTACGAGCTACGACGCGAGCCATCTGCCATTCATGCAATTCGAATACTCTGCGGACGCGCAATCCATCACCTTTGCCTCCGCGGGACGCCGGTGGAGCTGCAGTCTGCAGAGTTATCAGTGCACGGCTCTGGGCGGGGGGCAGGCAGGAGGTGCGGACGCCGCACAGGGCGGTCGTGGAGGCCGCGGCGGACGAGGCGGCGGAGGTGGCCGGGGGGGTCGCAATGATTCGCTATCTCCGGATGGGAAGCGCGCGGTATTCATCCGTGATTACAACCTTTGGATTCGCGACGTCGGGACCGGCAAGGAGACTCAGCTTACGACAGATGGGGTGAAAGACTTCGGCTATGCCACGGACAACGCGGGCTGGACGACTAGTGACAGTCCCATCCTGCGATGGTCCCCCGATTCAAAGAAGATAGCGACCTACCAGCAGGATCAACGGGGCGTGGGTGAGATGTATCTCGTGAACACGCAAGTAGGGCATCCCGAATTGCGCGCTTGGAAATATCCGCTGCCGGGGGATCCCGTCGTCACCATGATCCAGCGAGTGATCATCGAGGTGGATGGGCCAAAAGTCGTCCGGCTGCAAATGCCCCCCGATCAGCATCGGTCTTCACTTTGCGACGACATTACTTGCGGTGGCGATGTGACAGACATGCAATGGAGCCCGGACGGAGCCCACCTTGCGTTTGTCTCCACGTCGCGCGACCACAAGCAGGAGAATCTGCGCATTGCCGATACCGTCACCGGGACGGTGACGGAAGTTTATGAAGAAAAATCCCCAACCTACTTTGAATCTGGAATCGGAGCCACCAATTGGAGATATCTGCCCGATTCCAATGAATTCATCTGGTATTCGCAAAAAAGCGATTGGGGGGAACTCTATCTCTATGATTTGTCGACGGGAAAACTGAAGAACCAAATCACTACGGGGGAATGGAACGTCACGCAGGTTTTGAGAGTGGACGAGAAAAACCGGACGATCTATTTCCTCGGCGTGGGCAAGGAGAAAGGGCGCAATCCATACTTTGCTCACCTATACAGCGTCGGCTTCGACGGAAACAATCTAGCTCTTCTTACACCGGAAGACGGAAACCACAGCATCGCGCTTTCTCCTTCCGGCCGCTATTTCGTGGATAGTTACTCGAGGCCCGATGTCCCGCCGGTTGCCGTTCTTCGGGACAATGGCGGCAAGTTAATCCTCAAGCTTGAGACGGCGGATATTTCAAAGCTGCTCGCCACGGGATGGAAACCTCCTGTGCCTATCACGGTCAAGGCGCGTGATGGCGTCACCGATATCTTGGGTCTTATGTTTAGGCCGGCCCATCTCGTCACGGGCCGAAAGTATCCCATCATTAACCACATTTATCCGGGCCCGCAATCGGCAAGCGTCGGCGGATGGAGTTTTTCCGCCGCGCGCGGCGACGCGCAGGCCCTCGCCGAGCTTGGCTTCGTCGTTGTCGAGATTGACGGCATGGGAACTCCCTGGCGCTCCAAGAAATTCCAGGATACCTACTTCGCCGACATGGGCGACAACACGCTGCCCGATCAAGTTGTGGCTATGAAGCAGCTCGCGCGGAGATATCCGTGGATTGATATTGACCGCGCCGGCATTTACGGACATTCGGGAGGCGGCTTTGCCACGGCAGACGCGATGTTCCGCTACCCGGATTTCTTCAAAGTTGGGATTTCGGAATCCGGGAATCACGATAACCGCGACTATGAAGATGACTGGGGCGAGAAGTATCAAGGATTGCTGGAAAAAAAGGCGGACGGCTCAACAAACTACGATGGACAGGCCAATCAGTTGCTTGCCAAGAATTTGAAGGGACATTTGCTCCTTGCGCATGGAACAATGGACAACAACGTGCCCCCCTACAACACCCTCCTTGTTGTCGATGCGCTCATCAAAGCGAACAAGGATTTCGACCTGCTGATGCTGCCAAACCAGGCCCACGGCTATGGCGCCGAAAGTAACTACATGACGCGGCGTCGCTGGGACTATTTTGTCCGCTATTTGCTTGGCGCTAATCCTCCGAAGGAATATGAGATGCATCCGCCTGCCGCACCCGGCGGCTCGCCGCCCGGAATGTAAGCCATTGATTTGAGCCATCGTGTGGGTTGGGTTCGGAGGAATTCCTCTGGGCTACTCAACTTCCCACTCTATTCGTATCGCAATGTCTGGATTGGGTCCACCCGCGTTGCACGGCGCGCGGGCACGTAACAGGCCGCGAGCGCGACTCCTGCGAGGATCAGAGACACACTTACGAATGTCAGAGGGTCCGTCGGCGTAATGCCAAAAAG
This sequence comes from uncultured Acidobacteriota bacterium, assembly GCA_963838945.1. GTDB lineage: Bacteria > Acidobacteriota > Terriglobia > Acidiferrales > UBA7541 > DASTCZ01. Next base: position 1,149,203 of record CAWITC010000013.1, on the reverse strand, counting down.
CAGCGTGGACATCAACCTCGTCAACCCAAACGCTGCTGCCAGGCCTACACCGACGCCCAACATCGCCAGCCCAGCGCCTTGTTTCATTACAAGGCTCAGCACATCACCAGGCTGCGCGCCCAGTGCCATCCGCAGGCCGAACTCTTTGGAACGGCGTGCGACTGAGTAAGAGATCACTCCATATATGCCCACAGTAGCGATCGCCAAGGCCACTCCGGAGAACAATCCGAGGAGCAACGTAAGGAAACGGGGACGCGACTGCGCTGCGGACATGACATCGTCCATCAGGCGCACCTCGGCGAGTGGGAGTGCCGGGTCCAGTTGGCTCAATTCCTGGCGCACCGCTCCTACGAGCGGGCGAGGGTCTCCACGCCCACGCAGCACTGCGTATAGGATAGGGGAGCCTGAGCCTTGCGTCTGGCGGTACGGAAGATAAATCTCCGTCCCAGTCGGCCGGTCCAGACCGGCGTTTTTCACGTCCTCCACAACGCCTATGATTGTGCACCACGGATCTGTTTGCCCCGGCCGAATCCGGCGGCCCAGCGGGTCCTGACCGGGCCAGAAAGTCTGCGCCATCGTCTGATTGATGATGACCACGTCCGGCCCGCCCTGAACGTCGCGGTCGTCGAAAAGCCGTCCTCCCATCAGTCGAATTCCCATCGTCTTGAAGTAATCCCTGCTGACACTCTGGTAGTAATCAACGTTCTGGATTGGGCCGTCTTTCTTCGTCACAAAGCCTTCGATGTCCGTGTCATTCATATTGGGGGGCCGTGACGGCGCCAACCCTGATACCAGTGCGGCGGATTCAATGCCGGGAAGTTCCCGCAGGCGCTCTTCGAATCGCGCCCAGAACGCGTCTGTCTCTTTTGCCTGCGGATATGTCAGCGGAGGAAGGGCAACCTGCATGGTTATGACATTTCGTGCGTCGAATCCCGTGCGAACCTCCTGCAATTTCCAGAACGCCCGGACCATCAGCCCACAGCCGATTAATAGGACGAGCGCGAGGGCAAGCTCTCCGGCCACCATACCGCGGCGGAAGAGTTGCGCGCCAGTGCCCCCCGTAGCGCTACCAGCGGTGTCTTTCAGCGATTCAGTGATGTGTTCCCACAGGAGGGGCAGGAACGGCGCCAGGCCAAAGACGGCGCCTGTCAGAAGGGAAGTGCCTAATGTAAAGAGCAAAACGCGCCCATCCAGGCCGATTTCCGCCGCGCGAGGGATTCCACCGGCATTGGTCAACTGGATGAGACGCAATCCACCGAAGGCGAGACCCACGCCAAGAATGGCTCCAATCAGCGAGAGCATCACGCCCTCCGTGGCGAATTGCCTCGCGAGGCGCGCTGCGCCCGCTCCGAGCGCGCTTCGGATGGCGATTTCGCGGCGGCGAGCTTCTGCGCGCGCGAGCAGAAGGTTGGCAACATTTACGCAGGCAATTAAGAGAACAAACGCGACTGCTCCGAGGAGCATCCACAACGCGGTCTTTACACTGGAGACGACTTCCGACTGGAGCGGGAAACTCACAAGAGTGTGGTTTTCGGGAGTGAACGCATGGGTTTTCGGCGCGCGATTTTCTCCGTAGGATTGAACCAGGGCGGAAAGCTCCCCCTGCGCGGCCGCGGGCGTAATTCCCGGTTTCAATCGGCCCAGGAGATACAGGAAATGCGACGATCTGCCTCCCGGATTCGCGGGGTCAATCTGGAGTGGAGCCCAAATCTGTGGCGCGTCAGCCTCCCCGGGCGGGAATTCAAATCCCGAAGGCATTACACCCAGAATGGTGCACTTGCGGCCATTCAGCAGCGTTTCGCGGCCGGCAATGTTCGGATCGCCGCCGAAGACGCTTTGCCATACGCCATAGGAAATTTCCGCAAAGGTAGCGGATCCGGGCACATCCTCTGACGGCCCAAAGACTCGTCCCACGACTGGCGAAACGCCGAGCGATGTTAGCAAACCTCCACTGACGAAGGTGGCCGTGAGCCGCACAGGCTGCGTCTCGCCCGCCAGATTTACTCCGCCTGTTGTCCACGCGTCCAACGAAACCCAGGAATTTGCGTCGCGGCGGAGGTCAAGAAATTCCGGAGGGGAAACCCAAAACCTGCGCAAACCACCGTTGGGGAATTTGGGAAACTCGGAATAGACGCGGATGAGTTGCTCCGGGTGTGAGTAGGGAAGCGGACGCAACAGAACGGCGTTGACTACGCTGAATATGGCTGTTGTGGCGCCTATGCCCAGAGTCAGGCAGAGGACTGCGGCGACCGTAAATCCGGGGTTCTTCACCAGCATTCGCGCTGCATAGCGCATGTCTTGAATGAAAGTCCCCATCGCCCCTCCATGTCAGCCGGTTCCTTACACCCCCAGGAACCTGTCAACCGCATACAGATAGAGACGCTCAAAAGAGAGAATTGTCTCTAAAAAGGCTATTCCTCGCAATCTGCGCCTGCCCTATCCCCCCAAAAGCAAGCGCCCCTCCCCCGGAAGGAGAGGGGCGCTTGGAACTTACGTTGTTCCTATGCTTCGATCAGCCCTAGAAGGAGATCCGTCCGCCGAATTGGACCTGTCTCGGCGTCGGGGCAAACGACCCGTTGTTGCCGTTCGTATTCGTCGAAAAGGTCGAGCTCGCAGGGTAATTGAGTATTGGGTTTGACGTTGTGCCGCTGATGGACGAGAAGAGCGTTGTTCCAACCGCCGTGATGTTCACATTGTTGAAGAGATTGAAGAAATCGACGGAGAGTTGCAGAGTCGCACGCTCTGCAAGACGAAAGTCGCGAGACATCCGAAAGTCTGCGTCGAAATAACGCGGAAATCGGAAGCTATTCCGGCCGAAGATTGGAGCGCGGCTGGAACCTGAAATTCCGATGACCCCAGTCGTGGTTGGCCCTGATGTGAAGCTCCCGTGGCTCGCGGAAGGTAGGTTTCCGCTGACAGAGGCGCTGAATGGTTCTCCGGTGGAAGCGCTCACAATCGGTGCAAATGACCATCCCGACAGCAACCATTTTTCAGCCTTATTCTCACTCTTTGCGAAGCGCTCGGGCTGCCAAATCACAGTCGCGCCAAAGTTATGGCGAATGTCAAAGTTCGAGGGACTGTAATCACCCAAGATGTTCGCCGGACTCTGAGGAGTGTTGCCCGACAGAGTTGCTGACGAGATCTGGTCGTCATCCAGAGCCTTCGCAAATGTATAGCTCGCCGAAACCTGCAAGCCATGCGTCATACGGCGGGTAAATTGTAACGAAGCAGCATTGTAGTACGAGTGGACAACCGTGGAGATCTGCGTCATCTGGTTGAAGTTGGGGTTCGGGCGGGCGCCTATGTAAACCGGGATCGTAAACGTAGTCCCCGCGCTCGGAAGAGGTGGCCCGTTCAACAAACTCGCCGGAGTCGTCCCCGCGATCGTGAATGTTGCATTCACCGGTGCGTTGAAGTTTGTGTCCTGAGCGAGCGGCAAGAACCGGCCGATGGCTCCGAGGTAGGAAATCGAGACCACTGTGTTCGTGGCGATCTCGCGCTCAATCGTCAAGTCAAACTGATCGATTTGAGGGAGGCGCGCATCAGGTGCAAAGAAGACGATGTTCTTGCTTCCGGCCGGTGTGAATGCCGGGAGGATGTTTGGATATAGCGGTACGCCCGGCGTCGCGGCGCCCGTACCCGTTGTCGGGAAGAAACTCGCCGAAAGCTGGTCCGCAGAGACCCCGGTGTCCGCAAGCGCGTTGAAAATATTTCCATTGATGATCCGCCCGTAGTAGATCCCCGCTCCACCCCGGACAACCGTCTTGCTGTTTCCAAATACGTCCCAGGCGAAACCAAGCCGCGGACCGAAGTCCTTGTTGTCGCTTGGCAATGCGGAAGTCTGAGTCACAAGCGGGTTAGGAAGAAGCGCCGACGGGGACAGTTCCTTCTCCCATCGAAGGCCGAGGTTTAAGGTCAGACGGCGGCTCACATGGAAGTCATCTTGGAAAAAGAACCCAATGTCCCAAGTGCTAAACGTAAATCCAAGGGGCCCGAATCCCTGAGTGAAGGTGCTGTAGCAAGGGATAGCAGTGTTTCCGCTTGCGAACTGCGTCGAGCAAAGGGTCCCGCCTCCGAGGCCGTTTACCTTGGCGGCGTAATCCGTAATGAAATCGACTCGATCATTGTAGCTATATTCGCCAAGGGATTGGAAGAGGTTGCTGATTCGGTCGTTGACGTTGTTTATGTCGAACCCGAATTTGATGTAATGCCTGCCATGGTTCCATCCAAAAGTGTCAGCAAACTGATAGCGATGTTCATCGGGCAGGGCTGCGCGCTGCAGGAAATCTGGTGCGCCAAATGTGAGGGATGAAGTTCCATTTAGGTCAATTTGAGGGGAAAGACCAGTCGACGGGTTGACCGGTTCGCCCGGAGCCGGTGGGTCTGTGAATTCGAATTCAAAATCTCGGCTAAATAGGAATCTAGCTTCGTTGGTAATCGAGGAGCCGTGGGTCATCGTCCACCGCGCTTGAGCGGACTCGCCTTTTACGAAATCATCGCCCCAGCTGTCAATTCCTCGGGATACAACTGACGCAGTTTGGATGCCGAATGGCGAATTCCAGCGGAGGCGGTTGTAGGACAATGTAACGGTGTTGTCCTGATTTGGTTTCCAGTCGATCTTCGGGAAATAAATGGTCTGATCGCCGGTGCGGGCGGTTGTCCCTGTCAAGCTGTCCAGAAAGCCCAGCGCCGAGTTCGCCTGGGCCTGTGTGATCCCCCGGCAGAAAAGTTGCTGGCCTTCATTTGCGCCTGAACCGGACTTTTGCAATATTGGCACTCCATTGGTGTCAAAGCATCCGTTTCCAGTCGGGTTTCCGGCGGAGGGAGTGATGCCTGGTGGCGCCGCCACTGTAATGCCTGTAAAAAAGAAAGTTGGGCTCGTCGGAATGGCAACGCCGGGGAAATCGCGCAGATGATCGTCAAAATTGAAATACCAGAACAACTTATCCTTGATCAGATACCCGCCGATGTCGCCGCCGAATTGCTGACGCTCGTCCCTTGGCTTGATCGGAAGAATGGTAAAAACTCCCGGAGCGGTCTGGGTTGCGGCAGTAGCAAAAGGATTATAGGTGCCCCAGGAATTGTCCCGGTTATAGTAAAAACCGGTGCCGTGTATTGTGTTGGCTCCGCTCTTGGTGACGGCATTCACCACGGCTCCAGCGGCGCGTCCGTACTCCGCGGAATAGTTTGACGTATTGACCTGGAATTCCTGAATGGAGTTTGCGCTGGTCGAATAGGCAATGCGCGTGCGACCCTTTTCCTCCGCAAAATAAGCCTGGTTATTGTCGCCGCCATCCACCGTATTGTTGTTGAAGTATCCCGAAATACCACGGAAGCTGACATCACCAAATGTTCCGTCCGCGACCGCGCCCGGTGTCCCGAGTGCAAAAACGGACCAGCGCCGTATGTTTAACGGCAGGTTATCAATCGCGACCTTATTGACATTCGTCGAAAAACTGTTCGTCTCATTGTTGATAACCGGCGCTTCGGCCGTAATAGCAACTGTCTGTTGCTGTCCAGCAAGAACCATCTTTATGTCCACAGCGGTCGTGCGTCCCACCTCGACGATTATGTTTTGCTGTTTGTAATCCGCAAAATTTGCGGACGAGACAGTGATCTCATAGACTGCGGGCGGCAAGTTGGTAACAAGATATCTGCCATTCGAATCCGTCTTTGTCGGCTCGGACATCGCGTTTGTGGCGATATTCCGGACGCTCACCGTCGCGCCTTCAATTGCCTTCTGCTGTGGGTCGGCAACGGCGCCGCTAATGGCGCCATAAACCGTCGACTGTGCGCGGACTACCCCGCCCGCAAGCATCACCAATGCAACCAAGGCAAGGAATTTCAGTGCGACACTTCGGAAGCTGGATGACATCACACTACCTCCTGGTATGCGCCATTGGACTCACCCCGAGTCAGGCGCCGAATGGAATCAACTAAATGGAGGGAAGAAACGTGAGTTCCCGTTTGAGGACAGCGTCCCATAATATCTTAAGTTTTTTCCCAATTTTGAGCAGGACAAGCCTCTCCCCCCCCCCCAAATTACAATACCCCAAAATCTCGGCCACCCAGATCGAGTGACAACTTCGGGAGAACAAACGCAGCGCAGGCGACACTTCCGCGCCAAGTTTCCCACCCCTCCCGGCGACGTACTTTATTGCCGCACACTGGGGAAGTCAAGGACTGTCAGTGGAAAAATTAGCCGGCCTTCTAGGTCGCCCAATCCGGTCATCGACAATCCATTTCAATCATATCGGCGGATTGTTACGAGTCGATTAGAGGAAGTACATCGTTCAATTAAAAGCCAAGGACGTCACGAATGAATCCGTTCCTACGCGGCTTGTACTCCAAGAAGCGGTGCGCTAGAGTAACCTGCCTTAACATCGGAGAAACGCAATTGGCGCCTGGCGGGAAAGAACATCTCAAAGTGCTCCTGCGGCGCAGCGCAATCCAGAAACGCGTTCGGGAGATGGGACGCCAGATATCGCGCGATTTCAGCGGCCAGCGAATTCATTTAATTGGGGTTCTGAAGGGCGCATCCATATTTCTTTCGGATTTGATTCGCGCTGTAAGCCTGGAGGTCTCGCTCGACTTCATGGCCGTTTCCAGCTATGGGAAAGGCACGAAGACTTCGGGGGAAGTTCGATTGACAAAGGATCTCGACACAAGCATTGAAGGCCTGAATGTTGTTCTGGTTGAAGACATCCTGGATACTGGGCTTACTCTCGGATACTTGTGCCGCATTTTGCGCCAGCGAAAGCCCAAGGAGCTGCGCATCGCCGCGTTCCTGGATAAGCCGGACCGGCGAGTTCTCAAAGACGTCCATGCCGACTATGTCGGCTTTGAAATCCCAAACGAATTTGTCGTGGGCTATGGTCTGGATTATGCGGAACGATACCGCAATCTCAAAGATGTTTGCATACTTTCCCTGCCGCCGCAGGAGCATTCGTAGTGATGCCAACTGAAGTAAAAATTACCCTCTGAATCCATGAGGCCAGTTGTCACCAATTCCGACCTGGAGAGAATCCCCAATGGGGGAGAGCTCGCGATTGCAGCGGATGCTTTGATCACACCGCTCGCGCGAGATGAGGCTGCGCGCCGCGGAATCTCATTCCGGCTGATTGATCCCAAAACGGCGATCCAGTTGGGCGGAGCGCCAACGCGAAACGCGGCGGCAGCCGCGGACCGTCATATTGTGGCAATCGCCGCGGATCACGGTGGCTTCGAGTTGAAGGAGAAACTCAAACCCTACATTGCAGATTGGGGATATGAGGTTCTCGACCTCGGAACGAACAGCAATGAATCGGTGGACTACCCGGACTTTGCCGTTGCCGCCGCGGAAGCGGTCGTCGGCGGGCGAGCCTGGCGCGGAGTGGTAATCGACAGCGCGGGGATTGGCAGTTCCATTGCGGCGAACAAGGTCCCCGGGGCGCGCGCGGCGCTGTGCTATGATCGAGCGACGGCGCGCAACAGCCGCGAACACAACGATGCAAATGTTTTGACTCTCGGCGCAAAATTGATTCCGCCGGAACTGGCGCGAGAAATCCTCGCCGCGTGGCTAGAGACGAAATTCGGCGGAGGGCGGCATGCAAAGCGCGTCGAAAAGATTACAGCGATTGAGGCACGTTATTCGAGCGCAAAGAACCCCGGCCCGTCCTGCAAGTGAAAAGAATGGCGCAAGATTCCATCCAGCTTGACGATCTTGTCCGCACGATTACGGAAGAAGTCCTGAGCTATCTCGGGGCTGCCGGAGGCACGAACCTTGCCGGGCTGGAATTGGATGACGTTGTCTGCCCGGGCTGCGACCAACAATGCGTTGAAAAGTGCGCGCGAAAAACCCGGAAGGTTATTGATGCCGGAGCAGACCGCATCTCCGCAGGCCCTTCAGTCAAATCCTGCGAAGAAGGCGTTGCCTGCCTGATAGACCACACTCTGCTCAAACCGGATGCGTCGCGTGAGGATATCCGCAAGCTATGCCAGGAAGCGGCGCGATTTGGGTTTGCATCCGTATGCGTGAATCCGTGGAACGTAGCGCAAGCCGCCGAGTTGCTCCGCGAGTCCTCGGTGCGGGTTTGCACTGTGGTTGGCTTTCCGCTTGGCGCGACGCTGCCGCAGGTGAAGATTTATGAAGCCGAGCAGGCGATTATGCTCGGGGCGCAAGAAATTGACATGGTGGAGAACGTTGGCGCGTTGAAGTCGGGACTGGATGATGTCGTGGAGCAGGACATCCGGGGCGTCGCGGAAGCCTGCCACCGCAGTGGCGCGATCTGCAAGGTCATTTTGGAGACTTCGTTGCTCACAAACGAGGAAAAGGTCCGCGCGAGTGTCGCGGCAAAAAAGGCCGGCGCTGACTTTGTGAAAACGTCGACAGGATTTTCCACCGGCGGAGCAACCGCGGAGGATGTCGCATTGATGCGCGCCGCCGTTGGCGCGGGGATGGGAATCAAGGCCTCCGGCGGAATTCGCAGCTTTGAAGATGTGAAAAAAATGGTCAGCGCGGGCGCCACGCGCATCGGCGCGAGCGCAAGCGTAAAGATCGTCGAGCAGGCTTGTGGCGTGCAGAGCCCAGCGCCAAAAGCGGTTCAGCCTGTTTCCGACTTGTCGTATTAATCTACGTTTAATCATTTTCGTCAATCTCCGGTTTTGGTCGATTCGAGTCGGGCGCTTTTCATGTGCCTGCTATAATGGCATCCGACTACTTTTGAAAGGGCCCGCATTTTGATTGGCGGCGGAAAACGAATTCGGACATGGATTCACTAGGAACGAAACCGCAATCGGAAGTCCCCGCGGAAATTCTGGCGACGCTTGCCGAGATCGGGCAGGAGCTCAACTCCTCGCTCGACTTGGATCAAGTCCTCGAAAAAACGGCAGACCTCGTCAAGCGGCTGATCGACTACGAGATATTCAGTGTCATGCTCGTAGATGAAGAGTCAGGCAGGCTTTACCATCGTTTTGCAATCGGCTATTCGCCGGACGTGGTGGATAGTTGGCGTATTCCCATAGGGCAGGGGATTACGGGGACAGCGGCGGCGACCGGGGAATCTGTCCTCGTGAGCGACGTCAGCAAGGACTCCCGCTACATCAATGCGATTGATACGGTGCGGTCCGAGCTGGCCGTACCGCTGATGTACAAGGGCAAAGCCACCGGCGTGCTCGATATACAGAGCTCTCAGCTCGATTACTTTACGCGTGACCAGCAAAATATTCTGACTCTTCTCGCGAGCCGGCTGGCGATCGCAATTGAAAATGCGCGGCTTTTCGAGCGAGCAAAGGGTCAGGCGGAAACGTTGCTCGTCCTGAATGAAATCGCGCGCGAAACGAGCTCCATCCTCGACTCGGAAAAGCTGCTTGTACGCGCGGCGGAACTCATCAAGCGGGTGATTAATTATCAGATTCTGAGCATCATGCTGTACGACGAAGCGACAAATATGTTTCGCCACCGGCTGGATGTGAAATACGGCCAGACGCTGCAGGGCAAGCTCCGAGTGGCGGCGACGGAAGGAATTGTTGGCGCAGCGGCGTCAACGCGGCAGCCTGTGCGCGTGCCGGACACAACCGCCGATCCGCGATATCTGATGGTGAATCCGGAGACTCGTTCGGAGCTGGCGATTCCGCTCATTCACAAGAACCGGGTGGTTGGCGTGCTGGATTTGGAAAGCCCCGAACTCGATTACTTCACACACGAACACGTCCAGGTGCTTTCGATTCTTGCCTCGCAACTCGCTGTTTCTCTGGAGAATGCACGGCTCTACGAGCATGTCGCGCGCGACGAAGCGCGCATGGAGCGCGAATTGAATGCCGCCCAGCGAATGCAAGGCGCGCTGCTGCGACCCGTTCCGCAGGAAGATTACGGCCTGGACATTGCGGCGCGCATCCGTTCGGCGCGAGAGGTGTGCGGTGACATGTATGATTTTCTCCGGTACGGACCGCAACAGCTCGGCATCGCGCTGGGCGACGTCAGCGGGAAAGGGTCGGCAGCGGCGCTTTATGGAGCGGTCGCCACAGGGATGTTGCGCAGCGTAGCGGCACAAAAGCTTCAGCCCGCGGAGTTATTGCGCCAGTTGAACCAGCTCATTTGCGAACGGCGCATCGAAGCGCGTTACATGACAATGTGTTTCGCCACGTGGCAGAAGGGACGTCAGAAATTGCGCGTGGCCAACGCGGGGCAATCGCAGCCGCTGCTGTGGAAAGACGGCCGCTGCGATAGAGTCGATCTTTCTGGTTTTCCATTGGGGCTCTACGAAGATGTGAACTACGATGAAGCCGGGTATACGCTGGTTCCGGACGATATTCTGGTTTTTCATTCGGACGGGCTGGCGGAAAGCTCGAGCCCCGACGGTCAATTCTTCGGGACGGATCGCTTGAAGGATGCGATTGCGGCGAGCCACGGTCAATCAGCAAAAGAGATCGCGGACCGGTTGTTGGAAGAAGTCGAGCGGTTCACCGCGAATGCACCGCTTTCCGATGACCGGACTCTCGTAGTGCTCAAAGTAAATCCGGCATGACGCGCGTTCTCGATCCCGCCGCTTACAATCCCGGGTTCTCGCGGCGCGCAGGGCGCGCATTCTGCGATGGCGTTCCGCTCAGCGCGATTGCCCGCAAGGCCGGAACACCTGTTTACGCCTACAGCCAAACCGCCATCGAAGGCGCCTACCTTGGCTTGGATCGGGCGCTTACGAGTGCCCTCGGAAAAACGCCGCATTCCATCTGTTATGCCGTGAAAGCGAATTCCAATCTGAGCTTGCTGCGCGTGCTTGCAAAACTCGGAAGTTATTTTGACATCGTCTCTGGAGGGGAACTCGACCGCTTGCGCCGCGCGGGCATACCCGCACGGCGCGCGGTGTTCTCGGGAGTGGGCAAGACGCGCGAAGAGATTTCCGATGCTTTGCGCGCGGGAGTGCTGATGTTCAATGTTGAATCGCCCGCGGAACTGGAACTCCTGGAGCGGGAAGCCGCCCGACATCGCAAACGCGCGCCAGCCTCCATTCGCGTAAACCCTGACGTAGAAGCAGGTGCGCACCCGCACATTGCCACCGGACGCCGGCACCACAAGTTTGGCGTCGATTGGCTGCAGGCACGGCGTATGTATATTTCTCATAGCAATTCAAAGTGGATCGCCTGGCAGGGAATCAGTGCTCATGTCGGATCGCAGGTCTTGAGTCTTGCGCCCTACAGGCAAGCCCTCGGCCGGCTGGCCGATTATGTGCGCGATTTGGCGCGCACGGGAGTGAGCCTGCGCTATTTGGATATCGGCGGCGGTCTTGGAGTCCGTTACACGACCGAGCGTCCGCCTTCTTTTTCGGCGTATGCGCGCGCACTCGCCAGCCAAACGCGCGGGCTGGGGCGCCACCTGCTGATCGAGCCGGGCCGTTCGATTGTGGCGGCAGCGGGCGTACTCTTAATGCGCGTGCTGTACACGAAAGAGACCCGGGGCAAATTATTTGTCGTGACGGATGCGGCGATGAATGACTTCATGCGCCCCGCTCTCTACAGCGCAGTGCACCCGATCACGCCGGTTGATATGCGGCCCGGTGGGAAGTCAGGAAAAGTCGCAATTGTCGGTCCCGTTTGCGAGACGGGTGACGTATTCCACGATGCTTGGCCGCTGCCTGACGTGAAGGCGGGAGACGTTCTTGCACTCTGGGGCGCCGGAGCTTATGGCGCTTCGATGACATCGAATTACAATTCGCGCCGGCGGCCCGCGGAACTGCTCGTCCAAGGCAAACGCTTCCGAGTGATCCGAAAGCGCGAGACACGCACGGATCTGATGCGCGGCGAGTAGCGGCTACTCATTCCTGAGCACGGTCATAGGGTCCACTCGCGAGGCGCGCCGCGCCGGCAGGTAGCCGGCGATCAACGCGACCCCAGCCAGGATAGCGGCAGCCAGGAACATCGTCGTCATGTCGTGGGGGGCCAAGCCAAATAGCAGCTTCTGTGCATAGTGAGTTGTCGCAAGGGCGAGCGCGGTTCCGGCGGCAATTCCAACTGCCAATAGAATGGCGACATCGCGGAGCACCAGCCGGAGTATTGACCCCGGTGCGGCTCCCAGCGCCATGCGGATACCAATCTCTTTCTGGCGCTGCGTGACTAGATAAGCCAACACGCCGTAAAGTCCGATCACGGCCAGAAGCAGAGCCAGCGCGCCAAAGAAACCTGAAAGCGTGGCCAGCAGCCTTTCCTGCTTCATTGAATCGTTGACTTGCTCCTCAAGGGTCCTGAATTGCAATGTTATCGCGGGATTTATCGAGGCGATGACGCCTTGGACCGACTCTGCCAAACCAGATGGGTTGGAGTTTGTGCGCACCTCGAACCACGGCGAACCTGAACCGCCTTCTATCTGGGTCATAGGGAAAAACGCCGTTGGGGGGAACGCTTCGCGCAATTCTATATAAGCGGCGTCTTTCACAATGCCCACAATTTGGATCGGTGCTGATTTGCCTTTTGGCCCTTCATCCATGGTGAAGGACTTTCCGATCGGAAAGTCCTCGTTGAAGAACTTGCGAGCCAGAGTTTGATTGACGATGGCGACCTGTTGCGACTCGGAAGTATCATGCGAGTCAATGTCGCGTCCCGCGAGGATGGGCGTGCGAAGAGTTTGAAAGTAACCGGGAGAAACGTAATTGAAATCAGCAAGGGCATCATCGCCCGACAGGTTTTTGCCACCAACAGAGTAGATGTAATTGTTCCATTCAAAGCCGCTTACCGGTGTCATCACGGATTGGCTTGCGGATCGGACGCCAGGAATCGCGCGAATTTTCTCAAGAATAATCGCCTCGTCGCCGGCCCATTGGTTTTGAGGTACCTTGGCGGCATTTAAGCCCGTTTGGACCAGGAGGACATGGGACCGGTCAAAGCCAATATCTAGCGTAACCAGATTACGAAAAGTTCCAATGAAGAGACCTGCGGAAACCAGCAGCACCAGGGAAAGCGCAATTTGAGACGCTACAATCCAGCGAATACCTGAAGAGCGAAGTCGGCCTTCGTTATGTCCGCCTTCGCCCCCTTTTATCGATTCTGCCACTGACACTTTTGTGGAGCGGAAGGCCGGAACCACGCCGAACAGCAGAGCGCAGGCGCAGGCAATTCCGGCAGTGAACATCAGCAGCCGGGTGTTAATAGACAAATCGAGGAATACATTGTCTCGTGTGGTTGAAATGTAGCGAACCAGCAACGCCGAACTCCAATGGGCAAAGAGCGCTCCCAGCAAGGCTCCTGCCGCGGAGAAGAGAAGGCATTCAGTGAGCAGCTGGCGGATGAGCCTTGAGCGGGATGCGCCCACCGCGAGTCTCACTGCGAGCTCCTTCTTGCGCGCTGCTGCCCGCGCCAGCATAAGGCTGGCTATATTCGCGCATGCAATCAAAAGCACGAAGCCAGCGACTACCATCAGAATTGCAAGAGGCCGTGAATACTGCCTTCGAAGATACGAGATACCATTCGCCGCCGGAGTGGCCGCAAAGGTCAGCTTGAGGAAACGCTTCTGGCCTTCAGCGTCCCAATCCATTGGAACGACGGCTTTATAGATTCCGGGCGCAAGTACTTTTAGCCGTGCCTCGGCTTGTTCCGCTGTCCATCCTGGTTTCAAGCGCCCGACGATGGAGAGCCACCAGGACGAGCGCTGGTCGAGCATCGACCTCTTGCCATTCACAATGGCTTCGGCACAAATGGGGATCGCCACGTCGAATCTCCTGCCGACCTCGGTGCCGAAGAAATTGCGGTCCGTTACTCCGATGATTGGAAAGGAATATCCGTTAAGTCGGATGAGACCTCCCACGGCGTTTTCAGCGCCTCCGAATTGCTGCTGCCAGAATCCATAGCTCAAGACGGCCGCCCCCGAGCACCCCCGCCGGTCATCGCTTGATTGCAAGAGCCGCCCGGCCGCGGGACGCACTCCCAACGTGCTGAAATAATCTCCGCTTACATAAAGACCGTCGGCAAAGTGGGACGCGCCGCCTTGCGTCAGGTCAAATTGCTCTTCCGACCAAACGAAGACGCCGTTAAAAACGTCCTGCTGGTCGCGAACCTGCTCCCAAATCGGGTTCGTGAATGACCCTACAGGCTCGTCATACCATGGAGCGTTTCGCATCACGTGCACCAGCCGCTCCGGTTCTTGGACGGGAAGCCTCTTGAGAATCACAGCGTCAACCAAGCTGAAAATCGCCGTATTCGCCCCGATGCCAAGGGCCAGCGAAAGAATGGCAACCGCAGTCACTCCCGGGCTGCGGCGCATGATGCGAATGCCATATCGGATGTCCTGCAGCAAGTTTTCCAGCCAGCGCCAGCCCCACATTTCGCGCGTCAGTTCTCGAACTCTGACTTCATTTCCCAGTTCGCGCCGGGCGGCGCTTTGCGCATCAGGACGCTTTTTGCCCGACTCCATTTCTTCGCGCGCCGCCAGCGTCAGGTGTCCCTGAATTTCCTCGTTGAGCTCTTTGTCTCGATTACGCCTCCGGAAAGGATTTCTCATGTTCCACTCTCCTTTTTCGTTGGATTCAGAATTCCGGCGACAGCTTCCGTCAGCCGCGCCCAGCGTGATCGTTCCGAGATCAATTGTTTCCTGCCTGCGCGAGTCAGACTATAAACGCGCAAGCGCGGGCCAACGTCTGAGTTCTTCCATTCCGCCGCGACCCAGCCTCTGCGCTCCAGTCTGTGCAGGGCCGGGTAGAGCGAGCCTGTGTCCACCTTCAGCATTTCGCCGGAATTGGTGCGGATGGATTTGCTGAGGGCGTAACCGTGGCGCGGCCCCCATTGCAGCGTTTGGAGGATGAGCATGTCCAGCGTGCCCTGCAGAATCTCAAGTTGGTCCCGGTACCGTTCTTTCGTCAGGGTCATAAGATTGATTCCATAGGTTTGGTATGTAGGCATTCTACCTACATCTAAGTAAGACGTCTACATACGGAAAAGGTTACCAAGAAAATTGCAAGGGGCGGGTCAGGAAAGGCGGCTACCGCTCTCCCCATTTCAGCTTACTGCGTAGAATCTCAAAGTAGGTCTTGCGCGCGGGCCGCACGAGCCGCAGTGGGTGGGCCGCCTTGGCGATGGAAATCCTGTCCGCACGATTGAGTTCCACGCCAACCTGGCCGTCTATGGTCAGGAAAACCGGTTCGTCACCGGCCCGAAAATTGATTTCGACGCGAGAAGTGTCCGGAATCACGAGCGGCCGATTGGTCAGCGTATGGGGACAAATCGGGGTCACGACAAATGCGGCAACCTTCGGATAAACAATCGGCCCGCCGGCGGCCAGCGAATACGCCGTCGAGCCCGTGGGCGTGGAAAGAATCAGGCCATCGGCTTTGTAATTGCACACATAATCGCCGTCCACGTGCAGGTTCAAATCAATGATGCGGGCGAGCGCGCCTTTATTCAGCACGGCGTCGTTGAGAGCGCGATGACGTGCGACGGTTTTGCCATCGCGCAGGACTTGCGTGTCCAGTAGCGTTCGCTCACTCACGCGGCTGCGTCCGGCCAGGATGTCTTCCAGGATCGGGTAAAGCTCCGCGAACGTAACGCTGGTGAGAAATCCGAGGCCCCCGAGGTTGACCGGAAGAATCGGAACAGGATGGTCGCCGAGCGAGCGCGCAGCGGAAAGCAAAGTCCCGTCCCCACCAAGAACGATGAGCAGATCCACTGCGGTCGCAAGGTCTTCGCGCGAGCGTTCACGGCCGCCGTTTGCCAGGCAGGAGCCAGTCTCGCGGTCATAGAGCACTGCGAGGCCCCGCCCTTCGAGCCACTCGATGAGCTTTGGCGCGACGGACGCGATCTCCGCCTGCCGGGGCCGCGAGACGATTCCTATGGTTCGATGCATGGTTATGGCGAATTGTACTCCAGCGGATTGCCTGGCGGACAGCCCGCCATCGCAAATGACTTATGGGCGCCGCGCGTGAAGGAAAAACTCCTGGTTGCCCTCCGCTCCGGTCAGCCGGCTCGGTTTGACCCCTTCGACTGCGAGACCCGCCGCAAGCGCCGCGGCGCGGACGCGCTCGATTGCGCGCTCATGGAGCTTAGGGTTCCGGATAATTCCGCCCTTTCCCACGTCCCCGCGATCCAGCTCAAACTGCGGCTTCACGAGAATCAGGAATTCCGCGCCCGGCCCTGCCGCGCTCGCGACGGCGGGCAGTACTTTCGCCGCGGAAATGAATGACACGTCGAGAGTGATGAGTTGCGGAGTCTCATGCAAGTCAGAGCGAGAAAGCTCTCGCGCATTCCGATGAATCTGAACGACGCGAGAATCCTGCCGCAGATTCCACGCCAATTGCTCCGGCGAGACATCCACTGCGTAAACCTTTGCAGCGCCTCCCTGAAGCAGGCAGTCCGTAAATCCTCCGGTCGAAGATCCAATATCGAGACAAACTTTGCCTAACGGGCTGACGCCAAAATCCTCCAGCGCTCCTTCGAGTTTGAACCCTCCTCGGCTCGCGTATCGCTGCCGTGTTCCAACTACTTCAATCAAGGCGTCAGAGCTCACGCGCGCGCCGGCTTTGTCCGCACGCTGGCTGTTCACTCGGATTTCGCCCGCCAGCAGCATCGCCTGAGCTTTCTGGCGCGTCTCTGCAAGCCCGCGCTCTACAAGCAGGATGTCCAGCCGAGCCTTCTCCGTTTTTTGTTTGGCAGGTTTCGACGGCATGGTGTCGCCAGTGGAGGCGAGCGGTCAGTTTATTTCAAGCGCGGCGCAAAACTAAAAACTCGGCGAGTTCTCGGAGACGCGCGGCGCGGCCGCCGTAAGGAGCGATTTCACTGAGTGCGCGCTCCGCCAGGTCTTTCGCAAAAGTGTGCGACTTCGGCAGGCCAAAGAGCGCCGGATAGGTCGCTTTTTGTTGCGCTTGATCCTTGCCTGCGGTCTTGCCAAGCGCGGCAGACGATTCTTCGACGTCGAGAATGTCGTCCACGACCTGAAACGCCCAGCCAATGTTTTCGCCGAAGGAGCGCATTCGCTCGACATCTTTAGCGCTTGCCCCGCCGCAGATCGCCCCTGTCACAACCGATGCGCGTATCAGCGCCGCTGTCTTCGAGCGATGGATGTACGCCAGCATTTCCTCAGTCACCGGCTTGCGTTCTGCTTCGAGGTCCGCGACCTGCCCACCGACCATGCCATCGCGCGTGCCCGCTGCAGTTGCCACTTCACGAATTACTTCGACACGCCGCGCAGGATCGATAGGAACCGTTGACAGCGTTTCAAAAGCAAGCGTGAGGAGGCCGTCCCCCGCGAGAATTGCTGTCGCTTCATTGAACTTCTTGTGGCACGTCGGTTTGCCGCGCCGCAAATCATCGTTATCGAGAGCAGGGAGGTCATCATGAATCAGTGAATAGGTGTGAATGAATTCCACCGCGCAGCCCGCCTCCAGCGCGGCGTGAACCTTCGAAGAAAAGACGCGCGAAGTCTCGAGGCACAGCATCGGACGCAACCGCTTGCCCCCGGCGAACACGCTGTAACGCATTGCCTGGTGAATCGTGGGCGGCTGCGCATCGGCCGCGGGCAAAAGCCGATCTAGCGCGGATTCGATGATTCCGTGATTCTCTTCAAAGAATGCCGGATACTTCATAGGGCTTGGAGATGCAGGCATATTTCGTTGCGTCCCGCGCTCATCAGCTCTCGTCATCCACGCCGGGCTCGAACGGTTCGGGGGCCATCTCACCGCCGGCCTTCTTCATAAGCACCTCAACTCGTCCTTCGGCCTGCTCAAGCTGTTTCTGGCAATCGCGCGAAAGCGCCACGCCTTCTTCAAACAGCTTCATCGCCTCGTCGAGCGAAAGGTTTGTGTTCTCCAATTTGCGGACGATCTCTTCCAGGCGAGCGAGCGAACGCTCAAATTCCGGCTTTTTCGGGGGTTCTGGTTTCTTGGCGAGGTTGGGGTTCAAGAGGTATCTACCTTTGGCAGTGCGGGCAAAAGAAACTCGAACGGCCGCCCTGCTCGATGCGTCGAATAGGATTCCCACATCTCCGGCACGGCTTACCCTCGAGTCCGTAGACTCTCAGGATGCCCTCCAAGCCCTGGAACCACCACTCAGGATCGCGAAAGTCAGGCGCCGGGTTGCAACAGCATTCTAAGGCACGCTTCACGGTGGAAACAATGGCCTTATGCAGGCCGCGCGTTTCAGCGGGGTTGACGCGGTCGGCATGGCGGCGCGGGTCGAGCCGGGCATGCCAGAGGGCCTCATTTGAATAGATGTTTCCAAGCCCCGCGACCTTCGCCTGATCCATAAGCAGAATTTTCAGCGGCCGTTTTGAATCCTGAATGATTTCTCGGAGTGCGCTTGAATTGAAGCATGGCGAAAAAACGTCAACGCCGAGCGAGCGAAGACCGGGCGCGGCGCCGGCATCTTCGTACCAATTCACACGGCCAAAATGGCGGCGATCCACGAAAGCGAGAGCGCCACGATCGAGTTTCATGTACACATCGATGTGAGCGCCGCGCGGAGGTACGCTGTCGAACCAAATCAATTGGCCGTCCAAACGGAAATGCAATACCAGCAACCCGCGATCAAGCTGGAACAAGAGATATTTACCGCGTCGAGAAACGCCGGCGATTCGCGCGCCGCGCAAACTCTTTTCGAGCAGGGAAGGAGGTTGCGGCCGGACTGCGATCCGGTGAATTACTCTGCATGCCCGAATGGTTCGTCCTACAACCAGCTGGCGCACGGATCGCGCGACGGCTTCGACTTCTGGCGCCTCAGGCATTTTCTTCTAGTGGCCGGTAGGTTGGAGGCGCAGTGTGTGAACTACTGTGCCTTGAACTGCCGCGTCACTAAATGGCGCACGAAGCGGTCTGCCCGCGAGCCACGAGGGATATTGGTCGGAGTAGTGTTCGCTTCCTAATTGCCCGGATTCACCTGTGGTGATTTCCATGAAGGAATGGTCCCAATCGGAAAGATCCGCGACAAGCCGCATGGACGGGCCTTCGGTTCGCCCGATGGCATCAATGCAGCCGGACCCGCCGGAATGCGCAACCGGGCCGATGCTGAACACTCTCGCCAGAAGACCCGATTGGCCGAGCGGGTGCGTCATGAACAGCTTGTTCCGATTTCCCCACCGCCAGGCAGAAATATCGGACTGGTTCATTAAAGTTGTAAGCTCGGCGGCCGCCCGATCCGCGCTGGCGATCAGCAGGTCGTCGTAATTGTGGAAATCAGGGGGAAGCCAGAAGGCAGGGCGTTCGCGCAAAATTCGTTCAAGAAAGATCTCGCCGCCTGTGGCAGGCGTCTCTCCGAAGTACGGCTGTAGAAGAATATGGCCGAACGCCCGAGCAGTTTGGTCGACGAAGGTTGCTTCCACTGAGTCAGGCGTCATCCGGCCGTCCCAGTTGGCAAGCATACCGATCAATCTGGCAGCACGCTCTTCGCTTGGCTTCGCGTTCACGGCGGCTTTCACCACAGCCCTCGCAAGAATCAGATTAAACTCCTGTACGACATCCGTTTGAATCGCGGCGAAATCTTCCGGTGCGAATTTCTTCGGTTGCGAAAGAAGCTGAAAAATACGGTCGGTGCGCCACGGCGGCGCGAGAAACGCCGAGAGGTAATGCGGGTATCCACGTCCAACCACCTGCGAATTCGCGGTGGCAATGATTCCGCCGGGGGGGTCGAGTACCTGCGGCAACTCATCGAATGGAATGTAGCCCGCCCATTCGTATTCGCTGTTCTCTCCAGGCAAAGGGGCGGCGCCGCATGGAAGATTGGGAGGGAGTGTTGAGCCGGCGGGCGGCCATTCAGCGCACTTGCGGATCGGGATGCGCGCGGCCACGATGAATCCAATGTGACCGGCCGTGTCGGCGTAAACGATGTTTTGCGCTGGACCAAACGCGTCGCGCAGATTTTCGCGGAATTCCTGCCAATTGTTTGCAAACTGAATCTTGAAATAGCTGTGCGCAAGACCGCCCGGCTCGGTCGCCGTCCAGCGCAGCGCATAGCCCGTGTCGCCCTTGCGCGACATGACCGGGCCATGTCTCGTCAGTGTCACGTCCAAAGTTTCAGAGGATTGTCCCTTGACGAAAATAATCTCACGGCGGACTGGTGCGGCGGCCCATTGGCCGTTGACGCGATACTGCGTCGCATTCGCAGGATCGAACGTTTCCGAGTAGAGGTCTTGGACGTCCGCGCCATTATTGGTGAATCCCCACGCGATGGAATTGTTATGGCCGATGACAATGCCGGGCGCGCCCGGAAGCGTGAATCCCTCCGCGTCCCATTCGCCGGCAGTCAGGTGAATCAAGTACCAGATGTCCGGAACATTCAGAGCGAGGTGAGTGTCATTGGCGAGGAGCGGTTTACTTGATGCGGTGTGGGAGCCGTCCACAACCCAATTGTTGCTCCCGAATGCAGCGCGTACCTCATCATCAAATTCATCAAGAATTCCTTTTGCGAGACTCCAGCCATTTGCGCTGGGCATTGCGTCAGGCGATGAAAGTTCCGGAGATTGCGCGGTGGAAGACGTGACCTCAGTTTGCGTTCTGCTCGTTGGCGGCTTCGATGCCTTGTCCGCCGGAGACGCGGTCACTCCCACAATTGGGTGCTGGTAAGGCGAATCATCCTCAACGAGAAACGCGGCGCGCTCCTTGCCAATCCGCTGGCTCGCGTCTAAGCGCGCAAGATCCGAGCGCCATGTGCTCGTCAGTGTTTGATACATGTAGCCGACGACAAGCAACGAGTCAGCGGGCCGCCACGGTTCGGGCTGGTAGCGCAACATCATGAATTCGATGGGAAGCCGGTCTCGATGCGCCTCCATGTAAATATTGACGCCGCGCGCATAGGCATCCAACAGCTTTCGTTCTTCAGAGTCGAGCAAAGTAACATCTCGATCAGCGGCTTCCTTCAAGCCCAGCGTCCGGAAATTGCGGTCTGAAGGGAGGGCCGCCGGGCCGACAATCTCAGACACTCTGCCGGAAGCGGCCCGGCGCAACGTATCCATTTGCCAGAGCCGATCCTGCGCCATGACGTAGCCCTGCGCAATGAAAAGGTCCTCCTGCGACTGTGCTGTAATGTGCGGCACACCGAGAGCATCGCGCCGGATGATCACCTCGCCTTTGAGACCTGCGAGCTGGACACTTCCATCCACCTGCGGAAGGGATCTGTGCACAAACCACCAGCCGCCTCCCACTGCACCCAGCAGGACCATCAGAATCACAATCAGGATATAAAGAATCGCTCGCCGCAAGTTTGCACCCCTCGGCATTCTTTGATTGAAAGCCACAACCAGCGCACAAGGAATCGTGAGTCTATTGCGTGTCTTGCGTCGCGGCAAGCGATGATCTGGTTCGACGCCCTATTGGGTTGGGCGCCGCCGGGCTGTTAGAATCGCCACGTGATTCTGGTTCGCCTTCTTGCCGTCCTGGCGCTCATCTGCGTCAACGCGTTTTTCGCGGCGGCGGAATTCTCGCTCGTCGCAGTCCGGCTTTCCCGTTTACGCCAGCTTGTAAAGCGCGGCAACGCAAACGCGCGCATCGTTCAGGATCTTGTGTCGCGCCTGGAATTTGTTGTTTCCGGCGTGCAAGTGGGCATGACGCTGACGACGCTCGGACTCGGCTTCCTCGGCGAGATCACTATTTCGCACGCAATCGAGCCGCTGTTGTGGTGGATCCCGGGAAAGAGCGCCGTGATCATAGCGCACGGCATCGCGCTCGGCCTCGCGTACCTCCTGTTGACTATGTTTCACGTTGTCCTTGGCGAATTGGTGCCAAAGGGGTTGAGCCTCAGTCACGCGGAGCGGGTCGCACTGCTCATCGCGCGGCCGTTTCAGTGGTATCTCGGCGCATTTCGCCCGGCGATCAGCCTCTTGGACGGAGTGTCGCGCACCGTGCTCCGCGCGCTCGGCGTCGCCCCACGGCTGAGCCACACGATGGTGCACTCCACCGAAGAGTTGCTGATCTTGATTCAGCAGGCGCGCGAACGCGGCCTGTTGGCGGCTAACGAAGAACGCTACGTCCAAAGCGCGCTCGAACTTGGCCAGCTACAAGTGCGTGAAATCATGGTGCCTCGCCCGGACGTTCACGCGCTGCCTGTGGAAGCCACGCTCGACGAAACGCTTCAACTCTTCGCTCGCACGCAGCGGACACGCATCCCGGTCTATCAAGGGACGCTCGACCATGCGCTGGGATTCGTGCACATCAAGGATTTGTTCGGAGTTCTGCTCGAACGTGAGCGGCGCGCCGGGCAGAGTCGGTCTCAACTTCCGTTTGACCTGCGCCGATTTGTGCGAGAGCTCCTGATCGTGCCGGAAAGCAAACCGGCCGGTGAGCTTCTCACGGAATTTCGGGCGCGTGGCATTGGAATGGCGCTGGTCGTGGATGAGTTCGGGAGCATTCTCGGCCTTGTGACGCTCGAGGACGTGATCGAGCAGGTTGTCGGAGAGATCCACGACGAATTCGATTTGGTGGAGCGCCCGCTCACGCTGGCGGATGGTGGGATGGTTTTTGACGCCTCTCTGAACGTTCGCGATTTCGAGCTCCAATATCAGATCGTGTTGCCCGAGGATCCTGCGTATTCAACGCTCGGCGGATTCGCTCTGGCCCAGCTTGGATTTATCCCGCAAGGCGGCGAGACATTTGATTTTGAGGATCATCGCTTCACCGTTTTCGAGATGGATCGCCGGCGCATCTCGCGGCTGAAGGTACAGAAGCTACCCGGCGCTCCAAGCAAAGCCGCAGCGGCTGAAGATGGGATCTCGCGCGGCCATTCGGACGGCCAAGACAAGCAGTCCGGCTCTCCCCGGTCCGCGGAAAAAACCACCGGCGGTAACCGCGAATGAAATACAAAGGCGCATTTAAGGCGCTCAGACGCGCGGGGCGCCGCATCGCGATTACGCTTCCTGCCGTCTGGCTGGTTCTTACGATGGTCTTTCTGCTGGCGCATATTGTGCCTGGGGATCCCGTGCAGCAAATGCTTGGGGAGGATGCGCGCACGGAAGACTTGTCCCAGCTTCGCCATTCGCTCGGCCTTGACCTCCCGCTGCACACTCAATACGCGCGCTACCTCAAAGGGCTCATCCGCGGTGACTGGGGCAGGTCTTTTCGTTTTCAGTCGCCTGTGCTTCCTATGGTTATTCAGCGTTATCCCGCGACACTTGAATTGGCATTGGCCGCAATGCTCGTTTGCGCGGCCATCGCAATCCCAGCGGGAGTCGCCGCCGCGCGTCGGAGAGGACGCGCCGCTGACCGTGCGATTGGAGCATTGACGCTTCTCGGACTCTCAGTCCCAAATTTTGCTTTGGGGCCCGCCCTCATCCTCGTTTTCTCGATCGGTTTCGGATGGTTGCCAGTGTCGGGACGTGGAGGAATCTTGCATCTCATTTTGCCCGCGGCGACGCTCGGAGCAGCGCTGGCTGCCATCATGACGCGAATGGTTCGCGGTGCGATGATTGAGGAGCTCTCTGCCGATTATGTCCGCACCGCACGCGCAAAGGGACTCTCCGAGCGCGCCGTCCTCTATCGTCACGCCTTTCCGAATGCGCTGGTTCCGATCCTCACAGTACTTGGGTTGCAATTTGGCGCGCTGCTGGCGGGAACGATAGTTACGGAATCTATTTTTGCCTGGCCGGGGATCGGACGCCTGACGGTCCAGGCGATTCAGGCCCGTGATTATCCGCTCTTGCAGGGATGCATTCTTGCGATTGCGCTCTCCTACGTCATCGTCAATCTCCTGACCGATTTTACTTACGCGCTCGTGGACCCCAGGATTCGCCTATCATGACCGCGACTGTCATGACAGCGCACGCGGACCAATCGCGAACATGGAAAGGATTTCTCCGGCACAGCGTCGCGGGCCGGATTGGCCTTGCGCTCACATTGCTTCTCTTCCTACTTGCGATTCTCGCGCCGTGGATCGCTCCGCGCGATCCCATCGCGCAAGACCTGCCTTCGCGGTTGCTCGGTCCAGGTCCCGGCCATTGGATGGGAACTGACGAATTGGGCAGAGACGTATTGTCACGCGTGCTTTACGGAGCGCGCATTTCGATGCTCGTCGGCGTTTCCGTTGTCGCTGGCGCAGCTCTTGTGGGCGTAACTCTGGGAGCGCTCGCCGGCTACTTCGGGGGGTGGGTTGATCGGACCATTAATTCGCTGCTGACGAACGCCTTTCTTTCATTTCCGGGAATCCTTCTTGCAATTGCATTCGCGGCCTTCCTCGGCCCGGGGATTGGCAAGGTGATTCTGGCGCTGATCATTACCGGCTGGGCGGGATACGCGCGCCTCGCGCGCGCGCAAGTGATCAAGACCAAAGAGATGGATTACGTGCTGGCGGCGAGATCGCTTGGAGCGTCGCATCCGCGCGTTCTGCTGCGCCACATTATGCCGAACGCCATCCAGCCAGTGATGATTCAGATGTCTATCGGGATGGCGGGAGCAATCCTTGCGGAATCCACGCTGAGCTTTCTAGGTCTGGGTGTGCTCTCGCCCGCGCCGAGTTGGGGCGCCATGCTCAGCGACGCGAGCTACTATCTCTTCAGTGCGCCCCACCTGGTTGTATTCCCTGCGCTTGCGATTATGGCTGCGGTCTTGGGATTTAATCTTTTGGGTGATGCTCTGCGAGACTGGCTCGACCCGAAGATCCAAGCCCAATTGGTCACACTAGGCCTGACGCGATAACCTTTTGCCCCCGGCCGTTCGAGGAGTTACTTTGATTCGGCGGGGCATTTCGTCTTCAGAGCGTTCCATTTCGTGACCTTGACGGGCGTCCCCTGCATGCAAGTGTCAACATCCATTGTGGTCCCCTCGAAGTGAATTATTGTCTCGGCGCTGGGTTTGTTATTTGCGTCGAAGTGGAGCGAATATTTTTCATTCTTGTCCGTTGTCGTCAGAATGAGGCATCCTCCCTCAACGCCCGCTCGCAGGCAGCCGTCGCCTTTCACGCTTGTACCAGCGGGCGAATTTGCTGAAGAAGTGGCAAATTTTCTGCCGCCCATTTGGCTTTTCGCTGTGGACCGCGTTATCGCAACTAGAATCGCGCACGCGATGAGGATCCCGAGGGTCAGTCTTTGTCTCAAGGAAGGCTTCCTTTCATGCGGCATCTTACGCCTTGGGCGGCGTCAGGTGTATCAAGAGATTTGAAGCACGACCTCCACGCCGCGTCCTGCACCTAAAGCGCGCGCGGCATTTCCTTTATTAATGGCGATTTCGATAAATCCTGTGGAACCCACGAGCGCGACTGGCTCTCCCGCAGGCCCTTGCGCGAATGTTTCCACAAAGTGATTCACCGGTTTGCCGGTGACAGTGAATTTTGCCCGGCCCGGCTGGCGCATCGCCTCGGGCAGATCTTCCAAAGTGAAATTCGTCATAAGGTTGCCAAAGTTATCCACGCGAAGCACGGCGCCGCGCAACACACCCTCTTGTGCTTTCGGGCGGGGCAACGTGAATCTCGTGAAATCTGCGATGACCTCGCCGAACGCCTCTGTTTGCCAGTTCTTGGCGAGCCAAGCCGCCACAGGCGCAAAGATGTCGCGTCCATGGAAAGTCGGGCTTACCGGGCGCTGGAAATAGTGCTCGGAGGTGATGTGACGTACGACGACCGCGTCCTCACGCTCGTAGATCAACGAAAGCACGCCGTTGTCCGGCGCGATGAAATACTGATTGTTTGCGGAGACAAGAATCGGACGCCGCGCGGTGCCAACCCCTGGGTCCACCACAACAACGTGCACTGTCTTGGAAGGGAAGTAGCGGTATGCCGCGCCGATGCACAATGCCCCGTCGAGCACGTCGAAGGGCACAACGCTGTGATTGATGTCCACAATTTGGGCGTCGGGCTGGATTTTCAGGATAACGCCCTTAAGCGTGCCGACAAGTTGGTCGCTTGTCCCATAATCCGTCGTCAGGGTCAGCAGGGGGCTGGGCACGCGAGTTGTTCTCCGTGGCGAATCGGGTTTGCCTCAAAATGCAGCGCTGCCTCGCACGCTACCCAAGCCGGTAGGTGAAGTCAAGGTGCCTCAGAGACCTCGCAGCGCAGCAGTGATTGGCCTTCGCGCGGCTCGAATTGCCGGAGGCGTACCACCGATGAGTCCCATCAGCAGGGCGAAGATCATGCCGATTCCGAGAAGCACCGGTGTAATGCGAAACGCAAAAGCGATTGAGGAGAATGTCTGAAAATTGAGGGTGCTTGTGGTGAGCCCGTTCAGCGGCAGCACGGCCAGACATCCGACGGCGCCTCCAATGGCTGCGATGAGCAGCGCTTCGATCATGAATGAAAACACGACGCTGCCCGCGCCAAATCCCAGCGCGCGCATGGTGGCAATCTCACGCGAGCGCTCTGCAACGGCGGAATACATTGTATTGAGGGCGCCGAAGATGGCGCCAATTCCCATCACCACGGCGACCATCGTTCCGATGACCACGATGAAATCTGTCAGCGCTTCCGATTGCTTCGAGTAATAATCAATTTCCCGGTCCACCGAAACGGTTAGTTGCGGGTCGGAAGTCAGCCTGTCCTTGAACTTGGGAAAATCGCCGGGCGAGGGCAAACGCACCGTCACCGACTGGTAGACGTTCGGAGGGCGGTTGTACGCCTGATCGAGCAGCGCCGCGTCGCACCAAACCTCGGAATCGAATGCGCTGCCGCCTGCATCGAAAACTCCCACCACCTTCCAGGTAATTCCCGATAGCTTGACGCTGCTGCCAAGAGTCAAGCCCGCATAAGTTCGCACTGCATTCTTGCCGACAACTAATTCATCCAGTCCTGGTGTGAAAAACCGGCCGCCCGGCAGGACATGCACGGATTCGCGAACTTCGAGAGCTCTGGCCGAAACACCCCGCACTTGCACGTTGGCATCCGTCCCCGTAGAGATCAGAGGAAACGGCGCAATCACAACAACTTCAGGACTAACAACCGGCCCTCTTGCATCCCGAACGATGCCCGGTGCGCCTTCTATGATGTGAACTTGGTCCAGCATCACGGCGCCGACCATCTCCGTGTTGGACCCGGCACGCATAATCAGGGCGTTTGACGGCGACCCCGAGGCTACAAGAGTCGCGCGAAAGCCACTTGCCATAGCCAGGATGGCCACGAATACTCCTACAGTGCCAGCGATGCCCAGTACCGCAACCACGGAGGAGGTCCATCGCACGCGAACACTTCGTAAATTATAGATGACAGGTATCGCCACGACAGGTTTCCTCCGTCAGATTTTCCGAAGCGCTTCCACCACACGCAGGCGGCTCGCTGTGACCGCCGGAATCAGTCCTGCCACTCCGCCAATCGCAATCGCAATCAGAATGCCGAAGAGAACTTGGTCCATCGGCAGATAAAACAGCGGCAGCATCGAAGGAACCGGGCTGCCGGCCAAACTGATTAACTTTGCCAGCCCGATCCCAATGATCCCGCCAAGCAAGGCGATCGAAACCGATTCCGCTAGCACGTAAAAAAGGATAAACCGATCGGAGTAACCGAGCGCTTTGAGAATTGCTAATTCGGGAGTCCGTTCACGCACTGCAATCGCCATGGTGTTTCCC
This sequence comes from uncultured Acidobacteriota bacterium, assembly GCA_963838945.1. Lineage (GTDB taxonomy): Bacteria > Acidobacteriota > Terriglobia > Acidiferrales > UBA7541 > DASTCZ01. Next base: position 1,121,784 of record CAWITC010000013.1, on the reverse strand, counting down.
GTTACAAGCAGTAGCGTAAAGAACACCACTCCTCCGATCACCATCAGGATCAGCTCAATGTTTCCGGTTTGCTTTACGAAAGAGGCTGCGAACGCCTGCTCGGTGTCCGTCTTCGTTTCGGATGAGGAGTTTGCGAACGTGTCGTCAATCTTCTTCAGCACAGTGACGGCGTCATCCGGGTTGTTGAGCTTTACGACGTACCAGCCGGGCGAATCTTTCCAGTAGCTCCCGGTAGCAAGCGCTTCGTTTAATCGATCCCAGTGAAACCAGAATTGCGACGTGTCGTCTTTCGGGCGGGCGCCCTTGTAAATGCCGCGGATATTGAATTGCCAATCGCCGCGAAAAATGGCCCCTTTGATGGGGATTCGGTCTCCAAGCTTCCAGCCAAACCGCTTCGCGGTTCCCTCGCCAACAATGGCGGCCTCCCGGTCTTCGGCGAAGGCTTTCCACTGCGCATCAGACACAATGAATTCCGGATACATCTGCCGCCACGTATCTATGTCCACGGCGAACTGCGGGAAGAAATTCTTTTCGTCCTGATAGATTCCTCCGAACCACGTTGCATAAGTGATCGCCTTCACGCCGTGAATCGCCTCCATCCGGGTGCGGTAGGCCAATGGAAGAGGCTCGATAAAAGTGACGCGGTTCATGACGATGAGCCGGTCCGCACCTGCGACCTCCACGCCCTGGTTGAAAGCGATTCGGATAATTACGAGCAATCCGAAAAGGAGCATCGCTACCGCGAACGAACCGATCGTCAGGGTCGTGCGAATCTTTTTCCGGAACAAACTGACGCGGAGCAACCGGAAGTATTTCATGCGTGCCTCCCCGCAACCTGCGCCTCCTCAAGGACGCCTTTGTTCAAATGGAGCACGTACGGCGCTCGCTGCGCCGCGACCGGGTCGTGGGTCACCAGGAGCAGCGTTTTGCCGTGCTCCTTCACGAGGCGATCCAACAGCTCGAGCACCTCATCCGCGCTCTTGCGGTCGAGGTCGCCCGTAGGCTCATCGCACAATAGAAAGGTTGGGTCCGTGACAATGGCGCGCGCGATCGATACGCGCTGCTCCTGTCCGCCGGAGAGCTGCCGTGGAAAATGGCGCATCCGGTCCGCAAGGCCCACGAGTGTCAATGCAGCTTCGACGTGCTTCCGGCGTTCGGAGCTGCTCAGCCGGGTGAGCAGCAGTGGCAGCTCGACGTTTTGATAGGCATTCAGCACGGGAATCAGATTGAAAGTTTGGAAAACGAACCCCACGTGCCGCGCGCGCCACGCCGTCAGTTTTCCTCGTGACATGTGTGAGATTTCGTCGCCCGCTACTCGAATGCTCCCGTTTGACGGCACATCCAGCCCGCCCAGCAGATTCAGGAGCGTCGTTTTCCCGGAGCCGCTCGGCCCCATGAACGCGACGAAATCGCCCTGATCCACGTCCAGATTCAGCGCCGAAAGGACGTGAATCTCCTCGCTCCCCCGGCGGTAATTCTTCGCCAGATTGCGGACTGAGATCAGGCTGTTTCCATTTCCACTGCCGTCTACTCTGACCATTTCGCCCTCACTGTTTTCGGTTGACCTTTTGGCCGTCCTGCAAATTATCGGGTCCCTTCGTCACCACGAGATCGCCCGCCGAGATCCCGGCAAGAATCTCTATGTCTGTCCCGCGCGCTTTTCCCGTGCGGATCGCGCGCCGCTCGACCGTGCCATCATGGAATAGAAAAACAGCGCTCTGGCCGTCCGCGGTTTTCACAGCCGTTTGCGGGATCACCGCCACCACGGCGGATTTCTGCTGCGGCGTAGGCTCATCGCTCAAAAATGCCACCTTTACTCCCATGTCCGGTAGAATTCGATCGTCAAGATGGTCGAAGGAGATGCGCACCTTGACGGTTCCTTTCTGCCGGTCCGCGGTCGGGATCACAGTCCTCACGTGCGACGGAATCTGCCAATCGGGGTACGCATCCAGTGTTGCGGAGACGCGCTGCCCGGGCGTCACTCGCGCAATGTAATTCTCATTCACGTCCACTTCGATTTCGTTCGAGGTCATGTCTACAACAGTGCAAATGCCCGTGCGGGTAAAGCCTCCGCCCGCGGACATGGGCGAAATCATTTCGCCAGGCTGCGCGTCCTTCGTCACCACAATCCCCGTGTAAGGCGATCGCACCACGCAGTTATCGATATTCTGTCTATCGATGGCCATCTTCGCGTCCGCCGCTACAATCTGCGCCTTTGCCTGTGCGATTTGCGCTTTCAATCGGTTGACGAGCGTTTGCGCTGTATCCAGCGCCTGAGTCGTTTGGACGCCTTGCTCTACCAATAGCTTTGTACGGTCCAATTCGCGCCCTGCGTTCCCGAGCTGCACTTCCAGGTCTTCTACCATCGCGGCAGTCGCATCACGGTCGGCCTGCGTGGAGCGCAAGGACACCTGATAATCTGAGTCATCCAGCGTCGCAAGAATCTGCCCTTCCGTCACGTGCACGCCTTCATCAACGAACACCTGCTTGATCTTTCCGGTAATCTTGGCGGCCACGGTCGCGCGCCGCCGCGGCGTTACATAGCCCGTGGCATTCAGTAAAGCAGGCATGGGTGCGCTGCCCTGCGCCACCGCCGCGGCTACTTCAACTTCGGGTGGGCGCCCTTTTATAAGAGCCGAACCCCAGATTGCCGCGGCCACCGCAGCGCCTGCTACAACCAGCGCTCCGAGCCACTTGCCCACCGAGCCGCCCTTTCGCTTGTGGTCATCAATCCGCAGCGAAGAAAGGTCGGGCATCGCCGAATTGGGAGTTTCAATCGCCATGAGAACTCTTCATTCAAGCCTCTTCTAACCTAAAACCACAGTCCCTTTATTTCGTCACGGTTTGCTTCTTAAACCCTGCGCAATGAGTCCGGGTACACGTCCGTGCATCCGCGCAAGCGGCAGACCTTAGCCGGATTCATATCGCCCAACGGTAGGGAAACGGGCCGCAAAACCTCGCGGACGGCAAAGGGGGTCTTTAGAAGCCCCAAATTTCACCTCCAAGATATCATACGTAATTTGCCCGGCCAATCTTTCGATTGAACGAATCCCGCTGCCATGAGAGATTCTACCGTGCATGTGTTAACCAGGGCTTTTATGAAGAGGTGAAACCGTGATCCACGGAGTCCACGCGTTGATTCACACGAAAGAAGCGGACCAAGTTCGAGATTTCTTTCGCGACACCCTCAAGTTTGCTTCAGTGGACGCCGGGCGAGGCTGGCTCATTTTCGCGCTGCCGCCTGCGGAATTGGGCATACATCCCGCCGAAGGCGAAGCCCATCACGAACTCTACCTGATGTGCGACGACATTGAAGCCACGGTCAAAGACCTCACCCGAAAGGGCGTCGAATTCACCGGGCCTATAAAGGACACAGGTTGGGGCCTCATGACCGCGATCAAGATGCCGGGAGGCGGGGAGCTCGGCATCTACGAACCCAAACACCCAACCGCGCTCGGGTTGGAGCAAACGGGCTCGCCATCATCGAAGCGCCAGCCAAAGCCTCGCAACTCTCCCAGGAAGTCCAGAAATCGCCGCAAGCGGTAAGGCGTGTACTTGAACCCAGTTTTCAAGTTTCCCAACCATTCGGGGTTGGGAGACTGGGAATCTGGTTCTTGATCTCAACTAAATTCTGCGATTCCTTGACCATAGTTTTCCCGGCAGGCTATTCTGTTGTCAGGCGGAATCGTCCGGCCTCGAACTCATGCGCCGCGTCTACTTCGATCACAACGCCACCACGCCCGTCGAGCCGGAAGTTCTCGAGGCGATGCTGCCGTATTTCTCCGCCGAATTTGGCAACGCCAGTTCGATCCATGCGTTCGGTCAGGGAACTCGCGCCGCGGTCGAGCGCGCCCGGCAAAGCGTAGCCGCTCTGCTTGGAGCGCAGACGGCCGAGATCACATTTACGAGCGGCGGAACGGAATCCGACAATCTGGCAATCCTGGGTATTGTTGGTGACCCGCGTGGCGCCGAAAAAAAGCACGTCATCACGACGCAAATCGAGCACAGCGCGGCGCTCAACCCTTGTCAGGCGCTCGCGAAGCGCGGCGTCGAAGTCACCTTCCTGCCGGTTGGCCTTCAAGGAGTCGTGGACCCGGGCGACGTGAGACGCGCGCTCCGTCCGGAAACCGTGCTCATCACCGTGATGCACGCGAACAACGAAATCGGCACGCTCCAACCTCTCGAAGAGATTGGCCGGATCGCTGCCGAAGCCGACGTTTGGTTTCACACGGACGCCGTGCAGTCGACCGGCAAGATTCCGCTCGACGTGAACAAGCTCGGCGTGGATCTCCTTTCGCTTTCCGCCCACAAAATCTACGGGCCCAAGGGAGTCGGCGCGCTCTATGTACGCAAGGGGACGCCCCTCGAGCCGGTGCTCTATGGCGGCCACCACGAACGCGATCGCCGCCCCGGCACGGAGAATGTCCCCGGAATTGTGGGCCTTGGCCGCGCGGCGGAAATCGCGGGCGAAAAGCTCACGGCGGACGCACAGCGCGTTTCGCGCCTCCGCGACCGCTTCGAGAACGGAGTCCTCGCCGCTGTCGCGGAAGCCCGCGTGAACGGCGCCGCTGCGCCGCGCGTCCCGAATACGTCGAACATCATGTTCCCGGGTGTCGCCAGCGAGTCGCTCTTGATTGCACTCGACCTGAAGGGGCTGGCGTGTTCCAGCGGGTCGGCGTGTTCCTCGGGCGCCGTGACGCCATCGCATGTGCTGACCGCGGTGGGGCTTTGTGCGGCGGATGCGCGATCGAGCCTTCGCTTCAGTTTAGGGCGCCACACGACGGACGCCGACGTGGATTTCGCGCTCAGTATTCTGCCGGACGAAATCGCGCGCCTGCGTTCAATCTCGCCCGAGAACAAGCGAGTGCCCGTCGCGCGCTAGGCCGGTGGCGGAATCTTTCAAATTCAATTTGCGATGACCGGCTCGAATCACAATCCGGAATTGACTGCTGTCGCCATGAGCGGCGGAGTGGACAGCTCGACTGTCGCGGCCATTCTGCGCGACCGTGGCCACGCCATCGTCGGCCTGACCATGCAGCTCTGGAATCAGCGCCGCCTGCCCGCACTCGATGCCGCCGGGCACGCGAGCCATCGCTGCTGCGGCATTGACGACGTCTACGACGCGAAGCGCGTCGCCGAACATCTCGGTTTTCCGCACTACATCGTGAATTTCGAGGAGCGCTTCGAGCAGACCGTCGTTCAGCCGTTTGTCAAAGACTATCTGAGCGGTCGCACTCCCATCCCGTGCACGCTCTGCAACAACCACGTCAAGTTCGATCAATTGATTGAGACCGCACGCCAGATCGGGGCCGAGCGTCTCGCCACCGGCCATTACGCCCGCATTAGGTTCAACGAATCTGCGGGCCGCTACGAATTGCTTCGTGCCGCCGACGATTCCAAGGACCAGTCCTACTTTCTTTTCGGTCTGAAGCAAGAACAGATGGCGCGCACAAACTTCCCGCTCGGCAACCTCACGAAAGACGAAGTACGCGCGCTCGCGAACGCCGCGCGGCTTCCCGTCGCGCAGAAGCCCGAAAGCCAGGAGATCTGTTTCGTGCCGTCCGGGAACTATGTGAAGTTCATCGAGGAATATCTTCGCGAGCAGGGAAGCGGGTTGCCCGAAGAAGCCGGCGAAATTGTAACCACGAATGGCGAAGTCATCGGCAGGCACGTTGGCGTGCACAGGTTCACGGTCGGCCAGCGCAAGGGACTCGGCGTGGCCATCGGCCGCCCAATGTACGTCGTCGCGCTTGACCGGTCCAACGCGCGCGTTGTCGTCGGCGATGACTCCGAATTGCGTTCCGCCACGCTTGAAGTGCGTGACGTCAATTGGATTAGCGTTGCGCAACTGGAGGGCCGCGTCCGCGCCGTCGTAAAAATCCGCCACCGCCATGAAGCAGCGCGCGCCACAATCGAACCTGCCGGCGGCCCAGATTCCGCGCGCGTCACCTTTGACGACCCACAGCGCGCTGTTACGCCCGGCCAGGCTGCCGTATTTTATTTGGATGATGTGGTACTAGGCGGCGGCTGGATCGTCTGAAGCGGGACTTGCAGAAGTATTTCTCGCGCGGCAATTCTCCTGCGCCGGAAAACTACAATCAATCGAACTAGATAAACATCCCCTCGTCGGAAGGGTCGGGCGAGCTTGCCGATGCTTCGGCTGGGGGGCGCCGGAAGGACCGCAGCACTTCCAGCCCGCTCCGAATCCCACGGATAAATGCGGTCGCCTGCTGAATGGGGCCGAGCATCGTCCGGCGAAATGCCGAGCCGGTATCTTCGATTGTTTCCATAGCGCCGGTCAGGATTTGGTCCACATGGTTGATCTGCTCGCGCATCCGGTCCAACGTTTCGGTCAAGATGCGGTCCATTTTTTGCGCCTGGTTCCTCGCCAGACGCACAACCTCGGAAGCATCCGTCACCATCGAAACGATCCGCGGCTGCGTCTCACTCACCAGAGATTCCACGCGCGTGAGGATCGGCGCGATCCGGGCGTGCAAGTCCTTCACCGTGCGCATCATCTGTTCATTGGACCGCTTAACCTGGAAGAAAATAGCCGCCAGGATTACGGTTTGCAGAACGAATGCGACCGCGATGATAACTACGAAATATCCGGGCCAAGTTGGCATCGGCGGTATTTCCTGAGATTGATCCCTGAACCTAACTTTGTGAACTATTGCGCTTTCGCTTTTTCCCGCTGGTAAGCTTCGCGTCCGGCCTCGACAGCCGCGGCGATGGAATCTTTCTGTCGCCCCGCCACTTCCTTGCTGCGTTCCAGCAGGTCTTCGGCGCGCTCTCTCAACTCGCGCGCCTTGCGTTGCGCATATTCTTTGCCTTCCTCAGCCCTCTTGGAAAGGTAATCGCGCGTCTCCTCGCCCGACTTCGGAGCAAATAGGATGCCGAGCAGGGCTCCCACGCCCAAGCCAACCAGGAAATAACTAATCTTGCCGCCTACGTTTTCCGCCATAACACTCCTCCTTTTCGACCGTAGCACACATGCCCACTCCTTGCAACCCAGCGCAAGGCAGCACGGCCTTCATAATGCGAAATTCGAATCATCGAGGCTGTTCAATAATGTACATTCGCAGGCTAATTTTGCCCCTGACCTCCTTGAAAGTGCGTCGCAATTCTTGCCGCCAGCGGCTTCGTGACAATCCGCGCCAGGTCCGCTTCGCTGGCCGCGCGCACGCGCGCGACACTCCCAAACGTTCGCAATAATTTTTGCGCCGTCCGTTCGCCGATGCCGGAGATCTCCGTCAGCTCGCTGTGTATGGTCCGCGCGTTGCGCCTCTGCCGATGGAAGCCCACGGCAAACCGGTGAGTCTCGTCGCGGATCTGCTGCACGAGATGCAGAATCGGCGAATGTTTTTCCAGCGTTACCGGCTCGTCCTCTTGCCCGAGCACGTAAATGATTTCTTCCCGCTTGGCGATGCTTGCGACCGGTTGGTTGATGATCTCCAGCTTTTCGAGCGCTTGCGCTGCTGCGTGCAATTGTCCGATGCCTCCGTCAATCAGGATCAAGCTTGGCAGCGGCTTTTTTTCTTCCTGCAGGCGCCGGCAGCGTCTCTCGACCGCCTCGCGCATCGAAGCAAAGTCGTCCACGCCGTGTGCGCCCTTGATGATGAATTTGCGATACCCCGCCTTCTGCATCCGGCCGTCCTGCCATACGACCATCGAAGCCACGGTGTCCGAGCCTTGAATCTGCGAAATGTCGAAGCACTCGATCCGTTTCGGCGCCTCGGGAAGATTCAGCGCATTCTGCAGCGCCTCCGCGATTGCTTTCGAGGTCGGCTTCAATACGCGAAATCTCTGGTCGAACGAATGCTTCGCGTTTTTCTCCACAAGCTCCAGAAACGCGTACTTTGGCCCGCGTTGCGGCGTAAGGATTTCGACGCGGTGCCCGGCGCGCTCGGTCAGTAAGTCCTGCAATATTGGGCGCTCCTCGAAATCCATGGACACATGAATCACCCTCGGCAGGTAGCTCGCGTCGAGATAGAGCTGCTTGAGCAGGGAAGGGAGGAACTCCGCCGCGTCAAATTCATCGAGGTCCTCCCAGTAAAAATCCCGTCGGTCCACCACGCGTCCGCCGCGCAGGTGAAAAAGGTTAGCAGCCACCTGCGGCGGTTCCGCATACCACGCAAGCACGTCCGTGTCATCGCCCTGCGCCGCGGTAACTTTCTGTTTCTCATCAATCTCTTCCACCGTTCGCAACAAGTCGCGATACGACGCGGCCTGCTCGTATTTCTCCGACTCGGACGCGCCCGCCATTCGCTCCGTGAGGCTCGCGGCCAGCTCTCCGCGGCGGCCCTCGAGAAATGTCCGCACATCCCGCGCCGCTTCCGCGTATCTGTCGTCTGTCGTCAGCCCCGGCACGCACGGTCCCAGGCAGCGATGAATGTAAAATTGCAGGCACGGCCGCGGATGCGCCCGCGTCAGGTCCACTGTGCAGGACGGCACCTTGAAGTGCCGGTGAATGAAATGAACGATCCGGTGTGCCAGGCTGTGCGGGAAATACGGTCCGAAATAAATCGAGCCGTCCTTCTTCAGCCGCCGCGTCACGTACACGCGCGGAAACTTCTCGAACGCCGTGTACCGGATATACGGATACGTTTTGTCGTCCCGCAGCATAATGTTGAATTTCGGCTTGTTCTGCTTAATCAGGTTGTTTTCGAGCGCCAGGGCTTCCCGCTCGTTGTCCACCACGATGTAGTCCACGTCCGCGATTTCGCGCACCAGCGACCCGGTCTTCGCGTCAAGCTGCCGCGAGTCCACGAAGTAGGACTTCACGCGGTTTCGCAGCGACGCGGACATCCCCACGTACACGATCTTCCCCATGACATCCTTGAAGAGGTACACCCCGGGTTCGGCGGGGAGGCTCGCGACTTTTTGTTCTAAGTCCATGGGTTCAGGCGCCGGAATTCGGAGTAAAATCAGCGCAGGGTGGAAGCCAACCTTGATGATAGCAAAGCGAATCTAAGGGTATCTAGGAGACCCTGCGAATTGACGAGTTCAATTGTACGCCCACGATTCTGTTGGAAACACTGCGCCTCGCTGGCGTTCGCGGCAATACTTTCACTTTCGGCCGTCGCCGCCCGCGCGCAGGATCCGACCAAGCCGCCTATTCCTCCTCCTCCTCCTCCTCCTTCGCAGGCGCCACCGTCGTCTTCAGGTGAATCCTCTTCCAAGGATGGGGCCGGTGGATTGGGGGCGCCCCCTCCGCCTCCAAGGTCTGCCGGTCTTCCCAGCGATGCCGAGCCGCTGCCGCCCTTTAATCCACTCGAAGCCAAGAAGGACGTCGAGGTTGGCGCTTATTACATGAAAAATGGGAAATACGACGCCGCCATCGACCGCTTCATGGACGCATCCCGCGCCCAGCCCACCTATGCGTTGCCGTGGCAGTTGATGGGGCAGGCCTACGAGAAAAAAGGGGACTTTGCTGAATCCATCAAAGCCTACGAAAAATACCTGAGGCTCTTTCCTCACTCACCGGAACGCAAGAAAATCGAAGACCACATCGCCGAGCTGCAGAAGAAACAACAGCAGGAAGCGGAGAAACACAGCGGGAAGTAACGGCTTCTTCGTGCCCGGAAAAAATCCCGGCTACAATTGTTCCAGAAATTTTCGCGCGCGCCCATAATCCTTGAATTGCTGCTCCGCTCGACGGAAATCCGCGCTGTGCGCCTGCAAGCCGCAGCTTGCCACGCGGATGGGATGCCGCACGTGCAGCATCTCGTGGTACAGCACGTATTCAACCACGTATTTCGGCACGCCCGCGCCGTCCAGTCGCGTGTTGAGCACAATTTGATCCAGCCCTGGATCGAAGCATCCAAGTTGCGCGCGCCATTTGCTTTTGCTCCATCCGAGGCGCGGCCGGTGCAGCCGCCCGCTGAAATATCTTCGGTTCAGCCTTGAAAACATCGGCGCCAGATTATGCCTCTCGCCCTTCGGGCCGCCTTCCACCTGCATGCCGCGCTTGCTTCGCATAGCCAAAACTTTCCGGTGAGTTCCGCGTGCCGTCGAATAGCGCCGGTAACGGTCGAGCAACTCCCGTGGCGCCCGCCGCCGGTAGAGCCTGCCAAGAAGAATCGCCGCTGCCGCCTCCATCACATCGAGCGGCACGCCACGCAGGATGTCCGAGACTCGCACATACGCGGCGTCCTCGCGCAGGCGAATTGTGTTCACAAGATTTGCGTAGGGAAAAAACTCAACTAGGAAGTGCGGCGGACGCCCCTGGCATCCGAGCCGCGTATACATCCGGTGAAACAGCCGCGCCCCGCCGGGGACAGGCGCGCCCCGCCCCGCGGCTCGCTTCCCGCGCGCGGCAGCTCGCTTCACTGCTTTCTCCGGACCGGCGCCGCAATCTCTTTCTTGGCCTGTTCCGCGTCGCTGATCGCGTCTTGTGTCGCTTCGATGGCGTCAGCCAGCGTCATCTCGTACGTATCCAGTTCCGCGCCGGACTTTGACAACTCTTGCAGGGAAGCCAGGTATTCCTTGCCTTTTGTCTCGATTGTCTTCAGGCCGGAGCGAATGTCCTGCTGCCGCTCTCTGGCGACGCCAATCAAATCCGCGGCATCGTCCATGCATGCGCTGTATGCGTTCATCAATCCATTGAGAATATCCGCGCGCTGCTTCTCGCTCGACGGGTGTGCCAGCGTGTACTTGAATTTCATCAGCCGGTCATCGGCAAATCCGACAAACAGGTTGATTTTGGTCGAGAGATTATTCCGCGCGTCGCGGATCTTGTCGGCTTCCCCTTCGGTAAGATAGTCCTTCTTCTCCTGAGCGCCGGTCATCCCGGAGGCGAAACAAATCACGGCCGCCAGCAATAACGCACCCGCAATTGATCTTGCGCGCATAGGCATACCTCCTACTTCTCTCCGCTCTTCTTGCCGCCCGGCTCGCGGGGAAACAACAAGTGAATCAAATCACTTTGGATGCGGCTAAGCTCCTCGTGGATGTCATGGAATTCCGCGCGGCGCTCCGTCGGGACGAGCGACGCCGCCCGTTCCAGTTCCCAGATCTTTTTACGGAGATGAATCTGCAGCTCCTTGAATCCATCCGGCTTCCGCTCGGCATCATTGCCCGTGGCCTTCAGTCCGTCAAAGACGGACCGCACCTCGTCGCGATATGCGGTAAGCGTCAGAAATGCGCCGTCAATATCATTCCCGGCAATCCGGCGGGTAAAATCCGCGATCTGTGCATCACCAAGCTTTCCGAGCGCCTTCGCTTTATGGACGGGGTCGGTTTCCCGATCGAATCTTTCCTTGTATTCGGCGAGACGGTCCTGAGGGCTCGGCCCTCTCGTCTGGGCAAGAAGGGAAGACGAGGCAAGCAGGAAGCAGCAAAGGAATGGCAAAGAGAAACCGCGCCGCAACCGGGGGTGAATCTTTGCGAATCGCTGCGACATCGTGGCCCTACTTCTTGGAAAGCTCCCGCTGCAGCAACTTCAACCGCTCGCGGGCCTGAAATTCTTCCGTTTCGTTCCTGCCCTGGTTGACGTCCAGGAATTTCTGGTATGCCGCGGCCGCTTCCGCTTTTCTATGAAGTTTATCGTAGCAGGTTGCGCGGACAAATAACATGATGGGCGTCGCCGCCATGCGCCTCTCCCGCAGGTCGAGCAGTTCCAGCGCGGCCGGATAATTCCCGGCCAGGTAAACCGTGCTGATTAAATTTCCGAGCGCGCCCGGCTCGTTTGGGTTCAACGCCAGCGCGCGGCGCAATTCCCCCTCTGCGCCCGTAAAATCTCGCTTTTCCAAAAGGATTCGCCCAAACTCCGCGTGCAGTTCGGGGTCATCCGGCGCCTTGGAAGCCGCGGCCTGCAGCGCTCGCGCCGCGCCATCCCAATCCTTCTTTGAAATCAGGATTGACGCGCGCAATTTCAGGCCGTCCACGCCAGGCGCCGCAATCGCGTCCGCGCGGTCCAGTTCGGCGAGCGCCTCTGCCGGTTTGCCCGAATCATTCAGCGCCGAGGCAAGCTGCATTCGCGCATTTGTATCGTTGGGATCGTGCTTCAGGTACTCGGTAAGTTCGGCCGCGCCGGCATCGGTCTTTTTCTCATCGAGCAGCGCGCTCGCAAGCGCGATGTGCGCCGGCGCGGAATCCGGCCGCAGAGCGATCGCCTGACGCAGGGGTTCCTCCGCATCCCCCGCGCGTCCCAATCGCACCAGTGTGATCCCCCAGCGGAAGTAGATCTCGAAGCTCTTCGGGTCCGCCGCGCCGGCCTGTTCGTATTGCTGAATCGCTTCCGGCAATTTCCCCGCTCGCTCCAGCGACAGCCCCGCGAGGTATCGCGGCTTGGCTTGCCCGGGCATCAATTCCCCCGCGCGCAGAAAAGCAGCCGTGGCGCCCGCGTTGTCTCCGCGTTCCAGCAGAGTCAACCCGAGGTTCAGGTGCGCTGTCGCAAAGTTCGCGTCAATCTCCGTCGCGCGGCGGTATTCAGCCGCCGATTCCTCCGGGCGCTTCAGCTCGCCATACGCATACGCAAGTTGGAAGTGCGCCGCGGCGTTTTCCGGATGGTCCTTTAGAAAATCCCCGAGCAACGCCGCTGCGCGCGTGTAGTCGCCCTGGTCAGCGGCTTTTTGGGCGTCTGCCAGACGCGAATCATTTCTCAAGGGTTTCGGCGGCGGCGTGGTGGACGGTTGCAGAATCGTCTGCGCCGCGCACCTTCCCGAGGCTAGCTCGAATACCATAAACAGTAACGCGACCGCAGCCACTCGTTTCATGATCCGTTCGGACCTCGCTGCGCTTGCGCGCGTCCCGCGCCATTCCTGCCGTTCGCGCCCTTGCCGCCAGTCTTGGAACTACTCTGGTTCTTTTGGCCGTTGGCCAGCACGTGCGCCAAATATTTCCCCGTGTGCGACTGCGTGTTCCGCGCCACCTGTTCCGGCGTTCCCGTAGCGACCACGCGCCCGCCCTTGTCTCCGCCTTCGGGGCCCAGGTCAATCACCCAATCGGCGGACTTAATCATCTCCAGGTTGTGCTCGATCACCAGAACCGAAGCGCCGCCTTCCAGTAACTTGCGGAACGCCGCAAGCAGCTTCTGGATGTCGTCGAAGTGCAGCCCCGTCGTCGGCTCATCGAAAATGTATAGGAAACCGGCTACGTCCTGCTGCGTGAGATGCGCCGCCAGCTTCAGGCGTTGCGCCTCGCCGCCCGAGAGCGTCGTCGCCGATTGGCCCAGCCGCAGATATCCAAGCCCGACCTCATCGAGGATCTTCAGTCGCGAAATAACCTTCGGCACGCCGGCAAAAAACGCAAGCGCCTCGCGCACCGTAAGCTGCAGCACTTCGTGGATGTTGCGCTCCCGATACTTCACCTCCAGCACGGACGACTTGAATCGCGTCCCTTTGCACTCATCGCAGATCAGTTCAATGTCGGCGAGGAATTGCATCTCCACCGTGACCGTCCCATCGCCCTCGCAGACATCGCAGCGCCCGCCGGGGATGTTGAACGAAAAATGCCCGGGCGAAAATCCGCGCCGCTTCGCGTCCGGCGTGTCCGCAAACACTTCCCTTATTCCATCGAACGCCTTCATATACGTCGCCGGATTCGAGCGCGGTGTTCTGCCGATCGGCGACTGGTCCACGACGACCGCCTCCGTAATTTGCGCGTCGCCCTCGATCCGGTCGCACACATCTGCAAAGCGCTGGCCCGTCTTCTTCGCCTGCAGCGCCTTGAACAGCACGTCGTACACCAGCGTGGACTTGCCCGAACCGGAGACTCCCGTAATCGCGGTCATCGTTCGCAGTGGAATCATCAGGTCAATGTTCTGCAGGTTGTGTGCCCGCGCGCCGAAAATCCGCAGGAACTTTCCATCCGGGCGCCGTCGCGTTGCCGGCACGGGGATCTGCGCCTCGCCGGTCAGATACCGCGCGGTAATCGAATTCGCGTCGCTGTACAACTCCTCTCGTGGTCCGGCGAATAGAATGCGGCCACCGAACTCCCCCGCGCCCGGCCCCAGATCAAGCACATAGTCCGCCGCCTCAATCGTGTCCGGGTCGTGTTCCACCACGAGGATTGTGTTGCCGAGATCGCGCAACGATTCGAGGATGCGGATCAACCGGTTTGTATCGCGCGGATGCAGCCCGATCGAAGGCTCGTCCAGAACATACAGCGCTCCGACGAGTTGCGACCCGAGCGAAGTCGCAAGCTGAATTCGCTGCGCCTCGCCGCCCGAAAGTGTCGAAGTCAGCCGGTTGAGCGTGAGGTATTCCAGTCCCACTTCATCAAGATACTTCAGCCTCCGGCGGATTTCTTCCAGCACTTTGTCCGCGATTTTCGCCTGCATCTCGCCGAGCGCAAGCGATGCAAAGAACTCCCGCGCCTGCGTCACGCTCAACGCGCACACTTCCGTGATCGCTTTGCCGCAAATCTTTACCGCGCGCGCCTCTTGCCGCAGCCGCGTCCCGTTGCAATCAGGGCAAATCGCGTAACCACGGTACCGGCTCAGGAATACGCGGATGTGGAGTTTGTATTTCTTGCGTTCGAGCCAGTTGAAGAATCCCTTGACCCCGGGAAACCCCTCGGCGGGATCGCCTTCGAGGATGCGTGCGCGGTGCTCGGCGGAAAGATTGCGAAACGCTACGTCCGTCGGAATGCCTTTTGCCCGCGCATACTTTTTCATTTCTTGTTGAAGTCCGCGGTACTTTGGCTTTGTCCACGGCTCTATCGGGCTGTCGTCGAGCGTCTTGCTCTGGTCCGGTATGACAAGGTTCAAATCGAAGTCAATCGTGTTCCCGAATCCCTGGCAGCGCGGGCACGCGCCCGCTGGATTATTGAACGAGAAAAGCCGGGGCTCCGGTTCTTGATAGACGGCGCCGCAATTCTTGCACTCGAATCGCTCGTTAAATGTAAGACGGTCCGGCTCGTCACTCTTTGCCCCTGATTCCGGTGGCACGAACTCCAGAATCGCCTCGCCGCCGCCCTCGCGGTAGCAGATCTCAATCGAATCCACCAGCCGTGCCCGCGAGTCCGGCGAGACCGCCAGCCGGTCCACCAGCACAAAGGCCGGCTTTGCGAAATCAATTTCCAATAATGTCTCCGGCGCGGAGAACTCAAACACTCGCCCTTTCTGATAGAGCCGGTTGAACCCGCGCTTCTGCAAATCCGTAAGAGACTGCCTCACCGCATCGCTCGAAGGTTTCGCGGATTTTCGCACTGCCGGTTTTCGCGGCGCATCAGCAACACGAAGCTTGTACAGCACCGAGAACCGTCGCCCCGCGGGAAGCGCCAGCACGCGCGTGGCGATCTCGTCCATCGTGTCGCGCCGCACTTCGGCGCCGCACCGCGTGCAAATCGTCACCCCCGCGCGCGCGTAGAGCAGCCGCAGGTAATCGTAGATTTCCGTCGCGGTCGCCACCGTCGAGCGCGGATTGCGCGTCGAATTCTTCTGCCGGATCGCGATGGCCGGCGCTATCCCCGTGATTTCGTCCACGTCGGGCTTTTCGATCCGTTCCAGGAACTGCCGCGCATACGCTGAAAGCGACTCGATGTACCGCCTTTGCCCTTCGGCGTAAATCGTGTCGAACGCCAGGCTCGATTTGCCCGACCCGGATACACCCGTCACCACCGTGATCGCGTTGTGTGGAATTTCAAAATTGACGTTCTTCAGATTGTGGACGCGCGCCCCGCGCACGCGGATCGCTTCGCGGTCTTCGGTCGCGGTGTCCGACTTCTTCGATTTGGATGCAGTCGCCGGCAAGGACTATGTCTCCCTGTGCGGTCTCAGCCGCACAGCTAAACCCTAAATTATACGTCTTGTTGCAAGCCCTGCAAAATCGGGGATTTAAGGCAGAAATTCAGTGCGTACGGCCTGCTCCAATAGAACGGAATTATTTGCCCAAACAAATCTGCTTCGCGGGTAGAGGATCGGCTATTGTTCCAGAATCAGTGTTATGTTCCCCACCCCGCCTTCTACGTTCATGCGAATCGTGATTGGAGATTTTCCATACTCTTCATTCACATACATTCCGCCTTCGTACCGCCAGTTTCCCTGTCGATCAATATTTCCAATGCCTCCCCCCGCGTGAACCTGCACGCCCACATCTTTCGGCAAACGAATCGTCGCGTTCCCAACGCCGCCGCGCATATCCGCCTGCAGGTTTCTCTTTCTTTCGCCGGTCAAGTCTATGTCGAAATTCCCCACACTCGCATCTATCCGCAGTCGCGACAAATCCAAATGCTGCAAGTTCAATTCTCCCTCTCCCGCTCCCATATCGATTTCCAATTCCATTGGCACGTCGCCAAATTTGAGATTCCATTCGTCGTGCGTGCTCCCGAGATGGATGCCGCCTCTATCTCGCTGCGTGATATCGAGCCGCCCGCTCTTCCCGGACACGTTGTAGCTCACGTTCGGTTTTTCCATGTCGTCCGTGTAAGTAAAGTTTGCATCCAGCAGTTGGTTGCCCCCGCCATCTATTGTCAATGTACCGGAGGGCATGTTGATCTTTGTCGTTACGGATTCCGCGCTCTGCCTTTCCACCATCTGCGTCGAATGGGCGATGTCCCCGGAACCCACAATGTGATCCGAGAATCGGAACGGGTGCGTCCCGCGCGAAAGGATGGCAAAGAGCCCCACCAGCACAAGCAACGCAATGGCTGTTCCAGAAATCACGCCGCTCCGGCTCCCCTGCGGGGCGTTCCTGTTCATCAGGTGATCAAGAAGCTTGCCCAGTCCGATGAAAATCAAAATCAGTGGCCAATAGCGTTCCAGAGCCCTCCAGGGATCAAAGTCCGGCCGGCGGATCATCACCAGCAGCACCACACCCACTGCGATCAGTACAATCCCAAAGCCCAGATGCCCCCGCCGCGGTCTTGGTTCCGTCGCCATTTCGTCACCCTCTGTCTCTATGATACGGACATTTCGAATGGAAAGTTCCGTAGCGAAGCCGAATCAATCGTAAGTCATTCCGCTGATAGCAATTGGATGGATTTCCCCACAAGTCCCATTCGAATTCCGTCGCATTCATCTTTGCGCAGTTATTACCCAAAATGTTTCACGTGAAACATCCTTCTACGATTACTCAAAAGGGACATTTTTCTAGCTGCCGGGCCGCGCGGCTCGGTTTTTAGCGATGTGGTAGAGTGGGATTTCCGGAACTTGGAGGCGCCGACAGGTGGAAGCGCAAATCGTTGGAGCCGAACGGTGGGTCCTTTTCCCCGCGTAATCTGGATCGTTCTCGATAGCGTCGGCATCGGCCCGCTTCCCGACGCCGCCGACTACGGCGACGTGGGCCGCACCACGCTCGGTCATATCGCCGAATCGCGCCCCCTTCGCCTGCCGAATCTTTTGCGTCTCGGCCTTGCGAACATAGCGCCGCTCGCTCACCTCGACCCACAGGCCGCGCCCATCGGCTGCTACGGGAAGGGCGCAACGCATTCACCCGGCAAAGACACCACCACCGGCCACTGGGAAATGGCGGGCATCTGGCTCGACCGGGCCTTTCCTGTTTACAAGCACGGCTTCCCGCCGGAAATCATGCAGCCATTTGAAAAAGCCATCGGCCGCAAAACTATCGGCAACAAGCCCGCTTCCGGCACCGAGATTATCAAGGAGCTTGGCGAAGAGCACATGCGCACCGGCTATCCGATCGTTTACACGTCGGGCGACAGCGTTTTTCAAATCGCCGCGCACGAAGACGTGATCCCCATCGCTGAGCTTTACCGCATGTGCGAAATCGCGCGCAAGTTGCTCGACGGGCCGAACCGCGTCGGCCGCGTCATCGCGCGTCCGTTCACCGGCACTCCCGGGAATTTCCGCCGCACTGAGCGCCGCCACGATTACGCGGTCGAGCCGCCAAAGCCCATGCTGCTCGATGTGCTGAAGGATCGCGGCGCGCCGGTCTTCGGCATCGGAAAAATCCATGACATCTACAACGGCCGTGGGGTAGAGAACTACGTCACCACAAAAAACAACGGCGATGGGATGGAAAAAATCACCACTGCTCTCGCCACGCAACCACGCGGACTCATCTTCGCCAATCTCGTTGATTTCGACATGCTCTACGGCCATCGGAAAGACGTGGAAGGATTCGCTAGATCGCTGGAAGAATTCGATCTGCTGCTCGGCGCGCTTCTTCCCAAACTCGCACCTGCGGATCTCCTGATGATTACCGCCGACCACGGCTGCGATCCCGATCCGCGCTGGGCTACCACGGACCATTCGCGCGAATATGTTCCCATCGTCACGTATAGCTCCGGCGGCCGCAAAGGCATCGCCCTTGGCACGCGACACACTCTCGCCGACATGGGCCAGACCGTCGCTGAAAACTTCGGCGGCGCCATCCCCTACGGTACAACCTTCCTCAGCGCCATCGCGGACTCTTGACTCACATTCCGGCTCACGAGAGGCGCAGCGGCCCTCGGTCGATTTAAGTGAAAGGAAAATCAAACGATCGTGATTCTGAGGAGTCCCGTCCGTTCTTGCGGGGACGGCGAGGGATCTTCTTCAATCGGTGCGAACCACAAGTGTCGCCGCGATGAAATCGTGTAGCGCCTGCTTCTTTTCCGTGAATCCAGCAATGATGTATCCGATAAGAATTGTCATGCCCGAAATAAACTTTCCGAAATATCGCCCCGACGCGCGCGCGAACGATATCCGGTTCCCATTCATGTCCGTGACGCGCAGATTCAATATCATTTTCCCCAGCGTCGCCTGGCGCGAGGAACATTCCATCAACGCAAAATAAAGCCAATGGCCTAAAGTGGCGAGGAGGAAAACACTTCCCGTGATCAAGAAGATGAGACTATCAAAGGGTTGAGGGTGTTCAGGCTTTGGGCCGGAGAACACTCTGAAAGCAAAAATTGAAACGACGAAGTATGGAAACCCGACAACCAACTCGTCCAAAACGAAAGCTAAGAACCGCCGCCAGAAGCCGGCATACCTTCCACTGTCTGTAAGCGGATTCGGACTCGGGGTCTTCGCTGCCTCATTCAGCCCATTCGAAATGGTTTCTCGCCCGCAGTTGGTACAATAAAGTGCAGGCGGGTCAACTTGCGCACCGCAGCTTTTACACACTGCCATAACAACTCAGGCTGGGCCACGCGCTAGTCGGTGCGAACCACAAGTGTCGCCGCGATGAAATCGTGCAGCGCCTGCTTTTTTTCCGTGAATCCCGCGAGGATGTAGCCGATACCAAACGGAATCAGACCGCTCACGATTTTTGCGAAATACCGTCCCGTGGCGCGTCCGAAAGAAAGCCGGTTGCCGTTCATGTCCGTCACCTTCAAGTTCAGGACAACCTTTCCCAGTGTGGCCTGTCTCTCCGAACTTTCCATGAGCGCGTAATACAGCCAGCTTAACGCTACGGCTGCGAAAATCAGTAAAGCGTAAATGCCTATCAACGCTCCGAAGAGGTTCATGAAATTTGCAGCGGCCTGATCGGAGTCCATGTTATCGGGGATGTGGGTATGCAGCCAAGCCATGCCGCCCAAGCCCATGAAAAGTACGAGCATCAGCACGCCGAAGGGGATTCCGATAATGAAACCATCCAGCAGATGCGCGACAACCCGTAGCCAAAACCCTCCGTATCGTACGCCGGAATACCCTGCACCGCCCGTCCCAGGCTGCGCCGCATACGCCGCAGGTGATGCAGCGGACATCGCGCGCCCGCACTTCGGACAGAACCGATCCGTGTCCTGGGCCTGCGCACCGCACATGCTGCAATACATCGTGCCGCCTCCTCGCCCAAATTCTCACCCACCGTGCATCGACGCGAACGAATCCTACTCGCTCGAACGCTCAAGCGTCAATTCAATAAGGTTTTTTCAGGAATCGTGCTTTAGGATGCAAATCGGAAGGATGCGATGCCGCCTAGAATCGCCCGCTCAATTGCTCCTTGTGCCCGACAACTTCGCGAAATATCCCGGCCGGGTCCGCACGGTAAGTTTACCGCCTCCGTGCGGCGCGTTGGCTTCCACCTGCACGGTGCGGAACGTTCCGTCCAATTTTATGTTCGTGGGGTAATACGCCAGCGTGTATTGATTGCGGATGTCGTGCGCGATCTGTTTGCAGATTTCTTCCGTGTCGCTCACTTCTTCGGGGAAATATGCCATGCCTCCCGACGCTCCCGCCAGGTCTTCAAGCGCCTTGCGCGCCCGGCGCACCGTGGATCCCTTTTCGTCCTTCGCGAAAACGCCGACCGCGTAAATCAAAACGTCCGAGTGCTGCACTTCCTGGATCGCGTTCGCCAGCGAGCTCCGGCTTGCCGTGTCCTGTCCGTCGGTCACCACCAGCATCACTCTCTTGTCTTTATGCGCTTTTTTCAGGTGATCCAGCGAGCCGATCATCGCGTCATAGAGGGCCGTGCTCCCGCGCGAGTCAATCTTTTCCAGCGCGTCCTTCATGTCCTTGATGTCGCTGGTGAAATCTCCCTGCGTGTCGATATAGAAGTCGTCGTTGAAGTTGACGACGAACGCCTCGTCCTTCGGGTTGCTCGCCTCCACGAAGGTCAGCGCCGCCGCATTCACCTTGGCGCGCTTGTCATGCATGCTCCCGCTGTTGTCAATCACCAGCCCCACACTCACGGGCATGTCTTCCTGTTTAGCGATGCGAAGTTGCTGCTCGGTCTTATCCTCGAACGCCCGGAAAGCGTCCGGCGGCAGGTTGTTGATGAATACGCCGTGCTTGTCAATCACCACCGCGTGCAGCACCACCATATCCACGGTCGTGACCAGGTCCGCCTTTTTCTTTGGTGCCGGGGGAGGAGGAGGCAATTGCCCCAGTTGTTGCGCCCGCGCGCCGCCCGTCCACACGCACGCCGACGCAACGATGACCAGCGCTGCGCTCAGCGCTGCAAACCGGAGGAGCTTGGTTCTTGCTTTCATTGATTTAGCTCAGCGAGCAAATCCTGTCTGTTTCCTGGCAGTCCGAAGTCTCAAAACTCCATGTCTTCGATTGAACGCTCCCCATTATCGCCCTCAATCACTAGGATGAGCAATGCCTTGTTTGCGTTGCGTGCCTCGGATATCCCGGCTGAGCAGTTTGCTAGGAAGGTTTTGGGAGCAGTGCGAAAGGCCTAATGATCCGGCCCGAAGTACCCGGTCCGCGAATAGACCGTGAGCGGCGGGAGACCCCGCGGCGGATGCACTCTGACCTTGATCTTTCTCCAACGGCCGTCGGAGGTCTTGTTGCTTGGCGCATATCCCAGAACATATTGATTCCGAAGTTCCATCCCGATCTTGGTCGCAATGTCCGGCAATTCGTCCAAATCATTCACAGCGAACACGCGCCCGCCCGTCATATCGCACAGCTCGGCGAGCAGGGAAGGTCCTTCATTTTCTTCGGAGGTTTTCGCCGCTCCCGGCGTGTCGAAAATGCCCATCGCGTAGACTTGCACGTCCGCCTCCTTCACGAAATTCCGGACGTCGTGTTCGCTGTACCGGCTGTGGTTGTCGCCCCCGTCCGAGATGATCAGCAGCGCCTTCTTGGCGTTATGCGCGCTGCGCATCTGCGAAAGCCCCAGATACACCGCATCCAGCAGCGCTGTGCGGCCGCGCGCAACGGTGTACATCATTCGCGTTTGCAAATCTTCCACGCTCGACGTAAACCGGCTCGTCAACTCCGCGCGCTCGTTGAAACTCACCAGAAGGAATTCATCCTGCGGATTCGCGGTCCTCAGAAATTGAATCGCAGACTGCCGCGCCTTGTTCACTTTGTCCGACATGCTCCCGCTCATGTCGAATACCACGCCGATGGAGATGGGCACGTCCTCGCTCGAGAATTTCGTGACCTCCTGCTCGATCCCATCCTCGAATAGCTGGAAGTTATCTTTCTCCAGCCCTGTGACCAGCCGCCTGTAGGGGTCCGTCACCGTCGTGTTGACCAGCACCAACTCCGTCTTCAAGATAATCGGTTTCTGCTTCGGGTCCGGAGCGGGCGGCTCAGGTTGCTTGTTCAAAGTCAGTGTTGGTGATTGGCCGAAGGCGGGAATCAGCAGGCAGAATGCACAAACAACCACGAGCAGGAATGAAATCTTAGACTCAAGACCTATTTTTCTCACCGCCCCTCCTCTGCCTCTTGGGCAGTGGCTGCGGCTTTCCTAGGATTGCTTGCTTGACTGCATTCTACCACCGCTATTTCTCATTGCAAGACCCTTCTGCAACATTTCTTATTCCGCCATCCCCGTGTCCCAAAATGAAGCAGAGATTTCCTTGTGGTAGCATCTATCATTCCGAAGAAGTCCCGAAGGAGCGCATCCGTGGCCGCCGATTCTCCAGTCATCTGGGCCGTTATACCCTCGCGTTATGCTGCCACGCGCCTCCCGGGCAAGCCGCTTGTCAACCTCGCGGGAAAAACAATGATCCAGCGCGTTTGGGAACGAGTCCGCCAGGCCAAAAAAATCGCCAAGGTTGTCGTTGCCACGGATGACCAGCGCATCCTCTCCGCCGTCCAATCCTTTGGCGGTGAAGCCATCATGACGCGCCCCAATCATCCGACCGGCACTTCGCGCATTGCCGAGGTCGCCGTCTCCAGCAACGCCGGCATCTTCATCAATGTGCAGGGTGACGAGCCCCTCATCGCTCCCGAAGCCGTGGACGCACTCGCCGATTGCATCGCGAGCGACGATTCCATCGCCCTCGCCACGCTCGCCGTGCCGTTGAAGAATCCCGCCGACATCATGGACCCCAACGTTTGCAAGGTCGTCCTCGATTTCGACGGCAATGCGCTTTATTTTTCCCGCGCGCCGATTCCCTGGGTTCGCGACTCCGCCGGCAAAGTCCATGCGCGCCATTGGAAGCACCTCGGTCTTTACGCCTATCGCCGCGACGCGCTCCTTGAATACGATACGCTTCCGCCCGGCGAACTCGAACGCCTCGAGCAGCTCGAGCAACTCCGCTGGCTCGAGAACGGCTACAAGATTCGCGTCGCCGAAACCTCGCACGACTCCGTGAGCGTGGATGTCCCGGAAGACGTCGCCCGCGTCGAAAAACTCATTCGAGAAACCTCCACTGAATGAGGACCCACAGATGGGACCCACATAAATGATGAAGCGCCCCTCTTCAACTCGGCATGTACGTTACGCATTCGTCGCGCTCCTTCTCGCAGGTGCTGCAAATCTTTCTTCCACTCCCGGTATCGCACGGCACGCCGGCATTTCTCTCGCGCCAGTCTTAGAGCCGGATTCCGCGAAGGAGCTATCGCCCAAGGACCGCGTGGAAGTTTTCGAGATTGTCTGGAAGGATGTCCGTGACACCTATTACGACCCCGAATTTCACGGCGTCAACTGGCAGGAAGTCCACGACCGCTATCTCCCGCAGGTCGACCCGGTCAAGACCGATTTGGATTTTTACACTCTCCTTAACCGCATGACCGGCGAACTTCACGACGCACACACTCGCTTTAATTCGCCGCTGCAATGGGAGAACCGCCAGAAATATCAAGGCGTTTCCACCGGCATCCTTCTCGAGGAGCTGGAAAACAAAATCGTGGTCTCCTACGTCTACCCGGATTCCCCCGCCGCACACGCGGGCATCGAGCCCGGCATGATTCTCGTTTCCGTGGACAGCCGGCCGGTTGCGGAAATTATCGCGGAAAACGCCGCCAAGGCGCCGCCCTCTTCTACAGAGCGCATCACTCGCCTCCGCTTGATAGGAAGCGTGTTGGCTGGATTGCCGAACACGGAGGCAAAGCTATCGTTGCAGCGCGCCGATGGCTCCAACTTCGAGGTTTCCGTAACCCGGCAGATTCTGCCGCTTCCTCCCGATGTTCGCTCGCACCTCCTGCCTTCAGGGGACGTCTATCTCCGCTTCGACGGCTTCCAGCCAAAAGTGGACAAGGAATTCCAGGACGCCCTTGCCGGATTTCACAACGCGCCGGGTTTGATCGTGGATCTTCGCTGGAATGGCGGAGGCCGATCCGACATTCTCGGCGCGATTGCAGGCTTCCTCCTGAACCAAAAGACCGCACTCGCCAATTACATGACCCGGAAAGACATCTCAGCAGCTGAAAATTCCGGCCCCGACAAATCTCATCAGCGGGAATTCAAAGTGGGAAAAGATGGCCTCCAGCAATACGCGGGGCCTATCGTCATTCTCACTGACACGCGCACCGGAAGCTCGAGCGAGATTTTCTCCGGCGGCCTGCAGGAGATGGGCCGCGCCAGAGTCGTTGGGACGCAGACCTGCGGCTGCGTCATCGGAATTTCAAATCAGACGCACGTGAAAGGCGGCGGCGTTCTCGAAGTCAGTCAAATCCTTTGGTTCACGCCCAAGGGACGCAAGCTCGAAGGGGATGGCGTCATCCCAGATCAAATTGTCGCGCCAACCATCGCCGACCTGCAGCAGCACCGCGACCCGGCTCTCGACGCCGCGGAAAAACTTCTGCATCACATGAGCGCCCACTCAAACTGATCTGCGGATTGCCGAACGCTTTATTTGACACCCGCTTTCTCGAGGCGCATAATGTTTCGTACCTCCGCGCTACTCGGACGTACAAACTGAAAATCAAAGAATGAATTCACCGACGCCTCCACAGCGCCCGAAGTACGTGTTTGTAACCGGCGGCGTCGTCTCTTCTCTCGGCAAGGGCGTTTCCGCTTCTTCCATCGGCGCAATTCTCGAAAGCCGCGGCCTCAAGGTCACTCTTCAGAAGTGCGATCCTTATCTGAACGTGGACCCCGGCACGATGTCGCCCTATCAGCACGGCGAAGTCTACGTCACCGATGACGGCGCCGAGACCGATCTCGACCTCGGCCACTACGAGCGTTTCACTTCCGCCAAGCTCACGCGCGATCACAACTGGACCACCGGCCGCATCTACGAGTCCATCATTTCCAAGGAGCGCCGCGGCGATTATCTCGGCAAAACCGTGCAAGTCATCCCGCACGTCACCGACGAAATCAAAGCCGCCTTCCGCAAAGTGGCCGACGACGTGGACGTCGTCATCGTCGAAATCGGCGGCACGGTAGGCGACATCGAATCGCTCCCGTTCCTCGAAGCCATCCGCCAGATGCGCCTCGAGCTCGGCCCCGAAAACACCGTCTTCGTTCACGTCACGCTCGTTCCGTTCATTCCCACCGCGGGCGAGCTGAAGACCAAGCCCACGCAGCACAGCGTCAAGGAGATGCTGAACATCGGAATCCAGCCCGACATTTTGCTTTGCCGCAGCGATCACTTTCTTTCCGACGAACTCAAGGGCAAGATCGCGCTCTTCTGCAACGTCGCCGAATCGCGCGTCATCTCCGCGCGGGACGTGGACACGATTTACGACGTCCCCGTCGAACTCTCGCGCGAAGGCCTCGACGATCAGCTCCTGAAACATCTCCACATGGACGCGCCGCCGCGGAAAATGCAGCCGTGGGTTGAACTGGTCGAGCGCATCCGGCATCCGCAGGGCGAAGTCCGCATCGGCGTTGTCGGCAAATATGTCCAGCTCGGCGACGCCTATAAGAGCCTCAGCGAAGCGCTGCTCCACGGCGGCCTCGCCCACAATCAGCGCACCGTGATCGAGTGGGTTGAAGCGGAAGAATTGGATTCACCGGCCACCGCCGCCGCGCGCCTCGCGCATGTCGACGGCATTCTCGTCCCCGGCGGCTTCGGCAAGCGCGGCATTCAGGGAATGATTTACGCGATTCAATACGCGCGCGAGCGCAAGGTCCCATTCTTCGGCATCTGCCTCGGGATGCAATGCGCGACGATCGAGTACGCGCGCGATGTCGCCGGCCTCGCGCACGCTGATAGCACGGAGTTCAACCCGCAAACGCCGGACCGCGTCATCTACAAGCTCCGCGAACTTCTCGGCGTGGACGAAATGGGCGGCACCATGCGGCTAGGCGCGTGGCCGTGCGTCATCGAGCCGGGCTCCTTCGCGCATCGCGCCTACGGCAAACTCGAAATCAGCGAGCGCCACCGCCATCGCTATGAATTCAATCGCGACTACGAAAAAACGCTCGTCGCCGCCGGCTTCCGCATCACCGGAAAAACTCCCGACGGCACTTACGTCGAAATCATTGAGGCGCCCGACCATCCCTGGTTCCTCGGCTGCCAGTTCCATCCCGAATTCAAATCCAAGCCGCTCGCGCCGCACCCGCTCTTCGCCGCTTTCATCGGCGCCGCCCACGACCACCAGCGCCGCGCCGAGCAGTTGACTTCGCATGACGGCCGCTCGCGTGTTGTGAGCGGTGCGCCATCTGAGAAAACTGAGGCCTCGCACGCCGATTCGCACGCCGAAGACTCCCACGTAACTGCAGGATCCGCCCGCGCCGCCAAGGTGTAGTCAGCGTTCCCTCGCTGCTGCGGGTCGGCCTTTGATTGCCTCTTCGCATTGAAAAAGATTTGCATCCCGCATAGTCTTGTCCCCTTGGCGCTGTGCCTTAGCGAATTGTGATTGATGAACGTTTCGCAAAGTCGTGACGGAGCGAAGAATGAATAACTCTCGAAGTGGCATGAAATCTTTTGCGCAAGCCAGCGCGATTCTTGGCCTCTTAATCGCCTGTCTTACGCTCCCGATGATTTCGCAAGGGCAAGGCGGCGCGCAGACGCAAGTGCCCGGCGGTGCGCGCGGTGACGCACAGTCACTTGGCGATTTGAGGTTCCGCAATTTGGGCCCCGCGGTCGCCGGTGGGCGCGTTGCTGCCGTCGTGGGAGCGCCTGGAAATCCGAACATTATTTATGTCGGCGCGGCGGGCGGAGGGGTCTGGAAGACGACCGACGGCGGAATCACTTGGCGCGCGGTCTGGGACAACATGCCCACGGCTTCGATCGGCGCGATTGCGCTTGCGCCGCAGAATCCGAACTGGGTTTGGGTGGGCACCGGAGAAGGCAATCCGCGCAACGACGTGCTCACCGGCCACGGTGTGTTTTTTTCATCGGACGGCGGCGGGAGCTGGAAGCCGATGGGGCTGGAGACGACCGGGCAGATTCCGGTCGTGCTGGTGTCGCCGGCGGACGCGAACACCGTTTACGTCGCTTCGATCGGACACGCGTGGGGCCCGAACTCGGATCGCGGCGTGTTTCGCACCACCGATGGCGGCAAGAGCTGGCAAAAAGTTCTCTATATAAATGACACGACCGGTGCAAGCGATCTGGCGATGGATCCGCAAAACCCGAAGGTCCTTTACGCGGGAATGTGGCAGGAGACAAGGCATCCGTGGAATCTGGAAAGCGGCGGCGCGTCGAGCGGAATTTATCGCAGCACGGATGGCGGCGACTCCTGGCAGAAACTGGCGTCCGGATTGCCCGTGGCGCCGGTGGGGCGGATCGGCCTCGCAATCGCTCCGAGCAATCCCTCGCACGTCTACGCGCTTGTGGAATCGAAGAGCGGCGTGTTGTGGGAATCGCGCGATGGCGGCAATCGCTGGACGAAGGTTTCCGACGACCGCTCGATTCAGGCGCGGCCTTTCTATTTTTCGCACCTCTACGTCCCGCAGGACAACGAAGAGCGCATCTATTTTTTGTCCTACGACATTTTGCTTTCCACCGATGGCGGAAAGAATTCGCATATCATCGCGCGCGGCGTGCATCCGGATCACCACTCGCTCTGGATTGACCCCCGGGATACGTCGCACCTGCTCGAAGGAAATGACGGCGGCATCTACGTTTCGTTTGACGCGGGCGAGCACTGGCGCTATCTGGATAATCTGCCGATCGAGCAGTTTTACAGCGTGGCGATTGACGATCGCGTTCCCTACACGGTCTGTGGGGGATTGCAGGACAACAACGGCTGGTGTGGGCCGTCGAACAGTTTGAAGGCGGGCGGCATCGGGCCCAATGACTGGCAGGTATTCGTCGGCGGCGATGGGCAATATGTTGTGCCAGGGCGCGGCGGATCGCCCTACGTGTACGGGGATTCGCAGGGCGGGAACATCGTGCGCACAAATCGTGAGAATGAAGCGAGCGCGTTCGTGCGCCCGTATAACCTCGGCGTGGGCGACCTGGAGATGTCAAAACTCAAATATCGCTTCAACTGGACCTCGCCGATCGCCATTTCGCCGAAGGACTCGAGCGAAGTCTATCTCGGGGGCAATGTCCTCTTTCGCTCGAAGGACGCGGGCGCGCACTGGACGGCGATCTCCGGCGATTTGACGCGCGACGACAAATCCAAGCAGGCGCTGACCGGCGGGCCGATCCTCCTGGACTTGAGCAACGCGGAGAATTACGACACGATTCTTTCGATTTCAATTTCGCCGCTCGACTCGAACGTGATCTGGGTGGGCACGGACGATGGGTGCGCGCAGGTGACCCGCGATGGCGGCGCGCACTGGACGAACGTGGCAAGCGCCATGCCGAATTTGGCCGAATGGGGACGCATTTCGCAGATCGAGGCCTCTCCATTCGCCGCCGGCACGGCCTATGCCGCGGTGGATTTCCACGAGATGGACAATAACAAGCCGTACATATTTAAGACGGAGAATTTCGGCAAGACATGGACGGCGATCACGCGGAATCTGCCGGATGGCGTGCCGGCCCACGTGGTGCGGGAAGATCCCAACAAGCGCGGGTTGCTTGTTGTGGGAACCGACACGGGGCTTTTTTATTCCGAAGGTGACTCTGATTGGAAACCGCTGCGCGCTGGATTTCCAACCGCGCCGGTTTTTGATTTGCAATTCGCCGCGAAGACGCACGATCTGGTGGTCGCCACGCACGGGCGCGGCGTGTTTATCCTCGATGACATTTCCCCGCTCGAACAATTGCAGACTGCGGACGCGGCATTCCATCTCTTCCCGATTGCCGATGCAGTTCGTTGGCGCGGCGGGCGCGGTGGAGGATTCTCACTCGGCGGGTTTACCGCTCCGAATCCGTCAAACGGCGTGCCGATCACCTTTTTTGTTTCCAGAACTCCCGAGCAGGTGGAGGAGCGCCGCGAGCCTGTCTATGTCCATATCTACGATACACAAGGATATGTGATTCGGACGATGGACTCACGTCCTCATGCTGGAATCAATCGGGTCGTCTGGCCTCTGAATTATGATCCGCCAAAACCGCTCGATTTCACAACCGCTGCCGAGAGCAGCGGAAGCGAGGAAGGTGGCGGAGGGGGCGGACGCGGTGCCACAGCCCCGCCGGTCGCGCCCGGCGTATATCGAGTGGACGTCATGGACTCCGCAACCCAGCAAACGCTAACCCAGAAAGTGCGCGTCGAACCCGATCCGCGCGTGAAGATCGACCCCGCGGGATTTGCCGCGCAGACCAAGGCGGCACTCGAGGCGCGAGACGCGATTTCAGAATTGGCCATGCTGCTGAATTACATGGAGATGATTCGAGCACAGCTTCGGGCATTGGGTGTGCGGTCCAAGACTGAGGTGGGGAATCGCGCGAACCTTCTGGAACAAAAGGTGGCCGCGATGGAGGAGCCGCTCTACAACTCAGCCGCGCTGCACGACAGCAAAGCATATCTGCACTATCTATCGCGCGTATATGACCGGTTGTCGCGCGTCACGGGACAGATTACCGCCAACTACGGCGAAGCGCCCACCCAGATGACGCTCGATGAATTGGGCGAGCTGACCGCTGAGGTGAAGCGGCATGCGGCGGAATTCGACCACTTCCTCGCGACCGATGCCGTGGCGTTCAATAAATTTGCGGCTGAACAGGGCGTGCAAGCGCTCGCGCTGGGCAAGCCCCCGGAACCGAAGTAATCCGGATGAACTAGCGCGGCAAAAGCAGCGCGGCGGAAGTAACGCCGTAGGCGCAGCGCACCGCACTTTGCGAGACTGCCCGGTCACGAAAACTTTACACCGCGCCGCTTGCCGCGTTGGATTGAAAATCCCAGCGTTCCCGCATCGTCATTTCTCTTCGGCTTTGCCGTTCATGTCATCGGCCGGCCAGATGTACACCATGGAAATTCATCTTGATTGGAAAATTCTTTGTCTGCAGTAGCCGTGTAAGCTCCTGGAGTGTCCCAGCCCGCGAGAAATTCAGGACGCCGCGTCATTTGAATTGAGGGGTGAGTATGTCTTTGAGGGGCCGTCTTGCGCTTTTGTTTATCCTGCTTTGTTCGGTTTCGCTCACCGGATGCGGGCTTTTCAGCCTCGGTAACCTCTTTGGCGGCGGTGGTGGTGGCGGGAGCACGGGCGGCACGTTCAGTAACTCCAGCCTCAGTGGCTCCTACGCATTTTCCTTTTCCGGCGTGAATCAAAGTGGCTTCTTTGCGGTGGCCGGAAGTTTTCAGGCCAATGGTTCGGGCATGATCACCGGTGGCACGATTGACATCAATAGCGGGAACGGCATTTTTACGGACCAGGCTGTAACGGGAACTTACGCTGTTTCCAGCGACGGGCAGGGCACTGCGACCCTGACAGCCGGCGCCGCCACTTTCGATATTGCTTTCGTAATTGTTTCCACTCAGAACGCGCTGTTGATTCGCTTTGACACCACTTCAGTCGGCAGCGGCGCGATTGCTCTCCAGAGTTCATCCGCGTTCTCGCTCTCCGCACTGGCGGGAACATTTGCGTTCGATCTTTCCGGCGCTGATGCCCCTGGAACTGGAGCTGCCGAAGCATCGGCGGGATTGTTTACAGTCAATAGTTCCGGCAACCTCACCAGCGGAGTTCAAGACACGGATGTCAATGGGAGCGTCACCACTAATGTAACGCTGGCTCCCGCAAATCTTGCCATGACCGCTCCAACAAATGGCCGCGGCACTTTGGCCATCGGTACGCGCAACTTTGCCTATTACGTGGTGAACGCCAATCAGCTCATGCTGGTTGAAACGGATTTGGCCCCGGCCCTTGCAGGCAATGCATTTCGCCAGTCGGCAACACCCATATCCGGCTCGTTCGCTTTCACGGTGGAGGGCGAGAATGCGGGCGGCACGTTTGTATCCGGCGGAATCATCAATACGGATGGCGCTGGCCACGTGTTGAATACGAGCGTGCTGGACGTGAACAACAAAGGCGTTGTCACCGAGAATGCCGCCTTGAGCGGCGCCTATTTAGTGGCTGCCAACGGACGCGGCACCATGTCCTTGAATAGCGGCGCGATCAATTTCGCCATCTATCCCACGACCAACGGCCTCCTGCTACTTGAGATTGACAGCAGTATCGTCTCCAGTGGCGCGGCTTTGCAGCAGAGTGGGACTTTCTCGAACACATCAGTCTCTGGAAATTACGGCATGAACTTCAGCGGAGTCGTCGTTGGCTCGGGTGAAATCGATTCCGTGGCTCAATTCGACGCCAATGGGGAGGGAAGTGCACCGGGCACAGTGGATTACAATACGGATGGAACATTGAGTTCCAATCTGGCTTTGACAGACGCATACGCCATCACCACAAGTGGCCGCGGAACGGCCAGTCTTTCAAGTAGCGCCGGCACACAGACGTTGATCTTTTACGTTGTGAGCAGCACTCAAGTTCTTTTCATCGATGTGGACACGACTTTGGTCGGCGTGGGACAAGCGATCCACCAATGAAGATCGTTGGATTGAGTGGCGCGGTGAACCGGCGCGAACTCGCTGGGTTGCTGATGGTCGCCATTCAAATTGACGATAATCTTTCACGCTGAGCGAAGCTGTTACAAACGCCGCGTTTCGATTGAAAATCCCGGCATTCCCGCATAGTCTTGTCCCTCTGGCTTTGCCCGCTCTCATGACCCAGACACGCGAAATCGCAATCGGCTCCATCCGCATCGGCGGCAATTCGCCGCTGGTGTTGATTGCCGGGCCTTGCGTCATCGAAAGCGAAGCGCATGCAATTAAGATGGCCGAAAACATCGCGCACATCGCCGCCGAGCTGCGCGTGCCGTACATCTATAAGGCCTCCTACGACAAGGCCAACCGCACCTCGATCTCTTCTTACCGCGGCCCCGGAATGGCCGAAGGCCTGCGAATCCTGCGCAAAATCAAGGACCAACTCAAATTGCCTATCCTCACCGACGTTCACGATCCCGCCCAGGTTGCGGCTGCAGCCGAAGTCGCCGACGTCTTGCAAATCCCCGCGTTCCTTTCGCGCCAGACCGATTTGATTCTCGCCGCTGCAAAGTCCGGCCGCGCCGTCAACTTGAAGAAAGGTCAGTTCCTTGCGCCGTGGGAAATGGCGAATGCGATTGAAAAAGTCGTGAGCACGGGAAATAGGAATATTCTCCTCACCGAGCGCGGCGCTTCCTTCGGTTATCAGAATCTCGTCGTGGACATGCGTTCTTTTCCGATGATGCGCAAACTCGGCTATCCGGTGATTTTTGACGTCACGCATTCCGTCCAGCTTCCCGGCGGAGAAGGGAAGTCCAGCGGCGGCCAGCCCGAATTCATTGAGCCGCTCGCTCGCGCGGGTGTCGCCGCCGGAGTGGATGGAGTGTTCCTCGAAGTCCACGACAATCCGGCGAAAGCGCTGAGCGACGGCACAAACGCTCTCCCGCTCGACAAACTCCGCGGATTGCTCTCGCGCCTCTCGGAACTCGCCGCACTCACCCGCCGCTGGAGCGACGCATGAGCCTCGATACCGCTCGCCGCGTCCTCCGCATTGAATCCACCGCCATCGAGGACATCGCAAAACGCATCGACGCCACATTCGATCGCGCCGTGGATCTTCTCTTCGCCTGCGAGGGCCGTGTCGCCGTCACCGGTATGGGTAAGTCCGGTCTTATCGGGCGCAAAATCTCCGCGACATTCGCAAGCACCGGCACGCCATCCTTCTACCTGCATCCCGCGGAAGCGCTTCACGGTGATCTCGGAATGCTCGCGCGCGGCGACGCGGCCGTCGCGCTTTCCTACGGCGGCGAGACCGAAGAGATTGTCGGGCTCATTCCAACATTGCAGCGCATGGAAATTCCCATCATCGCGCTGACCGGCCAGCCGCGCTCGTCGCTCGGCGCCGCAAGCGCCGTTGTGATCGACGTTAGCGTCAAGGAAGAAGCCTGCTCGCTCAACCTCGCGCCAACCGCATCGACCACCGCCGCGCTGGCGCTCGGCGACGCGCTTGCCATCGCGCTGCTCGAGCGCCGCGGCTTCAGCTCCGCCGACTTCGCCGCGCTCCATCCAAGCGGCCGGCTCGGCAAGAAGCTCATGCGCGTCGAAGCGTTGATGCATTCGGGCGATGCATTGCCCCGCGTTACGCCCGCGACAAAGATGCCGGACATCATCTACGAGATGAGCAAGAAGGGCATCGGCATGACCACCGTCCTCGACGAAGAAGGAAAGCTCGCGGGCATCGTCACCGATGGCGATCTGCGCCGCCTGATGCAGAGCAAGAAGGGGGCTACACTGGAGCTCACTGCAGCACAGGCGATGACGCGTAACCCCGTTACGATTGGGCCGCACGAGCTCGCGAGCACCGCGCTGAGCCTGATGGAGCAGCGCAAGATCACGTCGGTGGTCGTGGTGGACGAAGCGCAGCGCGTCTGCGGCGTGGTCCATCTGCACGACTTGTGGACGCTCGAGTTGTACTGAGCTTCGAGCGGTATTGACGATCGTACTGACGACTGGACTTGCGCACGAGGGGAGGACAATCTGGCTCGCACCAACACAAAGGTCTCGCCTGCAGTGCGGCGGCGCGCAGCGCGAATACGAGTGCTGCTGATGGATGCGGACGGCACGCTCACGGATGGTCACGTCTGGCTGCTTTCGCAGGCCGATGGAACCGCGCTGGAGCTCAAGGGCTTCGACGCGCACGATGGACAGGGACTCACGATCGCGGCGCAGGCGGGAATTCGCACCGGCGTAATTACGGGAAGGCAATCGCCGGCGATGCGGCAGCGCGCGCGGGAGAACAAGATGGAGTTTGTCTACGAAGGCGAGGCGGTGAAGATTCCCGTCTTTGAAGAAATTCTTCGCCACACCGGCGCGCGGGAGGAAGAAGTTGCGTACATCGGGGATGACCTGCCCGACCTGCCCGTCATGCGGCGCGTGGGACTCGCCGTCGCCGTGGCGAATGCGACGCCGGAAGTGAGGCGCGCGGCGCACTATGTGACGCGCGCAAGCGGCGGGCGCGGCGCGGTGCGCGAAGTCGTGGAGCTGATCCTCAAGGCGCAGGGGAAGTGGGACTCGCTCGTTTCCAGGGCGCGCGCTTAAGTGCAGTTCGTTTTTCCTGCCGATTCCTCCAACAGAATTCATTGAATCTCGACGGGCGTGTTGAGCGCGGTGAGGCGCCCACTCACAGTCTCCTGGCTGACCTGCCGCAGGAGATAGGCGCCCGGAGGAGCCTGCAGCGTCACGCTTGCGCTCGTGCCCGTCGAGTGAAGAGTGGTGAACGTGGCTTGTGTCAAATGTGCCCCGTTCCCGACAGAAACCATCTGGGATTTGGAGAAAAAACATATACTTTCTGGAACGCTATCATTCTAAAGGACTTAGCAGGGGCGCGGTCTTGTAACTGATTGAATTCACTGAGTTTACGTGGGGCGCGTGTTTTGAATGGTTTGTTGATTCTAAAGGACTTACGCAGGGGCGCGGAGGGGCGCAATTGTGGTTTTTCCCGCAAGTGATTGAGAACAAAGGGTTTAGACAGGGGCGCGGAAGGGGCGCTATGGCTATATTGTTCCCAAGTGCTTGGAGACATTGGAGTTAGCAGGGGCGCGGAGGGGCTCGATTGGAGTTCTGCTTCCAGGTGCCCGAGAACAAAAGGGTTTTGCAGGGGCGCGGCTGAAACTCGATGGTCCGCAGTTGAAAGGCCAACGGTGGGGAGCGGATCGCGAATCTCCGGCGAGAAGTTCATACGGAATGTTACCAGATGAGTTAACTTATGTCAAGAGAATTATATAGGTATTGTGGGAAGATTTCACCCAAAACTCATTCGAATGAGCGTTCGAATGAGAAAATCAAGGTGGAGGAAGCAATCGAGTCAACTGCCAGGCGAGACATAGCAAGGGAATTGTGCGCCGGGAAGGCGAGGCGGGGTCAGGGCCTCGATCGAGGAAGTAGTTTGCCCCGGCCTGCGAATGCCGGCCAAGCCAGATAGTCCACTCGATGCTAAGATTTGCATCATGTGCTGAGCGAGCGCCGGAGAACTAGTGTTGGAAAGGCGCGTGTGGGAACCAAATGGCTGCATCACCCAAACCTCGAAGTGAACCCGCGCAGATGGAATTCATCGAGCCGGTGATGGTGCGCATCCCCGAAGGGTGGTTTTTGATGGGATGCGATACGGGCCGGGACGATGAAAAGCCCGCGCATCGCGTGCGGGTGGACGCGTTTGAACTGGCGGCTTGCCAGGTTACAAATGCCGAATATGCCCGCTTTCTTGCCGCGACGGCCCGCGCGAAGCCGCTGCACTGGGAAGATGCAAACTTCAACGATCCGCGGCAACCAGTTGTGGCTGTGTCGTGGTTTGACGCGGTGGCGTATTGCGAATGGCTGGGCGGAATGAGCGGGCGTTCATATCATTTACCTAGTGAAGCCCAGTGGGAGCGGGCAGCGCGCGGCGGCGTGGAAGGCGAAGATTATCCGTGGGGAAATGTGCCACCGGACGAGACGGCGGCCGGCAAGTTTCCGGAAAACCAGTTGCCCGATTATGCCGCGAGGTGGAAGAGTGGACCTGAGCAGGTGGGGCTCTATGCGGCGAATGCGTACGGGCTTTACAACATTGGCGACAACGTCCACGAGTGGTGCGCGGACTGGTATGACGCAGGCTATTACTCGCGCTCGCCGGAGCGGAATCCGTGCAATGAGCAGGCGACAGGGCGGAGGGCGTCAAGGGGCGGTTCCTGGCGGCATCATATTAAGGTGACGCGGACGGCGGCGCGGTCGAGTATTCCACCGGAATTCAAGTACGCGGATTATGGGTTTCGAGTGGCGCGTCGCAATTCAGTGTGAGCCCGGGACGTGCGCCGTAAGCCAGGCCTGCATTGTGCCGAGATACTCCGGGTCCACGATCCCGTTTGC
Organism: uncultured Acidobacteriota bacterium; assembly: GCA_963838945.1. Classification (GTDB taxonomy): domain Bacteria; phylum Acidobacteriota; class Terriglobia; order Acidiferrales; family UBA7541; genus DASTCZ01. Next base: position 1,086,047 of record CAWITC010000013.1, on the reverse strand, counting down.
ATTCTCGCTGACCAAATACATGCCGTGGTCAGCGTTGTGGAGGACGCGGATGGTGAAATCCTTTGCGCCGCTTTGCGTGAGAGTCTCACGGATAATGGCGACGCTCTTTTCGACGGGCACGAGGCGGTCCGCGTCTCCGAACACGAAAAGCGACGGCACGCGCAGTGCACGCAGCGCGGGGAGGGGATCGTAGGTCATCTCGCGCCGGAAGCGAGCGGTGTTGGGCTTGTCGAGATTAGAAGGCGTCACGAGTGGATCGAACAATTTGTCCTGCTGCGATCTGACCTCGTCGTACCACGGTTTCTTGCGCGCCTGTTCGAGCTCGTCGCGCGCGAGTTCGAATCCTTTGCGGGTGAAGATGTAATTCCAAACATCCCGGCGCAACGCGGTAGCTTCATCGACTTCGCGCTCGGGCAGGCCTCGCGCTTCGAGTTCCTTGGCGTAAAAGAAGAGCATCTGTTCGCCGGGAGAAACGCCGGGGCCGGAGATCGCCATGACAAAGGAGACGTCGGTGGAACGCGAAGCAGCCAGCGGTCCGAGCCAACCGCCCTGGCTAAGGCCCCACACTCCAATGTGTTCAGGATCAATTTCCTTGCGCGACTTCAAATACTGAAGGGCAGCGAGACCGTCGTCACAAACATCCATGAACGGGCCCGCCTGGAAGTCGCCGGTGGATTCGCCGACGCCGCGCTTGTCATACGCCAGCGCCGCGATCCCGTGGGTCGCGAACCAGCGGGCGGTGAATAGGTCGCGGCTTTGAGGTCCAGAACCATGGAAGAGTACGACTGCTGGATGCCGCCGAGATCCCGCCGGGAGAACGAGCGTCCCCGCGAGAGTTATACTTCCGCTGACAAAATGGACTGCTTCTTCGCTTGCTTCGCCATTTGGTGATGGGGTTACGGTGCGATTGCTACATCCGAGGGAAGAGAGAAGCAGCAACGCAACGACGCCGGTCAATCTCTTCTGCATGCTTGAAGTCCAAGGCATTGTGATTCATTAGAAAGGACGCTTGAGTTGAGGAATTGTTACGCGGCGCGACCATATAAAAGTGACGCGGACGGCGGCGCGGTCGAGCATTCCGCCGGAATTAAAGGATGCGGACTGTAGGGTTCGGGTAGCAGGGACGGAGTGGTAAGAGGAAAGCGGATGGAGAGATTGTAGCGGGCGATGGGAATCGAACCTACGTCTAGGAATTATGAGTCTTGCTGCTTAGGCCCGCCGCGGCGCCAAAGGTAGACGTCAAATACCCTCTCTCTAAACCACCGTTTCGCTGCTATTTTAGCGATGTACTGAGGGGTGGCTATCTCCGGATTTTCCGCGTATTCGTGCACTTTGTGTAAAGAAGCGCAGGCGACTCGGATCGCTCTCTTACAGGCTTTAAAGTTCTTGCGCCATTCTCTGCAGAATTTTTCAATGTCGTTCGGTCGAACATTGAGTGCCTTTCTGGCACGGCTGTCGTAGATAATGATTGGGCTTTGCAGTTTCAGCCAGAGAAACTTTGTCGTCAGAGAGAGAACCTGATGATGAGCTTTGCATTTACGCATGATCTGCCGGTTTACGCTTTTTATGCGCATCGGAAGCTTGTCGCGTCGAAAGTCCCCCCGTTTCTGTTGCTCAAGGATCCTTAGGAGCGGACGGTATTTTTCATGTCCGTCCTTCATGCTGTCCCGGCCGGGAAGAGTTCTGGCGATTCCGTAGACCGCAGCCGCTTTTGCGAGCGCCTTTAGTTTTCTTTCGCGGTGATGGCCCTTTAACGCGAGGTAGCACGGTCGATCTTGGGATACCCAAAGATTCAAGTAGTGGAGCGCGTAGTACTTGAATCCAGCTTTTGGCATTAGAATCATGAGTAAGTAGTTTAGCAGATAATCGGATCACAGCTGAGTCGAAGTGCTTTCCAGATCAAGGAAAGAAACAAGAGTGTATGACAAAGTAGATTGAAAAGAGCGGGCGATGGGAATCGAACCCACATGGTCTCGAATCCAATTCGCGCTGGGTCAGTGGGTTAGCCCCTCCGCACGCTCTAAAAGTAACGATTCAATGGCGTCACTCGATCATTCCTTATGATATAAGTGCCTGACTTCCATGCGTATTTGCATGATCGCTTTCGGCGTCATCCTCCTCATGGTTATGGGGTGTGGCAGCCGGGACGACGAGAAGATCGCCAACCTGGAAAAACAGAATCAAGATTTGAAAGCAGAGGTGGAGAAGAATCACGCGACAGCCGACTATGATTTTCAAGCAAAGTGCTCGAAAGATGCCAAGACGTGGTTCAACGAGAATTGGTCGCGTGACAAAGATACAGAACTGTTGGATTTCACGAACCACTACAATAAATCGTTGAACAAGTGCTTCATCCTCGTTGAATATCACCATTCTTTGGGCTTGGGTGATTCATGGGTGAATGACATCACGTTGTGGGATGTCTATGAGAATGCTAAATACGCAAGCTTCGCTGAAGACCACATAATCTATATCAAGCCGACCGCCAGCACGCAGGATCGAGTAGTCACCTGTGAGCTAGCCGATAAAAAATGTAAAACTGCCGGCGAATTTAATGACCTTGTGCGCCCGTACATGAACAACTAGAGGGCCTGACGGCTTGTAACCGTCGGAGTCCCGATCGGTACTTGACGGTACTCCGCCAGAAATGGCGATGGGTAATCCGAATGAGTACTTATGGAGCGGGCGATGGGAATCGAACCCACGTCTAGAGCTTGGGAAGCTCCTATTCTGCCATTGAACTACGCCCGCTCTAAGGAAACCCTAGCACAGGCTGAAACGACGGACAAGAGAGCATTGCGTGAAGAAAGCGGGGCGCTCGCATTGAGGTGAATCCGTGCTAGATTGACGCTTCTCTGTTTGGCAGAGTTGCGCGGATAGATTTGGCAGAAGCGCACAGCCCCGCGGCGGCGGGTGGCTGCGCTACCAAAGGCGGAAATCACACAGGCTGAAGCCTGTGTTACTTAATTCGGAGGCGGAGTGGCGTACAAGGATTTGCGGGCGTTCATCGAGCGGCTGGAGCGCGAGGGGGAACTGAAGCGCGTCGGCGTGGAAGTGGACCCCGTGCTCGAAATTACGGAGATTGCGGACCGCGCGACGAAGGCCGGCGGCCCGGCGCTTCTCTTTGAAAAGCCAAAGGGATCGCGCGTGCCGCTGCTGATTAACGCGCTGGGCAGCGAGCGTCGCATGAATCTCGCGCTCGAAGTAAATGACGTGAATGAAATCGCGGAGCGCATCCGCGGGATGCTGGACTTCCAATCGCCGCAGGGCCTGCTGGAAAAAATCAAGATGCTGCCGAAGCTCGCGGAGCTGGGCTCATTTTTTCCGAAGAGCGTTCGCAGCGGGCCGTGCAAAGAGGTAATCAAAAAAGAAGGCTTCTCGCTTTTCGATTTTCCGATTTTGAAATGCTGGCCGCAGGACGCGGGGCGATTCATCACCTGGCCGCTGGTGATCACGAAGAATCCGGAGACGGGGAAGCGCAACGTGGGCGTTTATCGGATGCAGGTGTTCGACGAGCGCACGACGGGGATGCACTGGCAGACGCAGAAGCACGGCGCGGAACATTTTCGCCGCGCGCGCGCCGCGAATCCCGAAGGGCGCATAGAAGTCGCGGTGGCGATTGGCGCGGACCCGGCGACGTGTCTATCAGGAATTCTTCCGATTCCGCCGGACCTCGACGAATTCATGTTCGCGGGATTTTTGCGGCGCGAGCCGGTGGAAATGGCGGCGTGCGAGACGGTGGACCTGGAAGTTCCGGCGAACGCGGAAATCGTGCTCGAAGGGTACGTCAAGCTGAATGAGATGAGGACGGAAGGGCCATTCGGCGACCACACCGGATTTTATTCGCTCGAAGGCGAGTATCCCGTTTTCCACGTGACGTGCATCACGCACCGGCGCGATCCAATTTATCTGACTACGATTGTCGGGCCGCCGCCACAGGAAGATTTCTGGATGGGGCACGCGGTCGAGCGGATTTTTCTGCCGGTGATGAAGATGCAGTATCCGGAGATTGTGGACGTGGCGATGCCGGCCGAGGGGATCTTTCACAATTTGATGATCGTCGCGATCCGGAAATCGTATCCGGGGCACGCGCGGAAGATCATGAATGCGATCTGGTCGCTCGGTCAGGCGATGTTTACGAAGGTGATCGTGGTGGTGGACGACGACGTGGATATTCAGAATCCGCGCGAGGTAGTGTGGAAGACGCTCTGCGCGATCGACCCCGAGCGCGACGTGCAATTTATGTTCGGTCCGGTGGATACGCTGGACCACGCGGCGCGCGTGCAGGACTTCGGCTCGAAGATGGGAATTGACGCGACGCGGAAGTGGGCGACCGAGGGATTTGCCCGTCCGTGGCCCGACGAAATCGTGATGGAAGGGGCAATTTCCGACCGGGTGGATGCCCTTTGGACCAGTTTGGAACTGCCGAAATATCCGCGAAGAAAAAAATAAACACCCTTTATCCTTGCAACGCGGTCCTCAAAAGTGTGATTTTTGGCGCATATATCGCGGTTGGCCGCCGAAAACTGCCTAAAACTACCCAAGAACTCCCCCCATTCTTACGACAACTGCCCATTCGTACAGCTTGACGCGATTTAAAGGGGATGCCCTAATTGCGGGAGCGGACGGTGTTGGGTGTAATTCAAGTTTGGGGCGGCCGGACAAAAATTAGAAACGAAACATGGCAGCGCGCGCGCACAGCTTTAGCGAAGCAAGGGAGGTAATGAGTCTGCGCCAGGCGTCGCTTTATTTGGGAGTCTCCGCGGACACGATGTATCGCTACGTGAGCGAGGGCGTAGTACCGGCCTTCAAGCTGGGGAATCGATGGAAGCTACGCAAGTCCGTGTTGGACCGGTGGATGGAAAGAAAAATGAGCCAGATCCGGCCGAAGCGGCGCCGGTAGGGAAGATCGACGCGGAAGCAGGAAAGGGGCTCGATTGATGTTTGGCGGCAGCAAACAAAAACAGCTCGTCGGGCTGGATATCGGCTCGAGTTCCATCAAGGCCGTGGAACTGAAGGCTTCGCGCCAGGGTTACGAGCTGGTGAATTACGGGCTGGAGCCGCTGGCGCAAGACACGGTAGTGGACGGCGCGATTATGGATGCGCCGCAAGTGGCCGCGGCGATCTCCAACATTTTCGACAAGCAAGGGATCAAGACGAAAAACGTGTCCACGGCGGTCTCGGGACATTCGGTAATCACCAAGCGCGTGGCGCTGCCGCTGATGAGCGAAGACGAGCTTTACGACCGGATCCAGTCGGAGGCCGCGCAGCATATCCCATTCGACATCGCGGACGTCAACCTCAGCTATCAGCACCTGGACTCGCTTGATTCGCAGATGGACGTGCTGCTGGTGGCGGTGAAGAAAGACAAAATCCTGAATCACACGAACGTGCTGGCGCAAGCGGGGAAGACGCCGGTGGTAGTGGATATTGACGCGTTCGCACTGCAAAACTGTTTTGAGATGAATTACGACCCGGAGCCGTCGCAGACCGTGGCGCTGTTGAACGTGGGCGCGAGCATGATGAACATCAACATTGTGCGCGGCGGGATACCGCTGTTCCCGCGCGACGTTTCGGTGGGCGGGAACCAGTACACCGACGCGCTGCAGAAAGAGCTGGACTTGAGCTATGAGGACGCGGAGCGGCTGAAAACCGGCGAGGCGATCGCGGGCGTGAGCGATGAACACCGCGCGACGATTCTGCGGTCGGTCTCCGACATTCTGATCCTGGAAATCCAGAAAACATTTGATTTTTTCCGCGCGACGGCGAGCGGCGAGTCCATCCAACGGATTTATGTGGCGGGTGGCACGGCGCGCGTGCCGGGTCTGATCGATTTGCTGCGCGAAGAGTTTGCGGTGCCTGTGGAAGAGATGTACCCGTTCCGGAAAGTGGTCATCAACCCGGCCAAACACAATGAGGAGCAGATCCGCGAGATTGCGCCGCGAATGGCGATCGCGGTGGGCCTGGCATTGAGGAGTTTTGATCAGCCATGATCCGAATCAACCTGCTTGGCCAATCCCGTCCGAAAGCACAGCGGCGCGCAGTCCCGCTGGAATCGACGCTGCAATTGCTGTTTTTGGTTCTGGCCCTGGCGCTCGGAATCGGTTTCCTGGGCATCGACTACTGGCAGCTGAGCAACAAGATCAAGGACGTGCAGAAGGACATCGACCAGAAGACGCAGCAGAAAGCGCAGCTCGAGCAGATCAAGCAGCAAGTGGACGCGTTCGAGAAGCAGAAGAACCTGCTGCAACAGCGGATCAACGTGATTGAAGAGCTGCAGCGGAACCGGACGGGCGGGCAGGAACTGCTCGACGCGGTGGCCAACACCGTGAGCCGAACCGAGACGCTCTGGCTGACATCGCTCTCCCGCAAAGGCAATTCACTCACGATTGTCGGAACAGCGGGGTCGATCAACGCAGTGGCTGAATATATCACGCAGCTGAAACGCTCCGGATATTTCGCGCAGGTGGAAATCAAGGAAGCAAAGCAGAACGAGAACCCCGACGTGCAACTTTTTGATTTTATATTGAACGCAGAATTCGCGCCTCCGGGCAGCAAGCCCCCGACGGCGCCGGCGCCGCAGCCAACCGCTCCGGCGAGGAAGGGGTAAGGGCGATGGCAATCTCCTTCCGTGAAATGCCCTGGTACCTGCAGGCGCTGGTGTACGCCACGCTGGCGGCGATCATCATCGGGCTGGGCGAATGGGTGCCGGTCTCTCCGGTGCAGAGCGAGCGCAACCAGCTTGCAACACTGAATTCCCAGCGGCAGACGCTTTCCGAAGAGGTCAGCTCGCTCGAGGTTTACCGCCGGCGCTATTCCGAATTCAAAGCGGAAACCGAAGCGATGCAGAAGCAACTCGATACGCTGCAGGTGATCGTGCCGGAAGAAAAGAGCCTGGACGAGTTCATCCGCATGGTGCAGGGCGCGGCGCAGGCAGCGGGCGTGGAAATCCGCCACATAACGGCGGGGGCCGTGACGCCGAAGGAATATCACTACGAGATGCCGTTTGACCTGGAAGTGGACGGGCCGTATTACGCGATGATCGACTTTTTCGCGCGGCTCAGCCGGCTCTCGCGAATCATCAATGTGGGCGACCTCAGCTTGGGCGGGCTCAAGCCGGGCGACAAGACGAAGGTCCCGATGCGGCCCGCGACGAGCGTAAGCGGAAAACTGACGCTTGTGACCTTTTTCACCAAACCCGGAGAACAGGCGCCTCCGGTCGGTAACGCGCAAGGCGCAAAGCACTGAACACGGTATTGAAAATGGCCCAGACGATGCGACGCACAATATCAAATCCGGCGATGGGACTGGCGCTGCTGCTGCTGGCGCCGATGGGGACACTGCATGCGCAAGTGAACCCCGCGACGGTGAAGAACCAGGCGCAGAGCGGGGTCAATCAGGCGCAGCAGACGAACTCAGCTACGCAGGCGCAAGGTCAAAGTCAGAATGGGCGGCAAGGGACCGGAGTTCAGTCGAATCCGCCTGCGAAGCCGCCCGCAACTCCACCGCAACAGCCGCCCAAAAAGCCGGCAACGAACAACGCCGCGACGCAGAAACAGAAGAATCCGCCGCCGAAGCCGGCTCAGACGCCGGGCAAGAAACCCGCGTCCACGACGACGACCACGGGAAGGCCCACGCCGCCCCCGGTGCGTCGCGACCCATTTGTGACGCTGGTTGGCAAACATCAGGGCGGGAGCGAAGGGGAGATGGTCCGCTTGCCACCGGGCAAAGCCGGACTGCAAGTGAACACACTCGTGATCCAGGGAATCCTGAGCAGCCCAAGCGGAATGATCGCGGTGGTTGCCAACCCGCAGCGAAGTGTTTATTTCCTCCACGCGGGCGATGAACTTTTTGACGGCCGAGTGGAGAGAATCGATATCGATGGCGTGACGTTCCACGAAGTCGGCAAGGATGCGTTCGGCAATCCGACCGAGCGCCAAGTTATAAGGAAAATGAACCCCAGCTTAGGAGAACAGCCATGAAGAGCAAATGGCCGGCCCTCGGGCTTGCCAGCATCCTGGTGGCGGGTGTCGCACTACTCGCCGGCGGGGCTGCGGCAGGACCCGGCCCGACATCTCCCGCGGTGCATGTGACCGCGTGGATCACGGCGGATGGTGTGCACATTGTTGCGCAGGCGACGGCGCCATTCACGTACACGACGGCGCGTCCCAATGACCGAATGCTCGTCGTGACGCTGCCCGGCGTGGTTGCGGCGGAAGACACGCACACACAGATGGTGGCCGCAGCACATGTCTCGAGCTACCGCCTTGTCTCCTACACGGAAGGATCCAACACAGGTTTGCGTTTGGAGGTTTTGCTCGACGGGCCGGCCCAGCCCCGGTTCGATCACTCCAATCCAGTGCAGCTTGAGGTTGTTTTCGATTCTGCGACACCGGCAGCTCCGCCTCCGGCTGCGCATTCTGCTTCTGTAATGGCTTCCGCGCCCGTGCGCATATCGCGCGTCGCGGTGGCGGAACAAGGGCAGGCTCCGCAGGTACGCATTGAAGGCCATGGAGAGTTTCACTACCACGCCTTGCGGCTGACCAATCCCGACCGGCTCGTGCTGGATTTCGCGGACGCGACAGTTGTCTCGTCGAATACGATTGCAGGGACAGCCGCGCCGATCAAGCTCGTCCGTATCGGGCAATTCCAACCGGACGTTGCGCGCGTGGTTGTGGAACTTGATCGCTGGACTCCCTATCAGGTGATTACCTCGTCCAACGGCATCCTCGTTGTATTTGGGGATCAGCCGGGGTCGAAGGAGAGTCCGTCCGCATCTCCGCACCGGACTTCGCTTAACACGAATCGTGGCATCCGGGCGCCGAAGATTCAATCCGTAACGCAAATGCAGGTCATCGCACCTCCGCAGGTCGCATTGCCAAACTGGCTGACCGGGACGTCATTTGCGCTGGCGACTTTTGTGCAGCCACCACCGCCCCAAGCACAACAGCCGCAGAATCAGCCGCCGAGCCAGCCAGCATCGGAGCAGCCGATAGCCGCGCCTCAGCCTGTGAAGTCTGGGTCCCAGCAGCAAGGACCGCCTTCCGCAGCGCCTCGATACACCGGCGAGCCCATTCGGGTGAATTTCAAGGATGTGGACTTGCAAGACTTTTTCCGCTTGATTCATGAAGTCAGTGGATTAAACGTCGTGCTGGATCCTTCCGTGAAGGGTAATCTGACGCTGGTGATGGACGACGTGCCGTGGGATCAGGTTCTCGACATCGTATTGAAGAACAACAACCTCGACAAGCAATTGGATGGAAACGTCCTCCGGATCGCGTCGAAAGCAACAATCAAGGCCGAAGCGGACCAGCAAGCGGCGCTGGCGCAGGCCCAGCAGGATTCCGTTGAGACGGTAACGGTCACGCGACAATTGAGCTATGCGAAGGCCACGCAACAGCAGGGCCAGGGTGGCGGAGGAGGCGCCGGGCGCCAGCAACAGGGCAAGGCTCTCGACGAATTGCTCCGGTCTTTCCTGTCGCACCGGGGCAGCATTATCGGAGACGCCCGGACCAACACGCTCATTATTCGGGACATTCCGTCGCAGATCCCCAAGATTGACGACATGATCCGCCAGCTTGACCGCAAGTCTCAACAAGTGGAGATCGAAGCGCGCGTTGTCCTGGCGTCGCGCAATTTCGCTCAGGATATCGGCTCACAACTGGCGATTGGAGGGCAGTCCGCTAATGCTCGAAACGTTGTCGGAGGCGCCTCGGCCGCGGGGACAAGTCCGATTATCCATACGAATTCACCGTTCCTCCCCCCCATCGTCGTCGGGAGCACCGGTTCCATGCCGCTGATTACGAACTTGCCGGCGGTGGCTCCCACATCGGGCCTCTCGTTCACTCACGTATCGCCGAATTTCTCGCTGGACTACGTCATCACAGCCGCCGAATCGAAGGGCGTTGCCAAACTTCTTTCGGCTCCGAAGGTCGTGACGCAGAGCAACGTGGAAGGAATGGTCCAGCAGGGACAGCAGATCCCGATTCAAACCACGGTCAACAACACGGTTTCAACCCAATACGTCGCGGCGGTGCTCATGCTGCGCGTCACGCCACAGATTACCGCGGATGGGACGATCTTCATGACCGTCCACGTGGAAAATACATCCGTCGATAACTCACTTTCCGTCCTCGGCCAACCCGGACTCGATACTCAGTCCGTGGACAACCAGGTGGTCGCGCGCGATGGCGAAACGATTATGCTGGGAGGAGTCATCATCAACTCGCAAAGCACGACGGGCAATCAGGTGCCGTTCGTCGGCAGCATTCCTCTAATCGGCAACCTTTTCAAAGAGCGCGCGGTCAGCGTGAAAGCGCAGACGCTCCTTTTCTTCCTGACTCCAAGGGTCTCGCAAGACTAGCCAAACCGCGAAAAGAAGTGCAGAATCTCGGAACGGAGGAGACGGAAGTCTCCTCCCTTCCATTTATGCACACGGAATTTCACGACCGGATGCGCCGTCTGCGCGGGCAAATCGAGCGTTCCGGCGCGGACGCCGCGGTCGTCACGCATCTTCCCAACATCTACTACCTGACAGGCTTCACGGGCTCGGCCGGAGTGCTCTTTGTGCAGCCGGACCGCGCCATACTCTTTACGGATGGCCGGTATTCGGTGCAAGCGCGGATAGAGTTGAAGCTTTCTAAAGTAAAGGCTGAGATCAGCCGTGGATCCGCGCTCTTGGTCCTGGGGGCTCACATTGCTGCTCGAAGGAGCCGCGCCACGCTGCGCATAGCCTACGACCCCAGCCACATCACTGTCGCTGCCCAGCGAGAACTGTTTCGCGCCGGTGGACGCCGAGTCAGGTGGCAAGCGGAGCAAGGTTGGGTGGAGGCCCTAAGGGCGGTCAAATCCGAGGCCGAGCTCGCACAGATGCGCCGGGCGGCCCTCCTGATTTCGGACGTATTCGAACAAGTAATCAAGGTGATAAGGCCGGGAATCGCGGAACTTGAGCTGGCCGCCGAGGTGGATTTCCGAATGCGAAGACTGGGGGCGGAAGGCCCCTCCTTTGAGACCATCATCGCTTCGGGTCCCCGGGGGGCATTGCCACACGCCCGGCCCACCAGTAAGCGTTTGAGGAGAAATGAATTGGTGGTGCTCGACCTGGGTGCTATACTCGCCCACTACTGTTCTGACTTGACGCGGACGGTTTACCTCGGGAAGGCTACGAAGCGCGTCAAAACGTGGTACAAGGCGGTTCTGGAGGCTCAGGCAGCGGCCATTCAGGCGCTCGGCACCGGTGTGGCGGCTGGGGTACCGGATCAAGCAGCCAGGCGTGTTTTGGACTCCTACGGGTTGGGCAAGTTCTTTGTACATAGCACAGGGCACGGTCTGGGGATTGAGGTACATGAGGATCCCCGGCTGGCAGCCGGTCAGAAAACGCTGCTGGAAGCCGGCATGGTGGTTACGGTTGAACCTGGTGTTTACGTCGAAGGCGTAGGCGGGATCCGAATTGAAGATGATGTGGCGATTTACAAAGGGCGAACAGAAATCCTGACGACCGCTCCCAGAGAACTCCTGGAACTCTGAGACTTCATGGCACCCAAGAAGACACTCCAACAGAACAATTCAGGCCTGCCGGGACTCGACTTGGCCGAAATCGAACGTTTGCTTTCCTTCATGAGCAAGCACGGCCTCGAAGAGTTTGAATTCGCGCGGGGAGATTTCCGGATCGCCTTGAAGCGGGCTGGAAGGGGTGCCCCTGCATCCACGGCATCTCGCAAGGGCGCGGGCCGAGCGGCGGAACCCGCCGGGCCGCCGGCAGCGACGGAGTCCGAATCGTCCGCCCCGGCAGTCGCGGCCGCTGCGCAGGAAAACGAGCACCTCGTCAAGTCGCCCATCGTCGGAACATTTTTTAACTCCCCGAGCCCTGAGGCGAAGCCCTTTGTGAAGCCGGGCGACCGCGTGAAATCGGGACAGGTGATTTGCATTGTCGAAGCGATGAAGCTGATGAATGAAATTGAATCGGATGTGAGCGGGGTGGTATTGCGCGCGCTGGTGGAAAACGCGCAGCCAGTGGAATACGGCCAACCGCTGTTTGCGATTCGCCCGGAAGGTAAGAAGTAGCAGGCGGCGGAGATGGGTTGGAGAGCCCTCACCGCTTGGCAGCGTCACACGTACCGCCAACCATGTTCCGAAAAATCCTGATTGCCAACCGAGGCGAAATTGCCCTGCGCGTAATTTGCGCGTGCAAGGAATTGGGCATTCCCAACGTTGCCGTCTATTCCGAAGCGGACCGCAACTCGCTGCACGTGCGGTTTGCCGACGAAGCGGTCTGCATCGGGCCGCCACGCGGCAGCGATAGCTACCTCAACATCCCGAACGTTATCAGCGCAGCGGAAATCACGAATGTGGACGCCATTCACCCCGGTTACGGGTTTCTTTCGGAGAATGCCAATTTTGCAGAGGTCTGTGAGGCCTCGCGGATCACACTCATCGGCCCGCGCCCCGAATTGATCCGCATGATGGGAGAAAAAGACCGCGCGCGGCGGGAAGTTGCCGCGGCCGGACTGCCCATCGTCCCTGGAAGTGACGGCGCAGTGCCGGATGAGGCAGCGGCATTGCAAGCCGCGAAGCGCATCGGATACCCGCTCATCATCAAGGCCGTTGCGGGCGGCGGCGGGCGTGGGATGCGCGTGGTGGGAAAGCAGGCGGAGCTGGCCACGGCATTTGAGACGGCGCGCATGGAAGCGCAGCAGGCGTTCGGGATTCCCGACGTTTATCTGGAAAAGTTCATCGAGCGGCCGCGGCATATCGAGTTCCAGGTCCTCGGGGACAAGTATGGAAAAGTCATCCACACCGGCGAACGCGAGTGCAGCATTCAGCGGCGCCATCAGAAGCTGATTGAGGAGTCGCCTTCCCCGATTGTGGACGAGGCGACTCGCAATGAACTTGGAAACCAAGTCGTCACAGCTCTTCAAAAAATCGGCTACACGAACGCAGGGACGGTCGAATTCCTTCGCGATGAAGACGGCAGCTTCTACTTCATCGAAATGAACACACGCATCCAGGTCGAACACGCCGTGACGGAAATGGCCACCAATGTGGATCTCATCAAGGCGCAGATCCGGTTGGCGGCGGGAGAACGCCTCGAAGAGGCCGTGGGCCGCATCGAATTCCGCGGGCACTCGATGGAATGCCGCATCAATGCGGAGGATCCGGAAACGTTCGCTCCCTCGCCGGGACGCATTACAACGTTCCACATTCCCTCCGGAACAGGCGTGCGCGTGGACACGGCGGCCTACACCGATAGCGTCATTTCCCCCTACTATGACTCGCTGATCGCGAAGCTCATCACGCGCGGCCGCGACCGCGCCGAAGCGATCGCCCGGATGCGCCGCGCGCTGGATATGTTCATCGTGGAAGGCGTAAAGACGACGATTCCGCTCCATCGCAAGATCCTTGCGAACCCTGATTTTCAGGCCGGCCGATTCGACACTCATTTCCTGGAAGGGTCGGGGTTGGCGTCAGCGGCGCACGGGAAATGAGCCTTGTCTTTCCGCGTCTGTATGCAATAATGGACGCCGATTTGCTCGCAGATTCGGAGCCAGCGTTCGCAAAAATGTTGGCACAATCCGGAGTTGAGCTGGTCCAATATCGAAGCAAGAACTCTTCCTCCCGTGTTTTTTTCGAGGTTTCTTCCCGGATTGCACATGAATTGGAGAATACTTCTGTCCGGTTCATTGTGAATGACCGCGCTGATGTTGCCCGGCTTGCGGGCGCGGGCGGCGTGCATGTTGGGCAACAGGACTTGCCCGTCGAGGCAACGCGCGCAGTTTGTGGAAATGGGTCAGGGAACGCTGCAGGCAAGGACCGTTTCTGGGTTGGCGTTTCGACGCACACGCTTGAGCAATTGCGTGCAGCGGATGCGACTTCGGCGGATTATGTTGCAGTCGGGCCGATCTATGCCACGGCAACAAAAGAGAAGCCGGATGCGGTCGTAGGAGTGGATTTTATTCGCCGCGCGCGTGAACTCACGCGGAAGCCGCTGGTCGCCATCGGCGGAATCGCGGTGGAGCGCGCCCCGGAGGTTTATCGCGCGGGCGCGGATTGCGTGGCCGTAGCGCGCGACTTGATTTGCGCCGCGGATCCAGCCGCGCGAGCGCGGGAATTTCTTGCTGTTGCGGCGGAGTGTTGGTCGGCGCACGGTGCGGAGTCCGAGGGATCGAAATGAAAACGGCACTGCTGATAGCGCTCGGCGTTGTGGCGGCTGGCTACATCGCTTATTGGATCGGCGCATCGCAAAAGTCGCGCCCAGACTTTTCCGCGAGCAAAGGTTTTCATTTTTGGATACGCGCGCTGATCGGATTTGTCACGAATTTTCTGGATACACTGGGCATTGGATCTTTCGCCACCACAACTTCAACGTTTAAGTTTCTTCGGGGCGTCAAGGATGAAGCAATCCCCGGGACGCTTAACGTCGGCCATGCCATCCCGACGGCTGTCGAGGCTCTCATTTTTATCGCCATTGTAACCGTGGACATGCGCACGCTGTTCGCCATGATCGCCGCCGCAGTGCTGGGGGCATGGCTGGGAGCGGGGATCGTATCCCGCTGGCCACGGCGCACGGTGCAAATAGGAATGGGCTTTGCCCTCATCTGTGCTGCGGGCCTATTCCTGATGAAGCAACTCAATCTCTTTCCAGTAGGGGGCGAAAGCTTGAGCCTCGAGGGAACTCGGCTCGTTATAGGAGTGATAGGCAATTTTGCCCTGGGCGCGCTGATGACGCTAGGCATCGGGCTTTACGCTCCTTGTATGATTTTGGTTAGCTTGCTGGCCATGGACCCGAAGGCGGCATTTCCGATCATGATGGGATCGTGCGCATTTCTGATGCCCGCGGGCAGCGTGCGATTTATCAAAAGCGGGCGCTACGATTGGAAAGCGGCTATAGGGCTGACCATCGGGGGAGTTCCGGGGGTCCTGATCGCGGCGTACATTGTGAAGTCGCTGCCTCTCAAGTACGTCATCTGGCTGGTGATTGTCGTTGTGCTTTACACGGCGGCAATGATGCTGCGCTCTGCATTCAAGGAATCACGCGCGGTGAAATCATCTTAAGGCAATCGTGGGGATTTGGGCGGGATTCTGGAAAAAAAAGCTCGAATCTTATACGACACTGAAACGGAGGAACCGCATGGCGGGTTCGATATTCGTAAAGAAGCCCATTGATCTTCTCATGCGCGAAGCCGAAGAGACGGGCGAAGGCTCACTGAAACGCGTGCTCGGCCCGGTCTCGCTGGTTTCGCTCGGCGTGGGGGCAATTATCGGCGCCGGCATATTCGTGCTGACGGGCGCCGCCGCGGCAAAATACGCAGGCCCTGCGATCGTCCTCTCCTTCATTCTGGCGGGGATCGGTTGCGTATTCGCCGGGCTCTGCTATGCGGAATTCGCTTCGCTTATCCCCATTGCCGGGTCGGCTTACACATATGGGTACGCGACGCTCGGCGAGCTTTTCGCCTGGATCATTGGATGGGATTTGATCCTGGAGTATGCATTCGGCGCGGCCACAGTGGCCTCCGGCTGGAGCGGATATTTCACGAGCCTTCTGCAGGACTTCGGTATCCACATCCCTCCGTCCTTCACCGCCACGCCAGGCACGCAACTCGTTTATTACAACGACCGCTGGCAGGTTCTGAGCAACATGACCGACACTCTCAGGACGGCGGGAGTAAATCCGGACTCGCTTCCACATGTTACTGGCGTCTTCAACCTGGTCGCCTTCCTGGCAATTTGCCTCGTTACGACCGTCCTCGTCATAGGCATCAAGGAATCAGCCAACCTGAACAACGCCATCGTGATGATCAAGGTTTCCATCGTGCTGGTCTTCATTGGAGTGGCGAGCTTTTATGTGTTGAAGAACCCCGCTGTTGCCTCGGCCAATTGGCATCCCTTTATTCCCAAGAACCTCGGAGCGTTCGGACAGTATGGCTGGTCGGGCATCGCGCGCGGGGCGGGCGTG
Source organism: uncultured Acidobacteriota bacterium (assembly GCA_963838945.1). Classification (GTDB taxonomy): domain Bacteria; phylum Acidobacteriota; class Terriglobia; order Acidiferrales; family UBA7541; genus DASTCZ01. The sequence goes on along the minus strand of CAWITC010000013.1, from coordinate 1,070,095 downwards.
ATCTTTTTCGCCTATATCGGGTTTGACGCGGTTTCCACGGCAGCGCAGGAAACTAGGAACCCGCAGAGGGACATGCCCATCGGAATTCTCGGGTCATTGGCCATCTGCACGGTTCTGTACATCGCCGTCTCCGGATTGCTGACGGGAGTGGTGAGCTACACGGCCCTGAATGTCCCGGATCCGGTTGCCGTCGGCATAGACGCAACTGGAGTAGGCATTGGCTTTCACGCCGGATCACATCTGATTCGGTTCAGCAGCCTGCTTGTGAAGTTGGGAGCCATCGCAGGATTGGGAAGCGTCATGTTGGTCATGCTCCTCGGCCAATCGCGCGTGTTTTATTCGATGTCGCGCGACGGCCTTTTGCCAGAATGGGCCGGCAAAATTCACCCGCGCTTTCGCACGCCCTACATCTCTTCCATAACCGTGGGTATTTTTGTGGCGTTGTTCGCGGCGTTGATTCCCATCGGCGTGCTGGGCGAATTGGTAAGCATTGGCACGCTGTTGGCATTCGTCATCGTTTGCGCGGGCGTCTGGGTGTTGCGGAGGAAGCGGCCTGAATTGCTGCGGCCTTTTCGAACACCAGCGGTGCCCCTCGTCCCGATGCTGGGCATTCTCGTTTCATTCCTGCTGATGGCCAGTTTGCCCCTAGCTACCTGGGTGCGGCTTTTCATCTGGCTCGTCATCGGCCTGCTGATTTACTTTACCTACGGCCGCTATCATAGCCGCGTCGGCAATCCCGGGAACTAACGCGGTCAAATGGCGGCGAAGCATCGCGCATTTGAAGTTCGCCCTCTCCTGCGAACTCGCCGAATGCGATAATCTCTACCCGTGCGGTCTGCCAACAACAAAGGTTCTTTCCGCGGCTCGCTTCGGCGGCTCACGCCGGTGGACCGCATCGCGTTGGGCATCGCGCTGCTTTACGCAGCGGTGTGGGCCGCGCGCATCGTGGGGCGCGAGCCGCCGCTCGCGCGGTTCGTCGCGTTTCTTTTTTTTCTTTCCCTGGGCTACCTGATTTTTCGCATCGGCGGCTGGACGCGCACGCGACTGCTCTGGAGCCTGCGGAACCGGCTCATCATCGCGTACATTTTCATCGCCGTCGTGCCCGTGGCGATGCTTCTTGTCCTGGGCGCGCTCTCGGCGCGAATCCTCTATTCCCAGCTAGGTGCCTATCTTTTCTTTGAGGATATGCACCGGCGCGTGGAGGAGGTTGCGGACGCCGCGGACACCGTCGCATCCGCCGCGGCGATGTTTCCACCGGATGCCGCGCACGCTCCGCGGACGGCGAATCAATTGCCGGCGGCGCTGGAAGCGCACATGGTCACGCTCGAGGCGGATCTGCCTGGTTTGGAGTTCGACTTCCAATCCGACGGCCGGCTCATTCAGGAAGCGGGCGCCCAGCGCGCGGGACGATTTGAGGGCCTCGTCCAATTCAATGGCGGTCTCTGGGTGGTTGGCGAAGTGGCGCGTGGCCGATCGATTGTGCGCGCTCGGGCGCCGGTGACGCGCACGATGCTTGAGGGTGTAGCAAAATTTCTCGGGCCAATCCAGGTTTTCGTCACGCGGCCAGCAGTACCATCCGACCTGGCAAGTTCATTGCTCCACATTGGCGCGGGACAATATCTGATCTCCGACAAGATTGAGACGCACGAGCGGGTTCTTGCGCCGCCCACAGCGTGGTACGACTTTAAAGTTGACGGCGTCTCGAAATTGGACTCGCTGATAGAGGACACGGCGGCGCACCAGCTTGTGCAGAGTCCCTTGCTTGTGAATTATTCCGCGCGGCTTGTCCCGCTGAATCAGCAAATATTTACCTCGCTCGGGGAATTGAGCGGCCCGTACATCGAACTGTTCCTGCTGGTTCTCCTCGTCTTCCTGATCCTTGAGGCCGGCGCGCTAGTCACCGGAATTGTGCTGACGCGCACGATCACGAGGTCTGTCGCGGATCTCTACGACGCCACGCAATTCGTCCGTGCGGGCGATTTCAGCCATCGCATCCGCATCGAGCGGGCCGACCAGTTGGGCTCGCTCGGCGAATCGTTCAATGCGATGTCCGGCTCGATCCATTCGCTCGTCGAGGAGCAGCGCAAACGCCAGCGCCTGGAAAATGAAATCTCCATCGCGCATGAAGTACAAGCGCAACTCTTTCCCCGCAAACTGCCCGCGATCCCCGGAGTCGAGCTGGGCGCATTCTGCAAGCCCGCGCGCGGGGTAAGCGGCGACTATTATGATTTTCTACAGTTGGGGCCCACGAAGATTGCGATTGCACTCGCAGACATCAGCGGGAAGGGAATCTCGGCCGCGCTCCTGATGGCGAGCGTGCAGGCCGCGCTGCGCAGCCAGATTCTGATCGGAGGCAGGGCGGAAGCCGCCACGTCGGTCATCGTCAGCGGGATCAATCTCCATCTTTACTTGAATACGACGGAAGACCGGTTCGCGACGTTTTTCTTCGCAGTCTACGATTCCTCCACGCGCATCCTGCGTTACACAAACGCGGGCCATCTGCCGCCTTTGTGCATCCACGGGAGCAATATCACGCGTCTGGAAGCCGGCGGCACCGTCATCGGCGTGTTCGAAGACACGCCTTATGAAGAAGGGGTTGCCGAATTGAAGCCCGGTACGGTCTTCGTGGCTTTCAGTGACGGACTCATCGAGCCGGAAAATGTTTACGGCGAGGAATTTGGCACCACGCGACTTGCGGACGTTGCCTTGCGCAATCGCAATGCAAGCGCGGGCGCGATGGTGTCAGCGCTGCTTGACGCCCCCGAAGAATGGGCGGGGAGCGCGGAGCAGGCCGATGACATGACGGTGATTGTCGCGCGGATGCACTAATGAAATGAAAATGGGGCGCCCCTTTCCCAACCGCGCGGCCGTGGCGGCCGTGATCCCTATGGCGCCCGGCCTCCATTCGCTATACTGATTCCGCTTGGTATTCCGTTTCGCCAAGGAATCGCCGCTTCCATGAGAATCCTCACCGCGGGCCAAATGCGCGAGGCCGACCGGCTCACTATCGAGCGCCATGGCATTTCCAGTCTCCAATTGATGGGGAATGCAGGCGCGGCGGTGGTTGAATTTCTTAGGAAGGAATGCCCAAACCTCTTCACAGTGTCGGAAAACAAAGACCCATTGAAATCCAGAGTGACCGTCCTTTGCGGAAAGGGGAACAACGGGGGCGATGGGTTTGTTGTCGCGCGACTTCTGAAACAGTCTGGCGCCAGCCCGATGGTGGTTCTGTTTGGGACTCCGGATGCCGTTCGCGGCGATGCGGCTTTGAACCTCGAACGCTGGAAGCAGACAGGAGGCGGTGTCCTTTCGGTTTCGACCGCGGAAGAGTGGGAGAATTATCGGGGCGCGATCAGCAAATGTGAAATTGTCGTTGACGCGCTGCTTGGCACCGGCCTTGCGGGGCCTGTAACGGGTACGCTGGCGCAAGCGATTGATGACGTGAACGAGCAAACGAAAGGCAATTCGCGGCGGCCCCGCGTTCTGGCTGTAGATATGCCTTCCGGCTTGCCGTCCGACGGCGCCGCTGCCGGCGGGCCCGTGATTCGTGCAGACTGGACCGTCACTTTTACAGCGCCGAAGATAGGGCAGTTGCTGTCGCGCGAGTGTGAATCGGTTGGCAGGCTTGTTGTTCATGGCATCGGGACCCCTCGCGATGTTGTTGAACAGGTGGCGGGCAACACACCAGAATTGCGATGGCTCGAGCCGGGCGAGTTCCGCGATTTTCCTCTGCGGCGCCGCCCCGATTCCAACAAGGGGCTTTACGGTCATGCACTCATTGTCGCTGGCTCCCGCGGGAAAGCAGGCGCCGCCGCGTTATCCGGTTGGGGTGCGCTTCGCGCGGGCGCGGGGCTTGTGACCGTCGCGACACCTGAGGATTCGCTGCCCGTCGTCGCATCCTATCGCCCCGAGTTGATGACCACGCCTCTCGCGCAGACCGACGCGGGAACGATTAGCCTTCGCAATTTCGAATACAACCGTTTCGCGGAGCTTTTGCGCGACAAAAGAGTGCTCGCACTCGGCCCCGGCCTTTCGATGCAGGTGGAGACGCAGCAATTCCTCTTGCGCGCATTGGGCGAATGCCCGCTCCCCATCGTGCTCGATGCCGATGGATTAAACGCTCTCGCTGCCGCACCCTCCCCGCCAATGGAACGGCGGTCGCCCGCGCTCGCATTGACTCCGCATCCCGGCGAGATGGCGCGTCTTCTGGCCTCTACCACTTCCGAAGTTCAAGCGGATCGCCTGGCCGCCGCGCACCGTGCCGCGCAGAAATTCAATGCGCACGTAGTCCTGAAGGGTTTTCACACCATCGTCGCGTCACCGGGAGGGCCGGTCTTCATCAACTCTACTGGCAACCCCGGCATGGCCACGGCGGGCACAGGCGATGTCCTCACCGGAATTCTCGCCGGCCTCACCGCCCAATTTGGCGTCAAGGATTGGCCGCGTGTTCTCGGGCTTGGAGTTTACCTGCATGGCCTGGCTGGCGACCTGGCCGCCGCGCGCGTGGGAGAAGCGCCTCTCATCGCATCGGATCTCCTGGACGCGATTCCCGCGGCGTTCGCGCAACTTCGCGCGGAGCTGGAAGATGCAGGCTGAAGAAATCCGGACGAACTCCGCCGAGGAAACAATGAAGTTTGGCCGCCGCGTAGCCGCGCGCCTTTCCGTGCCCGCGCTTATTCTCCTCAAGGGAGAACTCGGCGCGGGAAAGACCACCCTCACAAAAGGAATCGTTGCCGGTCTCGGCGCCGCTCAGGAGGAGGAAGTCACCAGCCCGACGTTCACCCTTATCCACGTCTTCCAGCGGTTGGGTTCGCAGCCGATCAAGGTGTATCACGCCGACCTTTATCGCATCGAGGGCGCGCAGGGGTTGGAATCGCTCGGCCTGGATGACGTGCTTTCCGAGCCGTGCATCCTCATCGTCGAATGGTCGGAGCGCCTCACACTGCGCAGCGATTGGCCCATCGTGCGAATCGAACTCGAGCATCTCGGCGGCGACCGCCGGATTATTCGAGTCTCCGGGCTTGACGCTCTTTCCGCCGCCAGCAATCCTCCATCACGAATCGCCGCCCAAAACGCGAAGTAGGCGCGCCAAATTGCACGCAGCTATTGACAGGTTGGCTCCCTTGCCTTGTTGCCGTCTGACCTGCTTGCTAGAGTGAATGAAGGCCTCTTTCTCTCCCATGGCGGACTACACAACTACCGTTTCTCCTCCTCGCTCGGTTCCTATCGAGCTCACGCGGTACTCGCCGGACTTGCCGATGGCAACGCTCTCCGTCGGAGTGGACAACATCCACCACGACGTCTATCTCAGCCGGACGTTTTATGAGGCCACGCGCGTTTTCCTCTTCGATCTCATCCGCCAGACGGTCAACCTCACGCATTTCCCCGGATTCGAGCGCAAGCCCATGCGCGCGCCGGAAGCCGCGTCATTTCGCAGGATGCTTGGAGAGTTGCTTCAGGCGTCGCTTACCCGCGCCAAGTATGAAAAGAATATCGAGCGCGACATCCTGCTCCGCATCGCGCTGCTCCGTTTTTTTACGGAAGAGATCATCACCCGATTCTCCGATCTACTCCTCGAAGCGAAGGAAGGCATCCGCAGCCGCGGCTCTTTTTATGAGCGTGGCGAGCAGGCGCACGTTCTGAAATCGCGGCTCGCGGAGATTCAAGCCGCGCGCCGCGATGTCTATCGCCAGGTGGGACAACATCTCTATCAAATCTGGAACGAAATTGAAGAGACTTCGCTGGCGCGCTCGCGCAAAGCCCTCTTCGGCGATGAAGCCGCGGGCGCTTACCCGATTCTGAATAACCGGCTTACATTCGTCGAAGGCGGCCGTGATGACCGGCTCTTCCTCGAGCACTACGTCCTACTCGGCAACTATCAAAAAGATCCCGACAGATTCGAGATTATTGACCGGTTGTTGCTTGACCTCCTGCGCGAGCATGTCCTTCCCGGTGAACCGGCGGCTCATTCCGCAGGCGCCGCGCAATCGCATTCCGGTCTTGTGGGGTCGGCGGTGCGGATGAGGACGGACCTTGAACATCTCGACACCGACCGCGAGGATCTGATTCGGCGCCTGGAGCGCAGCGAAGATTTGCTCGGGCGCATGCTGCGCCGGGAAGAGCCCGCGGAGCTTCGCGCCGCGCTCACGGATGTGGATCGCCGCCGCGAATTCCTGCAGGAAAAGCTTGACCTGCTGGCGCCGCAGATCGATTCCGCCCGGCAAAAGAAGGATTTCCTCGACGAACAGCACCAGTCAAAGCTGGGCGATTACCTTGACGAGCCCGCCAATGCGCGGAGCCTGTTCGACAACTCATCCGGCGGCGCAAACGCTGAATTTCGCGGACAGCTTCTGGATGAGCTCCTCGCGCGGCTCGAGCGCCAGGGGATTCTTTTCTCAGTCCTTGCAAGTTACGAGCTGCGGAATCTCCATCATGAGTACTGCCCGCCCCTGCACTTGCAGCAATTGCGGAAGGCGTTGATATCCCGGGAAGATCTCAAGCGCGCCGAAGACGTCTTGAAACAATTCCCGGCGAAGCAATTCTCGCTGAAGCGGCTGGAAGACGCCTCGCGCCGCCTTCACCGCCTTACGCGAGAGGAGCAGCGCGCCCTGGTCTTGCGTTTCGCGGAAGACTTCATGCGTCTGCGCCGCGACCTCCGTGACCATCAGCGGCTGACCGCTGCCATGGAGCGCGTCAATCTTATTCATGATGACCGCCGCCGCGACCTTTCGCGCTTGAACCGCACGCTCTACGAATTCCTGCTCCCAGAAGAAGACCGTCCCGCGGAAGACCACGTCGTCTCGCACGCCGTCATCAAAGCCGATGTGCGCGGCTCAACCAAGATGACGCAGGGGCTGCTCTCGCGCGGCTTGAACCCTGCCTCACACCTGAGCCTGAATCTCTACGAACCGGTCCAGCGCGTCCTGGAACGCTATGGCGCATCGAAAGTGTTCATCGAAGGCGACGCCATCGTCATGGCGATTTACGAAACCGAGTCCAATCGCTCGCGTCAACGGGCCGTCGCAAAGTCCTGCCTGCTCGCGCGGCACATTGTCGGCATCGCTGCCGCCTACAATGAACGCTGCGAAGCGGCCGACCTGCCCCGGCTCGAATTGGGCGTCGGCGTGGCGTTTCAGGGGTCGCCGCCCACCTACTGGATGGATAGTGATTCGCGCATCATGATTTCGCGCGCGTTGAATCTTTCCGACCGTCTTTCGAGCTGCTCGAAAGCCGCGCGCCGCCTGCTTGGCAATCACGGTTCGCCGTTCCGGCTCTTTGTTTTCCAGACCACCATGGAAGGCGCGACCGATGAGGAGCTCGACGAGTTCCTGCTTCGATACAATTTAAATGGCATTGAACTCAATGAGGAAGGCTTTCAGAAGCTCCAGGAAGAAATCTCCCTCGGCCCGTTGGAAGCCGAGTGCAAGATGCCCTGGGGACGCGAGCGCGTCACCTTCTATTCCGGTTTAGTCCCGGTAGGCGAGACCCTCGAGCCCTTGCTCCTCCGAAAGGGATATGTGCGTCAACTTCTGCCCGATGGAAAGATCGGCGCCGCCGGCACGCGCGCCTACTACGAAGTCTGCACGAATTTCGATCTGCCCGGTTCCGCAAATTCGAGCCTGCCTGAACCACGCAAACGCTGAGCATTCTCTGGCCGCAATTTGTATGAATTCCGCGCGCACCCTATAATCCCGCCCGGAGGCGAAAAGGGTCCGGTGACCTTCCCGGCCTTCAAAGCCGGCGACTCGTTCCTTCGCGGGGCGAGTGGTGGGTTCGACTCCCACACGCTTCCGCCACTCTTCGCCTCTCGCGCGGCGGTGTTCCTAAATTCCCAGCAGATTGGTTTGCAGCTTTTGGTAACCGTGCTCCGCGGCCCACAGGTTCAGCGCGATCGTCGCCAATTCATCCACTGCCGGGACGGCATGGCCGTCTTTTGTCATGTCCACTGACTTGATGTACTTATGGCAGGTGTCGCAGGCCTCTACGCGCACGTGGGCGAATTCCTTCGCCTGATAGACGGCGAGTTTGTGCACGTCTTCTTCGCCGCATGCCGGGCACACGATCCGGCGATACTCCCACTCCATCCCGCAAAGAAAACACGCCAGGAATCTTTTCGCTCCATCGCCCTCGGGCCTCAGCGCACCCACGAGCGGTTTGCCTCCGCATAGCGGGCAAATGTTCGGTGTTCCGTGCGGCAAAACCCAGTCCGAATAGTCCGCGAGATATTCCGCGTAAGGTTGAAGAAAGAGGCGCGAAATCAGCGCCTCACCCGATGGCATTTCCTCCGTCGTACTCGCGCTTTGTTCCCAGAATTGCCGCAGGACTTCCTGCCAGCGGCCGCTTCCTTCCCCCCGCAATTTACTTGCTGTCTGCGCAAGCGGCGGAGGAGCAATCTCTTCGATCAGCGAAAGGAACGCGCTGAATCGCGGCAGCAAAAGAAACGCGTCGAATTCGACCCGCAGAGTGCCCCCAAGCCGGCGCACCTTCGCCGCGCCGCAAGCCGCTTCTATCTCGGAATATAGGGATTTTTGATACTGGGTAAGCCGTCCGTAGAACTTCAGCGCTTCTGCCGCGAACGAGTGCTCCGCGGCCAACTGATTTGCGCGGCGGATCCGCGCGTCCCAGTTCCCATGGTTCATTTCTTCGCCGCGGAGCTTCGCAGCAGTTGGTCATACCACACGCGGTGGTATCGTTTCGCCCACCCGACCGAAACATCGCCTCGAATCACCGAGCCGAACGCTCCTCGCTCCATCGCCGTTCCCATATAAACGTGAATGATGAAGAGCCCGATCGTCAGCAGCGCCGCCACCGGATGCACGATCACCGCGAAATAGCGCAGGTAACGCAGGTTCCACGGCACCAGATGCGTGAACCATAAAATCAGCCCCGAAACCAGCAGCGCGACGCCGCACCAGAAGAATCCCCAGAACAGCAGCTTTTGCCCGGCATTGAACCGGCCGGCCGAGGGAACACTATCGTCTTCATTCCGAACATAATGCGGCACGGCATCCCAGAACGCCTTGTCCGAATCCGTTTTCTTCATCTGGGCGCCCCACATGCGGTACATCAGGATCGTCGCCGCAACAAAGATCAGCCCCGCCCACGGATGCAGTTGCCGCGACACCGTCCCGCCGCCCAGCGCCACGGCCATCCAGAACAGCCAGGGAGACCAGAACGCCAGCCCCGTCAGCATCAGGTAGATGTAAGAGAGCGCAGCCATCCAGTGGATCATGCGCTCATGGTACGAATAGCGCAGGACGCGCCCGTTCGGGAGAATCGGTGAAGCTGGAGCGCTCATGGCTTTGCCCCCTGCTTTGGAGCCTCGTCGTCCTCGGGCACCACCTTCGGGCCATATCGCAGATAGTGCGCGAACACGCCCAACAGCCCGCCGACAATCGCAAGATTGCCCAGCCACTTCAGCGGCGTCTTCCACGCCCACACGGTCCAGGGAATGCTCGGATTCTTCGGCAGCCCGCCATAGGCCTCGGGATTGGTCGCGTCGTGCAGCACATAGATCACGTGCGTTCCGCTGACGCCCGATGGATCGTATACACCCGCATTCGCAAATCCCGAATGCTCGCGGAGCTGCGCCGCCCGCTTCTGCGCCAGTTCCGTCATCTCCGGCTTTGTTCCGAAGTGCAGGCAGCCGGTCGGGCAGGACTTGATGCAAGCCGGCTCGAGCCCCTGCGTGACCCGGTCCACGCAAAGGGTGCACTTGAACACCTTTTGCGCCTTCGGACTGAACTTCGGAATGTTGAACGGGCAGCCGCTCATGCAATACCCGCAGCCGATGCAATTTTCCTGCTGGAAATCCACGATGCCGTTCACATATTGCACAATCGCGCCTTCAGCGGGACACGCGACGAGGCAGCCCGGCTCCTCGCAGTGCATGCACTGGTCCTTGCGCATCAGAAGCTGCAACCCGCCGCCGTCTTCGCGTTCGTGTTCGTTAAACTTGATCAGGTTCCAGTAATTCCACGCCGTCTCCGGCATGGTCTGGTAAGAGTTCTCGAACTTTGTTTCGTGGAATGACAAGCCATTCCACTCCAGGCAGGCGACCTCGCACGCCTTGCAGCCGATGCACGTCGTCGTGTCTATCAGCTTGCAGACCTCGAATTCTCGCCGGACACCGGCCGCGGGCGCGGGCCCGCTGTGTCCAGAGATCCTCCGAATTTCCAGCATCGCCTGGCTCATCGACTCCCTCTAGGCCTTCTCGACCTTGACGAGAAAGCCTTTAAATTCCGGTGTATATGCGTTTGGATCGGTCACTGTCGGCGATAGCAGGTTCACCGGCGTGAGTGCGTCTCTTCCTTCATCCTCCTTGATGCCCCGGAACCCCTGGTGAATCGGTATGCCGATTTGATGGACTTTCTTGCCGTCTATCATCATCGGCTTGATCCGCCGCGTGACCATGGCTTTCGCTATGTACGTCCCCCGCGCGCTGCTCACCTTGATCGTTTCGCCCCCGCGAATTCCCATCTCATCGGCCATCTCCGCCGACATCTCGATAAATGGCTCCGGAATCAACTGAACATTCACTGGATTATTTTTTGTCCAGTAGTGGTAAAGCTCCGTCAAGCGGTATGTGGTGCACACCACACTGAAGCCCTGTTCTACGGTGCCGAATTTATCCGCAGCCGTGGTAAGTTTTTTGATCACTGGACTGCTCGACTGGTTCGGATGCAGAGGGTTCTTGATCGGGCTTTCAATCGGTTCGTAGTGCTCGGGGAAGGGGCCATCCGCGAACGCCGCCAGCGGCGCGAAGATCCGCCCCACGCCCTCCGGATTCATGATAAACGGGCCGAGGTGATCCTTCGGATTCGAATCCGGCTTGAAGTCCGGGACGTCGTTCCCCACCCATTTCTGAGCGGCCTCGCTCCACCATATCTGTCGCCGGTCCGGATCCCACGGCTTTCCATCCGGGTCGCACGAAGCACGGTTGTATAGTACGCGCCGGTTCGCGGGCCACGACCATGCCCAGTTCGGATAGATCCCCAACCCTGAAGGGTCTTCCGTCCCGCGCCGCGCCAATAGTGGACCCGCTTCGGTCCAACTCCCGCAATAGATCCAGTTCCCGCAGGAAGTCGTGCCGTCGTCCTTCAGCCACGCGAAGCCGGGCAATTGTTGTCCCGACTTGATGACCTGCTGCGTCACCGGGTCGGTAAGGTCCGCCAACGCCTTTCCATTGATTTCTTTCGCGATTTCGGAAAGTGAGGGGTGCTGCGCGTCGGTGTAGGGCCAGGTCAAGCTCTGGATCGCGTCGGGGAATTTGCCGCCATCTTTCCTGTAGAGAGCACGCACCCGAAGAAAGATCTGCGCGACGATGTCCTGATCCAACCGCGCATCCCCCGGCGGGGGCAATGCCGCGTTTTTCCATTGCAGCCACCGCGCCGAATTCGTCATGCTCCCGTCTTTTTCGGCGAAGCCCGCGCATGGCAGCCGGTACACGGTTGTATTGATCAGTTTCATTTCGTCGGTCGAAATGCCCGGTGCGCGCCAGAATTCGCTGGTCTCATCCGGATAGATTTCTCCGACCACTAGCCAGTCCGCTTTTTTCAGCGCTTCAATATTCTTATTCGTGTCCGGTCCGATCATCACGCCGTTCATGCCGAAGGAGATCAGTCCTTTCACGGAACCGCGGTACATATTGTCCCAAATCTGAGTCCAGCCGTAGTTGCGGTCCACCTTCGGAAGGAAATTAAAAGCGAAGTCGTTCTGCTTCGTCGCCGCATCTCCGTAGAGCGCCTTCATCAACGAAGTGCTGAACTTCGGCGTGTTCCCCCAATAATTCATGGAGTCCCACACGCCGGGCTTGGATGGCGTCGGCGTGATCCTCTTCATGTAAGCCGCAAAGTCCGTGTCCGCCGGCGTCGGCACTTTCAGGTAGCCCGGCAGATTGTCGAAAATTCCAGCCATGTCCGTTGCGCCCTGGATATTGGAATGCCCGCGCAACGCGTTCACGCCTCCTCCTGCTCGCCCCACGTTCCCCAGCAAGAGTTGCAGCATTGCCGCCGTCCGGATGATCTGCGTGCCAAAGGTGTGCTGAGTCCATCCCACGGCGTAAATAATCGTCGCAGTCTTCTTTGTCGCGCCGTCCTTCCGGATGGACGTGAAAAGGTCCGCGGCTTTCAGGAATTGATCCCTCGGGATCCCCGTGATCCGCTCGACCATCTCCGGCGTATATCGCGAGTAGTGCCTCTTCAGAAGCTGCAAGACGCACTGCTGATTTTCAAGCGTCAAATCATACGCAACATTGGGAGGTAGAGTCGCCGGCGCGCCGCCTGGGGCGGCCTTCTCTGGGGCCGGCTTCCCGGACTTATCGCTGCTTTCATGATAGTTCCAAGTGGAGCGGTCGTAGGTCTTGGTCGCCTCGTCAAACCCTGAATACAGCCCGTCCTCCGGCAGCTTGAACCCATCCTTGATTAGGAAAGACGCGTTGGTGTAGTTGACCAGGTAATCTTTTGCGAAGCGATTGTTTTGCAGGGCGTAATAGATCAGGCCGCCGAGAAAGGCGATATCCGTCCCGGCCCGGATTTGCAGAAAGAGGTCCGCAGTGGAAGCCGTCCGCGTGTACCGCGGGTCGACTACAATCATTTTGGCGTTGCGATTCCGCTTTGCTTCAATGGCCCACTTGAATCCGCACGGATGATTCTCCGCCGGGTTCCCACCCATGATCAACATCATGTCGGTGTTCTTGATGTCGATCCAGCCATTCGTCATCGCCCCGCGTCCAAAGGTTGGTCCCAAACTTGAGACCGTGGGGCCATGTCAAACACGGGCCTGGTTTTCCAGGTAGCAGACCCCCAGGCTGCGCATGGTCTTTACGACCAGAAAGTTGAATTCGTTGGTGTCGGTGCAGCCGCCTGTGAAAGCGATTCCCTCGCAGCGGTTGACGGTAATGCCTTTAGCGTCTTTCTCCACAAACGTGTCGTCCCGCGTCTTCTTAATATGCTGCGAAATTTCGTCGAGCGCGGCATTCCACGAGATGTCTTCCCAATCGGTCCCGCCCGGCCGCCGCACTTGCGGTTTCAGCAGTCGCCGCTCGTTCAGGATTTCGTTTTGGAGCGAGGCGCCCTTGGGGCAGAGCGTTCCGCGGTTAATCGGATGGTCCGGGTCGCCCTCGACGTGAATCACCTGAGGCGTGACGTTCTTTGCCTTGTCACCCAGCGTATAGATGATCACGCCGCAACTCACCGAGCAATAAGGACACGTGGACCTTGTCTCGGTGGCCCGCGCTATTTTCAATTCGCGAAGTTGTGCGTAGGCGGGGGTTAAATCGAATCCGAAAATTGTTGCGGCCACAGGTGCAAGGGCCGCGACCTTGAAGAACTCTCGCCGGCTGGTGTCCATCCCTGGAACCTCCCGCGCTAATTTTCCGGCACTCGCTCTGCGTTGGCGGGCATTATCCCGGCGGCAATCCTCTCTGTCAACAGGTTTGCTCAAGAATTTACAGAGCTTTCATAATTGCGCGTCTTCCCCTCTCGCACGGAGTCCATGTTCGCTCTCTGCCCGAATAGCACTTTATGATCGCCGGCACTTTCTCATCCTGGCTGTCCACGTAACGTTTCGAGTCGAAAACAGTTATATTGAGTGGCAGATATGGACACTAAAGAACCTCTGATTCGCAATATCTCGGACACTGCCCGCTGGGTCGCCGCCTATCGTGCCCGCGAGAACGAACGCCCGAACGCGGTCTTCTGCGACCCCTTTGCGCGCCGCCTCGCTGGCGACCGCGGCGAAGAGATCGCACGCTCCATGCCATTTAAGGGTAAAAACGAATGGCCTTTTGTCGCACGCACTTACCTCTATGACCAGTTCGTGCAATCTCAAGTGCAGTTGGGCGTGGACATGGTCATCAATCTCGCTGCGGGCCTGGATGCGCGCCCCTATCGCATGGATTTGCCTTCCACGTTGAACTGGATTGAGGTGGACCTGCCCGAAATCCTCGATTACAAGGAGGGAATCCTTGCAAACGAAAAGCCTCGCTGCTCGCTCGAACGCATTCGTTTGCACCTTGCCAACGTTGCCGAACGGCAGAAACTTTTCAGCGAGCTCGGCGCAAAATCCCGCAGCGTTCTCATCATAACGGAAGGCCTTCTCGCGTACCTTTCGGCGGAAGAGGTCGGCGCACTTGCCGTGGATCTCGCTGCGCAGGCAAGCTTTCGGAGTTGGATAGTGGACATTGCATCGCCCGGTCTGAAGCAAATGTTGCAGAAGCGAATGGGCACAAAGCTGGATGCCGCGGGAGCCCCCTTCAAGTTTGCCCCACCGGAGGGCCCGCCTTTTTTCACGCGCTACGGCTGGACCCCCGCGGACGTGCGTTCTTTAATTAAAGTGGCCGCGAAATTAAAGCGACTCCCGCTTCTCTTGAAGATCTTGGCGATGCTCCCGCAGTCAAATGGCGCGCAGGGCAAACGCCCCTGGTCCGCCGTCTGCCTTCTCACCCGCCAGTAGGAACGCTTTCTTTGACTCTCCGCCCGTCCGCGCATAGAATCCCGCCGTCGTACACGTAATCATCAACTGCGCGCGTTGAGTTCGCGTGCTGGAAATCCAGTTTCCATTTACGAGGAGTATAGCAATGCGAAAGAGTGTGAGTCTTCTTGCGGTGACTTTGGTTTTGTTGTTTGGCACTGTGGCGTTCGTCCGCGCACAGGGGCAAGGCCGTGGCGGCAGAGGCGGTGGCGAGCAAACCCAGGCCGGTGGCGAAGGGCGCGGAGCGGCCGCCGAGCCGCAAGGCCCTCCTCCGCACGAGGAAGTTTCCGTCACCGACCACACCATCCACATCGGCAATCAGGACATTCCCTACAAAGCTACCGCCGGAACCACAATGCTCCGTAATGACGCCGGTGATCCCACGGGATTGATGTACAGCGTTGCCTACACGCGCAGTGACGTCAAAGACTTCAGCACGCGCCCCATCTCTTTTTTTTATAACGGTGGCCCCGGCTCCGCGTCGATGTGGCTTCACATGGGCGCCTTCGGCCCGCGCCGCGTCTGGACTCCTGACGCCCAGTTCACTTCACCCGCTCCCTACAAACTCGTGGACAACGGCGAAACTCTTCTCGATAAGACCGACATGGTTTTCATTGACGCAATGGGCACGGGCTACAGCCACGCCGCCGGACGCGGGCAGGAGCGCGATTTCTACGGCGTTGACGAAGACATGGCAGCCTTCGGTCAGTTCATCAATACCTACATCAATCGCAATAACCGCTGGAACTCGCCGAAGTTTCTCATGGGCGAAAGCTACGGCACGTTCCGCTCCGCCGCCGTCGGGAATTACCTCCAGTCGCGTTACACAATGCACCTCAACGGCATCGTCCTGATTTCCTCGGTGCTGGATCTTTCGACCATTTCATTCGCCCCCGGCGACGATCGCGTATACGTTTACTATCTCCCGAGCTATGCCGCCGTCGCGTGGTATCACAAAGCCCTGAAGAATCGCCCCGCGAACCTCGCCGCGTTCATCGAGGAGGCCCGCCAGTATGCGCAGGGCGATTACGCCGCTGCTCTGTTCAAGGGAGCGAAGCTCCCGCAGGCGGAAAGGGAAGCCGTCGCCAAGAAGCTTTCCTATTTCACCGGCCTCGGCGAAGATTATTTGATCAAGGCCAATCTCCGCGTCACGCTCGGCCAGTTCAGCGTCGAGCTGCAGCGCAGTAAGGGCCTCACCTCCGGCCGCATTGACGCGCGCTTCAACGGCTATACGCCTGACATTCTCGCCGAGACCGCGCAGGGCGATCCCGAAGGCCCGGCCGTTGGCGGTGCCTTCACTGCCATGCTCAATCAATACACGCACGAGGAATTGAAGTTCGGCCTCGACAAAAACTACAACAACACCGCGCAAGGCGCCAACGGCGGTTGGACCTGGACCCGCGGTGCTGGTCGCGGTGGCCGCGGCGGCGGTTTCCCCGGCGCCCCAAACGTCATGCCCGATCTCGCCGCGGCAATGATCGCCAATCCCATGTTGCTCGTCGAAGTTGAAAACGGCTACTTCGACATGGCCACGCCGTTTTTCGAGAGCGAATTCATGGCCCTGCACCTCGGCCTGCCCGCAGAATTGCAAAACCACATCTGGATGAAGTATTACGAAGCGGGCCACATGATGTACTTGCATGACGAAAGCCGCGTCCAGCTCCACAACAACATCGCGGCCTTTGTGGATCGCGCCACCAAGCAGTAGAGTGATTTTCAGAGTTTGTGAAACTTAGGTCCCCGGACGATTTTCGTCGGGGACCTGAGGATTGTAAGTCGATGTAAAGCACTCGTTGTACGGGCGGGGCTTGCCTCGCCCAAGTTTTCTATTCGCCATGCCCAAACGCCGCAAACGCTTCTCCGCCGCCACCGAGGCCCGCCGTCGCGCGCGCCTCGCCGCGGGGCCTCCGCCAGCCGAGCGCATAATTCCGGACAAGCGCCTTAAACCGCCTAAGCACAAAAGGCGCATCCTTGAAGATGAGCCCTGATCATCGCCTGGCGGCTCATTCATTCGTGTGTTAACAAACCCTTCCCCCTCGTCGTCTTATCCAGGAGCCATGCCAAGACAATCCAATCCTACCTCGCGGTCACGCGTCCGCATTTCAACCCATCGCGCACTCGCCATGCTCACTGTTAGCGCGGCAATGTTTCTATTCGTCGGCGGCCTCACCCCCGCTCAATCTTCAAACGAAAAGATCGACCTCGCCGTGATGTCCCGCATCCGCGACGAGGCATTGAACCACTCGCAGCTCATGGAAATGGCCGGCTATCTCTCCGACGTCGCCGGCCCGCGCCTCACCGGCTCGCCCAATCTCATCCGCGCCGAGGAATACGCCCGTGACAGGCTTCGCTCCTGGGGCCTCGCCAACGCCCACCTCGAACCTTGGGGCCCTTTCGGACGCGGCTGGTCGCTCGAAGCTTTTTCCGCCAGCATGACTTCGCCCGGCTTCACCCCTCTCATCGCCTATCCGAAAGCGTGGAGTCCCGCCACTAACGGCCCGGTCCGTGGCGAACCCGTTTTCCTCGATGTAAAGACCGCCGCCGATCTCGCCAAATTCAAAGGGAAGTTAAAAGGAAAGATCGTTCTATTCTCACCCGCTCGAGCTGTGGACCCGCTTTTCTCTCCGCCCGCGCATCGCCAATCCGATGAAGATTTGCAGAAGCTTGCCAACGCGCCGATGCCGGGTCCGCCTGAAACCTTCCAACAAACTCCCGAGCGGCATGCCGCGGAACAACTCGCCTTTCAAAAATGGCAGTTTGTGCAAAGCGAAGGCGCGGCCGTTATCCTCACGCCCGCGCCTGGCGATGGCGGCACTGTTTACGTCACCGATGCCGTCGTCCCTTATCCGCCCGAAATTCCCTATGACAAGCGCAGCGGCGCCTGGGACTCCTCCAAGCCCGCGATCCTTCCTCAAGTTGCCGTCTCCGCCGAGCAATACAACCGCATGATTCGTCTCATCGCGCGCGGCATTCCGGTCCAACTTGAAATCAATCTCGCCGTGCGTTTCCACGAAAATGATCCGATGGCTTATAACGTCATCGGCGAAATCCCCGGCGCCGACCTCAAGGATGAAGTCGTCATGATCGGCGGCTGCATCGATTCCTGGCACGCCGGCACCGGCGCCACGGACAACGCCGGCAGTGACGCGACGCTCCTTGAGGTAATGCGTATCATTCAAGCGCTCGGTCTCAAGCCGCGCCGCACAATTCGCATCGGTCTTTGGAGCGCGGAAGAGCAGGGGAGTCGCGGCTCACTCGCCTACGTCAACGCTCATCTGGGCCGGCGCATCTCCGCACCCGAAGGCTCCTCCGCCCCGCCGCACATCGAACCCAAGCCCGAGTACGCAAATTTTGACGCCTACTTCAATCTCGACTACGGCACCGGCCGCATTCGCGGCATCTATGCGCAGGGCAACGACGCCGCTCGCCCGATTTTCCGCTCATTGTTCGCACCTTTGAACGATCTCGGCGCATCCACGGTCTCCCTCGCCAATATCGGCGCGGACCACGTTTCGTTTGATGAGATTGGCCTGCCCGGCTTTCAATTCATTCGCGACTATATGGAAGGCGACAACACCCGCGCCCCGCACACCAACATGGACGTTTACGACCACCTTCTTGAGGACGGCCTCAAGCAGTCCGCCGCCGTCGTCGCCTCATTGGTCTACAGTCTTGCCATGCGCGATGAAAAGCTCCCTCGCAAGCCGCTTCCTGCCCCGGCCGGCCATTAATGCAGCTTTCCCGTTGTCTTGCAGCCAGCCTTGCCTCGCCGCATAAAAAAGTACGGGCGCGGCGTCTTCCTTCTCGCCGCGCCCTGTACTTGTAGGTTTGCGTTTTCCCTTGCTAGTTGTTTTTCGCTGGCGGATTTGCCGCCGGCGCTTTCGGCGGAGCCGGTGGCTTTGGACGCCAGAAATTCGGCGCCACCGCCGCAACATCGTCCGGAGCATTGCTCAAATCCCCTCGGATTTGGTAAATGGCCACGTCCGAGCGCGTCACCACCTCGGAAACATCCTTCTGGTAAGCCTCGTAGGCGGCGTCTCCCATCATCTCGCGCATCGATTTCCCCCCATCAAACGCCGCGAGCGACGGCCGCAGTTGAGTGATGTAGAAGACAAGCCCCAGGTCCCCGGCAGACGACTGTGATACCCAGCTCGACGCATTCGGGTCTGCCCTCTCTGCGGCGGCCATTATCTTCTTCAACATCCCCTCATACCGCCCGCCCATCCCCGGCGTCACGTGCACCGAAATAAGTCGCAACCACCGCGCGTTGCCAACCACCTGCGCATAGGCCGCCGCGTCTGCCGGTTTGCCAAGACTCAAGTCCCAGCGGCGCGCCCGCAGCAAGCCCTGCGAACTTTCGGAACATGCGCCCAAGTCCGAAAATAGCTTCATCGTTCCCGCTTCGCCCATGCTCTTTTCCAGGGCCTTCATGAATATGCCCTGAGCCGTTTCGATGTCCGCGTAATTTGAGCGAGTGGACACGAAACGATATACATTCCCTTCGCCGTATTGGGACGTAAAGGCGATCCAGGTGCCCCCCTTGTTCGCATGGTTGGCAGCCACGATTTTTTTCACAAGATTGTCGTATTGCGGGCAGCTTTGTTTCACGTGAACCACGAAGTCGTCCAGGTAACCTTCCGTCGGCATTCCCTGCGCTTGCGCGCCGAGGGGCAGAAGAAGCCCTACCATCAAAGCAAAAGTCATCCAACATATCGCACGGCGAATCATGCAGCCTCCTTTAAGCTTTTACCGGTCTTCTGAATTGAATGGGAGTTTCCACTCGCGACTCGGTGACGCACACCCTACTGTCCTCGCCCGCCCCTGTCAAGCGCTCGCTGTGCATTTCCCGCCAGCGCTGCTTGACGCCAAATTCCGCCGTGCATATTGTCTTCCTCGGAGAAACCCATGACCCCATCCGCCGCGTCATCGCTCTCCGCTGGAACCTCCCGCGCGCTTCCGGCCATCTTCTGGGCCGGCCTCGCCTGCGGAGTCATGGACATCACCGCCGCCTTCATCACTTGGCGCATCAAGGGCGTGCACCCGGCGCGCGTCCTTCGGGGAATTGCCGCCGGACTTCTCGGCCCGAGATCTTTCCAGGGTGAAATGCAAACGGCCGCGTTGGGCTTGGCCATCCATTTCTTTATCGCTTTTTCCGCGGCCACGGTTTTTTATTTTGCCAGCCGCAAAATCGCTTTCCTTACCCAGCAGCCAATCCTCGCGGGCATCCTCTACGGCGTCGCGGTTTACATCGTCATGTACTGGATCGTCGTGCCGCACTCCAACGCTCACCGCGCCCCGATCTCACTTGCAGCACACATCATCGCCATCCTCACCCACATGGTCTGCGTCGGACTTCCCATATCTCTCATCATTCACCGCTTCTCAAAATAATTCGCACGGACTTCCTGCAAATGCGCGTTGCGCCCCCACTTCTCAACGCCGCACGTTTCTCGTGCCCTGGCCGAAGGAAGTGTGCATTATTGGACATTCATGATCCGCCTCCAGGTGTAACCTTGCAGGCGCCGCGATTCCGAAGGCGGACATTCCGAGTGTTATGGATGAGTCAGTCAGACCTCCAAAATGTAAACTCGAATCAGCACGCCTTGGCGCCGGCAAGACCACAGCCGGATGCGACATTTGACCGTGAAGGCGCATCTAAAATAGTGAGATAATTGTGGGCATGAGCAGGAGGGTTACCGTGAATATGAAATTTTCCAGGATCTTTTTGAACGGCTTTGTTGCATGCGCGGTCGTATTGGCAATGGCTATGAGTGCGGGCGGGTTGCAGGCTGCTCAGTCGCAGGATGCTCCGCCCCCCATGCAGGGTCAGGCGCCCATGCAGGGGCAGCCGCAAGCCGCGCGGTTGTCGCCTGACCAGTTGCAGGAGTTGGTGGCGCCCATCGCGTTGTACCCGGATGCGCTCGTCGCGCAGATTCTTGCGGCCTCCGCATATCCGACCCAGATTGTCGAGGCGGAACGCTTTCTGCAGCAGAACCCAGGTTTGCAAGGCGCGGCGCTGGGGGCTGAAGTGGACAAGCAAGATTGGGACCCCAGTGTGAAGGCTCTCACTCAGTTTCCTTCCGTGCTTGCGGACATGGACAAGAACCTTTCTTGGACCTCCTCGCTCGGCGACGCGAATATGAATCAGCAGGCGGATGTCATGGATGCGGTTCAGTTCATGCGCCAGAAGGCCGAACAAGCGGGGAATTTGAGAACCACTCCACAACAGACCGTCGAGAACCAGGGGTCCTCGGTGGTCATTCAACCGGCGAATCCTCAAATCGTTTACGTGCCGGAGTATGATCCCGAACTTGCCTACGGATATCCCGTTGGACTTTGGCCGGGATTCTACCCTTGGTGGGGAGTCGGTGGCCCGTACCTTTCTTTCGGCCTCGGATTCGGCATTGGCCCATTCTTTGGATTTGGCTGGGGCTGGGGCGGCTGGGGCTTCGATTGGTACCACAGAGGTCTGCTGTATGGTGGCAGGCCATATGCTTTCCAGAGCCGCGCGTTTTATGACCGCAACGCCCTCTCCCGTGGGAATGTCCGTGGTTTCGCTGCGCCCTCTGTGCGCGGCAGCACCGGCGCACGCGGTTTCGCCACGCCGGCGACCAGGGGAAACACAACGGGTACTCGTTCCGGTGCCTTTGGCGGAGTCTCACACGGTGCGGATACACGCGGCTATTCTTCGCGCGGCAGGGCCAGCATCGGTGGCGGCACGCGCGGTGGCGGTGGCGGAAGCCATCCCAGCGGCGGCGGTAGCCATGGACGTGGCCACTAACTGACAATCGGAATCACCAAACCAGAAGGAAATAGGCCATCCAGCTTGGCATATGCCGGAATGGAGATGAGGACTATGGTGTCGCGAATGCGTAGTTCTAAAGGAAGCGATCTGGGCGGCATTGGCGCCGCGGCTGTCTGCACTGCACTTGCAGTTTGTATCGGGCTTTTTCCGGCTATGGCCGGGGGACATTCGGCCGGACAACAATCATCCGCGCCTGCCCCGCGGGATTCGATGGCCCGGAGAACGATGGGGGACCAGCCCGGGCCGGACACCTTCCGTTCCGCTGCGGATGCAACCCAGACTCTAATCACGGCGCTTCAGAATAATGATCAGCCGGCCTTATTGAAATTGCTGGGGCCGGATGCCAAGGACATCATCTCCTCGGGTGACGAGATCGAAGACAAGAATGATCGGGAGCAGTTCGTCCAGAAATTTCAGCAGATGCACCGCTTAGTCACGGAGCCGGATGGCACGACGACGCTGTATATCGGCGCGGAAAACTGGCCTTCCCCAATCCCGCTCATGCACAGCGCCGACGGATGGTATTTCGATGCCGCAGCCGGAAAGCAGGAGATTCTGTATCGACGGATTGGGAAAAACGAGCTGGCGGCAATCGCGGTCTGCCATGAACTGGTTGACGCGCAAAAGGAATACTACGGCCAACCACACGACGGCGATTCTGATAAAAAGTACGCGCAGAAATTCCGCAGCGACCCTGGCAAACACGACGGACTTTATTGGACACCTGCTTCCGGTGAAGCCGAAAGTCCGATGGGTCCGCTAGTGGCGTCCGCCACGGCGGAGGGTTATGTGAGAGATCCAAATCAAGCGCCGCGCCCGTTCCAGGGCTATTACTTTCGGGTGCTCACGGCACAGGGACCTCACGCCCCCGGTGGCGCCCGGAGCTATATCGTGGACGGGAAGATGACGCGCGGCTTCGCGTTCCTGGCTTATCCGGCGGAATACCGTTCATCGGGAGTGATGACGTTCATTGTGGATCAAGACGGAATTGTTTATGAAAAGGATCTTGGCCCCAAGACTGGCGACATCGCGAAATCCCTGACCCGGTACAATCGGGATTCAAGCTGGCGGAAATCAGATTGATCCACATATCGCAGCCAAGTGCCCCACCGCTTCGGTTTTCAAAGGTACGGCCCGCGCGTTGGCCGGGTAGCAGCTTTTGGCTTGGATAACCTGCCACTCTTTGCTTGTGCGGGGACATTCGGACTCCCGTTAGCTCTTTCCCTTCACTCTCTTCTCAGCAATCCCCGCCGCCTCCTCCATCGCCTTCCCAATCCGCTTCGCCCGTGTCACCGGATTCCTGTAATAAAAGATCCCCATCAAATGCCCGCGCCTCTGCAATGGCGACATCAGCTTCCACCCTTTCACCGCCTTCGGATCTTCGGCAAACGCCGCCTCCAGCGCCGGCGGCAACCCTCGCTCCGCCTCCATCGTTGAAAGCAGACACTCCGCAATCTGCTCCGCTCGCCTCACGCGCGCCTCCCCGCTTTTCACTCCCGCAATCATGTATGCAAAATACTTCCGCGCGGAGTAGCTCAGCGTGTCGTACCACCGCCGCAGCATTCGGTCTTCATCCAGCAGACGCTTCAATTCCGCGGGAATCGCAATCGCTCGCTCTTCCGTGTCCGGCTCCACGCGGAACTCTACGACGCTTCCGATCATAGCGTCCCGCGCATGCCTGCCGCCCGTCTGCCTCCCGCCTTTCAGCCAAGCAGGATCACGCAGGCCCACGCTTCGCCCAAGCATCGGCAGCAGCCCCGCCCCCTCCTGCATCTGTTTGTTCACAAGAATGAAGTGTCTCCCCTCGCGGGTAGGGAAGAGCGACGTCCGAAACTCGAACCCGTTAATCGTGCCTCGCACCTTCGGCCGTCCGCCCTTCCCCCAAGCCTTCTTTACATCAAACGGTACAAACGCAATGATCCACCCGAGGTTTATCCTCAGCTTCTCCAGCGTCGCCCTAAACGTTCTTGCAATAGTTTTTGTCATCTGTCCGGCAGGCTTGGCCCTTCCGGCTGCTCAAATGTAGGATAAAACCGCCGCCTGATGTTAGCCCTGGTCACAAGTATCGTTCGCGGATTGCGCGAGCCCAAGCTCTCATTATGTCATACGGCTTTTTTTCCGTCGGGGGCGGGTCAGACTGAAAGCCCCAGCCGTTGTCCAAAAGTGGGGTTCTGCGGAATCTGGAAGATTTCGCTTGGCCGCCAGGCGCGTTATTCGTCCAAGAGGAGCTGGCCGTTGCATTCTCAACTCTGCTTAACTCCTTTGGAGAACACCTGTCTGGTATGCGGCCCTCTACGAGCAACGAAGCCGATCTGCCTGCCTCAATCCCTCAACAGCTGGCTGCTGCTTTCCCACCATACCGCTTACGAAACTTTCATCGGGTTGTAATCTCCCTGAAGTCGGTATACTGTGACGCTGCTTCGCTTGTTTTCGCTCTGGAATCTGATTCGGTTGGGGGGATCCAAAATGAAAACATTCTATCGGTTGGCTATTTTGAGCGCGGCGTTGTTTCTGTGTTCTACGGGCACCCGGGCTCAGAACGCAATTTCCACGGGTTCTATCTCCGGCCAGGTGACGGACGCGTCGGGCGCTGCGGTGTCGGGCGCCGCGGTTACGGCTGCGAACGAAGCGATCGGCGTCAAACTGGCCACGAAAACCAACACCACGGGCTTTTATAATTTTCAATCGCTGTCCATCGGCGCCTACGACATCAGCGTGAGCCTGACGGGGTTCAAGACATCCATCGTCACCGGCGTGCTGGTTCAAGTGGGGCAGAACGCGGCGGCAAATGTATCGCTCCAAGTGGGCGAAATTGCCCAATCCGTGAACGTCACGGCTGAGGTGCCGCTCCTGAGGACGACCGAGCCAACGGTTAGCACCGTCGTGAATGAAAATTTGATTGCGAATTTGCCGCTGAGCGGCCGCCGCTATACCGACTTCGTGCTGCTTACGCCCAACACAAATGCGGACGGAGATTTTGGCCTCGTGAGTATGGCGGGGCAGCAAGGCGGAGCCGATTCGGGCTATGCGAATGGCAACGGTTCGAATTCCTTCACGGTGGACGGCGCGAATGCCACGAGCAATTATTTTGGTGAAGCCCGCGGCCGGACGCGCGTGCCGTACGTCTTCGGCGAGCAATCGATTCAGGAATTTCAGGTGACGGACAATCCCTACAACGCCGCGTACGGTGGGGCGGGCGCGGGTTTCGTAAACACGGTCACCAAATCGGGAACGGATCTCTGGCACGGGGACGCGTTCTATTACAACCGCAACTCGGGCGTGGGTAACGCCGACGACGCGGTCGACAAGGCGAATGGAGTACCTCGGCCGCTCGATGTTCTCCAGCAATTCGGAGCGGATCTAGGCGGACCCGTTGTCCACCATTCCCTGTGGTTCTACTTTGATTACGAGCAACAACGTCGCAAGCAACCGATATCAGTGATCAATTCGGGGTTTAGCGGCCTGAATGATCCCACCCTATTAATGCAGAACTTTGGCATTCCAAATGGGACGCCGCTTCCGTCCTCGAATGCGTCGTACCCCGTCCCCGGGAGCTTCGCCGCGCCTCCGCTTCCATCGGATCCAAACTTTCCCGCCTACCTGCAGCAGGTTTCTAACGCCCTCGGCGCTATTGACCGCAACTTGGTTCAGCGTGCGCGGCGCGCCGACAATCTTTCATTCTTCCCGAAACTGGATTGGCAAGCGACCCCCGCCGACCACGTGGCCATTGTGTACAACTATAGCCGCTTCAATTCCCCCGGCGGTGAAATTACCTTCAATCCGGTTGCCACCTTTGGCGCCGAATCTCTTTCAAACAACTTTGTGCGCGACCACCATGCCAGCGTGCACTGGACGCACTCCTTTAATCCCAACTTCCTCAACGACATCTCGGCCAGTTTCCTGCGCGACGAACAGATCGAGACGCCCTCCGGCCTGACTTCGCCGACGCTGGGCCAGATAGAATTCTTTTCACCCAGTTTCTTCGAACTTGGCAATCCCACATTCTCGGCAGGAGACAACAAAGAGACTCAGTGGCAGTTCAACGACCACGTGACGCTTATCCGGGGGCGCCACACCCTGAATTTCGGCTTTGATTTCGACCGGACTCAGGTGACCGATTTCTTTCCCGGAAACTTCGACGGTACCTACGCTTTCTCCAACCCCGAAGCCTTTGCGCTGGGGAAGTTCAGTTTCTTTACCCAGGCCGCTGGTAATCCGGCCTTCCCCTTCACCTTCTGCTATTACGGCTTTTACGGGCAGGATAAATTCCAGATTTTAAAGAATCTGACGCTCGATTTCGGGTTGCGCGAGGATTTCCAGGTTTTCCCCCAGCCAAAGGCCAACACCTCTACCCCCGATCCGCTCGTCGCGCAGTTGACGGGGCAATTCCCCAACCAGTACAACCGGCTCTCGCCCCGTATCGGTTTTGCCTACCAGCCTTTCTCCAAGACTGTGGTCCGCGGTGGATTCGGCATGTTTCGCGAAATCTTGGATGGCATCAACTATGAAAACTCCGTAATCTCGAATGGGCTGACCTCACAGCAGGCCACAACCTTTATTCCGTACAGTTCGGCTTCTATGCCGAATATGCAGACGGTCATTTTTCCGAACTCTCTGACGAACACGAGTTCATTTGGGGCTTCTTCAAATATCTCCATCGTGGATCCCAGCTTTCACATTCCATACGTTTTGGAATCGAGCCTCGAGATTCAGCGGGAGTTGATATCGAATACGACTCTTACCGTGGGAACCATGTGGACGCATGCGGTGCACCTGCTGGCCTCGACTGCCTTCGATAAGAACCTTATGCCGCCCACGGGCACAACGACTTACATCGTCTGTCCTGCTGGCGTTGGTCAAGGTATCCCGGGGTCCCCGGATCCCTCCGCCGCCGTCTGTACGGGAACTCCCTTCACCGCTCCCAATCTTGATAGCGGACTCCTGACGGAAGGCCGCATAACAGGCGCCATCGGACAGATCAACGCGCTCATCAGCCCGGGCGTGAACAATTACAATTCTTTCTACGTTCAGATTCAGCGGAGAGCCGCCCGCGGGCTTTCCGTGATGACCTCTTACACGTTTTCCAAGTCAACCCAGAGTGGGGCGGATTTCAATAACCAATTCGATCTCTCTAATACCCACGGACCATCGCTGCTCGATCAGCGCCACCGTCTTTCCATAGCGGCCGTTTATGCGCCCAATGCTTCGGGGCTTTCAAACATTTTTGAGCGGCATCTTCTTTCGGACTGGACGATCAGCACCGTCATGCAGTTCAATTCCGGCCGGCCCTACACGGCCTTGCTGGCTAGCTCTTGCACCGGCGTCAATTTCGCAAGTTGCACCGGTTCGAATGACACGCTCAATGACAGCGCGATCAATGAATCGACAGGCAACACCGCCGCGGGCATTTCTGGCGCGGGCTCAGTCCCGGGCCTCGGCTATAATTCGTTCTACGGCCCGTGGATCGACGAAATTGACCTCGGGTTGACCCGGGCCTTCCACCTCACGGAACGCCAGACAATCGAGTTACAGGCCCAGGTATTCAACCTGTTTAACCATCCAAACTATTTCGTGCAAGCCGGAGCGGGGATTGTACAGACCGCCTACAACCCGGTCGGAGCAACCTGCGGCGATGGCGCAACGCTAAACCAGACCTGCTTTCTTGTTCCCAATTCGGGATTCAAGACGCTCGAGTCCATCAATCAATTGAACGGGCCGCGAACGTTTCAGTTCGCGTTTCGTTATAGGTTCTGACCGCGGCGCTCGCTCAAAACTCGCGACCTTCACTTTTTCGGATCGCTGCTCCACATGTGGTTTCCATGTGTGGGGGTGAGGGAATTCCGCTTGCTTCAATCCCGTCCGCGTCCTCCTGCATCCGCTTGCTCACAAGAATGAAGTGTCTCCCCTCGCGGATAGAGAAGAGCGACGTCCGGAACTCGAACCCGTTGATCGTGCCCCGCACCTTCGGCGGGCCTTCCCCCAAGCCTTCTTCACATCAAACGGCACAAACGCAAGGATCCACCCGAGGTTTATCCTCTGCTTCTCCAGCGTCGCCCGAAACGTTTTCGCAATGGGCTTCGTCATCTGTGGAGTAGCGTCACCCAGTATTGAACGGATTGCAGCGCGAATCCGATTAGGATCATTCCAATCCCCGCGATAGCCATGCTCCTCTGCGGCATTTGGTCCGCGCCCCATTCGACAACTGGCACGCAAAAATTCGCAAGCGCCGTTATCGCGCCGATCAACAGTCCAGCCTCCAATCCCATCGCCATTGCCCTTGCGTGCTCCCCACCCACCAGAGCGCTCAGGTATCCCGCAATCGCATATCCGACCGTCCGGTTCACCACCGCGAGCAATTGCATTCTGGTTATGCCCGGCCGCTTTGACGGCGCGTAATCCATCGATGGCCGCACTCCGAACCGGTAAGCGATTACCTGTCCCACCGTTCCCAAAATCCCAAAAGTAATTCCAAATCTCGCGCCGTACAAATAACTCGCGCCCACGGCAAAGCCGCATCCGCGAATAGCGCTCATCGTCGTCTCATACCAGAATCCCGGTTTTGGCCCTCGCCGCGCAACTCTGGAAAACTCAAAGGCCAGCGTCGGTCCAATCGTTGCGCCGCTCGCCACTCCGAATACCGGCCCCAGAAAAATGCCGTATCCTAATCCAAATAGCAGGCCATAGGTAACCGCCTTCGTCAGAGTCCGAAGCGGCCCGTGCTCCCCGCCTAGAAGATCGTACGCAAGGTAAAGCGACCCGATCACGTCCAGCGAGCTTCCAACGATACTAATAATTGCTAGCGTGCGCGTGTCGAGCATCATTCAATTCCCGTGGACTGGCCGTTTTCCAATATTAGAAACGAATCCGGCTTCGAGGATGCCAGGAGTTTACGCCTTGGCGTATCGATGCCATCGTCGGCAAGTTGAAATGTTCCGTGATGGATGGCGACGCTCGTTCTCGATTCCAAAATCTCGTGCGCCTTCACCGCCTCCTCGGGACCCATGTGTATTGGCTGCATGAACCAGCGCGGCTCGTATGCCCCGATTGGCAGCAGCGCCAGACGCGGCGCTCCAAACCTTTCGTGGATCTGGCGGAAATGATCGCCGAATCCGGTGTCCCCGGCAAAATAAATCAATCCGTTCTCGCCGCTGATCACATACCCGCACCAGAGAGTTTTATTGCGGTCCATCAGAGTCCTGCTCGAAAAATGCGTCGCCGGAACGCAGTGCACCGTCGTCGCGGCCATTTCCTTCGACTCGCCCCAATCCAATTCATAAGTCGGCCCAATTTTTTCGGACCGTAGCAGCCGGGATACGCCAATCGGAACGATGAATGCGGCGTCTCCGCGTCCCGCAAGCCACCGGAGAGTTTTTAGATCCAGGTGATCGTAGTGATTGTGGCTGATGAGCACGATATCGATGCGGGGAAGATCCTCGCGCCGGACTCCCGGGCTCCTTCTGCGCCGCGGTCCTATCCAGGATAGCGGGCTCGATCTCTCCGACCAGATTGGATCGGTCAAAATATGGGAAGTGTGTTGTTGCAGGAGCACTGTGGAGTGGTTTACGACTGTCGCCCGCAGTTCGCCATCTTCAACCTGACGCGGAGGTATGGATTCCACGACGTCGGAAACAAATCGTGGTGATGGCTCTCCACGGCTGGTTAGCTTCCATCGCAGGGCATCGAGCAATCCAGGCGCCTGCGGTGAGTTCGGATTGTAGAAGCGACTTCCGTCAAAGTGTTTCACAAATAGCGGCCCGCTGTTAGTCTCCCGCGGGTCCTTCATTTCTCCGGCTCCTTAAGTATGGTTTGGTTCGGGTTTATTCCATCCCTTTTTTGTCCAAGCACGGGCGCACCGCTGGCACCGCAAGTCGGTCCAGCGCGCGGGGCAAGGCGACGTTCGGAACTTGAACCTATGAATCGTGCCCTTTACCTTCGCCCGCCCCTGCGTTCCCAAAGTCTTTCTCACGTCAAATGGCACGAACGCGATCACCCACCAGAGGTTCCCCCTCAGCCGCTCCAGCGTCGCCTTGAACGTTTTCGCTGCAGGAAGTTTCATCAGGTTGAATTCGACTAAGGATTCCGCCGAACTGAAGTCACCGCTCCGACTGCTTTGCCGGAAAAAGAATATGAATCGCGGCGGCCATGAGCAACAGCGCCACGAACACGAGTACGCTGCCCTCCGGGCCAACCGATCCGCCCGTTAGCCATGTCGCCCCATGGAACGATGAATTCAGCAGATGACCCTGCGCAACGCCTCCGCTATCCGGAACCGAATATAGATACGTCTCGCCCCAATCCCACGCCGCGTGCAGCCCGATTGCGAACCACAGGGTTCCGGTGCGGCGCAGTGAAAATGCCGCCACCAATCCGAAGCCGCCGGCCGATAACGCGCCAAGTATTGCCTCGCCCGAATTTGTAAGGTGAACCGCGGCGAACACAATCGCAAGTACGATCGCCGCCGGCCAGAACCCAATTCCCGAACCGAGCGTTGCCTGCAAATATCCCCGGAAAGAAAACTCCTCGAAGATCGCGACCAGAATGAATGCGATCCCGTAAAGAACCCCAAACTTCGCCGCATCGGCGCCGCCGAGCGCGAGTCCGCCCAGGGAAAATCCGTGCAGCGCTCCGATCAAAGTCAACAGTATGGATAGCATCACAAGACCCAAAGGGACACCTTGCCAGAATCGTTTCCCAAATGCGCCCTTGAGCGGCAGGCCATAGTCGGCAAAATTCCTCTTCTCGATTTTTGACATGATCAGCGCAGATACCATCAATACGAAAACCGCGAAGCATCCCTGCAGAAGCGCTCCGCCCGCGGTTGCCACGCCCGTGGGCTGCGCACGTTGCCAGGCTTCCAGAGGGGGAATTCGGTGTAGCGTGAAATTCAGTGCCGCGGCCAACGCCACGAAAATCAAGCAAAAAATCAGCAGCCGCCAGCCCGCGCGGATTCCGCTCGGGCCTAGAAAGACCCTTGCGAATCCAGATCGCCGCGGAATTGCTTGCCCCTGCCTGGCGGCTGTCTGGTCAGTGCGCGGAGACTGTCCCGGGGAGCTGGTGTCCATCGTCATAATGAAGCGGTAATTCCGATTGAACCTTCCCAATCATCTGTAGTTCGTCCGTAATTCTACGCCCGCTCGGCGCTACTCCATAACTTGGGCCGCCAAAGTTTCAACCGCGGCCAGATTCTGCAGCAACTCCCGGGGCACGCCATGCCGCTGCTGCAAATACGCTGGGCTGTTGTAAGAAACCCAGACTTTCCCCTGGCTATCTTCCGAGATGAGAATTTTTAAAGGGAGGTCGATGGCGCTGCTGGGCGCCGCCAGCATCACAGGCGTGCCGGCCTTGGGGTTGCCGAAGATCAGCAGCTTCGTAGGAGGCATTTTCATCCCCGCCCTTTCTGCCTCTCCGCTATGGTCGACCAGGGTGAAGAGCGTGACTCTTTTCGCCTGCAAAATACCCTTGAGCTTTTCCACTGTCTGGTCCACCGAGTAATTGCTGGGAATCGTGACTATGCCGTTGTCTGTGGTCGGTGCCATAGCTGTCTCCTCTGCGTTTCGGGAATTGTTTCCGGAGCCTCAATGCGCGGAACCACGGAGCGAAATCAAATAGATTGTCATCGCCAGACCGACCAATGCCAGGAACAATGCGATTGTGGCGGCCGGCGTCGGCGAACGAGAATGAATTTGTTGGCCATGATCGAGTTCCCGGACCAATCGAGCATGTTGCCATCCGGAAAATAGATTCACTACCACCCCAACTGCGATGAGCGCGGTGCCGAACCACAGCGACAACCCGTATGACTGTGCCGGGAAATTACGTTGGACAGCCTGGAGCTCTTGCAGAAAAAGCCCGAAACGCGCAACAACGAACCCAAATCCCATCAATGCCAAACCCGTGCGAATCCATGCGAGAAATGTTCGTTCGGCGGCTAGGTAGTCGCGAAGGTCGGCTCTCGGCCTTATTTCCGCTGGCGCATCCATTTTGCTGCCTCCCGGGGCGGTACTCCTGGTTTGAATGCTCGTAAGTGTCTCATCGGCGTGCCGGCCATTCTATAGATTTGCAAACTCAATCGCTCCATTCGGTCGTTCGGAGCGCCGCGGGCAAACCGCCGAAGTAAACCCGCAGGCGTCATAAGCGCGTCGGCTCCACGCGCCATTTCTCCACGCGCCGCCTGGCGTATTGGGTCTTGTGATCTACGCTGATTCGGGCAACTTGAGCGAGTCGCTCACGGTGACTTCGGCGGCGCGAAGCCGTGTAACCGTAAGGTCCTGAATCTCAAGAGATTTGAATTCGGCGCTCCCGACCAGAACGCGGCGGATCGCCAACCGGCGAATGGATAACGCGCCGATCGCGAATGCGCCAATTGCGACCGCGCCGATCGCAGCCGCTACGATTGCCACGCCGGTGAAGCCTAGACCTTTTGACTCGGGCAGATCCTTCATATATCCGCCTCCTTGCGTGTGATCCGGCGTATTCTAGCGTTCTTCCGCGCGATTGACGATTTGAATGTAAATCACAGCCGAAGGTTTAGGCGGCCGCGCATATTCGCGTGCCGCTCCCTTCGGTTTTATTGTCGTGAACTTTGTTCTTGACTTTATCTATAACTCTATGGTACATACGAATGCAGACTGCGAAGATCATTTGGAATGCAGTTTGCGCCTTTTGCATCCCGATGATTTGGATCGGGACCAAAAAGGGAAAAGTCGCCCCTGCCGGGAGTGAAGATCGCCTCTGTTTATGCCCTCCCGTAAGAGTATGCGCCTAAAGGACTTAAAGTCCTTTAGAATCATACTCTTACGAGGCACTTCGCAGCCGAAAACGTAAGTGATTGAATCTAATGGAGTTAGTTTACTGAATGGGAACCCAGTAAGTCCTTTAGGCGCATACTCTTACCGCTTCGTTGCTGTAAGTCCTTTAGGCGCAAACTCTTACAAAAAGATGGGGGGTGGGGGGGGGTAGGACAGCGTCAAGGAGGGAGAATCTCAACCGGTTCTTTAACTTTCACCTGGTGAGTGAGAATTTTGGATTCCAGCTCAGGCCCCGCCGGGACCTAGTTTTTCGACCCTCAACCGGGTTTGTAGCTGGGGACAACCTCCCCGGGGCGGAACAACGCCGCAGCCGGACGCTTCGTTGCCGCCGAAAGCTCAGCAGCCATCGCTTCGAGCTTGGCCTTATCGAAGCCGATGCAATCGACCTTTACGGTCCCGTCAGGCGCGATGAGGAATACGGAAGGAACGTTCGTCAGTCCGTAAGCGTTGGAGACGGTGTAGCTATCATCGTCAATCAGCGCCGGAAACGTAATGCCGTACTCGGTGCAGAACTCGCGCGTGTCCCGCGCGCCGTCCTGCGAGATGGCGAGAAACGTCGCCGCCGAATTGCCGTACGTTTTGTACAGCCGCTCCAGGAAGGGAAACGTGAACTGACATACCGGGCAGGACACCTTGAAAAATGCCGCGACCACCGGCCCGTTGCGCAGCCCCTCCGCAAGCGAGTATGCATGGCCCGCCGCGTCGCGCAGATTGAACTGTGGAGCCAATTCTTTTTCCTGGATGGTTCTCACGCCGTCACGCCGCCCGAAAATGTTGCGCCAAGCTTTCCACATGCTCCCTCTTATTGTAAGCATGTTAGCGCATCGCCGCGAACGAATGCCAATCGTGCCCGCGCCTTTGGCACGGAATGGAAACGCTGGAATCCGCGAATCGCGTCGCGTATGCTTGCCCTCGACTCATTGCAGGCAGCAGGGGCAAACCATGCCGGGCTGGATTGACGTCGCGGATTACAGGTATCCAGGGGGCTGGAGCGAGCCCGTCGCTACGAATCGTTCGCGCTGGTATTGCCACCAGCTCGAGGCGAACCGCGTTCTCTATTTTTCGCGCCCGCCATTTGATTTTCCGGACGCCGACCGCGAGTTCCTTGTCTCGCAGAAGCGCGCTGATTCCGCGGTCCACAAAAACGTCTCTTATCGTCCTTCGGAGGACAAGCTCAACGGTTTTGAAGGCCCCGTCGATGTGAAGGAACGCTTGCGCGGAGTTCTGAGCAACTATTCGCTCCAGGTTGTCGAGTTCGTGCAGAAGTTTCTCGCGCCTTACGACAACCGCTACACGCTTGACTTCACCAGCTTCCGTCCCATCGAGGAGGAAGGCCGCGCGCTTCCGCTCCACAAGCGCAATGACCTCCTCCACGTGGACGCGTTTCCCAGCCGCCCAACACACGGGGGACGCATCTTGCGCGTGTTCACGAATATCCATCCCACGAAGCCGCGCGTGTGGAATGTCGGCGAGGATTTCCCGGTGCTTGCGGATCACCTCGCACGCGGCGCAGGGCTCGACCGCTTCGCGGCTGCCGGCGGAACGACGCGATGGGCCGCGATCCCGCGCGCCTTCGGCGCGCCCATCCCGGACCGCTCCGCGTACGACCGCTTCATGCTCCGCTTCCACGACTTTATGAAGGAGAACGCCACCTATCAGACTGACTCGCCCAAGACGCGCATCGAGTTCCCGCCCATGTCCGCGTGGCTTGTGTACACGGATGGCGTACCCCACGCCGTCCTCAGCGGCCAGCACGCCCTCGAACAGACGTTCATCATTTCGCGCGCGGGGCTGGTGGCGCCGGAAATTTCTCCCATCGGCGTGCTGGAAAAACTTTGCGGCCGCCCGCTCGCGCCCGCCGCCCGAGTGAGTTAGCAGGCGATCCCTCGGTCCCGCCGCGCGCGCGAGTTAGTGGTTACGGGGTCGCGCTAGCGGCCGCGTGGAAAAGTTAGTGGATGTGCTTGGTCTTGCGGGACATGAAGTCCATGAGGAGATACTGGCCGAGGGTGTAAGGAGTCGTGAAGTACGCTTTGCCGCGGCAAATTTCCGCAACCTTCTGGACGAAGTGGACGAGGCTGTAGTCGCTGGCGAGCATAAAAGTGTTGATGAGGATGCCGGACTTGCGGCACTTGGCGACTTCTTCCAGAGTTTGCGTGACGACGAGCGGATCGAGGCCGAAAGCGTTTTTGTAGATGCGGCCGTCCTCGAGTGTTAACGCAGACGGCTTG
Source organism: uncultured Acidobacteriota bacterium (assembly GCA_963838945.1). Lineage (GTDB taxonomy): Bacteria > Acidobacteriota > Terriglobia > Acidiferrales > UBA7541 > DASTCZ01. The sequence continues at coordinate 1,035,782 of CAWITC010000013.1, read as the reverse complement.
CCGTCTGTGATCATTACAATCTGCTTCATGTCCTTTTTCTGCTGCGATAGAATCCGCTGCGCCAACCGCAAACCCTCCCGCGTGTTCGTGTAATACGGGCCGACTTGCACGCGAGCCAATTCACCGATGGGAACTTCTTCGGCGCTGTCATGGAACAAAACGAGATGGAGCGTGTCGCCTGGATATTGCGTGCGGATGAGGTGCGAAAGCGCCAGCGCGACCCGCTTCGCGGGAGTGAAGCGGTCTTCGCCGTAGAGAATCATGCTGTGCGAGCAATCGAGCATGACAACCGTGGCGCAGGAACTCTGGTATTCGCATTGATGGACCATGAGATCGGGATAGTCGAGTTCGATGGGGACTTTGGCGCCGTCGCGGCGCACGGCGTTGAACAGCGTCGCGCCGACGTCGAGATTGAGCGTATCGCCAAATTCGTAAGGGCGCGAGACGCCGCCGGATTCGATGCCGGTGGAGAGGTCGCGCGTGTCATGCCGGCCGAAACTGGATTTGCCGAGCGAGCCGAGAAGTTCCTGCAGCGTTTTGAAGCCAAGGAAGTCGATGGTTTTGTCCGTGATTTCAAAGCGAGTTTGCGCCTCCCCATCCTGCTCGCCAGCCTGGCCGCGCGGGGTTTTCTCCGGCGGCGGGGTGACCTGCGGAGGTTGCAGCGGATTAATGTAGCCTTCTTCGGTCAGGCGCTCGATCAGACGATCGAGCATCTTCTGGACTTCCTGGCTGTCCTCGCCTTGTTCGAGGAGTTTTTCCATGAGGTCGTCAGGGAGAAGATCGCCTTCTTCGAGGGCGCGAAGAATGGCGCGACGCAATTGCTCCATGGTGCGCGCGGAATCCATTTCGGAGATGCCGTAGAAGTCATTCTCGAAGCCGCTCTGGAGCAGGAAGTCGGAGAGGCGATTGATGAGATCGTCGAGGTCCACCCCGTCGGCGGGTTCCCCGGTGTATTTCGAGTAGCGGATGAATTTGGGCATATGGTTTCGGCTCCCGCGATCCGACCGCGGATCCTTCTCTTCGGGCCGATGAATATGATCGGCCTTCCATTCAGGATGACAAGCCTTTCGGCTTGTCAGTTGAACTGGCGGCGCTGGGGGCGCGTGCTCGGCTCGCGCGGATCCGGTACCTTTGGACGCTCGGCGAAGAAGCCACGCTCTTCGCTGCGGCTGATTCGCTTTTGCGCCCATAGTCCTTCGAGAATGAATTCGCCTGCGGCGGCGACAAGAGCCGCGCCGTCTTTTCCGCCGACGCCGAGCTTGTCCACGTGTTCGAGCAAGCCCTGGATCTTGCGGAGCTGACGCAGGAGATCTTCGGATGAACTTGTATCAATCACTTTCAGTTCGCCACCCATTTCAAACCACTGGATGACGTTTTGCAGGTTGGCTTCGCCGAGGTAGCGCGCAAAGACGCGGCCCGCCGCGCCGCGCACGAGTTCGCGGGCGATGTGCTCCGCGCCTTTGAGTTCGCCTTCGTATTCGAGTTCGAGCTTGCCAGTGATGGCCGGAAGCGCGGCGTAGATGTCGGCGACGCGCGCGACGACGCTCTCTTCCCCATTTCGGACGGCGCGCTGCTCGGCGCTGCTGACAATTGTTTCAAGGCAGGCGATGGGAAGCCGCTGGCTGACGCCGGAGCGGCGATCCACACGCTTATCGTCGCGCGCAAGGAATGCGATCTGCTCGACAACTTCGCGAAGATAATCGGGGACGACCGTCTTGCGGCCGTTGCGCGCGACCCAGGCCTCCTGCGAGGTGATGGACATGCCTTCTTCGACGGTCGTGGGATAGTGCGTCCGGATTTCGGCGCCGACGCGATCTTTCAGCGGAGTGACGATCTTGCCTCGGGCGGTGTAGTCCTCGGGATTGGCGGTGAATACGAGAAGTACATCGAGCGGGAGGCGCACGGGATAACCCTTAATCTGGATGTCGCCTTCCTGCATGATGTTGAAGAGGCCGACCTGAATTTTTCCCGCGAGATCAGGAAGCTCGTTGATGGCAAAGATGCCACGATTCGCGCGCGGGAGCAGGCCAAAGTGAATCGTAAGTTCGTCACCGAGGTCGCGGCCGCCGCGGGCGGCTTTGATGGGGTCGACGTCGCCGATGATGTCGGCGATGGTGACGTCGGGCGTGGCGAGTTTCTCGACGTATCGGCGGTCGCGGGGGAGCCAGGCGATTGGGACGTCGTCGCCCTTTTCAGCGATGAGTTCGCGGCAGGGGCGGCAAAGCGGGCGCAGCGGGTGGTCATGGATTTCGCAGCCCGCGAGATAGGGGATTTCCGCGTCGAGCAATTGAATGAGGCCGCGCATGATGCGGCTTTTGGCCTGGCCGCGCAAACCGAGCAGGATGAAATTATGGCGCGCGAGGATTGCGTTCACGATTTGCGGGATGACGGTGTCTTCGTATCCGTGGATTCCGGCGAAGAGCATTTGCTTTCGTTCGAGCGCGCAGAGGAGGTTCTCGCGCATTTCGTCCTTCACATTGCGCGCGGCCTTGCGCGGATCGAAAAGGGGACTGCGGCGAAGCTGGCCTAGTGTTTCGGGTTTCGGAGTTTGGGAGGTCATCGGCCCGGGAGTCGTGAGTCCTTTCTGGTGTGAGGCAACCTGCTATTCATTATAGTCGGAAATAGCGTAATGGACGATCACCCTGTGTTGCGCACCATTCGAGCGAGGGGAGATTGCAACTCGGTCGATATTCGGCAACCGAAGGTGGAAGGAATGATGCACATAGATGATCTGGTCTTATAGGAGATCGTTCGGATCGCGCGGAGCCTGGGAAAACTAGCTGGTGTGTTTCTGTTTGCGCGGTTTGTGAGCGCGATGCACGTTCGAGTGAGTGTTCTTGTGACGGCGGGGATGCTTTGGCTTCGCGCTCGCCGGACCCGCTGCGGCGAAAAGTGCCAGCAGCGTCAAAAGTGCAGCAACAAGTTTGGAGCGAAGAGACATGATGGTTTCAACCTCCACAGGCCGAGAACACTCCTCTCATATTAGGACATTTGGGGAAAGCCTGCTCGAATTTTTCTAAGGGTATGGTGTACTGAGAGATAGCTTAAGTACCCATCCCCAGGAAACCGAAGATTCGTTGCACGAGAGTACGCGCGAGGCCCCTTGATTCGAGGCCGGTCTTAAACGGAGGTCAGCACTGCGCGTGAATCCACGCCCAACATCTGATGGTAGAGGTACTCAAATGTTTCGGCGGTCTTACCAATATCGTGAATCTGGATTATCTCCAGGCTTTTCTTCGCCATCCGGTTTCTCAATGGTTCGTCAGAAAGACTTTTGACGGCGGCTTCCCCCAGTGAGCGGGTATCGTCCTTCGCAAACAAGAATCCATTCTCGCCGTCATGCACCAGTTCCGGTAGAGCCAGTGCATTGGCTGCGATGACCGGCAAGCCGGAAGCCATCGCTTCCATCGTTGAGATACTTTGTAACTCAGCGACACCCGGCATAACAAAAACATCAGCGAGGCGATAGAGCTCGGGCAATTCATCGTCCGGCAGAAACCCCGTGAAGGTCACTCGATCCTTGATTCCGAGTTCGTGGACCAATGCCTCAAGATCGTTGAGCAATTTACCCTTTCCCGTTACCACCAAATGAGCGTCCACGCGCTTGATGATCTCGGGCATGGCGCGGATGATGACTTCAATTCTTTTTTCCTGGTCCAGCTTCTGCTGCCGTTCGATCTCGGGCAGCAAGAGTTCTTCCCAACCCTCGGCGCCGTGCACGTTACCCGGGCGCAGCTTGACGGCCAGACAATCTCCCTCGTGATTGAACAGCAACAGCGGGTGATAACAAGTAGATTCGAAGTGCCCGCGACCCTTGGAAATCGACCTTCAAAGAAGCATTAAAAAGGAACTGAAATGGTTGGTTTGGTTTCTCACCCATGGGGTGTGCACCTCCAGAGCGGCCTCATCGCGTTCAAACCTGCACAAACATAGATGAAGATGAGCGGCCAAAGGTTAGTAGGTAGAATTCAAAATGGAAATGTGGGTATAGATAATTCCGCAAGAGGTGCGGTCTAGATGACGTGGCCGGCGGGGAGGCTGGCGAGGGCGGCGGACATCTCCTCGGCGGCGTGGGCGTCGCCGGTGCGTCCGGCGGCGGCGACACCGGCGGTGAGCGTCTGGCGGGCTTCCGTGAAGCGCGAGAGACGCATGTAAAGCTGGCCGAGTTGGAAGTAGCCGGTGACGTAATCGGGGTGCGTGCGCAGCAGGACATCGAAGTGCTGGATGGCGGAATCGGAATCGCCCGTGTTGGCGCATTCGAGCGCAAGGCCGTAGAGGGCAAAGGCGTCGTTCGGGCGCGTTGCGACGAACTCCTCGAGTTTCTGGCGGCGAGTTTTCGTTGGTTGTGGTTGGGTCATGGCGTCAGGGGAAGTATTATAGGCTGCTTGGTTGAAGACGCAAATTAACGAGGAGCGGGCGAATGGCGAAATCGGCGGGGAAAAATGGGGGCAAGGGAAATCAGGGGTCACAGAAGGGCGGCGAGGCGAATGTTGCCGGCAAGCCGGTGAGCGCGTCGCGGACGGAGATGGTGGAGGTGGTGCTTCCGCAGGATGCGAATATGCTCGGAAATATTCTGGGTGGTCGCGTGATGCATTTGATGGACATCGCGGCGGCGATTGCGGCGCACCGGCACAGCAAGAGTTATGTGGTGACCGCATCGGTGGATTACGTGGATTTCCGGAACCCGATCCGCGTCGGCGAGCTGATTATCCTGAAAAGCAGCGTGAACAGAGTTTTCCATACGTCGATGGAAGTGGGCGTGAAGATTTTCTCAGAAGATACGCTGACGGGAGAGCACAAGCATACGACAAGCGCGTATGTGACGTTTGTGGCGATTGATGAGAACCGGCAACCGAAGGCCGTGCCGCCGTTGATTTTGGAGACAGAGGATGACCGGCGCCGGTGGAAAGAGGCGGGAGAACGGCGGACGATTCGGATGGCGCAGAGGTCGAAGAAGGAGAAGTAGCGTTCGCACGGATGGTATCTGTTCGGAGATGCCATCACATGGATTCCGGCCCACCGGCAGGCAGGCTTCCGGAATCCTGCCTGGATGCGCTTAGAATGAGAACACATTTCGGTATATGGTCAGGACGGCGACTTAATGCTGTCGGCGAGGCGGAAAGAGCGGGCGACGCAGGCGCCGGTGGATGGGCCCTCGAGGTAGTTTCCAGCCAGAAATATCCCAGGAAATTCGTGGCAGGTTTCTTCGAGCGCGGCGATTGTGTTCCTGTGGCCGAGATTGTATTGCGGAAGGGCGCGGGGATATACGCGGACGTGTTGAATGACGGGTGCTTCGCTGATTCCCAGGATGCGGGCGAGGTCTTTATGGATGGCGGTGGCGATGCGGTCTTCGGGCCAGGCGCAGATGCCGGGATTGGTAGCACCACCCGCGAAGCTTGTGAGAAGGACATGGCCATCGGGAGCGCGGCCGAGAAAGAGCGAGGAGTTGAAAACCGTGCCTAGAATGCGCAGATCCTCTTTGCGCGAGACGAGGAAGCCGAAGCCATCGATTTTGTGAGAAATAGCCGCGCGGCGATAACCTGTGGCGACAACAGCGACAGACGTGAAGGGAATCGGTTCAAGGAGAGAAGGGAATTTGCGAGAGATGGGCGCGAGGAGTCGAGCCGCGGCGGCGGGGTCTGTGGCAACGATGACCGCGGAGGCGTCGAGAGCTTCGGCGCGGTCATAGCCTGAAATGCGAATCCGAAACACGGGCGCGGATGCGGGCGAGATGCGTTCGATGGATTCGACGGCGGCTCCGGTGCGTGCAGATGTGCCGACGTAGATTCCCAGCGCATCGAGGAGCGAGCCGGTGCCACGCCTGAAAGAATGAAGTGTCGGACGAGCGGGTGCGTCATTGCCGCGCTTGTGTCTCTGCCTGATAGCGCCGCGGACGACGCTGCCGTACTCGGTCTCCCATTTGTGAATTTGAGGGAATGCAGCGCGAAGGCTGAGGAGATCGGGGTCACCGGCGTAAATACCGGAAACGAATGGGCCGATGAGATTGTCGAGCACCGATTCGCCGAATTTGCGGCGCGTGAAGGCGGCGATGGATTCGTCATCTTCAGGCGGGCGAGAGCGGCGCAATGGTTCCGTGATGAGGCGCCATTTGGCGGCAGCCTCAAACAATGGCGATGCTATCAACGCCGGTGGAGAGAGTGGCGCGCGGACAAGACGGCTACCTTTGTAAATGAATCGGGGCGCGCGCGGATTGGCGCGAAGGAGATCGCCGGCCAGACCGGCCATCTCGGTTAACTGTCGAAGCTCAGGGGTGAGAAGAACTCCCTGCGGGCCAAATTCCATGAGGAAGCCATTTTCTTCAAGCGTTTGGATGACGCCGCCGAAGCGGTCTGACTTTTCGAGGAGAAGGAATGGGATTCCGCGCTGCTTCAGGCGCGCGGCGCACGCGAGGCCGGAAATTCCGCCGCCGATGATGACGACCAGCGCCGAGTTGGAGACCGAGGCAGGCATGTTGTTGAGGCGGCGCGCGCCCTAGAGTGTTTTCGAAAAGAGCGGGCGGCTCTCAAGCTGCTGCTTTTCAAGGTAGGGGTCGAAGACCATGGCGATGTTGCGGATAAAGATGCGGCCAAGCCAGGTCACTCGGATTTCGTCAGCAGTGATTGTAACAAGTCCATCATCGGCGAAATCTTGCAGGCGCACAAGCTCGGAAGCGAAGGTATCGTCGAAGTGGATACTAAACTCGCTTTCGATTTCGCGCTTGCGAATGACGGTATGGCAGAGCAAACGACTGATGACAGCGCGGCGGAGGGCGTCATCTTCGCTCAGATGATAGCCACGCATGGTGGCGAGGGCGCCGCGATCAATGGCGGCGGTGTAGCCCGGGACATCGCGGAAATTCTGGCCGTAAGCAAGGCCGATGCCGCTGATGGCGCTGACGCCCATGCCGTAAAGATCGGCGCCGGCCTTCGTGGTGTAGCCCTGAAAATTGCGGTGCAGCGTGCGGTTTTGTTGCGCGACGGCGAGTTCATCGCCGGGCTTCGCGAAGTGGTCCATGCCGATGTAGAGATAGCCGGCATCGAGAAAAGTTTGCAGGCCGGCGCAAAAGATGCGGAACTTTTCCATGCCTTCGGGGAGATGCGTCTGGAAAGAGCCCTGCTGTTTTTTCAGCCAGGGCACGTGCGCGTAGCTGAACATGGCGACGCGGTCGGGCTCGAGCGTGAGAACCTGCGCGACGGAAGCGCGGAAGCGGTCGGCGGTCTGATAGGGCAGGCCGTAGATGAGGTCGACGTTGATGCTATCAAAGCCGAGCGAGCGGGCGTGGGCGATGAGGTCGCGCGTCAATTCGTAAGGTTGGATGCGATGGATGGCCTGCTGGACTTCGGGATGGAAATCCTGAATGCCGAGACTCAGGCGGTTAAAGCCGAGACGGCGGAGCGTTTCGAGATGCTCGCGTGAAGTGACACGCGGGTCCACTTCGATACCGATTTCAGCGTTGGGCGCGAAGGTGAAGCGGTCGCGGGTGAAGCTGAAGAGATCGTCCATTTGCGCGGGGGTGAGATAGGTGGGAGTGCCGCCGCCCCAATGGAATTGAACGACGGCGCGGGTGCGCGAGACGTGCGGCGCGATGCGGCCGATTTCGCGCTTGAGCGTGGCGAGATAGGGCGGGACGACGCCGGTGTCCTTGGAGATGACGACGGTGCAGGCGCAAAAAAGGCAGAGGCTTTCGCAATAGGGAAGATGCATGTAAAGCGAAACGGGAGAGCGCGCGGCATCGGCGGAGGCGAAGGATTGCTCGAGATCGCACGGGCCGAAGGTATCCTGCCAAACGGGCGCGGTGGGATAGCTGGTGTAACGCGGGCCGGGGCGATTGTACTTGGCTAGAAAATCTTCCGAGATGCGGAAGCGCTCGTGGGCGATTTGGAATTCGGCGTTTGGCGTGGAGGACATGAAAGGTCTGCTAGGTGGCGCGGTGCGCGGCGGCGCCTGTGATTGTGCCGGCGGAAGATAGAGAAAATTCCTGGCCGGCGCGGATGAAGGCCTGCGCGTTGTCGACAGGCGTCATGGGCAAGATGCCGTGGCCGAGATTGAGGATGTGGCCGACACCGCCCGTTTGCGTGATTGCATTTGCGGCGGCGCGTGCGATTTCATCTTGGGGACCGAGCAGAAGGCAGGGGTCGATGTTGCCTTGCAAGGCGATGCGCGGGCCGAGCGTGCGGCGAAGATCGGCGAGGCCGGCGCGCCAGTCCACGCTGAGGACGGTGGCGCCCGATTCAGCGGCGAGCGTGAGCAGATGGTTCGAGGCTTTGGTGTAGAGAATGACGGGCGTTTCGCCCGCGGCGAGTTCGCGGATGAGGAGTTGCGTCGCCGGGAGAGCGAATTCGCGGTAGTCGCGCGCACCGAGTTCGCCGACCCAGGTGTCAAAGAGTTGGACGGCGGAGGCGCCGGCTGCGATTTGGGCTTTCAAGTACGCGGCAGTGACGCGCGCGATTTTTTCGAGCAGGCGGTGAAAGAGGGGCGGGTCGCCAAACATCATGGACTTCGTGGCGGGGAAACTTTCGCGGCCGCGGCCGTCAACCATGTAGCAAGCGAGCGTCCAGGGAGCGGCGGCGAAGCCGAGAACGGGCACATCGGGGCCGAGTTCGCGGCAGAGAAGACGAATGGCGTCGTTGAGGAAGCGCGTCTCGGTTTCGGGATCAAAGGCGCGGAGGGCTTCGACGTGCGCCGCATCGCGAACGGGATCGGGGAGAAGAGGGCCGGAGTCGGTGAGCTCGAGGCCGAGGCCCATAGCTTCGGCGGGAATGAGGATGTCGGAGAACACGATGACGGCGTCCACGCCGAGGCGGCGGAAGGGCTGGAGGGAAACTTCGGCGGCGAGTTCGGGCGTTTTCGCGACTTCGAGAAATGGGTGCTTGCGGCGGGTTTCGCGGTATTCGGGCAAGTAGCGGCCGGCCTGACGCATCATCCAAACGGGGACGCGCGGGACCGGCTGGCAGCGCGCGGCGCGGAGAAAAAGTTCCTTCCGGCTGAGCGAAGAAGCGGGCGCGGAGCTTCGCGCGGAAGTTTGCGCGGAACTGTCCACGGCATTTTGCCCGGAACTGCGCGTTTTTTGATCAGTGGCCATCGTTCGTGAGACGCGTTTTTATGATAGCAGAATGGCTTTGCGCGGGCATTGTTGCGCACAAAGCGGCCGCGCGCGGGATGACGGCGCGCGGCGCGGTGTGTTAATCTGAGTGGGCCGAATGCACTTGTAAATCCTCTTGGAACGCAATGCGGGGGCTGCAAGTTCGCGCTTGCAGCCGTTATTGTTTCGCGCCGCGCGCGGAATCCTGAAGCAAGCTCCGGCAAAAAATCCGGAAACGACGATGCCAGCCATCCGCAATATCGCCATTATCGCGCACGTGGACCACGGAAAGACGACTCTTGTAGACGCTATGCTGCGCCAAAGCGGCATATTTCGCGAGAACGCGGTACTGGTGGATCGCGTGATGGACTCGAATGACCTGGAGCGCGAGCGCGGAATCACAATCCTGGCAAAAAACACGGCGCTTTTTTACCTCGGGACAAAGATCAACATTGTGGATACGCCGGGGCACAGCGACTTCGGAGGGGAGGTCGAGCGCGCGTTGAAGATGGTAGATGGCGTGCTGTTACTGGTGGACGCGAGCGAAGGGCCGCTGCCGCAGACGAGGTATGTGCTGCAGAAGGCGCTGCAGGCAAAGCTGCCGCCGATTGTGGTGCTGAACAAAATTGACCGAGCGGACGCGCGAGCCGCCGAAGTGCTCGACGAAATCTACGACCTTTTTATTGATTTAGAGGCGACGGAAGACCAGCTCGATTTTCCGGTGCTGTACACGAACGCGAGGACAGGCGTGGCGCATGTGAAGCCCGGTGACGACTCGAAGAACTTGCTGCCGCTATTCGAGGCAATTGTGAATGCGATTCCCGTGCCGACGGGCGATGCGGATGGCGTGCTGCAGGCGCAGGTGATGAATCTGGGCTACAGCGATTTCCTGGGGCGAATCGCGATTGGGCGCGTATTCAGCGGGACACTGCGGCGAGGCGCGGATGTGGGAATCGCGAAGCTTTCGGGCGAAATCGTCCCGATGCGGATCACGAAGCTCTACACGTTTCGCGGATTGGAGCGCGACGAGACGGAGGAGGTCACGTGCGGGGATATTGCGGCGGTCGCCGGCGTCGAGGGAATTCAAATTGGAGAGACGATTACGAGCCTCGAGACACCCGCGCCGCTGCCGCCGCTGACGATTGACGAGCCGACGCTGGCGATGGTGTTTACGGTGAACAACGGGCCGCTCTCGGGGCGCGAGGGGCAGTGGGTGACGTCACGGGACATCCGCGAACGTTTGCAGAAGGAGCTGCTGACGAACGTGTCGCTGCGCGTGACGGACGCGGATACGACGGACGTGTTTCGCGTGCTGGCGCGCGGAGAACTGCAGCTTGCCATTTTGATCGAGACGATGAGGCGCGAGGGATACGAGTTGATGGTCGGCAAGCCGGAGATTGTGGTGCGCGAGGAGAAAGGGCGGAAGATGGAGCCGCTCGAGCGGCTGGTGGTGGATTGTCCGGAATCGTTTACGGGCGTGGTGATGGAGGCGGTCGGGCAGCGGCGCGGCGAATTGGCGCAGATGGTGAATCATGGTTCGGGGTGGGTGAGGCTGGAGTTCATGGTGCCGTCGCGCGGGCTGATCGGGATGCGCGGACAGATGATGACGGACACGCGCGGGACGGCGCAGATTCACGCGCTCTTCGAGCGGTGGACGGAATATGGGGGAGAGATGGCCACGCGGCCCACGGGCGCGCTGGTGGCGGACCGGGCGGGCGTGTCCACGGCGTTTGCGATTTGGAATTTGCAAGAGCGCGGGGAGATGTTTATCGGGCCGGCCGTGGAAGTGTACGAGGGGATGATTGTCGGGGAGAACTCGCGCGATTCCGACATGGACGTGAACATCACGAAGGAAAAGAAGCAGACGAACATGCGCGCATCGAGCGCGGACGAAGCGATCCGGCTGATCCCGCACCGCGTGTTGAGCTTGGAACAGGCGATCGAGTTTATTGCCGACGACGAATATGTGGAAATAACGCCGAAATCCATCCGGCTGCGGAAGAAGGTACTTGCCGCGGGGAAGCGTCCGCGCCGATGGCAGGAGATTCGCGCGAGCAGGGAAGCCGGGGAGTAGCCACGGAGTCGCAAGTTGTCCCGCCTGATTTTTACTGGAGTACAATACGCACAGCAGTTATGAAGCCTAAAAAGGACAAGTGGATCACCGTGATTGTGATCTGGGCGCTGGTTGCGCTGGCACTGGCGTTCAACGAGCGTCATAGTTGGATTGGTCGCGTCCAGGTGATGGTTGACCTGGTGCTGGTTGGCGTGGTTTCGATCATCGTGCTGGTGATGTGGGTACGGCGCGGGTTCGAAATGGGCGGTTCGCTCGGAAGCACTCCCGGGATGCTGGGCCGGATAAGGCGTTTCGCTCTTGATGAAGACGCGCGCGATGGAGAGGCGCGACCGAAATGACGGGCTGGGTCCTCGCGACGCTGCTGCTCTACGTAGTGAGTTTCGCGGCTTACCTGCGAAACCTGTATGTGGAGAACAGAGTTATCGGACTTGTGGCGGCCGCATCACTTTTCGCAGGATTGTGGCTGCACTATTTCGCATTGCTTGAGCGGGCCCGCGTCTTGCAATCCGTGCCCTACGAGGATTTGTGGGGGTCGCTGTCCCTTTTTGCGTGGCTGCTCGGTGCGACGTTTCTTTGTCTTGAGCTGGTGCACCGCGGCCGCGCGGTCGGGCCGTTTGTCCTGCCGCTGGTCATCATCCTGTTTTCACTTTCACATTTTCGCGAAGTCGCGCCACATCCGGCGCCTGCCCGAGGAACGCTCTTCGCACTGCACGTGACGCTGAATATTTTGGCATATTCGGCGTTTTCTCTTGCGTTTGTGCTCAGCACGATTTTTCTGATTCAGAACCGGCTTCTGCGGGGGCGCAAGCCCGGAGGCGTTTTCTGGCGATTTCCTCCGATGGACGTGCTCGATCGGATGTGCCGGAGCAGCGCGCTTGTCGGAGTGCTGGCGCTTGCGGCGGGCATCACCTTTGGTTTCGTGTGGGCAGACAGGCTGCACGGCCATTACTGGAGCGGCGATCCAAAGGAGATTGTTTCGCTGCTGATCCTCGCGTTCTATTCGGCTTATTTGTGGCTCTCGCGAAGCGCGGCATGGCGCGGATCTCGAGCAGCGGTGCTTTGTTTGGTGAATTTTGCTTTTGTGATGTTCAGCTACAGCATTGTGAACGTCTATCTTTCGCGGTACCACCGGTTCTACTGATGGAAATCGTTCTACTCGGCTTAAATCATCGGACCGCTCCCGTGGAGTTGCGCGAACGCGTGGCGTTCAGCCCGGAAAAGGCCGGGCGTGCAGCGGCGGAACTCCGCGAACGCGGGGTGCTCGCAGAGACGCTCGTGCTCAGCACATGCAACCGCAGCGAGCTTTACGGCGTGCCGCAGGAAAGCGCAGCGGAGACGATTCCGCAACTTGAACGGTATTTCGCTTCGCTGCATGAACTCGACCTCGCGGTACTTGGCGCAAGTCTGTACCACCATCGCGACCACGGCGTCGTGCGGCACGTATTCCGAGTAGCAGCAGGGCTCGATTCGATGCTGCTTGGCGAGGCGGAAATTCTGGGACAAGTGCGCGATGCCTACCAGGCGGCGTACGACCTGGGCGCCACGGGGCCGGTTCTGAACCGGATGTTTCAGGCAGCGCTGGAAGTGGGAAAACGCGTGCGCTCGGAAACGGAGATTGGCACGCGGCCCATGTCAGTGGCGTTTGCAGGTGTGAAATTAGCGGAACAAATCTTCGGGAAGCTATCGAAGCACTGCGCATTGATACTCGGTGCGGGCACGGTGAGCGAACAAGTTGTCGAGCACTTGCGCGACCGCGGCATTGCGCGGCTGCTGGTGGCCAACCGATCGCCGGAGCGTGCGCGGGACCTGGCGGTGCGGTGGAAAGCAGAAGTGATCGAGTGGGAGAAGATCGAAGGCGCGCTGGCAGTGCCGGACATGGTGGTCAGCTCGGTGGGAGCGGAGCAAGCGGTGATGTCGCGGCCCATGGTCGAGCGTGCGATGCAGGCGCGCGCGAATCGTGCGCTCTTCCTGATTGACCTGGGAGTGCCGCGGAACGTCTCGCCCGAGGCGGGCAAACTTTATAACGTATACCTCTATACCGTGGACGACCTCGCGGAAATTGTGGAAGGCAACAAGCGCGCGCGCGCGGGAGAAATTCCGCACGTTGAGGCGATCATTGAGGAGCATGTTCTGAAGTTTCAGGCGTGGCAGACCGGTGTGGAAGTCACTTCGGTGCTGCGCGACTTGCAGGCGAAATTGGGACAGGAAAAAGACGTATTTCTGCGAGACCGTTTAGGGAATACCGATGAACTGACGCCCGCGGAGCAGGAACGGATGGCGCGCGTCGCGGAGGAGTTGATCGAGCGGCTGGTAATCTCCTCTGTCGAGCGCGTAAGAGATGAGCGCGACCTGCGCAAAAGAATCGCCGACCTCGATGCCCTGCGGCGCGTGTTTGGCCTTGATCAGGAGAAACCGTGAAGCCGGTACGTATTGGCTCGCGCGGGAGCACACTGGCCGCGTGGCAAGCTAAGCACATTGCGCAGCGGCTGGCGAATCTCGGCGTGGAAACGGAAATCATTTACATCAAGACATCGGGGGACCGTTTTCAGCAAGCGGGCATCAATCAGATTGGGGTCAAAGGCGTTTTTATCAAGGAGATTGAAGACGCGCTTCTCGATGAACGCGTTGATATCGCGGTGCACAGCATGAAAGACGTGCCGACGGAAACGCCCGCGGGGCTTGTGTTTCCGGCGATTTGCGAACGAGAGGACCCGCGGGATTGCGTCGTTTCGCGCAACGGGGAAGCCTTTGCACAATTGCCGAAGGGCGCGCGGGTTGGCACAAGCAGTCTGCGGCGGCAAGCGCAGCTTCGCCACGCGCGGCCAGATCTTGCGTTTACGGATTTGCGCGGGAACGTGGACACGCGGCTGCAAAAGCTCGAGCGCGCGGAGTACGATGCGATTGTTCTTGCGAAGGCCGGGCTGGATCGCCTTGGATGGAGCGGACGAATCACGCAGGTCCTGCCAACTGACATTTGTCTGCCCGCGGTGGGGCAGGGCGCGCTGGGGATCGAAGCGCGAATGAAGGATATCGCGGAAGGCGGCGAACTCGGCGCCATCCTTAGGAAGCTCGATCATGCGGGAACGCGAGCGGCGGTAACTGCGGAGCGCGCGCTGCTGCACGAACTCGAAGGCGGCTGCCAGGTGCCGCTGGGAGCGTGGGCACGTACCGAGGCAGGCGAGTTTGTGATGGAAGCGTGCATTGCGTCCGTGGACGGCGCGGACTATATCCGAAGGCGCGCGGTGGGCGATGCGCGTGACGCAGAGGAGCTGGGGAAAAAACTTGCGCGCACGATGCTCGATGCGGGCGCCGCGAGAATCCTGCAGCTTGCGGGGAGGAATGTTGCCAGTTCGTCCGGAAGCTGAATCCGCGAAGCCGCTTGCGGGACGGCGCATCGTGGTGACGCGCGCCGCGGAGCAGTCGCGCGCATTGACGGCGCGGCTTGCGGAGTTGGGCGCAACGGTCATCGCGCTTCCGACAATTACTTTCGCTGATCCTCTCGATACCGGGCCGCTCGATGCCGCGATTGCCGCAGTCCCCACTTTTCACTGGCTGCTTTTTACAAGCGCGAACGCCGCGCACTTTTTTGCGCGCCGGTGCCGGGCGCGCGGAGTGGAGCCGAGAACCGTCCACTCCGGACCGCGCCCAATCTTTGTAGCCGCGGTGGGCCCGGCGACTTCGGAAGCAGCGGCAGCAGAAGGATTTATCGTCGGCCACATGGCGGAGGAGTTCCAGGGCGTGGAGTTGGCGCATGAACTGAGCGGGGAAGTGATTGGGAAAAAGGTCTTGCTGCCTCGAAGTGATCAGGCAAGCGATGACTTGCCCGTAGCGCTGCGCGAGGAAGGCGCGTTCGTGACGGACGTGATCGCCTACCGGACTGTTTCTTGCGATGCCGCATCACCGGAAGCTGTTTCCGCTGTGCGCAGAGGTGCGGCCGACGTCGTTTCTTTCTTTAGTTCCTCGGCGTTTCATTCACTGGCGGAACGGGTCGGCATTCACGCGCTTGGCCGCGTGTCGCTTGCGGCCATCGGTCCCGTGACCGCGGCAGCGATTCGCGAAGCCGGGCTGCCTGTTGCCATCGAGGCGCCGCAGGCCACAAGCGAATCATTTGTAGCTGCCCTGGTGGACTATTTTTCGGTACGATGTGTGCCGGGGACGCGCACGCCATGAGCTTTCCACAACATCGCCCTCGCCGCCTGCGCCGCAATGAATTGATGCGCGCGTTCGTGCGCGAAACCCATGTTTCGGCCCACGGACTCATCTATCCCATGTTCGTTTGCCCGGGGACGAATGTGCGCAAGGAAGTCGTCTCCATGCCGGGCATTTTCCAGCAATCGGTGGACAAGTTCCTCGAAGAATGCCGCGAGGTGGAACAGCTCGGCGTCCCGGCGATCATTTTGTTTGGTCTGCCCACGAAGAAAGACGAGCGCGGCTCGGAGGCCGTCGCCGCCGATGGCGCGGTGCAGAGGGCGATCGAAGCGGTGCGCAAGGCAGGGCTGAAGTTGCTCGTGCTGACCGACGTTTGCTTGTGCGAATACACGGACCACGGGCACTGCGGCGTCATCAAAGACGGTGACGTGCAAAATGACGCGACGGTTGAAATTCTCGCGGCGGAAGCGCTGTCGCACGCGCAGGCGGGCGCGGACATTGTGGCGCCATCGGACATGATGGATGGGCGTGTGGGCGCGATCCGCAAAACGCTTGATCAGCACGGCTTCGAAAATGTGGCAATTCTTGCGTATGCCGCGAAATATTGCTCCGGCTTTTACGGGCCGTTCCGCGAGGCGGCGCAATCGGCGCCGCAATTCGGCGACCGGCGCAGCTATCAAATGGATCCGGCAAATGCGCGCGAGGCGCTGCGAGAAGTGGCTCTCGATCTCGAGGAAGGCGCGGACATGGTGATGGTGAAGCCCGCGCTCGCGTACCTTGACGTGATTCGCATGGTTCGCGACAGGTTCGACGCGCCAGTGGCGGCCTACAACGTGAGCGGCGAGTACGCGATGGTGAAGGCCGCGGCGCGCAACGGCTGGATTGACGAGCAGCGCGTCACGCTCGAGATCTTCACCGCGATTCAGCGCGCGGGCGCGAGCATGGTGCTTACATATCACGCAAAGGACCTCGCGCGCTGGCTGAAGCACTGCTAGGCACAATCAGAAAGCCCCTTCCACATACATGACTCGCGAGCGACCCCGTTCCCAGGAAATCTTTCGCCGGGGAGAAAAGCGTCTTGTCGGCGGAGTGAACAGCCCCGTGCGCGCGTTTCAAGCGGTGGGAGGCGCGCCGCTGGTGATAGCCAAAAGCGAAGGCTCGCGCGTGTGGGACGCGGATGGGAATGCATACCTCGACTACGTCTGCTCGTGGGGCGCGCTGATTCTGGGGCACGCGAATCCTGCGATTGCGTCCGCCGTGGCGGATCAGGCGCGGCGGGGCACGAGCTTCGGCATAACCACGGAGTTGGAAATCGAGCTTGCGGAGCAAATCGCCTCGGCGATGCCAAGCATTGAAAAGATTCGCTTCGTCAGCTCCGGCACGGAAGCAACGATGAGCGCGGTGCGATTGGCGCGCGGATTCACGGGACGCGACCTCCTGCTGAAATTCGAGGGTTGTTATCACGGCCACGCGGATGGATTTCTTTCGCAGGCGGGTTCAGGCCTGGCCACGCTTGGGATTTCCGCAAGCCCCGGAGTGCCAGAGGCGGTCGCGGCGCTGACGGTGAACGTGCCATTCAACGACATCGCCGCAGTCGAGAAGGCTTTTCAAACTCATCGCGGGCGAATCGCGGCGGTGATTGTCGAGCCCGTCGCGGCGAACATGGGCGTGGTCCCGCCGACGCAGGATTTCTTGGAATCGCTGCGGGAAATTACGCTTCGCGAGGGCGCGCTGTTGATTTTCGATGAAGTGATTACAGGTTTTCGGCTGGCCTACGGCGGAGCACAGGCGCATTACAGAATTACGCCGGATCTCACCACGCTTGGGAAAATTATCGGCGGCGGCCTGCCCGTGGCGGCGTACGGCGGGCGGCGCGAAATTATGGAGCGGCTCGCGCCAGTCGGGGACGTCTATCAAGCGGGGACGCTTTCGGGGAATCCGATGGCGATGCGCGCGGGGATCGAGACACTCAAATTATTGGAAGCCCCGAAATTCTATGAACAGCTTGATCTCCGCGCGGGGCGACTGGCGGCAGCGCTGCGCAGGGAGCTGGCCGCGAGCGAAATCGAAGGGCAGGTGCAGGCTGTCGGGTCGCTGATGACTTTATTCTTCACGTCGCAGCGGATTCAGAATTACGCGGGCGCGAAGAAATCGGATACGGCGCGATTCGGCGCGTTTTTCCGCGCGATGCTCGACCGCGGCGTCTTGTTGGCGCCCTCACAGTTTGAGGCGCTCTTTGTTTCGGCAGCGCACACAGATGCGGATGTGGACGCGACCGTGGAGGCGGCGCGGGATAGTCTGCGCGCCATTGCATCCGCTGCGCACGCGAGTTAGAGACCCTTTCATTTCAGGATAAAAAACGAGGCGCCCAACTCCTTGATTTTGACTTGACGCTGTGGTTACATCCGCGCGCTGCTACTCGATCGAAGGCTACGTACACCATTTCTGAAGGAGGGAGCAAGGTGGTTCACGAATGAGCAACGGCCCCGCGATTCCGGTGGAGTTGAAACCGATGAGCCTTTCGGAGCTGCTGGACCGCACGTTTACTCTTTACCGGAGCAACTTCTGGCTTTTTTGCGGAATCATGGCCTTGCCACAGGTTGTCATCGCCGCGATATCGGTTGTGGTTTATATAAATCCCGCGACCCGCACCGTGCCCACGTTCCAGACAAATCCCCAGGACCCATTTGCCGCTTTTGCGGCGCTCGGACCCATTTTATTTGCGGCCTTCCTCTTGGTGGTGTTGACTTCCCTGGTCTTTGCAGTAGCGGTCAGCGCAGTTACATTCGCGGTTTCCGCGCTTTGCTTGGGGCAACCGGCGTCGATCCGCAAATCCTATTCGATGCTTCGCACGAGAATCTTCGGGCTGGTGGGATTGATCTTGATTCTCTTTTTTATAGGATCCGTGTTTTTGATGGCTGGTTTGCTGGCTGGCGGGATCGTGGGGGGCGCGCTGGGCGCCGCGTTGACTTTCGTCACTCCCATCCTGGGCGGTGTGTTCGTCATTCTGGCTTTGCTCGCCGGGATGATATTGGGCTTTTGGCTGATCATGCGATTCTCCATCTCCATTCCGGTTTTTTTGCTGGAGGGGCGCGGGGTATTCGACTCGTTGGCGCGAAGCGGAGCGCTGACAAAAGGGCATCGCTGGCGAATCTTCGTTGCGATACTGGTGATGACAATGATTGTTTTTGTGATTCGTTTTCTATTCCAGTTGCCGTTCACAATCGCCGGAGGGATCCAGACCTCTCGAGTCATTATCCCGCTATGGCAACACGTCGGGTCGAGTGTCGCGGGGGCAATCTCCGGGACGCTCGTGGGATCGCTTCTTACGATTGCGGTTGTCCTGATTTATTACGATGTGCGCATTCGCAAGGAAGCATTTGACCTCGAAGCGATGATGGCGGCTCTTGGTCAACCCGCGGGAGCGCCCGCGCCTCCGGGGGCGGCGGCACCTCCAGGACAGGCGCTCTAACGAATGTGGCGGGTCGCCTCCGATTGTGCTTGGCGCATGAACACCTGCCTGCAACAATGATTTGTTGAAATGCGTATTGCTGACATGGCCGCGGAGGTTTTTAAGAGAATTCGTGCCTTCACGCGTCAACTCTGCGTCGTCTTCCTGGCTGCACTGGTTTTCGGCTGCACTTCTCCCGCACTCTACGCCGCCACTGACTCAAGTGCGACAAAACAAGCTTTAACGCTCGAGCAATACGAGGCGGAACTTGACCGTCTCTCCTCCGCGGTTTCGAAATTGTCCGATGACTCCGTTGGAATCAGCGCATTGCGAGGATCGCTACCCTCCGGATGGGTTGTGACAGCTGAAGGCGTGCAATTCGAGGTTTCGTCTGAGTGGCTTGCCGGCTCGCTGAAGGAATTAGAATCAGAAACGGCCGCAAAAGACCGGAAGAAGCATCGCGAGGAATTGGCCGGGCAGCTTCGTAAGCTTCGCAGCGAAGCGGAGAGATTGTCCGGAACAGCCCAGTCCGCGGATGCGGCGAACGCGCGAGAGAAGTTGGACCATATTCTCAGCGGCCGCGAGTTTCAAAGCGTAACCAGGGGGCAAAGCTGGCTTGGCCGGATTTGGGATCAGATTGGGCTGTGGGTTGATTGGATCCTCGAACACACAATCGGGCGGCTGATGGAGAGCGGACCAGCGAGAACTCTAATCCTTTGGACACTCATAGTTGGTGTGTTCTTGCTGATTGCCGTTTGGATTATGCGCACGCTGACGCGGATGGCGAGGACCGAGACGTTGCGCGTGGGTGCGCCCTCCCCACCGGGGAGGAATTGGCGCGAGTGGGCGCAGGAAGCGCTTGCAGGGGCGCGAGGGGGGGATTACCGCACAGCGTTGCATTCGGCGTATTGGGCGGGCGTCTATCGCCTGGCGGATTCGGGCGCATGGCGGCTCGACGAGGCTCGAACGCCGCGCGAGTATTTGCAGCTTCTCAAGTACCCGGCCGGTAGGGAAGCCAACTTTTCGGCCGCGGAACCAGCGGCAGAGGTGGATCGCGCGACGGCGCTCGCAGCGCTTACGCGAAGCATGGAATCGACCTGGTATGGCTACCTTCCGGCCACGCAGCAGGACTTTGAAACAGCAATAGACCATTTGGAGACGCTCGGATGCAAATTGCGCTCGACCGCGCAGACCGCAAACTCCTGATAGTTGCGTTGGTTCTGATGGTGCTGTTAGTTGGAGCCACTGCGATGCTTGCGCCGCCGGCGGCCGCGCCGGCGCCATCGGCATCGAGTTTTTCGCCCGGCACTACGGGAGCCAAGGCGACTTACCTATTGCTTGGCGAATTGGGTTACCAGGTCGAGCGCTGGAGCCAGCCCCTTACTGAGTTGCCGGAACCCTCTGACGGAGCGGTGCTGGTTCTTGCCGACCCGTTCGCCGGAACTCCCGGGAGCGAGGAACACGATAGTTTGATGCGTTTCGTGCGGCGCGGTGGCCGGTTGTTGTTCGCGGGAGAATATGCAGTACCTTTCCTGCCGAAAGCGTATTCGAGTCTCGTGAAGCCGTGGGAAGCCGTTGAGCGCGTGTATCCTTCGGTCGCGGTAAGTCCGGTCACGCGTGGCGCCCCACAGATCACGATGGCGTCCAGCGTTTACTGGAGCGGCTCGGTTGAGGGTGAAATTCCGCTCTACGCGCGCGAGTCGGATGCGGTCGTCGTGACCTATCCTGTTGGCCAGGGACGCGTGATTTGGTGGGCAAGCTCGATGCCGCTCACAAACGCGGGGATCACGAAGCCGGGCAATCTAAGCCTTCTGCTGAATTCTCTGGGAGCGCCGGCGGATGGTCCTGTGCTTTGGGACGAGTACTATCACGGCGAGCGGCGGACACTTACAAGCTATCTGGCTGGGACTCCGGCGCCGTGGATGCTGTTACAGGCTGGTGTGATGTATTTGTTCCTTCTGCTTGCGTTTGGCAGGCGGACCGGGCCGATTCGCATGCCCACCGTGGAATCGCGGCTATCCCCGCTTGAATTTGTTGAGACACTTGGCGCGCTTTACGAGACCGCCGGCGCTGCTTCCGGCGCAGTGGAAACCGTGTGGCAGAGATTTCGATATCTGGTGTGCACGCGACTAGGATTGCCGCCCTCCGCACCCATCCGCCAGATTTTTGAATCCGCGCGGGAGAGGCTGGGGTGGCATGAGCCGGGGCTTTTTGAGACTCTACAGCGCGCCGAGCGTGGCGCGCGAGACCCCAGCATCAGCAATCAGGAGGCGCTGCAGATTGTGGACTCGCTCGAGCACTATTCCGGGCTCTTGCATTTGAACAGAGGACGCACCGAGGAGAAAAGAACATGGCAGATCAGGTAGCACGCGTCGCAGAGCACGTCCGCACGCAACTCGGCAAGGCCATCGTGGGGCAGCGCGCGCCGATCGACCAATTATTGCTGGTGTTGTTGTGCGGCGGCCATGCGCTTGTGGAAGGCGTGCCGGGTCTGGCCAAGACGCTGGCCGTCAAGGTTTTGGCTCTTATCGGGCGGCTGGAATTCCGCCGCGTGCAATGCACTCCGGACTTGATGCCGGCGGACATTCTTGGCACAACAATCTTCAATCCGCAGGCGGGAACATTTTCTCTGCACAAGGGGCCGATCTTTACGGATTTGCTGCTGGTGGATGAGATCAACCGCACTCCTCCGCGCACGCAGTCGGCATTGCTGGAAGCGATGGAAGAGCGGCAGGTGACACTTGACGGAAACACGCACCCGCTTTCGCAATTCTTCACTGTATTCGCTACTCAGAATCCGATTGAATTCGAAGGAACCTATCCCCTGCCAGAAGCGCAACTCGACCGGTTTCTGCTGAAGATCCGGATTGGTTACCCGGAAGCCGCGGAGGAATCGGAAATACTCAAGCACTTCCAGGAAGGGTTTGATCCACGAAGCCTTGACCGCTTGGGAATCGAGCCGCTGCCCGAAGGGTGGCTTTCCGCTGCCCGCTCTGAAGTCGCGGCTGTGCGGGTTGAACCGGCGCTGTTTCAGTACGTGACCACGATCGTGCGCCGCTCACGCGATTGGCCCGCGTTAAGCCTTGGGGCGAGCCCGCGCGGGGCCGTGAACCTACTGCTTGCGGCCAAGGCTTCGGGGGCGCTTGAAGGACGCGATTTCCTAATTCCCGATGACGTAAAAGGCGCCGCGCCTGCAGTGTTGCGGCACCGCATCCTCTTGAAGCCGGAAGCGGACCTTGAAGGCATGACCTCGGACCTCGTAGTCAACGAACTGCTCGCTTCGGTGGAAGTGCCGAAGTAGGCCGCACCAGTGAGCGCGACGGCTCCATCACGGCTCTCCGGCCCAGCGCGGCTTATTCCGCCGGGCATTTCCGCGACGGCTGTGCCTTGGCGCGGCTTGCCATTCGGGTTTGGCCAGCGATTCTTCCTGCTGCTTTTGCTTGGACTTGTCTGGCTTGCACCTGCGTGGTGGGAACACCGCTTTGTCTACGTGATGCTGACGTGGGATGCGTTCGTGCTATTCGTGTGGTTGTCGGATTTGGTTTCACTTCCCGGCGCCCGATTTCTGACCGTCTCACGCGTTTGGCGCACGCCCGCCGCATTTGAAACGGAGAGCCGGGTTGGCCTCAATGTTCGCAACGACGGTCGCAGGGCCGTGCACGCGCGCCTGGTGGACGACGCCCCGCAGTCATTCAGGCCTGAGCCTCCGGACGTGGAAGTCTTTGCCGCAGCGGGAAAAGAGGGGGTCGCTGAGTATTCAATTCTGCCAAAAGAGCGCGGGGACGCCCGATTTGGCCGGGTGTATGTGCGATGCCAAAGCGCGCTGCGGATCGCGGAACGGTGGTCCACTGCGGATCTCAGTCAAAAAGTCCGCGTGTACCCAAACCTCGAGCAAGCGAAGCAGGCTGCGCTTTACTTGATTCGAAGCCGCCAGGTGCAGATGGAGCGCCGTCTAAAGCGGCAGCGCGGGCGCGGGCGCGAGTTCGAAAGCTTGCGCGAGTTTCGCGCGGGGGACGAGTACCGGGACATCTGCTGGACGGCCACGGCAAGGCGGGGACATCCGGTTACGAAGATCTACCAGGTCGAGCGCAGCCAGACGGTGTGGATCGTGCTGGATACGGGTCGCCTGTTGCGCGCGCGTGTGAATGGGCCGAGCAAGCTCGATTACGCGGTGAATGCGGGCCTCAGCCTTGCGCACGTCGCGTTGCTTTCGGGGGACACGGTGGGGCTCCTGGCCTACGGGAGGCGTGTCCAGCAGCGAATACCGCCCGGGCGCGGCTCGGCGCATCTGCGACTGATGGTGGAAAGCCTTTCGCTTGTGCATTCGGAATGGAGCGAGGCCGACCACTTGCGCGCGACGGACACGCTGCTGACCTCGCAGAAGCGGCGAAGTCTGGTGGTTTGGCTGACGGATTTGTCCGAGACGCCTGCTACACCGGAGGTGATTGAGGGAGCGACGCAGATATCCTCGCGCCATCTCGTGTTGTTTGGCGTAATTAGCCAGCCGGAATTGAATGCGCTTGGGCGCAAATCGCCGGACAATGTCGAGGAGATGTACGAGCATGCTGCGGCCATCGAGATGATTCACCGGCGCGAGCTACTGCTGCGGCGCCTGCGTCAGCAAGGCGTGATGGCGCTGGAGGTTTCGCCCGGCGGGCTTGCGACGGAAATCGTGAATCGTTACCTCGACATCAAGGAGCGAGGCCTGCTTTAGGTAGAGTCTCATCTTCGCACCGGCTTTTCTTTTCTCCCTCCTTGTTTAAGATAGAAGGCAAACAGCGTAAACAACGCGGCGGCGAAGCTGTATTTCAATGCGGGCGGCAGTTTTGTCGGCGAAAGAAATCCTTCGATAGCGCCGGCGACAACGAGAATAGGAATTACTCCGAGCATCAGCCGCGCGCTTTGCCCTCCGGCGCGAAAAATGGACTCACGGCGTGACAGCAGGCCCGGGAAGAGAAATCCCTTTGCAAGCAGGAGGCCCGCGCCGCCGGAGATGAAAATGGCGGGAAGCTCAAGCACGCCGTGGGGCGCGACGAAGCTCCAGAGCATGTTTGACATGTTCCCCTCAAAGCAAGCGACGCCGATAACGCCGATCAAGAGTCCGTTAAAAACCATTGAGAAGATTGTGCCGATTCCAGCGAAGATGCCGCTCGCGTATGCAAAAGCGCAAACCGAGATATTGTTGGTCATGATCGCGCTAGAGGCGAGGGGCTTGACGGTCACGATTGAGTCCGTCCACATCTTGTGCTTCTCGATCGTGTCGATCATGCTCGGCGGCAGAACGTATTTCTCGAACGCCAAGTCATGAAGGCTCAGAAATGCGCCGGCAAACCCTGAAAAGAGAAATAAGAGAAAGGCTGCGAAAGTGTATTTGAATGTCCGGCGGAACATCCGGGGAAAGTCATACTTATAGAACCGGACAATCCCGGAAGCGGAACGCTTGCGTCCTGCGTACAGGAGATTATGCGCGCGCGCCAGGAGCTGGTTCAGGTTCCTTGCAAGGCCTTGTTCGAGAGGGTCCTCGCGAACCGCAGCGAGGTCGGAGGCTGCCTGGCGGTATAATAGACCGAGTTCCTGAAGTTCCTTATGAGAAAGCGTGCGGACGCCGCTTCGTCCGGAGCGCGCAATGAGTTCGCTGAGCCGCTCCCAATAGGGGCGCCGTTTGTTCAGCCAGCGCGCGGAGGGCATGAATGTCAGCTCCAGACCCGGGAATAGGCTCCTGGAACGACAAGCTTACCATTGAAACGCCTGAGCAGACTGCGCTGGAATTTCCTCTCGCCGGAGTGGGAAGCCGGTGTCTGGCACTGCTCCTGGATTTCATGATTCAGGCGGGAATCGCGCTCGTACTCCTCATTATGCTCCTGGTGATCGGATCGCAAATACCCAGCGCAATTTCCTGGGCGGGCGCCGTCGGAATCTGGGTGCAGGCCATTTTCTATCTGGCAATTTTCGTCGTGTATTTCGGTTACTACGCGATCTTTGAATCTGTGTGGAACGGGCAGACTCCGGGCAAGAGGGTGGTGCACCTGCGCGTGATCCAGGAGTCCGGGCGGCCGATATTGATTTGGCAGGCTATCGCGCGGAATTTGATGCGCGTCGTGGATCAAGTGCCCGGTATTTACGCAGTTGGTCTGGCATCGGCGCTTCTCAGCAAGCAGAACCGGCGGCTGGGCGATTTCGTCGCGGGCACCGTAGTTGTGCATGAGAGGCCGATGGCGAAGTTTTCCGTCGGCTGGGCGAACGCGCCGGCAACGGCCATGCCAGGAACCCCGCTCGGTGCGGCGCGGCTGGGCGCGGATGAGGTTCGACTCATCGAAGCGTTTCTCGATCGGCGCGACGCACTCGATGTGGAGGTCCGCCGCAGAATGGCGAACCAGATTGCTTCCCGCGTGGGACAGGCGATTGGCCTCTTGGACGGGCAGCGCGCGGCGACCGGCCTTTTGTCGGACGAGGCGTTTCTCGAAGCTGTGGCACGCGAACGGATTGGAGCACGCAGCCGCTAGACCCTTCAGAACTTCACTCAACCAGCCCGCAGCATGCTGCAAATTTAACTTGAGATGGGCCGATTCCGCGGAGAGCTGCTTGAACCGCTCCAGACGGATTACCGTTTCGCAACATAGTACTTTCGGGTGGTCGCGCAAATACTTACGCGCTGTCCAGAATTGTATGCGGCCGTGTGCTCCCAGCCGCCCCAATTATCGTGTCAAAGAAGACCGAGATTTGCTCGACTACACCGCTCCGGTTCGATTCGGTACAGCCTGGGCTTGCCGCGCCAGCCGTGTTTTGGACCACCGATCGCCGGTTGAGGATTACATCCGCTCACGGCAGTGGGCTGGATGCGCTCGGTTTTACCGCCCAATCTCTCGTCGGGTCGCTCCTCCTTGAACATCTTGACGGTGAACGCGCCGGGGATCCGATACTCGTAGCCCACAACAGGGTTCTGGCGGGCGAATCCCTTTGTTTTCGCGCGAATCTTGCGAGTCATCCAGTTGAAATTATCATTGCGCCGCAGAGAATTGAAGACGGAGAGGTCGCCGGGACGATTGGGATGGCCCGTCTCATTCTGGGAGATGCCCCTGCAATCAAACAGGAAATTGAAGAGAGCGAGAGGTTTCGCGCTCTCATGGACAAGAGCCCGGATGTTCTAGTTCTCACGGATGCCAACGCCAAGATACTTTTCGCTAGTCAGCCTCTTGAACGCGTCCTGGGCTATTCACCCTCCGAATTCGTCGGGCGCGTGGGGTTCAGCTTCGTTCACCCCGACCATGAGCCCGCCGCTCGTGAGTTGATGCTCGACATCCTTTCCGAGCCGGGCAGATCCCGGACGGCGGAATTCCGCGTCCTTGCGAAGGACAGCTCCTGGAAACAAGTCGAAGTGACATGCACGAATCTCCTGGATGATCCCGAGATCGGAGCGGTGGTCGTCAACTTCCGCGACATTACGGACCGAAAGAGAATTGAGGCCGAACGGCAGGTGATGGTTGAGATTATCCATGCCCTCAATGTGACTTCCAATTTGGATGAGCTTCTTGCGCAGATGCACCAGACGCTGAAGGCGGTCGTGAGCGCCGAGAACTGTTTTGTGGCGCTCTATGATGAGGAATCCGGGATGGTGAGCTTCCCCTTTGTTGTGGATCGGTACGACAAAGCTCCGCCTCCTCATAAGGTGGGCAGGACTTGTTCCGCTTATGTGCTGCGTACTGGGAAGCCATTGCTGGCGAACAAGCGTGCCTTTCTGGAACTAGCGGAACGTGGAGAAATCGAGATCGTCGGAACGCCTTCAGCGGCATGGCTTGGCGTACCGCTTCGCACGACTTCGGCGACCTTGGGCGTCCTCGTCGTCCAGAATTACGATGATGAGAACGCCTATTCGCAACGAGATTTGGACTTGCTTGTTTCCGTCGGCGCACAAATGGCGATGGCCATTGAACGGAAACGGGCCGACCAGGAGCTTCGCAAACGTGAGGAAGAGAACACAATTATCTTTAATTCCGTGCCGGGGATGATTGTATTCAAAGACCGCGAATGCCGCCTGATTCGCGCAAATCGCGCCACGGCGGAGTTCTTTGGGCTGCCCGCGGAAGAAATTCAAGGCCTTCTCATATCAGACCTTTGGCCGGACTTGGAAGGCGAATCCGAGCGGGAAGACCGCGAAGTAATGGAAACCGGCCAGCCCAAAATGGGGATTATTGCCCGATGGCGCGCTGCGTCGGGGGAAGAAAAGATAATCCGGACTCATCGCATCCCTTATCGCGACCAAGACGGTCAGATTGCAGGTGTGATTGTCCTGGGGACAGACATCACGGAACAGCGAAAGTCGCGCGAGCTTCTTGAAAAAGCGCAGTACCAGAACGAATTGATTCTTCAGTGCGCAGGCGAGGGTATTTGCGGTGTGGACCGCAAGGGCCGCTGCACGATGGTGAACTCTGCGGCTGCGGAGCTGACCGGTTGGGGCCGCGACGAATTGCTGGGGCTGGAGATGCACAAGGTATGGCACCACTCACGCGTAGATGGAACGCCGTATCCCGTCGAGGATTGTCATGTGTCCAAAGTTTTTCGCGATGGCACACCCAGACGAGTTTCCGACGAGGTATTCTGGCGCAAGGATGGATCGTCTTTCCCGGTCGAATATGTCGCCACGCCAATGCTCGAAGGCGATGAGATTGTGGGAGCTGTTGTAACTTTCCGAGATGTGACTCGTGAGCACCACGCCCGCAGCATTTTGCAGGATTCAGAATCGCGATACCGCTTGCTAGTCGAGAATGCGTCTTACGCAATATTCAGAACATCCTCGGACGGTCGTTTTCTCGAAGCCAACCATGCCCTTGCCACAATGCTTGGATATTCCTCAAAGGATGAACTTCTCACGCTGAATATCCGAGATTCGATCTACGTGAATCCGGAGCACCGGGATCCTTTGGTGCACGAAACAATCACCCACGGGCGAATCGAGGGCCGGGAGGTTGAATGGAAAAAAAAGGATGGAACACATCTGATCGTCGTGCTGAGCGCCCGGGTCGTGCGTGATACCGGCGGATACTGTTTTGAGGGCATCGCCGAAAACATTACCGAGAGGCGCGTTCTGGAAACACAGCTTCGCCAGGCTCAAAAGATGGAAGCTGTCGGACGGCTCGCTGGCGGCGTGGCGCATGATTTCAATAACCTCCTGATGGTTATCAAAGGACATTCGGAGCTCCTCTTGGAACGCACGGCTCCCGGGCACCCAGACTTCCGAAAAGTAGATCAAATTAAGAAAGCGGCAGACCGCGCGGCCGGCCTCACTCGCCAGCTGCTCGCGTTCAGCCGGATGCAGGTCATGCAGCCCCGCGTGATGGATTTGAACGCCACTGTAATTGAGATGGGGAAAATGCTCCCTCGGCTGATCGGCGAGGACATCGAGCTAAAAATTCTTACAAAACCAGACCTGGGCCGCGTCAAGGCGGACCCGGGACAGATCGAACAGGTGATCTTGAATCTTTCGGTCAACGCGCGAGACGCCATGCCAAACGGCGGAAAACTGGTCATCGAAACTAAGAACGCCGAACTGGACGAAGGCTACGCACGCGTGCATCCCCCTCTCGTTCCCGGAAGCTTCGTGATGCTGG
Organism: uncultured Acidobacteriota bacterium; assembly: GCA_963838945.1. GTDB lineage: Bacteria > Acidobacteriota > Terriglobia > Acidiferrales > UBA7541 > DASTCZ01. The sequence goes on along the minus strand of CAWITC010000013.1, from coordinate 1,007,421 downwards.
CCGTTTCGGACACCGGTACTGGCATGGATGCGGCTACACAAGCGCATATCTTCGAGCCTTTTTTCACGACAAAAGAAATGGGCAAAGGCACAGGGCTTGGCTTGGCCACTGTGTACGGCGTCGTGAAACAGAGCGGCGGGTATATTTGGGCATACAGCGAACCTGGGATGGGTACGAGCTTTAAGATTTTCTTGCCCAGGGTCAGCGAGACTGCGGACGTTGAGCGCGAAAAGCGGCCGCATGAAGAGCCGCCGCGCGGAGAGGGAACGATCCTCCTTGCGGAAGATGAGAGGGACGTCCGCGAAGTGGCCCGCGAATTCCTCGAACTTTCCGGATACACGGTGATCGAGGCGAAGGATGGCGCGGAAGCTGTCGAGTTGGCGGCTAAACATTCCGGCGCGATTGATCTTCTCTTGACGGACATGGTGATGCCCGGGATGAGCGGGCGGGAGCTTTCCGCGCGGCTCACCGCAATGCGCGCAGGATTGCGAGTCATCTACATGTCGGGATACACGGAGTACGCCGCCTTGCGGCATGGTGATGCGGATCCCGATCGGATCATGTTGCAGAAGCCTTTCACTCGCGCCGTTCTGGTTCACACCGTGCGCAAAGTCCTCGGCGAGCACGCCGAATAGAGCAAGTCTCCCACAAGAATCATTTTCCACAAACTCGCTTTCTCATAGACAATGTCGTTTGCCACTGGGATATGAATTGTCTACCGAAAGAGAGAGGAGGATGGTGAAACTTAGAGTTCCCATTCCCGCCACTGTCCGGAAGATGACTCCAATGAATATGCCTTCCGGGGACCGTTCCGGAAAACTTCGGCTCGACTTCAACGAGAACACGGTGGGGTGTGCCCCCGAAGTCTTGAGAGCCGTGCGCAAGCTCACCGCCGAACAGATTGCGATGTACCCGGAGTACGAATCTTCCGCAAAATGGCTGGCTCGCTGGCACGGAGTGCGGCCCAACGAACTTACGATCTCGAATGGAGCGGACGGAGGCCTGCGGCAAATCGTAGACACTTTCGTCGAGCGCGGAAGCGAAGTTCTTCTGGCCGAGCCGACGTTTCCAATGTACCGCTTTTATTTGAATATAGCAGGCGCAAAGATCCGCGTGATCCGCTATGACGAGGACATGTCCTTTCCTCTGGAGGCGGCTTTTCATGCATTGCGCCGGGCTCCGCGATTGATGTTTCTAGCGAACCCAAATAATCCCACCGGCACTTTGCTTAGGCCCGCGGCAATTCGCCAAATGATTCAAGGCGCGCCGCGCACCCTGTTCGTCGTGGATGAGGCCTATTACGAATTCTCCGGCGTCACAGTGCTCCCATGGATTCGACGTTTTCCAAACTTGGCGGTCGTAAGGACGTTTTCCAAGGCCGCTGGACTCGCCGGACTGCGGATGGGATGCGTGCTCGCATGTCCTGAGGTGACAAGTCTGTTGGCCAGGACGTTCGAGGCGTTCGCCGTGAATGCCGCGGCCTTGGCTGCCGCAAAGGCGGTGACGCTTCACCGCGAGGCCATACGGAACTATGTTCGAGAGGTCAATCGCAGCAGGGGATTCGTGGCAACGGCGCTTGCGAGGCTTGGCGTGCGCGTATTTCCCAGCGCAGGAAATTTCGTGCTGGCTGATTTTGGGCCACAAGCACCGAGAATCATCAATCAGCTTGCGCGGAAGGGGATTCTTCTTCGTGACCGAACGGTGGACTTCGGCCAGCCCGGCTTCGTCCGAATTACGGTGGGAACAATGGCACAGATGAATCGATTGGTCCGAGCGCTGAAAGCAGCGACGTGAGACGCCCAATTGACTTGATCATATTTGATGTGGACGGCGTCCTCGTGGACGTCCGCGGATCGTTTTACCGCAGCACAATCCAAACTGTGCACTACTTCACAGGCAAGAGAGCTTCCATTGCGGGTATCCAGAAATGGAAATCGAAGGGCGGCTATAACGACGATTGGAAGCTGACAACTGCGTGGATCCGGGAGCTCGGTGTTCGAGTCACTTATGGCAGCGTCAAGAAACAATTCATGAGATTTTATTGGGGGGATGGGCGTCCGGGGAATGTAACTCGGGAACTGTGGCTGGTCCCACAGGCCACGCTAAGGCGCTGGGCTGAGCGATATGAGCTTTCACTTTTTACGGGCCGCACGCGCCAGGAGCTGAGCCACTCCCTGGCGCGATTGCAGGCGAAGAACCTGTTTCGTCATATCGTTACAATGGACGATGTTGATAGGTTGAAGCCATATCCGGATGGATTGCTGCGCATCTTGAATGGACGCGACCCATCCTTGGCAGTCTATTTGGGTGATAACGTTGATGACGCCATCGCCGCGCGCCGGGCGGGTGTAAACTTTCTGGGTGTCCTGCCGCGGAACAGTCATGCGAGGCGATTGCAAGGCCCGGCGCTGCGGCGTGCTGGCGCGCAGACAATCTTGCACATCGTTTCCGATCTGGATCAATGGCTAAACCAGGAAACATGCACGAGTTCTGTAAAACGCGGATAGCACACAAAAGAATCGCTTAGTCATGTCTTCGCGGCGGCGAACCGCTGTCGTTGGCACCCTAGCCGTGTTGTGGCTCGGAGGGAATCTCGTGCCCGGTGCATTCTTAAGACGAGGAACCCCGCACTCAACCCAGCAACCGGAAGTACTTGTAAGTCCTGTCACTGCTATCAGTTACGGCCAATCTAGATTTCATTATCTCGTAACAAAGTGTCTGCTATAATGGCTGTTTTGGAAGCGCTGCTTATATGTCGCTTCTGCATCCTACCTGTCCCGAGGATTTCCACGGATGAAGCGGTATGGCGAACATCGGTTTCCCGGTCGGCTGTTTGTCGTAGAGGGCATAGACGGCTCGGGGAAGTCCACTCAGTTGATGCTTCTGCACCAATGGTTGAAGTCCGAGGGCTACGGCGTGGTCTTCAGCGAATGGAATTCTTCGCTCGTCGTGAAAGACACGACCAAGCGCGGCAAGAAGAAGAAGCTGCTGACGCCCCAGACATTCAGCCTGATTCACGCGACGGATTTCGCCGACCGGATGGAGCGAAACATCATTCCGCTGCTCAAGGCCGGAGCGATTGTGCTGTGCGATCGTTACATCTACACTGCGTTTGCGCGCGACACTGCAAGAGGATTGGATCCCTCCTGGGTGCGGGAGCTGTACGCGTTTGCAGTCAAGCCCACCGGAGCATTCTACTTCCGCGTTCCGCTCGAAGTCTCCATGGGCCGCCTGCACGCCGCACGCAATGGGTTTAAGTATTACGAAGCTGGATTGGACCTCGGGTTGAGCGAGGATCCCAACGAGAGTTTCCGCGTATTTCAAGGACGTATCATCGAGGAATACGAGAAGATGGTGCCTGAGTTTGGCCTGACAGTGATTGACGCGACGCAGCCGATCGAAGCTCAGCAAGAGCAGATGCGGCAGCTCGCGATATCTAAGCTTGAGCGCGCGAAACAATTGCGGGTAGCTCCATGAAAGATCGGAAAAAAGAAACCTACGGAGTGGTTCTCCCGGGCATGGAGCTATCCGGCTTGGTCGGCAAGCTTATCGTAATCGAGGGCACGGATGGGGTCGGCCGCTCGACCCAGATTTCCCTGCTGAAAGAGTGGCTCGAGCAAAAGGGACACGCCGTGCTCGACACTGGACTATCGAGATCCGGGCTCGTCGGCAAGGGAATCAAGCGCGCCAAGGAAGGGCACACACTGGGCCGCATTACGCTGACGCTGTTCTACGGCACGGATTTCGCCGACCGGTTGGAACATGAGATTGTTCCGGCGCTTCGTGCAGGCTTCGTTGTGCTGACCGACCGCTACATCTACTCATTGATCGCCCGGGCAATCGTTCGCGGTTTGGACCCGGAATGGGTCCGCAAGGTTTACTCCTTTGCGTTGAAGCCGGATGCGGTGTTTTATCTTCGGATTGGAGTGGATGACCTGATTCCCCGGGTCGTTTTCTCGCGCGGATTTGATTATTGGGAATCGGGCATGGACGTTTATTCGACGGAGGACATGTACGAAGGATTCCGGAGGTATCAGACCTCGCTGCTCGAACAATTCGACCATCTGGCTACGGAATTCAATTTCAAAGTCGTGGACGCCACGCCTGAACCGAAAAAGATCTTTGAAAAACTTCGCTCTGGAATCACGAAGGTGCTCGAGGATGAACCGGCTCGGCCAGCCTTTGAGGTCACCTCCGGCGGCGCATCAACGCCCGTGGCTTCACCAACAATTCCCGAGGAGCCAGGACAGCAGGAACCGTCCACAGCTGTTGGAGCTACCCCGGCGCAGACCGAGAATCTAAAAATGTAAGCGCGCCGGCCTCCCGGCATTGTATTCTTCCTTTTGCCTCCGATGTCCGCAATCTATTCAACTTCCCAACAGCCTTCGCATGGAAGCGGCGTGCATCCAGGCGATTCCTCGCCGCGGTCCTTACTGACGGGCTGGCTTAACCAGGTCGCTGACTTGGTTGAGGAGGTCGCAACAGGCCTCGGCACGGAGCCCGTGCATGACCTTCGCGTCACGTTGCGCAGGTGCCGTTCGGCAGCGAAAGGTTTTGAGCAATTCGATCCGAGCCCAGCCTGGCGGCGTTTGCGAAAAGAGACCAAGCGGCTTCTTGGGGGACTCGGAGATTTGCGCGACATCCAGGTGATGCGGAAATGGATTTCAAGGCTGGGCATGACGGAAACGGATTCGGGAGGAAGATTGCTTAAAATTCTCTCGATTCGTGAGGTCCGTGCGATGCGCCGGGCGCGCAAGAAACTAAGGGACTTTGACAGGAAGCAATGGCGCAGATGGGCTCGCGACTTGCCGGATCGAGTTCGCCGCATCCCGGCTAACAGTCCGGCGTATGAACTACTCGTAGTTCAGAAATGGAATGAGGCGTATGAGCTGCATCTCGCGGCCAAGAGGCTTCGTAGCAGAGTTTCCTTTCACCGTTTGCGAGTGGGCATCAAACGATTCCGGTATTCCGTGGAATGTTTTCTCCCCGCACGGCACGCATCATGGGGCAGAGAGCAGAAGAGGTTGCAGGATCTGTTAGGGGAGGTCCACGATCTTGACGTGCTCTGGGCCGAAGTGTGCCACCTTCGACCTATCGTAGATGCATCCGAGCGCGGGAAGTGGCGCGCGGCGATTGAAAAGTTGAGAATGCCACGTCTTGCCATCTATCGAGAAAGAATGGGAAGTGCAAGATCGCGCTGGGAAAAGTGGCGGGCCGAATTGCCTTCGGGCGCTTCGCTGGAGCGCTGTCGGATGGATTGGCTTGCGGTGTGGGCCTCGTTTCTCGACCCCGATCCCCATCATTCGCAGCAAGGGGCACGGCTTGCGACCCAGATTTTCGATGGCGCGCATGTTGCTCGCGGATTGCCTCGCTTGCCAGGCAACGCAAGGGACTTGCTCGAAGCGGCGGCTATCATGCGGGATGTTGGCCGCGTGGAAAGAGACCGGCAACATCAGAAGACATCTTATCGTCTGATTCGAGGACTGAATCCGCCTCCCGGATGGTCAGCCTTGCATATTGCACGGATTGCATGCATTGCGCGATTCCACCGGGGAAGCTTGCCGAAGCACGCGGGCTGGAAAGGATGGCGCGGCATCCCCGAGAAAGAGCGCGAAGGATTGAAATCGCTTGGCGGAATCCTGCGCCTGGCCGCCACACTGGGCGCAAGCATCGAGCCACGAATCGAATCAATTGAAGCCGGACAAAGAGGTGAATTGCTTGTGATTCGCGCAAAAGGATATCGAGGCGAAGAGCCGCTCGCATCCCGGCTGGCGGAAGCGCGCCACTTGTTGGAATCGGTAATTCACCGCCCGATTGTCATCGAACCTGCCAACTAATCGCGCAAATCGCGCAGCGCGCGCGAAGTCATCACCCAGATCAGACGGCCGTCCACGGGCAGGAATGAATCCATATCCAAATAGGCAGCCCCGCCCTTCTTGAGTTGTGTAAACGCCTTAGCGGCATGAACGGCTGCCGCAATTACGTCGTCAAGATTTGGCGCATGCCCGAAGCAGATCGTCTCTTCCGCCTTCGACTTTGATAGCTCTTCGAAAAGCATCCGTGGCGAGGCGCCCGGCAGCAACGCCTCTGTCTTGCGGATGCTGCTGACCGGAATCTCCAGCACGACGCAGGCAATCTCCGCCGTTTGCATGGCGCGAAGATAAGGACTGCTGAGCACGAGGCTAGGCTGGACTCCCAACGTCCTCAGTCCGCGGGCCGCGGCCCGAGTTTTTTCCATGCCCTTTTGAGTGAGATGGCGTTCCGGCTCCGGCGGACATGCCGCGTCTTCGCGGTCAATCGCGATTCCGTGGCGCATAAGGCAGAGGAGCATGGCGCCCTCTATTCTACTATGTTAATGGAGGCGGGTTAGGCAGTCAGGCTGTACAGGCCTCGGGATTCCATCCTCTGATGGCGGCGTGGCCTCCGGCCCAGCTCGGCGCGGTGTTGTTGAGCCCCGAGCTTGGCGCGGGTCCGGGAGAATCTGACACGGAGGCCAAACTCCTTCTCGAAAGGCCGGGCTTTATGGGAGAGTTCCGCAAGGGTCGGCGCGGCCCCGTGAGCGAGATAAAGCCGCATGCGGACCCGCTTCCTCGTTGTCTTTACGAGGATTCCGCGAATGTCTTGCGTTCCCCCCGCATCCAGAGCGACGGCAATCCGCAATAGCGTGCTGAGCGCCCGAACCACGCGCCTGTCGCGCACGCTGAGAGACGCATAGAGCCTGTGGTGTGATTCGGGCTCGGATTTTGCGTGGTAGCGCACCAGACAAGCGAGGACGGCCTGGACCTCATCCGAGATGCCGGGGAATTCCGCATTCCGCACAAGATATTCCCCGTGTTTGTGATGTCCCTTGATGTGCACGGCCTTGCCGGAGTCATGAAGCAGCGCCGCCATTTCGAGGAGGAGTCTCATTTCCAGCGGGAGGCCGAGAACAGGCGCTAGCTGGTCGAACAAAGATGCGGCAAGGGATCGTACGTGCTCCGCATGACGCGTCGGGCAATGAAATCGCTGAGAGAGCAGACGAGCGTGGTCCAAGAGAGCGTGTGCGCGATGCTTATTGAGTCCCGGCGCGCCGAAATGTTCCGCAGCCAGTTCGCACAGGATGCCTTCGCGGACTCCTACGCCGGGAACCAGAAGCGTCTCTAGTTTCGCATGCTCGGCGAGGCACAGAAAAATGACGGCGGCAATCCCCATCACTTCCGCGCGGTCGCGCCGGACGTGGAATGTCCTCATGCGTGAACGAATATCCCGGCGGAGGATTTCCCAGGCGCGGTCGCGCAGCAGCCTCACATGAATCGAGGGTATGCCGCGTAACCGCGGGCCGGGCGCAATGCGGGCTAGCGCCTCCGCGTTTCCGCCGCAAAAAACCGCGGGATACCGCGCGAGATTCGGAGAATCCGGCCAGGCGCTGCGAATCAACGAGAGCACTCGATGGTGAATCCGCTCAAATTGGTCTTCGTCCACGACCCCCGTGAGCTTCATACTTTCCATCAGCCGCACAGTCCCGATGGGCAGCGCGATGGACTGCGTGACTTTCCAGTCGCGCAGTAATGTAATTTCGAGGCTGCCGCCACCCAGATCCACGACGAGTCGCGGCGCCGAAGCTCCAAGCACGCCATGGACCGCTTCCAAAACAAGCCGCGCCTCCTCGGCTGCGTCAATCACCTCAAGGCGGATGCCGGTCTCACGCAAGATCCGGTCATGCAGGACTTCCCGGTTTTCGGCTTCCCGGACGGCGCTCGTGGCGACTGCGCGATAAAGTTTAGCGTCATACCGCTGCAGAATGGCGCGGAAGTGGCGAAACGTTTGTACGGCGCGGGCAATTGCGCGCGGGGCGAGCCGGCGCTTCGTGAAAACATTGTGGCCCAGGCGTACAGGCCAGCGTTCGGTGGCGATTTCGTGAATTTCAGATGCGGAGGCGGCGCGGGCAACCGCGGCCCGGATGGCGTTGGAACCTGCGTCTATCGCAACAATTGCGACCGGTCGGGACAATGATGGGTCCTCGAGCCTCCCAAGAGCGCGGCGCTTATGCCGCATTGCACCGAGAGGATATCATTTCGCGCCACCCAAGCAGATGAAAATCTGATGAATGCTCGAGCGGGAATTTCTTGGTTCTAATGTGCAGGTTTGGCGTTATGCCTCGGGATTTGTGATCGCATCACCAGTTTTCGACCAGAACGAAGGAGCTTCGTCAGTGAAGGCAACACCCACTTTGTTCCGCAGCGATCGCTTCGATGCCAGGAAAACCACGCGACACGGCTGTTCGCTCTGGGTCGCGGGATTTGTCAGAAGAAGCTCCTGGCCGATGCACACGCGATTTGAGAGGGGCAGCAGGCAGCCATGTGAATTTACGACGAGCGAGGTCGTCTCTTCGTGGAATGGCTCCTGGTGGCGGCCGTGGCCATAAACAAACACGCGCACTTCCAGCGCAATCCGTTGGGCGCGTCTGCGGTCAAATTCGGATTCACCTTGCAAACCCTTGCTTTTTGCGCGCTCGGATTGAGCCCGCTTCAACGCATCGTAAATCCGGCTCACGCGTCGCGTCCTCTGAGTCCGGCGGCTGGGTCGCCGTCAAACAAATTAGCGCAGCAGAGAGGTGTGTATGACGCCGAATACGGGAGTCAGTGCGAATGAATTAACCACGCAGGTTTCTCGTGAACCGTATGGAATGGCCAGACTAGCGCGGTTTTCCCTTGTCGAGGCGAAGCGAAGTGGAATTGATACAGTAGCGGAGCCCATCTGGGCCGGGCCCATCCTCGAAGACGTGGCCAAGATGCGCCTCGCAGCGGCTGCATCTTACCTCGGTGCGCACCATGCCGTGGCTCACGTCGGTTTCTTTCTCTACACTTTCCGCGGAGGCCGGAGACGTGAAGCTCGGCCAGCCTGTGCCGGATTCAAATTTGGTCTTGGAATCGAAGAGCGGCTGGCCGCAACAGACGCACAGATAGGTGCCGGAGTCTTTTGCATCGCAGTATTCGCCCAGGAAGGGCGGTTCAGTGCCTTTTTGGCGCGTGACGTAGTACTGGTCTGGCGTAAGCTGATTGCGCCATTCGGCGTCAGTCTTCTTGATTTTATCGGTCATGGCCCTTGGAATTGACAACGACGAGCTGACAACAAGGAGCTTACAACAAGACAAGGAAGATTGCGCGTTACGCGAGTCAGCAGTAAATGTCGCGGCAGAGGTTGCCCTCAGTGGGGTGGTTGGGTATCATCGCGCCCAATTCTGCGAATGGAAAGAGTGCCGAAAATGAAATTTGGAAAAACAGGCGCTGTATGGATCTGCACGCTGTCGATATTTTGGGGGGCCTACGCCTTCTCGCAAACGGCACCCTCTTCGCAAGGCAACCCCTCGCAATCGCCGAAGTCTCCCACGCCAAATGCGAGTCAGGCGAGGCCGAGTAAAGCCACGCGGGAAGCGCCGCCGCCGGCTGCTCTGCGCCCCATTCAGGTAATTCCGCAGCCTGCATCCGTCAAGTCCGCCAGTGGTGAGTTTGTATTCAGCGCTCGCACAATCATTATCGCTCCCGCGAGCGCGCGGTCGCTTGCCGAGCGTCTTCGCGGTTACCTGGAGCCTGCGATGGGCTTTCCGCTGGCAATTGGCAGGGCATCAAACAATCCGAGCGCTGGTGGGATCACTCTATCTATTGAGCGCAACTTGAGGCGGCTCGGGCCCGAGGGCTACCGGCTCGAAATCACTCGCGGCGCCATTCGCATTCGAGCTTCCGCGCCCGCCGGACTATTTTATGGAATACAAACGTTACGTCAGCTTCTGCCCGTAGAGACACTTCGGCGCAGCAAGGTGGATGGCGTTCGATGGAGTGTGCCCGCGGCCACAATCGAAGATACGCCTCGTTTTTCATGGCGCGGCGTGCATCTTGACGTTGCCCGGCACTTCATGCCCAAGGAATTCATCCTGAAGTTTCTTGATCTGATGGCGCTGCACAAGCTGAATGTTTTCCACTGGCATCTGGTGGACGATCAGGGCTGGCGCATCGAAATCAAAAAGTATCCACGGCTTGCTCTCATCGGCGGCAAGACGGACTACACGACATTCAACCCCGTGCAGCCCATGCAGGCGGTGAGTCTGCCTCAGGGCGGCTATTACACGCAGGACGACATTCGCGAGGTCGTGCGTTACGCCGCGGATCGGTTCATCACCGTTGTCCCGGAAATTGAAATGCCGGGTCATTCGGCTGCGGCCGTGGCGGCCTATCCCGAACTGGGCAACAAGCTGGAAATCGAAGAGGGTGGCGGCAGCGCGGACTTCATGGGCGCGTGGGATTCCAATTACAACGTTGACGATTCAACGATTCGCTTCTTGCAGGATGTACTCACCGAAGTGATGGGGCTTTTCCCGAGTAAGTTTATCCACATCGGCGGCGACGAGGTAGACAAGCGCCCCTGGCACGCCAATCCGAAAGCCCAGGCGCGCATGCAACAGCTTGGTTTGAAGGACGAAAATGAGCTGCAAAGCTGGTTTGTGCGCCAAATGGATCAATTCCTCGCGGCGCATGGACGGCGCCTTGTGGGCTGGGACGAAATCCTCGAAGGGGGACTCGCGCAGGGCGCGACGGTAATGTCCTGGCGCGGCATGGCGGGCGGTGTCGCGGCGGCCAAGGCCGGCCATGACGTCGTCATGGCGCCCACCGGATTCACCTACCTCGATTATTACCAGTGGGTTGTGCCGCGGCTTGAACCGCTCGCTTTCGGTGAATTCCTGCCGCTCGAGCAGGTTTACAGTTTCGAGCCGGTTCCACCCGAGCTGACGCCGGCCGAGGCGCAACACGTTCTGGGTGGACAAGCGCAGCTCTGGACGGAGTTTATGCCGCATCCAAGAGAGGTCGAATTGATGGCCTGGCCTCGCCTTTGCGCATTGGCAGAGGCTGTATGGTCACCGCGCGGGCCGCGGGATTTCGCGGGCTTCGTTGAGCGGCTGAAGCCGGACATCGAGCGATTCAAGATCCTCGACGTCCACTATTGGCCGGTGACTCCGATTCCTGCGCCTGCCGCGCACTGGCTATCAGGGGATGCCGGCGCGCAATTTACAGAGCACGAATGGGGCGTAACGGCAAGCATCACAGCGCCCGGTCAATATGAGGTGGCCTTCTTGCGCACGGGCGGCCACGGCCATCTGGAAGTGGAGTGGGCTGAACTGAGCGAGAATGGAACGGTCGTCCAGCGCATCGTGCGCCCGGGATCGACTGACTTGCGTCAGCCGTCAAACGACTACCTCTTTGGCTTGCAAGCTTTTCATCCGGGCAGCCGTTACACGGTTCGAGCGAGCATCCGCGGCGTGGGCGGCGTTGACACCACTGGCGACATTTACGTCGTTGTCCAGTAGCAACCTCGCTGTCTCATTTATCCTTCAAACGGTTGTTGAACCATTTTTTCAATCCTCGGGAACTTTTTGGCCGTTTGCGGCATTACACAGTATGAGAGGCAGCAAAGAGCAGCAGGGCGCAGGCGGCCTCTTACAGGACTCAGACAAGCACTTCCCATGACGAGCGACGAACAGCTCATGCTCGAATTCCAGCAAGGCTCGCGGGAAGCCTTTGCGGAGCTTTTCGAGCGACATCTCCAGGCGGTCTTCGCGTTCTTTCGGCGGCGATTGCGTGAACCTGCGCGCGCAGAGGAATTGGCGCAGGAAACTTTCTTAGCTGTGCTCCGAGGAATCGAAAGATACGAGCCGCGCGCCACGTTTCGGTCCTATCTCTACGCCATTGCGTTTCGCCAGCTTTCGGGCGAACGCCGCCGGTCCGCGCATGTGCCAGAAAAGCTGGAGGAAGACCCGCCGGCCGCGGCGCAAAGCGATCCCTGCGAAGAGCAATGGGTGAAGCGCGCCATCGGGCAACTCGGTCCCGCGCACCGCGAAGTATTGATGCTGCGGGAGTACGAAGACTTGGGCTATGACGAGATCGCCGCGCTGTTGCGAATCCCCGTGAACACGGTGCGCTCGCGTCTTTTCCGCGCGCGAATGGAATTGAAGTCGCTGCTTTCCCCCGAACGGAGTGAAGCAAAAAAGGTGCCGTCATGATGACCGAATTGCATCCAGTGGAAAGAGAACAGGTGATGGCGTTTCTCGACGGGGAGCTTGAGCCGAAGCTCGCTGCTCGGGTCGCGGCTCACATCGACCAGTGCGCCGAGTGCCGCAATTTGCGGGATGATTTGCGTGGAGTTTCCTCGCATTTGCTGGCGTGGAGTATTGAACCTGCACCTGCAAACCTGACGCAAGCGATCAACTTTGCGGTGCCAGCAGACCCGTCCAAGGCTCTTCCCGGCCAATTAAAACTGAGACCGAGCGTTCCACTTTGGCGGCGCATTGTCTTCAGCCGCATTATCTGGGCGACAGCTTGCCTCCTTGTATGCGTGGGAATCGTTTTGAGTTTGCTTGCTCCATTGAGGCCGGCTCGATCTGTCGCACAGGAAGCCCTGACCGAACAGCGTATCGAATCCGATGGACAGGTTGTGAATCATTTGCCTGCCCCTCCTCCAGGTCCCCCCATTCCCGCATCTCGACGGCAACCCGGCGGCGGTGGACGCAGTGAGTCCCGGGATCTGAATGGGGCGTTGGACGAAATCACTCAGGACATGTCGGCCGGACCGATGATTGCTCGCACGGCCTCACTGAAGATTTCTGTTAAAGACGTTGATGCGGCGCGCGCATCCGTGGACAAGATCATCCAACAATTCCGAGGTTACGCAGCAAGTCTGGCGATTCACAGCGAAGTTGGCGTCCCGCGCTCTATCGAATCCGAAGTCCATGTTCCCGCGTTGCAAAGCGATGCTGTGTTAGCCGCCTTTAAATCCCTCGGCCGCGTTGAGCAGGAAGAACAGGGCGGGGAAGAGGTTACCGCCCAGGTGATTGACCTCGATGCGCGATTGAAGAACGCGCATGAAACAGAAACACGATTGCAGGACATCCTGCGGACGCGCACTGGAAAGGTCAGCGAAGTCCTCGAAGTCGAGAAAGTGATGGCGGACACGCGCGAAAACATCGAGCGTATGGAAGCCGAGCAAAAGGAATTGCGCGGCCGCGTGGCCTACGCCTCCATCAAGTTGGAATTGCACGAGGAATACCAGGCAACGCTCGGCGCCGGAACCTCTGTTGGCCGGCAATTGCGCAACGCCATCGTCGATGGGTTTCAAGCGGCGGGCAGTGGAGCGCTTGCAGTCTTCCTCTGGTTGCTGAACATTGCTCCCAGCTTGCTACTTGCCGCGCTGATTCTTTTCTTGCCCGTCCGCTGGGCCTGGCGCCGATATGGAAAGGGATGGAAAGATTGGATGGAGCGCGGACGCTCGGCACAAGCCTAATTTAATTGTTCGGCGAGCTCAGCAGTGTCATTCGTCTCGCAGCGCCGTCATTGGATCCACGCGAGAAGCGCGAAACGCGGGCAGATAGCTTGCCGCCGCCGCAACGATGGCAAGCGCCGCAATCGCCATCGCGATTGTTGGCGCATCATAGGGGTGCAATCCGTATAACAGCGAGCTCGCCGTCTGGCCTAACGCTAGCGCGAGGCCTGTTCCAACGGCGGCTCCAACCGCCAGCAGGATTCCCGCTTCGCCCATGACCATCCGCAAAATGTCCGTTCTTCCGGCGCCGAGTGTCATGCGGATCCCGATTTCATTTCGCCGGCGCGCCACCGAGTAGGAGATCACTCCATACAAACCGATCGCCGCAAGCAATCCGGCGAGAATGCCAAAGAATCCGGAAAGCGTGGCCATCAGGCGGTCGCGCAAGAGCGAACCTTCAATCGTCGCCCGCAGCGTATGAAATTCGATGTCAATCTGCGGGTTCACTTTGCCGATGGTCTGCTTCAGGGCCGAGATCAAACCCAACAACGGAGAATTCGAACGCACCAGTATCTGGTCCCCCTGATCCGGTTTGGGTTCCTGCAGATCGGGGAAGTAGGCGATTGGTGAGAACTCATCGTGGAGATCGACGTATTTTGTATCTTTCACGATCCCTACAACTTCATATAAAGGTTCCGGTTCACCTACGCCTCCTTCAATCCGGAATCTTTGGCCTACCGGGTTGCCTGCGGCAAGATACTTATGAACGAAGGATTCGTTTACGATCGCAACCCGCGGCGAAGTAAGTGTATCGTGATCATCAAAGTCCCGCCCCGCCAGGAATGGTGTGCTCAGAGTCTTGAAATAACCTGGGCTGACCCGGTTCATCAGCGTGTTGCCCAATTCCTTTCGATCAGAACCGCCGCTGAGTATTGTTTGGTTCCAGGAGTTGCCGCTGACAGGAACGTCGTATGTATCCGTCACGGCGTCAACCCCGGCAATTGCAGCAATATGCTCGCGCAATTCCTTCTTAAAGATTTGCCTCCGCTCCGCCGCAACATGCAACTTCGTGAAATCCACATCCACCACCAGGATGCCGTCCTTCTGGAAGCCCGCATTCAGCGTCGTCAAATTGCGAAGGCTGCGCACGAATAGCAGCGCGCCCACTACCAATACCAGCGACAGCGCCACTTGCGAAACGACAAGGATTCGCCGGAGGCCAAAGCGTTCGCGCGCCGCCGTCATCCCTCTGCCTGACGCCTTCAGCACTGCGCCCGGCGAAACTCCTGTAGCACGCACCGCGGGCGCGAGCCCGAAAAGTACAGTGGTCAAAACTGCAAGCCCAGCCGTGAAGCCCAGGACTCGCCAGTCTGTGCCAAGGTCCACGAAGAGCGGGTCGCCCTCGGTGCTCAGAAATGCGATCAGGAACTGGCTCAATCCGCGCGCCAACAGTGCGCCAAACGCCGCGCCCAGGCCGGCGAGAAGCAGGCTTTCCACCAGCAACTGACGGATCAGCCGTCCACGTGTCGCTCCCACCGCCAGGCGCAATGCGATTTCTTTTTCGCGAGCGCTGGCACGCGCGAGCATCAGGTTTGCAAGATTTGCGCACGCTATGACCAGAACCAGCCCTGCGATTGCCAGCAACATCCACAGAGGCGTCGAGTATTGGCGCCGAAGCTGGGAGAATCCTGAGTCTGCGGGGAACGCGCCCAGTTTGTAAGCGAGATAGTGTTTCACTCCATCGGCGTTGTAGGACGGCGGCAGCGTCTGCTGAAACACAATCGGAGAGATCGTCTCCAGTTGTGCAGTAGCCTTCGCAATCGTCCAGCCTGGTTTCAGGCGCCCCATGGACGCGAGCCAATAATCGCGCCGAACGTCCAGCCTTGATTCCTCCCCGCGAACGACGGGATCCGAGCAAATAGGTATGGCGACGTCATATTTGCGGCCGACTTCTACGCCGAAAAACTCTGGCGGGGTAATCCCGACAATCTCAAATGGATGGCCTTCCAGCGTGAGGGATTTGCCAAGTGCCCCGACGGCTCCGCCATATTCACGCTGCCAAAACGCATAACTGATTACTGCGCCGGAACCACCGCATCCTCGACGGTCGTCGGCCGGGGAAAGCAACCGCCCCATAAGGGGATTCACGCCCAAAGTACTAAAGAATTCGCCGCTCACCCAGATGGTCTCCGCGAAGCGCGCCTCGCCGCCCACTGCGAGGTTTAGCCGGTCGGGGCTCCATGCAAAAATCCGAGAGAATGCCTGCTGATTGTCGCGGATCTGCTCCCACTGCAGGTTGGTGAGGGATGAAAACCGGCTCTCAAAGTTTCCCGAAGACCAGCTTCGGTCCTCAATTCGGACCACCGCCAGCTCCTGCGGGTTCTTCACAGGCAAGGTTCGCAGGCGGATGGCATCCACCAATTGGAATATAGCCGTGTTCGCGCCGATGCCAAGCGCCAGCGAAAGTACGGCTACAGCCGCAAAGCCCGGATTCACGCGGAGCAGGCGCGCCCCGTAACGCAGATCCTTCCACAGCGCTTCGCCAAGCCCGGAGTTGGCCATCTCACACCCCTTTGCGAACGGTCAGACCATTCTCAGATTAAGACGATTGAATGAGTGAAAAGTCACGCGTCTGAGCGCGCTTCTTGGCAGTATATTGAGCGGCGTTTCGAGATTTTCTAATGTTTCGTATCGGGCCAGCCGTAGAGCTTCAGCGCATTTCCGCGTAGCACCATGCGAGCAATCTCAATGGCGCGCTCGCGCGAAATTTCGCCATCTTCCATCATCCCGGTCAACGCGATTGCAAGCGCATCGCGGCCTGTTTGGCTCGTCTGCCAGCCGATCTCTTCCCAGTCGAATTCATTTGCCCCGGGGTATAAGTCTGTCCCGAACAGGACTTTCTCCGGATACCATTCAAGCCAGTATCGCAGCACGCCCGCGAGATGGTGTGGCGATGTCGCCCAGGTCTGCTCGGAAAGGTCCGTGTAGACGTTTGGCTTCATTAAGAGCACGGCGACGACATCCGAATACGCGCCCGCGCCCCCATGAAGCAGGACGAAGTTCGTCTTCCGCAGATTTGGATCATCCAGCACGGATTCAAGCAGAATCGGATTTGCTCCGCGCAACTCAAAATAGCCGCCGCAACCCGCGCCGGTGTGGATGTGGACGGGAAGGCCCAGCCGCCCGGCTTCCGCGGCGATGTACCGGAACAAATAGTCCTGCAGATGAAGGTACTCCGCTTTCGACGGCGCCCCGCCGCCGGCGTATTTGGCATAGATGGCCGCGGCGTCTTGTTCACTTTCCGGCTCGAAGTCGAGTGAGCGCAGATACGCCGCCTCAAACTTATAGGCGACCGCGCCATTCTGTTTCTGCCGTTCCAATTCCGGCGTGACCACTCGCGACGTGTATTCATCTAGCGTGGCGGGTAGCGTGGGAATCCCCAGCTCTTTGCGGTAGCGCTCAAGGAGCATCGCCTCTCGCGTGTAGAAAAAATTGCGGTCGGGCGTTTCATTGGAAAGAGAGCCGCTGGGAAACGGAACGAGTAGCGGGTCGTCAAACGGGACCCAGCGGAAGTGCGGCGGCACAAGTCCGCGCCCGAGCGCGATTCGGTTCGCCAGCTCGGTTTCAATTCCCAGTTTGTCGAGCACCCATGCGGAGTAGTTGTCGCCCTGTTCTCGCTGAATGCGCCGCTTCGTTTGTAGCATTTCCCGAATGTGCGCCTCGCTGCGGTCGTCGTAGGCGTAACCCCAGAGGGCCTTCCATGCGGCAAGAATCTGCGGATTTTCCTCCCGGGCGGAAGTGGGAAGCATTGTCGGTTCCAAGGGATCGCAGGGAAGGGCATCGAATTCGTCATCGCGCTCTCCCGGCGCAACAATGCGCGGCGGGTGCGAGTGATTGTCAATCGCGGGAATTTTGCGTATCTCTGAAAGCAATCCGGGATCAGGGGTCTGCCCGGCCGTTGCGACAGTAAAGGCGAAACCCGCGAACATTAAGACAATGGCTTTGGTCAAGGGAATGCCCTCCGTGCAGATTAATCGAATATTTTCCTGCATGCAGTTGAATTCGGAAAGCGTTCGATTCCGATGTCAATCGAATTCTTAAAGCGCTCGATTCCGACGTCAATTGAATTTGGAAAGCGCTCGGTTCCGAATCGCATCGGCTAGGTCCTTCTGCCGCGCCCCCAACGTATGCGTATAACATTTGGGAATATATTTTGGCCAATGCGGGCCGTCAAGCTTGGCAATATCGCTGGAATAAGATTCAGCACCTCCGTGGAATCCCCCACCATAGCACCCAGCGCTTTCTCGCTGAATTTGGCTCAAAAGTGGGACCGGTCAAAATGGTCGACAATTCCCCAATTGGAATTAATTCCGTTCCAGATTGGTGCAAGTACAGCTCGCAAAGCGAAATCACTTCCCGGATACATAACGATTTCAAGTGCTTGCCTCCTTTGGAATGAATGATTTAGAGGCCTGAAATAATCAAGAATAATTATTGATGGGTTATAAATCCGCTCTGGAACATGCCTTGCATTGTCTCTAACCGGGTGAAAAGGACTCCTGCGAATAGAGCGCAAGGGATTAACAAGATGAACCGCGGGCAGAGATGGGGAAATCTTAGCCGGGTATTGAGCTAACTGTTCCAGTTTGCGCGCTTGCGAACGGGCCTCAACTACTCTGCACCTCTCTTGAGTGACTGAGAGAGATTGGCACAAGAAACTCGGCACAAACCGTAGCCTAAAGCTGCTCCCGCGACAATTTGCCAATAGCCACCTCGCGGTGGAGCCGGCTAGTCGGACGGCTTTGAAAGCAGAACGCGGCTCTAGAGATTCAAAGGATTGAAAGTATGGCGGCCACCGAAGCGAAGAAGGGACGCCTGGTAACTGGGTGAAGAGGAGAAGCGAATGCGTACATTAAAGGTTGGCAGGATTTTGATCCCGGCGTTCCTATTGGCTGTCGCAATGGTCGCGTGCAGCGACGCGGACAAAAATGCCGGAGCGGGGAACCCCGGCGATCCTCTAACTCCGCCTACAGTGACCGTCGTATCTCCGCCGGCGAGCTCTACCCCTGTTTGTCCAAACACCGCGATTATCACCGCAACATTCAGTAAGCCAATGAATCCTGCGACGATAAATATCAATACGTTTACTTTGACTTCTGGCGGCGCAAGCGTGGCCGGGGCAGTCACCTACGTTGTGGCAACCAATGTTGCCACCTTTACGCCCACGGCCAGTCTTCCACCCAGCGCCACTTTTACCGCCACGATTACCACCGGCGTGAACGATACATTCGGCAACCATCTGGCGGCTGATTTCTCGTGGATGTTCACGACCTCCGCTATCTGTGCGCCGCCACCACCGCCACCGCCAGGGACCTCACCGTTGGGAACGGCATGCACTTTCGGAATCCTGGGCGCCACTCCCGTCGTCAGCAGTGTCGGTCCCACCATAGTTACTGGAGATGTGGGGATATGGCCGGCAGCATCGATCACCGGATTCCCACCGGGAACTCTGACGGGCACGGAACACCTTGGCGATGCGACTGCCATGATTGCACAGGGAGACTTAACCACGGCTTACAACAACGCTGCGGCTGCAGCGGGAGGGGCCGTTCTCCCGGCAGACATCGGAGGGTTAACCCTCGCTCCAGGCGTTTATAAGACCACGAGCGCCCAGCCCTCGCTCGGGATAACCGGGAATCTCACTCTCAGCGGAAATTCGAGTGGCATCTGGATCTTCCAGATCGTGTCCAGCCTGACCACGGCCGCCGGCAACAGCCAAGTCATCATGAGCGGGGGCGGCCTGTCTAAGAACGTGTTCTGGGTGGTCGGCAGTTCAGCGACCCTTGGGACCAACACAACCTTCGCGGGAAACATAATGGCTCAGGCATCCATCACGCTTACCACCGGCGCGATTCTAAATGGCAGAGCATTGGCCCGGACAGGCGCCGTCACATTGGATAGCAATCCCGTAAATGTGCCGCCTTGTCCATGAGTTTTTCGGCTGGCGAGCGGGCCCGGTGCTGGTCCACCACTGGTCTGGCTGGAATACCAGGATTTGAAGTCTCTAATGTTTGGAGGAATATTCGCATGTCAGCTCATTCAAAGGGCAGTATAAGCCGTGTTCCAGCAATGTTGCCGGCAATGATGGTTGTCCTGAGTATGATCTCCACGGTCGCAGCAGCTCAGGATTCGCCTGCTCCGAAGGCGGAGCTTTATGGCGGGTACTCTCTCTTTTATCCAAACACAGTTGGATACGGTCAACTTCCAGGAGCACTGTTCCCTTTGAGCAGCTCGCTGGAAGTGAACCCGCGGGGTGCGGGCGCCAGCATCACCTATGATTTCAACCGTTGGTTTGGATTAACTCTTGATGCCAGCACCAACTGGGGCAGTGGTGAAATTGGGACCGCGAAGAAAATTGACGACACCGGTTTTTCCAACCTCTCATTCGGTCCAAAGATTACTTTCCGCAGCCATTACTTTTCACCATTTGTTGAGGTGTTAGTAGGTGACCATCGCCTCATGCCTGAAATATTCCACGATATCAACAAATTCGGATTCATGGCCGGCGGCGGTCTTGATGTGAATCTGACAAGGCACATCGCCCTGCGGCTCATCAGGGCCGACTTTGTTTACTCGGATTACCGATTTGGTCCTTCCACCACGACTCCGGCCACCGATATCAGGGGATTAAGACTCCAGGCGGGCTTCAACATTATGCTGGGTGGCGGAGCGCCCGCCGTGTCTCCGAGCGCGTCCTGCTCGGTCGAGCCGGCCGAAGTCTGGGAAGGCGAGCCTGTGACGGCGACTGCCAGTGGATCCAATTTCAATCCCAGACGTACGGTCAAATACAACTGGAATGGCACCGGGGTGAGAGTTCGAGGGAGCGATGCCTCCACGCAGATTGACACCACGGGCTTGCAGCCCAGCCTATACGGAGTCACTGCCAACTTGAGTGACGGCAGCAAGAATGGCGTTGCATCCTGCACTGCCAGATTCACCGTGAAAGAGCCCCGTCCACCCGTGATTTCATGCTCGGCAAATCCGGCGAGCGTACAAACGGGCGGGACCTCAACCATCCACTCGAACGCCAGCAGCCCGGATGGCCGCAGGCTGACGTACAGCTACTCCGCAAACGCCGGTGAAATCTCTGGAAGTGGTGACACCGCCGCGATGAATACCCGGGGCGCACAACCAGGCCGGATCACGGTCACTTGTAACGTCAGCGATGACCGCAATCCGGCGCTCACGGCGTCGGCCATCACCATGGTGAATGTGGAAGCTCCGCCGGCCCCTGCTCCTGTCACGGCCCAAGCCCCTGAGATCAACCAATTGGAAACCAGGCTTGCCCTCCATAGCATCTACTTTCAAACGGCTCGGCCCACGGCCGCGAATCCCGAAGGTGGCTTGGTTGAAAGTCAGGAAGAGATCCTGACGGCCCTGGCGGGGGACTTTACAAATTATCTGAAGTACAAACCTGCTGCCCACTTGATCCTCGGTGGCCACGCAGATCCCCGCGGCTCGGTGGAATACAACAAGGGTCTTACGGAGCGGCGCGTCGACCGCACGAAGGCCTACCTGGTGGAACACGGCGTTCCTGCGGACCACATTGAGACGCTGTCATTTGGCAAAGAGGACGAACTGAATGCCGATCAAATAAGGCAACAGATTGCTGCGAATCCCGACTTGACTGCGGACGACCGGAATCAAATGCTAAAGAACCTGCCAGTGATGGTCCTGGCCAACAATCGGCGCGTGGATGTCTCCTTGAACATCACCGGACAACAGTCCATTCGCCAGTACCCGTTCAACGCGAAAGATTATTTGGCGCTGATTAGCACGAAGGGCGGAGAACCAAAGCCACCGGCAAGGCCGGGGCCCGGGAAAACAACCACCCACTAGCGTTCAGGAATCGCACGGCCCCGCCGAACCAGAAGAGTGCGCTTCGTGCATGCCCGGTTCGCAGGGCCGTCTTGCAGAAAATCTTCAGTTGCCGATGTGAATTGGTCTTGCCGATTGCGCCGATTTTCCAAACATAAATTAAGTCTTTCAGGAAAAATGGCGGGGACGACGGGACTCGAACCCGCGACCTCTGCCGTGACAGGGCAGCGTTCTAACCAACTGAACTACGTCCCCCGCGAAGTGTACAAACGAATGGTGGGCAGTGCAGGGCTCGAACCTGCGACCTCCTGCTTGTAAGGCAGGCGCTCTAACCAACTGAGCTAACCGCCCCACACCATCGTACAGAACCACGCAAAGGCCGTCAACGCGCCCGCTTTCGTTCGCTGCAGCGTCTGCTACTGAGTACAAGAGACCATGAGTCGCCCTATGTGAGCCTCGGAATTAATGAGATACGTGTACGCGACGATGGCCGTCCCGTTGTCCGTCATGCAATGGTATTCAATGGTTGGCTGGCCCGTCATGGACACTGCCTTGCCTTCACGAGCCTCGACATTGCTGTTCCTCAACAAATTATTCTGAGTGTTCCGTATATAGATGGTGTCGATCTTCGCGCCGACGGGCAGAGCCCACGTCTTCCAATGGCAGATGGGAGATTCTACCGTTTGTAAATTATCAACCAAGCTGCTTCCGGAGCCCGGGATTCCCTGCGTACCAATCTTCGGTGGTCTTCCGGTTGTGGTCCCGCCGCCCTGTTCACCTCCGGTAACACGTGTTCCGCCGCCAGCGCCCGGTTGCGTTCCGCCCGGATTCGTTCCTCCCGAGGGCGTGCCGCCCGTTTGTCCCCTGCCCGTTGTTTGAGGAACGGCCGCGGCCTGGCGTTTACAATCCTCGTCATATTGTTTTTGCTGAGCTAAGCAATCTTCATACGCCTGCTTTGCCGCGGCCGCTGCGGCCTTGGCCGCGTCTGCATTTGTTTGTGCGGAATTGGATGACGCGCGAAGCTGAGCGGCTTTCGCGTTGTCCGCGGCCGCTTTCATGTGGTAGTCCATTTCTGTTTTTTCAAGTTCATCGGCGCTGGCATTCCATTTGGTAACATCCTTATCGTCTTCTTCGGCGGCCTTTTCCCAGGAAGCCCGGTCTTTGCTGCCTGCGGGGAATTGCAGCGCAATTTCACGTCCCTTCTTCGCGGAACCCTTGGCCATGCCTGCGATTTCGCGCTCCGCCTTCGATCGCTCGGTTTGCCCCTTGGCGAATTCCTCCTCGGATGCCGCTTGCTTATCGAGATAATCCGCTTCGGAATTATTCCATTGTTGATTGCGAGCCGCTTCATCTGCGAGCGTCTGTGCGATCGCCGCCTGACGCTCGGCTTCCTGCCAGGCAAGACGCAACGGTTCGCAATTGTAAGGATTTGGTGGACAGGGTTGCTGCGAGGTCGTTCCGGTAGTGCCTCCAGTGACGGGCGGCCTGACCGGTCCTCCGGGATTTCCATTGCCGGTTGTTTGCCCGGGAACTTGCGGACAATCATCCTTCAGCTGTTTGAGGCAATCTTGTGCATCTTTCAGTGCCGCTTCGCCCGCCGCCTTGGCATTGTCCGCGGCGCGTTGAAGCGTGTTGGCATTTTCACGAGCGCTGCGCGCCACCTCAATCCTTGCCTCGATGTCGCGCGGATCCAACCCACCCGTCTGCCTGGCCGCTGCCTCCTGCTTGGAAGCCTCGGCGGCCGCGGCATCTGCGGTCTCCTGCGCGGCGCGAGCCTCCGCCTGCTTTTGTACCGCGAGCAGCCGGAGTTGTTCGCAATCATCCTTGGTTTGTGAACAGGTGCTTTTCGCTTTTGTTACCGGCAGAGGCCCCTTAACCATCGTCCCGCCCGTGCATGGATGATCCGGAGTACATTGTTCCGGGGGAGTGCAGACTTGGCCGGGCGTGCACATTGTCCATCCTTCGATGCACGGATTATCGGGAGTGCATTCCTTGGGCGGCCCTTCTTCCTTGCAGAAACCGTTGTTCATAAGGCACTTCGCGAGAAACGTATAGAACGTGCCCTCCTGTGCTTTCCACGTCTCTAGGAGATTGGAGGCTTCGATCCACTTTTGGCTGAGTTCTTTCAATTCATCGATGGCCCCCTGGTATCGCGTCTGCGCATCTTCAGCGGCCTTCTGTAAGCCTGCCGCTTTCTTGATGTCAGTATTGTTCCAGGCTGCCATTTCCCAAGCTATCAGGTTCTCCTTTAGCTGGCTGACCACTTCACTAAAACTGTAGTAATGGTCTTTGGCTTCATCTACGACGGCCTCTTGCGCCGTAATGTCCTGCTGGATTTTACTGATCATTTGAAGAAACTCGTTACAGTCACGCTGGCAGTCATCAGGCTTAGCGGAAACTGGGTTATCGGTCGTCACGGGACGGGCGATCACCTTGATGTGGGGGTTGAAAACCGTGCGGTCCTGCGTGCAGGGAGGAACTTCATGGCAATCAATACATTTCACCGATACTTCGCCGGTATAGTCGCCCGGACTCATTCCATTCGTGTGGAACAGGATGTTCACTACTTTGGGCTTGTGTCCACCTTCAACGCGGACGGGGGATGTGAACAGAAAATCGAGGAAATCTGCATCGGCCTTTGTAACGGAAAAGGAATGATCCTTCTTGCAATCGTTTATAAGCGTCAGTGTGGATTCCTGTCGCCAGTCGTCATACCTTGTACCCGCGTCCCACGCCTGTCCGGGCGTGGTTTCTTTCTGGAGGATTTCGTTAGGCGCAGAGATTGCGGCTACAGCCGCTGCCAGCATGAGGATCGGGAATACCAAGCGGAGGTGCTTTCGCATAGGAGTGTGCTCCTCAGTGGGGGAAGGTCTGGGCGGACTCTAACAGACAACTCGCCAATTGGAAATGAGGCGCCCGCCAAAACGGCGGCAAGACTCCTTCCGAACGATTCTTGACACTACTCGGAAGCGGACAGTAAACTGGAAAACTCGCTTTATCGTAGCGAAGCCTACAGAGATGCTGCTCTCACGCGATTACGTCACGTACATGGCCCAGGAGCTCGTGAAGCGCCTCCTCGCCGACCAGATGATCGAAACCAAGGGTACTCCGGAAGAACTGACCCAGCGCGTGCGTCAGGCTATGGCCGAAGAGCTGGCCGTCGAGGAACGCGTGAACGAAGAGGCTCGCCAGATCTTGAATGATCATTCCGACGAGATGCGGCGCACCGGAGTTTCTTATCAGGAAATGTTCAAGAAAGTGAAAGCGCAACTTGCCAAGGACCGCAAACTGATTCTGCGGTAAAGGATTGTGATTGTGGAGACCCATCGAGCCCCATGCGTCTGAGCCGCGGAAAAACCGTCCAGCTATCCCACGTCATCATCAAATCGCTCGTGGAAAACGACAACGTCGAATTTATTGAGGACCGCGACACCATCCGCCAGAAAATCGTGAATTATCTCCAGGCCCTGCTGCGCGAAGAGGAGCTGGTAGACCTTGAGGTCCGCAAGAAGATCGCCTCGCAGAAGAAGGAAATTCTCGAAGGCAGCGAGGAATGGGACCTCCTTTACCGCCGGCATTATGCCGAAGAACTGAAGAAAAAAGGGGTCGGAATGGTTTCCGAGCGTTAGTCGGAAGTTTTCGTTGGAAATAGAAAGGGCGTCCCGTGAAGGACGCCCTTTTGTATTTCAGATGATTAAATCCTCGCTTAGTTGTTTCCGCTTCCGTCGGGCCTCTTCTTCAGAACCGGACGGTCGCTGTCATCGCCGCCATTTTGCGTGCCGGTCTGCGAAGCATTTGGATCATTCTTTTGTTCGGTCTTGGTCCGCAGAGTGGGTCCATTGTCCTTGCCGTTCACCAGTTTGTTGCGGCGCTCGTAAGCAATCAGGCGCGCCTTGACGTTGTCAAACTCCGACGTAGTCACGATATAGTTTTCTCGAGCGGGAAGGATCGTGGAGATCTCCCGCTGGGCTTTTTCGATGCGCTCATCGGTCGGCGGGTGATCGGAGAAAACTTTGGGGATGCTGCCAGGCGACCGCTTCTCGTCCTGGCGGAGCCGCTCGAAAAAGGTGATGTAGGAGTTGGGGTCGTATCCCGCCTTGTACATATACTGCAGGCCGAGGTAGTCCGCTTCCCGTTCGTCGTCGCGCGAAAACTTCAGGAAGCCGATGGGAATGAAATTGACCATCCCCTCGTAGATGCCGTAACCCAGCCAGCCGCCGGGCAAAAAGATCATCGCCGGGATCATGGCCAGATTCATCAGTTCCGCCTTGCTCATGCTTCGCGTCCCGTGCCGCGCCGCGACGTGCGCAATTTCATGCGCCATCACGCCGGCAAGTTCAGACTCCTCCTGCGCGCGCATAATCAGGCCGGTGTAGACATAGAAAAAACCCCCCGGCAGCGCGAAGGCATTGACCTCGTCGGAATCGATCACCTTGATTGTAAAGGGGACCTTGGCGTCGGAATTCCGCACCAGGTTTTGTCCCACGCGGTTCACGTATTCGGTGATGACCGGATCATCCACAAGCTTGGCGGTACGTTCAACTTCCTGGGAGTATTGCTTGCCAATGGCGATCTCGTGTTCGAGCGATATAAGATTTGGAACGATGCCTTTGCTGACGTCTCGGTTCCCGATGGCTTCAACGTCCTGCTTTGAGCCCTGTTTAACGTTGGGATTCTGTTGCTGATCGACCGGCGGATTGTAACCGGGGTCGCCGATTTTTGGAGTTGTCTGCGTCTGCGGGCACGGTTGTGCTGTTTGGTTCGTCTGCGACGTAGTCTGGCCCGCAGGATTCGACTGCGAACCTTGCGGCGGCGTCTGGCTTGCTGGATTCGACTGTGAGCCTTGCGGCGACGTCTGGCTTGCAGGGTTTGTCTGCGAGCCTGGTTGCGACTGGCTTTGCTGCGTCTGCTGAGTTTGCTGGCAGGGTGGTGCTGTCTGGTTGGTCTGTTGCGGCGGCGACTGTTGTGTTGGCTGCTGGTTCGCGAGAACGGGAACTAGCGCAACGACCAAACCGAGAGCCCCTACTGCAACCGGCCGGAGCAGGTGTCTCATGGACCCTCCTCGGAGCTTCCCTGACTCAGTATACACCCGTACGGGATTACCACTCCGATTTCCTTACGATACGATGTCAGCCCGGCCATTTGGGTTATCTCAGCGAATCGCAAAAAAGGGGATCAAGAGAGGCTGCTCATCTTGAGGTCTTGAAGATACAAGCAGCGCAGTCCTAGTTGCCCAGCCAAGTAGCCTTACCAACTTCATTTGACACACTTGCCCGGAACCCCTAAATTCATGAATCGGATTCACATATGGCAAGACTGAAAATCCAGGTCGGGCAGGTATGGAAGGAAGACGCGACGGGTGAAACCTACCTGATTACCCGGCTTTACGCCGAGGCGCTGGCAACTTTTGCCATTCTCCGGCCGACCAAGGATGACTCGGCAAAGCCTGTGCGTGTCAAGGTGTCCAGGTCTGCCGAGGGCCCCACGCTTCCCGGCTATTCCCCCACGCAGACATTTGAGGCCGGTTAGCCTGCCTGCTCGATTACATTGAGCGAACAGGCATCCTTACAACGTCATCCACCTGCATTACTTCGCGCAACAGAAACGCTTCCCCATACTTAACTCCAATCATTTCGCCGTAGTAGCGGGCCATTACCTCGACCCGCTCGTCAAGCCGGTCCAGCGGCAAGTGCACCTTCTTGAGCGCCTTCAATTCATTCTTCGGTGGACGGAATTGCGACCGGAAGGCCAGCACAGCGCGCTGCCTGCGGGGATACTCCTTTGTGATGTCAACGATGAAACTGGGGCGCATGGCGTAATCAAACGTCGTGTAGAGCACCTTGAAGGGGCGAAATGGCTCGCCGGAGATGGGAAGCCGCTTCAGGCCGGCCAGGAAGCAGGCCTCATAAGCCAGCCGCCCGGTCGTGTAGTGATCCGGATGCCGGCCCTTCCAATAGGGCAGGATCACAGCGTGCGGACGGAGATGACGGATATGTTGAGCAATGGCCAGCTTCTGCACCTGTACAACAGCAAGACCTGCATCGGGCAGCCCCGCGTTTTGTCGCACGGCCACTCCCAAAATGCGCGCGGCGGCCATGGCCTCGCGGTGGCGCGTCTCCGGTGTCCCGCGTGTGCCCATTTCTCCCTCGGTCAGGTCGAGGATGCCTGTTTTGTAGCCGCGCGCAGACATTTTGATGAGCGTCCCGCCGCACGTCAGCTCGACATCATCGGGATGGGCGGCGATTGCGAGCAAGTCGAGTTTCATGGAGCCTCCGCGTCAATTCATCGGTGATGAGAAGGAAGTGATTCTATCAGGAGCGGCGGGGTGCGGCATGTTTGTGAGCCGGGCAGGCGCGGGGTAGGATAGCGCACTTGGAATCAATGGAGGAAACGGCGTGATGGAGCAGAAGCTGGCGGGTCGCGTGGCGCTGGTGACCGGCGCCGCAAAGCGCATCGGGCGAAGCATTGCGCTCGAATTGGCTGAGCGCGGCGCTGACGTCGTGGTGAACTATCGCAGCTCCCGCGCTGAAGCCGAGAATGTTGTCAAAGAGATTGAGAAGATTGGCCGCCGCGCGCGCGCGATTCAAGCGAATGTTTCCGTGCGCGCGGAGGTCGAAAATTTAATCAAGGAGACGGAAAAAGCGTTTGGCCGCCTGGACATTCTCGTAAACAACGCCGGGATGTTCCAGCACGTCCCGTTCGACCAGATTACCGATGAGCAGTGGAACGGCATCATCGCGACAAACCTCACCTCACAATTTCTTTGCGCGCAAACGGCAGCGCCGTTGCTTCGCGCAAGTGGCCGCGGACGAATCGTGAACCTCGCTTCACTCGGAGGAATTCTCGCGTGGCCTGGGTACACCCATTACTGCGTGTCGAAAGCAGGGGTGATTCAGCTCACGCGCTGCATGGCGCGCGCTCTCGCGCCGGAGATCACGGTGAATGCCGTGGCGCCGGGAACCATCACGTTTGAAGCAGATGCCGCCGAACTCGAAGTTGATTACATTCGGCGCACGCCGCTGAAGCGCACCGGGAAGGGAAGCGACATCGCCGAAGCGGTTGCGTTCCTCGTGGAGTCGGATTTCATCACCGGCCAAGTCCTTGTCGTGGATGGCGGCCGCTCGCTGACGTGAGCTGCAGCTTGCGGACCGCCTGGCCGGCGCCGCGCGGCATGTCCCGTAACCCATTGATCCGAAAGCACTTACAGCGAAGGGAAGAGGAAGGGCTTGATTTTTTGAAGCTCCGGGAAAAATTTGGTGGGTCATTCAACTAAATTTTAGGAGTGAAAAACGAAGAAAACAATTTGACGATATTATACGACACTGTGGCGGAGGGTGAGCGGGGAGTAAGCAGAGAGTGAGCGGGGAGTACTAGGACATTCGAATACGTCACGAGGGGCGCTTTGGGGAAGCCCTATACAATTCGGTACCGGTGGGGCCCTCTCTCATTCGGTGCATGGTGGGGCGCTATATCATGCGGTCCGGGGCGGGCGACTGTGCCGAGCCTGCCGGACGCCCCGCCAGCCGGCCGCCCCGTTAGCCTTCCGCCAGCTTGCCGCCTGCCTGATGCCTGCCTGACGCCTGCCTGCCGGTAGGCAGGGTAGGCAAGGTTGGCAGGGCTTGGTCGTCTCACAGCAACCAAGTTTAGTCGGAAGAAGGAGCCGACAACGTCATCTAATCAGCCCGGGCCGACCTTCACCAACGCGGGGTTTCGGGAAGTGGGGCGGTTGGGCAGAGAATGTGTTCCGGTAGTATTGTCGATGTTGTGGCACTGGCGCAGTATATCATCCGGGCAGTACCTCAAATAGGTAGAGGGTGCGGGTACCGCACCTTCTTATCGCGTCATGTGTGGCCCACGCGCCGAGGGACAACACCCGATTGTCAGTTCCCTATAAGCATTGCAAGCTGGATTTCATTCTTCTTGGGTGATTCCCGCGAAACAATAATCATCCCAATTATGGATTGGAATCCGTCCAGCGTTGCTTTGAATTTATACGTTCCGGAGGGAGCAAGGGCAATTGCGAATCTCCCCTTCGCGTCTGTTTTCCCATGTCTTATTTTCTTGTCGTTCCCTTGTATTTCTATCAGTACGTTCGCCAGAGGTTCCAGAGACTCACGCTTGAACATAACTGAGCCTCGAACAGACCGGACTTTGAATGGCTCTTCGACTTCGTTAATGACATGTTCAGTGGGAGACCTAGTGAAATCGGCAAAATCGGCCAAATTATACTTTTGGGGTGAAGCTGGTATTGTCGCGTAGAGGAGAGCAAAAGCAAATAGTGTCCTAATCACATGTCCTCCTTTCATTTGTGAGGTACACGAACGAGAGTGTCTCCTGCGCGCCCTGTATCCTTAAGATTCGGCCTCTGGTCACGGAGCTTCTGTTCTCTCTTAACAGCTTCGTTGTGAGCTCCCTCGTGAATCTCAAGTCCAAGTTGTATCGTGGTTCCCCCGATTATAAAGTTGTCGCGGTAGTCCCCATAAGACTTTCCTTCGTTCACTTTTCCGTAAGCTTCGGCGAGTTCGTGGAAGGCCACACTCCATTGAGGCACGGCGCGCCCCTGCGAATCAACGTAGTGCTCGTGAGGATTTATGGTCACCTGATCGTTAACTCCCTTAGGAGGTAGATCAGTTGGGTTTTTGCCTTTGGAATACCGTTCATCGGGCCTGTCGTCGAGGTTACTCTCCACTTCGTTCTTGAGCGACACGGGGCCTCCCGCCGTGTTCGCGTTTGTATCTACTGAATAGTCATATACTTTATTACTATTAACCAACTGACTTATAAGCAATGCCCCCTCATTTTTGCTTAGGTCAAGACCAGTTGTATCAAAGGTGACGACGCCAGTTTGCTGATCCAAAACGACCCTGTTGCAATTGTCTGAACCGACTATATGGCAGACATCAGCCTGTGCTTCTGGGACGTCACCTGAAAGTCGGAGAACCTCGCCGGTGGGGTCAACTAGTATCAGAGGATTGTTTCGAACGTATGCATATTCATTCAGCTGCTGCGGGTCATGAATGCGGTCGGGCGTAACGACTACGGGATCAGTTGTTATGAATCTGCCACCCGCGGAAGAATAGTATCGCGCCCCGAAATCGTCCAGGCCGGACTCGTTATCATGTTCTTTGCCTGTGAGCTTGTAGGTGTTGCCGCTCGAGGACAGATAAGAACGTTCGCCGCCAAATGGATAGAAGTCGGAGTCGTCCTGAATTGTGCCCGATGCATTAGTGACGATGCGCGCGGTGCCGACGTGGTCGGCGAAGTAGTAGTCCACGTTGTTGTTGGGGTCGCGGCGAGCGATGCGCTTCCCGTCGAAGAAAATGTATTCATCGGTGAGATTACCGCTCGCGTCGGTTTCATCGAGGGGATTGCTGCCGTCGCCAAACCAGTAGAGCTTTCCGTTTGATTTCTGGACGCGGTTGCCGTCGCCGTCATACGTATAGTTCACTCCCGCCGTAGATGTGAGCTGATTTTCTGCGTTGTACGTGTAATTAGCCGCGCCTGGCGCTGGGACCGTAGTAAGGTTCCCCGCCGCATCATAAACGTATCCGGCCACGTTAAGCTGGTTGAAAGAGTTGACCGTGACACTGAGCCGATTCTGTGTACAACCTGTGTAGCCGGTGGCGGGTGGGAGCGCTGAGAGTAAATTCCCCCAAGGGTCATAGCCAAAGGTCAAACTCCAACAATAGGAGCCACTGGTCGAAGTAGTCTGCGCAATCGCGATGCGGTTCAGCGCGTCATATGTGAAAGATTGGCTGCGCGCGGTGTTGGGATTGCTCGTGATGGAAGCTACGTTGCCGTTGTCTGCCGTACCCAGGCCGAAGTTGTAGGTGAAATCCAAAATGTTGCCGATGTTCGCTGTGTCCGTACATGAGCCCGGCGCTGTGCCGCTGCTTTTTACTGAGATGCGGCAGGGCTGGAGGCGCGTGTTGTAGTAATAGGTCGAGACGATACTCGAACCATTTTGCAGGCTGGCCAGCGCCCCGGCCGGCGTATAGCTGGCCCCGGTCGCGTAGTTGATGTTGTGTGTGGTATCCACGGCGGAAACGGGCCGGACCGCCGCAGTATAAGTATACGTAATCATCGTTCCACTTGGATAGGTGAGTTGGATGAGGGCGCCGGCGAGATTGTTTTGCCGAACTGTAGTTTTCGTTACGCCGTTAATGGTGCGGCGCTCAGTCGTCTTCCAGCCCGTTCCCGAAGTAAGGTCAAGGCTCCAGGCGGTTTGCCCGCTTGCGTCGGTCATGCCCGTCCTGCGTCCAATACCGTTACCAATCGTAAGACCGTTGTAGCTCGTCTGATCGTAGATGTAAGTCGTGACAGGCGAGCTCATGGGACAGGACTGATTCGTGTAAGCCTCGCTGGTGAGCCGATTCAACTGGTCGTAGCAATATGAGATCGTCACCGTCGCAGTGCCCGTTTGATTGGGCGCGGGTGATGTCTTCGTAAGGAGATTGGCGTCGGAATCGTAGGAGTACCCGGTTGTGCCAGTGGTGTAGCTCGAAGTGGCGGCAGCGGGGCAGGGGGCCGACGAATTCTCCGGATTACTGGCGCAAAGCAAGCGTGAGAGGGAATCGTAGGTGAACGTGCGGGTGCGCCAATTGGCGGAGTTCGAGGAACCGCCTTTCTGATTGACTGTCAAAAGGTTGTCGAGCGCATCGTAGGTATAGTCGGTTTCGTAATTTAGCCCGGCGGGATCTTCGAAGACCTGCGCGACCCGGCCGAGGGCGTCCGAGCAGCTCTTGCGACCCTTCCCGGCCTGGTCTGTAACTGTGGTGCAATTGCCGGAATAGGCGTCTGTGATGTTGTTCGAAGTCGAGGACCCGTCGGTCGGGATGGTCTTGCTGGGGCGGCTCAGGGCGTCGTATTGATACGTGGTCGTGCCGTTCATTGACGTGCCCATGTTGCAGCTATCGGACGTTCGATACGGATTCGAAACCGTGCTCTTGCGTCCCATGACGTCATAGGTCACGTCCGTGTAGTCGATGCCACATGGGTCGGAATTGAGCTGAGTGTGGTTCACACGGCCAAGGCCGTCAAGGATCATTGTGTTGACCAGGTTACCCGGGGGACCGATGGTAACGGTCGAGGAAGCCGAGAGCGGCAGCGGGTCATGGTAGGAGAGAGTGGTCGAGCCGCCATCACCGCTAGTAATGCTTAACGGCCGATTCATCAAATCATATGTAAAAGTCGCGTAATCCGGTTGCGGTGGCGAATAGGTATTTTTGCAGGCACTGGCGGGGGGGAAATTCAGCCCGCAGGAGGCGGCAGGAAGCGCGGTATTGAAAAAATACTGCTTCTTCTCGATGTGGTTCACTCCGCCGGTTGCGGGGTAAGTGACCTGCGTGACGAAGGCTTGAGCGTTGTGGTTTGTGCCGTCAGTGAAATTATCGGCGTAGCTGAAGGCGGTGGGGTTACCGACCGGATCGGTGGTGCTCAGGATGTTGCCGGCGTCGTCGTATTGGTTGCGGGAGATGAGCCAGACGCCGTCGGTGTTCCGCCAGAGGGAGCTAGCGGTCAAATTGCCGCGGAGCGTATAGCCTGCGCTGGCGTTAAACGCGGGATCGTGCTGAATGGCGCCGCTGGCGGCGATCCCCGCTGTGTAATTGTCATATTCGAAGGTGGTCGCGGCGGCCTGCGTCCCGGAACCATTGTAAGCGTATTTCGCGGCTGGCCGATCCCAAATATGTAGATTCAAGTAATTGGAATTGCCGTCTTGGAGATAGGTGAAATCCGTCCGGCGCAGAAGCGGGCCGGGCGAACCGTTGGGGCCCCAGTCGTATTCGCGGGTCTCGACGGGATTGAGGCGCGAGGTGGTATTGCCACAACTACTGTATGGCGAGCTATATGTGAAGGTGTTGTAGTCGGTCTGAACCTGGGCCGCCTGATTGGTATCGTTCAGAGTGGTTGTGCTCTGCGTGGTGCGCCAATTGATGTAGCCGCACGTGCCGACCTCCTGCTGAGTGGACTGGACGGCGCCGGAATCGGAGACCCATGAATTGGCGACGGTCTTGAGCAATGTCCGCGATGTCCCGGTGCCTGAGTAATATTGCGCCTGGGTCTCATGCATGCCAGTGGGTTCAAAGGTGTGAACGGAATCGTTTCCGGCCGGATCGGTCACGGTAGTGGTGTAGCCGGTGGTGGAGTAGGAATAGGTCCAGGTTTGTTCGCTGCTTCCGTCGGGGCTGACGTAGCGATGGGAGACGCGGCGCGAGTCGATCTTGCAAGGCAGATTTGGCGCGCCGTTATCGTATTGAGACAGGGTCACGTAATCGTAGCGGATGTAGCCGCCGGAGGGCAGGTTGACTTTGATGAGATCGCCGAAGTGAGGGTCATAGTGTCCGTCTTCAGCGCTAATGAGAGCGACTGGGAGTCGAACTTAGCTACGGTTTGAGGCATCCGGTTCACCGGTTCTTGTGGCTCCGGCCGCGCTGTGCGTGGCGTTGAGGTTGTTGCTGGGCGCAGCGAGCAACCCGGTTGCTTGGTTGCGCTGCGCGCGATTGTACTCGAACCGTTCATAGAGGGTCTGCCGTTTTTGTTCCTCCCTGCGTTTCAAGATTTCTTCCCGCCGCCCGTGGTACACGTCGGCCGGAGCGACATTTCCGATTCCCTCGTGGTAGCGCCGCTGATTGTAAAACTCGATAAAGCGGGCGATGGCCGCGCGCAGCTCCCCCGGACTGGTCCACACCAGAAGGTTGGTCCGCGCTTTCAGCGTTTCATGGAACCGCTCGAGTTTCCCGTTCGTCTGCGGATGATGCGGTGAACAGCGGATGTGTCGCAGCTGGTGCATCCGCAGGTATTCCTCGAAGGCCAGCGCAACGTAGGACGGCCCATTGTCACTGACCAGCCGAGCCCGCAGCTTCACCGGCACCCGTTTCATCCCCGTCCACTCGATGGCCCGCTCCACCACTTCGCTGATCGATTCCGTTTTCATGTTGCTCTTCAAATCCCACGCCAGGATGTACCGCGAAAAATCATCCAGCACCGAGATCAGGTAATACCAACCCCAACCCATCACGAAAAAATAGCTCCCATCGCTCTGCCACTGCTCGTTCACCCGTTTGGTCTTCACCGCGTACTCCGGGCCCGCCGGAAAACCGACCACCGGCCGATCCGGCACCAACCTGTGAAGCTTCAGCACCCGGTACACACTGGATTCCGAAACACTGAACCCCGCATGATCACTGAGCCAACAGGCGATTTCGCGGGAACTCCGGTCCGGTTCCGCTCGGGCCACCGTCAAGATTTCTTTCCTCTCCTCCGGCCGCAGCCGGTTCCAGATCGTTCCTGGCTGCGGTCGCCGGTCCACCAAGCCTGCTTCGCCGGCCTCCCGATAGCGCCGTTGCCAGCGATAATACGTCGAGGCCGACAGACCCAATTCCATGAGGGTCTCTTTCTTGGGTACCGGCGATCGCCTCACCAACTCGATCACTGCTCGCTTCTTCTCGGGCTTCATCCGTCCGTACCGCTTGCGGTTCAGAAGCCCTAATACTGGCTTTTTTTCAGTGTCAGATTCTCGAGACTTAGATCGGCCACCAGGAGCTTGAGCCGCTCATTCTCCTGCCGCAGATCCTGCACCTCGTGGCTTGTCGCTTCTCGCTTGGCGTCCCCTCGCAGCCGTCCCTTGCCCGCTTCCATGAAATCCTTCAGCCACTTGTAGTAGATCGTCGGGTGGATCCCCTCGCGACGGCACAGATCGGCCACCGACACCTCGGCCCGGATCCCTTCCATCACAATGCGGATCTTCTCTTCGGCGGGAAATCTCCTACGGGTCGCTTGCTTGGCTCGGCGGATGAACTGCCGCGCGGTCTCGCCGCGCCGGCCGCCAGCCCTGCCCTCGGGCAGGGCTGCCCCTCTCTCTTCACCCCTCGATTCTTCTTGCGGTTCCTCTGCAGCTTGGTTTCTGGTCAGCTCTTCGCTCATGGTTCACCCTGCTTTCTGCGCATCCTAGCGCTGGTTGGGGTGAACCGGAAAGCTCAGATTCCATAGCTTACGAATACTCCCATCTCACTCCCATTTCCGCTGAGGTTAGACAGTTGAGGACCGAATAAATGCAAATAAACGCCTGAAATCCAGGACGTTTTGAATTGTGGCGAGGGACAGGATGAAGGTATCCGGTTTGACGATTATCAAAGCTCCTCCCCAAGCAAACAGCCGAGAGAGAAGGACCAGCGCCAGCCGTGTCGCATCGCTCGCGCGTCGAGGTTTGGTGTTCCGCTCCACAAAAAGAGCAAGCTGTTTTCGAAGAAATAGGTTCTCAGCCTTCAGGGCAGCACTCGAGCGCGTCCACAAAAGAAGGAAGCGGAGGGCATCCTGAATAAGGTGGAAAAACATAGAAACGAAACGCGGAAGGGCTGGAGGGACTCGCATGGTGTCGCAGGATGCCACGCGGCAGCTGTGAAGGGCAAATTCCTTAGTTCTCAACACGATCTCAGGTCAGGATTACTTGTCGTACGGAGTTTTTGCGGAGCACAGCTATTCCAGCGTTGGAGAAGGAGATTTGGAGAGAGCAGTTGAAACTGTCAGCTTCGCTGTTTCAAACCGTTTGAGTTTTTTGACCATACGGGGGCCTATACACGGCGGCCCGGCCCGCCCGCTGCGGGAACCCGGAGCACCATCCTTCACTGTGCAGTCGGCGTCGTGCTGCTGGGCAACCGTGTCGTATGGTTAAACCACGTGCGCCACACCTTTTCGGCTATCCAACCAACGGACCACCACTGGAGGAACGACAATAGGATCGTGGCAAGCATGCCCCATCCTGCCATGGAAATGCCCCAAATGAATCGATGACTGATTAACTGGGGATCAAAAAATCGCTCGATTGACACAGCTACCACGAATGACGGCAGCTCAAGATAAAACGTGATTTTGAAGAAAGGGTATTTGAGACCTGACTCCGCGACGGCGATGGAATGTCCCCAGAACGTGTAGCCTGTGCCTGCTGGGTGTCCAAGCGGGTTGGGTTGGTAGGCGTAGGATGCCCGCGCAAACCCGATCCAAAAATAAATCCAAAGACAAAGATTTGCGATTAGGAGCACCTTCACCGACTTGCCCATGTGTTTTAACCCCACTAATTCAGACACCGCCTGTCCTGTCGGAGTTCCCGTTCGCTATTGCTTGGGCCTGGGATCAGGAGGCATATCCTTGTAGTTGTGATGAGATTCAACCCCCTTCTGACCTCGGGTAGGGTCAAGGGCGCGGACCGCATTCTCTCCGGTTATTGAATCGCGCATATTAGCTCTTGTTCCTGCGGGCGCTCCGCCGAACATCTCTCCCCAGATGTGTCCCAAGACTTCGTGACCAAATTCCTCCGCAGTGTTCGATTGGGGAAGGCCCTGATCCACAGCGTCTTGGTCGTAGACGACACCCGGCGTGCGATTGGGATCGATCCACGATGTCGGTTCCCACCCCTGACTGGGAGTGCGACTATCAGAGCCGCCGTGAAAGGTTTCGCCAGCCTCCGTCCAGGTGCCCGTCTTGGTGTCGGTGTAATTGACGGTCACGGTCTTACTGCTCGTGACCAAATCTGCGAGCCTGTTCGCGTTCTGGCTTAGCGATCTGAAGCTATTGATGTCGCCCGTAATTGCTATTACGGTCTTGGATGTTGTCCAGTGAAAAACGCCAAGGAAGCTGTGTTGGGTGGTTACAGTATTGGTAGTCACCCGACTTGCAGCGTCGGCATTCCCGGTTGCTGTGGCTGCGTCCTTCCCACAGAGTCCCACATTGTTGACACAAACAATCTCATGTCCGTCTGCGTCTTTGAATGTCACCGGATTATTTAACGAATAAGCATACAGGTTCCAACTCTGTGGGTTCTTGTGGTTGGAATAAGAAGGTGAGTCGGGATTCATGAAGCGACCGATGTTTGACGCGTCATACCTGGCACCGAAATTGTCGAGGTTTGACTCGGTATCCCGTTCTTTGCCGGTGAATTTGTAGTTTTGGGAGCACGTATTCAGGATGGGAGTGCGTTCGCCGCCGAAGGGATAGAAATCGGCGTCGTAGCAGAGCGCGGCGGTGGATTGGCCGGAAGCAACCTCGGCGATGGTTCGCGAAGTGCCCAGATGGTCGGCGAAGTAGTAGAAGACATTGTTGGACGGATCGCGGCGGGCGATGCGCTGGCCGCCGAAGAAGACATATTCGTTGAGGAGATTGCCGGAGAGACCGGTTTCGTCGAGCGCGTCGCCGCTATTGCC
This sequence comes from uncultured Acidobacteriota bacterium, assembly GCA_963838945.1. GTDB lineage: Bacteria > Acidobacteriota > Terriglobia > Acidiferrales > UBA7541 > DASTCZ01. Next base: position 970,060 of record CAWITC010000013.1, on the reverse strand, counting down.
GTACCAGTAGAGCGTGCCGCTGGATTTCTGGACGCGCTTACCGTCGCCGTCGTATTTGTAAGTGACGCCCGCGGCGGTGACCAGCTGGTTCTCCGCGTTGTAGGAGATGCCGGAGACGCCGGAGCCGCTCGTGAGATTGCCGGGAGAATCATAGCCGTAGCCGCTGAGGCGGTTGTTTGTGAGAGCGACAACGCTGAGGGATTCCCCTGTGCAGCCAGTGTAGGCGGATGAGGGAGAGGCAATCGCGGTCAAGTTGCCCCACGCGCCACCTGCGACAGTGAAGTTGTCATAGAAGTACGCTTCGCCCCAGCAATTGGCTGGACTGGTGGCGTGCGTAGAGGTGGTTTCGCCAGTGGCAATGCGGTTGAGAGAGTCGTAGGTGAAGTTCTGACTGCGGGTGGTGTCACGGTTGTTGGTGACGCCTGCAACGTTGCCATTATTGGACACGCCCAGGTTGAAATTGTACTTGAAGTCGAGAATGTTGCCCGTCGTGGCTGTGCCAGTACAAGAGGTACTGGCGGGCAGTGCCGTGCCTGTGGTGGTGTAGAGCCAGCAAGGTTGCAGGCGGCTGTTATAGAGGTGTGTAGAGTACAAGTCAGGGCCGTTCGTCAGAGACGATAGCGCTCCCTGTGGAGCGTACGTGGCACTGCTGGCGTAGTACACGCTAGTGGAGTTGTCCTGCACGGAGAGGAGCCGATCTGCGCTTCCCGTCGAGTAGGTAAGTGTACGGGTGCTCGGATAGAGAATGGTGTTGATGGATCCATCCAGATACGGCAAATAGGTGTACACAGTACTTCCGGGCACGCTGTTGGTGATTCGAGAGTCAGTAAGGGTGCGCCCCATAACATCGTGGCTCCAAGACTCGGCTCCGGCTCCGTCGCACATGGCGGTGCGGAGGCCCTTTGGGTTGTTGTCCGTCAAGGCCGGCGGCGCAGTGGCACAGCCGGTGAGAGCGACACCGTCATAGCCGTATTTGAGTGTGGGTGTAGCACCATTGTCATTATAGCTTTTTTGGGTAAGACGGTTGAGGGCGTCATAGGAGTAGCTGGTGACGACGGTGGCGGTGCCGGTCTGGTTCGGGGCGAGGGCCGTCTTGGTGGAAAGGTTGCCGTCAAGATCGTAGGCGTACCCAGTTGTGCCGGTGGTGTAACTCGAGGTGGCGGCAGCGGGGCAGGCGGCGGACGAATTCTCTGGGTTACTGGCGCAAAGCAAGCGTGAGAGGGAATCATAGGTGAACGTGCGGGTGCGCCAATTGGCGGAGTTCGAGGAACCGCCTTTTTGATTGACTGTCAAGAGATTCCCGAGTGTGTCGTAGGTGTAGTCGGTTTCGTAAATTAGCCCGGCGGGATCTTCGAGGACCTGTATGAGTCTCCCGAGGCCGTCCGAGCAGGTCTTGCGACTCTTCGCGGCCTGGTCTGTAACTGTAGTGCAGTTGCCGGAATAGGCGTATGTGATGTTATCTGAGCTCGAAGACCCATCGGGCGGGATGGTCTTGCTGGGGCGGCTCAGGGCGTCGTATTGATATGTGGTCGTGCCGGTCGTTGACGTGCCCATGTTGCAGCTATCGGACGTTCGATACGGATTCGAAACCGTGCTCTTGCGTCCGATGACGTCATAGCCCACGTCCGTGTAGTCGATGCCACATGGGTCGGAATTGAGCTGTGTGTGGTTCACACGGCCAAGGCCGTCGAGAATCATTGTGTTGACCAGGTTGCCCGGGGGACCGATGGTGACGGTCGAGGAAGCCGAGAGCGGGAGCGGGTAGTCATGGTAGAAGAGAGAGGTCGAGCCGCCATCGCCGCGACTGATGGTGACCGGCCGATTCATCAAATCGTAGGTAAATGTCGTGTAATCTGGTTGCGGGGGCGAATAGGAATTCTTGCAGGCACTGGCGGAGGGGAAATTCTGCCCGCAGGTGGCGGCGAGAAGCGCGGTGTTGAAATAATACTGCTTCCTCTCGATGTGGTTAACTCCGTTGGTTGCGGGGTAGGTGACCTGCGTGACGAAGGCTTGAGCGTTGTGGTTTGTGCCGTCGGTGAAATTATCGGCGAAGCTGAAGGTGGTGAGGTTACCGAGCGGATCGGCGGTGCTCAGGATGTTGCCGGCGTCGTCGTATTGGTTGCGGGTAAGGAGCCAAGCACCGTCGGTGTTCCGCCAGAGGGAGCTAGCGGTCAAATTGCCGCGGAGTGTGTAGCCCGCGCCGGCGTTAAACGCGGGATCGTGCTGAATGGCGCCGCTGGCGGCGATCCCCGCTGTGTAATTGTCATATTCGAAGGTGGTCGCGGCGGCCTGCGTCCCGGAACCATTGTAAATGTATTTCGAGGCCGGCCGATCCCAAATATGCAGATTCAAGTAATTGGAATTGCCGTCTTGGAGATAGGTGAAATCCGTACGGCGCAGAAGCGGGCCGGGCGAACCGTTGGGGCCCCAGTCGTATTCGCGAGTCTCGGTGGGATTGAGGCGCGAGGTGGCATTGCCGCAACTACTGTATGGCGAGCTGTATGTGAAGGTGTTGTAATCGGTCTGAACCTGGTCGGCCTGATTGGTATCGTTCAGAGTGGTTGTGCTCTGCGTGGTGCGCCAATTGATGTAGCCGCATGTGCCGACCTCCTGTTGGGTGGACTGGACGGCGCCGGAATCGGAGACCCATGTGTTGGCGACGGTCTTGAGCAGTGTCCGCGATGTCCCGGTGCCTGAGTAATATTGCGCCTGGGTTTCATGCATGCCAGTGGGTTCAAAAGTGTGCACGGAATCGTTTCCGGCCGGGTCGGTCACGGTGGTGGTGTAACCGCTGGTGGAGTAGGAATACGTCCACACTTGTTCGCTCTGCTTGGTTCCGTCGGGGCTGAGGTAGCGATGGGCGACGCGGCGCGAGTCGATCTTGCAGGGCAGATTTGGCGCGCCGTTATCGTATTGAGACAGGATCATGTAATCGTAGCGAATGTAGCCGCCGGAGGGCAGAGTGATTTGCATGATCTCGCCGAACGGGTTCGTCTTGTTGGTCTTCGGATCAATGTAGGAAAATGTGTAGGTCCACCCGTTGGGCAAGACAAGGCTAGTGAATACGGGAACGGATGACGGGTTTTGAATGACGGGCGCTCCGCCGCAGGAGGTTGTCGGGAATGCCGGGGCGACGCCCTGGGTCGTGCCAGAGAGCGTGTAGCTCTGATTGTTTCCGTTGGAATCTTTGATGGTCATCACGTCGGCCGTGCCGGTGACCGTCCTCAAGAGGGTATCTCCCGAGGAATTCTCGAAGTTACCGTTCGTGTCCTCTATATACATGGAGACCGGCGTGCCGTAGGGGAGGAAGTCCTTGCGGCCATCTTTCAAGGTGACCGTGGCGAAGTTGGGGAATTGGCTGGTATCGAGCTGCATGGTTCCGGAATCGGAGTATGCCAGGTCATAGGCGAGCGGCCCCCTGGGCGCACAGTTGCCTCCGCCCGGCAAGGAGCCATCTGTATTCCAAACGTGGCGGTTCGGGAACTGGTATTGGGCTCCGTGTGAGTTGTAGACGAAGTTCGAGTCAACCATGGTGGACTTATATACGCCCTGCTGAATCTCGCAATCGTATTCCAGCTCCTGGAAATCGAGGTCGCTGTGTTCCGAGAAGTCGAACGTGCCGTAGGCCCAGCGCGATCCGGTCGTCTGCCAGGAGAGCGTATCGAGCGTATTCGGAATTATCGGGTCCCACCCCGGCTGGGCGACCCAGATTTTGGAGCTATAGACGAATCGTGCGCTTCGGTTCCATCCGCGCCCGGGCTGGTTGAAAAGCGGGATTGCGATATTGAGCGCACCGGTTCCCAGATTGACGTTGTCGATGGTTCCGAAGTGATAAGTGTTTCCATCGACCACGCCGCGAAGATTGCTGTTTGTGACATAGCCGTCCGACTGAGCGAGAGCGAGCGGGGCGGAGAGTCCGGCCAGAGCGAAGATAATAGACACGAGGCTAAGAAGGCTGGCGCGTATTTTCATGGTATTTGCACCTGGAAGTCGCCGCTGGACACTGGCGCGTTCGGAATAATCGACTGGAACTTGATCTGGGCTATGGCGCGGCCCCCAATGGAGAATGAGATGGAGAATGGGAAAACGACCCCGCTGACGGTGCGAAAATCGGCAAAGTCCAAGTCAACAGGGCTTTGGAGGCGCCAGTCGGAACCGGATTGATAAACGCGGAGGCGGGCCGGCAGATTGGTTTGCGGGTCGGCGTAGAATTCGCACCGGGCCATCTGCTGAAACCTGGCTTGGCCGGTGGCGTCATCCGCCGCGGGCGGGGCGGGGATAATGGTGAGGTGGGTCAGGGTCTTGCCTTCAACGTTTTCCAGGCCGACCGTCTGGGCCCCGGTCAGCGGGTTGGCGAGCCACCGCGTCAGGAGTAATGCCGGAAAAAGTTCGCCACCGCGGCCAAGGGTTCCGCCGACCGAGAGAGCTCGCGCGCCAGTGGCGTCCTGCACGACACCTGAACTGTTGTTGATGATCAACGTGACCGTACCGGCCGTGTCGGTGAAGTCCCAGCGAAAGCTGTCAACCCCAAGGGCCTTGATCTGGACGGCGACGGCGGGGGCGGAGTCAGTGTGGAAACGAGTGTAGGTTGCGGTGGCCAAAATGCTGGACGGCGACGAGCCGCCGAGGGAAAGCAGGGCGTTTTGCAAAGTAAGGATCGCCTGGGGATCGCGCACTGGTGCAGCGGGCGGGGATTGCGGCGCGGACTGGGCGCGGCTCACCAGAATACAGACAGGCAGGAAAACCAAGAGCAGGAAGGAACGGAATCTGCGCGGCACGGGGCACCTCCACAGGTGATGACGTACTGCTTTTACTCCTGTGTTCTGCGCGAGTCAATATCTCTATCTGTGAATATCGTGTGGATATCGTCCATGCGGAGTAGCCATACCTTTTCGCCTTGGGGAAAGGATGCAGCGCTTCTCTTTATGTAAAAAAGGGATTGTTCGTCCGCGGGGGCGGACTCGGAATGACAAATTAGCGGCTGGTGGCTAGTGACTAGTGGCTAGAGATTAGTAGGCGGCGAGGGTGGTCATGGCCGCGTTGACCTTGTCTACGTCCACCAGGAAATACTTCTGAAGCGGAGGGCTGAAGGGCATCGGCGGGATGTCGGGCCCGGTGACGCGCAGGACCGGCCCGTCGAGATACTCGAACGCTTCGTCGCTGACGATGGCGGCCAGCTCCGCGCCGATTCCCATGGTTTTCTTGTCTTCATGGACGATGAGGCATTTGTTGGTTTTCTTTACGGATTCGAGGATGGTTTCCTTGTCGAGCGGTGAAAGAGTGCGCAGCTCGACGACTTCCGCGTCCACGCCCTGCTTGGCCATCGCTTCCGCGCTTTCCATCGCCACGTGGGTCATGTAGCCGTAGGTCAGGATGGTCATATCCGCGCCTTCGCGGCGGACGGCGGCCTTGCCGATGGGCACGGTGTAATCGCCTTCGGGAACTTCGCCCTTGATGGTGCGGTAAAGCTTTTTGTGCTCGAAGAAGAGAACCGGGTTGGGATCGCGAATCGCCGAGATCAACAAACCCTTTGCGTCATACGGATTCGAGGGCATCACTACTTTCAATCCCGGCTCGTGGACAAACCACGCGGCGTTTTCCTGCGAGTGGTAGAGACCAGCGCCCGTGCCGCCGCCGCAGCAAATGCGAACCGTGATCGGGCAGGAGAAGCCGCCCGCGCTGCGGTAATGCAGCTTGGAAGCCTGCTGGACGATCTGATCCATTGCCGGCGTGATGAAATCCGTAAATTGGATTTCGGGGACCGGGCGGAGACCGACCATCGAGGAGCCGATGGCCGCCGCGATGATGATGCCTTCGGCGAGAGGCGTGTCAAGAACGCGCTCTTCACCATATTTGTTGAAGAGGCCCGCGGTCGCGCCGAACACGCCGCCGGAAGGGCCGATGTCTTCGCCCAAGAGGAAGACGCGCGGGTCGCGGCCCATTTCCTGGTCCAGCGCTTCAATGATTGCTTCGATGAAAGAGAGAGTGCGTGGCATGGCTGGTTATTTTTCCTCGGCCCAGACGAAGTTCGGAGCCTCTTCCATGTCGGGATAGGGACTCTGCTCGGCGAATTCGATCGCGGCGTCCATCTCTTCGATGATTTCCGCGGCAATCTGCTTTTTCTGTTCTTCGGTTAGCAGCTTCAGGTCCATCAAGTATTTTTCAAAGCGCGGGATGGGGTCTTTTTTGCGCCAGGATTCCACTTCATCTTTCAAGCGGTATTTCGCCGGATCAATTTCCGAGTGGCCATACCAACGATAGGTCTTGCACTCGATGAGCGTCGGGCCTTCGCCGGAACGCGCGCGGACGATCGCCTTGGACATCACGTCATAGACGGCGAGGACGTCATTGCCATCCACATTGACGCCGGGGAAGCCGTAAGCCTTCGCTTTATCAGAAAGGTCTTTCACCGCGGTCTGCAACCGGAGCGGGACGGATTCCGCCCACAAATTGTTCTGGCAGACATAGACGATGGGCAGCTTGTGAACGCCGGCAAAATTCAGCGCTTCGTGAAAGCCGCCGATGCTGGTAGCGCCATCGCCGAAGAAGGCGACGACGATGCTGTCTTTGCCGAGCCGCTTCAGTCCGAACGCGACGCCCGTGCCCACGTTCAATTGACCGGCGATGGAACTTGCGGGCGTAATGATATTCAGCGCCGGGTATCCCATGTGCGCGGGAGAGGAACGGCCCCGGTCGGGGCTGTCGGATTTCGCGAAGAGCTGCGCGTAGCAGTATTTCAGCGGCGCGCCCTTGATGATGTTCGAGGTCCAATCGCGGTGCGATGGGGCAATCCAGTCATCTTCGCGCAGGCTGTAGGCCGCGCCTACTTCCGTTGCTTCCTGCCCCACCCCGGAGTAAAAATTGCCTCCATACTTGCCCTGGCGGAAAAGGATGCGCGCCTTTTCGTCGCACATGCGGCACTTCACCATCATTCGATACAGGCCGAGAAGCAACTCCTTGGAATAATTAGACTTAGAAGTCTGGCGCTCGGAAACCGCCCGATTCGCTTTCGATGCCATTCAGAATTCTCCTTGTCCCCCAACCCAAACGGTGGAATTTATCGGCTCCAGTTGAATATAACACATGAAAAGGGCTTGTTCAACCTATTGAACAGCCTATTTTTGACTCAGTTTCGGGTTCTGGAGAGGAAAGCCGCAGTCGATGCTTTGCGGAGGGGCGACTGGGAGCTAACCGATTGGCAGCACACCACTTACGAGCTTGGCGATCAATTCAGCGTTGGCGGGTAGGAAGTCGAAGAACTGCGCAATTCGGCGGGAGTCACCCAAGCCATCTGCTCAAATGATTCCGGGTCCATTTTGGGGGCTTGGCCTCCTGCATCCGCAACATAAAACACGACTAAGAGAGGTTCGGGTTTACCGGGGTATTGGTAAGTCGTTCGCCAGATCTCGCGGCCGATGACCGCGCGAACTACCGAGTTCTTCGGCGAGCTCGCGGATGAGCGCTCTCTCCAGGTCCTCGCCGGGCTCGACCTTACCCCCGGGAAACTCCCATTTCAGTGGGAATGTGCCGCCGCGCTTTCGCTGGCAAATAAGCAATCGTGAATCGCGCAGGATGAGCGCTGCGACAACAGTTTTCATCGCCGCTTTCGATTGCGAGCGATGGTGGACTTGCGAGCCAGCTCCGGATGCAACAGGTGAAAAAGCTCGCGCGCTCCCGCAACAAGCGGCGGCCCGGGGGTATTCAACAGCTCATCGCGGACGGCAAAAACACGGCGGTTGCGGATTGCCGGGACGTCGCGCCATGCGCCGACTTCAAAGGCCTGCTGCGGATCGGACTTCCCGCCCGTTGCAGCCCAAGCGAGGATGATTACATCGGGCTGGGCCTGGGCGACTTCCGCATCCGACACGCGTTTACCGGGCGGCACAGCCGGCGTGCCGCCCGCGATTTCTACAAGCTCGGCCACCCACGGCGGGGAAGCAATGCGCGGGTGCGGCCATGCCTCGCAATAGACGCGAGGGCGGTTGGATTTTGCGGCGCGGCCCGCTTTCTTGCGTATCGCTTCAAAATCGGCGCGCATTTGTGCGACGAGCTTCCGCGCCGCGGCAGCGCGTCCCGCGATCGCGCCAAGCAAAAGTATGTCCGATTCCACATCCTTGAGTGTGCGGGGATTCGTCGCAAGGAATGTGAGGGGGTGCTCGAGGAGCTTTGCGACGGTCTCCTGCTTATAGGGCACCGAGCCAATCACCAGCGATGGCTTCAGGCTGACAACGCTTTCGGGGTCAAGCGACCAGCAGTCTCCGACGCGGGGAAGATCGGCGACCTCCGGGGCGACGTCGGGACACCACTTCGAGACGCCGACAAGAAGCTTTCGCGCGCCGCACGCGACCAGAATCGAGGTCGCGCTCGGTGCGAGCGAAACGATGCGTTGCTGTGATTGCGCCGAAGTCATCCGCAAGAGTCAGCGAACCGTCTAGCGCTGGCCGGAGCCAGTGAGCGGCGGCGCGGGATATTCGGGAAGCTTGGCCTTGGCTCGATCGTCGCGGCGGATTTCCAATTCGTCGAAAAGCATGGAAGGGCTGATCACTGTGCCGGAGACGCTTCCGGAGCGGTTGCTCACAAACATGTCATTGCCAACCGCGACGAGATCATTGCGCAGTCCGCGGACATCCAGTTCGTTAAGCAATGCTCCGCGCACAAGCTCTTCGTGGCCGTCCTTCGCCCAGACGCGGTAGAGCAGGCGCGGGGATGTGAGTCCGCCGAACGTTTCGACGCGGTAGCCGTAAGGTTTCCCTTGGTCTTTGCACATCTGAATCAGCTTTTGTTTGAGCGCATCGGGAGACACGGCTTCCGAGCTTGTAAGCGTGAGAACTCCGAAATGCGGCGCCGGCGGCCCGCCATTTGGCGCCAACCCATGTCCATTGGAAGCAGGGAAGTCTTGAATCGGCTGGCGGTTGGTGAGGTAGCTCACCAGCTGGCCCTTATCAATCACGGTCAGCGGCGCGACCTGCACACCTTCGTCATCGTAACGGTAGCTGCCAACCAAGCTATGCCCCTGATAAGAGGATTGCGTAGGATCGTCCACCACGGTGATGAACGCCGGCAGAACGCGTGATTTATAGGCCGACGCGAATTGGCCGAGGGTGCGTCCGCTGCGGCCGGGCGGCGGCTTACGCGCGCCCAGATTGTCGCCGACGAGAGTGGCAAGCACATCGCTCGCTGCGTCGGAAGAAAGCAAAACCGGCCCGCGATATTCCTCTTCCACAACCGGAGCTTCGCGAAGCGCTTTGAGCGTCGCGACAACTTGACGCGCGCCGGCGACAAATTTTGCTTCGGTGGGGAGTTCTTCCGCGCGCGCAAAGAATGAGGAAGGAGTGCGCATGAGTTGCATCCCATCCGCCGCCTGCGTGACACCGGTCATGCCAATCAAGTAAGAGGATTCCCCGTGCCGCGTCACTGTTCCTTCGCTGTTGATGAAGTATTCGTTTTTGGCGGTATATTGCACCGCGGCGTCCAGCATTTGCAGATCCGGGTCTTCGACATAAACCGCAGTCGCGGCTTGCAGCATGTGATCCGTTTGCGCCTGGTCGACTTGCAGCCTCACGGTCGGATCCACCGCGATCAATGCCGGGGCATGGGCGAAGTCTTCCACCGTCAGGTCCGGCGTGACTTCCTTCAACATGGCCTGCTTGGCAGCAAGCGCTTCGCCGGCGCGCTTGTAGGCGCTGTCGGTCAGAAGCCAGAGAGAGTGACGCAATGCATAGATGTCGTCCTCCAAAGTCACTTGCTCGGCAACGCCTTGCCCCATGCCAAAGTAGCTGTCCTGTTTGTAATCGCCGATACGCACAACCGCTCGCAGGACGCGCTGGTGGACGCGCTCGGCGTATCGCAAGGAGCCGAAAGCAGCGTCGGATTCATAGGTGTCGCGGTCCGTGATGCGGTACTCGATGTAATAGGGCGCCGCGACATTATCCATCCTGAGCTGGTTTTTCGAGCGGCTCAGCTCGGTGAGCATCGCCTGCAGGATTGGATCCGATGCTGCGGCGGAGCCCTGAGCGGAGGAAACTGACTCCGATAGCACGAAGTTGGACTGCGCTCTCGTGCCTGGAGCTGCCGCGAGAGCAAGAATGAGGCTCAATGCGCATGAGCGAAAGAATGTATTGGGTGAGACATGCCGGCGCAGGGAATTCATCGCGCACCTCCCGTATTTCCCGAGGTCGTTCCGCCAGAAGTTGTTCCGGGCGGCGGCAGGATGGGAGGACGGTCGCGTCCGTGCGATGATTTTTGGACTTCCATTTCAGAAAACAGCATGGCCGGCGCAGAGGCAGAGACCGGCACAAAGCCGGATTCCGCGCCGCAAACACCATTGAATATTTCTGTTTTGTCGCCGGTGACGATAATCCGTTCGAGCGCCGAGAGAGGCGTGCCGACAATGTCCACGCCGCGGACAAGCTCATCGGGCCGGCCATCGGGATACACACGCCATACAATGATCGGCAGAACCTGGAATGCCTGGGGAAGTTCGCGCTGCGTGAGTGTGAAGCCGCCCTCCACGTCCTCAAAATAAAGGCCGTAAGGTTTACCCTGTTTCTTGATTTCTTCGATGAACCTCTTGCGCAAATCTGCCTGGGGCATTGTGTTCGTGGAAGTCACAATTAAATTGCCCTGGCGGCCCGTTGCCATGCGGCCGGCCTGACGGCGGCCGTGTCCATTCGAGTGGCTGAAATTGGCGATAGGGATGCGCGACATCAGGAAATTTTTCAGGATGCCGTTCTGAATCATTTCCACGCGCTCAGCAGGAGTCCCTTCGTCGTCAAAGGCGTAAGTTCCGGCAAGGTGCACGCCATTGAGAGTCTTCAGCGTCGGATCGTCGGCGACGCTCAGAAAACTGGGGAGAATGGACTGGTTCACTTTCTTAGTGAATGTCTGCCCTTCTTCTTCGCCGCGTTGACGGTGGCCTTCCAGGCGATGTCCCAAGACTTCATGGAAGAAGACCGCGGTCGCGCGTCCGGAAAGGAGCGCAGGGCCGTCGTAGGGATCTGCCACCGGAGCGGCTCGAAGAGCTTTCAAGTCCGAGGCCATTTTTTCAATTTTCAACGCGATCTCCGGCATGGGGGGCAATTGCTCCGGGGTGGAAGCCTCGAAGGTTTCCACACGGAGCAAGTCCATGCCGTCGTCGGCGCGGGTTTCCGCCTCAATCACAAGGCGGGCCTGATGTCCCGGTTCGGAGAGGCGCGTCCCGTCCGTCGAGACCATGTACTCCGTTCCCTGGTCGAACGTAAGCGAGGCCACGGAATTGTAGATGAATGCGTATTTCTTGAATTCGGCGGAGTAGGCGCGTACGCGGTCCTCCCATTCTTTTTGGTGAATGGCAGCGGGTGGCCCCGGCGGGAGAACCGTCTGATGCGATGTTTCGGTGGAAAAGTCCGGTGACTTGTCTTCCTCTTCGGACTGCACGGCGTTCTGCGTTTTGACCTGAAGGAACGCACCTGAGGCCTGCCGGTATTCGTTGTAGGTGAGCAGCCACAGGCTGCGAGCGATGGCGTCGCGGTCATTGCCGAGCGGGAGCGGCAGGGAATTGATGCCCGACTCGCGGCCTTGATCGTGAGTGTTGTCGAGCGCCGCCGTACCGACGTGCATGGTTACATCCGCGCGCCGCGCCTGGCTGGAAATGGAATTGACCAGCGCGCCGTCCTGCGCATTCACCGCGACGGTCTGCTCGTCAAATATGGCGTAGCTGATGAAATAGGGCGCGGGGTCCAGCTTCGCCAGAGAGGTTTGCGCACGAGTCAACTCCTGCTGCATCGTGCTGAGCAGCAACTCGGCCTGCGGATCGGCGGCGGGTTGGGCCGCGCAGGTCGCGGCAATCGCCACGGCCCCTGTGACGGCGAGAATCCGCCTGAATGCAAATCTGTGGAAGGAAAAAGGCGTCTGGGCGAACATAACGAGCTTACGACTCCCTTGGGCTGATTGTCAGAGGTGATTCTGACCCCAATTCTTAGTGAACATTCATCATGCACTTGATTGCAGCATTCCTCAATTAGATTCTGGGACGGTGTTGCGGGTTGGATGCGATTGCGCGAGGCCGCGCATCTTGCGATACTGGGGGCATGTACAGCGCCGCCGTTTTGGAGCACTTCAAGAATCCGAGGCACGCGGGGGAGTTGGAGTGCGCGGATTATTCCGTGGAAGTCACCAACCCCGTCTGCGGCGACACCTTGCAGCTTTCCGCGCAGATGATGGCCGGGCGAGTCAAGGTCGCCCAGTTCCTCGCGCGCGGCTGCGTAACGTCAATCGCCTGCGGTTCCGCTCTTGCCGACCGAATGCAAGGGAAGTCTCCCACGGAATTAAAGGAAATTTCTCCCGCGAGCATTTCCGCGGATTTGGGTGGCTTGCCGCCCGCGACGTTTCATGCCGCGCAACTCGCTTGCGACGCATTGGCGGCACTGCTCGAAAAAATCTCTTCTGTTTAGCAATCAGAGAATCAGGACTTGTTCGTGGCGCTTTGGAATGCCTCGGGGTCGTTGAGGTTCAGCACTGCGCCCTGTTCCTCGGTGGGCACTTCCTCCACTTCATCCGGATGGTTCCACACAACCGCGCGCGCACCTTTTTCGGGAGGCGCGGCAAGCAACTCGTCAAAGAGCGTCTTTGCGAAAATCACCGGGTGCCCCCGGCGGCCGTGGAATACCGGCAAGACGACGGACTTCCCGCCGCGGTAGAAAGCCTCGATCAACTCATTGACGAGCGCGGACGTGATGAGGGGATGATCCACAAGACAAAGAAGGATGCCGTCGACCGGAGTGCCGGCGAATGAGCGAATGGCGGCCTGAATTGAGGAAAGCTGGCCCTTCTCCCAATCGGAATTGACGACCACAAGCGCGGGGTCGAGATTGAGCCGCGCGCGGATTTGCTCCGCACCGGCGCCGAGGATGACACGTTGCAGGCCAATCTTTGGGTGCCGCGTTACTTCGAGGAGGTGATCGACAAACGTAAGGTCGTTATAAGTGAGAAGCGCTTTGGGCGAACCCATGCGCCGCGATTCTCCTCCCGCGAGAATGACGGCGGCCAGCAAGGTTTCCTCAATCTCCGGCAGTTTCCGCCATGCGCAACGTCTGAACAGCTTTGTGCGCGAGTCCCTTCGCGTTGCGGCGGACGGCGATCAATTCCGCGGTAATACTGATGGCAATTTCTTCGGGGGTCAGCGCTCCAATTTCGAGACCCACCGGCGCATGGACGCGGGCGAGTTTTTCCGCGGAGATGCCTTCGCGTTCGAGCGCCTCGTAAACACTGAGCACCTTCCGCTTGCTGCCAATCATCCCGATGTAGCGCGCGCCGGTCCGCGCAGCCCAAGCGAGCACGCGCATATCATCGCGGTGCCCGCGTGTAACGATTACCAGGTAACTCGATGCGCCCGGCTTCAGTTTTTCAAACGCTTCCTCATAGCTCGTAAAGACTTCGTCCGCCATGGGGAAGCGCTCTTTGTTCGCGAAGGTCTCGCGGTCGTCCACTATGCCGATGGCGAACCCCGCCGTATGCGCCGCGAGCGCCAACGCCATCGAAACGTGCCCTCCGCCGAAAATGATGAGCACCGGCTGCGGAAGAATCGGCTCCACAAACACCTCCAGCGTGCCGCCACAGATCAGGCCGTTATCGTAGCTGGCCTCGTGATTCAGATTGAATACCATTTTGCGAGGCGCTTCCTGCTTCATCACTTCCTTCGCCGCGGCCCATACATCCGCCTCGACGCACCCGCCGCCAATGGTCCCGGCGATGGAGCCGTCTTCGCGCACCAGCATTCGGGAACTCTCGTAGCTCGGAATCGAGCCGTTGGTATGCACAATTGTTGCGAGGGCCCCGCGCCGCCCGGCGCGCCGCAATCGAACGATCTCCTCGAAGAGGTCCATAGATAGTTAGATAAGGCTCTGGAAAGAGGGTACGGCGCAAGAGTAACACTGTCAACGCTAGCGGATACTCTCGACGTACCCTGAGGGCAACTTCAGCCGTTCGGCGAGCTCACGAAGTTTCGCAGCGTACTCCGCATTCGCTTCTTCCGGAGCCGGCGGCTCGACGAGGTTGAAGCACAAGGCCGGAACATAGGAACAGTCCGGGAGTTGCGCCAGCACAGCCTTGGGACGATAGGCACTGACGCTGGGCTCTGAATACAGTTGGTCGATCTCCGCGTGCGAAAGTTCCATGAGGATACCGTACGCGGACGCTTCCGGCTGGGGGATTAAGGTCGCGCGCTTTCCGATTCGCAACGCAAATCCTTGAACGCAGGCGGGCCGGATGTTTGTGGGAAGAGCGCCCTTGGTGCGCAATAGGTTTTCATCCATGAATAGCCCATAAAAAAAGACGGTGATTCGATTTTGGGCCATGTGCGCTGATGCTACCACGACGCGCGGCGGAGGATTGACCACCGGACGCCGCAAACCTTTCCGCGATAATTCAATCCGGTTCTGGACACCTTGCAACCGCGAATGCTAGCGTAGCCGCCTGGCGTTGTGTCTCGCGCTCGGGAGTATGGGATGAGAGCGGTCGTCATTCATCAGCACGGTGGGCCGGAAGTGCTCCAACTTGCGGAACTTCCGAATCCTGAGATCGCGCCGAATGAAGTTCTTGTTCGAGTCCGCGCCGTGGCCCTCAATCATCTTGATCTTTGGGTCCGGCGAGGCTTGCCCGGATTGAAGCTGACTTTTCCGCATGTCCTGGGCAGCGACATCGCGGGTGAAGTCGCCCAAGTGGGAAATCTTGCCTCGTGGGTGCGAATCGGAGAACGAGTTGTACTTGCCCCCGGGCTCTCCTGCGGACACTGCCAGGCCTGCGCTGCTGGAGCCGATAACCGCTGCCGCGAATACACGCTCTTCGGCTACCGGGTTGATGGAGGCTGCGCCGAATACGTGAAGTCACCTGCGGCGAATGTCATCCCCATTCCGGCGAACATTAAATTTGAGGATGCCGCCGCAATTCCCGTTGTGTTTCTCACGGCCTGGCACATGCTCATCACGCGCGCCGCTCTGCAGCCGGGCGAGGACGTGCTGATTCTTGCGGCAGGAAGCGGCGTTGGCACGGCTGGAATTCAGATCGCCAAAATTGCGAGTGCGCGTGTTATCGCTACCGCAGGTAGCGAGGCCAAGCTTGCCAAAGCCCGCGAACTCGGCGCTGACGAGACCATCAACCACTCGAAGCAAGACATTCTCGAGGAGGTCAAACGCCTGACTGGAAAGCGAGGCGTGGACGTCGTTTTCGAGCACGTTGGCGAGGCCACCTGGGAAAAGAGCGTGCTCAGTCTCGCGAATAATGGCCGTCTGGTCACCTGCGGCGCCACCACGGGGTTCAATGGCAAGTTCGATCTGCGTTATCTCTTCACTCGCAATCTTTCTCTGCTCGGATCGTTTATGGGGAGCCGCTCGGAGCTGTTTACTGTCCTAAAGCTCGTGGCGGAAGGGAAGCTCAGGCCAATCGTTGACCGCATCCTTCCGCTTGCCGAATGCCGCAAGGCCCATGAAATCCTCGAGAACCGCGAACAATTCGGCAAAATCGTATTGCAGGTATAGGTCTGGGAATCCTCCAATCCTCATTTTGCGTACTAATCCAGAGACGGCCAGGGGCATTTAGCGTGCCTTTTCAGGCCCCTTCGTGGGGAATCTTAGGTATACTCAAGGGCACGCCGTCACGAAGGCTGGAATAACCTTTGCCTCTGGCGCGTCATCTAAATTGGGCAGCAGTTGGGCCCAGGCGGATGAGAGCAAGAATTTTCAGCATAGTGGCCAGTCCCGGGGAGGTTTGATGCTTGTGAAGCAAGTCCGCGCGGCAAATTGGAGCCTTCTCGCGCGCCGCGCGACTGCCTTGGCGCTTGCCGCAGGTCTGGCATTCAATGCGCCCTCGGCCTGGGCTGATCGGACACCGCTGAAACCCGGCATTAATATGTTTTCCACCGCGGATGACATCCGCATGGGCCAAAAACTCGCCGACGAAGCCGAAGCAAAGCTTCCGATGTTGAACGATCCTCGTGTTGATGATTATTTGAACAGGCTCGGCCGCAAACTCGCGGCCTACGCCCCCGGCGCAAAATATCCATACGAATTTCATTGCGTGAATTCCGAGACGCTCAATGCCTTTGCGCTCCCGGGCGGGTTCGTGTTCGTAAATCGCGCGGTGATTGAGGAATCGAGCGATGAAGCCCAGCTCGCGGGAGTGATGGCGCATGAGATTTCGCACGTCGCATTGCGTCACGGCACCAACCAGGCGACGAAGAAAGAGATGGGCACTGGGATTGTGGCATTTGCGGGCGCGATCATCGGCGGAGGCATCCTCTCGAGTCTCGCCACGGAAGTTGGAAGCAGCCTTGCAGAGAGCGCCGTGCTTTTGAAGTATTCGCGCACTGCAGAAGGGCAGGCGGATATCCTCGGGACGCAAATCCTTTTCGACGCGGGCTACGACCCGCGCGCCATGGCGCAGTTCTTCGAGACCATCGAATCCGAAAGCAAGGGGAAGCCGAAGCCGGAGTTTTTTTCCGACCACCCTATCCCCGCGCACCGCATTGACCGTGTGACCGACGAAATCGAAAACATGGGCGGACAGCCGGAAAACTATAAGACCGACTCCGCGGAATTTCGCGAAATCCGGCGCTATGTTCTTTCGCTGCCGCCTGCTCCCGTAAAGGGGCAAAAGGGCAAGTTCGTTGAGCCAAGAGATCCTGCCGCGATTGGGCCCGCACCTGCAGCGCCGGCGGCCCCTCCTTCGGGCGCCGCGAATCCGCCAGTTGCTTCCGTTTCTGCGCCTTTCCCTGATTCAACCGAGTACGCGGGATTTTCTTTCGTGTTTCGCTATCCCGAAAGCTGGAAGCTTTCCGGCGAGGGCGATTCGATCAAGCTGGTTCCGCTTGGGCGGCTCGTCAAGGATGCGGACGGGAATGTGGTGACCACGGTTGGCTTGACCGCGGACAATTTTTCCGTTAATGCTGCGGATGGAAGCGCGAACCTCGATTCGGCTACGGATGCGCTCCTCGCAAATCTTCGTGATTCAAATCCCAGCCTGAAAGCCGCGGGTGAGCGCGAGGCGATTCAAGTGAACCGGCAAGCGGCTATCTCCGTGCGGCTGTCCTCCGTTTCCGCTCTCGGAGACCAAGAAACACGATGGCTTGTGACCATCCTCCGGCCGCAGGGCGTGCTCTATTTTGTTTGCTTTGCTCCAGCCGGTGATTACGCAGGCTACGACGAAACCTTCAAGCAGGTGATTTCCTCCATCCACTTTCCTCGCTAAGGAATTTCATCAGGATAAAGCGACGATCGGTCGTTCGTTATAGACAACTTCGCCGATTTGCATGGATCCGCTTCGCCTAATCCGCCGCTTTACTTGTGGCTTTAGGTTTCCAGCGGAGAACAGGTTTTCGGGCGGCGCCAACTTCGTCGAGGCGCCCGACGCGCGTGGAATGCGGCGCGGTGCGCACCAATTCCGGATTTTTCTCCGCCTCATCGGCGATGGAGCGCATGGCATCAATGAAAAAGTCGCATTCTTCCTTCGATTCCGATTCGGTCGGTTCAATCATCATTGCGCCCGGCACGATCAGCGGAAACGCCGTTGTGTACGGGTGGAAGCCATAGTCAATCAGCCGCTTTGCGATATCCATTGTGCCCACGCCCGATTTCTTCTGCTTCGCGTCGCTGAAAACAACTTCATGCATGGATGGCGAGGAGTAGGGAAGGTCGAACACGCCCTCCAAATTCTTCCGGATGTAATTCGCGTTGAGCACGGCATCCTCTGTGGCCTGGCGGATGCCTGGGCCGTATGCGAGCGTGTACGCCAACGCCCTCACCAGCACACCGAAATTCCCCACGAACGCGCGGACGCGCCCAATGGAATTCGGCCTATTCACGTCCAGCGCGAGCGTTCCATCGGGCTTTCGTATGAGCACGGGCACGGGTAGAAACGGCTCGAGGATCTTTTTCACCATAACAGGTCCGGCGCCCGGCCCGCCTCCTCCGTGCGGAGTTGAAAACGTCTTGTGCAAATTCAGGTGCATCACGTCCACGCCGAAATCGCCCGGCCGCGCGACGCCCGCCAGTGCGTTCATGTTGGCGCCGTCCATGTAAAGGAGCGCGCCGGCTTTGTGGAGAATCTCCGCAGCTTCGGCGATGTGCTGCTCGAATACGCCGAGCGTCGAGGGGTTCGTCACCATCAGCGCCGCGACGTCTTCGTTGACGATGCGCTTCAATTGCTCGATGTCGATTTGGCCGCGCGCGTCCGAGCGGATATTCTCGACTTCGTATCCCGCAATTACCGCCGTCGCGGGGTTGGTTCCATGCGCAGAATCGGGGATCAGCACTTTCTTTCGCGGATTGCCTTTGCTCTGCAAATACGCGCGGATTAGCAGCAGCCCCGTGAGTTCGCCCTGCGCGCCGGCGGAGGGCTGCAACGTTACCGCATCCATTCCCGTGATTTCGAGCAGGCAATTCTGCAACAGCTCAAGCGTCTTCAAGCAGCCCTGGGAAAGCTCGACCGGTTGATAAGGATGTTCCGTGGCGATGCCATCGAGCCGCGCCACAAACTCGTTCACGCGCGGGTTGTATTTCATCGTGCAGGAGCCGAGCGGATACATCCCCAAATCAATCGCGTAATTCCAGGTGGAAAGCCGCGTGAAATGGCGGATCACTTCGATCTCGCTCACCTCCGGGAAATTCGTGACGTCGGCCCGCGCGTTCTCCGCGCCGAGCGCTATGCGAATGTCCACGGCGGGCACGTCGAGCGGTGGCAGCTCCATCCCGCGCTTGCCGGGAGCGGACTTCTCAAAGATGAGCCCTTCGTTTTGGCTTACATGCGTGCGCGCTTTTTTGATCTCGTCACTCACTGTTGACCCTTACCCTCTGCCGTCCATTTTGATCACCGCTGATACCTCGCGGCGTGAAACGCAAACCTCTTGCGGACATCTCAAATTGGCTCTTTCAGCGCCTTTCCCAGTGCCGCCGCGAACCGCTCGATCTCAGCGCGCGGCGTCACCTCGGTCACGCATACGAGCCCGTGTTTGGTTAGCTCCGGATAAAACGATCCCAGTGCCAGCGGGCCGATGATTTTTTCTTTTCGCAGCGAAGCATTCACAATTTTGACGGACCGTGGCAGCTCAATCACAAACTCATTGAACGCCGCCCCGGTGAACGCGAGCTTCACGCCGGGCACTTTAGCCAGCTCCGCCGCCGCAAACCGCGCCTTGGCTACATTCTGAGCGGCCATCTCCTTTAGCCCTTCTTTTCCGAGCAGGCAAAGGTGCACAGTGGCGGCAAGCGCACACAGCGCCTGGTTCGTGCAAATATTGGAGGTCGCCTTTTCGCGGCGGATGTGCTGTTCGCGCGTCGCAAGCGTCAGGCAGAATCCGCGGCGCCCAGCGTTGTCCACCGTTTGCCCTGTGAGCCTTCCCGGCATTTGCCGCACGAATTTCTCGCGTGTGGCGATCACGCCGGCAAAAGGGCCGCCATAACTCGGCGCCATGCCGAAGCTCTGGCCTTCCATCGCGACGATGTCGGCCTCGACGGGCGGCTTCACGGCTCCGAGAGACACTGCTTCCGCGATCGCCACCACCATCAAAGCATCTTTCGCGTGGGCAATCTCCGCGATCATTGCCGTCGGCTCTATCACGCCAAAGAAATTCGGCGATTGCGCCACGACGCAAGAAGTGTCGTCATGCACAAGTTTTCGCAGCGCATCCAGGTCCATTTGCCCGGATTCGGTGAATCCAACCTCGACGATCTCCATGTTCAGGTTGCGCGCGTAGGTTGCCAGCACCTGCCGGTATTCCGGGTGCAGCGACCGGGCCACAACCACGCGGCGCCGATTTGTCAAGCGGTCGGCCATGAGCACGGCTTCCGTGACGGCGGTTGAGCCGTCATACATCGAGGCATTTGCCACTTCCTGCCCCGTAAGCTGGCACATCAGTGTTTGAAACTCGAAGATCGCCTGCAATGTACCCTGGCTGATTTCGGCCTGATAGGGCGTGTAGGAAGTGAGGAATTCGCCGCGCTGGATCATCGCGTCGGTTACGACAGATCGCAGATGGTTGTAGACGCCCGCGCCCAGAAAACTCGTGTAGCCGCGAGAATTCTCCGCCGCGCGCGCCTGAAAGAAATCAATGATTTCCATTTCCGATAGCGCGGCGGGAAGCGCGAGCGGCTTAGCAAGCCGGAATGCCGCGGGAATCGAAGCAAAAAGCTCCTCGGCCGACCGGGCGCCGATGGCCGCAAGCATTGCCTGTCGCTCGGATGTGCTCTTGGGGAGATAGCGCATCAGGCGTGGGCTTCCTTGTCCTTCTCCGAAATGTATTTCTGGTAGGCGGCGGCGTCCATCAATCCGGAAAGTTCGCTACTGTTGGAAAGCTTTACCTTGATGAGCCATGCCGCGCCGTGCGGGTCCGTGTTGATTTTTTCCGGCGAGTCGCTGAGCGTGGAGTTGATTTCCGTCACTTCTCCCGATACCGGGGAATAGATCTCGCTCACGGCCTTTACCGATTCCACGCTGCCGAAAGATTTTCCCGCAGTCAACTTCGCGCCCACTTTTGGCAGTTCGACGAAAACAACATCGCCCAATTCATGTTGCGCGTAGTCCGTGATTCCGACCGTGCCCGCGTCGCCCTTCACGTCAATCCATTCATGATCTTTGGTGTAGCGGTAGTTCGTTGGATACATCGCCTCTCCAGTCGCACAGCCACTCCCGGCTGTGTGGAACGCAGCGCGCTCGGATTATTTCGTTCTCTTATAAAACGGCAATGGAACAATCTTCGCGGGCAATTCGCTGCCGCGAACGCCAATCTGTATTTCTCTTCCCACTTTGTCCACCCCCACGGGGAGGTATGCCATGCCGATGTTCTTCTTCAAGAAAGGAGCAGGCGACCCGCTCGTCACTCGGCCGACTACTTTTGCGCCGGCAGACACGCTGCATCCGTCCCGCCCCGGCTGCCGCCCGAGCATTTCGAATCCCACGAGCGTCCGCGTCAGTCCTTGCCCCTTCTGTTTCACGAGCGCGTCGCGGCCCAGGAACTCGCGCTTGTCGAGCTTCGTAATCCAGGCAAGCCCGGCTTCGAGCGGCGTCGTCGTCTCGTCAATCTCATGCCCGTAGAGGCACATCCCGGCTTCGAGGCGCAGCGTGTTCCGCGCGCCAAGCCCGCATGGAATCATTCCATCCTGCGCGCCGGCATTCAGCAAATCATTCCAGAGTTTCTCGCCGTGCTGCGGCTCGAAATAAATCTCAAATCCGTCCTCGCCCGTATATCCTGTCCTCGCGATCAGACAGTGCACGCCATTCACGGGGCCGAACGTGAAGCGGTAATACTTGAGCTGGTCGATCGGCGCGTTTGTGAGCCGCTGCATGATGCCAAGCGCTTTTGGCCCTTGCACCGCGAGCTGCGAGTACCGCGGCCCGCTGTTCTCCACTTCCGCGCCCACCGTATTGTTCCGGCGGATATGCTCGAAATCCCCGTCCTGATTGCCTGCGTTCACACAGAGGAAGTAATGCCGGTCGGAAATCTTGTGAACGAGCAGGTCGTCCACGAATGTGCCGCGGTCGGTCATCAACCCGGAATATTGCGCGTGGCCGACTTGCAACTTGGCCGCATCGTTGGACGTGACATGCTGCACCAGATCGAGCGCCGTCCCTCCGCGGACTTCGATTTCGCCCATGTGGCTCACGTCGAATAGCCCGGCGGCCGTGCGCGTGGCCATGTGCTCGGCGATGATACCGGTGTATTCGACGGGCATGTCCCACCCGCCGAAGTCGACCATCTTGGCCCCCATCCGGCGATGGACTGAATTGAGCGCGGTTTTGCGGAGTTCCGTTGCTGGCAGCGTCACGAAAATTTCCGAAGACTCGTGTGAGCACACGAATCTAGCATGAGGATTTCACATGGTCAAGAATTGCGCGGGACACTGAACAGCGCTGCACGCAGTCCATTGGACGTAGTGCCTGACCGTTGCGGATTGAATCTGCAGGATTCGTTCGCGCTTCTACCGCCCGGCTGTCGCCGCTCGATAGCCAGACGTCGATGCTTTTTTGAGCGCGTCAAGCGCCTCCGGTATCGTAAGCAGCGGAGTGGTCTTAACCGTCCTCACCGCGCCGCCCGCAGCGAACGCCATTGCAATCGCCGCGGCGTCGACATTGCTCTGGAATTCGGTGATGACGACGACGTCGTATTCGCCAAATGCAAAATACGCGTTGAGGATCTTGCCTCCCAGTTTCTCGATCGCGGGACGTACCGCTTCAATCCGGTTCTGCGGATTGCTGACAAGCGCCTCCCACGCTTCCTGCGTGTAGGAAACTTGTTGCAAGTAACTTGGCATTGGGACTTCTCCTTTGAAAATGTCATTCCGGGTGGGGTCGACACTTCCGGGCAGCCATTTCAGCCCGGATTCTGTTGTGACGCTACACCCACCGAAAGGTGGAGTCAATTTTGGGATAGCGTCCACGGGGATATCGTACGCATAGAAGAAAAATGGGCGGGAATCTGCGCTACGCGGTTCGCCGGTTCACTTTCCAATAGACGTTATAGCGCTCGCCAAGAATCTGGTAGAGCGGAATAAGGTCGGAATCCCCAGGCTTCCCGGCCAGCCGGAAGGAGAGTTTCCCGCTTGACGCAGGTTCGACCCAGTCGAGACTCTTACCACTGCTCGTCACTTCGGGAGGAACGCTCGGCCGCATGCGAGGCCCAAGCTGGCCGTAAATCATTTCGCGGGTAATGCCTTCGTCGCCCAAACGCCCCGCAAGGACAAGCGGCCCGTACATCGCGGCTTGCAGCGCTGGCGCGCCCAATAGCGGCGCCGAGTGCAGGCTCATCGGCATTGAGATTTCGATCTTATCGCCGGTCTTCCACAGGCGATTGAGCGCCAGATAAGCGCCTGGAGTCGCTGAAAGTGTTTGGGCGGCGCCGTTCACTTTTACGTGGACGCCACGCGTCGCCCAGTAAGGCACGCGAACGCGCAATGCCAATTGCGCTGGGTTTTGCGCCTGCACGGTAAGTGTCGTTCCTTCGTGCTCGGGGAACGCCGTGTCCTGGACAAGCTTGAATCCCTTTTCCGGCCAGCTCACCTCGGACGCAATGAAATGATTCACGTAGATGCTGCTCGCGTCATGGAAGTAGATCGAATCAATCAGCTTGGAGTACTCTTCGATGCCCGAGCCCGTGCAGCACCACATCGAATCGTAGGCATTGCCAAACGTTTTCCATCCGCGCGGCGCGAGCGACACGTAATACATCAGCATGCCGTCCGGATCCTGCGTGCCGAGCCGCACGTTGAAGAGCAGCCGCTCGTGGTAGTCCATGTACCTCGCATCGCCGGTCCAGCCGAAATGGTGGCGCGTGAGTTTCATCATGTTGTAGCTACAGCAGCACTCTTCGGCGGAGGCGCCGAGCTGTTTACTCATGTCCCCGGCGTCGAAATACCAACCTTCGCCGTTACTCGTGCCGCCGGTCGCATAACTGCGTTGCGCGACCACTTCGTGCCAGAAGTAATCGGCGATGGTGTGATACCGATCATCACCGGTCAGTTCGTAACCGCGCGCTGCCCCGATGACCTTGGGAATATTCGTGTTCGTGTGCAAGCCCTTTAGTTCGTCGCGCCGCTCGGCCAGCGGATCGAAGAATTTCTTGTGATCAAATCGCCGGGCGAGAGCGAGGTATTTCTCCTTACCGGTCACGGAATAGAGATTGAAGAGCGTTTCATTCATGCCGCCGTGCTCGGTGAGCTGCATTCGCGCCCACTGGTCGTCGCCAACGGGCTGCAAATAGTTTTCCACCCAGCCGGCCATGTTCTCGACATTTTGCAATGCCTGGTCATTTGCACAGTGCAGATACATGTCGAGGTGCCCGGCCATGACCTTGTGGATTGTGTAGAACGGCGCCCAGACGCGCGTCCCGCTTTTGAGCCGGTCAAACAATTCCGTCGGGAAGGCGCTCAGATAACCGTTGCCGTTTGCCTCCTGGCACCGGGCCAACTCCGTGACAATCGCGTCGGCCTTTTTCTTGACGTCTTCATCACCCGTGCTCGCGTACATAAACGCGCTCGCGCTCAGGTAATGGCCGCCCGCTAGGTGCCCGCGCAATTCGACGTCGGGCGCTTCCCATCCGCCTAGCGGCTCGGCGCTGGATTGGAGTCCCGCCGTCGCGCGAAACGAATGCAGCAGACGGTCATTGGGAATCATCGCGAGGTAGCGGCGATTGATCTCCTGCATGTTCTGGAAGATCCCAGGACGCAGACGAACCTGCGTCATCGGAAACGGCTCAACTTTCCACGCGATCTTCTCGCGGCTCGCGGCTCCTCTTGTGGCATCAACGACTGGGTCCTGCAGAGTGTCGGCGGCGGGCTGCGAGCTGAGTGACGTTAGCGCTGAAACCCAACGTCCCGGCACGAGCGCCGCGCCCGCAGCCGCCGCGCCAGCCGTCAGCAATTGCCTCCGCGTAATGCTTCGTGACCTGGTCATTCATTCCTCCTCGCGATAAAGAACGCGACGGGTGCGCTTCCGCCAAGCAATACTGAAACAGCCGGACCGCGAATGCAAGATGACCGTCAACGAGAATCAGTGGCGCGGAAGCAAGGAAGCGGATAGTCTTCCAGCCCAATAGGTCGGAACGAAGTGAGGTGAATTCCTATGAAGCGTTTCGAGGACCTTACGGAGCGCGAAATCCTCGCTCTGGCAGTCTCGCTGGAAGAAGAAGACGAGCGGGTATACGCCGATTACTCAGAAAGCCTCCGGGGAAACTTTCCGGGCACCGCGACGGTGTTCGATCAAATGCGCAAAGAGGAATCGCGTCACCGCCGCCGTTTGATCGAGCTTTACCGTCAAAAATTCGGTGAGCACATTCCCCTGATTCGCCGCACCGATGTGCGAGGTTTTATCCGCCGCCAGCCTGTCTGGCTCCTGCAGCCGCTCAATGTGGATCGTATCCGCAAGACAGTCAGCGCCGCAGAGGTCGAGACACAACGCTTTTATGAGCGCGCCGCCGCGCGCGCGCAAGACGCAAGCATCCGCCAACTCCTGGACGACCTTGCGCAGGAGGAACGCTCGCATTACGACCGCGCCGAAAAACTCGAGGAGGATAATCTCAAATCCGGCGTACACGAAAGGGAACAAGAAGCACAGCGCAGGCTTTTCCTCCTTCAGATTGTCCAGCCCGGCCTCGTCGGGTTAATGGACGGATCTGTTTCCACACTCGCGCCAATCTTTGCCGCCGCCGTCGCCACACGGATCAGTTGGGACGCATTTCTTGTGGGACTCGCAGCTTCCATCGGCGCGGGCATCAGCATGGGTTTTGCCGAAGCCCTCTCCGACGACGGCAGCCTCACGGGGCGCGGGCATCCCTGGCTTCGTGGCACAATCTGCGGCGCAATGACGGCGCTCGGCGGCATCGGCCATACGCTGCCGTTTCTCATCCCGCGATTTACCGTGGCGATGACGGTGGCCATCGTGGTCGTGGTCTGTGAGCTCGGCACTATCACTTGGGTGCGCCATCGTTACATGGACTCACCCACTTTCACCGCTGGCTTACAAATCATAGTGGGAGGCATTCTTGTTTTCTTGACGGGGATTCTGATTGGCAGCTCTTAGTCCGCGGGCAAGGCAAGACTATTTTGGATCAGTCATGGTGAGAAACGCGTCGAGCGACCACCCTCCTGCCCCGGTGATGATCAGGAAAATAGCCCCGAGGAACATGCACCAATCCGTGCGCGCTTCGTGCGCCATAGCCCAGAAGCCCTGCTGAGCGAGCATCGGGAATTTCGTCGTGGCGATGGCCACGGTGATAATAATGAGCAGCGGAACCGACGCCAGCCTTGTCAACAGCCCCGCTATCACCAGAAGACCACAAGTAATCTCGAAGAAGCCGACGGCTGTCGCAGTCCACGCCGGGGAAGGGAAACCGATCTTGGCAAACCGCCCTGCGCCAAGCGCCGCCGGAAACAGGAATTTCTGCACGCCCTCCGAGAAAAAGACGGCTCCGACCGATAGACGCACCAGGACGGCGGCACGCGGTGCCTGCGTCTTCATTGTGGATTCAATCCAGCGATTCACGCCTCCATCCTAAACGCCGGCACGATGGATTGCCAGATGCGCCCCATAGACCGCACGGGGACCAGACAGGCCTTCTTTTTTCCTTTCCTATTG
The DNA here is from genome assembly GCA_963838945.1 of uncultured Acidobacteriota bacterium. Classification (GTDB taxonomy): domain Bacteria; phylum Acidobacteriota; class Terriglobia; order Acidiferrales; family UBA7541; genus DASTCZ01. The sequence goes on along the minus strand of CAWITC010000013.1, from coordinate 943,966 downwards.
ACATTCGATAGGTGTGACATATTCTCCTATCGAGCGTCTATATAGGAGACACCATGAACCAACAACAGACCGAACTTTTGCAAGGCACTTTGGACCTGCTCATCTTGAAGGCGCTCGCACTCCAGCCGCTCCACGGTTTGGGGGTCGCCCGCCGAATCGAGCAGGTCACCCGCGGCACCTTTCGCGTCAAGGCAGGTTCGCTATTTCCCGCCCTCCACCGCATGGAGGAAGAGGGCTGGCTCAAAGCCTACTGGGGCGAATCCGAAAACAATCGTAAAGCGAAGTATTACGAGCTGACGAAACGCGGCCTTCGCCAGCTTGAGAACGAAACCGAGCGCTGGGGCCGGATTTCGTTGGCGATCGGCCGCGCACTCGAAGTCTAGGCGGAGGAATAGGCAAATGCGATGACCCGGTTACGGAGCGCATTGAAAAATCTGTTTCGGCGCGATCACGTGGAGCGCGACCTTGACGCGGAAGTCCGCGCATACGAATCGCTCCTGAAGGAGGAGAAGATGCGCCAAGGAGCAAGTCCCAAAGATGCGACGCGCGGCGCACGGATGGACATGGGCGGCCCGGAACAAGTGAAGGAGGAGGTTCGTCAAGCGCGAGCCGGCGCATGGATCGATCCGCTTTTGCAGGACGTCCGTTACGCCTCCCGCCTTCTGCGAAAAAGTCCCGGCTTCACCGCGATCGTCGTCCTCACGCTTGCGCTGGGCATTGGCGCGAATACGGCTGTCTTCAGCATAGTAAACACTACAGTCCTACATCCGCTTCCATACCGCGATGCAGACCGGTTGGTGGACATCCACGCGACTACGGCAATCTTTCCCGGATTCCAACTGGGTATTTCATGGATTTCTTTCGACCAAATTCGCCAGCAAGCGAGTGCGCTGCAACAAGTTATTGGCTATTACCAAAACGACGAAACCTTGACCGGACAGGGTGATCCTGCGCAGTTGCAGACTGTAAGTGTTTCGGATGGCTTCTTTGAAGAATTTGCCCAGGCGCCGCAACTCGGCCGACTGCTCGTGTCGCAGGACCAGGCGGAAGGCCAAACACAAGTCGCTGTGATCAGCGATACGCTCTGGCGGACGCGATTCGGTTCAGACCGCAACATTATTGGCCGGATCCTCATTCTGGACAAGAAACCCTACGTTGTTGTGGGCGTTGCGCCCAGGCGATTTGAGTTTCCAGAGAATGCAGAGGTGTGGAGTCCCGCCCGATTGACAACAGAGGACCGTCAAAACCCCACTCGGTTCATGTTCAATACCGTTGGCAAACTGCGCGCCAAGGCGAGTCTGGCGCAAGCTCAATCGCAATTGGACACGATTGGTGAGCGGCTGACACATGACTACGCGCAATTAAAGGACGGCTATAAACTTCCGGCGAATTTTCTTATTGAGGAACACGTAAAGGGCATCAGGCCGGCGTATCTGATGTTGCTTGCTGCGGCCACTCTCGTCCTCTTGATCGCCAGCGCGAATATGGCCAGTTTGCTCCTTGCGCGTGGCTGGGCTCGCCAGCGCGAACTTGCCGTGCGGGCCGCGCTCGGCGCCTCGCGTGGCCGCCTCTTGCGGCAGGTTCTTACCGAAAGCTGCTTGCTCGCTCTGTCGGGCGCCGCGGCGGGGCTTGTGCTCGCCGCGGGCGGAGTCAATCTTTTCAAAGCAGTCGCCCCGGAAGACACGCCTCGGCTCGCTGCGATTTCCGTCAATTTCGGAATGCTGTGGTTCGCTCTCGGCAGCGCATTTTTCGCTGGCCTTGTTTGTGGACTCGCGCCCGCGCTTCGCGCCGCGCGGCTCGATCCGAATTCGACCATGCACGAAGGTTCCTCGGGGGCGCGCGGTTCCACCGGATCAATTCGCCAGCTTCGCCTGGGCAATCTCCTCGTCGTCGCGGAAGTCTCGCTCGCCTTCCTGCTGCTCATCGGTTCGTTCTTGACGGTGAAGGATTTCGTGCATTTGCTTCATGTTGACCCCGGCTTCCGCACCGACCACTTGCTGACGATGGATCTTTCTGTGGGGAATAACGATTCCGAAGACGCGGTCATTCGGCAAGAACAGGATCTCGCCGAAATTCTCCAGCGCCTCCGGCATCTCCCCGGTGTCGAGTCAGTGGTAGCCGCCGACAGCGGTGTTCTCTCCAATATGATGATGCTTCATTCCAACCTGAGATTTGAAGGAGAGCTGCCGCCAGATAAGCGCGCAATAGGCACGAGTCACGCACGGATGATTACGCCGGGCTATTTCAAAATGCTTGGAATTCCGGTCTTGAGAGGGCGCGAATTCACAGAGCAGGATATCCGCGGGGTTCAGCATGTCGCCATCGTGAGTGAAAGTCTTGCAAAAAGCCATTGGGGAACGGCCGACGTGGTCGGCAAGAGGATGAGCATTAGTACCGACGATAAAGGCAATCCTGAATGGAATGTAATTGTCGGAGTTGTCGCAGACATCCGCGACGTCAGACTCACTTCACGGCCCTCTGCTGAATACTACATGTCGCTCCTCCAGTACGGCGTCGGCTCCCACCACATCATGGTCCGCACGGCCGGTGACCCAGAGGCATTGGCGGGCGTCGTTACGCGCACCATTTGGAGCGTCCTGCCCGAGCAACCCGTTACGCACATACTCACGCTCAGTCAAACGATCTCGCGCTCAGTCGGTCAACCGAGGATGCGCGCCGTGTTGCTTGGACTGTTCGCGGGAATTGGTCTCGCTCTCGCTTTGCTCGGCGTGTATGGCGTTGTGTCTTACACCATCATACGCCGCACGCGCGAGATTGGCATCCGCGTTGCGCTCGGCGCGCAGCGAGCCAACGTATTGCGCATGGTTATCCGGCAGGGAATCGCGCTGGGTGCATTGGGAGTGGGCATAGGCACGGCAGGAGGCATGGCGCTCTCGAAAGTCATTACCGCGCAGCTCTTTGAGCTGAAAGCGACCGACCCCGCCACATATGTGGGTGCTGCATTGCTCATGATCGGCGTCGCCTGCCTGGCATGTTACGTCCCCGCGCGCCGTGCAATGAAAGTGGATCCAATTGTCGCTCTCCGTTATGAGTGACGGCTTTGGCTTTCGCAGGGCCCGCCTTCAACCTGCCTGCTGGCAGGCAAGGTGGGCCAGGGCTTTTTGATTTTTGGGTTTTGGAGATTCGCAGATGCGCAAAATCCTGGCAGCAGTGCGAAATCTTTTTCGCCGCGACACCGCAGAGCGCGATCTCGACGCGGAACTTCGGGGCTATGAGGCGATGCTTCAGGAGGAAAAAATCCGTGACGGTATGAAGCGCGACGACGCAAAACGCGCCGCACGAATCGAATTGGGCGGCTCCGAGCAAGTGAAGGAAGAAGTCCGCGCCGCCCGGGCTGGCGTCTGGCTCGAAACTTTTTGGCAGGACATCCGCTTCGGCGCTCGGACGCTGCGCAAGAATCCCGGCTTCACCGCCGTCGCGGTTCTTACCCTGGCTCTCGGTATCGGCGCGAACACTGCGATCTTTTCAGTGGTCTACGCGGTGCTCTTGCAACCGCTGCCATACAGAGACCCCGCGCGTCTGGTTGCGCTGAACGAGACGACGCCAAGAGTGGGCGACATTAGTGTTTCCTATCCCAATTTTCTCGACTGGCGCGCGGGAGCTCATGCGTTTTCGCAAATGTCCGCCGCTCATAAAGTGGGTTTCAGTCTCGCGGGCGTGTCCCAGCCCGAAAGCATCAGCGGCGATGCCGTTTCGCCGAACTTCCTTTCCATGATGGGCGTAAGACCGATACTTGGACGTGATTTTGAGGCATCGGAAGAAAAAGCCGGGACGCCGCCGGTTCTGCTGCTTAGCTATTCCTTGTGGCAAACACATTTGGGAGGCGATCCGAACGTCGTTGGCAGGACCATCTTGCTCGATGGACGCAGCTTCACGATTATTGGCGTTTTGCCCCCTAATTACCGGTCATTCGACACGACGGACGTGCTGCTGCCGATCGGCGTATGGGCTACGAACGATTCCGAATCCACGGAACGTGGCGACCGCGGGGACATGACGGTCGTCGGGAGGCTGGCGCCAAACGCGAGCCTCGCGAGGGCGCGCGTGGAAATGGAAGGCATCGCGGCACGTCTGGCAAAGCAGTATCCGGAAAGCAATGACCAGTTCGGCGTCGCGCTAAAGCCGCTTCGCGAGGTTTTTGTCGGCGATATGGAGTCGGCGATTCTCGTTCTTTTAGGAGCGGTCCTGTTTGTGCTCCTGATCGCGTGCGCGAATGTCGCCAATTTGTTTCTGATCCGGGGCGCGGCGCGCACCAGAGAAATTGCTCTGCGCGTCGCTTTCGGCGCCAGCCGCAGCCGAATCATCCGCCAGATGTTGACGGAGAGTTTTGTTCTAGCGTTCTTCGGTGGAATTCTGGGACTGGCGCTGGCGTTTGCCGGGATCCGTGGAATAGCGCGGCTGATTCCAGAGGATATGCTCGCGGGAGCGGCCGTGAATCTGAACGGCGTGGTGCTTCTCTTTCTAGCCGGTATAGCGGTGCTGGCCGCGTTCATTTTCGGCTTGGCTCCCGCGACCCACTTGGCGAATCCGAACGTCCAAACGGAGCTGAAGGAAGGCGGAAGAACGGCCAGCGCTGGTGCGGCGCAGAGCCGCCTGCGCGGCATGTTAGCCGTCGCCGAAGTCTCGCTCGCGTTGGTGCTTCTTACCGGCGCGGGCCTGATGATGAAAAGCTTGTATCGGCTGATGAGCGTGGACCCGGGCTTTCACCCGGACCACGTCCTGAAAATGGAAATGGACTTGCGGACGCAGCAGTATTCCAAAGATCCGGCAATCCGCATTTTCTGGCAGCAAGTTCTCGACCGTGTTCGCGCTCTGCCGGGAGTGGAGCGCGCCGGTGTGGGTACTGTTGTTCCACTGACGGACAATCATAGCCGCACGGATATCACTATCGAGGGGATGGAGCAACCGGCGCTGGGAAGTTATCCGCATCCGGATTATCACCAGGTGAGCCCCGGTTACACGGAGACGCTCGGGATTGCCTTGCTGCGCGGGCGCACCTTCACAGATGCAGACAAGGACGGCGCCCCGCTCGTGGCCTTGGTGAACGCAAAGCTCGCGAAGCAATTCTTTCCAAACGTGGATCCCATTGGTAAGCGGTTTATGTTCGGCCGTTTGTCAACGAAGGCTGCGCCTAAATGGATCACGATCGTAGGCGTCGTAGGCGACACGAAGCTTTATGGACTGGCGAATCCAGCGCGGTTGGAAGTGTATGTCGGCTGCTCGCAGTTTCCCTCGAGCGACATGGATTTGCTGGCGAGGTCGGATGTCGATCCGGCCGCGCTGACATCCGCAATACGCGGGGTCGTGGAGTCCATTGACAAGGACCAGCCCATCTTTGACATCTCCACCATGGATCAAGTGGTGACCCTTTCCGTTTCGACTCGCCGCATCACGCTCGTCCTTCTCGGATTGTTCAGCGGACTGGCATTGGTCCTCGCCGCGATTGGAATCTACGGCGTAATTTCCTACACTGTCGCGCAGCGCACTCACGAGATCGGAATCCGCATAGCGCTCGGCGCGCGTCGCAGCGATGTGTTCCGCATGGTGCTTGGACAGGGCGGGAGAATCGCGGTCATGGGGATACTGATTGGAATTGTTGCCGCGTTTGGTTTGACGCGCTTGATGGCTAGCTTGCTTTTCTCCGTGAGCGCCTTCGATCCCATCACTTTCGCGGGCGTGGCCTTCCTGCTGACGATTGTTGCGCTGGGAGCGTGTTACATCCCCGCGCGCCGCGCGACCCGCGTGGACCCCATGGTGGCCCTTCGCCACGAATGACGGTATTGGTGTCCGCAGGGCCCTCTCTTCGGCACACATGGATGCGAAACCCTCCCGGCACCTTTGTACCTCCCTGTAAAGGCGCCTTCCAATAGATGATCTTCTGGAAAGAATCTTCGTGACAAATTGCTGTTTCGTGCGTCTAGTTATATAGCCATTGGGGCCCAGAATCCCTTTGGTAGATGTTCTAAGGGAAAGGAAGGCGGGAACGCTATATGGCTAAACGCGGCGCAGCGCCCCTGGAAGGGGAAGTACTTCAAGGAACCCTCGATCTGCTGGTCTTGCAGACGCTTATCCTCGGCCCAGCCCACGGCCACACCATCGCGCACGCCATCGAGCGCCGTTCTGACGAAGTCCTTCAAATCGAGCACGGTTCGCTCTATCCGGCGCTTCATCGGCTCGAGGATCGCGGTTGGATCGCGTCGTTCTGGGGCACTTCCGAGAACAATCGCAAAGCGCGCTACTACCGCCTTACACCGAAAGGGCGCAAACAGCTTGCCGCGCAGACCAGCCGGTGGGACCAGCTCGTCCGCGCAGTCAATCGCGTGCTGCGCCCCGCTACGGAGTAATCCATGGAATTGCATTTTTTTCGTCGGCTTAAACGGTTTTTCGGCCGTGAGAAGTGGGACGAAGAGCGCGCCCGCGAGCTGCAAGCCTACCTCGAAACCGAAACCACCGAGAATGCCGCGCGCGGGATGTCTCCGGACGATGCAGCCGACGCCGCCCGCCGCAAGCTCGGCAACCTGACCCGGATTCGCGAGGAGATCTATCATATGAACAGCCTCGGCTTTCTCGAAACGCTTTGGCAGGATCTCCATTTCGCGCTCCGCATGTTGCGCAAGAATCCCGGATTCACAGCCGTCGCGGTCGTAACGCTGGCGCTCGGCATCGGTGCGAACACAGCCATCTTTAGCGTGATTCGCGGAGTACTGTTGCAGGGCCTTCCATTTCGAGATCCATCGCGAATTGTTTTGGTTCGGGGAACCGTTGCTGGACAGCCTACCGGCTCCGTCTCTTATCCCGATTATCTCGATGCCCGCCGGCTTACCCATTCCTTTGACGATTTGGCAGCCTATAGCAATGGCGAATTCATTCTGAACGCCACGGACCGCTCGGAGCGAGTGCTCGGAGAAATTGTCTCCGATTCTTACTTTCCGGTGCTGGGAGTTCCACCTTTGCTCGGTAGAACTTTTCTTGCCGGAAGAAAATCAGGTTCCCGGAGCGCATCGAATCGCGGTGATCGCCTATGGACTTTGGCAGCGTTCGTATGGAGGGGATTCGGCGATTCTTGGCAAGTCCATCCGGCTGAACGGTGCGGACTATATGGTCATCGGCGTGATGCCACGCGGATTCACGGGCTTCAGCGATACTGGCGAAGCATGGGTCCCCACGATGATGTACGACCTCCTATTTCCCGAGATGGCGAAATTCGACCTCCTTCACGGCCGGGATGATCGATGGATGCGCATGATCGGCAGGCTCCGTCCGGGCATCTCGCGGGAGCAGGCGCAGTCCGAAGTAGATAGCATTGCCGCTCAACTCGCCGCCGAATATCCCAAGTCCAACAAGGATCGCGGATTCCTCGTGCGCGCCGCCCGCGATGTGTTCGTGGGGCAGGCCCGGAATCCGCTGCTCATGCTGCTTGGCGCCGTGGGTTTTGTACTGTTGATCGCTTGCGCGAACGTCGTGAACCTTGTTTTGGCTCGCATGGCTTCTCGTGAACGCGAATTCGCCGTCCGAGCCGCGCTGGGTGCGCCCCGCAGCAGGTTGGCGCGGCAACTCCTGACGGAATGTTTCCTGTTGGCCTCGCTTGGCGCCGCGGCTGCCGTCTTCCTCGTAATGGGCAGCATGCGCGCTCTCATGTCGTTCTTACCCTTGAGTTTCCCTTCCTTCGCCGTCGTGCAACTGGATCGCGACGTCTTGCTTTACACCTGCCTTTTGATGGGGATCACTGCTTCCTTGTTGGCCGTGCTGCCCGCGCGTGCCCTTGCGCGCAACGATCTTCAGTCGTCTTTGAAAGAGGCCGCCAGAGGGAGCGGTGGCATTCACGGCCAGCGGCTGAATTCCATCCTGGCGATTTCTGAGGTCGCTCTTGCCACCGTGCTCCTCGCAGGAGCCGGTCTCCTGCTCAAGAGCTTTTCGAGACTCATTGGTGAGGACCCGGGATTCCGCCCCGACCATCTTGTCACCATGCGGTTTTACGTGCCGGATCAAGTGAAGGGCGACGCTCGCAACAATTTTGGTCCGCAGCTCGCCGACTATGTTTCGAGCCTCCCCGGGGTGGACTCCGCTGCGGTCACTTTCATCGATCCCTTTTTATGGGGCGGTTTCGGCCGCGGCTTCACGCTCGACGGCCGCGAGAAGTTGTCCACCAGCGAGCAGGACTCCATCACTTATCAGGAAGTTGGTCCGGGCTACTTCCGGACGATGGCAACACCCATCTTGCGCGGGCGCGAATTTTTACCTCAGGACTCATTAACTGCGCCGCACGTGCTGATTGTCAACGAATCCTTCGCGCGCCATTTTTGGCCGGGGCAGAATCCCTTGGGCAAGCGCATCAAGTACGGCGTCGGCGACACGGCCGTTCCACATTATCCTTGGATGGAAGTGATCGGAGTCGTGAAAGACGTCAAGTTCGATTCCCTCAGGCAGGACCCGTCGGAGTCGCCGGTGGTCTATGGCTCCCTGCTTCAGAGTGAAGCCATCATCAACATGAGCGTGATTGTCCGAACAAAGGGTGTTCCCGCTGCGATGATTCCCGTGCTTCGCGACAATATCGAGCGCTACAACTCCTCCATTCCCATTTACAGCGTTGCTTCTCTGGAGGACCGCATGCAAGCCAACTCTGCCGACACCCGGTCTTACGCCATGCTGCTCGGTATGTTCGCCTCTCTGGCCCTCGCGCTTTGCGCCATTGGAATTTATGGCGTCATCGCTTTTTGGGTGGCGCGGCGAACGCGGGAGATCGGTATCCGCATAGCTCTGGGTGCAAGTCGTGGTTCTGTATTTCGGTTGGTGGCCGCGCGAGGATTGAGTCTCACGCTCATCGGCCTTTTCCTCGGCCTTATGGCTTCCGTCGTGGTCACGCGCGCCCTTGGTAGCCTGCTCTACGAAGTGCGAGCGTTCGATCCGGTCATCTATGCAGCGATGGCGCTGCTTCTCGCCTCTGTGGCGCTATTGGCATGTTGGATCCCCGCCCGCCGCGCGATGCGAGTGGATCCGATCGTCGCCCTGAGATACGAGTAATTGAGAACCATGAGTAGGGGACGCAAATGAGCTGGAACCGATTCTTCCGCAGGGCCAAGTGGGACGAGGAGCGTGCGCGGGAGCTGCAAGCCTACCTCGAAACCGAAACCACCGAGAATGTTGCGCGCGGGATGTCTCCGGACGACGCAGCCGACGCCGCGCGACGCAAGCTCGGCAACCTGACGCAAATCCGCGAGGAGATCTACCACATGAACAGCCTCGGCTTTCTCGAAACGCTTTGGCAGGACATTCGCTACGCGCTCCGCATGTTGCGCAAGAATCCCGGCTTCACCGCCGTCGCTGTCCTTACGCTTGCTCTCGGTATCGGCGCGAACACCGCCATCTTCAGTCTGGTCAACGGAGTCCTTCTCCGACCTTTGCCTTACCGCGATCCTGATCGCCTGACGATCGTCTGGGAAAAGAATGACGACGGAACGCCCGAAAACGTCGGCTATGCCACCTATCTGGAATGGAAAGCTCAAAACAAGAGCTTTCAGGAATTGGCCATCTATTCCTCATGGCAGCCGGTTCTTCAAGTTGGCGAACCGGAACAACTCAACGGCCTTCGCGTTACGAGCAATTACTTTCGCACCCTCGGCGTGCATCCGGAGCTCGGCCGCGATTTTCTTCCCGAAGAGGATGTCCCTGCGTCACTTAAGGTCGTTATTCTGAGCCACTCGCTTTGGCAGCGAAAATTCAATTCCGATCCCGGCATCGTCGGCAAATCAATTGATATGAACGCGACCTCCTACCTCGTCGCGGGCGTCTTGCCGGCGAGTTATCAATCCCTGATGACCCAGGATCCGCGCGGCGGGACCGTCGAGATCTGGCGCGTTCTCGGGTACGACGTCTCTCAACCCTGGGCTTGCCGGTCGTGCCACCATCTCATCGCGATTGGCCGGTTGCGCGACGGCATAAGTCCATCCGAGGCGAAGGCTGAAATGGACGTCATCACGGCCGCGCAAATGAAAGCATTCCCGAAGGAGTACTCCGCCTCCGGTGTAATTCTCACTCCGCTCCGGGAACAGCTGCTCGGCCACGCGGGCACACCGCTTTACATCCTTTTCGGCGCGGTCACGTTTGTGCTCCTGGTCGCCTGCGCGAATCTCGCGAACCTGCTCCTCTCGCGCGCCGCGAATCGCGAGCACGAGGCCGCAATTCGCATGGCATTGGGAGCCGGACGCGGCCGCATCGTGCGTCAATTGCTTGTCGAGAATTGTCTGCTGGCTCTTTTGGGAGCTGCCGCCGGGTTATTACCCGCGCTTTGGACGCCCGCCGTTGTCGCCGCCTTAGGAACAGGAGACTTGCCTCGGCTTGACGCAGTTCATCTCGACTGGCGCGTATTGGCCTTTGCAGTCGGGCTTGCGCTTCTGACCGGAGTCCTATCGGGCTTGGCGCCGGCGCTTCGTTTATCGAATGCAGGTTTGCAGGATTCGTTGAAAGAAGGCGCCCGCGGAACTTCGAGCGGCGCGAACCGCCGGTTGCGCGGCCTGCTGGTTGTCGCCGAGGTCTCACTTTCCCTGACCCTGCTCGTCGGCGCCGGTCTTTTACTCCGCAGTTTGGCGAGCCTCCTCACGGTTTCGCCAGGATTTGACCCGGGGCACGTCCTCACCCTGAGGACTTCTGTACTCGGGCAGCGCTTCAACGATAACAAAATCTTGCGCCAGTTTTTCGTGGACGCCGTCGCACGTCTGCGTTCTCTCCCGGGTGTGGAAGCGGCGGCCGCCGCAAGTCAATTCCCGTTCGATGGAAACATGGACCGCTATGGATTCCACGCCGAAGGAAAGATGAACGCGAATCCGGAGCTTGATGAAAGCGCCGAGCGGTACTGCATCACTCCCGGGTTCTTATCGGTGCTGCGAATCCCGCTCTTGCGGGGGAGAGACATCAATGCTGCCGACACGGCGGACAGTCCCGGAGTCATTCTGATCAATCAGACGACAGCTCTCCGCATTTGGCCTGGCGAAGATCCCATTGGCAAGCGAGTGAAACTTGGCGGGCTGGACCATCCCTGGATGACGGTTGTCGGCATCGTCGGCGACGTTCACCACGAGGGTTTGGACGCAGCGCCATGGACGCAATTCTACGTGCCGCACGCGCAGTGGCCGTTTCCGGATTCCGTCATGACGTTTGTGGTTCGCACGACTGGTCCGCCGGGATCAATCGCCTCCGCCGCGCGCCAGGCCATTCATTCGCTCGACGCATCTCAGCCGCTTTCGCGCGTGATGCCGATGGAGGATTATGTCGGGCTCTCCGTGCAAGGGCGCCGCTTCTCGTTGATTCTCATCGGAGCGTTTGGCGTGATTGCTTTGCTGCTGTCTGTGATTGGGATTTACGGCGTGACGTCGTATACCGTCGCTCAACGCACGCGTGAAATCGGAATCCGCATCGCATTGGGCGCGCAGCGGAACGAAGTCCTTGCCTTGATGATGCGGCAGGGAGCGGTGCTTATTCTCGCCGGCATCGGCGTGGGGGTTGCGGCGTCCGTCGTTCTCACTCGCTTTCTATCCAGCATGTTGTTTGGCGTGACGCCAACCGACCCGGTCACCTTCGCGCTTGTCGCCGTCCTCCTTGTCTGTGTGGCCGCGTTGGCTTGCTGGATTCCCGCGCGCCGCGCCATGCGCGTGGATCCGATGGTCGCACTCCGACACGAGTAGAAGTCACAGCGGAGCACGGAGAAATGCAATGAGTTGGAAGCGATTCTTTCGCAGAGCCAAGTGGGATGAGGAGCGCACGCGCGAGTTGCAAGCCTACTTGGAGACCGAAACCACTGAGAACATCGCGCGAGGGATGTCGCCGGGCGACGCCCGCGACGCCGCCCGCCGCAAGCTTGGCAACCTGACCCAAATTCGAGAGGAGATCTACCACATGAACAGCTTCAATTATCTCGAAACTCTGTCGCAGGACATTCGCTACGCATTCCGCACGCTTCGCAAGAATCCCGGCTTCACCGCGGTCGCTGTGCTCACCCTCGCCCTCGGCATCGGCGCCAACACCGCGATCTTCAGCATCGTGAATGCCGTGCTCCTCCGTCCGCTTCCGTACCCCGATTCCGCGAAGCTTGTCATGGTCTGGGCCACCGACCAGACGAACGGACTCACGGAAGATGTGAACTCGTATCCAAACTTCGAGGATTGGAAAGCGCAGAGCAAGAGTTTTGACGGAATGGCCGCGTTTACAAATCGCGGCGTGACATTTTCGGCGGGTGACGAGGCGGAGATTCTTCCGGCAGTACAGGTGTCGCCGGGGCTGTTCAACGTCATTCGAGTTGCTCCTGCGATGGGCCGCGGATTCCTGGCGGGCGAGGAAGAGCAGGGCGCATCACATGTCGCGATCCTGAGCGACGGCATGTGGCGAGAACGATTCGCGGCGCGCCCGGACATTTTGAATCACACCGTCCGCGTGAACGAATTGGAATACACAATCGTCGGAGTGATGCCGCCCGGCCTGAAGATTTCTACGGATAAACAGGAAATGATCTACGTCCCGTTGGTGCGGGATCCGGATCGAGGCCACGGGTTCCTTTACATAATGGGCCGGTTGGCCCCGCACACTTCCATTTCAAAGGCTCAGGCAGAAATGGATGTGATTGCTAGTCGTCTGGAAACCCAATACCCAAAATACAATAAAGGCGCTGGCGCAAACGTAATGCCGTTGACGAAAGCAATGGCAGGAGATGCGCGCTTAGGATTGCTGGTCTTCCTCGGCGTCGTCACGCTCGTACTTTTGATTGCCTGCGCAAATGTAGCGAACCTGATGCTCGCGCGCAGCGTTTCCCGCCAAAAGGAACTGGCTGTCCGCGTCGCCCTCGGAGCCGGACGCCGCCGTATCATTCAGCAGCTCCTCACGGAGAGCGTGATTCTTTCGCTTGCGGGTGGCGCACTCGGGCTCGCTGTTGCTGCGGTGATGTCGCGTGCCATGGTTGTAATGCTCACAAAGACATTTCCGATTTCGCGGATCGCGGCTACAAGCATGGATGCGTGGGTGCTGGCGTTCACTTTGGCCGTTTCGGTTGCCGTAGGGATCATATTCGGATTAGCCCCCGCGTTTTCAGCAGCTTCACCGGATTTAAATGACAATCTGCGTGAAGCCAGTCGCTCAGCTTCGGGAACTCTCCGTGGCCGGCGCATCCGTAGCGTCCTTGTAATTGCGGAAACCTCGCTCGCGCTCGTGCTTCTCGCAGGCGCAGGTCTTCTCCTGAAGAGTTTGATCACCATGCGCAATAATGCGCCCGGATTCGACACGCACAATTTGCTCGTTGTAGATTTCCGCCTGCCACGAACCAAGATCGCAAATCCAGCCGAAAGCCTCCGATTTTTCCAGAACGTCGTCGCGCGCGCCGAGGCAGTGCCGAGTGCGCGTTCAGCCGCGCTCGTAGCCGATCTGCCGTTCGGCGGCGGCAGCGACTCATTTGGCTTTCAAATACCCGGCCGCGCTGCGCCGCAACGATCGAATAATTTCAGCTCGCGATTCAATATTGTGAGCGCCGGTTATTTCCGCACCATGGCGATCCCGCTTCTGAAGGGAAGGGAATTCAACGAAGGCGATTCTGCAAACACACCTTCCGTGATCGTCATCAACGAAACGGCAGCGAATAATTTCTGGCCAGGTGAAGACCCAATCGGGAAACAAATTACTTTGCCGGCAGGGGCAAACGCAAATGCTGCGGTCGTTCTTACAGTAATCGGTGAAACACACGACGTTCGCCAATCCAGCCTGGGTGCTGCCGCAAAACCTGAAATTTATCTGCACTACAATCAGCCGGGGCCGCGGTGGAGCTGGCTGGTGCTGGTCGTGCGCACTGCGGGCGATCCGGCCGCGCTTACTGGCGCCATCAAGAACGCCGCGGCGCTTGCCGACCGCGAGGTACCCATCGCGCAGATAAGTACGATGGACGATGTGTTGTCACACTCCCTTGCGCAGCCCGGACTCTTCACGATGCTACTCGGCGTATTCGCGGCGCTTGCGTTAGTGCTTGCCGCCGTCGGGCTCTATGGCGTCGTGTCATATACAGTCACGCAGCGGATGCACGAAATGGGCATTCGCGTGGCGCTCGGCGCGGGGCGTGCAGACATCGCGCGGCTCGTGTTGCGGCAAGGCGTTTCGCTCGCACTCGTGGGAACAGTGATTGGAATGGCGGGAGCGATCGCAGTATCACGATTGTTGACGCATCTGGTGCCGAGCGTCGAGCCAAACGATCCGCTGACGCTTGCAGCTGTAGCGGCGCTGCTGCTCGGAGTCGCTCTCGTGGCGAGCCTGTTGCCGGCGCGACGGGCGATGCGCGTGGACCCCATTGTCGCGCTGCGGTACGAATGAGCAGTTGGCGATTCCAAAAGCTTTCTCATCATCGGATTATAATCGGCCACGAAATGAAGAGGTCGAATATCTGGCTGTGTTGCTACTCGCGGCGTGTTTTTCAACTTGGATGGAATTCAGAGTAGGGACGGCCCGCAAGTAGATCAATTCATTTGTTGGGTTGACATCTTACCCAAGGGGGTGGATACTCGGGTCACATGTCAACCCAAGAAGAAAATGAGCGGCTAAAACTCCTGCAAGGCACGCTTGACTTGCTGATCTTACGCACGCTGGTTTTCGGACCGCGTCACGGCCAGGGAATCGCGCGTGCCATTCAATTGACCTCCGATAATGCATTGCTCGTAGAGCACGGGGCGCTCTACCCCGCGTTGCAGCGGCTCGAAGACAAAGGGCTTTTGGACGCCAAATGGGGAACTTCTGAGAATAACCGAAAGGCCCGTTTCTACAAGCTGACCAAGGCCGGGCGCAATCAGCTTTTACATGAAACCACAAAATGGAGGCGGCTGTCTGCAGGTATCGGTCGAATTCTGGGACCGGAGGCGGAGGAAGGCTAGAAGCATGTTCAAACGAAAGCGCAACCGGAGCGATTTCAGCGCGGAAATCAAATCGCATCTGCAATTGGAGGCGGACCTGCTCAAAGAACGAGGGCTTGGAGACACGGAAGCGCGGGCGGCCGCGCGGCGTGCATTTGGTAATGTCACTCTTGCCGAAGAGCGGTTCTTCGAGTCGGGCCGATCATCTTTGTGGACCCACGTCGAATCTGTGTGGCAAGACATGAGATACGCAACCCGTTTACTCCGCAAATCTCCAGGATTCACTTTAATCGCGATCGCGATTCTCGGTATGGGATTGGCGGCAAACATCGCCGTCTTCAGCGTGTTCAATGGAATGCTTTTGCGGCCTATACCTGCTGCCAATCCCGACCAGTTGGTTCGTTTCTCCAGCACGGGTATCGGCATTCCGCCCCGCGGAGCATTCTCGTACCCCAATTATCAGGATCTCCAGGACAAGAATGAGGTTTTTTCGGACGTCACGGCTTGGGCTCAGGCGACCGTACTAATGGAGGCGGACAACCAAAGTGATCAGCTTCTTGGGGAGGTTGTATCCGGCAATTATTTTCACGCGCTCGGTCTGCACACTTCAAACGGACGCCTTTTGACTGCGGAAGATGACGATCCAGGCAAGGATCGCGTCGCCGTTCTAAGCGATGTCTTCTGGCGACACCGATTTGGCGCCGACCAGAGCGTGATCGGCAAGCAATTATTTTTCAACGGTACGAACTACACGGTTGTGGGGATCGCTCCTCCCAGTTATGCGGGCATAGGGGCTGGGATCGATGTGGACGCATGGTTTCCTTTGAGGCAAGCAGCATCCTGGATTGATCCAGATCTGATCACCGACCGGAACGCGCCGCAAGTACAAATCATTGGACGCCTTCGTCCGGGCGTCTCCTTGGAACAGGCGCAAGCAGCGATGGCCACTCGCGCACGGTTGCTCGAACGGGCCTTTCCCGATGCGAATATGGGGAAACGTATATTACTGCAACGCGCGAAGTACCTCGACAACAAGCTGCGCGGTCCACTAACTGGTTTTCTTATCGTCATCCTGGCGCTCGTCGGATTCGTCCTCCTCGCGGCATGCGTCAACCTGGCAAACCTTTTTCTTGTTCGCATGGTGGGGCGGCGTCATGAGATGGCCATTCGTACCTCACATGGGGCGACTCGGCTTAGGCTGGTGCGCCAAATACTTACGGAAAGCATAATTCTTGCGATGGGGGGCGGGGCGGCTGGCGTACTGTTGGGAAGTTGGGGCGCAAGCCTGCTAACGCGCTTCAATCCTCTGCCGCCTTCGATCCCACTCCACTTCGACTTGCGTCCTGACTATCGCGTCTATCTCTTTGCTCTTTTCGCCGCAATCTTCACGGGCATATTGCTCGGAGCAATCGCTTCGAGCCAAACGTCGAACTCAAACGTGTTTGTTTCACTCAAAGAAGGCTCCGGGAACCTCGCGGGGCGCGGCTCCAGACTGCGGGCCATATTCGTAACTCTACAGGTTTCCGTTTCCATGCTCTTACTGATTGGGGCCGGACTCTTCCTTCGCAGCCTTCAAAAAGTTGGAAGAATGAATATCGGTTTCGATCCGAATAACGCCGTGGCAATGGATATAGATCTCAAGCCAAAGGGTTTCTCTGAGACGCGCGGCCTTCAGTTTTATCGGGAAATGATGCGTCGAGTAGACGGAATCCCCGCGGTTCAGTCGGCCACGCTTGTTAACTTAGCCCCTTTAGACAGTGCGACGCCGTTTACTGACGTTTTGATACCGGGCTTTGAGCCGTTACCCGGGAGGCCTGGAATTCGTGTCTCCCTAAACCGTATTGCGCCTGGCTATTTTCAGACCATGAAGATACCACTTCAAAGCGGAAGAGAATTCAATGAACAGGACGATAGTAAACACTCCGGAGTGGTCATCATCAATCAAACGATGGCGCGCGATTATTGGCCCGGCGAAGATCCTCTCGGCAAGAATTTTGCGCTAGTTCAGAAGGGACTTGCGCCGTTGAAAATCCAGATTATTGGAGTCGCAAATGACGTCAAGTATCGTTCGTTGGGAGAGGATCCGACTCCACACATCTATCTGCCCTTTTTGCAACACTACACTTCGGACATGACATTGGTGGTTAGAATAAATGGCGACTCGGGCGCGATGTTGCTTGCAATTCAGCGCGAACTGCTGAGCCAAGATAGGGACGTCCAGGGTTTCTTTTCTCGCACGCTGGAGCAGCATATTGGGCTGGCTCTCTTGCCTGCTCGCCTGGCTGCCAACATGTCCGCTGCGTTCGGAGGCTTTGCACTTGTTTTGGCCGTCATAGGGATTTACGGGGTGGTGTCCTACGCCGCACGCCAGAGGACAAGGGAGATTGGCCTCCGCATGGCGCTCGGAGCGGAGCCGTCCGACATTCTTTTATTGATGTTGTCGCAAGCCGGAAGACTGGCCGTATTAGGTATCGCAATTGGGCTCACGGCGGCTTTCATTTTGACCCGTTTTGTGGCTGGGTTGCTTTATGGAATTAGCGCGGTGGATCCCATCACTTTTGTAGGCGTGACATTCGTGCTCGCCGTAGTAGCGTTAATGAGTTCGTATCTTCCAGCGCGGCGGGCGATGCGCGTGGACCCGATGGTTGCGCTGCGGTACGAATAATACGTCGGCGATATCTTTTGGCTGTCCGTGCCCTTGTGTCCGTGCCCTCGTGCTGAGTGGCGAATCTCACCTATTTCTCGGCGAGCTTGCGGCCGGCGTTGAGGTTGTCGAAGTTCAAAATGGCGTTGAACACGAGAAAGTAATTGCCCTCCGTTTCACCGCGGTAGATAGGATTTGTCGAGAAAAGGACGATGTGTCCGCTGCCTTCCGGCGAATCCACCACGGCCGGATGCTCGGCGATGTCTCCGCCATTCTCCACGAGCCCTGAAACGAGCAAGTCGCGCGTTTCCGAATAGCGGAACACGACGCGGGGCCGCAGCGCGGGCGGAATCAGGCCGATGTTGTTGCGAAGCTGCTCGTCGGTGACAGGCGCGGCTTCCCACGCCTGGAATGTCGGCAGAGTGGGCAGAGTATCCTGCGGGCGGCCCGGCACGAAATCGAGATCGTTCTGCGTGCCGCGTCCCGTCGGGCGAGAAGTCATGTCCGGCCCGAGACGGCGGCCACCGCCGCGGCGTCCCGCGACATTACTGACGCCGAAAACGAGGCCGTTGTCGCAGTACGCGGAAAGCGTGTCACCGTAGCCGTAGGCGATGGGGCTCGCGTCATCCACGATACGCGTCTTCACGACGCTGCCGACGATGCGCTCGCGCTGGCCTTGCGCGACGGAAACGCCGTCAAGCATACCCATTGCGGACGCAAAGTTGGCTGTATCCTCGACGGCGACGAGCACGCCGCCTTTGCGAACGAAGTCCTGCAAGTGCTCAAGCCCTTCCCAGCCCATTCCGGGGCGAACGTCGTCCGTCCAATCGTTTTCACTGACGAGAAGATTCGGAGTCTCGGCGGTTTTTTTCCAGGGAAGCGGGTTGCCCCAATCGGTGGGCAGGCCTTTGATGATTCCGGTCGGACTGCCCACGCCGGGAGGGAAGAGAATCACGTCATATTTCGAGTTGAGATTGGCTTCGCGGCCAACTGTTTGCGTGCTGATGTAGTCGTACGGAATCTTCAGGTTGTCGAGCGCCTCACGCCACCACCCTTCCGTCTGCGTGCTCTGCCAGGTGTGGAGCAGGGCGATTCGCGCGGCGCGCACGGGATGGGTCTTCACGCTCGGCGCTGCATCGAGGGCAAATATTTGAACACCCAAGTCCGATGCGACGGTTTGAAGGTCGGACGCGCTTACGCCGCTAATCAGGAAACTGCCGCGATTGAATTTGTGTCCTGCGGCTTCAAACGGCTCTTCAGCGGCGTCCATCGTGGCGCTCTTCAATCGATAGCGAAGAGTGGCGAGCGCGGGATCGGCGTTGTGATTGATAGCGAAGATTGAGCCGGTGCCTGTGACTCCGCCGGGCGCGCGGACTTGATTGACCGGCTGCATCGCGGCGTCGAGAACTTTTGCGTCCGTGACGCGAACAACCTGCACATTGAAAAGTTCGCCGAAAGTCCAGCCAGTGTCATCGTAGGGAGTCCGCTGCGGGTCGTCCGGCGCCCAGTATTGATAGTCGAGCAGGGAATCGGCGATGCGCGAATAGGGCTGGTCCATACGGATGATGTAGCTGCCGGAAGGAAAATCACGCGTGACCGTTTGCGGCTGCTGGCCGGCGCGACCGTTGTTGCCGGTGGCGCCGGCTGAATTGTCGCCAGCGCCGCCGCCCTGTCCTCTGCCCCCCTGCCCGCCGCGGCCGCCCTGAGGGCGGGGCGCGGGGAGAGTGACGGTGAACGAAGCTGTGGCGCGCGAAATCTCGACCTTCTGCTTTTGCAGAACCCGGAGCAGGTCGGCCTGTGGGCCAAGGCGCGGGTCGTCTCCAGGCAAAACATACGCCGCGGGGCCTTCCTGCGAGGGCTTCTGGATGCTGCGCTTGGCCTTCAAATAGAAATTCTTGAGGAAGAATTTGCGGGTGTCGCCGAAATAGTGGAGCGCGGTGAGCAGACCCGTCTCTTCATAGTTGTTGTTGTCGCGCTGCGACCAGGATGTCTTGGGCAGCGGCGGGCTCTGGCGATACCAGGTGCGGTCGTATTCATTTGGGGTGAGTGTGCGGTCGAGGGTGTCAGCGCCGCCATTGCCAAAAGTTTCGTAGAGACGGCTGATGCCGTTGTGCATCGCGGCGATAAACATCAGGTAGCCGGGCGACCAGGTGTCAAACACGCCGTGCGTAAAGACGCCGGGCATGCCGAGCTTGGTCATGTCCGCGACGTTTCGCCAGCCGAGCATTTCCCATTCATTGGTGAGGATGGGATCCACCCAGGCATTGAAGGGGCCGTCGCCGGCGGTGTTGTCGTAGAGATAGGGAACGGATTCGTGGAGGTCGTGCAGGACTTGAGCCTTCCATGAGACGAAGGTGTTGAGAACGTTTTCAGTGAGCTTGAGCGTGACGCCCATGGCGTCGCGATTGTTGTCATGCGCGACGTAATGCCCCCAATAGATGAGGGAGGGCCAATTTTCTTTGGGATGGGCGAGGTGCCAGCGGTAGATGTCCACGATGCGGTCGCGGCCGTCCACTTCGACGATGGGCGTGATGAGGGTAATGACGCGGTCGCGGATTTCGCGGATGTAGGGGCTTTCGTCCACTGCGAGGCGGTAGGCCATTTCCATCAGGGCGGTGGGCGCGCCGGTTTCGGTCGCTGTGAATTGTGCCTGTGATGTAATAGATAGGAACGGATTGCTCGACGAGCTTATCGGCTTCGGCGTCGTCAAACTTGATGAGGCGAGGATCCGCGAGGCGCCCGAGGCGAATCTGGTTTTCCTGCATGTGCGCGAGGTTCTCTTCGCTCGAGACAGCGACGGCGATCATCTCACGGCCCTCTTCGGTGATGCCGATGGAGAAGACCTTCACGCGCGGGCTGGCCTTCTCAAGCATGCGAAAATATTTGTAGACATCGGCGGAGTAGGGAAGGATTCCGGGCGCGCCGGCAATATCTCCGAGGACGACTTCGGGCGTGGGGACGGACTTCGAGGCAGGGAGATAGTCCACGAGCGGCGAGCCGAAGAACGGCTGGGTCGTGTACTTTTTTATTTTTGCGGTGTAAGCCTCGTCGACGGCCTGCTTGGGGTCGCGGCGCGGTTCGGTTTCGTTGGATTGCGCGCAGACCACGCCCGCAGCCAGCAGCGTGGAGAGCGCTGCCGCCAGTACCATCCCCGATTTCAGTATCGTCGCTCGATTCATATGGTTCCCCTTTAGGAATGCGAGTTGAGCCGCCCGGGATTGTTGATTTCTCCGCGGTGCGAATATGGGGTCATATCATTCCGCGCGCGGCATGTAAAGCGAAAGCCGGAGCAGCGATTGAACTGTGCCGGGAAACCTCCTTTCTTTGCCGACATTTCGGCGGATAGCTGCCTAACAAGCAGCCGAGCCCCCCACCCCCCCATCTTTTTGTAAGAGTGTGCGCCTAAAGGACTTACAGCAACGAAGAGCGCTAAGAGTATGCGCCTAAAGGACTTACGAGATTTACATTCAGTAAACTAAGTCTATTAGATTCAATCACTTACCTTTTCGGCCGAGAAGTGGCTCGTAAGAGTATGATAATAAAGGACTTTAAGTCCTTTAGGCGCATACTCTTACGGGGTGGTCGCGAGAAAGGCGATTTTCACCTCCGGCAGGGGCGACAATTCCCATTTTGAAACTGCATTCGAAACGGGTGCCGCAGTCTGCAAGTGAGATTACCACAGAGTTATAGGGTGTGTCAATGGAAAAATTTACATGGTTGGTGGGTCAGTTTCAAAGTAGCCGACCTTCCGTCCGGAACCCTCGTTCGGAACTTCCCAGTGCCCCGTTTCTGGATAACTTCCGGTATGCCGACAATTCGCCCAGAACCTCGTCCTTGATTCCCACAACACCGCCTGTTGCGAGTAATTGCCCAACAGAAACGGAACTCGGAAGTCGGCGGTGATATACTCGCGCGACAATTATGAATTGCCCTGCCTGCGGAAGTGCAATCCCCGGCACAGCGCGCTTTTGCCCTTCCTGCGGCAGCGCGGTGGATTTCGGCGCCACTGCCCCGCTGGAGCCGGAAGCCACTCCTCGCGCGCCCGGTTCGCCGGGAGATTCTCCGCGCAAGCGAGATTCCTCTCCCGAGCGGCAGGATTTCCTCTTCCTCCGATTCCTTCGATGGCGCGCGATTCACTCCCGGCACCATTCTCGAGGAGCGCTACCGCATCGTGGCCATGGCCGGACGCGGCGGCATGGGCGAAGTCTATCGCGCGGAAGACCTCAAGCTCAGCCAGACGGTGGCGCTGAAATTTCTGCCCGAATCGATCGCGCAGGACGGCGCGGCGCTGGTGCGCTTCCGCCGCGAAGTCCGCATCGCACGCCAGGTGTCCCACACAAATGTTTGCCGCGTGTTCGATATCGGCGAAGCGTATGGCCTCCCGTTCCTGACCATGGAATATGTGGATGGCGAAGACCTGGCCACGCTGCTGCGACGCATCGGACATCTGCCTTCCGCCAAAGCGACCGAAATTTCGCGCCAGATCTGCGCGGGCCTCGCCGCCGCGCACGAGCACGGCGTGATTCATCGCGACCTCAAGCCCGCGAACGTAATGATTGACGGCCGCGGCAAGGTGCGCATCACCGATTTCGGTCTCGCCGGCGTGGCCGGGAGTTTCGAGGCGAAGGAATCAGGCGCGGGCACGCCTGCCTACATGGCGCCCGAACAACTGGCGGGCAAAGACGCCTCGGTCCAGAGCGACATCTACGCGTTGGGCCTGGTGCTCTACGAAGTCTTTACCGGGAAACGCGCGTTTGAGGCCGCCACGCTCACCGAGCTGCGCCGCCAGCAAGAGATCTCCTCACCGACGAAACCATCGCTGCTGGTGAAGGAGATCGATCCGATCGTCGAGCGGGTGATCCTGCGCTGCATCGAAAAAGATCCGGCGAAGCGCCCCGCTTCGGCGCTGCAAGTCGCGGCTGCATTGCCGGGAGGAGACCCGCTGGCCGCGGCGCTTGCGGCGGGTGAAACGCCCTCGCCCGAGATGGTGGCTGCTTCGGGAGCAACCGAAGGGCTGCGTCCTGCGGTGGCTTGGGCGATGCTGGCAGGAGTCTTTGTCTTCGTCACCGCGGCGATTCTGATGAGTGCGCAAACCATGCTCTACCGGCGCGTGCCGCTCGAAAAGTCGCCCGAGGAGCTGGCCGCGCGCGCGCGGGATATTCTGCAGAGTGTGGGTTACTCGGAGCCGCCGGTGGACACAGCGATGGGATTCTACGAAGGGAAGGAGTTTCTGCGCTATATCGCTGAACACGACAAATCGAAGACACGCTGGGACCACCTTGAAACCGGAGCATTTGTGTTTTGGTATCGTGGCAGCCCCCGGCCGCTCGCGGGGCTTGGAAACTTCTCAGGCGCACCCACACTAGGGGGCGTATGGATCGCTGACCCCGCCCTCGATGTTTCCGGGATGACGTTGGTCCAGCTCAATCCACTCGGTCGCCTCACGCAGTTGATCGCAGTTCCTCCTCAGGTTGAAAAGCCGGCAGACGCTGTGTCGTCACCTGACTGGGCGCTGCTGTTCTCTGCCGCGGGGCTCGATCACGCCAAGTGGCCGGCAGCGCTGCCAACATGGACGCCTCCTGTTTATAGCGACGCGCGCGCTGCGTGGACAGGATCGCTGGCAGAGCGGCCCGATATCCCGATGCGAATCGAGGCCGCGGCATACCGGGGCAAGCCTGTTTACTTCGAATTGATTGGCCCCTGGACCCGTCCTGACCGTATGCAGCCATATCAGTCGCCCGCCGGCCGACGGGCATTTCTGGTGATTTTCTTGCTCTTGTCTCTTTCGCTGCTGTTGGTCGGCGCGTTACTCGCCCGGCGAAACCTGCGCCTTGGCAGGGGGGATCGGCATGGCGCCTTTCGTCTGGCAGTATTTGTTTTTGGAGCTGTGGGGATGGCGTGGTTCTTTGGCGCGCATCACGTCCCGAATTCCGATGAATTCTTGCTCTTCCTCGAGTTTTTGGCTTGGGGGCTTCTCTGGTCCTGTTCCTTGTGGACTCTCTACATTGCCATGGAGCCGCATGTGCGCCGGCGCTGGCCCGCGACACTGGTCTCCTGGAGCCGCTTGCTGGCGGGAGGCTTTCGGGATCCACTGGTGGGACGCGATTTGCTTGTCGGCTGCCTTTTGGGAGCGTATTCGGTTGGATTTGGAAGAATAGGATTGTTTGTAATCTCCCGGCTCGGCTACCCTCCACCTCAACCAGCATCGGGTCCACAATGGCAGTTTCTCGGCGCGCGCACGATTATTTCTGATGCAGCGTTTGGCCTGGGCCCTGTACTTTTCATTCCACTTGCGATTCTGTTTGTCTTGTTCCTTCTGCGGGCCCTGCTGCGCAAGGAGTTGGCGGCAGCGGTCGCATTCGTACTTTTGTTCACGGTCTTCGAGGCATTGGGGGCGGGGCGCCAGTTTGTTCTCTTTAACTTGGTGGCCGGTCTGATCTTTTGGGGTCTGTCTGCGTTTGTGCTAATCCGCTTCGGCTTGCTGGCTTTCGTGGTTTCAGGGTTCTTCACCGGTCTCCTGTCGAACTTTCCTCTGACGACGCAATGGTCTGCGTGGTATGCGGGCATCAGTCTGGCCGGAATTCTGCTGATTGCTGCGATAACGTCCTATGCCTTCTACACCTCCTTGGGCGGCCGGCCGGTTTTCGGAGGCGCCGTGCTCGAGGAGTGAGCTGGCGTTCGTGTCTGTGCCCCAGTGCGTAACTCTCCTCATTGCTCCCGGTAGGTCCGCTCCTGGAAAGGTGCCGATCAAACAGCCATTTAATTGGACGGGTTTTCAGCATCTCGCACAACCTACTGAAGGCATTCCTACCTTGCCGCGAAGTGAAGAGATATGTTTTAAGGATTTCCCACTTGGCGAGTGACGGGCTAATCGGAGGTTGAGACCTCAGGGCTCGTGGGCGCTACAATAATCTTGCCGGGCGAAACGGAAGCGGGCTCTGCGGGGACGCAACCATGCGGGGGGGTAGCCTGGTGGGCTGATCGAGACGATGAACGGCAGCGCTGGGACTGTTTTTTCCGCTGCTTCCGAATCCTCATCGGATCGGCCGACCCTGGCGCCTTGAAAATCCCCGCCCCAAGGGCGGAATACTCACTAACGGAAAGCGCCCTCTCTCCACTTCAGGCTGAACCAACACAAATTCACTTGACACAGAGGGTCTCCTATACTATGTTGGTCTAGGCCTTGAGGGATAGAGTATCAGAGACAGGCCACCGCGAGGTTGGACCGATCATGAAAGACAGCGAACAGAGGGGCCTCTTTCCCGGCGCTTTGGAGATGATGATCCTCAAAACAGTGAAGAGGCGGCCGTTACACGGCTATGCCCTGGTGCAACACATCAAGCGAGCTTCCGATGACCTTCTTCAGATCGAGGAAGGATCGCTCTATCCGGCTCTCCAGCGACTTTTGAAGGCAGGGCTGCTGAAAGCCGAATGGGGAGTGTCATCCACAAACCGCCGCGTGCGGACTTACAAGTTGACGCCCGCGGGCGAAAAGCAACTGGGGGTTGAAATGTCAAAATTTGAGCGAATGTTTGAAGGAATTACACGCGTGCTGGCTCCGGTGAAATCGTGAACTGGGTTACGCAGCTATTTTCACGACGGCGACTCGATGGCGACCTAGCGGACGAAATCCAGGAGCATCTCGAGGAAAAGATCGAGGGGCTCGTGGAAAGCGGAATGTCGCGGAAAGATGCGACAGCAGCGGCGCAGCGGGAATTCGGCAACGTCACGTTGGCCAAGGAGAGCAGCCGAGAGGTCTGGCAGTGGCCGGCGATCGAGAGTTTCTTTGGCGATGCCCGTTATGGACTTCGCCAGCTTCGGAGGAATCCGGGCTTCACCCTGGTGGCAATTCTCACGTTGGCCCTTGGCATCGGCGCGAACACAACCATCTTTAGCTGGGTGAGTTCGGTTCTACTCAACCCGTTGCCCGGGGCAAGCAATCCAGAGCGCGTGGTGGCATTGGAAGAGATAGCCCCTAACGGGGATTCGAAAAGAACTTCCTACCTGGACTTCCGCGATTTCCGCGACAACTTAAAACTGATCGAGTCCATGACGGTGGCGCGGGAGATGGCATTTGCAGTCGGCAGCGAAACGAACGTCGAACGCATCTGGGGTGAACTCGTCTCCGGAAGTTATTTCGATTTGCTGGGCGTGCGGCCCGAGGCGGGCCGGTTCTTCTCGATCGCCGAACGGGATGACGCGCCGAATGCGCACCCGGTAGCGGTGATCAGCCACGGGTTCTGGATGAGCCGCTATCACTCCGACCCATCCGCGATCGGCGCGATCCTTCACATCAACCGCCGTGAGTTCACGATCATCGGTGTGGCGCCGGTGAGCTTCCACGGATCCATGCCCGGAGAAACGTTTGAGATTTGGGCGCCCGCGACGATGTTGGGCCAAGTGAACTCCGGAAGCGACTGGATGCTTGAGGATCGCAAGACGCGGATGTTTCGCGTGCTGGCGCGGCTCGCGCCTGGCACGAGCATCGAGCAGGCGCGCTCCGAGTTGCAGTCACTCGCCCGGCGCATGGCCGAGGCGGATGCGGATACGAACGAGGGCATGAGCGCTAATTTGTTGCCGATGTGGAAAGCGCACGACGGAATACAGAATCCTATGCTGGGACCGCTGAGCCTCTTGATGACTTTCAGTGGAGTGTTGCTTCTGATCGTTTGCGCGAACGTCGCGAATCTGTTGCTGGCGCGCACCACGAGCCGGCAGAAGGAGTTCAGCGTGCGGCTTGCCCTTGGAGCGCCGCAGTCGCGTCTGATCCGGCAAGTCCTCACGGAGATGTGGCTCCTAGCGTGCGGCGGGGCAGGGCTCGGCTTGCTGATGGCGTACTGGCTCAGTGACTCGCTGAGGTGGCTTGTTCCGCTGCCTGGAATACCGACTTTTGTCCGGCCTCCTATTGACGCAAGAGTGCTGCTGTTCACGGCCGCGCTGACGTTTGGCGTTGCCATCCTGGCGGGGATTACTCCAGCGCTGCAAACCGGCCGGGAAAACGTAAACGAGATGCTTAAGGATCGCAGCCGGAGTGGAACCTCGAGCGCACGCTCGCGCCGGGTACGCGGACTTTTGGTGATATCCGAAGTGGCCCTCGCGGTCATAACGTTTGTGGGGGCCGGCCTCTTCGTGAAAAGCTTCCATCTCGCCAGCGCGATGCAGCCCGGTTTCGACCCGAACAATGTTGGCGTGGCGCACGTGAGTTTTTCCGCCGCCGGCTACAATTTGCAGCAAGCCGATTCATTTTCGCGCCGTCTGCAGGAGCAGCTTGGACACGAACCGGGAGTCACAGCCGTCAGCTATTCCGATTTCGTTCCATTGAGCATCGGAGGAGACTCCTGGGAAGACCTGCAAATTCAGGGATATGTACCGGGGCCGAGCGAAAACATGAAGATTTTCCGCACGGTTGTGGCACCCGGGTATTTTGACTTGATGAAGATCCCATTGATTTCCGGCCGGGATTTTAATTTGCAGGATGACAAGTCACGCGACCCTATCCAACCGGTGATGATCGTTAATCAAGAATTCGTCCGCCGCTTCGTGCCAACCGGGGAGGCGATCGGGCGCAAGGTGCACGGGTGGGGAGAGTGGTTCACGATTGTCGGCGTGGTGCGGGACATCAAGTATTTCCACATCACCGAAAGTCCCATGCCTTATTTTTATGTGCCGGCGCGCCAGATTTACCGGCCGGAAGATGGAATGAACGTTTTACGTCCGGACACGTGGTTCGGTGGAGCAAGCGATCGTGGCAATACGCCGGGAAGCGCAAGCATTGGATCCGGCAGTGCCGGTGTTCAACACCATTTCTTTGAATGAATCCATCAGCGGATCGCTTTTCGGGCAGAAGATCGCGGCCAGCTTGCTGAGCATCCTTGCGGGCTCGGCGCTATTTCTTGCTGCGATTGGGCTTTACGGCGTGATGGCGTATTCGGTGGCTCAACGCACAAACGAAATCGGCATTCGAGCGGCATTGGGGGCGCAACCGACGGACATCCTGCGGTTGGTCGCACGGGAGAGCCTGACATTCGCGCTGGCGGGGCTCGCGGCGGGGTCGGTTATGGCCATAGCGCTCAGCCGACTGGTATCGGCGATGCTGGTGCATGTCAGCCCATTCGATCCCACCATCTATGCCGTGGTTGTCGCGTTCACGATCTTCATCGCGCTGGCAGCAACGGCAATTCCGGCGCGGCGCGCAATGCGCGTGGACCCCATGGTCGCGTTACGCTACGAATGACGCGATTAACGGGTCAGAAAGAATTGGCGATTCGGAAGCACCGGATGCGCCTCGGGATGACCTCGGGGGCGGGCGGGGCAAGCCCGGCCCCTATACGGACCTTACGGGTCCGTTGATTATCGGATTCAGAACTTTTTAGACATGGGAGGGATTCTCCTGATTTGAAGACGATTCGTCAAGCTGGAGACCGAAGCGGGCCACTACTGGAGCATGGCGTATTCGGCTTTGGCGGCGACGAGGGGCGGGAGATCCGGGTCAGCGTCTTTCCAAATGGCGAATAAGTCTTGATAGGCGGTACGCGCGCCTGCTTTATCGCCCTGCAACGCTTTGGCGCGAGCGAGACCCAAACGGCTTAGCGCATAGATTGGAGATGCGACGCTGATGCCGGGATGGTCAAGAATTCGCTGGAATTCGGCGGCGGCTTCGGGGGGCTTCTCCATATGAAGATATGCCAAGCCGCGAAGGTAGGTCGAGTTCATCCCATCAAGCGATCCCAATTCATATTGGAAGACAGGCTGGAGGAGGTCAACGGATTTCGCGTAATCCTTGCGGAAATAAGCGGCGGCTGCCCGGGCCTCAGGCAAGAGAATCTTTTGAATGGACGTATCTTCCGGTTCGCGCTTGGAAAGATCGTCCATGAGCAACTGTTGGCGCTGGGTATCGCCCAAGAATCCGAGAATTATGAGCGAAATGTCTTGAACGTCAGTCGAGGTGGCGGAACTTGTGAGAGCGGCGCGGATGTCCTGGTGCGCCTGAGAATCGTATCCGAAAAGGGTTTCCAGAGCCGCGAGATTTGCCTGCAGGGAGGCGCGGGCTTCCTTATCTTTGACGGGATCGAGTGAATTGATTTGACGCTGGTAGAGTTCGCGCGTTTTTGCGAATTGCCCTTTCGCAAACGCCATGCCCCGTTGGATTTGCACAAGGACGGGGGCCAGCGCGGGCTTGGAAGCAACCCAATCCATTTGCTTCTGAATCCCCGCGGGATCCTTCTGAAGTGCGGCAAGCTCGAAGAGGAGCAAGTGAAAAACGGGTGTTTCGCTATCCGCCGAAAAATCTTTGTCGAAGAGAGCGCGGGCTTCGTCGAGACGTCCTGTTCTAATGTAGAGTTCAAAAAGGTTGTTGGAAGCCAGCTTGCTGCCCGGGTCTTGGCGTTCGGCGTCCTGGCATGCGGAAAGACCCTTGTCTTGAAATCCGAGCTGCAGATAGATGCTGCAAAGATTGACGTTAATCAGCCCCGCGTCGGCGGGGTAGGTTTGGATCCAGAGCTGGTATACATCGACGGCCTTATCGAGATTTCCGGTTACCATTCCCTCATAATGGGAGGAAATGTAGAATTTTTCGCGGTCGCTCACGCGATCGCGGAGGTCATTTGCCTTGCGGATGTTGTCTTTGGCCAGACCCGACTTGCCCAGATTGCTGTAGACGGTGCCGAGACTGGCGTAGGCCATGGCAAAATTGGGATCGAAAGCGATGGCGCGTTGGAAGAATGGGACAGCAGCGTCGTTATCGCCCTTCTTGACAAGCGTTTCGCGGCCGATGGTGTAGGACTTCAGAGCATCGAGAGAGGTTGTGGTGGCTTGCTCGAGAGGATCGCTGTGTTTCTGGATGGAGCCAAGGGATTCGCCGAGCTTTCCGCGCAGGTCCGACGCAAGCCCGCCGAGGGTGCTGAGCACATGATTCTTATCCGATGCCTGGCCGGATACGCTTGTGAGCGTTTCGCCCGTGGCGCAATTCACTGCTTTCACGATCAAGTTGTATTGCGTGCCCACCTGCGTGATGGAGCCTTCCAACGTTGCCGAGCTGCCCGTGCGCACGCACACCTGGCGGGCCAGATCGCTCGTGAGCTTGGACATGGGGGGCTGCCCCATCAAGCGGAGCTGTTGAGCGACTTGCTGGTCGGAGAGAATGTTTAGAACGGTGGACTGCTCGAGTTGCACGGTCAAACCCTGCTGCAAGGTCTGATCGAAAACAGAGTCACCGGTTGCATTCGCGAAGTCGGCGACGACGATGGAACCCTTCATGGTCAGGGCCTGGGCGCGGTGCGTGTAGAAATAGCCGCCCCCTGCAATGGCGGCGACTGTTACCGCCGCAATTCCCACCCAAAGTTTCCAGCCAAGTCCGGCGCGGTGCGAAGCGGCGGAAGAGACATCATCCCGCTGGAAAATGTCCTGACCTTGGGCAGCCGCAGCGGCTCGCTGAACACTCGAGGAGGCCGCTCGGGAGCGGCCTGAAGTTGGAGTGCCACGGCGGGGCGTCGCAGCGACAGGAAGGCCGACTTGCGTGGCGCCTTCGTCGCCCAGATCCTCGTCGGCGGGAATGACGACCGACCGGGTGGAGTCAGTGTCGCGCTTGAGGCGCTTCAGATCCGCGCGAATTTCACCGGCGTGCTGGTAGCGGAGGTCGCGATCTTTTTCGATGGCCTTGTTGATGATGCGCTCGAGCTCCTCGGGAATATCGGGATTCAGGCGGACAGGAGCAACGGGCGCGCGATGCAAAATCGCGTCAAAAATCGCAGCGGAAGTATTCCCCGCGAAGGCCATTCGGCCGGTGGCCATTTCGTAGAGAACGACGCCGAATGAAAAGATGTCGGTGCGCGCGTCGAGTTCCTTGCCAAGTGTTTGCTCGGGCGACATATAGGAGACGGTGCCAAGGGCAGTGCCGGGGCTGGTGAGATTTGGGTCGTCAACAATCGTGGCCTGAGATGCGACGGGAGGTTTGCCGCTGGCGGCGCGCGAGACATTTTTCGCGAGACCGAAATCGAGGATTTTGGCCTGGCCGCGATCGGTGATGAAGATGTTGGCGGGCTTAATGTCGCGATGAACGATGCCTTCGGAATGAGCGGCGTCGAGCGCGTCGGCGGTCTGGATGCCGATATCGAGCAGGCGCTCGAGGTCGATCGCGCCTGAGGTGAGGAGTTGCTTCAGGGTCCGGCCCTTGAGCAATTCCATGGCGATGAAGGGATGGCCGTCCTGCGTGTCAATGTCGTAGATGGTGCAAATGCCGGGGTGATTCAGTGAGGACGCGGATTGCGCCTCGCGCTGGAAGCGTTCGAGAGACTGGGAGTCGGCGGCTACTTCGGCGGGAAGAAATTTCAGCGCGACGAAGCGGCGGAGCTTGGTGTCTTCAGCCTTGTAAACGACGCCCATTCCACCGCCGCCGATCTCTTCCATGACACGGTAGTGGGCAATCGTTTTTCCGACAAAGGATGGCTGTTCGGGCATTCAACGAGCATCTTATGGGGCGCTGATATGCAAGTCAATGCGAGGGTAGGAAAGCGAAAAGCAAAGGCGAGCCGGCGCCCGGGAGTGGAGTCGAACGGCGGCTCGCCTTGCTGGCACTGCAAACTTGATAAAGAAAAGCCGCTCAGGAGGGCTCAGGAATTGCGTCCTGCGCTTCGCCCTGAAGAACCCGCAGGGCTCTGTGCCGCCAACTGCCCAAACGGCGATTGAGGAAGTGTCTCCGGTCAAGAAAGGGGACCACAGGCCGTCGGC
The DNA here is from genome assembly GCA_963838945.1 of uncultured Acidobacteriota bacterium. Classification (GTDB taxonomy): domain Bacteria; phylum Acidobacteriota; class Terriglobia; order Acidiferrales; family UBA7541; genus DASTCZ01. The sequence goes on along the minus strand of CAWITC010000013.1, from coordinate 912,706 downwards.
GCCAGGAGATTTGACTCATCAGGTGCTGAATACGAGCGTCCCGCTGCGCGTATTTCGCGCCCATGGAAAGCGTTTCCATGGCGTCCTGGCGGCGGCCTTCCGCGATGTAGACCTCAGCGAGGTTCAGATAGAGCTGAGGCTGATCGCGCTTCAAACGGAGAGCGTTGTTGCAGAGTTTTTCCGCCTCGGACCATTTTTTTTCGGCTCTGGCGATAGTCACGCCCAGATAGGATTGGTAGAAAGGATTGTGCTCTTCCAGCTGGCTGGCGTGTTGAATGTGAGGTAAGGCTTTATCGGGATAACCGTCTCGCAGGAATCCAAGCGCCTTGCGAAACTCTGCAAAGGCTTCCGTATCAAGCATGTATCCTCCCGAGAGCTGAAATGCTGGTTGTATTGGGGAGACCCACCCCGGTGACCTTATCTCCCCGCTGAAGTGAGGCTATGCTTGAGTTGCGCGGAAAACTACTGGACTGGGGGCCAGTCGTGGGACAGGCAGAATGAGAGGGAAAGAGTTTTCCATTGGGGGATTAGCGCGGATTTGGGAGGGAATTGCACTATTGACTTGCGCATTGACTTGAGGATGTCAGCCAAGTAAAAGAGCTTCACAGGCGGGGCATTATTTGCGAGGGTTCTTAACACCGAGTTTTGGAGAGCCAAAATGAAGCGAGATCGAGTTGGTCAGCAGAAAAGGGATTCGGAGACGCGGTGGGCAGGAATGCAATGCGCCGTTGCCGGGGCGTTTGCGGCCGTGCTGCTGGCATCAACGATGCCCGCGCAGGAAAACGGCGCTACGAGCGCGCACGCGATGGACTCTCTCGCGGCTCGCATCGAGAGGATCATAAGCAGGCCTGAGTTTCGGTACTCGAGTTTTGGGATTGAGTTCTACTCGCTCGACACGGGACAGCCAGTCTATGAATTGAACGCGGACAAACTTTTCACCCCGGCTTCAACGACGAAGCTGCTGACGGAAGGGACGGCGCTGGCGCTGCTCGGAGCGGATTACCGGTTCCATACGCGCGTATATCGTACGGGGCCGATTGATTCCTCCGGAACCGTGAAGGGCGATCTGGTGCTTGTTGCGAGCGGGGATCCGAACCTTTCGGGGCGCATCGGGCCGGACGGGACGATGGCATTTGAGAATGAGGATCACTCTTATGCGGGAAGTCCTGATACGCAAGCGGTGCCCGGCGATCCGCTCGCGGTAATACGGGAGATGGCGGCGCAAGTTGCCGCGAAGGGAGCGAAGCGCGTCGAAGGGCACGTCCTTGTGGACGCTACGCTTTTCCGCGAGGGCGCCAGGGAGTTGGGCACGCAGGCGGTCATCTCGCCGATTTCGGTGAATGACAACATCGTAGACGTGACGCTGACAGCAGGAGCGACCACGGGAAGTTCGATGACATCGAAGATTTCACCGGTTACGAGCTATGTGACCTTTCTCAATCAGACGCAAACAGGCGCGGCCGATTCGCAGCCGATGGTGCGGTTTGGAAATGACACCGCAGCGCCCGACGGGACACACACGGTGACGATCTCTGGAACGATGCCCGCGGGTGGGCCGCCGATTCTCTTTGCGTACAAAGTGCCGGAGCCGACGCGATTTGCGGAAATTGTGTTTACAGAAGCGCTTCGCGAGAAGGGGGTGACAGCAGAGCCCCGCGCCGCGGCGGTTATAACGGATTTCGGGGGATTGAAGACGGCGTACACGGATGAAAACGCGGTTGCGGAGCACGTTTCCCCGCCGCTCGCTGAAGAGATCAAAGTGACGCTTAAGGTCAGTCAAAACCTACATGCGAGCATGACGCCTTCGATTGTCGGTGCGCTTGTGGGCAACCGGCCCGGCCCAGAAGCAGAGCAGGCGGGATTCGATGCAGAGAATGTCTTTTTGACGAAGGCAGGACTGGATCTGGCAGGGGCATCGCAAGCAGACGGCGCGGGGGGCGCGCAGTCGGCTTTCTTCACGCCCGACTTTATTGTGCATTACCTGGAGTATTGGTCGAAGCGTCCGGACTTCCATGTATTCCACGACGCGTTGCCAATCCTCGGGAAGGACGGGACGCTGTGGAATATCCAACCCGATTCACCCGCGGCGGGAAAAGTTCATGCGAAGACGGGAACGTTCGGTGCGTTTAACGCTTTGACGAAGACGCTAATGGTCACCGGTAAGGGGCTCGCCGGATATATGACCACGGCGAGTGGGCAGCATCTTGCATTCGCGATTTACGCAAACCATGTGACGGTGCCACGCGACCTGCCTGAAGCGGCGACAAAGATTGTGGGGCAGGCGCTTGGCGAAATCGCCACAGCTGCTTACGACGCGCCCGCACTTAGCGAGGAGACCTATGACATTTTAATCCGCAACGGGCGGGTTGTGGATGGAAGCGGCAACCCGTGGTTTTCAGGCGATGTCGGTATCCGCGGCAATCGAATTGTTGCCGTCGGCAAACTTGGGAATGCTCACGCTACGCGCGTGATTGACGCGAAGGGAATGGTCGTCGCGCCGGGATTTATCGACATGCTGGGGCAGTCGGAGACATCGTTGCTGATAGACAACCGCGCGCTGAGCAAGCTCTCGCAGGGGATCACGACAGAAATCACAGGCGAAGGCGGAAGCGTGGCGCCGCAGAATGAAAGGACGCTTGCGCCTCTCAAGCCGTTCCTCGAACATTTCCATCTCCAAGTGGATTGGACAGACCTCGCGGGTTATTTGCTCCGGCTAGCGAAAGATGGGACTCCCATCAACCTGGGAACGTATGTCGGTGCGGCACAAGTGCGCGAATACGTGGTTGGCGATGCAGACCGCGCGCCCACGCCGGAAGAATTGGCGCAAATGCAGGCGCTGGTGGCGAAGGCAATGGAGCAGGGTGCGATGGGGCTATCCACGGCGCTGATTTACCCTCCCGGCCATTATGCGAAGACCGAGGAGCTGATTTCGCTGGCGCAGGTTGCAGGGCGGTATGGCGGGATTTACGCGACGCACATGCGAAGCGAGGGCCGCTCGGAAATGGCGGCAATTGACGAAGCAATCCGAATCGGTCGCGAAGGCGGATTGCCCGTTGAGATCTTTCATCTGAAAGTGGCGGGCAAGGATCGCTGGGGGCAGATGACGCTTGTCGTGAGGAAGATTGAGGGCGCGAGGAAGTCCGGAGTTGAGATTGCCGCGGACATGTATCCTTACCTTGCGGGAGCAACAGCGCTTGCTTCTTCGTTGCCTCCCTGGGTTGCGGACGGCGGACCGGCAAAGTTATTAGAGCGCTTGCATGATCCTGTGGTTCGCCGGCGCATCCGGGCCGAAATGGCCGCAACCCACAAGGACTGGGAAAACTTGTATCTGGCAAGCGGCGGGCCGGCGGGAGTGATGATCGCGTCCGTTTTTAACCCCGCGCTGAAGCAGTTTGAAGGAAAGACCGTGGCGGAAATGGCGGCGGCCCGGCACAAACTCCCGATTGACGCATTGATGGACTTCGTTATTGAGGATAACGGGCAAACCGGCGCGCTCTATTTCATCGCCAGCGAGCCGGATTTGCAGATGGGACTCAAGCAATCGTGGACAAGCATCGGGCTGGATGCGGGTGAGGAATCGCTCGATGGGCCGCTTTACGGCCCGCACGATCATCCACGGACGTGGGGCTCGATGCCGCGATTCCTCGGACATTACTCGCGCGATTTGCATCTCGTCCCGCTGGAGCAAGCGGTACGAAAGATCACATCGCTTCCGGCGGAACGCGTTCATTTGGTGGACCGGGGATTCCTGAAGCCGGGGTTCTTCGCCGACATTACGATCTTCGACCCCGCCAAAATTATCGATCATGCGACTTACACCCAACCGGGGCAGCTTTCGGAGGGCGTTGCGTATGTGATGGTGAACGGACAGGTGGCGTACGAACAAGGAAAGGCGACCGGAGTAAAAGCCGGCGTCCCCCTGCGCGGGCCGGGATGGAAAGCACCGACGAACGCTCCCACCGCGGGTGTACACTGATTCTCGAAATGGACTTCGCAAAAAAATCAAAAGTGCAACTGGGAAAGAAAGTGCGCCTGGAGCACTTTGACCCCGATGATACTTTCGGGTTTGAGAAGGGATCGGAGGCAAAGAAGCTAACGGAGAAGGCCATCGAGAGGCTGGATTACCTCCAATCTCTTCTGTACGCGGAAAACAAGCGCGCTCTGTTGATTCAATTGCAAGGAATGGATGCAGCGGGAAAAGACGGCACAATCCGCCATGTGATGTCCGGCGTAAATCCGCAGGGCTGCCACGTCACGTCGTTCAAAGTGCCGTCGCATGACGAGGCGGAACATGACTTCCTTTGGAGGGCGCATCTCGCGGTGCCGGAGCGGGGACAGATCGGAATCTTCAACAGGTCTTACTATGAGGATGTCCTCGTGGTTCGCGTTCATAACCTTGTGGCCAAAGAAATTTGGAAAAAGCGATATGGACAAATCAATATGTTTGAGGAGCTGCTGGCTAAAAGCGGCGTCACAATATTGAAGTTTTTCCTGCATATCAGCAAAGACGAGCAGAAGAAGCGCTTCCAGGAAAGGCTGGACGACCCCACCCACCAATGGAAAGTTTCTCCGGCGGATTTCGCGGAGCGCAAGTTCTGGAATCAGTATGTCGAGGCATATGAAGAGGCGCTGACCAAATGCAACACGGACAACGCTCCGTGGTACATCATCCCCGCCAACCACAAATGGTTTCGGAATTTGGTTATTTCAAAGATCGTCACCCAAACGCTTGAAGACTTCCGAATGAAGTTCCCGAAGCCAGCCTTTGATTTGTCTCAATACAAGATTAAGTGATCTGATTTCGAGTGGAAATATCATGTGGTTCCTCCGCGCGAGAAAGAAAAGGGATGCAGGTGCGTCCTAAAGAACAAGGGCGGAACTCGCGAACATTGAATTTAAAGTTGAATAAGTGATATGGAAATGGAAGCTGGTTTACTGATAATTCCAGGGTTGTGCCTTCAGTTCACGTAAGAGACAGTCATCGTCTGGCGTTGAGAATCGCGCGCGTCCGAGCCTTGACGGGTGCAGAGGGCTGTTCCTTCTTTGTGGAGGACTCTGTAGCGGATTTATGGCAGGAAGTGGCCCACCAGCGGGTCTCATATTTTTTCAAATCGCACATTTTCTTGGGACACGCCGGATGCTCACCGTTGGTTTCGCACTGGCAATAGCAGCGGAACTGCTGCGCATTCGAAGTTTGCGTCCCGCGCGTGTCCGCCAGGAGCGGCACGGCAGCAATTGCGCTGAGTAAGGCCATTGCGAGAGCGAGCGGGAATTTGTTCCGTTGTCGAGCCACGCGCAATGATGCTCCGCGCGACCGTCCGCGGGAGATGGCTCAAATGGTTTGTTTTGGGCGTACCCGGGTTCTGGAACCGGTTTTTCTAACTTGCTGAGCATAAAGGACATAGGAGCGTAGTACGCGAGTAGTACCACAGGTTTTCATCCACCAGAGAAGATTTCGATCGGGGAAGAATGACCCGCGCGGAGATTTGGCCCTATTCCTCAGAAACAAAAGCTTCGCGGGGCGAATCGGTGGAAGTTGAGCGAGCGCGCGTGTGGAGGCGCCTTTCCCCGCAGTAGGGGCAGTAATGGAACGCCGGAGCGAGTTTGCGGGCGCAATTTTCACATTCGATGCTCGATATGCTTTCAAAACGAACGACGCGCTGGACTTCCTCCAAAGTGGTTAGTCCACGATCAACTTTCAGGAGGGCATCCTCCTGTATGAGCGTCATTCCCTGGCCCCGCACCCAGTCGCGAATTTCTTCGCTTCGCGCAGTTGTCCGGATCAGATTCTTTACACCTTCATCCAAGAGGAGCAGTTCGAACACACCGATCCGGCCCTTGTACCCGGTTTGATCACAGGCAGTACATCCGATCGACAGGCCGCGCCATTCGGGGGCGTGGAGCGCGCCAGCCGCAAGCATTTGACTGACGAATTCCGGGTCGGCGGGGACCCGGTTGTGGCAAGCGCACAATTTTCGAACCAAGCGCTGGGCGATGATCCCCGACACCGAAGAAGCAATCAAGTATCCGGGAACATCCAGGTCGAGGAGGCGAATGATCGCGGAGATGCTGTCATTCGTGTGCAGTGTGGAAAGGACGAGGTGTCCCGTCTGCGCGGACTTCATGCATATCTCTGCGGTCTCGCGGTCCCGGATCTCGCCGACCATAATGATGTTGGGGTCCTGGCGGAGGATGGAGCGGAGGCAAGTGGCAAACGTAAGGCCGGCCTTTGTGTTCACCTGAACCTGATTGATCCCCGGCAAAACATATTCAACGGGGTCTTCAACGGTAATGATGTTCACGGAGGGTTTGCGAAGAAAATTGAGCGCGGAATACAGCGTCGTGGTCTTGCCGGACCCCGTGGGACCAACCACCAGAAGAGTACCCTGAGGGAGGGCAAGCAATTGCCGAAACTTCTCTTCAAGCCCCGGATCCATTCCCAATTCCGGCAGGGTCTGTGTCGGGGAGTCCGTTTCCAGCAAGCGCAAAACAATCTTTTCGCCGTATTGGGTGGGGAGGGAAGAGACGCGCATATCGAGCTGGTGGCCCGGCATTTTGACAAGGAATCGTCCGTCCTGCGGCGAACGTCTTTCGGCGATGTCCATATCCGAGAGGATTTTGATGCGAGATATGAGTGAATTCTGAATTTCGCGCGGAATTAGACGCAAGTCCCGAAGCACGCCATCCACTCGGAGGCGGACGGCGAGTCCGCCGCTCTGGGGTTCAATGTGAATGTCGCTCGCCTTCTTATCCATTGCCGCCAGGATGATATCGGAGACGATGCGGACCGCCGGAGTGCGTTTCTGCATTAATTCGACTTGGATCTCTTCAATGGCATCAAGATTGTTCTGGCGCGTGCTGGTAGATACGAACTCCATTTCCTGAGATCCGGAAGAGTCTTCGTGTGCCATCTTTTCTGTGGCCGTCCCGAGAGCGGAGGCATTAGAGTCCGGCGTCGAGTAAGCGCGGCGAATGGCGGAGCGGACTTCTTCCCGGAAACCGAGCCTCGGCGAGATTTCCATCCCGGTGGAAAACCGCAATTGATGGAGAAGGGATAGATCCTGGGGCTGCGCGAGCACTACGATCAGGCGCGTACCTTCGCGGCGAAGAGGCAAAGCGCAGCAACGATCCGCAAGCGCCCGTGGAACCAGCCGGAGGGCTTCGGGGTCCGGACGTACCTCACCGCAGTCTACGTAGGGCACGTGGTTTACTTCCTCAAGCGCGTCAATGAGATCGGTCTTTCCCGTCAGCCCGCGTTCGAGGAGAAGTTCCCCGAGCTGGATCACTCTTCCCTCTTGATCCTCGAGCGCGTGGGCAAGGTCAGCCTTCGAAATCTTGCCGCGAGATTGCAGGACTTCTCCGAGCCGCTTTTTCCCAGTAACAGCCATACCCATCATCTAGGCACACAAGAGGCCAGTCACTTCACAATTGACGTATTAAGTTGTGTGAATTCAACCACCTAAGAGATTCTTCCGCCAAGGTGATTCGGGCTGTGTTTCAAGAATGAAGTACTCATCCGAAATGAAACAGCTGAGACACTCAGAACCATGAAATACAAATTGAGTGTTTGGTGCTTGCGAGGCGGCAGAGTTAGTGGAACGCGTGGAAAAACACCATACCAAGGGCGGAGCCGAGGATCGCCCCCGCCACAACGTCACTGAGATAATGCATCCCGAGCATGATTCGGGATAGTGAAATGCTTACGGCCACGACCAGCAAAGGGAATTGAACGGCTGGGTAGCATGCTCCCAGCGGGATCGCGACGGCAAACGCCGTGATCGAATGGCCTGAAGGGAAGGAAAACTGGTCGGGAGGAAGAATGTGCGCCCAACAATGCGGCTCGATTTCACAAGGACGGCTCCGGTGAAAGAGCCTTTTTAGCAGAAGAAAAAGCAGCACACTTGAAAGTGCCGAGAAGCCCGCCGATTCCACTGCTGCCAATTGCCTGGGGCCTCCCGCAATTAAAAGCGCAATTCCCAATCCGGACCAGAGCCAGCCGTCACCAAGACGTGTCGCGGCGATCATCCACACGCGGACCCATCGCGGCGCATGCCAGCGATGAAGGCGGCGCATCAGACGCTGGTCTCGTCTTTCGATATATATCCGGACGGAATAAGTGAGCATCATGCCGCCGACTCCTGCGCAAAGGGCGTCATTTCCCAAAGCGAACGGTCCCCAGACGCAAATGATTGTTGAAGAGCGGAAGCATACCAGCGCCGGGCAAAGATCTCTTCGTGGAGCGAGTATGCAGCCGATACTGCAGGAAGCAGGCCCGCGAGCGGCGCGAGCAAGAGCGTCCACTTTCGTTCGCGCATCATCTCCCATGCAACCAGCGAGAAAGTTCGTGCGAGGCCAAACGGTCCGCCTGATTTGCCGCGCACGATTCCGCGGCCCGCGCGCAGTCCGGAGAGGAATTCCTCGGCGTTGCGCGCGCCCGGGACTTCCGTCCAGGCGCGGCCCAAAAGAATCATCGTGTGAGAATCCGAGCCGCCAAGTCCAATCTTGCGCTGTTCACGCGCAAGATCACGCGACTTCCTGTTCACAGTTGCCGGCATGGAGCTGTTCAAGGTTTCGTAGGCCGGGAAATACGATTGCCACCAATGGAAATCGGCGGCGGCGCGGCGTCCCGTGAGTGCGGAGAATACGTGGTTCACAGAGAACAAGATTCGTTTTTCTGTGAGGTAAATCAAAAGGGAAATAAGATCATCGCGGCGGCGTTGTATTTCGATATGGTTTCGTTCCGTTATGCCATAGACACCAACGTGATATGCAGTTCCGCTTGGCATCCGGCAGGTGACCTCTTCGCTGACGAAGAAGTTGGCAAAGCCGCGGAGAGATTCTGCACCGTCAATCGAATCGTGGTCGGTCAGCGTCACAAGCGTCATGCCGCGCCGCAAGAGGGTGTCGTAGACGGCTTCCGGGGCATTGTAGGATTCCCGGCAGAATTGGCTGAGTACAGGAAAGGTGCACATACCCGAATATCTCGTGTGGACATGCATGTCACATATCATGCCTCTGTGTTAAATCGTTCGTGTTACATCCATGTGACATTCATAAGAACGCTGTCTTACCGGGTCCAAAGAGTTAATTGTCAGGAATGAGCTGGGGGGATTCAGAATCAGATTTTAGATCGTTCAACTGTGAAAAAATCAGGCGCCAGATGAAACGGATTGCCATTGTTTTCCATGATGCGGGTGGTGGGCACAGGAATGCGGCGAACGCTCTCGCCGCAGTCATCGAGCGGCAGAATCGTTCGTGGGAAGTTGCGCTGGTTAATCTGCAGGATCAGCTGGACACACTGGACATCCTGCGCCGGCTCACGGGGATACGCATTCAAGAGGCGTACAACCGTCTACTGCGAAGCGGCTGGACCCTCGGGGCCGCACAGCTTCTCAGAGTGCTGCAAGGCGTTATCGCGCTGTGCCATAAACCGACGGTGCGGCTTCTGGAAGGGCTATGGCGTATTCATTCTCCCGATATCCTCGTCTCCGTGATACCTCACTTCAACCGCGAGCTGGGGGAGAGCTATGCGCGCGTTTATCCCGGACGGCCCTTTGTGACGATTCTAACGGATTTCGCGGATTATCCTCCACGATTTTGGATCGAGCCGCGAATACAGCGACTGATCTGCGGAACCGAGCGTGCCGTGCAGCAGGCGCGCGCATTCGGGTACGGCGACGATCACATTTTCCGCACGTCGGGAATGATCTTGAATCCGCGGTTTTATGAGACACCAGAATTGGACGCTCCCACCGGGCGCGCGAAGCTTGGTTTGCGCCCTGATGCGCCGACAGGAGTTGTGCTGTTCGGTGGATACGGTTCAAATGTGATGGTTGAGATTGCTGAGCGGATGAGCCGGTCGAGTCTCGATGTACAGCTCATTATGATTTGCGGCAAAAATGAAAAGCTCGCGGCGACATTGCGCGGACGCAAGTGGCGAATGCCTGTGTTCATCGAGGGATTTACGTCGCGCGTGAATGAGTACATGCGAATCTCAGACTTCTTTATGGGCAAGCCGGGCCCCGCCAGCATCAGTGAGGCCGTAGCGATGGGGCTGCCCGTGATTGTCGAGTGCAATGCATGGACACTTCCTCAGGAGCGCTATAACACGGAATGGGTGCGCGAGCGGGATGTCGGAATTGTGGTGCACAGTTTCAAAGAGGTTGAGCGCGCGGTGAACGAATTGCTAGCGCCGGGGACGCTTACGCGGATGCGCTCGAATGCCGCGGCCATCAAGAACAGGGCTGTATTCGAGATACCTGACATATTGGAGAAAATTCTCAATTCGCAAGAGTCGGCTGCGTCCTAGGTATTGGGAGATTTGCAATCAATAGATTTCTTCTCTCGAATCATAACCCACAGGGAAATTCTCAATCTGGAACGCGTCATCCCGAATTGGGATTAGTTGCTCGCTGCAGTGACAGACCGAAGCGTCTTTGAAATTGGAAAGCGGCAGCAAATGCAGATACTTACAGCGCCATTGCAAGGGGCCCGATTGGAACAGGCATTGCTTACTAAACTGTGGTGCGCATCCTGATGACGATCTACATCAATCGGCGAGCGAGGGGGAAGGGGCTTGCTCGAAGGTTGAAAGAGGTCGTTCCCACCTGCCTCTGAGAGGGAAGCTAGGATGGATGACCCCACGCCCCGGCACATAAAAGCCGGGAAACAGGATGCGCTCTATGAGGCTCCTGCCCCAAGCAGGAGCCTCTTCCCTTTTGTAAGGCAACACTCCGTCAGTCGCAGCGTGGTTCCTAGAAACTTCAGTTAAGCCACTTTTTCCAGGATAGGGATTTTGGCTTCACGCAAAACATGCGCGACTTGTGTATCGCGCAGACGGGAGGCATCGTATTCAAATTGCAAGACACGGCCTGTTTCATCTACCTGAAAGCGACGGAGGCCGTAGGTGTTGGAAAATTCGGCGAGAGAGCGGAGTTGCGCGGGCGTCAGATCCGCCTGCAATCGATATCGGATCTCGACCAATGTCATGCCGAGATTATATCAGCAGGAATGCATCAGATACGGGGCGCGTGCGATGTTTAAACCTTGGTCCGACGCAGGCGCAAGGCGTTGCCTACGACTGAAACTGAACTGAAACTCATTGCGGCAGCGGCAATCATTGGATTCAAGAGTATGCCAAAGTACGGGAACAGAGCCCCAGCCGCAATTGGAATGCCAAGGGAATTGTAAACAAAGGCAAAGAAGAGGTTCTCCTTTATGTTGCGCATCGTAGCCCGGCTCAGGGACCGTGCACGGACGATGCCTCGCAGGTCGCCTTTAACCAATGTAACGCCGGCACTTTCCATTGCTACATCTGTGCCGGTCCCCATTGCAATGCCGACATGGGCTTGTGCGAGCGCAGGAGCATCGTTGATCCCATCGCCGGCCATTGCCACAAAACGTCCTTCTGCCTGAAGCTGCTTGATGGTGGCGGTTTTGTCTTGGGGCAACACTTCGGCAATGACGCGGTCGATCTTGAGTTTTTTCGCCACGGCCTCGGCTGTTGTCAGACTGTCCCCCGTCAACATCACGATGCGAATCCCGTCATCGTGCAACAGAGTGATGGCCTCCGGAGTCGTTTTCTTGATTGGGTCTGCCACTCCGATCAGTCCTGAAAGGCGGCCGTCAACAGCGACGAACATTACGGTTTGGCCTTCCGCTCGCATCGCCTCAGAGTCATTCCGCAGATTATCGGACTCTGTGATTTGGAGATCTTCCAGCAGCTTCCGATTGCCCAGTGCGATCGCAGCACCGTCCACGCGGCCTCGTACCCCTTTGCCGGTCAGTGACTCGAACTGCTCAACTGCCACGGGGTCGATGCCTCTCTCTTTTGCGCCAGAAACTATTGCCGCCGCCAATGGGTGTTCACTGGCGCGCTCGATGCTTGCCGCAAAACGCAATACCTTCGATTCGTCAACTCCCGGGGCGGTCTTGATTGTCACGATGCGCGGCTTGCCTTCAGTGAGCGTCCCCGTCTTATCCACGACCAGAGTGTCCACTTTGCGCATAAGCTCGATTGCTTCGGCATTCTTGAAAAGCACGCCAACTGTCGCGCCCTGCCCGGCAGCAACCATGATGGACATTGGTGTAGCTAAGCCGAGCGCACACGGGCAGGCGATAATCAACACTGCCACAGCATTCACCAAGCCGTGGGCCATGCGAGGAGCCGGCCCCCACATGCTCCAAATGACGAAAGTAGCCACCGCACATCCAACCACGATCGGAACAAAATATCCCGAGACTTTATCGGCAAGTTTCTGAATCGGCGCGCGGCTTCGTTGTGCTTCTGCAACCATGCGAACGATCTGAGCGAGCAACGTTTCGCTGCCAACCCGCTGTGCCTTCATGATGACTGAACCTGTACCATTGACCGTCGCACCTGTGACTCGGTCGCCGCTTTGCTTCTCTACGGGAATTGGTTCGCCGGTGATCATGGATTCATCGACGCTTGTCCGGCCTTCGAGTACTACGCCATCCACAGGAATCTTCTCTCCGGGCCTGACGCGAATTCGGTCACCTGGTTTCACCTGATCCAATGGAACATCTTGCTCCGTGCCGTCTTCCCCGACCAAACGGGCTGTTTTCGGCGCCAATCCGAGCAACGCCCGAATTGCGGCCCCCGTTTGGCTGCGCGCCTTCAGTTCCAGCACTTGTCCTAAGAGGACCAGGGTCGTGATGACTGCGGCGGCCTCGAAATACACCGGGACTTGTCCCTGTGCGTCTCGAAATGACGCGGGGAAGATCTCGGGAGCCAACGCTGCGACAATGCTATAGAAATACGCCACAGAAGTGCCCAGGCCGATCAGCGTGAACATGTTCAAGCTGCGATTGACGATCGATTGCCAACCGCGAACGAAGAAAGGCCATCCTCCCCAGAGAACAACCGGCGTCGTTAATATCAATTCGCACCACGTAAGAGTGCGCGGAGAAATCAGCTTTTCAAATGGAGCGCCGGGAAGATACTCGCTCATCGAGGCGAGGAAAACAGGCATCGTCAAAGCTAAACAGACCCAGAAACGCCGGCTCATGCTGATGAATTCGGGATTTTGCTCTTCTTCGATAGAAGCCACTCGAGGTTCCAGCGCCATTCCGCAGATGGGGCACGAGCCAGGCTCGGGACGCACAACCTGCGGATGCATTGGACACACGTATTCTGTTTTGGCAGAAGTAATCGGTGGGATGACCGGCTCCAGTGCCATTCCACATTTCGGACATGAACCCGGGTGGTCCTGGCGCACCTCCGGATGCATTGGACAGGTATATTCCACGGCTTCTTTCTTTTCCGTTGTTGTCGCGGGCAAGTCGGCCGGTTTTGCCGCGGGCCTGCTGGTTAGATACTTGGAAGGATCAGCGCGAAACCTTTGGAGGCAACCCTGTCCACAGAAATAAAATGTTTGTCCATCGGCTTGCGCCTTGAATCTGGCTGTCTCTGGATTAACCTCCATGCCGCACACTGCGTCTTTCATAGGTTCCGCTCTCGCCTCTCGTTGGAACCCGTAGAATAACCCAGAAGTCCTTCAGCCAACTAAGCCGCCCCTTCCGCAAAAGAAAAAGCCTCATTTATCAGCGCATGAGAAATGTTTCCAGAATTGCAATCCGCGAGCGAAACATTTCGCAGACGGCTGTGTTCCATGTATAGGGCAGAGGAGGCAGTTGAAATACGAATCAGAATAAAAAACTACCAGAGGTGACACCATGAAACGCAGAGTGGTCCAATGGAAGGCGCTGTCGCTGGCTTTTGTTCTGGCCGGAACGGTTGCCGCATTGCAAGTCGTGGCTCAACAATCACAATCCCAGTCCTCCTCTTCACAAACATCGCAGACCGCACCGCCTCCGGGCACGATCGGCGATCGCAAGGAAAACCAGCAAGACCGCATCGCTCAGGGCGTGAAGAGCGGCCAATTAACTGCTGGAGAGACCGCCAAACTGGAAACGAAGGAAGCGGGTTTGAATCAGGAAATCCGTACGGACCGGAAAGACGACGGCGGAAAGCTTACCACCCAGGAGCGCGAACAGATCAATCAGCAGCAGAATCGGCTTTCCAGCCAGATTTACCAGGACAAACACAACGCCGCGACGCAACATTTTGGAAACAACGAAGTTGATCAGCGACGGGAGAACCAGCAGGACCGCATCGCGCAAGGAATCAACAGCGGCCAGTTGACGGCCGGCGAGACGGCAAAGATGGAGAGCAAGGAAACCGCGCTGAACAAGGAAGTCCGGACGGATCGCCAGGCGAACGGCGGCAAGCTGACGCAGGGAGAGAAGACGCAGGTGAACCGACAACAGAACAAACTCTCGAATAAGATTTATCAGGACAAGCATAATAACAGGACGCAGCATCCAAGGAAGTAGCCGGCAATAAATTACATAGAATCGAAGAGAGATGCTCCCCCGCGCGGGGAGCATCTCTTTTTGTATTTCCGATTTGATTGGCGCAATTTCCTTCTAGAATTTCCCGATTGAGGTGATATAGTCCGCGCAAACTTGATCGCCATCGTGTGATGGGGAGGTAAGGAATGGGCCTTTTCTCCACGAAATCGCTCGAACGAATCAAAGCCGAATCGGAGTCGAAAAATGAGTTGAGGCGCTCGCTGGGCCCGGTTTCACTCATCGCGTTGGGCGTCGGCGGAATTATCGGTGCCGGAATTTTTACTCTGACAGGTGTCGCCGCCTCGACAAACGCGGGGCCTGGGCTGGTGATTTCCTTCATTCTGGCCGCGATTGGATGCGTCTTCGCCGGGCTTTGCTACAGCGAATTCTCGACCTTGATCCCCATCTCCGGCAGCGCATACACCTATGCGTACGCGACGATGGGTGAGTTGATCGCGTGGATCATCGGGTGGGATTTGGTCCTGGAATACTCGGTTGGAGCGGCGACGGTTTCCATCGGCTGGTCGCAGACTCTCGTCGCACTACTCCACAATCTGGGGATTGATCTCCCCGCGCGGCTGATTGCCTCACCATTGCAGCCAGTCACGATGCCAGACGGCTCGACCTTGTACGGAATCATCAATTTGCCAGCCGTACTAATCGTGGTCGTGGTTTCGGCGACATTGATCATCGGCATCCGCGAATCCGCGGGGGTCAACAATCTCATCGTGCTCTTGAAGGTCGGCGTCATTCTGACATTCATTGCCATCGGCTGGTCGTATATCCGGCCGACAAATCTCACTCCATTGATTCCTCCGAACACGACAGGGCACTTCGGCGAATTTGGCTATAGCGGGTTGCTTGCGGGCGCGGGGGTGATTTTCTTCGCTTACATCGGGTTTGATGCCGTCTCCACTGCGGCGCAGGAGGCGAAGCTTCCCAAGCGGGACATGCCAATCGGGATTATTGGCTCGCTGCTTGTTTGTACTGTGCTTTTCATCCTCTACACGCATGTGTTGACCGGAATAGTGAATTACAAGGACTTGAACGTCGCTGCGCCGCTTTCGCTTGCACTGACGCGCATTCCGTATGGATGGCTCAGCACGATGATGAACATCGCCGTGTTGATGGGGCTGACATCCGTGATGCTTGTTATGCTCCTTGGCCAGTCGCGCGTGTTTTTTTCCATGGCGAATGACCGGTTGTTGCCTCAAATCTTTCGCGATATCCATCCCCGGTTCCGTACTCCCTGGCGATGCAATCTAATCTTGATGATATTCGTCTCGCTCTTCGCGGCATTCGCGCCAATATCTGTGGTCGGTAGAATGACGAGCATCGGCACTCTCTTCGCATTTGTGATTGTGTGCGCGGGAATCATTATCATGCGGAAAACGAATCCCAATGCGCCGCGGCCATTTAGGACTCCCTTTGTGCCACTCACCCCAATTTTGGGGATCGCGGTCTGCCTTGCGATGATGCTCGGCCTAGGTTGGACGAACTGGGCGCGATTGGTCGTGTGGCTTGCGATTGGACTGATAATTTATTTTGGATATAGCCGGTCGCGAAGCTTGCTACGATCTTAGTTTGGGTTCCGGTTGATTGGGTGTTGGCGAATTATTTCGCCGCCGAGGGAAGCAATGATTCGATATAACCTGCGAGTTCAGGCCCGTTCCATTCTTGCTCGCCGACGATCTTTCGGAGGATGCGCCCGTCCGGGCCGATAATGTAGGTTTCCGGATACATCGCTGTGCCGTAGGTTTGGGCGATTTTCTTTGATGCGTCTCGGAAATTGGGAAAAGGTACGTCATGCTCGCGGAGGAATTTCTGGTACGCGTCCGCGTCCTCATCGACGCTGATTCCGAGCACGGTTCCGCCACGCGCAGCGATCAGTTTTTGCAAAGCGTTGAGCGAATCGATTTCTTCCACGCAGGGCGGGCACCACGACGCCCAGAAATTCAAAATCACCACTTTTCCGCGCAGGTCGCTCAAGTGGGCGGGGCGCCCGTTCAACTCGAGTGCGAAGTCCCGTGCAGTACTCCCGGCAATGCTGGCCTCGCCTTGGCGGTAGCTCGGCGCTGCGAAAAGGACTACTACACCGACAGCGACTATGAGCACGACGCCGGAAAAGATTCGCGTGCCCGTTTTGCTTGCCAGGATTTGGGATAGGCTGCTCATGGTTCCCTTGTAACCGCTTCAATTCTGACTGTCCGCCAGCGCAATGCCCATTCACTTGCTATAATACTAAGTTCCGCCGGCTTGCGCGAGTCGGCTTATCCATCCACTGTCAATGAATTCAACCGCCATAGTACCGCTTGTGTCCGTAATTATCCCTGCGCGTAACGAAGAGGAGAACATTGCGCGTGTTGTCGAATCTCTGGCGGAGCAGAAAGAATTGGTCGAAATCATTGTAGTCAACGACCAATCCACGGATCGCACAGCCGAGATCCTCGGCGATCTCAAAGCGCGGATTCCGCACTTGAGGACTTTGGAGATTGACTCACTCCCGGAGGGATGGGTGGGAAAAAACTACGCTTTATGGCGGGGGTCCGAGCAAGCGCAAGGCGAGTGGCTTCTTTTTACAGATGCGGATGCCGTTCACCTTCCCGACTCAACGCAAAAGGCGATGGCGATTGCGGCTGAAATGGGGGCGCAGTTGGTTTCGTTCTCTCCTGAACAAGAGACGAAAACTTGGTGGGAGCGCGCGCTGATTCCATTTGTCTTTGCGCGGCTCGCGGAGAGGTTCCGCTACCGGCAGATTAACGATCCGCGGTCGCCGGCAGCTGCTGCAAACGGGCAATACATTTTAATCACACGGGAATTGTATCAGTCGATTGGCGGCCATCGAGCGGTTAGCGGGGAGGTGTTGGAAGATGTGGCGCTTGCGTACCGCGCGAAGGCCGCGGGCCACCGCATCTATTTTGGGCCGGGAGCGGGCATCGTCCGCGCGCGGATGTACACCTCGTTTGGCTCCATGTGGCAGGGCTGGGTAAAGAATCTATATCCATTGATGGGGGGTTCGCCGGGATGCGTGGCTTGGGAGATCTTCACAGTGTTTCCGGTGATCCCTGTTGTGATGATGACGCTTGGAGTGTTGCATTGGGTTTTTCTGGCCGCGGGTCTCACTTTGCTGGTGGGCCGGCATATCAGGTACGCGGTCGCGCTCCGCTCGAATCAAAACAACCTCCAAGGCATCCAATATTATGTTCCGGCGGTGATTATGTATTGCGCAGCGCTTCTGGCCTCCTGGCGGCGCTATTCAAAAGGTTCGGTGGTGTGGAAGGGGCGAGAGTATCCAGTGGGGTCGGCGGGACGGCCGTAGCTGTAACCCCGCGGCAAAGCACCTATGGTATCGATTACGCGCAAGATTGAGTTCTCAGCCTCGCACGTGTATCACAATCCGGCTTTCTCGGCGGAAGAGAACCGGCGCGTTTTCGGCGCATGCAACAATCCCCATGGCCACGGACACAATTACACGCTTGAAGTCACGATCGCGGGGGACCCTGATGCCACTACCGGGATGATTCTCGATTTGGTCGAGCTCAAGGAATTGCTCGAACGCGAGATTATGCAGCGCATGGACCACCGCTTTTTGAACTATGAAGTGGCTGAACTGCAGGGAAAGATTCCCACTTGTGAAAACATCGCGATCGTTATCTGGGATTTGCTAGCCCCGAAGATTCGGCAAGGAAAGCTCCACCGCGTGAGGCTCTATGAGTCGCCGGACTTGTTCGCGGATTGCTACGGCAACGGAGCGGCGCGATGAAGATCACGTTGACTCGCCGCTATTCCTTCGCTGCCTCGCACCGTCTCCATAGCACGAAGCTGAGCGACGCGGAAAACAAGCGGCTGTATGGCAAGTGCAATAATCCCTATGGCCACGGTCACAACTATGTTGTCGAAGTCACGCTCAGGGGGCCAGTTGACCCCGCGAGCGGAATGATCGCCAACCTCGCAGACCTGGACTCCTATGTCCAGGAGCGCGTATTAGCCGACTTCGATCACCGCTATCTGAACGAAGAGATTGAACCGTTTAAATCCACCGTGCCGACGACAGAGAACCTTTGCATCGAAATCTACAATCGATTGAAACAATTTCCGGGGGCGCATCTCGAGCGCGTCCGCATCGAAGAGACCAGCAAGAATATTTTTGAATACTCCGGAGAATCCAAGTAGGACCAAAGGGAGGGGAAGTACAATGCCTCGACCAATCGATGAACTGACTGCACCTCAATCCATCAGCGCTAACGCGGCGATTGCCGATCTGTCACGCCGCATCATTGAGCTCCTCGGAGAGGACCCGGCGCGTGAAGGTCTTCGCAGAACGCCGGAGCGAATTGAAAAAGCGCTCCGCTTTCTAACCGAGGGCTACGCGCAGGATCCGGACAAGGTCTTGAACGGCGCGATGTTCAGCGTTTGTTACGACGAGATGGTGGTTGTGAAGGACATCGAGGTGTACAGCCTCTGCGAGCATCACCTCCTACCTTTCTTTGGGAAGTGCCACGTCGCTTATATTCCCAACAAGAAAGTTGTCGGGCTGTCGAAGATTCCCCGCCTCGTGAATATGTTTGCCCGGCGTCTGCAGATTCAAGAGCGGCTGACCAACCAGATTGCGCGAGCCATTGAAGATAAATTGGCGCCGCAGGGCGTCGGCGTGATTATCGAAGCCCGGCACCTTTGCATGGTGATGCGCGGCGTGGAGAAGCAGAACTCGCAGGCCGTGACGAGCGCCATGCTCGGCGTCTTCCGGGAAAACAAGCAGACTCGGGACGAATTCCTTTCTCTCGTGGTTGGCCGCAGGCAATAGTCACTTTGAATTGTGCCGCCGGGCATTTCCCGATAGACTCTCAAACTGCCCTAGACATATTTGCAAGGCGATCCTGGTTTGCCCGGGAGGAAACTCAAAATGGCGGATGAGCTTTCGGAACTTCATGAAAGCGCGGAGCGTGGCGCCGGCGACAAGAGCATGGCGCCCGTGACCTTGACCATGGCAATCCTAGCAGTGTTGGTCGCCGTCGTTTCGCTGCTGGGCCATCGCAGTCACACGGAAGAACTATTGCTGCAGACGAAATCCACGGATCAGTGGGCATATTATCAGGCCAAGAACATTCGAGAGAGAAGTTACGAGGTTTTTCTCGATCAATTGTCCGTGTTTTCTGTTGGCGACCAGGCGCAGGCTAAGGATTTGAAGAGCAAATACCAGACCGAAATCGACAGGTATCACGAAGAATTGGCCGAAATCATGGCGCAGGCACGGGAATTCGAAGACGAACAGAGGCTGACCGAACGCCGCGGGAACCGATTCGATCTGGGAGAAGTCCTGATTGAAGCAGCCCTCGTAATTTGTTCGATTACTCTACTTACAGGAAAGCGCTCTTTTTGGTTTGGTGGACTGGCGATTGGCTCAGTGGGAATTGTGATCGTCGCAACTGGCTTTCTGATTCGGTAGCGCTTCGCCGTCGAGACGGAATTGGTTGCCCCCGCGAAGAAGAGAATCCTTTTGCACGGTCCGGGCGGCCTGTGATAGTCTTCCAGTGTCGAAGAGAAGACGAAAAAAGCGCTGAAAGGGAAGGGACGGAAATGGGCGCCTTGAGAGAAGCTAAGTCGGAGTTGATCGGGCAGTATCGCCAGCACGTGAAGGACACTGGTTCGCCGGAAGTCCAGATCGCGCTACTCAGCGAGCGGATTAACTACTTGACGTCTCACCTGAAGGCTCATCTTAAGGACCATGCATCGAGGCGGGGGCTAATCATGATGGTCAACAAGCGCCGCCGTTTGCTGGATTACCTAAACCGTCGCGACCCGGATCGGTATCGCGAGATTGTGGATCGCCTTAGCTTGCGCAAGTAGCATGTGCAGTCTCCAGCGGGGAAGTTTTTCCCTGCCGGGCTTGGCAGCTCAGAAAAGTCGCTCGAACCTCGCGCGACCGCGCGGTATTTCCGCCCGGTCGCTTTTTTGTTAGCCGGCTAGTGATTCCTGCTTGTTTCGCCGTTCTCTTCCACAAACAACGTTAAGAGTCTCTCGCGCCGAAGCGCAATGCCTGGCTGAACCGGGCCCTCGCGCCGGCGCACAAAGGAAAACAACCGTATGTCGCAGCAAGAATCCCCTTACCAGGTAAAGATTGATCTCGGTGGCCGTACCCTCATTCTCGAGTCCGGAAAAATAGCAAAGCAAGCCAATGGCGCCGTCGTGGCGCGGTTTGAGGACACATGGGTTCTCTGCACCGCTTGCATGGATAGCAAGCCCAATGACAAGGATTTTCTCCCACTGACCGTGGATTACCGCGAAAATACCTACTCCGCCGGGAAAATCCCGGGCGGTTTTTTCAAGCGTGAAGGCCGGCCATCGGAACGCGAAATCCTTACATGCCGCCTGATTGATAGGCCGATGCGGCCGCTCTTCCCCGAAGCATGGCGGAATGAAACGCAGATTGTCAGCTTCGTTCTTTCCGTGGACGAAAACGATCCGGACGTATTGGCTGTCACCGCCGCCTCTGCTGCCGCCTATTGCTCCGATCTCCCGTTCACGACTCCGATCGCGGCCGTGCGCGTCGGCTTGATTGAGGGTCATCTCGTTATTAATCCGACCGTCCCACAGCAGAAAACAAGCCTGCTCAATATCGTGGTCGCCGGCAGCGATGAAGCAATCATGATGGTGGAATCGGGCGCGCTCGAAGTTTCAGAAGACACCGTGATAGAGGCTCTCGCGTTTGCCCACGAAAACATAAAGCGCATTGTCCTGGGAATTCGCGACCTGCACGGCCAAATCATGCCGAAGAAAGTCACGGTGGCGCCATTTCCGTTCGACGAGGCGATGGCGACGGAAATCGAGAAGACCTGCGGCACGCGTCTTCACGACGCCCTCGATACGAAAAAGCACCCGAAGAAGGAGAGTTACGGCCTCGTCGCCGCAATCCGCAAAGAGATTCTGGAAGCAATCCCGGAAGAGGAAAAAGAGAAGCGCAAACTCGCCGACCGCGCCTTCGAGCGCCTTCGCGAGCATTACTTCCGTGAAGACATTCTCGTTCACAGGCGCCGTCCGGATGGCCGTGCGTTCGACGAAATCCGCAAGATTACTTGTGAAGCGAGAGTGTTGCCGCGCACGCATGGGTCCGCGCTATTCACGCGCGGCGAAACTCAGGCGCTTGCTACTGCGACCCTCGGCACGAAGGAAGATATGCAGCGGCTGGATACCTTGTTTGAGATTGACGCGTTCAAGCGCTTCATGTTGCATTACAACTTCCCGCCGTTCTCCGTTGGCGAGGTGAAATTCCTGCGTGGACCGGGCCGCCGCGAAATAGGGCACGGCGCACTGGCGGAGCGGGCTCTCACGAATCTGCTTCCTCCGGAAGCAGGTTTTCCGTACGCGATCCGGCTCGTTTCAGATATTCTTGAATCGAATGGCTCTTCTTCCATGGCCACCGTTTGCGGGGGTTCGCTGGCCTTGATGGACGCCGGCGTGCCGATTAAGGCCGCTTGCGCGGGCATTGCGATGGGCCTCGTGATCGACGGCAACAACGCCGCCGTCCTCACGGACATCGCGGGTGCCGAAGATCATTATGGCGACATGGATTTCAAGGTTGCCGGAACGCGCCAGGGCATTACCGCGCTTCAAATGGACATCAAAGTTGGCGGCGTGAGCATCCCCTTGATGCGCCGTGCGCTCGAACAGGCCCGAGAGGGGCGCATGCACATCCTGGACATCATGGACCAGGAGCTAGCCGAGGCGCAAAAGGAGATGTCACCCTTTGCGCCGCGGCTCTACATGCTCAGCATTCCTACGGACAAGATTCGCGACCTCATCGGCCCCGGGGGAAAGAAAATCCGTTCGATCATTGAAGCCACAAAGGTCAAGATTGACGTTATGGACGATGGGAGTGTCCACATTTTCGCCAGTAGCGGCACGGCGGGCGACGCGGCGATGCAGATGGTCCGCGACGTCACGGCCACTGCCGAAATTGGCAAGACCTATCTCGGCAAAGTTGTTCGTCTCGCCGAGTTCGGCGCATTCGTCGAAATTTTCCCCGGGACAGACGGCTTGCTACACATTAGCGAAATCTCCGAGCAGCGCATTCGCGACGTCCGCGATGAGTTAAAGCTTGGCGACCAGGTGCTGGTGAAGGTTCTGGCCATCGAGGGCAACAAGATTCGGCTCTCGCGGAAGTCGTTGTTGCGCGAGGCGCGTGAGAAAAAGAGCAAAGAGGCGAGCGGCGGCGCTGCCCAGTAAAGGCGGCAAGTGTCTGCCTAGATCTTTACGATGTATAGAGAACGCGGAACGGCCCGGTTGAATAATCGACCGGGCCGTTTGCATTTTGAGCGTACGTGAATTATCGATATGCGCGGAAAACAATTATTCAACGCGCTCGATATGCGCGCCAAGGGTGGAGAGTTTTTCTTCGATTCGCTCATAGCCTCTGTCAATGTGGTAGACGCGGTCAATGACAGTCTCGCCCTTGGCCACAAGCCCTGCAAGTACGAGCGAAGCGCTTGCCCGAAGATCAGACGCAATCACATTGGCGCCCTCCAAGGGCGTCGGCCCATGGACAATCGCTTTTCGGCCATCAACGGAAATGTTGGCGCCCATCCTCGTCATCTCGCTTGCATGCATGTAACGGTTTTCAAAAATTGTCTCCGTGATCGCGGAGTCGCCCTCGGCCTGTGTGACAAGCGCCATGTATTGCGCTTGCATGTCGGTGGCAAAACCCGGATATTCCTCGGTCGTCAGATCGGATGCAATCAGCCGCTCGGCGCCTATCACGCGAAGGCATTGCGTTCCCTTCCGCTCAATCCGAACACCGGTTTCCTTCAACTTTGCAATCACGGCTTCGAGGTGCGCGGGCGCGCAGCCCGCCACCTCAATGTCGCCGCCTGTAATGGCGCCGGCTACAAGAAAGGTCCCCGCTTCGATTCGGTCTGGAATGATTATGTGCTCCGCGCCGCCAAGCTCCCGGACGCCTTGCACGCGGAGCGTTGAGCTCCCGATCCCTGAAATCTTCGCGCCCATTTTCAACAGCAATTCGACAAGGTCGGTTACTTCCGGCTCGCGCGCGGCGTTTTCGATGACGGTTTCGCCTTCGGCCAGCGCAGCGGCCATCAGGATATTTTCCGTCCCGGTTACTGTTATTTTTTCAAAGTGGATAATGGCGCCGTGGAGTCGCGCGCCTGCCGGAAGCCGCGCCTCCAGGTAACCGCGCTCGGTCGCAATTTCAGCGCCCATCTGTTCGAGTGCCTTCAAATGTAGGTCCACGGGGCGCGCTCCGATGGCGCAGCCGCCGGGCAACGAAACGCGTGCGCGTCCAAAGCGGCCTACAAGCGGCCCGAGCGTAAGCACAGAGGCGCGCATCGTTTTCACAAGTTCGTAGGGAGCTTCGGCGTCATTGATACGCTCCGCGCGAATTTTGAATTCAGTGGGGGGAAACTCAGGAACCTCGACGTGCGCGTCCATATGGGCAATCAGCTTGGCCATCGTCAGAATGTCACGCACTCGCGGTATGTTGTTCAGGAGGACCGGCTCCGCGGTCAGAAGCGCGGCGGCCATTGCGGGAAGCGCCGCATTCTTCGCGCCACTGATGTGCACCGTACCTTCGAGCCTTCGCCCTCCGCGTATAAGAAATCTGTCCATCAGTGATTCCTGCCGCCAAGGCGCTTGCGTTCTCCGAGCGCCGCGCGGAGATCTCCATGTGCGTTTCGCAGGAGATGGCGTGCTTCCGCCGCGCCTGCTTTCCGCTTCAGCATGATGAGGGCTACGCATAGATCGTGTCCTGATTGACTCAGCGCGCGTTCCGCAGCGGACACGTTTGCGCCCGTCGCTTGCTCCAGAATGCGTACGCCGCGCCGCTGTAACTTCTTGTTCGTCAAGGCCACGCCGATCATCCAGTTGTCATACACGCGGCCGAGCCGAATCATCGTCGTAGTAGACAGCATGTTGAGTGCCAGTTTTTGCGCGGTGCCGGCTTTCAGTCTTGTTGAGCCGGCAATAGCCTCCGGGCCGGTGGCGGGCGCAATTAGTATTCGTACAACGCGCGCAATCGGCGAGCGGTGGTTTGATGTAATCCCAATCGTCGCCGCCCCTGCTTTCCGGGCTTTTTTTAATGCGGCGAGGACGTAAGGCGTCGAGCCTGACGCGGTCAGTCCAATTACAACGTCACGCTTTGTTACGCGTAAAGCGCCAATGACTTTGGCGCCTTGACTAACAGAATCCTCGGCGCCTTCGACCGCGCCCAAAAGCGCGCGGCGTCCTCCGGCAATCGCCGCTTGAATTGCTCTCGGTGAAACGCCGAATGTCGGTGGCACCTCGGCGGCGTCAAGAGCGGCGAGCCGCCCGCTTGTTCCCGCGCCCACGTAAATGATTCGTCCGCCTGTGCGCAGTGCGCGGACCATCGCATCCACGGTGCGTATAATCGCCGGAATTTGCTTCGCGACGGCTACAGCAACGGTTGCGTCCTCACGATTCAATTTCCTGAGAATATCCTGCGTGGAAAGCAAGTCGAGCCCGCGCATGCGCGGGTTTCGTTGCTCAGTCGCGCTGACGGTTTTGTGAGCGGGAGCCACGAACGGCGATTATAGCTGGGGAATTGCGCGCCCGCTCGCTGCGCGGCGAAATCGCTAATAGCTCCAATAACCGGTCAGCGCCGGGGCGCGAGCGGTCGCGCCAACCCCAGTGCTTTGCACACTGCATCATGTATCGCCGGGCGCGCCTCTTGAATCTTTTCATTATCGCACGTCGGATGGACGCGGTTTGTCAGCAGCACAACGGCGAGATCCTTTTCCGGGTCGCACCAAATGGAAGTCCCCGTGAATCCCGCATGTCCAAAGCTGCGTGCCGAAAAGTATCGCCCGCTCGAGGAAGGCTCCGTACGCATGGCCCACCCTAGTGTGCGCGTATTTCCTACGAGCGCTTGAGGAGAGGTGAATTCGGCAATCGTCGAGCGGCGGAGGTATCTCTTATGCGCGTAGATTCCGCCGTTGAGGATCATGCGGCAGAATATCGCGAGGTCTCCTGCGGTCGAAAACAAACCCGCATGAGCTGCTACTCCGTCCATTGCCCATGCGTTGTCGTCATGGACTTCACCGCGCAGCAGCTTCTTTCGCAGTGGGGAATCTGTCCCAGTGGGAGCGATGCGCCCGCGCAGTCGCGGCGGCGGGTTAAAGATGGAACTGATCATTCCGAGAGGCCCGAAGATTCTGTTGTGCGCAAGTGCATCGAGCGTGTGTCCCGTGGCGTGCTCAAGAATCGCGCCCAGCAAAATAAATCCGGGGTCGGAATACTCACACTTGGTTCCCGGTTCGTAATGCAGCTTTTCTGAAATTGCGCGGGCGACGATTTCCTGCTTCGTCCGCAAGCTTTCATAGTAGAAAACGTGTCCGGGCAACCCGGCTGTATGCGTCAAAAGGTGGCGAAGCGTCACCGTTTGCCGCCACAGTGGTTGGGGACCGGAATTCCATTCGGGCAGATAAGTGCTAATAGGCGAATCAAGCGCCAGCCTTCCTGCTTCGACTTCCATCGCAACCAGTGTGGCTGTCACGACAGGCTTCGTTAGCGACGCGACGTCGTAAATTGTGTCCGGCGCAACAACGTTCGCTCTTGCTTCATAGGTCTGTCGGCCAAAGGCCAGAGTATCTAGTTCGTCGTGGTGAACAACGGCAAGTACGCCGCCCGGAAACGCCCCGCGCGCAAGAAATTTATTGAGAAGCTTGCGGACTGGCGCCAGCCGCTTCGCCATGTCCTTGCCCGCCACGCGAAGCATCATGGGATTCGCTTCGCGCGTCAGCCCATGCCCGATGTGAATTGGCGGTTTCGCTGCTGGCACGCTGACCGGAATCTTTCCGTCCACACGAATCTGTCCAAATAGGGCCCCTGCGGCCGCGCGCTGCGCGATGTCGGCGGTACTGAACGCAGCGAGCCACGTTTTCGCTTTTGGAAATCGTTCGATCAGGTAAGGACTGCCAAAGCAGACGAAGACAGTGGGCATTCCCTGCGCGAGCAGCCTGTCAATAAGTTCTGCTTGTCCTACGGGCAGTCCGATGCTGCCTTTGCGGTCTGCAACGCGCACAAAAATCGCGGCGATCGCGATGTCGTAGCTATCAGGCGAGGGAAATGAGGCTAGCATTTGCTGTGAAAACACTGTATCTACTCGGTTTACTTTCACCGAATCTGCGAGCTGGCGAATTTCTCTCTCGAATGTCTCTCCGGGATTTGGGTCCGGATCGCCGGCTACGATGAGCAGCAATACGCGAATCGGGCGGGTGCGGTCCAACGGCACAATGTTTCCGGCATCCCGGAGCAAGGTCACTCCGCGATCGACGATGTCTTGTGCTGCTTCCAGCGAATCGGCACGGCGAAAGATCAAATCGAGCGCACCCTCATCAACATGGCGGCTTCGGTGAAGTCCGAGCTTGGCCTTTGCCCGTAAGATGCGAAGCACGGATTTATCGACCCGTTTTTCGGTAAGACGTCGCGCCGCAACTGCATTCTTCAAGGCCGAAAGCGCCTCGTCTGGCGAGGGCGGAAGCAGCAGAACGTCTGCGCCCGCAAGAACTGCGCGCACGGCAATCTCTCCCGGTGAGAAGTTGGGCCCGGCCCCTGCCATGTCTAGGGAGTCTGTAACGATTAACCCGCGAAACCCAAGCTTTGTACGCAAAATCCCCGTGAGAATCTTGCTCGAAAGCGTTGCAGATATTTTTTCATCCGGCTCCAGCGCCGCCACGGAAAGATGGCCGGTCATGATCGCGCTCACGCCCGCCGAAATCGCCGCGCGGAAGGGAACCAGGTCCACTTTTTCCAGACGCCTGCGATCAGCACTGATTTGAGGAAGCCCGAGATGGGAATCCACACTCGAATCGCCGTGGCCCGGGAAATGTTTCGCCGTTGCAAGCGCGCCGTTCTCCTCCACTCCGCGCACGAACCCGCTTACAAACCTCGCGACGCTCTTAGCGTTCTCCCCAAACGACCTTATATTGATGATTGGATTTGCCGGATTGCTGTTCACATCGGCATCCGGAGCGAACACCCACTGAATGCCCGCGGCGAGCGACTCCATCGCTGTAATTCTTCCGATTGTATGAGCGTCCTTCGGTGCGTGCGCGGCGGCCACCGCCATCGCATGTGGGAATGACGTTCCGTCCGCAAGCCGCATCGCCGTGCCACGCTCAAAATCCGCCGCGAAGAGCAGCGGTACCGTGGCCTTACCCTGAAGCGCGTTTGCGGATTCCACACCTGGATGCGCTCGCCCAAGTTGAAGTCCGCGAGGAGTCGTGCGCGTGTGCAGCATGAACCCGCCGACATGCAATTTCTCCGCGGCTCGGATGGACTCGCGGAACTCCGCGCTGTCATTGGGAGACGAATCGCCGAAAACGGGGAGAACCAGCAACTGCCCAAGTTTCTCGTCAAGCGACATTCCTCGCAGAGTCCGCCGCACCCATTCTGCTTGAGTGAGCGGCCGGGTACCCTTCGCGGGTCTGCCCTTGCGGCGGTTGCTTTTGCGGGGCGCGCGTTTGGCCATGGATGCCAAATCTTATCAGATTGAGGTGAGTGCCTGATTACCGCCTTCGGGAAGTGTGTTTGGTTGACGACCGCATTCCGTGACTGTATATAACTCTCGCCTTGTTTTTCTCGCCACAATTCGCCGCGCGCCCCGCGCGCTTCCTGGCCGTTGCACTCCTCGTCTCAGCCGCGGCTGCCTTGGCATTGCCGCAGCAATCTTCACATTCGGGCACAGCCCCTCCAACCCAGAAAGCCCCTTCCACGCGCCAGCCTTCGGCCCTTGGCGTCATCGTAGACCCGCGGCTCTCTGCGCTCGACTCAGTTCTAAATGACGCCGTGGCTAAGGACGAAATCCCCGGCGCGGTACTCCTCGTCAGCCATCGTGGCCGTGTGGTCTGGCGGAAGGCCTACGGCTTTCGCGCAATTATCCCGCAGCGCGAACCGATGACCCTCGACACAATCTTTGACCTTGCCTCACTGACAAAAGTATTCGCCACCACGGCCGCAGTGATGAAGCTTGTCGAGCAGGGCAAGATCCGCCTTAACGATCCCGCGGTCCGCTACCTGCCGGAGTTAGGCACGGAAGGAACGACTGCCGACAAAAATCAAATTACGATTCGCCAGCTTTTGACTCACACCGCCGGCTTCGCTCCGGATCCGACGGACGCGAACATCCCCGCCGGTTGGTCCGGCGTTGATCCTCTGTTAAAGGAAATCTATGCCGAGCCTCTCACCGCCCCGCCCGGCGCTCGCTTTGTTTATAGCGACACCGGATTCATCCTGCTTGGTGAAATCGTTCGACGCGTGACCGGTCTCTCGCTCGACGAGTTCCTCGCAAAGGAGATTTATGCTCCGCTTGGAATGCGCGAGACGCGTTTCAAGCCTCCTCCGTCATGGTTGCTGCGCATTGCCCCCACCGAGGAAGTGGATCTTCCTGCGGGCGCGAAGGCAGGCTGCAATTGTGGACATGTCCTGCGCGGCGTTGTCCATGACCCGCGCGCCCGCCAGATGGGCGGCGTCGCGGGCCATGCGGGTCTTTTCTCCACCGCCGACGATCTGGCGGTGTTCAGCAGAATGCTTCTGGCTGGCGGCCTCGCGCCAAACGGCAAGCGAATCTTTTCCGCAGCTACTGTTCATCTGATGACCACCCCTCAGCAACCTCCATGGGTTCCATCGCTCCGCGGACTCGGCTGGGACATTGACTCTGCCTACTCCGCACCGCGCGGCGAACTTTTCCCACTGAGCTCTTATGGCATGACTGGATTCACCGGCACGGAAGTGTGGATTGACCCGGCAAGCCAGACCTTTATTCTTCTCCTTACCAACAGCGTGCATCCTGCGCTACGGCCTGCGATCTCCAGCCTGCGCTCGCGAATCTCAACCGTCGTCGCAAGCGCATTGAACGCAGGCGATGCTTCCGTACCCGTTTCTCGGGTCGCCCGCAGCAACGGCGGCGTTGCACGCCCCTACGACCTGGAAGGTCTTTCAGCCCCGGGCCGCACGCTCACCGGCATTGACGTTCTCGAGCAGGAAAACTTCGCCTCGCTCGCGGGCAAGCGCATTGGGCTGATCACAAATCAAACCGGCATGGATCGCGAAGGCCGCAGCACGATTGATCTCCTCGCGCGCGCGCCCGGAGTCAAACTCGTCGCTCTCTTCAGTCCCGAGCATGGCATTCGAGGCATAGAAGACGCTCGCGTGCCCTCCTCCACGGATGCTGCAACTGGCTTGCCCATCTACAGTCTCTATGGCGAA
Organism: uncultured Acidobacteriota bacterium; assembly: GCA_963838945.1. Classification (GTDB taxonomy): domain Bacteria; phylum Acidobacteriota; class Terriglobia; order Acidiferrales; family UBA7541; genus DASTCZ01. The sequence continues at coordinate 883,099 of CAWITC010000013.1, read as the reverse complement.
ACGCAGCGCCCCACGCCGGAAATGCTCGCCGGACTCGATGCGCTTGTCTTTGACATTCAAGACGCCGGCGTCCGCTTCTACACCTTCATCACGACGATGGCCTACTCGATGGAGGCCGCAGCGAAGAACCATATTTCATTTTACGTTCTTGATCGCCCCGACCCGCTCGGCGGCGAAGCCATCGAAGGCCCGCTCCTTGATCCCGATAAGCTCAATTTCGTCGGCTATTTCCCATTGCCCATTCGCATTGGCATGACGCTCGGCGAAATGGCGCAGATGTTCAACGCCGAAAATCACATCGGCTGCGATCTTCATGTCATCGCAATGAGCAATTGGTCTCGACGGCAATTCTTCGAGCAGACCGGCCTTCCATGGACTGCGCCCTCGCCGAATCTGCGATCCCTCAATGCGGTCCTGCTCTATCCCGGAATTGAAATCCTGCAGGCGGCCGGAGTTTCAGTTGGCCGCGGCACGGACACGCCTTTCGAGCTTTTCGGCGCGCCCTGGATTCACGCCACCGCGCTCACTGACACCCTCAATCGTCGCTACGTCCCCGGAGTCCGCTTCGTGCCCGCGCGCTTCACTCCGCGCTCCGGTCTTTACAAAGACCAGCTCTGTGAAGGCGCCGCGCTTGTCGTCACCGATCGCGCGTCTCTCCATTCCATGCTCATGGGTTTTGAAATCGCGGCTGCGCTGGCAAAGCTTTATCCCGAAATGCTTCACGTGGAACAATTGATGCCGCTGGTCGGCAGCTCCGCTGCTATCAATCGTTTGGGACACGGCGACTCCCCTCAACGCATCTTCTCCGACGAGGATTCGAATCTCGACGCATTTCTCAAGATCCGTTCGAAATACCTCCTCTATCATTGACTGAGTCTATCGCTGACCGATTCCGTTCGTATTTGGTACGATTCCTTGATGCGTATCTGCTCATTATTGCCTTCCGCCACGGAAATTCTTTATGCGCTGGGCCTGGGCGATTCGGTTGTCGGCATTACGCACGAGTGCGATTTTCCGCCGGAGGTGCGAGCCAAGCGTGTCGTCGTCCGCTCGCGTCTGCCGCAAACAAACGACCCCGCCGAAATCGACCGCCTCGTCCGTGAATTCACCGTTCGCGGCGAAAGTGTTTACCGTGTTGATGCGGAAGCCCTTCGCGAGCTCGACCCCGACCTTATCGTTACGCAGGATTTGTGCCATGTCTGCGCGGCATCGCCGGAGGATTTGGCATCGGCATTGTCTTCGCTGCCGCGCGCGCCGCGTGTGCTTTCACTGAATCCACATTCACTCAAGGGCGTTTGGGATGACATTCGCACAGTAGGCATTGTCACAGGCCGCGAATCTGCCGCCAACACGCTAATCAGCGTACTGATTGAAAAGGTCGCCGCCGTGAAGTCTGCCGTTGCGGATGAATCGCAAAACGGTGCTGCCTGCCCGCGCGTTCTATTTCTTGAATGGCTCGCCCCTCCATTTACCGCGGGTCACTGGGTCCCGGAAATGGTCGCGCTTGCCGGCGGGGAAGACGCGTCAGGCAAGGCACGCGAGCCATCTCGTCGCGTCACGTGGGATGAGGTTGTTGCCGCGAAACCGGATGTAATTCTGATCGGGCCTTGTGGCTACAACCTGGAACGTGCATCTGACGAATTCTCGCGCATGTCTCTGCCCGATGTCTGGAATCACCTCCCCGCCGTACAGCGGGGAAGAGTCTACATCACCGACGCCAACAGTTATTTTTCCCGCCCCGGCCCGCGGCTCGCGGATGGTGTCGCCATCCTCGCGGCTGCATTCCATCCGCATGCCAGGATTTCCCAGCTGCCGGTAGGCGCACTCGTCCGAATGGTGCGCGCATCCACAGCATCGGTTTGATCGGATTGCACCGGGACTGTCTTAAGCTGCTGGCTCACTTGCCAAGTTGCGCCGCCAATGCCGGTAAAAAATCAGCCCCGCGAACATCAACATCAACCCAATTGAGCATCGCACCGGCCGATCCAGCCACAAATTAATCGTCAGCGCCAAAGCTCCTGCCACGAATGCTCCCGGCACCCACGGATAGCCCCAGCAACGATATGGCCGCGGCATGTTCGGCTCAATCCGTCGCAAGCGGAACAGCCCCACGGTTGCCAGCCCATAGAAAATCCATCCGGCGAAAATGAAAAGTGACGTCAGGTCCTCAAACGTCCCCGTCAGCGCGAGCACGCTCGCGAGGATCGCTTGAAACAGCAGCGCCCCTCCCGGCGTCCGGAATTTGGGATTGATTCCAGCGACCGCGCGAAAAAACAGTCCATCGCGCGCCATCGCGTAATCAACACGCGCTCCGCTCAAGATCGAAGAATTCAGTGATCCGAGCCCGGCGATGACCATCGCCACCGTTACCCACGTGGCCGCGCCAAGCCCGGAAATCTTCGCCACCACATCGGAAGCCACGTGCTGCGATCCGGCCACGGTCGCAAGCGGCAGGACGTAAAAGCACGCTGCATTGAAAAGTATGTAGACTCCCGCAACGAACGCGACCCCGCCCACCAATGCGCGATGGAAGTTTCTCTCCGGCTTTTCCACCTCGCTGCCAACTAGGTTTAAATCTTCCCACCCGTCATATGCCCAAAGCGCAGCCGCCATCGCCGCCAGGAATCCTCCCAATGCTCCTGTTCCAAGCGAACCCGCGAAGAATGGATGAAATGGCGTTCCTCCGCCGTGGGAAAGCGAAAACGCCACAATGATAATCAGTACGACGGATGAAATTTTGATGGCCGTCAGAACGATCTGTACGCGTCCGCCCAATCGGACGCCGAGATAGTTGACCCCGGTGATCGCAAAAAGCACAAGAATTGCAAGCGGCTGCGCCCAGCTGAAAACGAAATGAAAATGTTTTGCGTGGCCCAGAAAACCGTAGTCGAAATCAAAGACGTGGATCGGCGCGTCGACCGACGGCATCAGGAATCCCCAGAATCGCAACACTCCCGCCGCAATGCTCGCTGCCGACGCGGGCCGCGCCACGATCGAATGCGTCCAGCCGAACAGGAAACCAGTTTTGGGCCCGAACGACCGGGTCAGATACGCATATTCGCCGCCCGCTTCGGGAATTGCCGCGCCCAACTCCGCGTACGCCAGCGCGCCGAAGAGCGATAGCACGCCGCCGACTACCCACGCGGCGAAAACGATGCCCACCGACCCCGCGTCGCGCGCCATTTCCGCGGGCTTCAGGAAAATTCCCGTGCCGATCATCGTCCCGACGACGATCGCCATTGCGGCCCATGGCCCAAGCCCGCGCACAAGTTCGAGTCGTGGTTTGTTTTGTGCCATTCCCACGCGCTTCTAAGACTCCGGCGCGCCCTCCCGCCAAATCAAGCTTAAAAGCGATCCCGCGATCAGTGTAATCAGCGTGCCCGCGAGAACGTACCACGTCCACACCAGCTTTGTATAAAACGTGACGTAGAGCATTGCGCCAAGTCCGATCGCCATTCCCCCTATCGCGCCAAACGCGTTCGCGCGGCGGTTGTAAAAGCTCAGCAGGAATAGTCCTAGCAATCCGCCGAATGTTACCGACGCGATGGAAAGCCCCGCTTCCAGCAATGGCCCCCATCGTAGCGTTCCAAGCACGAGCAGCACGGCCCCCCACACTAGCGTCATCCACCTCGAAATCCGCAGCAACCGGGCCGGGTTGCGAGTCCCCGCGCCCGGTGCGCCACCATGCAGCACATCAAAATCCACCACGCTCGACGCCGCCAGCGAATTGAGCGAGCCGCTCGCATTTGACATCGCCACCGCGAAGATTGCTGCCAGCACCAATCCGCGCAGCCCCGCGGGCATCTGCGTCACGATGAACGTTGGAAAAACAGTGTCATAGCTCTGCCCGGCCGTAATGTGCGGCGCGCCATTGAACGTAAAGAGCATCACGCCCAGAACGAGAAAAAGTGAAAATTGGATGAACACCAGCACCGCGCTTCCCAACAGCGCCGCCTGCGCCTGCTTCTTGGATTTGGATGCCAGCAGCCGCTGGACAATCGTCTGGTCGGTCCCGTGGCTCGCCATCGTCAAAAATGTTCCGCCGATCAGGCCCGACCAGAACGTATAAGTGTGCGCCGCCTCCGTGAAGCTGAAGTGGAAGTCCCACACACGCAACTTTCCGCCCGCAGCCGCGGCGACACTCGATATCTGCCCCCACCCTCCGGGAATCTTGTGCAGGAGCAGGAAAAAAACAACCGCCGACCCTCCCAGGTAAATCGCCGTCTGAATCACATCCGTCCAAATGACTGCCTTCATCCCGCCTTCCCAAGTATAGAAAAGCGTCAGCAGCAGAATCAGCGCGACTGAAATCCGCGGCCCGGTTCCAAACGCCACGCTCACGACCAGCGCCACCGCCGCGATCCGCACGCCTTCCGCCAGCGCGCGTGTCACCAGGAACGTCAGCGCCGCCGCCGACTTCGCTCTTGCCCCGAATCTCTTTTCGATGAGTTGATACGCCGTGTAGTATTCGCCGCGGAAAAATCTCGGAATAAAAGCGACAGCCAGAATTATGCGCCCCACGATGTATCCGAGGACTAATTGTAGAAACGCCGCATTCCCGGCGTACGCCAGCGCGGGTGTGCCAATAATCGTCAGTGTGGATGTTTCCGTGGCGACGATGGACAACGACAGCGCCCACCACGGAGCTGTCCGGCCGCCCAGGAAATAATCGCTGATGTTGCGCTGTCCGCGCCGGAACCGCACGCCAAAGTAGGTAATTCCTGCGAGATACGCAATCAGCACTGCTAGGTCAAGCGGGGCCAGTTGCATTACGCCTCTCGGGGTGGCTCGCGCGATAATAGTGGCGTGCGCGAAACGCCGTCAAGCACTCTCCGTTGCTCCCGGTTACAATGGTAAACGTTTAGAAATAATTTTTTCGAGCACGGCCACGCGTTCTGGCGCTAGCCGGGCGGCGCTTACAGGAACACGGTTCTGCCAATGGATTTTTTTCTTGGTTTTGACGGAGGCGGCACCAAGACCGAGTGCATCGCTCTCGATGCCGATGGTCGCATTGCAGGGAAAGGTCAGGCGGGCGCGTCGAATCCGCTTCGCGTCGGGTATGACGCAGCATGTGCTGCGTTGCAGTTGGCCGCAGCCGGTGCTCTTGAGGTTAAGAAAGTTTCGGGTAAACACGTCCTCGGTGTATGTGCCGGACTGGCTGGCGCTGGGCGAAGCAACGTGTCCGGCTTAATGTGTACACGGCTTGCCCGCATCTGGACGAACGCCTCGATCCAGGTTGTCACGGATGCCGAGGTTGCCCTCGAAGCCGCAGTTGGTCAGGCCCACGGGGTTGTGTTGATCGCCGGCACGGGCTCGATCGCAGTCGGACGAAATTTAAATGGAGATACCGCGCACGTTGGCGGCTACGGCGTTTGGGTTGGCGACCCCGGCAGTGGGCATGACATTGGCCGAAGCGCGGTCGCCGCGGCCTGCCGCGCACTGGATTTGTCCGGGCCCGCGACAACGCTCGTTGAATTGATCTTGACCGAGTCAGAGTGCCGCGATTTGGATGATCTTATCGAGAAGATCTCCGCGGGCGCCTCCTCAATTTTCACAAGGCTGGTGCCCGTCGTGGTGCAAGCCGCGGAGGAGGGCGATGCCGCTGCTCGCGAAATCCTGACCCACGCTGCGCTCGACCTCGCAAGTCTCGCTCTTGCCGTAATTGGCCGCCTCGGTATGAAAGATACTGAATTCCGCGTCGTCCGCGCCGGAGGCGTGTTCGATCGAAGTTACCTCCTTGACAGCCGCGTGGATGATTTGATTACAAGAGTTGCCCCCAAAGCGAATGTAAACCTTCTCAAAGAGCCGCCGGCGCTCGGCGCTGCACGCATCGCGCTGCGATTGGCGCGGATTTCGGGGGCCGCACATGGCAAATCCGGATGACAAAAAGCCGCAAGCCCAGCCGGATGCAGATGCGATTCCGCTCGCCGCGGAACTGTCTTCCGGCGGCGCCGATGACCTCCTTAATCTGCTGGCTCGCTCCACTTTCGATGAAGCCCAACTCCTCCTGCTTCTCGAGCGAAAGGATTTGCCCCCCTCTGTCCTCAATGAAATAGGCCGTCATCGAGACTGGCTGCGCAGTTACCGGGTGAAGCGCGCGCTTGCTTTTCATCCGCACATCCCGCGCACCCTCGCCGTGCGTCTCGTCCGCGATCTTCTCCTCGTGGATCTCGTAAAGCTTTCTCTCGCGCCGGTCACAGTTGCGGATCTGCGCCATCTCGCCGAAGACCAGATATTGTCGCGGCTTGGCCAGGTGTCTCTCGGAGAAAAAATCGCGCTCTCCAAGCGAGCCTCGGCCCGCGTTCTCGCCGCGCTTGTCATGGAAGGGATTCCCCGTTTGTTTGAGCCGGCGCTGCGTAACCCGCGCCTCACGGAATCGCAAATATTGAAGCTTCTGGCCAACGACCGGCTTCCGGAGCGCGTTGTTGCCGCGATTGGTTCCCATCCCCGCTGGGAATCATTCCCCAATATTCGCCTCGCGCTGCTCCGCAATCCGCAAATACCATATGAACTGGCCGTGCGAACGTTACTCCATCTGGCATCCGCTGAACTGAAGACATTGATTGGTGTGAAGGCAATTTCTGCGAAGCTAAGGCGAGCAACCGAAAATGAATTAAGAAGGCGTGAAACAACAGTCCAGAGAAACATCTAGGTCGCGCGGAAGGACCTACCGCCGCGCGAATGGCTCCGGCGCGGGCGTCCCGAGCATCCGCAAATAGGTCATCAATTGAGCCCGGTGATGCGCTTCATGCTCGTTGATGCCAAACAGGATCACCCCAACTTTTCGCCGAAATCCTAATCCTTCGTTTATGCGCTCCTCTTCCCACCGCTCCAGCGGATACTGCGCGGCCTGCGCCAGCGTTTCCGCGTGTACTTTTTCCAACGACTCCAGCTCCTCCGCCAGAGTCCGCGGCATTCCCACCACGGCTCCGAGCCCTTGCGGAATTCGTTTCTCGTAATAGCTGAAGTCGCAGGCAAGCGCCGCCCGCCGCACCCCCTCCTCGGACACCCACATATGTCTCAACATTTCGCCGGCGCTCAGCGCGCCGGGCACGGGCCGCCAGCTCATCTCGTCTTCGCGCAACAGGGAAGTCACCTGCTTCGTTCGCGCGCGCATCGCCTCTTTCTGTTTCAGGAACAATTCTTGGATGGTCATGCGCGCCATTATACTCCCGGCGGGAATCTCCAATTCGTGCGTGATTCTCATTGGTCGGGCCCCTCAAAATCTAACTGCTCGTCTACGGTTGACACCCGATGCGTGCGCCGTTAGCATCGCGAAGAGAGGCCAAGCTCATGTCTCCCGCCGTCGGCAATGGCACCGCAGCCCAGATCGAACGCAGAAGGGAGCGCCGCTATCCATTCGATGCCGCCCTCGAAATCGAATGGGGCTCCTCCACGCTTCTGGGACGTGTTCGCGACATCAGCCGCAGCGGAATGTTTCTCACCTCTCCGGATCCTCTCTGGATCGGCGCCGGTTTTGCCGCGAAGCTCATGCTGGATCCTCCGATCAAAGTTGACTGCACCATCCGCCGCGTCGAGCCCGGCCGGGGCATCGGTGTTCAAATGTCCACGCAGCAGCAAGATCATCAGGCGCAATTGCTGGACTTGCTCGCCCGCCTGGAATCCAAACGATGACCCGTTGCTTGGACTGTGGCGCCGAACGGAAAGCCGATCTATGCCCGTCCTGTGGATTGACGTCCGCCGCGGCTGAAGTGGTGCTGCGCCGGCGTCTCCTGTGGCGCACCGCCTTCTTCCTGGTCGGAGCGCTCGTCTTCGTTCCATCGAGCCAGGTCTTTCCCCCGCTCGACCTGGACGCAATTTTCATTTTCGTCGGTCTGATTTTCTTCGCGGCGCTCACCATGGCGTTCACAATCGATCGCCTCGCTCGCCAGCGTCGCGATGTCGCAGTCCTGAAGCGCATCTACTTCGGTCTGATCCCGCTTCCCTGGGTTTTCGCGGCCATGCTTTATTGCAACGGCAAATTCGATATCGCCGCGCAAACGCGCTATTCCGCGCAGGTCGTTGGCCGGTTCAACATGTCCGGATTTTTATTTCGGAGCCGCCGCCTGGTCGTGAACTCATGGCGCGAAGGCCATAGCTTGGAGCGCCTTCCCGTTGACTTGACGGACTACACGCGCTTTCAGCCCGGCGACAACGTCTTCGTAGCCATTCAGCCCGGCGCGCTCGGAATTCCCTGGGTGCTTGGTGTTTTCCGCGACGACTCCTCGCATCCTCACTAGGCATTTCCTTCGCGCGCCATTCCGGACGCGCCGGCGTGATAAATTGGGCCTGTGAGCAAGCGACTCGTCATCCTCGGCGGCGGATTCGGCGGCATCCAAGCTTCCATGGATCTGGCGCGCCTGCTTGGCAAACGTGACATTGCCGAGATCTGGCTTGTCAGCGACCAGAATTATTTCTTGTTCACGCCGCTTCTCCCGCAGATTGCCTCTAGCAATGTGGACCCCCGCCACATCGCGCAGCCCATCCGCGACCTTCGCGGCTCCCGCAACTTCCGTTTCCTGCGCGCTTCCGTCTCTGGAATAGACCTCGAACGCCGCGAAATCCGCCTTGCGGGCCAGACCGGCTCTGACACCCTCGCCTACGACAATCTCGTCATCGCCTTTGGCAGCCGCACCGATTACTTCGGAATCCCCGGCGCGCGCGAAAACACTTGGGACTTCAAGTCACTCGAAGACGCCGTCGTCCTGCGTGAGCGGGTCCTCGATCTCTGCGAGCACGCCGACCACACTCCCGATCCCGATTTGCGCCGCCGTCTCCTCACCTTCGTCGTCGTCGGTGGCGGCTACACCGGCGTCGAGTTGATCACCGAGCTGTATGACCTTCTGTTCGGATACGTTGACGGCCGTTATTATGGAATCCCTCGCCAAGAAATTCGCCTCATCCTCCTCGAGGCAAGCTCCGAGGTTTTGCGCGGTGTTCATCCAAGTCTTGCCGCTCATTCGCGCCGCCGTCTCGCCAAGCAGGGAATTGAAGTGCGCACGAACGCCGCCGCAACGAAATGCTTTCCGGGCGGCGTCGAGTTGAAAGGCGGCGAAATCATCAGCGCGGAAACGGTAATCTGGACCGCCGGAGTCCGCGCGCACCAACTCATCGAATCTTTGCCCGTCAATCATGACCGCATCGGCCGCGCCCTGTGCAACGAGCATCTTCAGTTGGAGGGTCATCCCGAAGTGCTCGTCATTGGAGATAGCGCCGCCGCAGCAAGTGCCTTGGACGCTCCCCGCGTCGCGCCGGTCGCCATAGCGCAGGGGCGCATCGCCGCGCGCAACATCGTCCATCAGATGCGCGGCGAGCCGCTCGAAAGCTACAAATACGTTTCTCAGGGAATGCTGGTCTCGCTTGGGATGAACTACGCGGTCGTAAACATTGCGGGTCTTCGCTTCAGTGGCTACTTCGCGTGGCTCTTCTGGAACATGGTCCATCTCTTCAAGCTCGTCGGATTGAAAAAGCAATTGCAGGTCGCGGTGGACTGGTTCCTCGGCTTCATCTTTCCCCGCGACGCCGCCATCGTCCGCCGTCCGCGCCGCTGCCCTTACTGCGACCCGAAATCCTAGCGCGTTTATTTTGCGTATTTTGGCAGGTCAATTTCGATTTCGTGGCTTTCCGTCGTAAGCATCAGGTGCAGCCTTTGGGCCGATCCCACGTCGCGGAAAACCCAATCGCTTGAGGGCAGAACTGTCGTCGCCGAATTATCGCCGGTCCAGGAAATCGACTCTTTCTTGCGCGTGATCGAATCCGCTTTGAGCTCCCGCACTTCCTTTAAATGCGCGTCAATCCTCAGAAATCGTTCTCCCCACTCCAGCAGCACGACTTCGTTCGTCTTGCGCCCCGTTTCGTGGTAGAGGTTCCATTCCTTTGGCGGATCGCCGTCAATCCGCACAGCCGAAACGCTGTAGGCCACAAACGTCTCTCTTCCGGACGCCGCAACCTGCTCGGGCATCCAGCCTGTAATTGTCGCTGCAAGAATCGCAAATGTAGCGAGCGCGAATTGCTTTCTTGTGATCATAATCTCCCGATGGTTGGATGCGGCTGAACCTGTCTTAGTAAAGCAGCGATTCCCGTTTCTGTCCGGTGTAATCGATGTAAACAGCCTTCAGTTCCGTGTAGAAATCCACCGCCACGCGTCCCATCTCCCGCAAGCCCACTCCCGTGCCTTTCATTCCGCCAAACGGAAGCTGCGCTTCGCCGCCCACCGTCGGCGAATTGACGTGCACGATGCCCGTCTCAATTCTCTCGATAAAATCGAATACGCGCGTCGCATCGTTCGTATAAATCGAGCTCGCGAGGCCGTACTTCACCGAATTCGCCACGCGCATCGCTTCATCAAAATCCGGCACGCGAATTACAGACAGCACCGGCCCGAAAATTTCCTCCTGCGCGATCACGCTGTTCCACGGCACTTCGTCAAACACGGTCGGCGCCACAAAATAGCCTTTGTCATATCCCAGCCCCTTCAATTGATTGCCGCCCACCAGCAGTTTCGCTTCCTTCTTCCCAATCTCCAGGTAGCGCAGCACGGTCGTAAGCTGGTTTTCGTCCACCAACGGCCCCAGGTCAATTCCATACGCCAGGCCATCGCCCACCTTCAGCATCCGCGCTCGGTCCACCAGCATCTGCACAAAGGGGTCCGCCACCGATTCCTCGACAATCACGCGGCTCGTCGCCGTGCACCGCTGCCCCGTGGACCCAAACGCCCCGTACAGCGCCGCTTCCACCGCAAGCGGAAGGTCCGCGTCGCTCAGCACGATCACTGGATTTTTCCCGCCCATCTCGCACTGGCATTTTTTCAGCAGCTGCGCCCCGGTTGTATACACCTGCGTTCCCACGGCGTTCGACCCGGTAAACGAAACCGCCCGCACGTCCGGATGCCGCACCATCTCATCGCCGATCTCTTCGCCCGCGCCGAGCACGAGGTTCAGTACTCCGGGCGGAAGCCCGGCCTCTTCAAAAATGCGCACCACTACCGCCGCGGTCAGCGGAGTCGTCTCCGCGGGTTTCAACACCGCCGTGTTTCCCGCCACCAGCGCGGGAGCCAGCTTCCACACAGGAATGGAAACGGGGAAATTCCACGGAGTAATCGCGCCCACCACTCCCAGCGGTGCCTTGATCGTATAGGCGAAATTTCGCGGCAATTCGCTCGGCAGCGTCTCCCCGCCAACTCGTCGCGATTCCCCAGTCATGAATTCCATGATGTTGATGGACTTTTGCACCTCGCCCAGCGAATCCTTCAGCGTCTTGCCTTCTTCCCGCGTCAAGAGACGCGCGATCTCTTCCTTCTCTTTCTCCATCAGCGCGGTCGCCTTCGCCAGCACGCGTCCGCGCACCGGCGCGGGCGTCTCGCGCCACGCAGGGAACGCGGCCTTTGCCGCTGAAATCGCCTCCCGCATTTCTTCGCGCGTCGAAAGCGGCACGCGCGCGACCACCTCATCTATGTTCGCCGGATTCCGCCGCTCGAACACCTGTGTGGACTTCGATTCCACCCACTTGCCTTCAATAAAATTCCGCGCCCGTTGGGATGAGGTTGCCGCCGTCGCCATTCATTCTCCTTGCCTGCGTTAACTCGCTGTCCTGCTCCAGATCTGTTTGCCGATGCTGATTCCGCTTGTCAAAGCTAAGCCCGCGCAATCATCAGCGCTGCAATCGAACCCACTGCTATAGCCGCTACTCTTCTCTGACGCCCTCCACATTCACAACGTTCCATCGTGCGCCTCGCTCCTCCACTCGTCAAGACCAGCCGATTTTCAGCATCGCGTCAGTTTTCGGTTTGCGCATTACCTGTCCATGGGGATTCTTTCCGAATGCGTCGCCACCCGGGCGCAATCGCCAGGATGATCAGGGCGGACCGCAGCTCCGGTTAGCCGGCATTACGTCCATCTAGATCATAATTGCTGGTGTGCCGCAGTTTTTCTCCAACAATTTTGTTTTCGAGCAACCGCTTCGCGAAGGTTATACTGTGGGCGGGAGCTTCTGCGCGGGCGCACGACGCAGCTTGCCAGCGCATGCCATTTCTATCGATCTTATTGACACGTTTCCGATTGACGCGTCATTTATGCAACGGCAACCGCTGCGCTGCCGGTAAGGAGTACGCCAATGGCTGGAGACAGGAAGGAATTGATTGAGCAGTTGAAGTTTGAAATCCAAATGATTGAGAAAGGGGGATACTACCCCTCAGTTCGGGATGCCCGCCGCGCCCCCGAGATCTTCCGCGACTCGATAACCTGCCTGAACGTAGGGCTTGAGGAAAAAGAGCACGCATGCTCGAGTTGTATCCTGAGCGAGTTTGCGCCACCCGAAGTGCGCAACTCGAACGGCGACATCTGCCACATGATCCCGCTGAACGAAAAAGGTGACACCGTCGAGTCGCTCAAGGCCGAAGGCGATCCCTACAAGCTTCAAGCCATTGTCCTCAGCTGGTTGAAAAAAACCGTCGCAAAACTGGAGCAGGAGATTGCGGCGAACAATTAGGCGCTCACGCCCCTTCGTGAAACGCCCGGTCTGTCTGCCCAACCAAAGTCCCTAGGAAGACCTAGACCCTAAGAATAACTACCGCGCTGCCTGGGATCTCGTAAGTCCGGCTCAGCCCCGGACGCCTGCGCTTTCCAGCAGCAAGGTGCCCGATATCACCGCAAAATTTATGATCACCCTCTGATCGTCATCAATTCTCTCAAGCAGCGCTTTCTGCAAAGTTCGGAACAATTTCCATTTTGCGGCGTATATAAATCGAGAGGACATCAGCATGAACACGATCCCCTTTCTGGGTACATTTGCCCGTGACTTGCGCCATGGGCTGCGCGCTCTTCGCCGCAATCCCATGTTCACCGGTGTCGCCTTGCTGACCCTCGCGATTGGAATCGGCGCGAACACCGCCGTCTTCAGCGTTGTCAATAGCGTGCTTCTCAAGCCCCTGCCATATCCGAATTCCGGCCAACTCGTGGCAATTTCGAACGCGGCGCCCGGCGCGCCCGGCATCGCGCGCGATTCCGGCGGCCTTCCCCTGTCTCTCTCGATGTACGTCACCTACTCCGAGCAGAATCGCGCCTTCCAATCTTTGGGTGTGTGGGACGCTTTCAGAGCCACTGTCACCGGCATCGCTGAACCGGAAGAACTCCGCGCCGTCGGAGTCAGTGATGGCGCGCTTCAAGCGCTCGGTGTTCCTCCCATCCAGGGCCGCTGGTTCGAGGCCGCCGACTCCGTCCCCAACGGCCCGCGCACCGTCGTGCTCAGTTACGGCTACTGGCAACGCCGTTTCGGTGGCAATCCCTCCGTCATCGGCCGCAGTATTCAGGTTGACTCGAATCCTCGTCAGATCGTCGGCGTCATGCCCGAAGGGTTTCAGTTCGTCAACGCGGATTTCGATCTGATCGAGCCGTTGCTGATTGATCGAGGCAAGCTCGTCCTCCCGGGCTTTGGCTGGAACTGTGTCGCCCGCCTCAAACCGGGAATCACCATCTTGGCCGCCGACGCCGACATCGCTCGGCTCTATCCGGTTTGGCGGGATTCCTGGCCCATGCCGGTGAAGGACATCGACCCGCACGTTTACGATACGTGGCGCCTCACTCCCATGATTCGCCCGCTGAAGCAGGTAGTCGTCGGCAGCGTCAGCAATGTCCTTTGGGTGCTGATGGGCACGATCGGTATCGTGATGCTCATCGCCGCTGCCAACGTGGCGAATCTCTCTCTTGTCCGCGTGGAGGCCCGCCATCAGGAACTCGCTATCCGCGCGGCCCTCGGCGCCGGCCCGGTGCAAATCGCCCGCGCCCTTCTCGCAGAAAGTTTCTTACTTGCCTTGCTGGGAGGTGCGTTCGGGGTGGTGTTAGCGGATGAGGGATTGCGTCTCCTTCTCGCGATTGGGCCCGGCAATCTCCCGCGCCTCAGTGAGATCTCCCTGGACGCGCGCGCCCTCGGCTTCGCTCTCGGCGTTTCTCTCTTCGCTGCGCTCCTGTTCGGTTTGTTTCCGGCAATCAAGTCGGCACTCGGCTCGCGCATTTCTCTTGCGCTCCACGCGGGCGGACGGTCTCTGAGCCAGAGCCGCGAACGCCGTCGCGCCCGCGGCGTCCTCGTCGTCGCCCAGGTCGCGCTCGCGCTTGTTCTGCTTGTCAGTTCCGGCCTCATGATTCGCACGTTTCAATCCCTGCGCCGTGTGGACCCCGGCTTCACTCATCCCGAGCAACTCCAGCTCACGCGCATCTCCATCCCGCCGTCTTTGATCAAGGAACCAGAGCGCGTCATCCGAACGCAGAATGACATCCGGGATAAACTCGCGGCCATACCGGGCGTCACATCTGTCGCATTCGGTAGTGAAATGCCGATGGAAAGCTCTGATCTCGATTGGGACTTAATTTTCCCCGAAGGCAAACAATTCACGCCGTCTGAGATGCCGCCCGCACGGATCTTCAAACACATTTCGCCCGGCTTTTTCCAGACGCAGGGCACTCCGCTGATTGCCGGCCGCGATTTCACTTGGACTGATATCTACGGCCGAAGGCGATACGTGATCGTTTCCGAAAACCTCGCTCGCGAATTGTGGGGCGGACCCGCTGCCGCGTTGGGAAAGCGATTCAACATCGGGCCGGCCACACCATGGACGGAGGTCATCGGCGTTGTGCGCGATGTTCGTGAAAATGGAGTGCAGGAACCCGCGCCCACAACGGTCTACTGGCCCGTCTATGGCGTACACCCTTACAGCACAAATACAACCGTCTGGCGCTCTGTCACCTATGCCATCCGCACCGACCGCGCAGGGACGCAAAGCCTTATGATTCAGGTGAGTCAAGCCGTCTGGTCCGTCAACGCCAGCCTGCCCCTCGCTTCCGTCCAGACGATGCAGGACGTTTACAGCAAGTCGTTCGCGCGAACTTCCTTCACACTGGTGATGTTGGGCATTGCCGGCGCGATGGCGCTCGCGCTCGGGGTTATTGGCATCTACGGAGTCATTTCCTACACTGTCACACAGCGTCGCCGTGAAATCGGCATCCGCGTCGCGCTCGGCGCGCAGCAGGCCCACGTCAGGGCAATGTTCCTGGGATATGGGCTGACTCTCGCTGGTATTGGCGCGGTGATCGGTCTCATTGCCGCTGCCGGATTCATGCGCCTGATGAAATCGCTTCTCTTCGGCATCAGCCCGCTGGACCCATTGACCTACGCCGCAGTACCGCTCATTTTGGTAGCCGCCGCGATGCTCGCCAGTTATCTCCCCGCGCGCCGCGCCGCCGCCGTCGACCCCGTCGACGCCCTCCGCGCGGACTGATCACATCCGGATCTCAGCCCTGCCGCAGCACCTCGGCTGGGTTTGCGCGCGCGGCCGCGCGCGCCGGGACGTAGCAGCCCGCAGCTGCCGCCAGCGCCAGCAGCAGGACGGCAACGGCGATCGGCTCCGCCTGCCAGACGGCCGCCGGGCCCAACCAGTGCTTCAGCAGCGGCTGTACCTCCAGCGTCGCAGCCACGCCGAGCCCCGATCCCACCATAACCGCGAGGACCAACTGGCGCGTCACATTCCAGGCAAGCCCACTGGGGGGCGCGCCTAGCGCCGAGCGCACGGCAAGCTCATGCCCCCGCGCTGCCACCGTTGCCGCAGCTACCGCGTACACGCCCTGGATGCTCAGTCCCAGCCCCAGCAACGCCAAAAGAAGCATGCCTGCCATGCGCGCCAGCGGCCGCGTCAGTGTCGCCTGCCAGCGTTCTTGCATAGTCGAAACATCCGAAATCGTCGCCGGAATCGCCATTCCAGCCAGCGCCTGCGGGGCGAGCGCGGCAACCGTGCGCGGCGATTCTGCGGTGCGCAAAATCACATCGCTGCACTGTTGTGATGACTCCACCTCGGGCAGGTAAACCGTCGGAAACGGCTTCTGAGACCAGTAGCCGGTGAAATTCGCGGCCACGCCGACGATTTTGTAAGGGTTCTGAAACTTTGACCCGAAGGCGAACTGCGAACCCACCGCCTGGTCCGGCGAAGTCCAGTTCTGCTCGGCCATATCCAAGCTGATGATCGCCACCCGCTCGCCGCTGCTGTTGTCGGCGTCGGCAAAACCGCGGCCGAACAGGATCGGAATCCCGAGCGTTCGGAAGTAGCCGGTCGAAACAGCCATGGGAGGCCATGTGGCATCGCGCTCGGCGTCGGGCGCATCGCCCTGCTTCACAAAGGAATCGGGAGATCCCCGCGGCGGGAATAGATCCGCCTGCGCGATCGCCAGCGTGCCCGGCAGCCATTCCAGCCGCGACAGCACTTGGCGGTGGAGGTATGCCGCCTGGGCGTCGGTGATGCTGACGTCGTCGGGAGGACAGATATGCAGCAACACCGTGTTGCGCGGCGCAGGCCCGAGATTGGCGGCCGAGAGCGTGGAGTAGGTCCTGGCCGTCAACGCCGCTGCCGCGAGCAGGCAAATTCCGATCCCCGCCTGTGCTGCCAGAAGAATCAGCCGCCAGCGGCCGGCCCCGGGACTGGAATCGCTGAGCCCGGTGTAGCCCATTCCGCCGCCCGCTGCCGCCAGCGCGCGCGACGACCCCGGTCCGTCCGCCGCGGCCACCAGCAGCGCGGACCAAATCAGAGCAGTAGCCAGCGCAAAGGCCGCAAAGCCGAGCAGAACTCCGAGGTTCAAAGGCGGCGGATGCAGCAGAGGCGGCCCAAGTCCGGCTGCCGGCACCAACTGCGCCAGCACGCGCAACAGCGCGGACGCAAATGCCACGCCCAGTCCCAGCGATAGCAGCGTCAGCAGGAATTTTTCCGCCGCCACTTCGGACCACAACCGCCAACGGCCCGCGCCCAGTACGGCGCGGATGGCAATCTCCCGCCGCCGCCCTCTGCCCTCCGCCCCCATCAGGATGGCGAGATTGACGCAGCCCACCAGAAAGACCAGCCCCACACCGAGCGCCAGCAGCCCCATAGTCTGCCGCGCTGGGCCTTGAGCTATTTCCTCCAAAGTCCGCACCACTGGGCGCTCCCGCCGATCAAAGCTATAGCGCTGCCCTAGACTCTCCGTTACCACCGCCAGCGCCGCCTGCGCCTGCGCGACGCTGACTCCGGGACGCAGCCGCCCCAGCCCAAAAAACACAGTAGATTGCCGCTGGCGGACCGAAATATCGCGCGGAATGACGTACCACACGTCTGTCACGTTCTCCATGATTGAGAGCGGAATGCTGATGCCGGGTGGGAGTACGCCAACAATTTGCATTGGCGCTTTGTCGCTCCCTGACGCGCTCGATGCGATCCCGACTGTCGCGCCAATCACCGAGGGACTGCCGCCGTAGCGGGCCTGCCAAAACTGATAGCTGATCCATGCCGGAGCAGTCCCACTGTTGCCTAGAGGCGCATCGTCCAGCAGGACTCCGCGCCCCAAAACAGGGTGTATGCCCAGGTCGTTGAAGACGCTCGCCTGGATGCCGCAAACGCGAACCTCTGCCGTGCCCCTGCGGTCAAGCAACCAGAATCGTGGAATCCAGAAGCCGCCAAGGGTGGTGAAGATGCTGCGGGTTGCGTCTGCAAATTCCGTCAGGTCCGGCCCCGATATCGCCGCGATTTGCGCGCCTGGTTCGGTAGTCTCCCAAACCTCCACGAGTTGCGCCGGCTCGTGAAATGGCAGCGGCTCATAGCCCAGCGCCAACATCAGACTCAGCAGCGCCGTCGCCGCGCCCATGCCGACGGCGATAGTGACGGAGAACTGGGCCGTCAGCAGCGGGCTCCGCAGCCATCTTCGCACCCAAACGCCTATCATGTTGTCGAGTCTAGCACGGCTGCTGCCGCACCAACTCGGCAGCGAGTTCTACGGGTTTCACACATGGATAGCCCATCGCCGCCCATGTGGCTGCACCGTAATACGGTGCGATACTTTCTAAAATATAATTAAGGGATGTAAACAGAATCACTGATGCATGTATCTTGATTCGATTTCAACAGAACCAATCGTCGCGGTCAGGAAGATTTTTGGCGATGTGTACGACTCGGGCATTCCATTGCGCCGACGGGGGTTCCCGAGCTTTCATCGTCTGGATTTCTGAGCCTTCTCGCCTACAAGTGTGACAGCTGTCGCTGACGCCCGCACGGTCTTGAATTTTCTTTGACATCCCCCGCCCCTCGCGGTAGAAAGCTGCGTCATGAAAACTCACACACTTCGTCGCATCACTCTTTCCTTGTAGGTTGCCGCCATGATCTGAGCCCACCTCCTGTCATCAAATCTGAATTGAATTCAGGTCTTGACACATGATATTGCACGCAATATCATGGGACCGTGGGCGCTGCCTTTGTTCTGGACACGGATGTTCTCGTTGCAGCCCTGCGCAGCCGTTTGGGCGCATCGCGACAACTTCTCATTGCCGCTCTCGATCGCCGTTGTGAGTTATTGCTTTCTGTCCCGCTTATGCTTGAGTACGAAGCGGTTTTGACGCGTTCTGAGCACTTGGAGGCATGTGGATTGTCTGCCGGTGATGTCGGTCTCTTGCTGGACGATTTGGCGTCGCTGGCCCAGCCGGTAAAGCTCGCTTTCCGCTGGCGGCCCCAGTTGCCGGATCCGGGCGACGATATGGTTTTGGAAACCGCCGTCAACGGCAACGCCGATGCGATTGTCACTTTCAATCAGCGCGACTTTCGCGAGGCAACGAAGACATTCACATGTGATGTTATTTTCCCTGCGGAAGCTCTTCGCAGGCTAGGGAGATCGAGACAATGAGAAAAAGTAATTTTGCATTGCGTCTTCAGCCGTCGCTAATGGAAGAAGCTCGAAAAGCCGCGGAGGCTGACGGCGTCGCCCTGAATCAACTCATCAATGTGGCGATAGCCGAGAAAGTGTCCGCCCTGCGCACGGAGGAATATTTCCAGCAACGCGCCAGTCGCGCAAATAGAACACAAACCCTGCGTATCCTGGCCCGTTCGGGCAAAAACAATCCTCCTGTTTCCGGAGATGAATTGCCAAGTGACATTCGTGGCAGATCTCGCGCGATGAACTCCGTCCCCAGGAAAGGGTCTCGATTTTCCAACTCTTCTGCCAGCAAATCGGTTCGACGAGGTCGGAGGTAGGCCAACGCGTCTTTGAGGTCCCGAAACCCGCGCCCACGTCTCCGCGTCCATCCTCTCGCAGCAAGTCGCACGGCGTTGAATTCTCTTTGACTTCCCCCGCCCCTCGCGGTAGAAAGCTGCGTCATGAGCACACACACACTTCGTCGCATCGCATTCCCGCTTGCCATCGCCGCCATCATCTGCGCCGGCTACATCGCCGCTCAATCTGCGCCTGACAAGAACGCCTCCAAGCAGTCGCATCCAGCGTCTCAAGGCGCTGCCGCTCCCAAAATCACCACGCCCAAGGAAGCCTTCAGCTTCAATGTGGGCGACGACTACCAAATGGTCACCTACACACAGGCGGAAGCGTTCTGGAAAAAACTCGCCACCGAATCCGACCGCGTCAAGCTTCAAAGTATCGGCAAAACCGCCGAGGGTCGCGACCAGTGGATGCTTATCATCTCCTCGCCCGCGAACCTGAAGCAGCTCGACCATTACAAAGAGATCTCTCAAAAACTCCAGCGCGCAGAGGGCATCACGGAAGAACAGGCCCACGCCCTCGCTCGCGACGGCAAAGCCGTTGTCTGGATTGACGGCGGCCTCCACGCCTCCGAAACCGTCGGCTTCCAGCAACTTGTTGAGACGACCTACCAGCTCGCGAGCCGCACCGATGCCGAAACGATGCGCTTCCTGAACGACGTCATCATCCTCTGCGTCGCTGCGAATCCCGATGGCTCCGAATTCGTCGCCAATTGGTACAACCGGATTTCAGAGCCAACGCAGCGCTCCATGGCCGCGCTTCCCAAGCTCTACAACAAATACATCGGCCATGACGACAATCGCGACTCCTACATGTCCAACATGCCGGAGACCACGAACATGAACCGGCAGCTCTTCATCGAGTGGATGCCGCAGATCATGTACAACCATCATCAGACCGGCCCCGCCGGCGCAATCGTCTTCGTCCCGCCCTTCCGCGACCCGTTCAATTATAACTTCGATCCGCTGGTTCCACTCGGGATCGAAGCGGTCGGCACCGCGATGCATTCGCGTCTCGTCGCGCAAGGGAAGGGTGGTTCGGCCATGCGCAGCGGCTCGAGCTATTCCACCTGGTGGGATGGCGGATTGCGTACCACGGTCTATTTCCACAACATGATCGGCATTCTCACCGAAATCGTCGGTGGCCCGAATCCCCAGCACATTCCGCTCGTTGCCGACAAGCAATTGCCGCAGGGCGATTGGCCGCTGCCCATCGTTCCCCAGGAATGGCACTACCGCCAATCCATTGACTACGATTGCGAACTCAATCGCGCGATTCTCGACTACGCTTCGCACAACCGCGAAACGCTTCTCTTCAACATCTGGCGCATGGGAATGAATTCCATCCAGCGCGGCAACGAAGATCACTGGACGATCACGCCCAAGCGCATCGAAGCGCTGCGCGTGGAAGCCGCGAAAGAACTCGAAGCCGCCGCAGCAGCAGGTGGAGGCGGGCGCGGAGGCCGCGGCGGCCGCGGCGGCGGAGAAATTGCAGCCGGCGGAGATGTCGTGCCCGGTGGTGGAGGAAGCGGCGCCGTCGCCGCTCCTCCGGAACTTTACAACACGCTCTTGCACGACCCGAAGATGCGCGACCCGCGCGGCTACATTATTCCGTCCGACCAGCCCGATTTCGCTACGGCCACAAAGTTCATCAACGCGCTCATCAAGAACGGCATCGAGGTGATGAAAGCTTCCTCATCCTTTCAAGTCGCCGGCAAAACATATCCCGCGGGATCGTTCGTCGTGAAGACATCGCAGGCCGGGCGTCCCTTCATCCTCGACATGTTCCAGCCGCAGGATCACCCGAACGATTTCCGTTATCCCGGGGGCCCGCCGATTCCTCCCTACGATATCGCCGGCTGGACACTTGCATACCAAATGGGCGTGCACTTCGATCGTATCTTCGACAGCTTCGACGGCCCGTTCGCCAAGCTTGGCTACGGCCATCTTCAGCCGATGCCCGCAATGGCTGTTTCCAGCAACACAAATCCGGCCGGCCATCTTCTCGACCATCGCATCAACAATTCGTTTATCGTGGTCAATCGTTTGCTGAAAGCCGGTTGCGATGTGTATTGGCGCAAAGGCTCCTCGATGCTGAATGGTCAGGACTTCGGCGTGGGCGCGATTTGGATTCCCGCGTGCCCGGCGGGGCAACAAATCCTTCAGCAAGGCGCGGCGGAGCTGGGCGTTCCCGCGTTAGGCGTGTCGTCGGCTCCAACAGGAGAGGCGCTCAAGCTCAAGCCGATTCGCATCGGGCTGTACGATCAGTACGGCGGAAACATGCCTGCAGGTTGGCTGCGCTGGCTCCTCGAGCAATACGAGTTTCCATTCGAGGTTGTTTATCCGCAGACGCTCGACGCGGGAAATTTGAAAAGCAAATTCGACGTTCTCGTTTTCACTGACGGCGCGTACCGTGGCCCCGGCGGTGGAGGCCGCGGCGGAGGTGGAGGTGGCGGCGCACCTGGCGGAGCAGCTGGTGGCGCCGCACAAAACATTCCTGAGGAGTATCGCGTCCGTCAGGGCTCAATCACGCCCGGCACGACCATTCCGCAGTTGCAGAAGTTCCTCGACGCGGGCGGTTCGATCGTCACCGTCGGCAGCTCGACGGCGATGGCGCAACTTCTCGGCATTCCAATCGCAAACTATCTCACCGAGCGCGGTGCCGACGGAGTGGATCGTCCGCTGCCGCGCGAGAAGTTCTACATTCCCGGCTCGCTGATGCGAGCGACGATTGATAATTCCAATCCGCTCGCGTACGGCATGCCGTCCACGGCCGACGTGGACTTCGACAGCAGTCCTGTTTTTCGCATCGTGCCGAACGCTCAGGTGCGGCCCACCCCCGTCGCGTGGTATTCGGGAACCGAGACGCTCGACAGCGGCTGGGCCTGGGGCCAGGCTTACCTCGATGGCGGCGCCGCGATCCTTGAGGCCAGCATCGGCCAGGGCAAGGTGTTCGTCATCGGGCCGGAAGTGACGTTCCGCGGGCAACCGCACGGGACGTTCAAGCTGCTGTTCAACGGCCTGTATTACGGCAGCGCAACACCGGCATCGTTGTCGCCACATTAAATTCACCCCGTAGGGGCGCAACATGTTGCGCCCCTACAAATTCCTATACAGGAGCCTCCTCCTAAACACGGACCTCGCTGAAGGATTTGTCGAGGAGCTTGATGGCTTCGTCCACGTCGGGCTTGCCGATGTTTAGCATCGGCGCGAGGCGCATCACGTTGCCGTAGAGGCCGCCTTTGCCGACGAGCAGTCCGTTGGCGCGCGTGCGTTCCATCAATTGTGAGGCGGCATCGGGCGCGGGCTCTTTCGTCTGGCGGTCTTTCACAAGCTCGATGCCCTGCATCAAACCCATGCCACGGACGTCGCCGATTACCGGATACTTTTCCTTCAGGCCATCAAGTTTCTCACGGAAATACTTTCCGACGGTGTGCGCGTTCTCCAAAAGATTTTCCTCTTCGATGAATTGAATCGTGGCGCGCGCGGCGACGGAAGTGACGGGATTGCCGCCAAAGGTTGAAATCGTCAAACCCTGAAATGAATTCGCGAGTTCCGCAGTGGTGATGGTCGCGCCGATGGGCACGCCATTCCCCATGCCCTTCGCGCAGGTGATGATGTCCGGCGTGACTTCCCACTGCTCGATGCCGAACCATTTCTTGCCAGTGCGGCCGAAAGCCGGTCTGCACTTCGTCGGCGATAAAAAGGCCGCCATACTTTTTCACGATCTTGAAGACCATCTTGAAATATTCGGGCGGGGGAGTGATGAAGCCGCCGACGCCTTGAATCGGCTCGGCGATGAAGGCGGCGATCTGTCCGCTCGTGCCGGTCTGGATGAGGCTCTCGACGTCATTCGCGCAGGCGACGTTGCAATCGGGATATTTCATTCCAAGCGGGCAGCGGTAGCAGTACGGATTGATCGCGTGCGAAAAACCGACGCTGACGACTCCGGCTTTGCGCCAGGGGGCCTGGCCGGTCATGCTGCGCGCGATGGTCGAGCCGCCGGAATAGCCGTGGCGCAGCGCCACAACGTCAAAGCTGCCGGTGGACATGCGCGCGAGGAGAATCGCCATCTCATTGGCTTCGGTGCCGGAATTGGTGAAGTAGCTTTTCTGCAAGTGGCCGGGAGTAATCTGCGCGAGCTTTTCGGCGAGCGCGACGATTTGTTCATTGGGATAAAGAGTGGAAGTGTGCTGCAGGCGGTCGACTTGTTCCTTGATCTCGCCGGTGACCTTCGGATTCGCATGGCCGACGGAGATGGTCAGGATGCCGCCGAAGAAGTCGAGATATTTGCGGCCGTCGAGATCCCAGAGGTATTGCATGGAGCCGCGGTCGGCGACGAGCGGCTGCTGGTAATAGTTCGAGACCGCAGGCCAGATGTATTCCTTGTGCTTGCGGATGACGTCCGCGCTGGATATCTGCTCCGGCTTGGAGGCGTCTTTAGTGATTTCGGTTCTGGGCGTCGTGGTCATGAGAGGTCCTTGGCAATACGGTAGAGAAGTGTACCGCGCGAAATGTGGGAAGCAAAGAGTGAAGGAATTGAGAGTAAACAGTTGAGAGTTTGGGGAGCCGCGCGCCGTTTGGTATGAGGCAGGGAGTTGAGTCGAAAAGCTCCAATAGTTCTTGAGGATTTGGCAGAATCCATTCGGAATACCCCCCCACCCCCATCTTTTCGTAAGAGTGTGCGCCTAAAGGACTTACAGCAACGAAGAGCGCTAAGAGTATGCGCCTAAGGGACTTACGAGTTTTACATTCAGTAAACTAAATCCATTAGATTCAATCACTTACGTTTTCTGCTGAGAAGTGGCTCGTAAGAGTGTGATTCTAAAGGACTTTAAGTCCTTTAGGCGCATACTCTTACGGGAGGGCCTCAACACAGACGCTTTTCACTCCCGGCAGAGACGACAATTCCCGTTTTGGTCCCGATCCAAACCATCGGAATGCAAGAAGCACAAACTGCATTTGATACGGTTGCAGCAGTCTGGAATATGTATTACCACAGAGTTATAGTAAAAGTCAATGAAAAACTTTCTTGGGGAAATCCAAGAGCCGAAAGCCGCATGGTTCGTCAAGCTCATTACAGGCTGCTCGCCCATTCGGGCCGTGCGGGGGGGGTGCCCCTTTCGACGTCAATTCGTCAGCCTGCCGGTAGGTGGGCCACCCGCGGAACATTTACATCCCGCTGAACGTATCCTCTTGGTGTGAGAGGTCTGTCACAGCGCTTGGCCGGTTCAGTGTGCTGAGAACAACTGGCCGACGCGACACTTGTGACGATACTCCGTCAAATTCCTCGAGGCGCCCTTTGAATCAAGAGCGGACCGTGCAGGGAAAACGCATCTGCGCGATATGTCTTAGCGGCCTAGCATTGTTCGCTGTTGCTTTGGCGGCGCAGGAGCAGCAATCGACGCCGAAGCCGCCGGGTAAGTTGGTGGACCTCGGCGGGCACCGTCTTCACGTCAACTGTGCGGGAACCGGCAGCCCCACGGTTGTTGTCGAAAACGGTTTGGGTGACTTTTCATTTGATTGGATCCTCGTCCAGGAGAGAGTTTCGCGGTTCACACGCATTTGTACATATGATCGCGCCGGTTATGCCTGGAGCGATCCCGGCCCCAAGCCGCGCACCTACGCGCAGTTGAATCTCGAATTGCACGATGCCCTCGAAAAACTTGGGGAACGGGGGCCCTTCATTCTCGCAGGACATTCCTTCGGCGGTCCGGTGATCAGAAATTTTGCAGCTACTTACCCGCGCGACGTCGCAGGGATGATCTTCGTTGACGCCGCGCAGGAAGATTCCCGGTATACGTTCCGAGGCAAGGCAATTCTAATGCGATCCGGAGCGCAGGGCCGACCGATTCCGCCGCCTCGCGAGAACATAGTGGATTCCGATAAACCGGCGACGAATCAGCCCGCGGCCCAGCCATCACAGCAGCCGCTCGATGCACTCTACGATCCACTTCCCACTTCGGAGAAAAAGCTGCAGCTCTGGGCACAGTCACTGCCGGAAATCAACGACGCCGAAGACAGCCAGCGCGAATGGTCCCCAGAATACCTGCAGAGATGGCATGACACGCCACAGACCGGAATTCCCGGAACAATACCCGTGGTGGTGCTCACGCGGGCTCACGGCGGGTACGACAATGACCTGGACATCCCCGCTGTCCAACTCGAGGAGGAGCGCTTGGAAAGCCAACACAAGCTTACGCTCCTCTCGACGAACAGCAAGCAGATCATGGTGCCGAGCGGGCACAACATGGAATTGGAAGCGCCGGATGCAGTGTGCTCCGCGATCCGGGAGGTCGTCGAAGCAGTTAGGCAGCATCGAAGGCTTTAGAAGCCCGGCGGTTTGCTGCCCTGGGTTCCCGGCCCTTCAGTCCGCCATTGATGGATCAACCGACGCCAGTAGCCCGATCCGTAATTCCGTGCAATGGCCAGCCTTGGCGGCATCGTCGCTCGATGCAAACTGACAGACCGAAAACTTACGGGAAGGCTTGTCCACCCATCCAGCGGCAGGCCCCGCAGGATTAGGACCCTCTCGCTTCGCGAGAGAGATTATTTGTCGCTGCGCTCCTCACGCGGTCATTCGCGAGTCACATTGCCAGAAGAATGACTATCGTCGCCAAAGTGCTCGCATGGAGGGCAACGTGAAGTGTGTTCACGACGATGCCGTGCCGAGGCGGAAGAAAAGCGTGCGTCCCGCCGAAGAGGGCTTGGTATAAGGCAACACGTTTCGCAGTTGTTCCAAACAGGTAGGGAATCCACCACGCCTCCAATTCTCCGAGAAAAAGAAAACCGTACGTTATGCGCAGCCACCACTTAATCCAAGAGGGGTAAGAAATTCCGAAATATCTCAAGCTGAGAATGAGAGCGATCGTTACAGGAATTCCGGGCACGAGCAAACCGACAAACCTCTGCAGCGGAGTGAGCGTGCGGCGGATGGCGGAAATGTGATTCAGCGGGCCGAGCGGCAGCCAATCGTGGAGCAGAAGAAAAGCAAGCTGGAAGGATTGCAGGACAATCAGGACCACCTGCCAGCCGCGCGTCATGCGCGGAGTATAACGCGGACAAAGGGAGCGAGAGAAACTTTGACCTGAATGACTTCGGCCTGGAGAAAAGCTCCGAAGAAATTGAGAGAGAAGTCCGCGGGAGATTCGAAAGGAGAGATAGATGCTCCAGCGGCGGGCAATCGCATTACTTCACCGCAACGACCACGAGGGTGAAATCGTCTTGAAAGCTACCATGGTTGAAAGCGGAGACTTCGCTTGTAATCGTCTCCAACAACTCCGCCGCGTTCAGTGCCAGAGAATTGCGGCCAAGGACGATTAGTCCTGGCTCGCCAAGCTCCTGATTGTTTACATTCGCGGCCTCTGTGACTCCGTCGGTGTACATAATCAGGCGATCGCCCGATTCCAACTGCACCTGCGCATCGGTGTAAGTCGTCTCTGGATAAATTCCGAGCGGGAAGCCCCCCGCCTCGAGCGTGACCCTGGTGCCGGATTTGCGCAGCAGGATGGGCGGCCAATGCCCCGCGTTGGCATAGCGCAACTTGCGCTCGCCGGGTTCAATCGTACAGTAGCAAAACGTCACGAACTTGTCCGCTGCGCTGTTATTGCAGATCACCTCGTTGAGTTTTTGGCAGAGAGTGGCGGGCGTAATAGCCTCCGATGCAAAGGCTCGAAGGGTCGCCTGCAGGTTCGCCATCAACAAAGCGGCGGTGATGCCTTTGCCTACGACGTCGCCAATGCAGATTCCAATCTTGTCTTCGCTGAACCTCAGCACGTCATAATAATCGCCGCCGACAA
This sequence comes from uncultured Acidobacteriota bacterium, assembly GCA_963838945.1. Classification (GTDB taxonomy): domain Bacteria; phylum Acidobacteriota; class Terriglobia; order Acidiferrales; family UBA7541; genus DASTCZ01. Next base: position 856,255 of record CAWITC010000013.1, on the reverse strand, counting down.
TGCGCGCCGGCATCCACGCTCCCGCCACTTCCAGTCCTCTCACTTGCGGGATGAGCTTGGGCAGCAGGCCCTCTTGAATCTCTCTGGCCTTCTCCAGGTCCTGCTCTTGCAGGTGGGTCTGAGATTTCTCCGCCTCGACCGAGTGCTGCAGCTCCGCGTTTTTCTTCTCCAGCCGCGCGCGCGTGTCCGCATAGAGATGTTGCACCACCCCGACGATCATGATTACGAGTACCCCCATCCTGCCGCCGCCCCAGAAGATGGGACGAAACGCCGACAAAGGATTGCGGTAAACGGCCATGATCAGCAGCACCGAGAGAATCGAACTCACGACCGCCACCAGAAACAAAAGAGGCACGTAAATCAGCCATGTTTGCGCCGCGCTCCTCCGTGAATACAGAGGGTAAAGCAGCCTCATCCCCTGCAGGGTGAGATTACCGGCGCAAAAGGAGAAAAGCAGAATCCCGGCAAAGTCGCCGTTGCGCCATCCCGTGATTTCCACCAATGCGAAGAGAGCAATCGCCACCGCCAGAAAAATCAATTGAAAGGTGACTAGAAGACGAGCGAATCCCGGTCGCGGCCAAACCTTTCGAATGAGAGATGCCATTTCTTTAGAGCCTCTCGCCATCGCGCGCCCGCGACCTCGCAAAGCCATATCGAGGCACTCGGGCGCGGCCCTATTCTACACGCGGCACGCGTCCAATTTTAGTGGTGTGGTGCAGCCGGCCGGCGCAACGCGAGTCCAACGGTGCATGTGGTTTTATTTCGTAGAGGGTTCACACAAATCTCCAGATAAATAGCATCGGGACGCACAGGACGTGCTTCGTCCCGATAGAAGGCATCGGGATGCAAAAGGAGCACTGCGCTCGGGATGACAAAGGGTGAGACGGCGGCGAGGTTCACACAGCCAGTAATAGCTGTTCCACTCAAGAACCCGGACGGCGAAAGGCCCACAGCCTGAAGGCTGTGTTAGTCAAGGCGAATGGGGCGGGGCGTTTTTATCGTGAGCTTTGCTGCTCGCACTGTAAAGGTGCTCGCAGCGGCAGGGCGGCAGAAGCGAGCGCGGTTCGTTCACCGGGCAGGTTCCATGACATGGTGAATTTCAGTGAGATGAAGCCGCGTTTCGTGCGTCTAAGTCCGGTATGCGAACACAAACGATTGTCGTTGGTCTTCTGGCAGCTCTTCTGTTTGGCGCTCAACATTCACCGAGTCCCGCGCAGGCTGCGCCGCAATTTCCGGACACGCCGGCAGCGCGGCAGTTTGCCGGGTGGCTGGAGGCGTTTAACAGCGGCGACACAGAAGAGATGAAGCAATTCTTCGAGAAACAGACTCCGGAGCAGGCGGGGAGACTACAACGCAGCGTCGAGTTCCGCCAACGCACGGGCGGATTCGATTTCAAGAAGGCCGTGGAGTCCACGCCGACGACATTCACGGCGATCGTGAAGGAACGAAACTCCGATCAATATGCGCGGGCCGTGATTGAAGTGGAGGCGGCGCCGCCGTATCGGATTGTCGACATTAACCTCGAGGCTGTGCCAACCCCGCCGGAGTTTGCTCCCCATCGATTGACGGAAAACGATGTGGCCACGGCGCTGAAGGCCCGACTCGACGCGGACAGCGCAGCGGGCCAATTTTCGGGCGCGGTGCTGGTGGCCAAAGACGGCAAGCCGATTTATAGCGCGGCCTACGGGCTGGCGGACCGGGAACACAAAATTCCCAACCAGGTGGACACGTGCTTCCGGTTGGGTTCGATGAACAAAATGTTCACGGCCACGGCGATCCTCCAGCTCGTGCAGGCAGGAAAGATTAAGCTCAGCGACACGCTGGGGACCCACCTTAAAGACTACCCGGACAAAGATGCGGCATCGAAGGTGACAATTCATCAGTTGCTGACCCACACGGGCGGCACGGGGGACTTTTTCGGGCCGGAGTATGACGCGCATCGCCTGGAGCTGCGAACGTTGCAGGATTACATCATGTTATTTGGGAAGCGTGGCTTGGAATTCGAGCCGGGAAGCCGATACGAGTACAGCAACTACGGATTTATTTTGCTGGGAAACGTGATTGAAAAAGTAAGCGGCGAAAATTATTACGATTACGTGCGAGATCATATTTACCGGCCCGCAGGAATGACGTCGACGGCATCGCCCCCGGAAGCTGAGGCGCCGGCGAGTTGTGCGATCGGGTATACCAACGACGGAGGCGGCGGGTCCATGCACCCAAACACGGACAGTTTGCCGTACCGCGGCACGCCGGCGGGCGGCGGATATTCCACGGTGACGGATCTGCTGCGCTTCGCCGTGGCGCTGGAAAGCCACAAGCTGCTCACAGCGCAATACACAGAGATGCTGACGACGGGCAAGGTGTCCATGGGCGGCCCGATGAAATATGCGTACGGGTTTGGGGAGCGGATCGTTGATGGCGTGCGGTCTTACGGTCACAATGGCGGGGCTCCAGGGATGAATGGCGAGCTGGAAATTTATCCGCAAAAGGGATACGTGGTGGCAGTGCTCGCGAATCAGGATCCCCCGGCGGCGGGGCGGATAGCCGAATTCATCGGGAGCCGATTGCCAAACTGAAGGTGCGGGACGGTCTATACTTCTCGGCGGATGGCTCTTACTTCCAAGAAATCACGGTAGCTGCAGAACATCTATCCGCCGTATATGGGGGCGGGTGATGCGGGGCGTTATTATCGTGAGCTTTGCTGCTCGCACCACGATGTTAGTCTCGGGGCAGGCTGTGAAGGTGCTCGCAGCTGCGGGGGCGGGAGGGGGCGAACTATTTACTTGGATTGACTGGAAGCGAAGTGATAGCTTCGCGGTGATAGAATCGGCCCCACCAGCGCCAGTACGCTCGGCTACCTTCGACGGTTCCCCGCCGCCGCGAACGAATGCCGACTTCTTTAACGAAAGACAAAAGCGCTGATGAAAGAGACGGCTACGGAAATGGCGCACGACGTATTCGTGAGTTATGCCTCCGGCGACAAAATCGTAGCCGACGCGGTCTGCGCGACGCTGGAATCCCACGGCGTGCGCTGCTGGATCGCGCCACGGGACGTGGTCCCGGGCATGGCGTACGGCGAGGCCATCACAGAAGCCATCCAGGGCTGCCGCATCATGGTTCTGGTCTTTTCATCGAAAGCAAACGCATCGGCGCACATCCCGAAGGAGATTGAGAGAGCGGTCAGCAAAGGCGCGCCGGTGATCCCGCTGCGGATCGAGGACGTCGTACCGGGCAAATCGCTCGATTATTTCATCGGCAACGTCCATTGGCTGGATGCAATGCAGCCGCCGCTCGAAATTCACCTGCAGCGGCTGGCAAAGAACGTGGAAACGCTTCTGTCGCGTGACATTCCGGCGACGGAGCAAGCGGGCGCATTCATAGGCGCGAGGGCGGCGGCGGCGGGGGCCGCAATGGGGGCCGCGCCGGGAGCCGGGGCATTTGCCGCTCCGGGGGCCGGGCCAGTTACCGCGCCCAGGGCCGAATGGAGAGCCGCGCCGCACGCCGCGCCGGTTTCGCACGTTCCTGTGCAAAAAGAGGCTGGACCCGCACAAATACAGGCCGCACGTCCGGCCGGACTCTACGCGGCAGTGGGGGCCCTGAGCGTTCTCGTCATTGCATTGGCCCTTCTGATTTTCCTGCGCTGGCCATTCGCGCGTTCGCAGAGTTCGCCAGCACCGGCGCGTCCAACGGAGCAGCCGCCGGCTGCGGCGAATAACAAGGCGCCATTGCGCGGTCCAAAGTCGAACAGCGCATCATCGAGCGCCGTCCACCCAAAAACGCCGCCTGCGCCCCAACCGCTTGCCACCCCAACACCACAGGGCCCGCCACAGGGAGCAGCGCAAGGCACACCACAGGTCGCGCCACAGAGCGCACCACAAGTCGCGCCACAGGTCACACCGCAGGGCAATGATGACGCGAATACACCAGCGCCCAATAACCCAGTCCTCGCTGTTGTGCACCGAGGCGAGGAGCTTGTGGGGAAGGGTGACACCGACGGAGCTATCGCCGAATATCACAAAGCGCTGCTTCTCAACCCCAACAGCGCCATAGCGCACAGCGACCTCGGCTTCGCGCTCATTCTGAAAGGCAATCTGGACGAAGCTGTCGCAGAGGCCAAGGAGGCTCAGCGCCTAAAGCCCGACATCCCTGCGCCGCACTACGTTTTGGGACTTGCGCTGGCTCGAAAAGGCGACGTGGACGGGGCCATCGCCGAACATCGCGAAGCACTGCGCCTCAATGACGACTGGCCGTTGCCGCACTTCGCTTTGGGGCTTGCGCTTAGTCGGAAAAGCGATTGGGATGGGGCGATCGCGGAATATCGCGAAGCGCTGCACCTCAAACCCGGCATGGCGGATGCGCATTACTCTTTGGGCGTTGCGCTGGCTCAGAAAAGCGACTGGGATGGGGCTATCGCGGAATACCGCGAAGCGCTAGGGCTCAAACCCGACTCCGCGCAGACGCACTTCAACCTCGGCAAAGCCCTCGCGGCGAAAGGCGACGCGGACGGCGCGGCCCGCGAGTACTCCGAAGCGCACCGGTTGGGTCCGAAATTTTCAAAACCTTGAATTAGAGATTCCGTTGGACCGGAGGCTGGTTGGAAAGATTTGCCTTCGTCCCACCCAAGACTGGAACAAATCCAATGCGGGCCAAGAAATTAAGAAGGCTGCTGAACATGTATCCGCCGTATCTTGGCGCGGGAGTGCGGGTGAAGCGCGTGTCGGAAGATTTCCGGACGATCGAGGTCGAGATGCCGCTGAAGTTCTGGAACAAAAACCTGGTGGGGACGCACTTTGGCGGGTCGCTCTACTCGATGACGGATCCGTTTTACATGATCCTGCTGATTCAACATTTGGGGCCGGAGTACATTGTGTGGGACAAGGCGGCGACAATCCGGTTTAAGAAGCCGGGGAAAGGCTTGATGCGGACGAAGTTCCATCTGACGCCGGAGCGGGAGGAGGAGATCCGCGCGCAGGCGGACCGAGGAGAAAAAGTGGAGCCAATGTTTCAGGTGGTGGTGACGGATGCAGAGGGGAATGTGGTGGCGGAGGTGGATAAACTGTTGTACGTGAGGAAGAAGGGGACGGGGTAGGGGGCGGGGAAACGCAAGTGTCGGAGCAGAAGCTCAGACCCCTTAGAAAGCAGGCGAAAGATTGTCGAAAAATTGTATGGACAAAAGAGGAAAGATATGAGATATTGAGTTTGCGTTTGTTGCTCTTGTAAAACCTTTAGATTCGATTTGGAGGGGCTGCAAGTTCACACTTGCGGCCCTTTTCGTTTTTCGCGGCTAGGGGCGGTCAGAAGCATCAAATAGCTCAAATAAAAGAAGAGGATTTAAGTGAAAGAACAAGGAACAGTAAAGTGGTTCAATGCCAGCAAGGGATTCGGGTTCATCCAGCGCCAGTCCGGCGAAGATGTATTCGTGCATTTCTCCTCGATTCAGTCGGAGGGATACAAATCGCTGAACGAAGGGCAGGCGGTTGAATTCGAGGTTACTACCGGCCCCAAGGGCCTGCAGGCGTCGAACGTCAACGCTCTCTAGTGCTACGAGGCGAGCCGTGCAAACGCATGGCTCGCCTTTTCATCAGCGCCGGCCGCGCCCAAACACCTGCGGAGTCCGGCGATTCCAATTCCACAAAGAATAGGGACCGAATGGGATTGGAAGGGAATGAAGTGGTGCGCCAAGCCTCAAACGACCAGAACAAGGAGATCCTTTGAAAGCTCTCGCGGAAGGTCTTTATATCAAGCATTTTCAGTACGGGTGCGGAGTTATAACCGATTCGAATTCCGAACGCACGACGATTGATTTCGATCTGCACGGGACGAAGCTATTCGTTACCGGATTGATGGTGGTCGAGCCAGCCGAGGGAACACCGCCGAAGCGGTCCAGGCGCCGGAAGAAGGCAATCGCGGGCGCTCCGGTTACCGCGAAGACCGCACTTAAGGCTGCAGTGTTAGGCAAGGCCGCCGGTAAATCAGCAGGAAAGACCGCAGTCAAGCTTGAAGCTGCGGCTGCGGTAGGCGCAAAATGAGCGCCGAAACAATCGTCCAATACACTGGATTCAAAGCGCAAGGGCGGGTGCGCGAGTACTGCTTTACCGTGCGGGAAACGACGACGGAGCAGCGCGATTTCACGCTGAGCATTGCCAATGAAGCGTTTACGTCGCACCGCGCGCGCTATCAGGACGCTCCCGACATCTGTTCGATACGGCTTCGCCGGGAATTGGCGACCAGCGCAAGCCATCCGATAGAGGTGAAATTCTCCGTCGGCGATGCGGAATTGACGGAATACTACACGGCACGCCCGCAGAAGGCGTCGCGTTCGCGATACCCGAATAAAAAAGCAGGGCTGGCGTTTTAGCGTTTCTGAGGCCGGCTCCACTCCGAAGGCCGAATTACATCCCTACTGAGAGGAAATAATTATGGATTGCCCGCAGGCACGCGCGTGGCGCGCGGAGATTGCCGCGTGTCTTGATTCCGGGCGGAAGCGGACGTAAAGTCCGGACGACATTGTCCATTTAACAGGGCCATCAAGCCGGGAGTTCCACGGAAGAAAGCGCTAAACGCCCTCAGGAGGGAGCGATGAAATCTTACGCCACAACTTTGGCTTGCGTCCTTGTGCTGGCATTGGCAATCGTGACGGTTCACTCCGCGAACGCGCAGAATGGACCGATAATTCCGGCCTGGGTTCATCCGGGGCTGGTGGTGATTTATGACGGCGTCTCGGCGTTCGTGACGAATGGGCGATTCTCGCAGGGCGTACAGGTTGTGATGACCACGCGGGTGACGTCGGTGAATGCCGGGCAGGTCGCGGGAGTGACGCAGATCCAAACCGTAGGCGCACCGATCGGGGGAAGTCATGCGTGGACGTGCAATGCTGCGGGCGTTTGCAGAGGTGACGCGACCGGCATGAACGGGAAGTTCTGGGTGGATCCCGCGAATCCGACAGCGTCGGTGAGAGGGCCAAATGGCGAACCATTTACGCTGATGGGGAGCGCGCCCTATACGGTCCGCGGGAAGACTTGGGCCGGGACGACACTGGCTTATCAGAACCCGGCGAGCGGGTGGCAAATCGTAACGACGTATGATACGAAGACCGGGCTCGTTCTCGCCTACGCGGAAAACAGCCCCAGCGAGCAGGTGCACACATACTTCCGGTCAATGAACGGGCAGTAGGGTGTCGCAAATCTTTCCGCGGCCTTGCGGGGCACGCGGGACAGATCAAGGCAACGCGACTACATACGGACGCGGCCCTGAGCGATTACGACTGAAACATCCGCGAACAGCGCACTCTGTCTCTCACGATCCATGCAGTGCAAGGCCGCCGAGACTTTCCATTCGATATTTTCGAGCATGACCTGGCGACCTTTATCGCGCGCCCATTCCTGATGCTTCCTGCGGTCGGTGCCGGCGGAGCCGCGATCTCCGTTGAAGCAAGCCGGATTGGGAGCGCTTCTGGCGACGAGAACAGAGATGTCCGCAAAATAGTTGGAGAGCTGTTCATCGCTTAAGAGATTGCAGCGGAACAGCATTTCGAGCTTCATGTGGAGATTGGTTTCGAGTTCCTGAGGATTGTGTTCACGCGCCCAGTGAAAGTGATTATCCCGGTCCGTGGAAGCCGGGCCGGTGCCTTCCGCGATGCAAACTCCTCCCATCGGAGCAGCGCCCATCGGAGGCGGCATGACAGGCGGCTGCGCAATTGGCGGGCGGTCGGCATCGCGCCCACGATCGTCATCGCGGCGGTCAAAGTCGCCATGAAATGGATTGATGCTTACGGAAGTCACTTCAATGCTCTCTCCGCGGTTGACCGAGACTGGGCGAAGGGAAGGGTTGGTGGGCTCAACATCCAAGCGGCCGTCCTCAACGGCGATACGCGTGGTCTGCCCGCGTTCGTCAAATCGAATTGCAAAAACACCGCCTCGGACATCCACCCTGGCATTTGACGTGTTGATATCGAAATCCGCGCGAAGGGATCCATAGTTTTCAACCCGGCCATGCAGCACGCCCATCCTCAGCGTCAATTCGATGCGGGAGATTCGGCCGCGATCGGCCGACGAGCGAACTTGAATTTGAGAATCCTCGCCGACCGTAATCCGCTGGCCGTCGGCGAATTGCAAAGTGGCCTCCGCCGAGTGGCGAGTGCGGAAATCAAATGCGGGCGGCAAGTCCATTCCAGGGCGAGCGTCACGCCCCTCGCGCCCGGGTTCCTGAAGCTCCGCGTCTCCTTTCAGGTCGACAATCTTGGCAACGACGCGGGCCTCATCACGCTGCGGTCGAGCAGGGGACGAAGAGGGAAGGGAGACCAGGCAAAAGAGAAGCAGAATGGATCCTGTGAGACCAATTGCGGTGCGGCCAAAGCGAGGTCCGGCAGTTCTTCGGTGTGCATTGAGAATGTTCATAAACAGGCTCCTTTTACAGCGGTATGCGTGGTTGATTTAGTTTGGCGCGGAGCGCCAATTGAAATTGTTGGATAAGTGCCGGGTGTAAGCGGGAGTGCCTGGAGCCCGCTTCAACGCTTCGCCCAAGATTAAAGGGCGAGAAGATTTCGCCATAATAGCACAAACGCAATCGCAATTTCCGGCGATGCGAATTCAATTGGTTTGCGGTGGCTCAGTGGCATCGGTAGGATACAAGAAACAGAGGAGAGGTTTTAGCGGAAGACTCTGGACCAGGATGGAGAAGATCACAACACCGAATGCCAGGGTCGGGATTTCCTCAGTTTCGGATGGATGTAGGACCGTGTGAGAACAGGACCGGTCTTGAAGTGCAGGCCGGCTCTCTGATTAAGCCCGTCCGAGAGGCAGTCTGTGCTCAACCTCGGGAGTACGGCGTTGGAAGACAAGCCCGAGCGAAACAACTCGATTCACTTCTTCGAGGCTGGTGATTCCAAGACTTGCTTTGAGGAGACCGTCTTCCTGTAGAGACCTCATGCCGTTTGCGCGCGCCGCCTTGCGAACTTCCGCGGGACTTCCGGTTTCCCGGACCACGTTACTTACGCTCTCCTCGAAAAGAAGCATTTCATAAATGCCAACGCGGCCCTTGTAGCCGATGTTGTCGCAAGTTGGGCACCCAACCGGGATAAACATTCTATGTGGAATTTCGGTTATACCGGTGTTCCTGAGCGCCTTGATGTATTCCGGAGAAGGAGCCACCTCATCGCGGCAATCACATAGTTTTCGTATCAATCGCTGAGCGATGACCGCACTCAGTGTGCTGGCCACAAGGAAAGCGGGTACATCCAGGTCAATAAGGCGCGCCACGGCAGAAATGCTGTCCTGCGTGTGCATGGTGGAGAGCAACAAGTGTCCGGTCTGAGCAGCCCGCAATGCAATCTCTGCGGTCTCGGTGTCCCGGATTTCACCGACCATAATGACATTCGGATCCTGCCTGAGAATCGAGCGCAGCGAAGCGGCGAAAGTTCGCCCTGCCTTTTCGTTGACCTGAACCTGGTTCACGCCATCGAGCTGGTACTCGACCGGATCTTCCACCGTTATGATATTCAGGGAACGAGAACGCAGGACATTCAAGCAGGAATAAAGAGTGGTCGTTTTGCCTGACCCGGTAGGCCCGGTCACAAGGATCATCCCCTGAGGCAAATTTAAAAGGTGGGCAAGCAGATCAGCCTGTTCAGGCCATAAACCGAGGCCTTCCAAACGAACGAAAGCAGAAGTCCCATCGAGAAGACGAATGACCACCTTTTCGCCGTATTGCGTGGGCAGCGTGGAAACTCGCAGGTCGCGTTTTTCCTGCCCGATACGAACCAGGAGCCTGCCATCCTGTGGGGCCCTGCGTTCGGCGATATCCATATCGGCCAGAATCTTGATTCGTGACACGAGCGAATTCTGAAGTGACAGATCCACTTTCGTAAGGTCGCGCAGAATGCCGTCAACGCGGATGCGAACCATCGGACCAGAGGTGTGCGGATCGATATGAATGTCGCTGGCTTTCTTTGCGGCGGCCTCAATCACGATTTTGGAAAACAGCCGGACAGCCGGAGTGGCCTGTCTCAGGAATTCAGCTTGGACCTCGCGAATGGCGTCCAAAGTTTGTTGTCTAGAACTTGTGGTAAAGAACTCGATTTGAGATTTGGATTGAACTCGCAGCGCCGGTCGCGCGGCATCTTCGTCAACGGCAGGGTAGTATTTCTCGATGGCTTGTTCGATTTCATCCCGGAAACCGAATTTCGGCGTAATGGTCATCCCCGCGACAAAACTCAATTCGTTGAGTGCCGGCAGGTCGTGGGGCTCCAGCATCACCACTACGAGCTTGTTATTCACGCACTCCACGGGGAGGGCGCAAAATTGCCGTGCGATCTTCGCAGGAACAAGCCGCAAGACATCCTGAGTGGGGGCCGTCGCAGCAGCATGGACATATTGAACCTGGGTGATCTCCTCCAAAGAGGAAACCAGGTCGTCCTTGGATACCACATTGCGATTTAACAATAACTCGCCGAGAAGGATGGCTTTTCTTGATTGTTCCTCGATTGCGCCCGCCAAATCCTGTTGTGAAATCCTGCCTTTTTCCTGCAGGGATTCTCCGAGCTTCTTCCTTTTCGTGCTCTTCATTTAGCCCGCCTGGTTCTCGTGTTGAGGGCGGGTAGTGGAGTCCCCACGCGGGTACCCTGCCCTGATGATCTGGCTCGCGCAATATCAGCGCTCGTTGGACTTACGTTCGAAGGTTACGCTGGATTCAAGTTGTGGGTAAAGATTATTCAGGGCATCGTGTGTTGAAAACGTTGTGGTGCTGAGAGCACTGTACGAAGGTACAGGGGCCAATGGAATCGTTATTTGACTTCTCGATAGGCGTAGGGGCCGTGAGCCATCCGCTCGTACAAGCGCTCGACTGCCTGGGCCAATTTCGCGTATTCCTCCGAGTAGTTGGTCAATTCGGAGGATTCTATGTCTGCCGTGAGATCCCGAATCAGGTGGGTGGCGCAACGAACACGCGCGCTACACAGCGGATCCAAAACGGAGTAGGCATTCCCGCCCGCTACCTGTAACTCTTGCCATTGATGAACGATCGAAGCGACGGCGCGGAGATACTCAACAGCATCGGAAAGGCTGCGGAGGACGCGGAAATCCACATCTTTTGACCGCGCTTGGAAAGCATTCTCGATCTCCAGAAGTTGCATCGTCGTCTGCTGCAATTGAAATGTGAGCCCCCAGAAGGTACCGGAAGGCGCAATCAATTCGACTCCAATGCTGTCCATCGGCCCACTGGCAAGGCGTCTGATGCGCGTCACCCGCGCCTGGCAGACCTCTCCGGTCAAAGAGTTTTTCAAAGTAAATTCCGTATTGAGAGGTGGGGAATGTTTGCCATCAGCCAAGTGCACGGAGGCTCCGTGGACGCTGACATGGTGAGCGGTAGCCTGGGCTTTCATGACTTCGCCGCCGACACTCATCCACTCCAAGTCAACGGGCACGGTCAAAACCAAGCGGCGGCTTCTACGGCGCTCTCCACCCGAATGCGGTGCACGATCCATCGACTTTTCCGAGGTCACGAATTCCTCCTAAAAACCAGCATTGTTATTCTGTACCAGAAAGGATCCCTGTGTAGGACGAGATTCATGGTTGTGCATCGGAAGAGGCAAGGCTGCTAGGAATTGAATATGTTCGGACAGAAGGCCGCGACGTGACGGGACATTCCGGCCACCCGGCGGGCAAGAGAAGACCTTATCTTCGCAACGGAATGTAACCTAGCAGGCAGGCAATACTTCTCATTAGAGGGGAATCGGCGGGCACATATCGGTATAATCCCGCGAGCACATGAGAATGTTCTTTCGTTGTCTTTGGAAGGCACTGGGACGCATCTGGCCGGCGTGTATAACGCAAGCGCAGGCGGCGGCGTTCAATATGTTCATCGCGTTTTTTCCAATGATCCTCCTTATCCTTGGTGTGGTGAGCAGTTGGGGTATTCTCCGGAACGGGGTTGAGGACATGATTAATGGCCTGGGGCCGCTGATGCCGCCCGGCATTGGGCAGGTGATGCAGGATTTCCTGAAGCGCCACGCGGAACATCCGGTGAATTGGATTTCCGTCGGGCTGCTGGGAACTCTCATCGCCGGGACACAGATGATGCGGATGCTGATTGAAGGTTTTTACCTGGCACAGGGGAAGGAACGTCCGCGGCCGATTGAACAGATCCCGCGCGCGCTGATACTGCTGTGCGTAACGCTCGCGCCGACGGTGCTGGCGATTGCGCTTGCAGTCTTTGGGAAGCAGATGCGCCTTACGATGCAGCAGCAATTGGGTTCGCCGGTGCTGATCCGAGTCCTTTTTTCGATTGGGCTGACCTCGTCGGCGCTGGTGCTCGCGATGCTGGTGCTCGCGGTGGTCTATCGCGTTGGGGTCTCTGGAGTGAAGAACTGGCAAGAAGTGTTGCCCGGCGCAATTGTGGTGACACCGATCTGGTGGGTGGTGAGCTGGTTCTTCGGCGTATATATGCGCCACGTCCCGTATGACCTCGTGTACGGAGGTTTGGCGACGGCGATTGGACTGGTTCTCTGGATGAACCTGACAACCGTGATCATCCTGCTCGGCGCGGCATATAACGCGGAGCATGTCGAGAGCGGCGTACGCGACACCTCCGCCTGATGACGGCTGCGCCTTGAAAGACTTGCGATGCGCGAAGTTCACGTTGAATGCTATTCCGGCCACCGGGCCGACGAAAGGCCCGTGCGTTTCACACTGGGTACACAATCCCTCGAAATCATTTTCGTCGATGACCAATGGTATTCGCCCGACGCGACGTATTTTCGCGTGCGCGCTTCCGATGGAAATACCTATGTCTTGCGGCATTCGTTGGAGCAGGATCTCTGGACGCTGGATGCATTCCGGGCCGGCGCAGAGCATGTGGATTAGGCCGAGTCCGTGCGGCGGGCGGAACAGAGAACGATTGTCTCGCAACTTTGCGGCGCAACCGGGGTTAAAATGAAAAGAAAGAGAAACGAAAGAGCCGCGCTCGACGATGAGTTTGCCGCGCACGAGGAGAGAGGGTATGGCCACCCGAAGTACCCACAAAAGACCCCGTCTACGGCTTTCACCGAAGGGACATCGAAGCTGGAGCCGTAATACACTCGCTGGCGTCATATCGTGTTTCCTCGCGGCGCTGCTGATTCTGAGCGCACCTTTCGCCGCGGCGGGCAGAGACCAAAAGAAACCCCAAAAAAAGGGCAAGAATCCCGCGAAGATGACCAGCCCGGCCCTGACAGGGCTCCCCATCACGGAATTAAATGAAACCGAAGCGATTCTACATGCGCTAAACCGGCTGACGTACGGTCCGCGGCCGGGAGATCTGGAACGCGTGCAGAAGATGGGGCTGGCGAACTGGATTGAGCAGCAGCTTGATCCGGATTCCATCAATGATTCGCAATTGCAAACACGGCTTGAGAAGTATCCGACTCTGAAAATGAGTTCCGCCAAACTGCTGAATGAATTCCCACAGCCGCAGGTGGCGGCACGGCGCGAAGGGAAGAGCATCGAGGAATACCGCAAGGAGCAGCAGGAAAAGCAGAAGGAGACCAACCGTCAGATGGCCGCGGCGATGGGAGATCAACAGAATGGGGATGCCGCCGGCACGGGCGGCGAGACGGATGGTTCCGGACGGTCCTCGAACACAAGCCGACAGGGAACCAACGGAGGAGACCCAAACCGGAGCCCATTGCAGGTCTACCAGCAGAATAAGTCTCCACAGCGTGTGACGGCTGAACTCAGCATGGCGAAGGTGGATCGCGCCGTGTACAGCGAGCGGCAACTTTATGAAGCGATGGCGGATTTCTGGTTTAACCACTTCAATATTTTCGCCGGGAAGGGCGCGGACCGCTGGATGATGACAGCCTATGAGCGCGATGCCATCCGGCCCAATGCGATGGGGAAGTTTGAAGAGATGGTGATCGCGACGGCGAAGAGTCCAGCGATGCTTTTTTACCTGGATAACTGGCTGAGCGCGGACCCGAACACACCGCAGCGAATCGCATACCAACAGCCCATGCGTCGCGGGCCGTTTGGGTTCCCCCCGGGCCGCTTCCCGCAGCAACAACAACAGCAGAAGCGCGAGTACGGGCTGAATGAGAACTACGGCCGCGAACTGATGGAGTTGCACACCCTCGGCGTGGATGGCGGTTATACGCAGAATGACGTCATCGAGGTGGCGAAGTGCTTTACGGGCTGGACGATCCGCCAACCGCGACAGAACCCCGAATTTATTTACAACGAGCAAATGCACATTGGCGGGTCGAAGATGGTGCTGGACCACACGATCGCGCAAGGCGGGATGAAGGAAGGATTGGAAGTTATCCGCTTGCTGGCGCACGATCCGCACACGGCGCATCACATTTCGTTTCAGATTGCGCAGCACTTCGTGAGCGATACGCCGCCCGCGGCGCTCGTGGACAGGATGTCTCAGGCGTTTCTTTCGAGCGACGGGGACATCAAAGCAGTGTTGCACACGATGATTTATTCACCGGAGTTTTGGACGCGCGAAGCGTTCCGCTCGAAGATCAAGACGCCGTTTGAGCTGGTGGTGTCCGCCGCGCGCGCGGTGAATGCCAACATTGACCTGCCGCTGCCCATGGTGATGTGGACGGCGCGGATCGGGGAGCCGCTCTACAATTGCCAGCCCCCAACCGGCTACAAGGACAATGCGGAGACCTGGGTGAACACGGGCGCGCTCCTGAACCGGCTGAATTATTCGCTCATGCTGGCAGGTGGCCGGATGCGCGGCACGCATGTGGACATGGCGTCAGTGGTGGGACTGGATGCGACGCAGGACCCGAAGATCGTGCTGGACAAATCGATTGAAGTGCTGCTGTACGGAAATATTTCTGCGGAGACGCGGACGACGCTTGAAAAACAAATGGAGGACCCGCAGGTGCTCCAGGCAAGTCTCGACGATCCCGTAAAGCAGGTGAATATCGGGATGGTGACCGGCCTCGTGTTGGGGGCGCCGGAGTTCCAGCGCAGGTAAGAGCGAAGGGAGAGCGGCAATGCAAATCTCGCGGCGAATCTTTATCAAGAATAGCGGAATCGCGATGTTGGGGCTGAGCACACTGCCGGCATTTTTGCAGCGGGCAGTGGCGGCGACTGGCATGCCCAACAAGAAGAAGCTCGTCGTCCTATTCCAGCGCGGCGCCGCGGACGGTTTGAATATCGTGGTGCCCTTCGGCGAACCGAATTATTACAAAATGAGGCCGACGATTGCGATCCCGGAGCCCCGGCGCGGGGGGGATCAGGCGGCGATTGACCTCGACGGATTCTTCGGCGTGCACCCCTCGCTTTCACCGCTGGCTCAGCTATTCCACAACGGCCGGCTTGCCATCGTTCACGCGGCAGGGTCGCCGGACACTACGCGGTCGCATTTTGATGCGCAGGACTATATGGAATCGGGCACTCCGGGCGTGAAGTCCACGGATGACGGCTGGCTGAACCGCACCATGCAGGTGTTGCCGGAAGAAAATGCGACACCTTTCCGCGCGGTTGCGGTGGGGCCGAACCTGCCGCGGACGTTGCTCGGTTCCGCTCCAGCGATTGCCATGCCGGACGTCAAGCAATTCCAGGTGATGGCGGGCGCTGGCTCGCAAATGATCCAGGGCGGTTTTGAGGCGATGTACGCGCAAACGGTTGACACGGCGCTGCGCGGAACTGGCACGGAAACGTTTGAAGCGATTGACATGCTGAAAAAAGCAAACCCGAGCCAGTTTCAACCCGAAAACGGGGCGGACTATCCGAAGAACCGCTACGGCCAAAGCATCCAACAAGTGGCGCAGCTTCTGAAGGCCAATATCGGGCTGGAGGTAGCGTTCCTGGATACGGGCGGATGGGACAATCACGTGAACGAGGGCGGCGTGCAAGGACAGCTTGCCAACCTCTTGCGTGATTTGGGGCAGGGGCTCGCGGCCTTCCACAAAGATATGGGCGACAAGATGGAAGATATTGTGGTCGTCACGATGTCGGAATTCGGACGCACGGCGCACGAAAACGGAAACCGCGGCACGGATCACGGCCACGCGAACTGTATGTTCCTGATGGGTGGGCCCGTGAAGGGCGGCAAAGTGTACGGCAAGTGGCCCGGGCTCTCGAACGAACACCTTAACGAGGGCCGCGACCTTGCGGTGACGACGGACTTCCGCTCCGTGCTAGGGGAAGTGATTTCGGGGCACCTTGGTACGCGAGACTTGAATACGGTATTCCCGGGCTTTGACAATGACCCGCGGAAGTTCCCGCGGTTGCTGAAAGCCTAGGTTTCAAACCTCGATCTACATCGCAGAAAAACCTTTCTTGGGGGCGGCCCACCAGCCGCCCTTGTTGTTTTGGCTCGTTCCTATTTTGCCTCGCTTGCTTGATGACCATCCAGCATCTCATTACGTCTCATGAAATGATCAGCGGTTCTACAAGGGGAGGGAATTGGCATGGGCGCAGCCGGCACATTTGCGGATCTAATTCACGATCTTCGGTTTGGGATTCGGCAACTTGCAAAGAGTCCTGTATTCACGGCAGTTGCAATTCTCACGCTGGCGCTTGGGATTGGCGCGAATACGGCCATCTTTAGTGTGACGAACTCAATTCTCCTCCGCCTCTTGCCGGTTCGCGATCCCGAAAGATTGGTTTACCTCCACACCAACGATTTCCCCGGTGGTCAGAGTGGATACGGCGATACATCGCTCACGGAGCCGGTTTATGAGGCGCTGCGCACGCAGAAGTCCGTGTTTCCAGACCTCATGGCATATACGCCTCTTGGATTCGACCGCATCCCGGTGCGCTATGGCAGCAACCCTGAAGAGGCGTGGGTGGACATGGTCAGCGGCAACTTTTTCACGGGACTGGGCGTCGAGCCGTTCGCTGGCCGGATATTCACGCCCGAAGATGAAACCACACACGTGCCCGTGGCCGTGGTGAGCTACACCTATTGGGAGACTCGGCTGGGCCGCAGCTATTCCGTAATCGGCCAGCCCATCTACGTGAAGGGAGTCCCTTTCACAATTGTGGGGATTTCGGCGCGAGGCTTCAGCGGCGTCGAGCACAATTTCAGCAACGAAGTTTGGATTCCTCTGCAGACAAATCCAGGATTGAAGCCGTGGGGCGAGTCAGCGCAATCAAAGCAATCACTGTATGGATCTCCGGGTTGGTGGTGCATGTTGGAGATCGGGCGGCTGGCGCCTGGAGTTACCGAACTACAGGCGGTCGCACAACTGAATTCCACATTTCAGCGGGCGGGCCTCACAGGGGCGACCCCCGATCCGAAACGCACGCCGCTCCAGCTTTCGTTGACGCCCGCGCGCGGCATCGAGGGGTTAAAGGAAAATTACGAGCAACCGCTCTCGGTGCTGATGGGCATGGTCGGATTAGTACTGATCATTGCGTGCGGCAATGTCGCGATGTTGCTCGTCGCCCGCAATGCAGCTCGCCAGAGGGAGTTCAGCCTGCGAATGGCGCTGGGCGGCACACGTGTGAGGTTATTCCGGCAGTTGCTTACCGAAAGTCTCATGCTCGTTTTTGGCGGCGCCTCATTGGGATGGCTTTTCGCCGAATGGGCAACGCGCGTGCTTTCGGACTGGGCTAAATTGACGGTTGATATCTCTCCCGATCTGCGCGTGATGCTTTTTACGCTGGCAGTGGCTCTGGTTGCGGGACTTGTCTTCGGCCTCGCGCCTTTGCGCAGCGTCGTGAGCACACCCTTGGCATTCGTGCTGCGTTCATCAAGCTCCAATGTGAGCATGGATCGCGGCAAGCTGCGGAGTGGCCGTATGGTGGTCGCGCTGCAGATTGCGATTTGCCTAACCCTGCTTGTGGGGACCGGATTGCTTGTCCGCACGCTGAACAACCTTGAAAATGTAAACCTCGGAATGAAAGCCGAGGGGCTGTATGTTTTCGGCGTCGATCCTCAACAAACGGTTCACTCCGACGCGGAATCCATCCGGTTCTTTCAATCGCTTCTGCAACGAATCAAATCCCTCCCGGGGGTCGAGTCCGCCACCTTGATGGAGGAAAGGATGGGAGGAGGGGTGAGCAGCAATAATGGCGCTTTCGTTGACGGCGTCAACCCGGTGGGAGAAAAGTTTGCTCCGATGCGCAGTGACAACGTCGGACCCGGCTTCCTGAAGACTCTGGGGATTCATCTCATGATGGGACGCGATTTCAACGATGCGGATACCGCGGATTCGGGCAAAGTTGTCATCATCAACCAGACTTTTGCCGACCGCTACCTCGCGCATCAAAACCCGCTCGGTCACCATGTTGGATACAGCGAGAAAATTGATAAAGCCTACACAATCGTGGGTGTTGCAGCGGACAACAAATACACGGAAGTCGAAGAGAAGCCGCTGCCAATCACGTATTTTCCTTACACCCAAACGACGGGCATCGGGGAGATGCATGTCGAAGTGAGGACAATGGGACGGTCCGAAGCGATCCTTCCCGAATTGCGCGAGGCCATGCGCGCATTCGCTCCCGATTTGCCCATGCTTCAGCCGATTACGCAACGCGCCCAGTTTGACAATTCCATTACACTGGAAAGAATCGTCGCGCGTCTGGCGATGTTTTTCGGATTGCTGGCGGCGGTTTTAGTGGCGACGGGGCTTTATGGAACCCTGGCCTACCGCGTGAACAGGCGCACTTCGGAGATCGGCGTACGGATGGCTCTCGGGGCGCAGCGCGGCCAGGTGCTGTGGATGATTCTGCGCGAAAGTCTTGCGGTGTGCCTTGCGGGGGTTGTGGTTGGCTTGCCTCTTGCGTTTGCCTCCATGCGATTGTTGCGAACCATGCTATTTGGGCTTGGCCCAAATGACGCGGTGAGTTTCGCTGCCGCGCTGCTTGGCATCACAGTTGTCGCGCTTGCGGCCAGCTTAATCCCCGCGCGGCGCGCTGCCTCCGTGGACCCGCTGATCGCGCTCCGAAACGAGTAGAGGCTTACGAGCCCTTAAGATGGACCAGGACTCGGTTCCGCAGTTCTGCAGGCCCTAAGTCTTATGGAACTGCGGAGCTGAGTACCAGTACCCAGTCCCGCAGTTTCGCAAACCCTAGGCATTGCGGAACTGCGAGAAAGCGTACTAAAGCTAAGTTTTTTAACACCTGGGGCTTAAAAAGCAGAGATTTGGTACTCGCCTTATACAAAGGATTCCCAATTTGGGAATGCACCGCCGCTATCCATTGGATTAGCTTTCCATCCGTATTGCTTTCCTTTCCCCGATTGCATATGTTTCGCGTGCTGCTAGATGAGTGTCTGCGATTCGATGCAGATCGAGCGAGGGGAAATGACTATGCGTATAACTCAATCCGTTTTTTCGGGATTAACCGCTGCGCGGTTCAGGAAAGGCGCAGCACTGCTCGTCGCGCCAATTCTGGCCGTATGTCTAGTGTACGGTGGCGCGGCGGCGCAATCCCCGGGAAATGCACAAGGCTCATCGCAGGCGAACTCGCACACGCGGCCCCCGGCGAAGACCGGCCAAGCTGGCGCCGCGCGTCCCGCCGGGCAGGCGCGCCCGGATTTGACGAAGCAGCCCACGCTCTACGTTGTTGGCTACGCTCACCTGGACACGCAGTGGCGCTGGGAATATCCGCAGGTCATCTCGGAATATCTCGCGAAGACAATGCACGACAATTTCGCGCTCTTCGAGAAATATCCGCACTACATCTTCAATTTCAGCGGCGCGAATCGTTACATGATGATGAAGGAATATTATCCGGCCGATTTCGCAAGACTGAAAGGGTACGTCGCGAAAGGCCGGTGGTACCCGGCGGGATCCTCGATGGAGGAGAGCGACGTCAATACGCCTTCAGCGGAATCGATATTCCGGCAGATTCTTTATGGCAATGAATACTTTCGGCACGAATTTGGAAAGGCCAGCGCGGAATATATGCTGCCGGACTGCTTTGGATTTCCGGCATCGTTGCCAAGCATTTTGGCTCATGCGGGGATCAAAGGATTCTCAACGCAGAAGCTGACCTGGGGCTCTGACGCGGAAGGCGGTCCGGGGACGACGAGCGAGAACACGCCCGTCGGAATTCCTTTCAACGTGGGTTTCTGGCAGGGGCCGGATGGTCGCGGCGTGATTGCTGCCTGGAATCCCGGCAGCTACAGCGCCGACATCACCTACGACCTGAGCAAGAGCAGCACGGCGCCCGCGCGCGACTACGTGGACTGGCCGCATCGGATTGATCGGAACGGCCAAGTCACCGGTCTTTTCACGGACTACCATTACTACGGCACCGGCGATACGGGCGGCTCGCCGCGTGAGCCTTCCGTCAAGCTGCTGGAAGCGATTATCACCAAGGGCGAGGGCGTGATTCCCGTTTACACGCCGGGAGGGCGCGGAGGCGGGCAGGCGGCGCAACAAGCCCCGCCGCCGGCGACGCCCCCCGTCAAAGTGGGAGACGGGCCGGTTCACGTGATTTCTTCAAATGCAGATCAGATGTTTCTCGATATTCCACCTTCGTACATCGCAAGGATGCCCCGGTACAGCGGTGATTTGGAATTGACGAACCATTCGGCGGGGTCCCTCAGCTCTGAAACGATCCGCAAGCGTTGGAACCGGCAAAACGAATTGTTGGCTGACGCCGCCGAGCGCGCATCGGTGGCCGCCGAATGGCTGGGCGGCCGCGTGTATCCGATGGAGCGGCTCAATCGCGCGTGGGCTCTGGTAATGGGCGGCCAATTCCACGACATCATGGCGGGCACGGCCACGCCGAAGTCGTACGAATATTCGTGGAACGATGACGTGTTGGCGATGAACCAATTTGCGGGCGTGCTCACGAGCGCGACGGAGGCGATTGTTTCGGGGATGGACACGCGGGGCGGCGATGTCCCGGTCGTCGTCTATAACCCGCTGAACATTGCCAGAGAAGATGTGGTAGAAGCTCGCGTTGGAGCGTTCCTTCCCCATGCGATGGGCGGAATGCCACGCGGCGTGCGAGTGATTGGCCCGGACGGCAAGGAGGCGCCCTCGCAATTGGTCGGCGACGATCCAGAGGTGGATAAGGTGTTGTTCCTCGCGAAAGCGCGGTCCGTCGGGTTCAGTGTTTATGACGTGGAAGGTACCAGCGAACGCAATCAGCCGGGAGGTGAGCTGACGGTCACCGAACGCTCGCTCGAGAACGCGCGTTATCGCGTGACGCTCAACGACGATGGCGACGTCTCCAGCATATTCGATAAGAAGCTCAATCGGGAATTGGTCTCCGCTCCGGTCCGGCTTGCGATTATGAGTGAGCATCCTCACGACTGGCCCGCCTGGAACATGGATTATGTGGATCAAACGAGGGCTCCGCGCGGTTATGTTGAAGGCCCTGCGCACATTCGAGTAGTGGAAAAAGGACCTATTCGGGTTTCCATTGAAGTGGAACGCGACGGCGAGCATTCCCATTTTGTGCAGGACATCCGACTTTCCGCGGGAGATGCGGGCAACCGCGTCGAATTCACAAATGTGATTGACTGGCTGACGCAGGAATCGGCGCTGATGGCCGTCTTCCCGCTGACCGCTTCCAATCCCGAGGCGACCTACAACTGGGAAGTGGGCACGATTGCGCGCGGCAACGACGAGCCGCGCAATTTCGAGTACCCGTCACACCAATGGTTTGACCTCACCGATGGGAGCGCGGCGTACGGAGTCACGATCCTTTCCGATTGCAAATATGGATCCGACAAGCCGGACAACAAGACTCTCCGGCTGACACTGCTTTATACGCCGGGGCTCGGCGAAGGAAACAGCAGGGCTTACATCGACCAGATCTCACAGGATTTGGGCCACCATGAATTCGTGTTCGGCCTCGCAGGACACACGAGTGATTGGCGCGAAGCGGAAACGGACTGGCAGGCCTATCGACTCAATCAACCTCTCATCGCCTTTGTGACGGCAGCTCACGCAGGCGGCTTCGGCAAGAGTTTTTCGCTGCTGAAGACGAACAACAGCCGCATTCGCGTATTGGCGTTGAAGAAGGCCGAGCTAAGCAACGAAATCATTGTGCGCCTGGTGGAAATGGAAGGGATTCCGCAGGCGAGCGTCCACATCGGTTTTACCGCGCCGATCGCCGCCGCTCGCGAGGTGAACGCGCAAGAGCAGCCGCTGGGCACTGCAATGGTCGCGAACGGGGAGTTAGTCGCTTCGTTTGGAGCGTATCAACCTCGCACGTTTGCGGTGCGCTTAGCGGCGCCTTCACACGCGTCAGCGGCGACAAAGTCCCAGGCCGTGACGCTGACATACGACCGCGCAGTTTCCAGCAAAGATGGCGAAAAACCCTCGCCGGGCTTTGATGATTCGGGGCATGCCATTCCGGCTGAAATGCTGCCGGGGGTTGTCACGTTTGGCGGGATTCAATTCAAGGTGGCCCCGGGTGGCGCGGGGAATGCCGATGCACTCACTGCCAAGGGCCAGACGATCTCTCTTCCCGCGGGCAATTTTAACCGCGTGTACTTTTTGGCGGCGTCTTCGGATGGCGACCAGAAAGCCACATTCGGCGCTGGCGATAGACAGGTCGATCTGACCATTCAGGACTGGGGCGGGTTCATCGGCCAGTGGGACAACCGCGTTTGGAGCACTCGGCAGGAGCCGGTTCCCCCGCGTCCCGACGCGCCTGCGCCGCCTCCCGGGACGCCGCCACGAATGCGCACGGTGATGGAATACGCCGGCTTAACGCCGGGCTTCATCAAGCGGGCACCTGTTGCGTGGTTCGCATCGCACCACCACAACGCCGATGGTACGAATGCGCCGTATTCCTATTCTTATCTATACGCGTATGCGATGGATCTTCCCGCAGGCGCGAAGACGATCACGCTTCCGAACAACGAAAAAATCCGCATCCTTGCGATTACCGTAGCTGACGAAGCTCCGAGCGTGTGGCCAGCACACCCGCTTTACGACACACTGGCGCGCAACGGCCAGTAAACGAAGCGAAACGAAGCGCAGAAAAACAAACGGGGCGGACTCGAATGAGCCCGCCCGGTTTTCTTTCCCGCGGAGGCAAAGCTTTCCAGAAATTGTTGGCTACAAAAACAGTGGGGCCATGACGAACGCCACGGTGCAAAGCAATTTGATCAAGACGTGGAGCGACGGCCCGGCCGTATCTTTGAACGGATCACCGACGGTGTCGCCGACCACGGCAGCTTTGTGAGCGTCAGAGCGTTTTCCGCCCAATTGGCCAGTTTCTATGAACTTCTTCGCGTTGTCCCACGCGCCGCCGCCATTGTTCATAAACGTGGCCATCAGTATGCCAACAATCGTGCCGACCATTAGAATCGCAGCGACAGATTCGGCGCCGATGGTTGGATCCTCAACCGTCGCGAAAAACTTAAAGGCAAATCCGACGGCCACCGGGACGGCGACCGCAAGAAGTCCGGGAACGACCATCGCTTTGAGCGCGCCTTTTGTGACGATATCCACGCACTGGCCGTAATCCGGTTTTGATGTTCCCTCCATGATTCCCTTGTTCTCGCGGAATTGCCGGCGCACTTCCTCGATCACCGCATAGGCGGCTTTGCCAACGGCTTTAATGGCGAATGAGCTGAAGAGGAAGACCAATCCCGCGCCGATCAGTGCCGCGATGAATACCACAGGTTTGCTGAGATCGACATGCTCGAAGCGATAGGTAAGATCACCGGTCCTCTGCTGCATGAGAGCGGTGATCTCATCGAGGAAAGCGGAGAAGAGGAGAAAAGCCGCGAGCGCCGCCGAGCCAATCGCATAGCCCTTGGTCAACGCCTTGGTTGTATTGCCCACGGAATCCAACCGGTCCGTGCGCTTCCGGACTTCCTCGGGCGCCCCGGACATTTCGATAATGCCTCCGGCGTTGTCCGTGATGGGTCCAAAGGTGTCCATCGCAAGGATGTAGGCAGCGGTGCTCAGCATGCCCATTGTTGCGATGGCGGTGCCAAATAAACCGGCCCCGCGGACGGCCGGAAGCGCGTACGCGCCGCAGTAGTAGGAAGAAAGGATGGCGGCAGAGATGACGAGGACGGGCAGCGCCGTGCATTCCATTCCTACAGCCAGCCCGGTGATGATATTCGTAGCGGAGCCGGTGACGCTGGCTTTTGCGATACTTTGCACCGGGCGATAGCGATATTCGGTGTAATACTGCGTAATCCAAACGAAGAGATAGCTGGTGACAACTCCGATGATGCCCGCGGAGAAAAACCAGAGGTTGTTTTGCAGGAGGTATCGCACGGCGACATAGAACCCGGCGATGGCAAGCACCGACGTGATCAGGTAGCCCCGGTTCAGGGCAACCATCGGATCTTCCTGCTCGTTTTTCAGCTTAACGGACCAGATGCCGACGATGGACGCGAGCAATCCGAACGCGCGTGCGACGAGAGGGAAAAAGATTCCGAACAAGCCGAATTGGCCAAAGAGCGCCACGCCCAGAATCATCGCGCCGATGTTTTCTGCCGCGGTGGACTCGAAAAGATCCGCGCCGCGCCCAGCACAGTCGCCTACGTTGTCGCCGACGAGGTCCGCGATCACCGCGGGATTGCGCGGGTCGTCTTCGGGAATGCCGGCTTCCACTTTACCCACGAGGTCGGCGCCCACGTCAGCGGCCTTGGTATAGATGCCGCCGCCGAGCTGGGCAAACAGGGCGACGAAACTGGCTCCGAACCCAAAGCCCACGATTTGGTAAGGTACGACTTTCGGATTGGCCATTCCGCCGAAGGCCAGAAAGATGAGTCCAACGCCTAGCAAAGAAAGCGCCACAACGCTCAATCCGGTGACTGCGCCGCCCCGCAACGCCAATTGCATGGCGCGGTTCAGACTGGTTCGCGCGGCGCTGGCGGCACGCAGGTTTGCGCGGATCGAAACGAACATGCCGGAAAAGCCCGCCAAGCCGGAACAAATGGCTCCCGCGAAAAAAGCGGTCACCATCTTGAATGCAAGGTCTCCGCCCTTTTTCAAGTAAAAGACATAAATCAATCCGGCCAGCACGATGCTCAGGGCGTAAATCGTCGTGTACTGCCGCTTCATGAACGCCTCGGCGCCTTCTTTGATCGCACCGGCGATCTCCTGCATCTGCGCCGTGCCTGTGTCCGCCGAGAGCACTTGGCGCGTGAAGACCCAAGCCATCAGGAGCGATAGGCCGCTCACGGCCATGATGAACCAGACCCACTCTGTTACGGTTACCGACATGCACCCTCCGGTGTTAAATTCCCCTTTAGGAGATCTTGCAGGCGAGAATCTAATAGACAAGCAAGCGTTTGTTTATAGCAGCCTTGCGCTCGACGGTCAAGAATGGGCCGCTAAACTTACGACAATCTTGGAATAGGGGATTGGCGCCGGGAAGGCGGCCCAACTTGTGTCTTGTCGAGGGGAAACCGCTCGTATAAAGTGAAATGGGAGGCGGATGTGGCCGAGCGGGTGCTCTGCGCGATTTGTGACAAAACGGAGCAGGATTGCAAGTGCGACCGCTATTGCATCATCTGCAAGGGCGTGTACAACATCCGGCTGTGCATGGACGGTCTGTATTACTGCCCGGATTGCCGAGAAGCTTGCGAAATCAGTGTGGTGAGCAGTGGAACGAACTGAAACGGGCAGGGTCGAACTCACAATATGCAGGGACCCGCGTCTTCTGGCAGGGGTGTCCGCAGCCGTGAATCACTTCGCGGAAGCCCTGGGCCTAGAGGAAGGGGCGAGGGCCGATCTTGTAGCGGCCTTCGAGGATGCTTTCCGCGAATTCTTTGGCGCCGCATCTTGGGACAGCAAGCCGGCACATATGACCATTGCCGCGCCCACGGGTAAGATCGAGGCCGTGCTCCTTTTTCGCGGGGAAAACGCAAAGGCAGAAAAAGGAGAGAAGATTTGCAAGATGTTGGCAGGAAAGTTCGATTCGGTGCGGCTTGAATCGTCGGCAGACACTATCCGCCTGAATTTGGTGAAGAACCTTTTGCCTACCCGCAAGAAGCGCTAACCGCACGATGCGCAGGAAACTCCCCCTACATCCTGATGGCAAACGTTCTGCTTTGAATGAGCGACATGACCTGGTCATTCGTTAGACCGATGCTGATGCCCAGTTGATCGCCAGAGGGGCTGATTCTTGCGCCGTCAATCAGTTGGGCGAGGCTGGTATTGTTCTGCGTGGTGGCCTGATATTTCAAGAGCATGAATCCGGCTTGTAGGAGCGCGCCCATTTGATTCGCATCAGCCGAAGTGGCGCAAGTGGCCTGAAAGTCGGCTTCCAAACCATTCGAAGATTGAATGCTTATCAAGAGCGACTTGATCTTCGCCAGAAGGTCTGCGGCGTCCGGGAACTGAGACGTTTCCGGCACGAGCTGTTGCATGGCGAGCCGCGTGTAACCCGGATTTAGCACCGCCCACACGATTCCGTGTCCGTTGACCTGGCTGATTAATGCATACATGCGGTCGTTGTGGACCAGATTGGGCTGCGTACCAACGCGTACTTCTAGAAGCTTTTCGAGCGTTGTCCGCTGTCCGAACGCCGCCGTGTTTGAATCGAGGAAAAGCAAGAAGAAATCTTCAGACCCTGTGCCGCCGCTGAACGCATAGAGCACGTAGCCATGAGTAGTGACGGAAGGCGTCTTCTGAGTCTTAAAGTAGGCCTGCGCAGCAGCCGGTTGAAATTGCCCGAGGGCGACTCCAAGAATTTGCTCCGTTGATGGGACGCCACTTGCCGCGCCTTGCCCCATGCTCGTAGCGACGAGGCCCCAGGCCACTTCTTCCACCTGCGTATTCGGGTCCATTCCCGCGGCCGTGAGGAACTGCTCAAATTGCTTGAATCGCGCCGGGAGAATCTGCTCCTTCAACTGCGCGAACCAGGGAAACAGGCGCGCCTGGCGCAGGTCGGCATAGGCGAATTCGCCGACCGTGCTCGGAAACAGGCCGATGACGTCCGTGCTCAGCGATCCGGCATAGGCACCAGGCGAAACCATTGCGAGAAAGAGCGACACTGATAATAGAACGGCTGTGTTAGCAATCCTTGTTGCTTTCATGATTCACCCCTCAGAAATCTATCGTGCAGCGGCAACCGGGCGTGAAGCCAGGCTTGCATGAACCGCAGACATGCGAGACCTCATTCCGGCAATAAATTCCGCGTCCGTAAGTGATTCCAGATTAATCTCAACGTTCGCTAGAGCGCCATGCGCCGCCGCAGCGGCCATCATCCTTGCCACTTGAAGGTCTGATTTCATAGACGCTGGAGTGATGGCTTCCAGTTGTCCCAGCCGGTCGAAAAGCTTCGAGACAAGTTCGGCGACTCCCATTGGAACTTCCGCCGCCACAAAAAGTGCTTTAGCGATTTCGGCTTCCCGGCGGATTTCTTCTTCGGGTGTGCCCTTTGGGAGCTTGTAGGCATTGAGGACTGAATCGTAAGAGCCTGCGTCAAGATCCATCGCGGTGGCTAGCGCCTTCGAGACTTGGCCCAACTCGGTAACGGCCGCGCTGAGCGCATCCAAGTGCTCTGCGTGCGATTTCTTCTTTCGTGCCAGTCCAGCCACCATTTGGCCTAAAGAGGCCCCCAGAGCGCCCGCCAGGGCCGCTACCGAGCCTCCTCCGGGCGTCGGTGTGGGAGCCGCGACGGCATCCAGCAAAGGAGTCGCCAGGCCCGCAAGTTTTCCGGGGCCGCATGTTTCCACGGGTTCCCCTGACAATACTGCTGCCAGGCGGTTCTCGAATACCATCTCAGGCCTAAAGCCCTCAAGCTGCAGAAAAAAGTCCGCAGCCATCTCGAGGGCTTTTTTCGGCACTAACCCGATAATCTCACTTCCAACGATCCGGCAGCCATAACGCTCCGCCTCGCGGCGCACGATCTCGAACACGCGGTGCATCGGCGTCTGCTCAAAATCGGTCAAGTTGATGGAGACCTGCGCCAGGCCACGCGACTTTAGCTCCACTCCCATGGATTTCACATTGCGCAGGCCCCCGGTGGAGAAACGGATGGCCCTGGCAATCTTGTTCGCGATTTTGACATCCGACGTATCCAGGTTGACGTTGTAGGCGATGAGGAATTTGCGCGCCCCCACGACCGTCGCCCCGGCCGTTGGGTGCAAGTGCGGTTCGCCTACATCGGGCGCGCGATCCGGGTTCGTTTGGACTTCTTCGCGCAATCCCTCGAATTGACCCTTGCGAATATTCTCGAGATTTGTACGATCGGGATGCTGTGCCGCTGCTTCGTAGAAATAAACAGGGATACCGTACCGCTCCCAGATCTCGCGCCCCACCTGTTTCGCCAGCGCGACGCAATCCTCGATTTCGACACCCTCGATGGGAATGAAGGGAACCACGTCTGTCGCGCCGATGCGCGGATGAGCGCCAGTATGTTGCGTCAGATCAATCAATTCATGTGCCTTGCCTACGCCGCGTAGCGCGGCTTCGGCGACTGCATCCGGTTCGCCCGCGAGAGTTACGACCATCCGGTTGTGGTCGGCGTCGGATTCGCGGTCGAGTATGGCAACACCCGGGACATCGCGCATGGCGGTGATAATGGCCTCTATCTTAGAGACGTCACGCCCCTCGCTAAAGTTCGGTACGCACTCGACAATTCGACGCATGGTTGGCGAAAGATTCTTGGATCTGATTTCATTGCAAACCCGAGCGCGCGCGAGCGAAGACTACGTTCCCCCGCTTCACTGTGAGCACGCAAAGGTTTACACCAAAATAGTACGGGATTTCGCGATAGTCGGCCACATCGAACACGGCCAAGTCAGCATACTTGCCAACCTCGAGTGAGCCGACGCTCACTTGGCGCCGAAGCCCATAGGCGGCGTTAATTGTCACTGCGGCAATGGCTTCGGCAGGGGACATCTGCAATTGATCGCATGCAAGCGAAAGAATCATCGGCATGCTGAGCGTAGGGCTGGTGCCAGGGTTGTAGTCGGTCGCAAGAGCGACGATGGCTCCCGCTTCGATGAGCTTGCGGGCCGGCGCTTTCTGCGGCAAACCAAGATGGAAGCGGCAGCCGGGAAGAAGCGTCGCGACGGTGTCCGACTTGGCCAGCGCGCGAATGTCGGAGGGTGTGACCTGGTCGAGGTGATCGGCGCTTGCGGCGTGCAGGGCGACGGCGAGCCGCGCAGCGCCCGTGCGCACGATTTGGTCGGCATGAATGCGGACTCCCATGCCGCATGCGCGAGCCGCTGTAAGGACCTTGCGGGCTTGCGCGACCGTGAATGCGCCCCGGTCGCAGAAAACATCGCAGAAATCAGCGAGACCTTCAACCGCGATTTGGGGAATCAAATTGCGGCAGAGGAATTCGACATACTCATTGGCCCCATTTCGCCGCTTCCCGAATTCCGGCGGCACGACATGCGCGCCGAGAAAGGTCGAGATGATGCCGATGGGCTGGTGGAGAGCGAGATAGCGGTGCAGACGGAGAGTCCCTAATTCTGATTTGGAGTCGAGGCCGTAGCCGCTTTTGACTTCAACGGTTGTCGTGCCATGCTCGGCCATGCGTTGTAACGCCGCAATCGCGCGATCCTTGAGGACATCGGGTTTCGCGGCGCGAAGTTTCTTTACAGATGAAAGGATTCCACCGCCTGCGCGCGCGATCTGCTCGTAGGTGGCGCCTACGATGCGCTTCTCATATTCGCCGGCGCGGCTGGCGGCGAATACGAGATGCGTGTGTGAGTCGACGAAGCCGGGAAGGACGACGCGGCCCCCAAGGTCGAGCCTCATCGCGCGGCGCGCGGAACTATCTCGTAATAAATCAACCCGGCGGCCAATGGCAGAAATGCGCCCATCGCGGATGAGCAGCGCGCCATCACGAATGATTCCGAGATCGGCAAGGTGCCGCCCGCGCCGCGGAGCAGCGCCGCGAAGCGTAAGCAATTCGGCGCAGCCGGTAATAAGCAGAGGCTGTGACACGGCGCTGCTATTATCGCTCAGTCCGGTGGATTCGTGGGCTTGTTCGGGTTCCTGTTACGCAGAAGCCGACTGTCCCTTAAATACGGGCACCAGCACTTCGGCCGTAAAAGTCTCAAACGTGGTTGGAGTTGTGTTCTTCGCGTTTCGCGCTTCGAGCGGGACCATTCGCCTTTCGCTGACCGCTTTCGACATCTCTATGAAATTGTCGGCCATGTCCGCCGAAAGCCCAGCCTGCAACAGGGCGGGCTTGGCCATCATTCCGGGAGCCTGCATGTATGCGAGTCCTGGTTTGCCGATGGCTGCGCCGAAAATTCGTGTGGCCTCATCCATCGTGAGATCGCGCGGGCCAAGCAATTCCTGCGTCTGGTGGCCAGTAAAGCTGAGCGAGCGCAACTCTGCCGCCGCGCGAACGCCAATGTCGCGCGTGGCGATCATCGGGCACGGTACGTCGCCTCTCACCAAACTGCTGAAGAATCCCATCGTTTTGTACACATGAACGGTCATGAAGAAGTTTTCCATGAAGTAGCCCGGGCGGAGATGCAAGACGTTTAACCCTGGGACGCGGTTCAAGCGCTGCTCAAAATGATGCAGGCCGCTGACCGGGCCCGCGCCCTCGGCGAGTTGCGCGCCCACGCTGCTGAGCACGACGGCATGCTTGACTCCGGAGTGTTCCAGCGCTGCGGCAATCGATTCGCCAACCGCCGCATCGTATGCACGCAAGTTTGGCGTCTTCAAATCGGGCGGAATCATGGCGTAAACGGCGGTGGCGCCCGTGAACGCGCGCGTCATTGCATTTGCGTCAAGGACATTGCCTACAAACGATTCTGCTCCCTTTGTAACAAATTGTTGGATTTTGTCCGCGCTGCGGCCGATGACGCGTACTTTTTCGCCCGCCGCCAGCAAGGATTCCGCAACGACCTTGCCTGTATTCCCTGTGGCTCCCGTAACGACGATCATTCCGTTATTCCTCCACGTTCTTTTTGATGCGGATGCATAGCTTGCGGATACATCTTGAACGATCAATCGCAGATGGAACCCCGACTATTTAAATGTGGAATGCGTACCACACCAAAGAGATAGTTATACCAACACCGGATCCGCACAGCATAAGAAAAACGATAAATTTGTCCGAATCTTTTACGTACTTATTTTTTGAAAAGTATGTGAACCACAAAAGGCCCAGATTGAAAAGAATTGCGAAGACAAAATTGTAGGCAGACGGACCTGAATGCACCATTTGACGATTCGCCGCCCAGAAGGCATCTGCGAACGTGCCGCCGTGGATGTGTTGTTCCCAAAAAACCGGCGGCAAAATTAAGAGGGCACCCCCGGCAAAGATTACACCATACAGCCACCGACTGATAACTAGAGGTTGAATTCTAAGCCATGACATCAATAATCTCGCCAGTTTAGAGCATCGGGATTCTTAAGGCGTGGTTTCTCGCAAACGTGATTGCTTCAGGATAGCCCGCATCCGCGTGGCGGGCGACGCCGATGCCCGGATCATTGGTCATCACGCGCTCGATGCGCGCGGCCATCTCCTTCGTCCCATCGGCAACGGTGACCTGGCCAGAGTGCTGGGCGTAGCCGATACCCACGCCGCCGCCGTTGTGGATGGAAACCCAAGACGCGCCGCTTGCTGTGTTGAGCAGGGCATTGAGCAGCGCCCAATCGGCCACGGCATCAGAGCCATCGAGCATTTTTTCTGTTTCGCGGTATGGCGAGGCGACCGAGCCGCAATCCAGATGGTCGCGCCCCATAACGATGGGCGCCCTCAATTCGCCTCGCGCGACCAGATCATTCAGCGCCAGGCCGAATTTGTCGCGCTCGCCGTAACCCAACCAGCAGATGCGCGCGGGCAAGCCCTGGAACTTCACTCGCTTTTGCGCCAGCCGAATCCATCGAGTCAACACCTCATCGTGCGGAAACATTTCCAAAACGAGCTGATCGGTGCGATGGATATCCGAAGGCTCGCCCGAAAGCGCCGCCCAACGAAAAGGGCCACGGCCTTCGCAAAAAAGATGCCGAATGTAAGCGGGCACGAATCCAGGGAAGTCATAGGCGTTCGTCACGCCACGCTCGAAAGCAAATGTGCGGATATTGTTGCCGTAGTCGAATGTCACCGCGCCAAGCTCTTGCAAGTCGAGCATTCCGCGGACATGGGCGGCGATGGAATCGAGAGCGCGGTCTTGATACTCATCGGGATTGGTGTTCCTCAATTCCGCGGCCTGCTCCGTAGAAAGGCCCTTCGGGATGTAGCCGTTCAGAGGGTCGTGCGCGGAGGTCTGGTCGGTCAGCAAATCCGGCACGACGCCGCGCCGCGCCAGTTCTGGAATAATTTCCGCGCAGTTTCCGACCAGCCCCACGGATGCGGGTTCGCGCTTGCGGACGGCGTTCTTCAGAATACGCAACGCCTCGTCGAGATCATTGACCATGACTTCGCAATAGCCCGTGCGCAGGCGCTTCTTAATGCGCTCGGGGTCTACGTCAATACCCAGGAAAGCCCCGCCGTTGAGCGTTGCCGCCAGCGGCTGCGCGCCGCCCATGCCGCCCATGCCGCCGCTGACGACCAATTTCCCACTCAGATCGCCGCCGAAATGTTTCCGAGCCGCCGCTGCAAAAGTCTCGTAGGTGCCCTGCAGGACTCCCTGGGTACCGATATAAATCCAGCTGCCGGCGGTCATCTGGCCGTACATCATCAGGCCCGCGCGCTCAAGTTCGCCGAAATGTTTCCAGTTATTCCAGTGGCCAACGAGATTTGAATTGGCGATAAGCACACGCGGGGCATACTCGTGCGTGCGAAACATGGCCACGGGCTTGCCGGATTGGACGAGCAGCGTTTCGTCGTTTTCGAGGGCGCGAAGTGAATCGACAATGGCGCGGAAGCACGCCCAGTTGCGCGCGGCCTTTCCCGTGCCGCCATAAACAACGAGGTCCTCCGGCCGCTCGGCGACCTCCGGATCGAGATTGTTCATGAGCATGCGCAGCGCGGCTTCCTGCTGCCAGCCCTTGCATGAAATCTTCGTCCCGCGCGGAGCACGCACGGGTTGGTAGCCGGTTTCGGCGGTTGTGTTCAGTGGCGTCATCGTTTTTTCGCTGCCGCCATATTAACGCAGTGGCGATTCGCGGGCTACCATGAAGCCCCGTTGAAGCAACGTTGCGCCCGCGGCGCTGCTACGATACATTCGCAATTCACTGAACCCATGGCATACCCAACCCTAACCCGCAAATTCCTCGACGCCCTCGAGCGCTTTAATAACCCGCGCTCTCAAATGTTTCGCGGCGCGACGGTGTGGGAGTCCATCCCAGCGCGCGAGACGCTCCGCCGCGTGGCCGGCTTTTCACGGGCGCTCGATGAGTTGGGCGTCAAAGCCGGAGACCGAGTCGGATTGTTCGCCGCCAATCGTCCCGAATGGCACATAGCCGACTTAGCGATCCTGGGGCTCGGTGCAGCGGACGTGCCCGTCTATTTCCGCGAATCCACCGAGCGAATGACTTACATTTTGAATCACTCGGGTTCGATCGCCGTGTTTGTTGCGGGAGGCGAACAAGCGGAGAAGCTGATGGCCTGCCGCTCGCAATTGAAGACAGTGCGGCACATTATTGTCGCGGACGCGGAAACGGATTATGGCTCCGACGCCCTGAGGTACGAGACGCTGATCTCCACGGCAGGCGAAGCCGATATCGCCGCTTACCGCCTTCGCGCTGACGACGCTACGCCGGAGACGCTGGCAACGATCATCTATACCTCCGGCACCACGGGCGAGCCAAAGGGCGTCATGCTGACACACTCGAATCTTTCCTCGAACGCCACGGACTCGCTTTCCAGCACTGACTACGGTCCTCAGGATGTCGCGCTCGAATTCCTGCCGCTTGCTCACGTGTACGAGCGCACGCTCGGCTACGTATACCTGTTTAACGGCGTGAGCATCGCCTATGTGGATGCGATGGAGAAGGTGGCTCAGGCGCTTTTGGAAGTGAAGCCCACCCTGGCCGGGGCTGTGCCGCGCGTGTTTGAAAAACTCTATGCAAACATCATCGAAAAAGGTCACAAAGAAACGGGAGCGAAGCGGAGAATCTTCGATTGGGCGTTGCGCGTGGCCGGCGACGCCGTGAACTGGAAGGCATACGGGAACCCGGCGCCCGCTGGACTGAAGCTCCGCTGGTGGGTCGCGGACAGACTTGTTTACACCAAGATTCGCGCGGGGGTGGGCGGACGCCTCCGCGAATTCATTTCCGGCGGAGCGCCACTGGCAAAGGAGCTGGCGGAATTCTATTGGTCCATAGGCCTGTCCGTGTTGCAGGGCTACGGCCTGACGGAAGCTTCTCCCGTTGTCACTGCCAGCCGCTTGGAAGCAAATAAGGTCGGGACGGTCGGCCGGGTGATACCAAACGTGGAGATTCGCATCGCGGAAGATGGGGAAATACTGACACGCGGGCCGCACGTGATGAAAGGTTACTATCTGCGGCCCGAAGAAACCGCCGCAACGATTTCGCCGGATGGCTGGCTGGCCACAGGCGACATCGGTCACCTTGACGCCGACGGCTACCTGACCATCACGGACCGCAAGAAAGAACTGCTCAAGACCGCGGGCGGAAAATATGTCGCGCCGCAGCCCATTGAAAACGCGCTGAAGATGAGTCCTTACATCCAGGGCGCGTGCGTCGTGGGGGACCGGCGAAAATTTATTGTCGCGCTCCTGGTTCCCAATTTCGCGCGAGTGAAGGCCAAGGCCGCCGAAGAGAGACGCCAGTTCGCATCGCAGGCGGAGATTGCCCGCGATCCATGGGTACGCGAACTAATCGGCATGGAAGTCCAGCGCATTAACTCGCACGTGGCACAGTACGAGACCATCAAGCGATTCGCGCTTCTGGACCAGGATTTCAGTTTTGAAAATGGCGAGCTAACATACACAATGAAGCTCAAGCGGCGCGTCATCGAGCAGCGCAACACCGCGATTATCGACCAGCTTTACGCGGATGTCGAAGAACCTCGTCCCATCACACATCCTTCGTCCGCGGAATAGCCCCCGGATTTGAACATGGCGGCTTGGCCTCGCTCTTGCGCGGCGGTAGAATTGTTCCGGAGAACCCCATGAACGATCAACTGGTGATTGCCGGGCGCGCGTTCCAATCGAGGCTTATTGTCGGCACGGGGAAGTACCGCAGCTTTCAGGAAATGGCGCGTGCGATTGAAGCCTCCGGCGCGGACATGGTCACCGTCGCAGTCCGCCGCGTGAACCTGACCGACAGGACGAAAGAATCGCTTCTCGATTATCTCGATCGCGCCAAGTATTTTCTTTTGCCCAACACAGCGGGTTGTTATTCGGCGGATGAGGCCATCCGCGCGGCGCGGCTCGCGCGCGAAGTGGGGCTTTCGGATTGGGTCAAGCTCGAAGTGATCGGCGATCAAGAGACGCTATTTCCAGATACAGCCGCCTTGCTGCAGGCAACCGAAGTGCTCGCCAAGGAAGGTTTCACGGTGCTGCCCTACACAAGCGACGATTTGATTGTCGCCCGGCGACTGATTGACGCGGGTGCGGCGGCGGTGATGCCGCTGGGAGCGCCGATTGGCTCCGGATTGGGCATTCAGAATTCCGCGAATCTTCGAATCCTGCGCGAGCGCATCTCCGAGGTTCCGCTGATTGTGGATGCCGGGGTGGGCACAGCTTCAGACGCAGCCGTAGCAATGGAACTTGGCGCC
This sequence comes from uncultured Acidobacteriota bacterium, assembly GCA_963838945.1. GTDB lineage: Bacteria > Acidobacteriota > Terriglobia > Acidiferrales > UBA7541 > DASTCZ01. The sequence continues at coordinate 820,772 of CAWITC010000013.1, read as the reverse complement.
GATGGCGTGCTGATGAATACGGCCATTGCTGAAGCGCAGGACGCCGTGCTGATGGCCGAAGCTATGCGCGCCGCTGTGGAAGCAGGCCGCAAGGCATGTCTTGCTGGACGCATCCCGAGAAAACTCTACGCCACCGCGTCGAGCCCGCTTACGGGCGTCGTCAGGTAGTTATCCGGCAAGTGTCCTGTAGTTTTGCGTCACTTAAACAGCGCGTGCCACACAGTATCCACCACGCAATGGAGGATTGCTGACGCGAAGATGTTTCCGGTCTTTCGCCACGTCCAGCCGTAGGCGAATCCCGCGAATGTCGCCAGCAGCGCGTACTTCCAGTTGGGAAAGAACCCGTTGGCGATGTGCGATAGCCCGAAAACCACAGACGCGACAATCCATCCCGCGCCTTCGCTTTTGAAATTGCGCGTCAGCATGTTTTGCAGCAGGCCGCGAAACACGAACTCTTCCGGCCAGGCCGTTAAAAAGAAAATGCCCAGCGCCGCGAGTGGCAGAGATGCCCAACCCGCGTGCCCGGGCGCCCAATGCAAGAAACGCAGCGCGAGTCCTGCCGGAATCGCCACGACCAGCATCACGAGGATTCCGTAACCTATTGTGAATGTCTGGTTGCCCGCCCACGTAAACGCGTATCCGATTCCGGTCATCCGGCGCACAAACAGAAATCCCGCGACGGCCACGTTCATCGCGAGTAGGATAGACATCGTGTGCGCTAATTTGTCGTCCGGATAAGACCAGAGCATCGAGACCCACTTCAGCTTTACCGGAATTGCAATCGCGACGATGGCGATGTAGTCGTACCACCCGGGCTCGCCTCCGTCGCGTAGTGAGAGGAGAGCCAACGGCAGGAGAACAAATGTAATGGCCATCAGCCAGCGCCATCCCGCAGAACTCCCCGTTCCGAGTGCATAACAGCCATAGGCGGCGAGAATCGGCGCGGCGAGCAACCACGCAATTGGCGCCGGCAGCGCACGCTGCAATCGCTCGGTCACTTGGGCCGCGCCCGGAAGAATCTCTCCCGCGAGCAGGGATCCAAACGCGATGGTAGTGAACGCCAGCGGTCGCCCGCCGTACCCCAGCCACACAGCGTAGAAGAGCCCTGCGGCCATCAGCACGACCCAAAGGCCAACCGCCGCGGGAAATCGTATCTGGCGTGAATCGCCCATCAAGCGTTAGTCTATCTCTACTTTTATCGCCACCGATGCCCGCCGACGCCAAACAACGCCTCGCCTACATTGACTGGATGCGCGGTTTCGCATGTCTGATGATGTTCCAGACGCATTGCTACGATTCCTGGCTCAGTCCCGCCGCTCGCCAGTCAACCTTTTTCAAATGCTCGCAGCTCGGTGGCACACTGCCTGCACCGTTATTCTTATTCCTTGCCGGAGTCTCATTTGCCATGATGACCGACCGCCTGCGGGAGCGCGGCGTCTCGAGCGGTGAAATAGCGCGCGCCACGATCCGCCGCGGTGGCGAAATCTTCGTGTTCGGCCTCCTGTTCCGTTTGCAAATGTTCATTCTTGGCCAGGGACATCCCCCAGCCCCGTGGACCGATCTGCTCCGCGTGGATGTCTTGAACATGATTGGCCTGAGCATGGTGGCTATGGGGATTGTTTGTTGGTGCGTCGCAAAGATCGGAGAAGCTACAGACATTGGCGAACTGCGCCGCAAGATGGTATGGTCCGCCGCCGCAATTGCGTTGGGTATTGCTCTGCTGACGCCGCCCTTGTGGACCACCTGGCGTCCGCGCCGGCTTCTGTGGTTCCTCGAGTCCTACGTGAATGGAGTCCACATCTATGACAAGCCGCAACCCTGGCTCTTTCCGTTTTTTCCGTGGGCCGGCTTCGCGTTCGCTGGTTTGGCCGTTGGTTTCTTTTTGATGACGGACTGGGCGCGGAGTCAGCAGGCGAAAGCAACTGCTTTTCTGGCGGCTGCCGGAGCCGGGATAGCGGGTGTCGCGTTGTTGGCTGCTGCGCAGCCGATTCACATCTATGCGGAATATGATTTCTGGCACACGAGTCCAAGCTTCTTCGCGATTCGAGTTGGAATCATGTTGGTGATCCTTTGGCTTTCCTACGTCTGGTGCCGCTGGGGAGCGGGGCAGAGAGGCTTTAGTCCATTCATCCAATTGGGGAAAACTTCGCTGCTCGTCTACTGGGTGCACATCAATTTTGTCTATACGGGACTCTCAATCTTAGAGAGGCACACCCAGTCCGTGCTTTCGGCTTCGTTTGGCCTAATGACCATTTTCATTTCAATGGTCTTGCTTTCGCTCTTGCGCACTCGCCTGCAACGGCGCAGAATCGCGGCCCACGCATGATTCGTGTCCTTGAAAGCGCATCTGTAAGAGCCTAATGGTTTTTCTTGGCAGGAGTGTTCTGCGAAGGATCATCCGGCGAGCCGGGCATCTTGAAAATAAACTCATCCGGTTTTGCCAGCCCCATGTCTTCGCGAGCGATACGCTCGATCAGACGCGGGTCTGTCTGCAGCGCGTTTACTTCATCGGATAGCAACTGGTTTTGCTCGTTAAGCTGGTGAATTTGAGCGGTAAGCTGCGTGATTTCATTTTGCGTGCGGTGCATGACGATAAACCCATGCGGACCGAACACATCGTGAATCGCCATCGCGAGAATCGCGAGACCCAGAATCCTGCGTATGTTTCGCTGCAGGAATGACGGGTGCGCTTTTGGATTCTTCATTTTCTACTTTCTCTTTATCACGGATTCTTCCAGGATCCAACCGTGTGTTTCCTCAGTCAAACGAGCCGACTCCTTCTGTGACCCGGCTTCCGTGTAAACGCGAAGCAATGGTTCGGTCCCAGACAAGCGCATCAGTATCCACGAGCCGTCATCAAACTCGAGCTTCAACCCATCTGTCCGGTCCAAGCTTTTCACGGGCCGGCCAAGGAACGTCTTGTAATCTTTTTTCAGCCGAGCCACCGCTCGCGCCTGGACATCTTCGGTCAATTGTAAATTCGTCCTGATTGGCCAGAACTCCGCGCCGACTTTTTTGAACAGTATGCGGATCTGCTCGGCCAAAGTCGCACCGCCGCGCGCGGAAATCATCTCCGCCACCAGCAGGCATGCAAGGATACCGTCCTTTTCGGGTACGTGTCCGCGGATACTCAGCCCCGCGCTCTCTTCTCCGCCAAGTGCAATCTTGTCCTGCTCGATCAGCTCGCCAATGTATTTGAACCCGACCGGTGTTTGAAATACTTTTTGCCCATGAAGCCGGGCTGCGGCGTCAATGAAATGAGAGGTCGCCACGCTCCGTCCCGCTCCGAGTTGCCAGCCGCGGCTTTCCACGATGTAGTCATAGAGCAGCGCCAGAATGTGATTTGGTGAAATCCACGCTCCGTCGGCATCGATGATGCCAAATCGGTCGGCGTCACCGTCGGTCGCGAGTCCGATGTTTGCATGTTGGTCGAGCACGGCTTTTCGGAGGGGCGGGAGGTTTTCTTTTGTCACGTCGGGCCCCGTGCCATCGAACAAGACGTCGCGGCCCGTGCGAATCGCGTGGCACGGAATCCCGTGTTCGGCGAGCGCGCGATCCAGGTACCCTGCGGCGGTGCCGTGCAGCGCGTCGTAGACAATGAGAGACTTCCTCTTTGCAATTACATCGAAGCGGACAAGTTCAGTGATCCTCGTAAGATACGCTTCTTGCAGCGAGATTTGCTCCGGCGCGCGGCTGTCCCGGTTTTGCTCGCCGAGCATGGTCGCAAATTTCCGGGGGTCGAGCTTCGCCGCGCGTGCTTCAATATCACGCGTGACCTCCGGCATTGCCGGCGCTCCGTCCGGCCCCGAAAATTTCAGGCCGTTGTATGCCGCTGGGTTATGGCTCGCCGTGAAATTGATTGCTCCGGATGTTTTTCTTCGGCGGATCTCGAATGCCACCGCGGGCGTCGGTGCGGGGCCGTCACACTGCAACACTTCGATCTTATGTTCCTGGAGAATCGTGGTGGCAGCTCGCGTGAATTCTTCCGCTAAGAATCGAGTATCGTGTGCGACGATCAGCACTGGCTTCTTCGCTTGCTTGCGCACGTGTCCCGCAATGGCCGTCACCGCAAGCCGCACGTTTGCAAACGTGAACTCATCCGCGATGATCGCACGCCAACCGGACGTGCCGAAATGTATGGGAGATGCTGGCATAACCTCCGCCTGGCGCGGTATTTTAGCTCGCCGCGGATGTTGCGTCGCGCCCCGCCTGCATATAGGCGTGACGCAAGATGCAACGGCTGGAGCGCCGGGCGGGCGAAGCTAGGAGTGTAAGAATGCCTCGCAAAGTGGACACAATCGTGGTCTTCGTGACCTGTGCCTCGGCGGCCGAGGCCCGCCGGATCGCCACTTCGCTCGTGAGAAATCGCCTCGCTGCGTGTGGCAATGTCTGCGGCTCGCGGGTGAACTCCATTTATTGGTGGAAAGGCAAGATCGAGAAGGCAACGGAAGCGCTGTTGATCCTGAAATCTACTCGGAAAGCCTTCGCGGACCTCGATCGCGAGGTTCGTCGCCTTCACAGCTACAAAGTACCCGAAGTCCTTGCGGTTCCAATCGTGGCGGGATCACGGTCGTACCTTGAATGGGTGCGCGAAAGTGTCGTTTAGCCGTTATTTTCCGGCCTGGTCTCCCGCTCGAAACTCCGTCCACGGCCCAGCCTTCATATCGTGCAGGATTGGCCGCTGCCACTCAAAACTAGGGTGCGCTTTCAGGAATGGCTCCGCCAAAAAGTCCTCGCCGCAGGGATGTCCCGTGTGCGCGAAAAAGCTAAGTGATTCCGCCATGCGGCTGTCCATGGCTTTCCCTTGCACCGCTCCGCCAGGATAGTAGGGATCCCACTCCCATTGAGGTACGCCGCGGGCTGACGTGTCGGTATGTCCGCAAAGAGTCCTCTCGTCGGCATTCGACTCGCCAAGAATCACGTCATCGTGGTCTCCGAGGAATCTTTGCGCACTCGCGACATCAAGCTGCCCTCGCGAAGCTTTCATAATCTGCTCCCAGCGCGCGCGGCGCGCGTTGGCTGAGCTCTGGCTGTCCGCCGGATTGAAATCTGTCTCGTCCTTCATCAATTTCGGGTCTCGCGGAAAATTCGAGCCGACGTAATAGCCATCCTTAGTCCGCCACACCTGATGGTCTTTCAGGCCAAGCTCAAATTGGGCGACTTCTCCTGTCTTTCGGTCGCCGAGCAACCAGTCGTTCGCATAGCCGCCGTTGTTTCCGTCAAGCATGAATTTCATGTAGTCATCAATGGAATTTGAATACTGCAGCGCCTTGCGCGCGCGCACAAACTCGGGCACGCCATTGGGATCAAACCCCTTAAATTGCGAAATCGTCGTTTCTGTAACCATGATGCCGCTTGCGTTTACTCCGAAATCGTCGTCGCTTGCGATCACGCCCGGAAATCCGTCCATCAGCATGCGAAAACCGTTCTTCGGTGTGATGTCGAAGATAATCCGCCAGCGTTCCCCTTCCCAGTAGTCGGTCCAGTTGTTGTGCGCGATGACGATCCCGCCGGCTTTCGTGTAACTCCCCGTTGCGACAAACGCGCTGCAATTCCCCGGGCTGGTCAGGCGCGGGGCATTGAGCGCATGCATTTTCGAGTTCAGCCAGGGAACGTAGTAGCCGGGCACTTCCATAAATGCATTGAGGGCCACGACGTCGTCCAGGTTTGCATCCACACCCTTCGCGTGCAATCCGTCCACAATGCCCGTCAACTCTTCGCGGTACTCCTGCTCGATGTGCGGCCATAGGACGTTGCGCGAGGTTGCCCGGAAGAAATCCCAATTGCGCTTTGTCTGGTGCGTCGCGTCGATGCGATAGGCATTCAACGCATCCGCAATTTCCGGCGCGAGTAAAACGCCGTGCTGGTAGCCGATTTGCGCCGGGGTGCCTTCCAGGTGAACGTAGACCCACCCACCGCGCTCGAATCGATAAGAGCCGGCAAGCCGCACATTATCCAACGGAGGAAGCGATGATCCAGAAAGGTTCGATTCCGTGGGAGGCGCATTGGCGTGGAGCGAGGCTTGTGGAATCCCAATCCACATTGCCGCGGCGCAAACCACTAGCGTCACAACAATCCCAAACCAACGGCTTGTTCTTTTCAATGGATCCTCCAAATCAAACTTTGGACAGCGCGAAATCCAAATCCGCGATCAAGTCTTCCACGTCCTCAATTCCTACCGATAGACGCACAAGCCCGTCGGTGATTCCAATCTGCTGGCGCATCTCTGCCGGGACGGAGGCGTGAGTCATCGTCGCCGGATGTGAAATGAGCGTCTCCACGCCGCCGAGACTTTCGGCCAGCGCGCACAGATTCACGTGGTTGAGCAGCCTTCGGCAGGCGTCCAGTGAGCCTAGCTCAAACGAAAGCATTGCGCCAAAGCCGCGCTGTTGTTTCTTCGCAATCGCGTGCTGAGGATGCGACGTCAACCCGGGATAAAGGACCCGATTCACCTTCGGGTGATCCGCGAGGAACTTCGCGACCGCCATTCCGTTCGCATTGTGCTGCGGCATTCGCACGGCGAGCGTCTTGATCCCTCGCGAGACGAGAAAACAGTCCATCGGCGCGAGACCACTTCCCGCCGAGCGCTGAAGGAAATAGATCTTGTCCGCATCTTCCTGCCGCGTGAGGATCACCGCGCCGCCGGTGCAGTCGCTGTGGCCGTTCAAATACTTTGTCATGGAGTGGACGACAATGTGCGCGCCGAGCTCGATGGGCCGCTGGAGATAGGGACTCAAAAACGTATTGTCCACCGACAGGGTGATGTTTTTCTCGCGAGCAAGCTTTGCCACCGCCGCGATGTCCGTAATAATCATCGTCGGATTTGTCGGCGTCTCAACGTAAAGGAGCTTCGTATTTGGGCGGATGGCTTTGGAGATACTGTCGACGCACGACGTGTCAATAAAACTGAACTCCATCCCAAACTGTACGAGGAATTGCGTCGTCAGGCGTACCACCCCGCCATAAACGGCTTGCGAAAGAATTGCGTGGTCGCCCGGGCGCAACAACCGGAGCACCGCGTCAATCCCAGCCATGCCTGACGAAAACACAAACGCCGTCAATCCGCCCTCGAGTTTTGCAACGCACCGTTCCAGAGCCCGGCGGTTGGGATGCGCCGTCCGGGCGTAGTCATAGCCTTTGTTTTTGCCGAGTTCCGTCTGCACGTACGTCGAGGTCTGGTAAATCGGCGGAACGATGGATCCTGTCGAGGGATCAGGCTCCTGGCCGACGTGGATGGCATCCGTCGCAAATCCCATCCGTTCCTCCCTTCCGCTGACTGCCCGGAATGACCCGGAGACTGATTTCTGATTGCAGAATGGCGCGGGCTGGCGTATGAGTAGGTGAGACTCTGTTGTGGCGCCGCCGAGTGCCGCTTGACGTTAGCGCAGCCGCGCCCGGCAGTCAATTCAACGCCAGACCACGCGGTAACGTCGGAGAGCGTCAAAGTGGTTGGAGGAGATTGCATGCGCTCGTCTTTCTTTAGTTCCACAAAGAAACTATCCGCTGCAATCGTCGCGACTGCATTTATGGGATCGATTCTATTTGCCCAGGGCAAAGAGCCGAACAAGGTGAACTCACAACCTGCCCCTGACGCCGCGACCCGCCTGCGCATCGAAGTCACTGCCGGTGAAAAATCATCGCCCGTGGACATGGCAAGCGTTTACGTTCGTTACGTCATCAAGCATGCGATAGGGAGGGATCAGAACACCGAGATGAATTTCAAGACCAACAAAGAAGGCGTCGCGATTGCCAGTGGTATTCCTCGCGGAAGAGTTCTCGTTCAAGTGATTGCCGATGGGTGGAAGACCTTTGGGAAATGGTATGAGGCGACCGAGGAAGAGCAAACCATCAAGATTCACCTGGACAAACCTCCCAAGTGGTTTTGAACAATTGCCAGATGGATTTTGTTTTATTCCAATGCATTTTTAGATGTGACTGGGAAGAGCGCGGTTTGGCATTCCAGGTGCTCCATTGATTGCGTCGAAGTTGCACTTTTTTTGTGCAATCCGCTTTAAGTGGTGGTGAGATTTGCCCTTAGCGGATTTCTAGGCGGTATTTCCACAAGCTTTTCAACAATTCTGTTGAAATCTCATGCCGGTCAAATCTGTCCGCATGTTTTGACCCCCATGGAAGCGGATGTTAGATTAGCGAAGGGCATTACTTCACATGTCAGCGGAAGCTTTCCATGGCATCACGCGTCGCAAAATTGTGTGGAACAACTTGATGGCGCGGCCGTTGCGCTCCCTCTTGAGTGTTGTGGCGGTTTCCCTCCAGGTCATTCTCGTGCTCCTGATTGTTGGCCTTACGTCGGGCGTTCTCAAGGACTTTGGCGAACGCGCCGAGGGCGTGGGCGCGGACCTTTTCGTACAGCCGCCAAACTCGTCTCTATTCTTCGCCTTATCTGGTGCGAATATGCAAGAGTCCATCGGCGAACGAATTGCAAAACTTCCATCGGTGGATGAAGTCGCTGCGGTTCTCATTGTCGTGGACAGCCGCAACTTCAACGTTGTTTACGGCATTGACGAGCCAAGGTTTGAAGGATTAAGCAAGGGGTTTCAATTTCTCGCCGGCCATGGCCTCGAGCAGCCCGATGACGCCATCGCCGACGATCTTGTCGCCCAGTCCCGCCACTTGCACGTCGGGGACACCATCGAGCTCATGCATCACCCCTTCCATCTGGTGGGCATAGTCGTGCATGGCAAGGGTGCGCGTTTCTTTGTTCCTATCCGTACGGCGCAAGATATCGCGGGCGCCGAAAAACGTGTTTCGATGTTTTATATCCGCAGCAAAGGAGGCACGGAAGCAGCCCGCTCCGCGCTGGTTACCATGCTGCCCAGCTACCGCGTCCGCACCATGGCAGAGTACATGACGCTCATGACCTCCTCCAATCTCCCTGAGCTGACACCATTCATCCGGTCGTTCGTGATTCTCGGCACGGCCATCAGCTTCCTAGTCGTCCTTCTCACGATGCACACAATGGTGCTTGAGAGAACGCGCGAGATTGGCATCCTCAAGGCGCTTGGGTCCTCGAAGATGAGCATACTGGGTTTGATCGAAGCAGAGGCTTCCATGATGGCCTGTCTAGGCGCCGCGCTGGGGCTGGTCCTCACGTTCATAACGGTCGTGGGGCTTCGTTACTGGGCGCCGACTCTTCAGATTCGAATTGACGCTGCATGGATCGTGCGCTCGGTCTTGCTTGCGATCGCTGCTTCCGGACTGGGCGCGTTGTATCCTGGTTACCGCGCGGCTCAGGCGGACCCCATCGAGGCCCTCTCATACGAGTAAGCCGGGCGGAATCCCGCAAGGTGCTCGCACGAACGCCGTGGCATGAGCCACCAAAACCGTTGCGCTCCCCCACTAGAACTGGTAGAAAGCATGGGATGGGTGCCAAATGACTTGAGGTGAATTTGCGGTGCGCGATCCTTTGATTGGTGGATTAGTCTATGTGCCCGAGTTTCCGGCATTCGGAAACCAGATTGACAGGCGGTGAATTAGGCATGGTAAGGGGGAAGACAATTGTTGAAGCGTGCAGGTGGTCTTCTCGCGGCGGTTCTTTTGGTCGCTCTCGCCGCCTATGCAAGTGATCCCCGGAAGGACAATGATCTCACGAGTTGGGATTAGAAGGACGTGGATTTTTCCTTTCAGGCAGGAAGGGCTACGCTCAAGATCACATTTGACATCACGAAAATGCAGAACGAGCAGGGTCTTGATCTGTAGGGGTTTGTTTTTCAAGTTCGAGTGGAGGGGTGGATGAAGAAATACACGAGTGTTTTATTTGCTGTGGCCTTACTTTTTGCCGGCGTACCCGTTCTGGGTCAACGTGGCGGGGGGATTGGAATGGGGATGATGCCGCCTACCATGAGCGGCATCTGGAGCCCTGTTTTAGGAGTTGGCTCCGTCTATGATGACCTGGATACGAAGACTAACTCAAAGCGCCAAATGCAGATGGCAATTGTGGCTAAGGACACTGTGGATGGCAAGGATGGCTTTTGGATGGAGATCCTGAGAACTGAAGACAACGGACAACAGTCGGTCGCGCAAATACTCATAGTAAGAGATGGAGCGCAACTGAACTTTACGAAGATGGTTTTCCAGGCACCTGGGCAGCCTCCCATGGAGATTTCCATGCAGATGATGACCATGATGGCCGGCAGGCGAGGCGGTGCGGCGCCCCCGACAAGCGCTGCCGTGGATGCCCGGTTAGGTGGTGGCACGGTCGTCGGCAAAGAAACAATCACCACGCCCGCAGGAACGTTTGATTGCGAGCATTGGCGGAGTGCGGACGGAGCGTCCGAAGCATGGTTTTCCTCGAAAGTTAATCCGTGGTCGCTCGTAAAATCTGTATCGCAAAACTCGACCATGACGCTGATCAAGGTGGTGACCGACGCGAAGTCACACATCACCGGCACGCCGGTAAAAATGGAAGATATGATGCGGGGCCGCGGCCCCGGTCTGTAAAATTTCGCAGGAGGACATTTGCACGACCCCCCGAATATACTGAACTTCAGCGTTATCTAGAGAAAGGTGTCCGCTATGGCGGGCGCCTTTCTATTTTGCGCTACGCCCGCAGGGAAGGAGGGGCGCGCGCGACCCAGGTGATACCCAATGCCGCCAGCCGAAGACAAGTTTTACCGCGCACGGATCGTCGAGCGCGCCGATTTTTCCGAGGACCTTTGGAAGATTCGCGTGGACCCCGGCGGAGAATTCCGATACGCGCCCGGGCAGTATGCCACGCTCGGCTTCCAGACACCGGAGAAGCACATCGAGCGCGCGTATTCGATCGTGTCGTCTCCTTATGAAAAAGAGGTCGAGTTCTTCATCGAACTGGTGCCGCAAGGCGAGCTGACGCCCAAGCTCTACCCGCTGAAGGTCGGCGACACACTCACATTCCGCAAAGTGGCCAAAGGCCGCTTTATTCTCGATAAAAAAAGCGGCCACACCAAGCACCTGCTGCTTTGCACCGTAACTGGCATTGCGCCATTCGTGAGTTACGTGCGCACGCTTCTGGTCGATTGGAAAGAGGGCAAATTCGGTGGCGAACACAAACTTTTTTTGTTGAACGGTGCGAGCCGCTCCTGGGAATTCGGCTATCACGACGAAATTGAACGCGCCGCGTCGGAGGTTCCTTGGCTCACCTACGTCGCGACCGTCAGCCGTCCCTGGGAAGACCTGAAGTGGACGGGCGAAACTGGCCGCGTGGACGACCTGATCCGCAAGTACACCGACGAATGGGGCCTCTCCGGAAAGGACACGACGGCGTATCTGTGCGGGCACCCAACGATGATCGAGAACGGGAAGGGCATCCTCCACAGGCATGGATGGGGGAAGGAGTCCATGTTCGAGGAGGTCTACTTCATTCCTGGTAAGTAGGCGGCCGAACTACGGGCAGAAAGTTCTGGCGGAAGGATCAGCGTCACACGGTTTCACGAGATTTCGCCGGGATTCTTAACCGCCGTAGAATAAGCCGGTGTCGCGAAGTGTGAGCGGCTCGGCATCTCTCCGCACTCCGGCGCCGACAACTTCTCCAACATAAATCGTGTGGTCGCCGCGGGCGACCTGATCAAGCACACGGCATTCAAACCAGGCGGGCGCGTCTATCAGAATGGGCGCGCCGGTCGAGCCTTCCTCGAAGCGGTAGCCGGTTAGCTTATCGCCTTGGCGGTCAGCGCCCTTGAAGAAAGTCGTGGCAAAGTCCTTCTGGTCTTTCCCGACAATATGAATCGCAAACGCTCGCGAAGCACCGATGACGGCGTGCAGCCTGCTATCGGCTTTGATTCCGGCCATGACGAGCGGAGGATCGAAGGAGCTTTGCGAGACCCAGTTGATGGTCCCCGCGGCGAAATCCTTTTCGTTTCGCGACGTGGCGACATAGAGTCCGTAGGTGATAAGCCGCAGAGCTTTTTTCTTTGCGTTGGCGTCCATGAATTTCTCCGGAATGGTTCTGCGTGAATAGGAATTGTCTGCGGAGACGCATCGAGAGGCAAGGGAAGAATTGGGGCGAAGGTGAATGTGGAAGGGGGCAAGGGCAAGTCACAGACCTGCCCCCATGGTGGCGTCGAAATCGATTTAATTTGGGACGAGACGTGACTCGAGCGCATCCGCCGTGTCATAGATTGCACGCAGCGGCACCCAGACGTGCACGTGCTCATCCGGCGATTCAGAGTCAATGTCCAGCCCGGCGCCAGCCTTGAAAATGCGGACGTGATCCTCGTGGTCTCGGACCTCGACAAGCAGCGTGTCGGGGAGCTTGGCCAAGTCCAAGGCGGTAATGTGTAGCGCAGGCAGAGCCGTGCGAAGTTCGCGCTCGGCATTGCGCAGGTTATCGAGGGGCACCAGATGAGCAGCGAGCGGACCAAGCTGCGCGGGCAGAATCAGATGGACATTCTCGCCGCCCTTGCGTGATTCCTCTACGCTGACGTGCACAAAGCCGTCCTGACAGATGTAGGCGGTACCCATTCCAGTGACGGCCAGAAAACCCATAGCTAACTTTGCGAGCATGATTTTCTCCAATTCTCTGCAGCGCCGGGCGAGCCCCTACTTAACGGCGCCGCTCGTATATCAGTTGGAGACTCCACTGGTACAGAGGCCTCTCATCAATCGGAAATCCGAAACCACGCCGCTCAATCCTGGCCGTTCTTGGAATCGAGCCAAATGTGCACGGTCTGGCGACCATCATTGACGATCACAAGGTCGGTATTGCCGTGAGCAGCCAGCGCGCGCAGGCCCGCGGCCACATCAAGATCCTGTCCACCCGCGGCGAGCATCGCATCCACAACGGCGATCGGCACGCGGACCTCCACGGTATGGCGATCCGAGGAGCGGCCATCGATCACGTGGACGACCAGATGCCCGTTCTCCTTCGCAACGTGAACATCTTGATCGTGGTTCTTCACCGTGACGAATTCACCGTCGTGCGCGGTCCGCACAGCATCAAGGATAGCGCGAAGGTCGACTCCATTGATGTCCGCTTGGCCGAGATGGACATGGCCATGCTGGAGTTGGTCGTGGTTCACATTGGCCACAATGACTACCGCAAGTGAAATTGGCAGGTTCACACGGGCCATTTCATTCCTGCCATCGGTGCTGTCCACCCGTACGTGAAGCCAGCGTTCCGACTGCTGCGGTTTGGCTTGGACGATGGAGGTGACCATTAGCGCGGCAACGAATATCGCCAGACTGCCAGCGGCTAATCGTCTCCAAGATGTCAAAAGTTTCATTGATTGCCCCCTCCCTGGGTGGCATATCTTTTTATACGCAGGGTGTAGTTGAAAAGTTCCAGGACATGTTTTGATGAGTTTCGCATGTCTGGTGTGGACTGGTTTCAGACACAATGTCATGGATGCTTTTGCCGAGCCAAAGGTTTTCCGGGCGCGTTTTCTGGGTGTTTGGCAGCCCATGCGGGCAGTAGTTATGGTGTCTTCGGCTTCAGGATGAGGACGGCGAGGGGCGGCAGCCGCAGGTTGAGGGAATGCTCGCGGCCGAGCCAGGGAATATGGTCGGAGCTTACGGCGCCGAGGTTCCCGGCGTTCGTGCCCCCGTAAGTGGCGGCATCCGTGTTCAGAATTTCGCGGAATTGGCCGGGCTGCGGGACGCCGATACGGTGGTTCTCGCGAGGCACGGGAGTGAAATTGGCGACGACAATGACGTAATCGTTGGGATCTCGTGCGCGCCGCACAAACGAAAGAACGCTCGCGTCGGCATCGTCGGCGTCCAGCCACTCAAATCCAGGCCAGTCAAAATCCACCTGATGAAGGGCAGGCTCGGCGCGGTAAACGCGGTTCAGGTCCCCAACGAGCTGATGCACGCCGCGGTGCGGAGCGAATTCCAGCAGATGCCAGTCGAGTGAAGTCTCAAAGTCCCATTCGTCGCGCTGTGCGATTTCGCCGCCCATGAAGAGCAGCTTCTTGCCCGGATGGGCGTACTGATAAGCGTAGAGCAGCCGCAGATTCGCGAATTTCTGCCATTCATCCCCGGGCATTTTGTGGAGTAGAGAGCGTTTGCCATGAACGACTTCGTCATGCGAAAGGGGCAGCACGAAATTTTCGTTGAATGCGTAGAGCATGGAAAACGTAACTTCATTGTGATGAAACTTACGGTTTATGGGGTCTTCGGCGAAGTAGCGAAGCGTGTCATTCATCCAGCCGAGGTTCCATTTCAACGTGAAGCCCAGGCCGCCCGAATAGGTGGGCCGCGAAATGCCGGGCCACGCCGTGGATTCCTCCGCGACCATTAAAGCGCCGGGAAATCGTGCGTGGACGAGCTCGTTGAGGCGCTTGAGAAACGCAATCGCCGCGATGTTCTCGCGGCCGCCGAATTCGTTCGGCAGCCATTCACCTTTTTTGCGCGAATAGTCGAGATAGAGCATCGAGGCCACCGCGTCCACTCGCAGGCCGTCCATGTGGAACTTGTTGAGCCAGTAGAGCGCGTTCGATGTAAGAAAATTCTGCACCTCGGTGCGGCCGTAGTTGAAAACGAGCGTGCCCCAGTCGGGATGGCGGCCCTGGCGCGGGTCGGCGTGCTCGTAGAGATGCGTGCCGTCGAAATGTCCGAGGCCATGGTCGTCCGAAGGAAAATGTGCGGGAGTCCAATCGAGCAGCACGCCGAGCCCTTCTTGATGACTGCGGTCGATGAAATGCATCAGGTCGTGCGGGGTCCCATAGCGGCTGGTGGGCGCGAAGTAGCCCATGGTCTGGTATCCCCACGATGCGTCGAGAGAATGCTCCATGATGGGCAATAGCTCGATATGCGTGTAGCCCATTTTCTTCACATAGGGGATGAGTTGGTCCGCGAGTTCGCGATAGGTGAGCCAGCGATTGCTCTCTTCGACCTTGCGGCGCCAGGACCCCGCGTGAATTTCGTATGCCGAGACGGGCGAGGCGAGCCAGTCGCGCGTGGCGCGTGCGGCGAGCCACGCGTCGTCCCGCCAGGAATACCCGGTCAGGTCATACACGATCGAGCCCGAGCGCGGGCGCAGCTCCGCGTAAGTCGCGTAGGGATCGGCTTTCAGAACAGGCGCCGCGGCGCCGCGCGGCCGGATCTCAAATTTGTAGATGGACCCCGGAGCGGCATCCGGAAGGAAGAGTTCCCAGACTCCCGATTGCCCTCGTGGGCGCATTGCGTTGACGCGCCCGTCCCAGCGATTGAAATCGCCGACCACGCTGACTCGTAGCGCATTCGGCGCCCAAACTGCGAAGTTCACGCCACGGATGCCGGCGACTTCGCGGGGATGCGCGCCGAGCTTTTCGTACTTCTCGTAGTGTGTGCCCTCGCCCATGAGGTATAGATCGAAATCGGTAAGGAGGGGAGGGAAGTTGTAAGGGTCGTGGACTTCGCGCGCTTTGCTGGCCGCTGTGACGGCAGATGTCCCTTCCGGTGTGCGCACGGAAAACTTGTAGCCGCCGGGAATTGCGCGCGATGCGGCGGGAGCGGGAAGATCTGCTTCGTAAATCCCAGCGGGGTGGACGCGCTCGGCGGGGAATTCCGCGGCGGGCGTTGCGCCCTGTGCATTGAGCATGACTCGGACGGATTCAGCATCGGGGAAAAACGCGCGAATCGCCAAGCCGCTTCCTTGCGTTTTGTGGATGGGGTGCGGGCCAAGCACGGAGAAGGGGTCGCTCAATTCCGCACGAGCCAGCAAATCCAGCGACTGGCGGAATGAATCTTGTGCGGGAGTGGATGAGCGCGGCTGCGAGCTGGTTCGCTCGCCAGCCTGCGGTGTATTCGGTTGTCTGGTTTTCTCCACTCGCCTTGCTCTCCCGTCGCACGCCGATGCAATCAGCCATTCTATTGTATTGTCTGTCGGGAAACCGAAGAAATCTGCGGGATCATCCTCAAAGAATTCCGTCCTGGGACGAAACATTTTGAAAACGCGCCAAATCAGGATAAATTGCATCGCTGGACTTCGTTGGATTGATGAATAAGGGGATAGAATTGCCGTCTGTTCCGAGGAAACGCGGCGCCGCCAATGCGGCCCTCAGGAGGCATTACACAACGCTATGCGGTCACGCACCATCCAAAAGTTTCGGTTTGGAATATCAATTCTTGTGGTGCTCGCAATGATTGCCGGGCAGGGCGGCGCACAGAACGCGCCGCCCGTTGCGCCAGTGGATCGTCCGCAGGCGCGCTCGATGGTCATCACGCAGGATGGGATCGTGGCCGCGGAATCTCCGCTTGCCGCGCAGGCGGGCGTTGCCATGCTCCGCAGCGGCGGCAATGCGGTTGATGCCGCCATTGCCGCGAATGCAGTGATGGGCGTCGTCGCGCCAATGTCAAACGGGATCGGCGGCGACCTGTTTGTGATTTATTACGAGGCGAAATCCGGAAAGCTCTATGGGTTGAACGCCAGTGGGCCTGCGCCCACGGCTCTCACAGCGCAATTCCTGCGCGAAAAGGGAATTCGCGCGATGCCCCGACGCGGGATTTACTCCGTTACTATCCCCGGCGCGGTGGACGGCTGGCAGAAGATTCTCGAAAAGTTTGGCACGAAGAAGTTTTCGGAGGTGCTCGCCCCGGCAATTCGCATCGCCGAACAGGGCTTTCCTGTGACGGAGTGGGTCGCGACTCTGTGGGCGAATAATGCGGACGTCTTGCGGAAGAACGATGAGGCGGCGCGCGTTTACCTTTACAACGATCAGCCCATGCGAACGGGCCAGCTCTTTAAGAATCCCGACTTGGCATGGTCGCTTCGCCAAATCGCCGCAGGCGGGCGCGACGCGTACTACAAAGGGGAAATCGCCAAGCGCATCGTGCAGACCTCATCGCAGCATGACGGTGTGATGACGCTCGACGATCTTGCTGCATACTCCAGCGAATGGGTCGAGCCGATTTCAACGAATTATCGCGGCTGGACGGTATACGAGCTGCCACCGAATGGGCAGGGCGTTGCGGCGCTCGAAATGCTCAATTTGATGGAGACGTTTCCCCTCGGAGGGCCCGACTTTTCCTTCAACCAAACGCGCACTCTCCACATGATGATCGAAGCAAAAAAACTCGCCTATGCCGACCTCGAACACTACATCGGCGAACCGCGCGGCAATCCGGACGTTTTGAAGGCCGCGATGGCCATGCTGGCGAAGCCTTACGCCGCCCAGCGCGCAAAACTGATTGATATGGACAAAGCCAATTGCGCCGTGTCCGCGGGGAATCCTCTTCCGCCCGCCGGCGACACAATTTACCTGAGCACCGTGGACCGCGAAGGCAACATGGTTTCCTTGATTCAAAGTAACTACGAAAATTTCGGGTCTGGCCTGGTTGCCCAAGGGACGGGTTTTGTCCTGCATGATCGCGGCGGCCTTTTCAGCCTTGACGCCAATTCGCCCAATGTTCTTGCCGGCCGCAAGCGCCCGCTCCACACGATTATCCCGGCGTTCATGGAGCATGAGAATGTGCGCATCGCGTTCGGCATCATGGGTGGCTGGAATCAGGCACAGGCTCACGCCCAATATGTTTCGCACATCGTTGACTTTAAGCAGAACATCCAGCTTGCGATGGAGACCGCGCGCTTCACCAAGGGCACATTCGGCGGTTGTGATGTTGAGCTCGAAAACCGCATCCCCGGCAACGTCCGCGTGGAGCTGGAAGCAAAGGGCCACGTGCTAACGATGCACAATGGATTCTCGAACCGCTTCGGCGGTGGTCAGGCCGTGATGCGTGATTTCGCCACAAAGGTGAATTACGGAGCTTCCGATCCTCGCAAGGATGGCGCGGCAATCCCCGAGTTTCCTTTCTAGGTTCAGTGTCAATTTGAAACGCGCCGTGTAAAGAATTCGCGTCTGCACCATCGCCTTTCTTTTGTGGAAACTTGGCAGGTCCCCTGATTCTCACAAGACCTTGATTTTCAATGATTTAGCTAAGCACATTCATTTTTGGAAGTTGCTGTTTTGGCCCTTATATTGCCCTTTAATCCGCCGTTGCGCGAGAGGCGCCAGGGGAGGCCCAATGTACTCGATGGTGGACATGCATTCAGAGAAGTTGGTCGAGGAAAGACTTTGGACGGCAGTCATCGCGCGCGCGGTCCAGGAGTGGGTTTCGGGACCGCTCCGGTCGCAGCGGGAAGCTGAGGTCTATCTCTTCACCGATGAAAAGGATTTTCCAAAGGTATGTATGGCTGCCGGGCTTGACGCACATGCTTTAAGGACAAAGTTGCGCAGACTGAAGATTTCAGGGGCTGGCCCTGCTGCCCTTGCGGTTATGCACGGTTAATACGTTTTGATCGTTGGCTTTGCAGTTTCCCTCGACGGTGTCCCTTCCGATTTCATTTGTTCTTTCATTGCATAAAGGGCTCTGTCCGCCGCGTCGAGCAATTGCTCGACACTCAGGCCGTCCCTGGGAAATGCCGCGACACCAATGCTTAAGCTCAGACGTGGCTCTACGGGGTCTTCCTGTAGTCGCGTGCGAATGCGCGATGCGACTCGGAATGCGGCGGGCTCCTCCGTTTCCGGAAGCACCAGTGCGAATTCGTCTCCCCCATAACGCGCCGCGACGTCAATCGAACGGCAATGCGATCGCAGAATTTGCGCGACGCGGCAAAGCGCTCTGCTCCCCGCAAGATGTCCATAGCGATCATTAATCCCTTTTAATTTGTCGAGGTCCATCATCAAAATGGCAAACGTCCTTTGCGTTCTGCCCGACCTTCCGATCTCGGCCTGCAGCACCTCCTCCAGCCTTCGGTAGTTGGCAAGGCCCGTCAGGCTGTCGCTCGTTGCGAGATCCTGTGTCCGGCTGAAGAGTCGCGAGTTGTCCACCAGCGTCGCTCCAAGCAGCGCAGCGAAGCTCGATACCTTCAAGAGTTGCGCGGCAGCCGCGGGCCCATCGAGGAGGCGCGCTGATTGCGACGCGAGAAGCTGGCAAGCGCCATTAATGGCGGCTGTCCAGATGAGGGCATTGTCGAATGCTGAGCGGAACCGCTCCGGCCCTTTACCCAGGCGCACGGCCGCCAGAGTGTACAGGCCGGCAGGGACCAAGTCCCACGGGCGTGGCAGGAATCGGCTGTGCGGGTGAATGGGAGGCTCGTGCGGAAATGCCAGGAACCCGACGGTGATCAGGTATCCCGCCACCGCTACGATCGCGAGCGTCGCCAGCACGTCGCGGTTCGGATCGCGTGGACGCGGCAGGCGTTTTTCGACCTCGTATGCGGACAGCATGAGACACGCAAAAAGCGTGCGCTCCACCATCCATGTCAGCGGAACTCGTAGCTGCGCGGGCGTGTCTGCTAAGTGATGGTAAATCTCAGCCACGCCGCCGATTTGAATCAAGCCGAGGATGATGAACCCCAGCCCGAGCAACAATGCGCCGCGGTCACTTGAGCCGCGGAATCGGACGAGCACGTTTGCAGCGATCGTGAAACAGAGAAACGATGAGATGACCTGGATGGCAGACCACAGAAACGGATCAATCGAGAAATCGAGCCGACGCAGAAAATGCCCTGCCATGAGAACAGCGAGACAAATCACCCCATAAACAAAGGCGATTCGCGCGGCGCGGCGCACTTCCGTGAAGGACTTCAGAACAATCATTTTGATTGTGTATGTGCATTTCCATTGTGCGGCACATCGCTGGCGCAATCTCCCTGTCCTATGGCACAGAAAAAGGTCAGCAGTGGCAATCTGCCCCGTTACAGGCCGGTTTGACGCGACCTCACCCATCAGCTATGCTTCTCATGCGGGGTGGAGCAGTCTGGTAGCTCGTCGGGCTCATAACCCGAAGGTCGCCAGTTCAAATCTGGCCCCCGCAACCATTTCGAGGATTGAAAGGCCGGGCTGATCGCCCGGCCTCTTTCTATTTATGGGCCTTGAGTACTTTGTCGGGATTCCGTGGGTGAGCAAAAAGGTCTAATGACGATCGGCCGGAACAGGACAGAAAAGGCTCAGGTGTCCCAGCTCACCAGGAGCTGTAGGCGGTATTTAAATTGGGCGAAATTGCGTCCGAACCGGAATACACATCTGTTATGCCTGTTGAAGTCTGGTCGGGGGTGAGCAGCACGTCGTCGGACTTGGTCTTCCAGTCCCTCCGCTGCGTGATGGGGTCCACCGGAATCTCGCGGAGGTAGGTCCCCACCAGGTCATCGAGCGATTGCGGCGCGGCAAGTTTGTCCATCGTGTAATGCTCTATCGCTTCCCGCATTGCGCGCAAATCAGCCCTGAGCACCGCTTCCTTTGCATTCAACTGCGTTCGCTGATAGCGCACCGCGGCCATCCCCAGCAGAATTACGATGATGGCAATCACCACCATCAGCTCGAGCAGGGTAAACCCGCGCCGCCGCGGTTGTTTTTTACCAGTCCGCATATTTCGTCCCATCCAATCCCGTTCCTGACGATAGGGAAAAGACATCGAAAACATTTTTTCCGTTCCACGATGTCGAATCCGGATCGTCCTGCACGGCCCGTTTTCCCCACTCGGCCCGGCCCGTCATCGGGTCCGTGGGAATCTTGCGCAGAAATCGCACGTGCTCACCCGCGCCTGTCCCGCCGGGCGTGTTTCCGCCCAATTGCACGCCGGTGACGAGTGTGTCCAGGTCCGGGGGATAGCCTTCCGTCCCTTGCTCGACGCGAATCAGTCCGCGGTCGGCGGCGTCTTTGTATCGGTCAACGGCGTCGCGCATTTCGCGAAGGGCGCGGTGAAGCTCAACCTCGCGCTCGCGCCGGATCGTGACGCGAGCCAGCGGCAATGCGGCCGTAGCGAGCACCATCAGAATTCCGGTAGCCAGGATCAGCTCAAGCAGAGTCATCCCGGTGGCGGAGCTTGCGGACTTGCGGAGGGGAACCATTTTGTGATCCTGAATCTACTGCACGCGCACGTTGCCTTCGGCCGTCACGAGTGGGATGGCCCGCTGCGCCGAATCCTTCGCGTTCACTTGAACAATGGAAAGTTTGGAATCGCCCGGCGCGATGGCTCGAATCACAACTGCTACAACTGTCCCTGTGCCGTTCACGCCCGGCATATTCTGCATCCGTGTCGCGGAGATAATCGCCGTGCCATGCTGCTGGTCAATGCGCTGCACCAGCGCCTCTTGCGTGTCGCCGGAGAGGAATCCGCCGTGCCGCACCTCCTCAACGGAAATCACCGCCGGGTTGTACTGGAGCATGAGAGGAATCGAGGCCAGATCCTTCACGTTTTCCACTACTACGGCGATTGTCGTCGTCCCGCCGACCTTAAGATTGATGCTCGCCGGATCGAATCGGACGGTCGCCGGTCCGCCCGGATTCATTGCCGCCATGGGCGGCTGCGTCCCGACGGTTGGTCCCGCTGCAATCACAGGAACTCCCGGCGTCTGCGTAACCTCTATCGGATTCTGCGTGGGAGCCTGCGCCGGACCCTGCGGTTGCGTGGGCGAGGGCTGCGTTGTCTGCGTCGGAGTCGAATCCTGTACTTCGCGAACATAAGGATTGGTATCCGTGCCCGACATGATGCTCCGCAGATTATCCTCGGTAATCGAAGGCATGCGGACCACATGCGGAATTAGCACGATGAGCACCTCATCCGATTCGTGCTCGTTGTTGTCCGCCGAAAACAGGTACCGAAACAGGGGAATGTTTGCCAATCCCGGCCATCCGGAGACACTGCTGCTGATTGTCCGCTCGATGAACCCACCGAGGATGTTTGCTTCACCGTCCTTGAGACGAACGGTCTGATCAATCACGCGCTGGCTGATCTCCGGCTGATTGATGCCGCCGATACTGACAGTGCCGGTGACGGACGAAACCTCAACGTGCAGAATCAGGGCAACATCACGATTGGCCAGTATTCGTGGCGTCGCGTCCACGTTCACGCCGACGTCCTGATATTGGAATTGTGTGTTTACCAGCGGGCTGACGAGCGACCCCGTCCCTACCGTTCCCGCACCCAGTCCCGCTTGGAAGCTGCCCGTCGCAATCGGCACGCGCGTCCCGATTCGCAAGGTCGCTTTCACATTGTCCACGGAGCGCAATTCGGGATTCTGGATAATCTTTGTTGTGCTGTCCGTAAGCAGCGTGTTTACCGTGGCGCTCGGGAGAGTCACGCTATAATCCGATGTCGAAAGGTGTTTTAGTTGATTCAATTGAAGCGTCGGGGAAGTTGGAGTGGTCGTTGTGCCAGTTGTGCTGGTGGAAGTGGTCGTGGTGCTCGGCGGGTTAAATGTTACCGAGTTCGTCCCGGTCGGCTGAATCCCCAGGTCGCGGATGCGGTCACGCGACGCTTGCAAAACTTCCACCTGTATCACCACCTCGGGTTTCGCCTTATCGAGGTCATCAATCAATTTCCCAATCAGAAGCACACGGTCCGGAGTGTCACGCACAACGATGGCGCTCTGCGATGGCACCGCCGAAATCCGCTGCACTGTGTTAAAGATGCCGCGGATGGCCGTGACGATCTCCTGCATATCTTTGTCCGTTGTGATGTTTGAGAGCCGGAATGTCCGCACCACGTCTTCCTCGTAGTCCTTCCTCTTTTGCGCGTCCGCCACAAAAATCACGTTGGTTGTCACTGGCTTCCAGAATGCTTTGGCCTGCATCGCCGTGATGTCCAGCGCTTCCTGATAGGTCACGCTCGGCAGGTCCACCGTGATGCGCCGCGGCACATTCGAGAATTCGGTATCGAACACCACGGTCAATCCTGAAAGTTTCGCGATCGTATCGAACACAATCTTCGCGTCATTCGTCATATGGACGGGCGCCATCCGCCCGAGCGGCATCAGTTTCGGAGGGCCCTCGGCCAGCTTGGGTCCCGGCGGAAGTTCGGGCGTCGTGCTTGGCGGATTCGCTAGTTTCATGCCCAGCAATTCAATCATCTTCTGTGCTTCTTCAGCCGCGAGAGCATTCGATGGGTCAATTGCGGAAGCCTTTTGAAATTCCGCCAGCGCCCCTTGCAGGTCGCCTTTTTCGCGGGCTTTCACGCCCTGCCGGAAATGATAATTCGCGGTGTCAAACCTGAGCCGTTCGGCGTTCAATTTATACTCCGCGTTGGTGGGTTGCTCGCGGAGTGCGCGCTGGTAGTGAATCAGCGCATTGTCGTAGTCCTGCAGGGCCTCGGCCTGTTGGCCGGCCTTGGCTTCCTGGCTACCCTTGGGGCAGCCGCTGAGGAGCGCTGAAGCGCACCCCAGTCCGATTAATAATAGGCAACGTTTGGCCATATGGAATAGACGCCGCACACGAAGGTTCAGTTTAGCATCCACTTTTGGGATGCGCCAATCCTACCTTCGGGTGTCGGCTTGCTTCTAGTTAACATCGGTGATTAAGATAGCTGGTAGTGGCCCGGAAAGCTCAGAAGCTGAAAAAAACAGACCGTAGTGGTGAACTGGTTGTCGCACAGAACCGTGCCGCAAGCTACCATTACATGCTTCTTGAGAAGTTTGAGGCTGGGATGGTTCTCCGCGGCACCGAGGTAAAAGCCATTCGCGAAGGAAAGGCGAATATCCGCGAAGCCTACGCCCTCGTGCGCGCCGGCGAGCTGTGGCTCGAGAACTGCCACATTGCCGAATACGACGCCGGCGGCGTCTGGAATCATTCCCCTCTTTCTACCCGGAAGCTCCTGATGCACAAGGAAGAAATCCGCAAGCTCTTTGGCAAGACGCAACAAAAAGGTTTGACCCTGATCGCGCTTCGGCTCTATTTCCGCAACGGCCGCGCAAAGTGCGAATTGGCTCTGGCCCGCGGCAAGAAAGATTGGGACCGCCGCGACCAGGAGCGCAACAAGGAGGCGGATCGTGAAGCAAAGGAAGCCATTTACCGTTCCCGGAGGCGTTAAAGCAATTCTATGAAGATCACACTGGAATCCCAGGCAGCACCGGCAGTCCAAACACAGGCGCTTGTAACTTACGTGTTTGAGGAAGACGATCCGGTGAACGGCCGCGTCGCGGAATTGGACAAGTTCACCGGTGGCCTTTTGCGTCGCCTGGCAAAAGGCGGCGAACTCACGGGCAAAAGCCTCGAGATGACCCTCGTCCACGCCCTCGCCGGCTTGAAGGCCGAGCGGCTGCTGATAGTCGGTGCGGGCAAGAAAGAAAAGTTTTCGCTGGGTGAACTCCGCAAGTTCGCTGGCGCGGCGCTGCGCTTCTTGAAGTCCCGCGGCGTGAAGCGCCTTGCTTTTCTCGCTCGCGAGACCGACGCGAACCCTGGCGCCGCACAGGCCGTCACCGAAGGCTTGCTGCTCGCCGATTTCGAGGGTGACAAATACAAGACCGGCAAGAAAGACGAAGCGCCGGTGGAATCCGCCGCTCTCCTTGGCTGGGCCGCTGGGTCCGGTGCGGAGCAGGGAATTGACCGAGGCCGGATCATCGCCGAGGGGCAGAACTTCGCTCGCGAACTTGCAAACGAACCCTCCAATAAAATGACCCCCACAATTCTTGCCGGCCGTGCCGCCGCCATGGCCCGCGAAGAGGGACTCGCCTGCGAAGTCCTCGACGAAAAACGCATCGCCGAATTTAAAATGGGCGCGCTGCTTTCGGTCGCGCAGGGCAGTGTCGAGTCGCCTCGTCTTATCGCCATCACTTACACGCCTGCGAATGCCGCCCCCGGCGCTCCGGTGCTCGGCCTCGTCGGCAAGGCCGTCACGTTTGACACCGGCGGCATTTCCATCAAGCCCGCCACCGATATGGACAAAATGAAATTTGACATGTCCGGTGGCGCTGCCATCATCGGCACGATGCGTGCGCTCGCCCGGCTCAAGCCTGCCGTGAAGGTTATCGCCGTCGTCCCCGCCACCGAAAATATGCCCGGCGGTAAAGCGCAGAAGCCCGGCGACATTCAAATTGCCATGTCCGGCAAGAGCATCGAGGTGATGAACACAGACGCCGAAGGCCGCCTCGTCCTAGCGGATGGCGTCACCTATGCCCGCAAGCTCGGCTGCACGCATCTCGTGGACGCAGCCACGCTCACCGGCGCGATCGTTGTTGCCCTGGCCGGAGTAAACACCGGCGTTTTCGGCACCAATCAGGCTTTCACCGACCGCATCCTTGCCAGCGCGCGCGCCGCGGGCGACAAAATGTGGCCTATGCCCATGGACGACGAGTACCGCGAGATGATCAAGGGGACGATGGCCGATATTCAGAACATCAGCAGCGGCAAGGGCGGCGGCGCGATCACTGGCGCGATGTTCATCCGCGAGTTTGTGGACGACGTGCCCTGGGTCCACCTCGACATCGCCGGCACCGCCTGGTACGACGATGCCAAGCCCTGGATGGCCAAGGGCGCCACCGGCGTCCCCGTCCGCACCCTCGTCGACTTGGCGATGAATTTCACTTCAACGAAGTAGCATCGTTTCGTGAGCTTCTGTAGGCCGCCCCGTCTCCAAGGGGCGCGGCCTTTCGCTGCGGGATGGCAATCTGTCAATTGTTTCAAGCACGATCTCAAATACGTCGAAATGGACTCTATGTGAAGGCTTTCGCTTGGTTCTTTTTGTTTCTGCGGTAGTTTTGGATTTTGTTTGGGAGGATGACTTTACATCCTGTCTGGTGTCCCTATGCCAAGCAGTGCGAGACCAGATGTGAGCGAATCGTTCACCATTTCGCTAATCAAGAGGAGAAAGGATTTCCGTTGTTCGTCTTGCTCCGAAAGAATGTGATGCTTGTGATAGAAATTATTAAAAACCTGAGCCAGCTCGAAGCAATACTTCGCTACGAACGCTGGCTCCTGGGCTTTCAGCGCCGCTTCAACTCGGGTGTCGAGTGAACCCGCCAGAAGGATCAACTCCCAAATTTCTGCCGCTCCGGCCGCCGAGTATTGATCTAAAAAAGTCTTAAAGTCCGAATACTCGAGACTTGCTCCTTCGTATCGACCATCCCCTGCAGGGGCACCGCCCGGGAAGGAGCGCTCAAGCTGCTTTCGGCCGATCCCCCTAATGCGCACGGCTGCATACTGGCAGTACGGCCCCGTCTCCCCCTCAAAACTCAACGCATCCTTGAAATCAAACGCGATAATCGTATTCCGCGCAAATCGCACCATGAAATACCGCAGCGCCCCAATAGCAATGGTCTCCGCAATGATTCGGCGTTCGTCTTCCGGCAAATCCGGATGCCGTTCGTCCACCTCCGCTCGCGCCGCCGCTTCGAGCTTGTCAATCAAGTCGTCGGCCTTCACGCCATGCCCTTTGCGTCCGCTCACCTCGACGTAATTCCGCTTCGCATCTTCCTCGGAAATCTCATAGCCCATCTCCTCCGCGCAGCGCGGCGTCAGCGCCACCACCTCATAACTAAAGTGTGTTGACCGGTCCGCCTGCTCGTTGAAGCCGAGCGCGCGCAACCCGGCGAAAACAATGTTCTGCAGATAGCTTTGCCGCGCGTCAATCACGTTGTACACGCGGTAAGCGTGCCCGAACTCCGGCGCCTCCGGATCGCCCGCGTCGGCCGTCGTGGTCCAAATCCATTCGCCATTCGGCGCGGTGTCGAAATGTTTGTATCGGAAATCGCGCCCCAGCAGTCCAAACTTCCACATCTGGTAGGCGATGTCTTTCCCGACGTACGTCACCGTCCCGTTCGACCGCACGATGATCTTCGCGTCATCATCGGCCGATATCTCCGCGCTCTCGGCCGTTTCACTCGCATCTCCTAGCCGCATCACCCAGCAGCCTGCCGTCTTCCCGGCCGCCGAAAGATGGATCGCTCTACGCTCCTTAAGCTGCGTAAACGCCGTATCCCAGAATTTCAGCGCCAGGATTTCGCTCTCGCGCGGCAGCACGTCATACGTGACTCCCAGCCGCTCCATCGTTCGCAGGTGGCAATGCACTATCGCGTCGGAAACAATGTGCCCGATCTCCGCCTCCGCGCCGTGGCCCTGTTCAATGGATTTGAGCGTCGCCCCGCGCAACTCCATCCGCGTCTTGTCTTCTTCCAGGAACTGAGTCACCCGCGCGTACAGGTCCCAGCAGTAATAATCAAATTTCGGCTGTGTGGAGAGCGCCTTCACCTCCGCGGGCGTTTTCTTTTCGAGGTGCAGGAATCCCAGCACCACGTCGCCCACCTGCACTCCGGTGTTGTCAATGTAGTTCTGCACCTCGACTCTTTCGCCGGAATACTTCAACATCTTCACAAACGTGTCGCCAAGAATCGCATTCCGCAAATGCCCGATGTGCGCCGCTTTGTTGGGATTGATGTTCGTATGCTCGACAATCGTCTTCGGAGCATCCTTCCTGGGTGCGTCTGCCTTCGCGGACTTACTCATCGCCTTGGAAGCGGCAGCCTTCGCAGCATCAAGCTCCGCGCGAAACACAGCCTGAAAGAATGCCGCGCGGTCGAAGAAAACGTTCAAGTAACCCGCGCCCGCGACCTCAATTTTCGCCACACCTTCAATCGGCCCGATCTCCGCCGCAATCTCCTGCGCGATCTGCCGCGGCGCTCGCTTCAGCCGCTTCGCCAACTCGAAGCATACCGGCGACGCCAACTCGCCCATCTCGAGCTTCGGCGGACGCTCCGTCACAACCGCCGCCTCGACCTGGTAGCGTATGCGTATAAGATAGGCGATTTTTCCGCGCACGCGGGCTTCCAGCTCGTGATACACGCTGCTCCTTTATTCGGCTTTCACCGGGAAGCGGCTGCAATTATAGGGAACGCGTCACTCAAAGTAAAAACTATGCGCTTGCATGTAGTGGGTCAGTTTGAGGTGCGAACGTCTGTCTCCTGATCGGATTGTCGGAGCCGCCTTTGGCTCTCTTATCACCAATCGGATGCCCGCGTGAAGTGTGCGGCCGGACGGCCCAGCCATCTGACAATCCTCATCACGGGAGGGAACCCGGTTCGTCCTCCCCTCGATAGGTGGGTCAGGCTGGAGACGCTAAGACCGATATCCTTTGCGACCTGTGCCCATGTCATTTTTCTCGCAATGCGTTGTGCGTCGAGCGCTGCATGAATCCTCTTCGTGTCGAATCGCAAGATCTGTTGCGCGGAAATGTCCGGCAACCGGGCACTGGCCTCTTCGGACTCCTGATGGCCCGGCACGAAACTTTCTGGTGTTCGATTCAGCCAGAGGAGCATCTGCAAAACGCCGTCACCCTCGGCCACCGCCCTGGTGCGCGTGCCTCTCACTGTCGACGGGCTGAGCCGATGAGCTGAAGAGCGCTCGGACTGCCGATTGATTTCTCTCGTCGCTTGGGACCATGACAGTCCGCGCGTTTGCCGCTGCGCGTCAAGCGCCGCGTAGAGAGCCCGTAGACTGAATTCACTGGATCGCGTCAAGGCTCGCTTCTCTCCACCTGAGGCCGATTCTAAACTGACCCACTACCCGCTGACGCAAAACTTAAGCCCAAAATGGGGGTTATTTTCCCCTTGACAATCATATCCAACTGGGAAACACTTACTAACGGAATAAGAGTGTATCGACCGCCGAACCTTTGGCGGTTTTTTTGTTTCAGGCAGCTTTGTCTTTACATATCCAGATATCTGTCACCTGCATCAAATCGCAAATTCCCAACTGACGCCGCCTGCGGCGCTCATTTGACACCCTTTTCCTTGCAGAATAGTATCAGTTGGTTCCGCGCTGCTCGAATTTCCCAGACGCACAATCGGTGCATGCGCATTCAAACCCATGCCGCCCACGGGCCAAAAGTCGAAATTTTATCTAACCACGCCGATCTACTACACGAACGGCTTGCCGCACATCGGCCACACCTACTCCACGATCGTCGCCGACGTCATCCGTCGCTACAAACGCATGTGCGGCTACGACGTTGTCCTCACCACTGGTACCGACGAACACGGCGTCAACGTCGAGCGCGCCGCCGCCAAAGCGGGCAAGTCCGAGCGTGACTTCGTCAACGAAATGGCCTCCATCTGGCAGAGAACCTGGGATGAACTCGCCATTCAAGGCGACGAATTTATCCGCACCACCGACCCCATGCACGCCCGCACCGTGCAGTGGCTCTTCCGCCAGTGCCGCGAAAATGGCTACGTTTACAAAGGGAATTACACCGGCCAGTACTGCGTTTTCGACAACGCCTATGTGAATGACGCCAAGCCCGGCGATCCGTGTCCCGATTGCGGCCGCCCCACGGAAACCGTCACCGAGGAAAACTATTTCTTCAAACTTTCGGCCTTTCAGCAGCCGCTGCTCAACTATTACGCCGCGCATCCCGATTTCATTCAGCCCGAAACGCGCCGCAATGAAGTCCTCAGCTTTGTACAGGGCGGCCTGAAGGACCTCAGCATCACGCGCACCTCGATTCGCTGGGGCATCCCCGTTCCCGACGAATCGCCTCACGTCTTCTACGTCTGGTTTGACGCGCTCACCAGTTACCTCAGCGCCGTCGGCGGCCCCGATTTCGAGCGCCCCGGTTATTGGCCCGCGGACATCCATCTCGTCGGCAAGGAGATCATCCGCTTTCACGCCGTTTACTGGCCCGCATTCCTCATGGCCGCCGGCGTCCCTCTTCCAAAGCAAATCTGGGCGCACGGCTGGCTCTTGATGGAGAGCGCCAAAATGAGCAAGTCGCGCGGCAACGTGGTCCGACCGCGCCCCATCGTCAACGCGCTGAATTCTGTCGGCGCGCCCGGGATGGACGCCCTTCGCTACTACCTCCTGCGCGAAATCGTTTTCGGGGCGGACGGCAACTTCAGCTATGACGCGCTCGTCACGCGCTACAACGCGGATCTCGCCAACGGTCTCGGCAATCTCACCAGCCGCACATTGACCATGATCGAGAAGTATTGCGGCTCGCAAATACCCGCGGCGCCCGGCGCGAAGACGCTTGGCTTTCCGCTCGCTGAAAACGCGGAGAAGTCTATCCGCAAGGCGAACGCCTGTTACGAGAAGTTGATTTTCTACGATGCGCTCGCCGCCATTTGGGCCTTGATCGGCGATGCGGACGCGTTCATCACGCGCGAGAAGCCCTGGACCCTCGCAGAAGACCCCGCTCAGCGCAATAAGTTGGACGACGTGCTCTATGCCG
The DNA here is from genome assembly GCA_963838945.1 of uncultured Acidobacteriota bacterium. Lineage (GTDB taxonomy): Bacteria > Acidobacteriota > Terriglobia > Acidiferrales > UBA7541 > DASTCZ01. The sequence continues at coordinate 790,922 of CAWITC010000013.1, read as the reverse complement.
TCTCGGAGTCGGTCCGCATCGCGGTTGTGTTGGCCTGTCCCGTAATCCCCTTGGCGGCGGAAAAAGTCTGGAGGCAACTCGGCCAGACCACCCTGCTTCGCGACCAGCGAATTGACCAACTGCAATGGGGCCAGCTCAAACCCGGCACTCGAATCGGCAAGCCCGAGCCTGTCTTCCCCCGTCTCGATAAAGTTGAAACCATCGAAAGGATTGAAATCATGGAACAAGAAGAACTCAAGCCCGCCGCTCCCACAACCGTGGGACAATCTTCCTCAGGCGCCGCGCCTCAAGCCGCCGGCCCCGCCGCCGGAGCAGCCCCAGTCGCCGCTCCGGCAGCCGCACCAGTGAAGATCGCCATCGATGAATTCCTTAAAGTCGAGCTTCGCGTCGGCCAGGTGCAATCCGCCGAGCGCATCCCCGGCGCGGACAGGATCTTGAAGCTTATGGTGGACATCGGCACAGAGGTTCGGCAAATCGTCGCGGGCATCGCCACCGCTTATGAGCCGGAAAAACTCGTCGGCCGCAAAGTCGTCGTCGTGGCAAATCTCGCCCCGCGCAAAATGCGCGGCGTGGAATCGAACGGCATGATCGTCGCCGCCAGCGTCGAGCCGGATAACAAGCCCGTGCTCGCCGGTTTTCTCGAAGATGTCCCCGTCGGCGCGCGCCTGAAGTAGTCGTGGCGCCTTTTCGTGTGCCTCAGGTCTCGGCGCGGAGCGCCAGCCTTGAGGACGTTGAAATCAGTTGCCTATTCGCTTGCACGACGTCATGGACCTTATCGACTCCCACGCCCACCTCGACTTCCCGCAATTCGATGAAGACCGCGCCGCCATGCTCGATCGCGCCCACGCGGCAGGCGTCAGCGCCATCCTCGCCATTGGCACAGGCCCCGGCCCCGAGAAACTCGACTCCGCTTTGCCCTTTGCCGAGGCGCACGATTGGATCTGGGCCACTGTCGGCATTCACCCGCACGAATCCGCTCAGGTGACGGACGCCCATCTCGCCGAACTCGAATCACTGGCAAAGCACCCGCGCGTCATCGCCTGGGGCGAAATCGGCCTCGACTATCACTACGACTTCTCCCCGCGCGAAATCCAGCACGTCGTTTTTCGACGCCAGCTTGCCCTCGCCCGCGAGGCGAGGCTCCCCATGGTGATTCATTGCCGCGAAGCGTGGCCGGATTGCATCGCCATCCTCGAAACTGACTGGCGCAGCTCCGGCCTTGGCGGCATCTTCCACTGTTTCAGCGGCACTCTCGACGAAGCCCGCCGCGGCGTCGAAATGGGCTTCCTGATTTCATTCGCCGGAAACGCGACTTATCCCAAATCGCAGAATTTGCGCGATGTCGCCCACCAGCTTCCGCTCGATTCCATTCTCATTGAGACCGATTGTCCCTACCTCGCGCCGCAATCCTATCGCGGACGCCGCAACGAGCCGGCCTATGTCTCCGAGGTAGCGCGGACGCTCGCGACTGTGAGAAACTTGCCGGTCGAGGACCTAGCGGAAGCGACGTCGTATAACTTTCGCCGTTTTTTCCACCTCGAGAACGGTCCGCAAGACACATGAGCGCAGGGGCTCGTCTAACACGCGAAGGGAGATCGCCCATCCCGTTGCTGATGGCTAAAGAGATTTTTGACCTCGTGCGCGACGATCTCGGTCGCGTCGAGCAGGAGCTTGCCGCCCAGAGCGGCTCGGCTCTCGAGCCCGTCGCGGAAATCAGCCAGTATCTTCTTGGCGGAGGAGGGAAGCGCCTACGCCCCGCGCTCCTCCTGCTCGCGGCCCGTTATTCCGAATATCAAGGCGACGCCGCCATCCGCCTCGGCGCGGTCGTCGAGCTAATCCACAGCGCTACTCTGATTCACGATGACGTGATTGATGGCGCCGAGCTACGCCGCGGACGCCCCTCTTCCAACGCCCGCTGGGGCAATCACATGAGCGTCCTCGCCGGCGACTGGCTTTACATGCAGGCCTTCCAGATGGCGCTCACTGAGCGGAATTTCAGAGTCCTCGATTTGCTCATCGAGTTGACGCAAAACATGGTCGAAGGCGAGCTTCTTCAGCTCACGCACATAGGCCGCATGGATTTGACCGAGGAAGACGCGCTCGAACTTTGCCTTCGCAAGACCGCGTGCCTTTTCTCCGGCTGCGCGCGCCTCGGCGCCGTACTCGGAGGTCAGGACGGGCACACCGAGCAGGCGCTCTCGGAATACGGCCGCTATGCCGGACTCGCCTTCCAGCTTGTGGATGACATTCTGGATTTCACGGCTTCTCCCGCGCAACTCGGCAAGCCCGTGTTGAGCGATCTCAAGGAAGGGAAAGTCACGCTCCCGCTGATCTACGCCCTGGCAAGCGACGGCGCATCCGGACGCCGCCTTGTCTCGATAGTCCTTGAAGAGAAGGATTTCCGAAGCGTGCGGCCCGAGCAGATTACCGCGCTCGTCCGCGAAACCGGCGCGCTCGATCGCGCGCGCACGCTGGCCTGCGACTATGCCGCTCGCGCCAAGGCCTCGCTCAACGGCGCGGCAAAATCCGAATTCGGCCGCGCGCTCTTGAGCGTCCCCGACTTCATCCTATCCCGCGAAAGCTGATCAGGGCGCGGCTCCGATGCTGCCCTTCAAGCTCGTCTATCACGAAGATTACGACCTTCACCTCGGCGCGCACGTTTTCCCGTCGCAGAAATACCGCCTCGTGCGCGAGGCGTTGCTCTTGGAAGGCATCGCGACCTCAGAGGATTTTCTCCGCCCCGAGCCGATTGATGACGCGGACGTCCTCCGCGTCCACGATGAGGAATACGTCCACCAATTGAAGACCGGCACGCTCGGCGCCTATGACGCCATGCGCTTGGAAATCCCTGCGGGCCCGGAAACCGTCCGCGCCTTCTGGCTCTGCGCCGGCGGCACACTCCTTGCCGCGCGCCATGCGCGCTTGGACGGTTGCGCCGCGAACATTGGCGGTGGCTTCCATCATGCCTTCCCTGACCATGGCGAAGGGTTCTGCATGATCCACGATGTCGCCATCGCCATCCGCCGCATGCAGGCGGATGAACTCATTCGCACCGCGATGGTCGTGGACACCGACGTTCATCACGGCAACGGCACCGCCGCAATCTTCTCGGCCGATAAAAGTGTTTACACGCTCTCCATCCATCAGGAGAACAACTATCCTTCGCGCAAGCCGCCATCCAATATGGATCTGGATCTTCCGGACCGCATCAGCGACCCCGATTACCTCGCCATCTTCGAGCGAGGCTGGGTCCGCGCGCTGGCGGATTTCCATCCGGACATGGTTTTTTACCTAGGAGGCGCGGATCCATACCGCGAAGATCAGCTTGGGGGATTATCACTCACAATGGAAGGGCTGCAGCGGCGCGACAGAATCGTTTTTGAGCTGAGCGCCCGGCTCGGAATTCCCGTTGTGATTACGCTGGCCGGCGGCTACGCGCGCCGTGTCGAAGACACGGTGAAAATTCACTGCAACACAATCTGTGCTGCCCGCGACATCTCAATCACTCACCGCAAACCCGCGTAGCCCGCGTTCCCTTTGCCGCGGCGGGCCGGGCCGTTACTGCGGCTTCGCCGCCTGCAGGATCACGCGCATGAGGTTCGCGACAAACGTCTGCTCGTCAACGCCTTCCGCGCGATAGGCAATCTTCCCGTTGCGGTCGAGCACAATAAACGTCGGCAAGGCTCGCACGCCGAATAGATCATCCAGCCCGTCCGCGAACACGATGGTGCCGTTTATTTTTTGCTTTTCCAGGAAGGGCGCCACGCGCGTCCGGTCATCATCATTGTTCACCGCAAGGAAAACGACGTCATTGGACTGCGCGAACATCTTGCTCACCTGTTCAAGCATCGGCTCCGATTGCCGGCAAACGCTGCACCAGGTCGCCCAGAAATCCAGCACGACCACCTTGCCGCGTTCGTCCGCCATCTTAAGCGGCGTCGCGGCGCCCGGCCGGCTCAGCACAAACGCATATGGGTCCCTTGCACCCGCATTGGGAGCGCTCGCGCCGGAATTCGTCGCTTGGTTCACTTTGTCATACGTGGCCAGGATTCGTTCCCCAAGCCCTGCCTGGCTCCCGTGCGACGCCTGCCACAGATCGCCGAGTTTCTTGCGGACCTCCGCAATGTCAACCGTCGCACCCTGCCGCGGCGGCAGGACGAATGCCAAGAGGGATTGTTCAATCGCGTCATCGGTCTTTTTCTGCGTCTCAGCGATCTCGCCGAGCCTCATGGCTGCGCCGGGATTTGGCTCGGTTTTGTAGCTGGCCCGGAAATCCGTGATCGCCGCGTCGGGCGCATGGCGCTCCATTTCCAATTTTCCTCGGAAGAGGTAAAGCGTCACCTCCGCGGATCTCTTTTCCGCAAGCCAGTCCGCCTCGGAATCGCGCGCGGGTTTGTCGGCGATGGAAGCTTTTTCCACGGTTTCCAAAACACTTGTCACATAGTCAATCGCCCGTTTCAGGCCCCCGTCATCGCCCTGCAGTTCCAGGAGGTTCGCGGCGACCATCATCATTTGCGTGTCGGCGGGGTTCGCTTCTATGCTGCGCTCCGCATATTCAATGGCCTTGGTATTTTCGCGGAGTTCTACTTCCGCGTCCACCAGCGCGTGGTAGATCGGTCCCTTTCTCGGTGAGTTTGGATATCGCTTCAAATAATCTTCAAGATTGTGCACGAACGCCGCGCGGTCATTGCCCGCAGCTTGCACCGCCTTCTGCAGCTCCGCTTCGGGGTCCGGCGGCGGAGGGTTTTGAGGCGCAATTGGAGGCGTGGCGAGCGGCGTCTGCGGGTTCTGGTGCGTCGCCGGAGGCGCCTGTTGTTGCGAAGGAGGCTGCGTTGGCGGGGGTTGTTGCTGGCCCTGTTGCTGCTTCACAGCGGCAATTCCGGCGCCAGGAGAAATCACCACAAGAATCAGTACGATGCCAATCATGCGGGCGGGATGAGCGATGAGACTGTTCATTCGAGAATTGTATCCTGCATTTCCGCCGCCACTGGCGCGGCGCACCGATTGGTTACTGGAAGTCGAGCAGTACGTCCACCGTGTGATTCTGTTCATTGCGCCGGAGCAGGTCGCCGACCCGGTCGTAGTGAACCGGAAGGTTGCCGAACACCTCCTGCGTCGGTTTGTTCAGCCGCGAAACAAAACTATCGAAATAATCCTGATCGAAAGGAGACCCCTGCGCCAGCGCCCATACCGCACGCACTTTCTTTTCCCCGTCGAGCGAGAGTCCCGTCAGTACGAGGTTGCCCATGCGGTATTGCGGCCCCTCTGCAACTTTTATTTGATAGGAAACCTTGGGGCCGGCATCGTCAAACTGAGGCTGCGGGTCCACCTGCGCATCCAGGTATCCAACGTGCGCGTATTGCTGGATGATGCGCTGGATTGCTCCCTGAATTTTGTTTCCGTCGGCGATCGCCCCCAGAGGAATGGAAACCATGGAAGTAAGTGTGTCGCTGTTGAACGCCGTATTGCCGGACCAGGTGATGCCTCCAAAATGGTATTGCGCTCCCGGCGTGATCGGCACAGTGATGCGCGCTGTCTTCTCACCGGTGGGAGCCGTTTCTCCTGTAAGGACTGCCGTCGGCGTCCCAAACGTCACATTCAAGTATCCCTTCGAGAGATACGCCGGCCGGACTTGCTCGAGATCGAAAGTGATGATAGTCATGCGTGAATAGGGCTGCCCCACTGCATCCACCAGGCGCGCGCTCACATCCAAGGATTTCATCGCCAGCGGATCCGTGAACGTAATTCCAGCGACCTTCACAATGATCCCCGAAATCGAGAACTGCATGACTTGGCCGGGACCATCAGGTCGTTCAATCAGCGTGTGTTCCACGCGCCCGTGAATGCCCCGCGAAAAACACAGATCCTGTAGCGCATTCGTCATTTTGTCGAGCACGTCGCCTTGTGGCGGCGCGACTCCATCAAATACCCCCACGGATTTCCGCAGCGCTTCGCCAAGCTCTTCGTCGGAAAACCATGGAAAATTATCGAAGAGCACGGGCACGGCTTCCGCATCCTGCACGTCAAACACCAGGTGTACTCCGGAGGGGTCCGTCGTGAAGTGATAGTTGACGTTCGAGACCAGGCCGGAATTGGCAAGCCGGTTGGCGGCGGCCTGCAACTGCTCCTTGGTCACAACGTCACCGAGTTTAAGCCCGGTTGCGTATTCCAATTCCGCCGCGGAATGTTTCTGCGAGCCATTCACTTTGATGTCCACAATCCTCGCCGCGGCAGGCGGTGATGTCTGGGCCGGTGCTTGAGCGCGCACCGCGGGCGCGCACACGAGCGCAGCGAGCGCGGCGAGCGCCAAAACGAGCGCGGGAGTCTTCATTTTCCTATCATTGAAAGCGCTACCAGCTCGCACAGCCATTCCCCCTGCTCCTATTCTAAGGGAAACAGCCGCATGAATTCCCGTCCACACGCCCTTATTCGACAGTGACGGATTTCGCGAGGTTGCGCGGCTGATCCACGTCGCAGCCGCGGCGGACGCCAATGTGATAGGCAAGAAGCTGGAGGGGAATCACTTCGAGCATCGGCGAAAAAAGGTCGGGCGCCATGGGAAGCTCGACAATGTGGTCGGAGGCCTCGCGCGCGAGCTGATCGCCATTCGTCACGATGGCAAGGACGATCCCTTCGCGAGCCTTGACTTCCTTGATGTTGGAGACGGTCTTCTCATAACGGGTCATGGACTCCGGATCTTTTTCGTCGCGCGTGGCGATGACCACGACCGGCAGCTCGTTATCGATCAAGGCGTTGGGGCCGTGCTTCATCTCTCCGGCGGGATAACCTTCCGCGTGGATGTAGGAGATCTCCTTGAGCTTGAGCGCGCCTTCAAGAGCGATGGGGTAATGGATGCCCCGGCCCAAGTAAAGGAAATCAGTAAAGCCCATCAACTGCCGCGCAAGGGAGTCGTATATCCCCGTCTCTTCGGCTTGCAGGATCGTTTCCATCTTATGCGGGATGCGCGTTAACTCCTGCATCAGCGAGCGCGCGCAATCGGCGGTGACGCGCTCCCGGACTTCCGCGAGATAGAGCGCAATCAGCGCCAGCGCCGCCAATTGGGCGGTAAAAGCCTTGGTCGAAGCGACGCCGATTTCCGGCCCGGCGTGCGTGATCACGGTCCCGGCCGCTTCACGAGTAATCATCGAGCCCTGCACATTGCAGATGGCGAGCGTCTTCGCGCCTTTTTGCTTCGCTTCACGCTGGGCGGCAAGAGTGTCCGCGGTTTCGCCGGACTGGCTGATGCAAATGCAGAGCGTATCTTTTCCAATGATGGGATCGCGGTAGCGGAATTCGCTGCCGTAGTCCACTTCAACGGGGAGCCGCGCGAGCCGCTCGATAATAAATTTGCCGGCGAGCGCCGCGTGCCAGCTCGTGCCACACGCGACGATCTTCACGCTCGTGAAATTGCGGAAATCGCTTTCGGTGATTTCCATCTCATCGAGGAAAACTTTTCCGGTGTCGAGGGAAATCCGGTTGGAAATCGTGTCACGGACGGCGCGCGGCTGCTCAAAGATCTCTTTGAGCATGAAATGTTTGTAGCCGCCCTTTTCCGCCATCACCGGGTCCCAGGTGATGCGCTGCACGGGCCGCTCGACGGGGCGGCCATCGAAGTCCGTGATCTGAACGCCCTGTAGAGTGAGCACAGCCAGGTCGCCGTCGGCGAGGAACTCCACATCCTTGGTGTGGGCCAGCAGGGCAGGGATGTCGCTTGCGACGAAGTATTCGCCCTCTCCGAGCCCGATGACCACCGGCGGGCCAACGCGCGCCGCAACGATCTTGTTCGGGTCGCGCGAAGAGAGGATCACCAGCGCAAAGATTCCGTGGAGCTGCTTCACGGTTTTACGCACCGCCAGCTCAAGCGGCCCGCCATTCCAATTCTTCTCCACGAGATGCGCGACGATTTCGGTGTCGGTTTCCGTGACGAATTTGTGCCCTTCGGCCATAAGCTGGCGCTTCAGCTCGACGTAATTTTCGATGATCCCGTTATGGACGACAACAATCTCGCCCGTGCAGTCGCGATGGGGATGGGCGTTTTCCTCGGTGGGGCGGCCATGTGTGGCCCAGCGCGTGTGGCCCACGCCATAGACTCCATCTATAGGGGAAGCCTGAATCGCCTCCTCGAGATTTCGGAGCTTGCCGGAGGCGCGGCGAATATCCATCTTGCCGTCCCGGGTGACGACGGCAATCCCCGCCGAGTCGTAGCCGCGGTATTCGAGCATGCGGAGTCCTTCGAGAATGAGAGGGACAACTTTTTTCGGGCCAATATATCCAACAATGCCGCACACGATAGTGCTCTCCGGCCTCGCCCAGTTTGGGCTTCTTCAACTGAGGCAATTTCAAGGTTAGCATACGGCGCGCGGACTCGGGACGGCGCCGGTCACTTTTCTTTCTGTCAACAATCCCGTCAACGCGCTCCAACCATTCCTCGATTGCACGCCATGCCGCTCGAAGAATTGGCCGGTCAGCCTAGCGCGGCGCGGCAGCCAACGACTTCCGCGCAGGAAGGGAAGCCGGCTGGGGCGCGTCCTGAATAGAGTGGAATCTCTGGGGGACGCAACAAGCGGAACTGAGCCGCAAAAGGTCCTTTTGCATTTCTGGATTCTCCCCAAAATGGCGGAGCGTTTCACGGAGAATGGCCAGAGCGGCCTTGTTCTTCGGGACCACAAGCCGATAGTGCATCCACTTTCCTTCGCGTCTGGCAGCCACGATACCTGCCCTGCGGAGGTAGGCCAGATGGCGAGAGACCTTTGGCTGGCTGATGCGAAGAATTTCAACGAAATAACAGACGCAGATCTCCTTATCCGCGATGAGATTCAACAAACGGAGCCGGGTGGGGTCCGCCAGGGCGCGGAAGAGCAAGTCGAGACAGAAGGGCGGCAGAGTCTTCGTCATGAAAACGAGTATACATCATATTCGCCTTGACATATACATGCTGGAGGCGTAGTGTTTCAATGTATACGGCTACACATATATGTCTGGCCGCCGGAGAAGACCATGAGCGAAACGCAAGTACAGGCATTAAAGGTCCATGTGGCAATTCATGTCAGCGACGTTGCCCGGAGCATCGAGTTTTACCGCAAGCTGTTTGGAATTGAGCCCTCAAAGGTGCGGACGGGATACGCGAAGTTTGATGTGGCGAACCCGCCGGTGAATTTTACGCTGAATGAGGGGCCGGTCACCGATCGGGGCGCACTCTCGCATCTCGGCATTCAGGTGGGTTCCACCGCCGATGTGCTGGCCGTCCGGGATCGATGGGTGCGGGAAGGACTCGTGTCCCGCGACGAGATGCAAACCGAATGCTGCCAGGCATTGCAGGACAAAACCTGGGTGCGCGATCCGGACGGGAACGAGTGGGAAGTCTTCGTCGTGCTCAAGGTCAACCTGCCGCAGAAGAAGGCGGAAGACCGCTCCTGTTGTGATCCGGCCTGCTGCACTCCTTCAGAGACGGTGAGGGCCTGATTTCCGTGCTCGTACACTTCAACGTTTTGTTTCTCTGCACCGGAAATTCGGCGCGGTCCATTATGGCGGAAGCAATTCTCAACCGGAAGGGAAAGCCGAGTTTCACGGCGTACAGCGCGGGCAGCCATCCGTCGGGCTCCGTGCGGCCGGAAGCGCTGAGACAACTCGAAAGCGCGCACATGCCCACCCGTGGATTACGCAGCAAGTGCTGGGATGAATTTGCGCGTCCCGGTGCGCCGGAACTGCACTTTGTTTTCACGGTCTGCGACAACGCGGCGAAAGAGGTGTGTCCCATCTGGCCGGGCCATCCTATGACAGCTCATTGGGGCGTGCCCGATCCAGCCATAGTGACGGGAAGCCCGGAGGAAATACAGAAGGCTTTCCGCGACGCCTTCATGATGCTTGACCGCAGAATCAATCTTTTTCTATGCGTGCCGCTCGCCAGCTTAGACAAATTGGCAATCAAAAAAGAAATTGACAGGATCGGCCGCGAATGAATGCGCGCCTCGCGCAGCGAGTCGTGGCGGAATTTTTGGGGACGCTGTTTCTCGTAGCGGCGGTGGTCGGCTCAGGAATTATGGGGGAGCGGCTCTCAGGTGGAAATGCCGCCCTGGCGCTGCTCACCAATACGATTGCGACGGGCGCGGCGCTCGTTGCGTTGATCCTGGCGCTGGGGCCGATATCGGGTGCGCATCTCAATCCAGCGGTGACTTTGGCAGAGGCGATCGGCGGAAGGTTTCCGTGGAAAGAAACGCCGTACTATGCGCTGGGACAGATTGCAGGTGGGATTGCAGGGACGGTGATCGCTAATCTGATGTTCGGGCTTCCGGTGATTTCGCTTTCGCATCGCGCTCGGAATGGCTCCGCTCTTGTGTTCAGTGAGTTTGTGGCGACCTTTGGATTGATCGGCGTAATCTGGTGCTGCGTCCGGTTTCGTCCCAACGCAGTCGCGTTTGCTGTGGGAGCGTACATCACGGCGGCGTACTGGTTCACTGCATCAACGTCCTTCGCAAACCCGGCGGTCACTATCGCCAGGGCATTCAGCGACACTTTCACCGGCATTCGGCTCGCCGACGTCCCGTGGTTCGTTTTCGCGCAATTCGGGGCTGGATTTGTGGCAGCGCTGATGCTTCAAAGGCTTGGACAGAATGAGGCGGCGAGGGTTTGATTGCGATTGGTCTCAAAGTTCTCGAGTGGCCGCCGGTTATTCCAGGATCTCGTACCGAAATTCCTCGATAACTGGATTGGTGAGGACTTCCTTGGCGATGCGCTCGACCTGCGCGCGCGCATCATCGCGCGAGGTGCCGTTGAGGTCGATCACGAAGAATTTTCCCTGGCGCACATCCCGGACGGCGGCGAAGCCAAGCGAAGAGAGCGCGTTGTGGATCGTCTTGCCCTGCGGATCGAGGACCGTGGATTTCAGCATGACCCAGACGTGAGCTATCATGCGGGAGATTATAGCAAGGGGACGTGCCGGGCTGAAATCCTCCGCTACAAAACAATGGAGCCGTCGACCTATGCGATTCGCGTCGCGGCGGAGCGCAGGGATTGCAAGTGGCGTTGCTTTTCCGTCTCGGGAAGAAATGCGTGATCGAAACTCGCTTCCGCAAGGCGAATCAAGTCGGGCGCGGAGAGGCCAAGTCCCGAGGCGTGCGCGTATTCGCCTTCAAGCGAAGTATCAAACATGGCGGGGTCGTCGGTGGATAGAGTGACCGGAACACCGCGCCGGAGAAAAAGCGGGAGTGGGTGCTGCTCCATGCGTGCGGTGGGCACGCGGAGCTGCCGGGCGAGCGCGCCGGTGTGGAGATTGCTCGTTGGGCAGAGTTCGAGTGCGATGCCGCGCCCCGCGAGCAGGTCCATCACTCGAGGGTCGTGCATGGCCGCGATGCCGTGTCCGATGCGGGTGACGCCGAGCTTTTCGACGGCATCTCGGATGCCGGCTGCGGGACCAATCTCGCCGGCGTGAATTAGACGGCCAAGGCCGGCCGCGCCAACGGATTCATAGACCTTGGCGAAGTCCGAGGCAGGCAGCGCGGTTTCGTCGCCACCGATCCCGAAGGCGACGACGCCATCGCTTTTGCATTCCACAGCGAGGCGCGCGACTTTCTGCGCTGGGAGTACGTTGAATTGCCGCACGGCGTCAAAAATCCAATTGAGCCGCAACCCGCGCGGCTCGAATTTTGCCGTGGATTCGCGAATGGCCGCGAAATTGGCGAGCGGATTCTGCTTGCGAAGAAGCATCACGCCGACGGAAAGCGTGACCTCGGCGTACACGACGTTCTGGGAAAGGAGATCTTCCCCAAGCCGTTCGGCAATTAGGGCGAAGTCCGCCGGAGTGCGGAGGAATGACGTGATCCATTTGAATGCGTCAAGAAAAAATGTGAAATCGCCCGGAGCGTAGCAGGAGGAGACGTCGTGTTCGGTGATCGTGACTCCGTGCCGCGCGGCGAGTGCGACGGCGGTCGGAGGCGCGATGCTGCCCTCAAGGTGGAGATGCAATTCAGCCTTGGGCAGCGCGTGAATCAGAGAACGAATATCGTGCCGGGCGTCCGGAGCATTTGTGGAATCGGAAGGGTGAGACACGGCGCGGGGATCACCGCTACGGGAGATTCGGCCGGCCGGCGTTTATCCACGACGTGAGCCAGTAGGAGCCGACTTCGGCGGCGGCGTCGGAGAGCTGGCGGATTAATACGGCACCTGCCTGATTGTAAAAGCGATCGTAGTATTCATCCGTGTAATCGGAAAGACCGGCACGAGCGCGACGATCGGCGAGCACGATGATTTGGAGCCAACTGTGTGCGTTGAGGCAAGCCTCGAAAGCGTTGTCGGTCGGGTCCTTGACGTAGTGCGCGTCATTCGGCCGCAGCGGGAAAAAAAGCGAGTAGCGGTCGACAAGGCTCGCGCCAAAGCGCTCGTTCACGCCGAATTGGCCCGAGGCGCGCAACGCGACGTCATCGGCGGTGTTGAACGGGTCGTGCGCCTCGGCCACGTAATGCGCGAGCAGCGTCGAGTACAGGCGCACGTCATCCCAATTGCGTTGACGAAATGCATCGGTCAGTTTTTCGCTGTAAACGCCGATTTGCCAGGGCAGCAGCCCATTGGCCTCAATTTTGGCCAACCCATATTTCTTGACGGCGGCTTTGTAATTGCGCGGGAGCGCGTCAAATGGAAACGGCGCATACCGGTTGAGGTAAAGAACGTGGTAGCGCTGCTCGCTGGGATTCTTTGTGAGCGCTTCGAGCGGGTCCGCTATCTTCGCAAGGATCCTCATGCGATTCGCCTGATAGAATCCGGCGAGCTCAGGAGGAAGTGTTTCGACCGCCTTGTTGGAGATGAGCCGCTGAGCGTTCGCGCCCCACGCGGATAGCGAGGAGGCCAGCGTTAATGCCGACATGAAAATGGCGAGCGCGCGGCATGCCGTGCGCATCAGTCGCCTCCCACCGCGGATTCTCGACCGAGAGTACTGCGGCTGCGGCTATACGAAAAATAAATAACCAGCCCGATGATCAGCCACACGAAGAAACGAATCCAATTCAAAATCGGCAATCCGGCCATCAGCAGAAGACAGGTGAGAATCGTAACGATTGGCGCGAGCTTGCCCCCCGGGGCGCGAAACGTCCGGCGGCGATTTGGATCGCGCGAACGCAATATCAGAACGCCGACGGCGACGAGAAGAAACGCAAACAATGTGCCGATGTTGGAAAGCTCGGCGAGCGTGCCGATATCAAGTAATCCCGCAGGTATGCCGACAAGAATTCCCGCAACCCAGGTTGAGAAATCCGGAGTGCGAAACACCGGGTGGACGCGGCTGAAGAGTCGCGGTAAAAGTCCGTCGCGCGACATTGCATACCAAACTCGCGCCTGGCCCAGTTGGAAGACAAGTAGCGACGAAATCATACCCAGAAGCGCCCCAAAGAGAACGATCAGTTGCACCCACTGCATGTTGAGTTTCTTTAGCGTGTTTACCACCGGGGCGGCATCGCCCATCAAGGTTTGCCACGGCACGAGTCCAGTGAGCACAATGGCAACAGCGATGTAAAGAATCGTGCAGACAATGAGCGATGCGATGATGCCAGTCGGCAAATCCTTTTGTGGGTTCTTGCATTCCTCCGCCGCCGTCGAGACGGAATCAAATCCAATGTAAGTGAAGAAAATAATCGAGCCCCCCGTCAAAATCCCGGGCCACCCATTCGGCGAAAACGGGTGCCAGTTGCCCGGATGAATGAAGCGCGAGGCGAAGGAAACAAACACCAAAATTGCGATGATCTTCAGGATCACCATTACGTTGTTGGTCTCCGCCGATTCGCGGATGCCTCGCACCAGCACAATCGTTAGCAACATCACAATCAAGAACGCAGGCCAATTGAAACCGAAATGCCAGCCAGGCGAGTAAAGGTCAACGTTATTTAGATCCTGAAGGCCCGTGGGTAGATAGGCCGGAGAAATCCAGCGCAGCGATGGGTGAATGCCGAACCAATCGAGCAGGGCTACAACGTGCGCGGAGAATCCCACGCTGACCGCCATGTTGCTTACGGCGTACTCAAGAATTAAGTCCCATCCGATCACCCACGCGACAATTTCGCCCATTGTGGCATAGGTGTACGTGTAAGAACTGCCCGCAATTGGAATCATCGACGCCAGCTCCGCATAGCAGAGCGCTGCGAACGCGCAGACGATGCCCACCAGCAGAAACGAGAGGGCTATCGCTGGCCCCGCGCCCGGCCGTCCGAACGTTGGCGAATGGTGAATCAGGTATTCAAGAAGCGGCGCGTTGACAATTGAAGAGAAATTGAGTTTCTGCCCCGCAATTGCCGTGCCCACAACAGTAAAAATGCCCGACCCGATGACCGCGCCAATGCCAAGCGCTGTGAGGCTCACGGGTCCAAGCGTCTTCTTCAGCCGATGCTCCGGCCTCTCGGAGTCGGAGATTAATTTATCGATGCTTTTTACACGAAATAGTTGTGAGGACAACGCGCACCATCCATAGGCGGAAATGAACTTTACCTTGAGCGGCGCTGTCGCGCAACACCGGGGCGCGTGTGGAACGTCCTGCGCAATTCAGGCGCGCACCAGATTGGCGTACCGCTCGACAAGCTTCTTTGTGCCGTGGTCGGTGAAACTCACGGTAAGTTTGCGGTCATCATCGTCGCCGTCCACGCCGATGATAGTGCCAACTCCGTAGGTAGGATGCTTCACCCGTACGCCGATAAGTGCATGTCCGCCCGCTGAGGCCTTGCGCATTCGAGAAGAGCCCGATGCGCTCGGAGAACGCCGGCTTCGCGCCGGTACGCCCGCGACCGAAGTGATGCGACGCACGCGGCGCTCGAAGTCGCCCGCCGAATAGGAATACTCAGGGTCGGGTTCGTAGCGGCGTGTTTGTCCCGCATCGGCGAGCGAGCCGGGAGCGCTCTCGATCAGCTCACCGGGAATTTCCTTCAGGAAGCGCGAGGGCAGGGAATCTTCGACGCGTTCATTTCCGTAGATGCGCCGGTACACGGCGCGCGTGAGCGTGAGCGATTCGCGGGCGCGCGTCATCCCAACGTAGCACAGGCGCCGCTCCTCTTCGAGTTCATCATCGCTGCCCATGGATCGGCTGTGCGGGAAAACGCCTTCCTCGAGCCCGGCGAGAAAAACGTGGTCGAATTCCAGGCCTTTGGCAGAATGAAGAGTCAGCAGCGTGACGGGCGCGCGATCGTCGAAGGAATCAACGGAGGAGATAAGCGCGGCGCGATCCAAGAAATCAGTGAGGGTTTCCCCCTGCGCTGCGCCTTCGGCCACGGCGTTTACAAGCTCGCGGAGATTCTCGGTGCGGCCCGCGTCATCGGTGGTGTCCCGCTGTTCGAGCATGTCGAGATAGCCGGTCCGATCCAGCACATGGTTCAAAAAGTCGGCTGGCTCGAGCGATTCGACTTCTTTCTTGAAATCCTCGATGAGTTCACGAAATCCGCGCAGCGGGGCGAGCCCCGATTGGCTGCCCGCAAGGATCGCCTCAAGCGCCGTCCAGAGAGAAACGCCGCGATCTTTCGCGAGACTCTTGAGCGTGTCAGCCGTCTTCGCGCCAATGCCGCGCGGGGGCGTGTTCAACACGCGCAACAGTGCGACGTCATCATCGGTGTGCATGGCCAGGCGTGCGTAGGAGAGGAGGTCCTTGACCTCCGCGCGCTGGTAAAAACTGAAGCCGCCCACAACTTTGTAGTGCAGACCGAATTGCTGCATGGCGTCTTCAAATGCCCGCGCCTGGAAATTGGCGCGATAAAGGACGGCGATGTGCTGTGAAGAGTCTTCCTGTTGCAGACGCTGAATTTCGCCGCCGACATATTCGGCCTCGGCGCGAGCGTCGCGCGCCTCGTAATAGCGCGGCAGCGGGCCCTCGCCGCGCGTGGCAGTAAGCTTTTTTCCCAGGCGCTGCACGTTGTGCGAAACGACGCCGGCGGCGGCGTCGAGTATGAATTGGGGGGAGCGATAGTTTTCTTCGAGTCGCACCATCTTTGCATCCGCGAAATTGTCGGTGAAGCGAAGAAGGATGTTGATGTCCGCGCCGCGCCAACTGTAGATGGCCTGGTCTTCATCGCCAACCACGCAGACATTCCTTTCCGTCCCAAGCAAAAGCAGCATCACTTCATACTGGGGACGGTTCGTATCCTGGAATTCATCCACCAGCACGTAGCGGAAGCGAGCCTGCCATGCGGCGCGCGCTTCCTTCGATTCGCGAAGCACCTGTCCCGCGCGAAGCAAGAGGTCGTCGAAATCGAGCGCCCCTGTGCTACGGAGTAATTCTTCGTAGGCCTCGTAAACGCGCGCCGCTAGCCTGGCATTGGGGTCGTTCGACGCCGCGGCCTTCTCGGTCATCTCGCGCGCGGAGATGCCGTGATTCTTCGCATAGCTAATTTGCCAGAGGAAAGGCCGCACGGAAGCGCCTTTTTCCGTGGCTCCGAGACGATCGAGCGCGAGTTTGATGGCTGCCGTCTGATCATCCTCGTCGTAGATTGCGAACGAGCGCGAAAGACCAAGCCGCGGGGCTTCTTTTCGCAGCAGGCGCGCGCAAAACGAATGAAAAGTTGAAATCCAGGGGTCGCCAGCGCCAAGGCCGGCGCGGAGGAGTAAATCGCGGACACGCTCCTTCATGTTATCCGCGGCTTTGTTCGTGAAGGTAACGCCGAGGATGCTTTCGGCGGGCACTCCCTTTTGGATCAGGTGAGCGATTCGATAGGTGATGACGCGGGTCTTGCCCGTGCCCGCCCCGGCGAGAACCAGCAGCGGCCCCTCCGTGGTCTCAACTGCGGTACGTTGGCCGGGATTCAGTTCGTCGAGAAGGTTCATGTAAGGCTGGCTTGTGCTGGAGAAGAGATTGTAGCCGACCGTCGAGACCCTGGCAAAACGGCTCAGATGTAGGCGCGCGTATAAAAGGCTTGCTACGGCGTTTCCGTCGGCCCAAGTGGGACGTCAAAGAAGAGCAACGCCTTATTTGTTCCCATCTCGGACAAGTCCGGAATGTACACTCGCGCGAATGCTACGTAGTTAAAGTGGTTGTCGAGATCAAAATAAAGCAGGCCGTTGACGACTGTCTTTGGCGGGATCAGATCGGTGGATAGCTGCACGCCACGCAGAGACATAATAAGTTCCTGCTCTTGCTTGCTTTTGTTCCCTGACCCGGTGGGAATTGGTAGTCGGCGCACGCCAGGCTTCCTGGGCCGCGTGTCGTACACCGCCCCCGCAACGGCCTCCGGGCGGAGCGGGGCAAGTTCCTGATCTGTTTCATTCGGCATCGAAATCGTCAGCCGGATCGTATTGAGATTCAGGCGAATCGGCCGCGGACCATCGTTGCGGAAATAGACGTCGATCGCGATGATGCCTGCGTCGTATGGAGTTTTCTTGCCGAAGCGGGCCTTATATTCATCGGGCCTCACCCAGGGGTCGGCGGCCACGAGCAGTCCCTGGTGCTGGTCGCGCGCGCGAAGTGTGGCGATGTCTTTTTTCGCCGGGGCTTGAGCAGGATCCTGCGATAAGAATTCAGGCGCGCCGGGAAATACCAGCCTCAGAAGAAGAACAGCAAGAAATGGGAGCCGGGTTCTTATTTCGTTGACCTCGTTCGTGAACTCGCTTCGGTTGGATGCATACCAGGCAGCGGAGTGTCGCCCGCTGGCCCGCGGGTGACACTATAATAGCCTGGCTGGTGAAGGTGTCACATCCCTGGCCGCGGAAGCGGTCATCACATTGGATACTCCCGGGAATGGGGGTCAGGTTCGTGGCGCCGCAGGGCGCGCCGTTGGATGGATTGGAATGTACCTCGTCTATAGCATCGTCGCGGCACTCGGATTTCTGCTCGCGTCGCCCTATTTTCTTGTAAAGGGCCTGCGGGCCCATAAATATCTTGCGAATGTCGGAGCTCGGTTTGGGCGCGTCCCTCAGGATGTCCCGCGAATTGCCCCCGGCTGCATTTGGGTCCATGCCGTTTCGGTTGGAGAGGTGCTCGCGGCTTTGCCACTGGCAAACCTGTTGAAGCAGCAATTTCCCAGCAAGCCGCTCGTCGTTTCCACGACCACGGCCACGGGACAGAAACTCGCCAGGGAACGATTCGATTTCGCGGACGGATTTCTTTATTTCCCATTCGATTGGACCTGGGTCGTTCGCCGCGTCCTGCGGACGCTCTCGCCCGCCTGCGTTATAATTCTTGAGACCGAAATCTGGCCGAACTTTCTGCGAGAGGCGAAACGCGAAAATGTGCCGGTGATTTTTGTGAATGGGCGGATTTCGGATCGATCCATTCGGCGGTACCGGCGGCTCTTGAAAGCATTCGGTTTCATTCTGAAGGGTTTTTTCCGCAGCGTGCTTTCCAATCCGGCTTTTTTCCTGATGCAGAGTGACGGAGATTCCGCCCGGCTGTTGGAGCTGGGCGCTCCCCGGGACCGCGTGGTTGTTACCGGAAATCTGAAATACGATTCGCCGCAGCCGGGCGAGAGTGAATTCGGCCGGTGGCTCGCCAATGCGGTGGAAAAACACGGGCGCCGGCCTTTGATCGTTGCCGGAAGCGTGACGTCAGGCGAGGAACCGCTGGTGCTGATTGCGTTCGGAGTCCTGCAAGGAGAGATGCGGAACGCTTTCCTGGTGCTCGCGCCGCGCAAACCGGAGCGGTTTGCCGCCGCGGCTCAGCATATCGAGGAATCCAATCGCGGGTACTTGCGCAGAAGCCAAATTGCGCCGGGTTCAGATGACGGCCCCTCACTCACAAGCTCCACGAGCGTCCTCCTGCTGGACAGCATTGGCGAGCTCGCGGGGCTTTATCGTTTTGCGGACGCCGTTTTTGTCGGCGGTTCGCTCGTGCCCGCGGGCGGGCATAACGTCCTCGAACCTGCCGGCTTCGGCAAGCCGCCGGTTTTCGGGAATTCGATGGAGAACTTTGCGGAGGTTGCGAGCGCTTTCGTTTCCAAAGGGGCGGGGATGGAAGTTTTCAATCCCGAGGAACTTGGCGTGGCGTGGATTCAGCTCGTCCAGGATACCGAGAGAAGCCGCTCTATGGGTGCGGCGGCGCGCGCGCTCGTGGATGAGAATCGCGGCGCGACCGGGAAAACGCTCGCCCACATTAGAACGATTCTGCAGGCGCGGAGCAGTACATGAGAACGCCAAGCAGGATGCGCATTCTGCTTTGGCCCGTTTCGCTGTTGTGGGGAGCGGCGGTCCGTCTGCGCGCGGCGGCCTATCGTTGGCGTCTTCGCCGGCCTTTGCATCTTCCCGGCATAGTCATTAGCGTCGGAAATCTAACCGCTGGTGGCACTGGCAAGACTCCTATGGTGCTTTGGATTGCGGAGCGCCTGCGGTCGGAGGGCAAGCGAGTAGGAATTCTGACGCGAGGATATCGCGGACGTCCAGAAGGCGCGGCAGGCGAGCCGCAAAGTGATGAAGTCGCGATCTATCGCGAGCGTTTGCAACATCATGTCCAGTTGGGCGTCGGGCCGGATCGGTACGCGAATGGCCGGATACTTGCCAAGCATGGCATCGAATGGTTTTTGCTGGATGACGGGTTTCAGCATATGCAACTCGCCCGCGACGCAGATATCGTTTTGATTGACGCCACCGGCCCCTTCGGCGGAGGAAATCTGTTGCCCGCCGGCTTGATGCGCGAGCCAAAGTCGGCGCTCGCCCGCGCGGATATTGTCGTAATTACGCGCAGCGAGCACGCGCCGGCAATCGAGACCATTGTGCGAAGATACATGAGCGCGCCAATATTCTACGCCGTCACCGAATTGTTGGATGTGTTCCCCCTGCGCGGAGAATCGCCCGATCATCAGCCCGGCCAGCCGCCCGTGCAATCACCTTTAGATTGGCGTGCGGGAAAGGTCTTTGCATTTTGCGGAATCGGAAACGCAGAAGCTTTCTTCCAGGATCTAGAGCGATGGGGTTTTCACGTTGCCGGGCGCGCCAGCTTCGCGGATCATCACACGTATTCGCAGGCGGAAGCGTCCAAGTTGGTAGAGCAGGCGAGGGATGCAGGCGCCATGGCGTTGATTTGTACGGAGAAAGACGTCTTCAACCTGCGTGGCGTCACATTCTCCGGCATGCCGGCCGGATTCGTTCGCATCGCGATGCGCGTGCTCGATGGCGACTCTTTCTGGGGCGCGGTCCTTGCAAAGGTGAATGCTCTTCGCTACAGACCGGTGAGTTGATTTTCCTTGGCAGGCATCGTCCGGCCACGGTTCACCTTGTTCAAATAGCCCATCTCAGGTATCTCTATATGGGGGAATTCCGTTGACAGCAGATTTGAGCCGGCTCGAGGACCTCGTCGAAACCTTTCCCAAGCAAACTATTGTTGTGTTGGGGGATTTCGTCGCGGATCGGTTTGTCTTCGGCGAAATCTCGCGCGTATCGCGCGAGGCCCCAGTACTCATTCTTCGGCATCGCGAAACCGAGCTTGTGCCTGGCGGCGGCGCCAATGCGACGAACAACATTGCCAGCCTGGGCGCGCGTGTCTTTCCAGTATGCCCGGTTGGCGACGATGAAGCCGGTCATGCGCTCGTCGAGTACTTCAAAAATAGAAAAGTAGATGTGTCCGGCATCACGCGAGTTCGCGGCTGGCAGACGCCGGTGAAAACTCGCTACCTTGCCGGGTGGACTCACACCGCGCGCCAACAAGTTCTACGTGTGGACCATCTGCCGCAAAACCCTATGCCCGCTGCCGCGCACAAAACTCTGTGGCGCCATCTCGAGCGCCACCTCGAGAGGAAGACCGGGAGCTGCCAGGCCGTCCTGGCATCGGACTACGGTTTCAATTCCGTGACGCCCGCCCTTGTTCGCTCTGTCCGGCGAAAAGGCGGCCCGAATCTCCGCATCACTCTCGACTCTCGCTATTCGCTCTTGGATTACCGCGGCGCGGGCGTGACCGCGGCTACTCCCAATGAGGCCGAGATTGAATCGCTCTTTCACACGCCGATTGGCAAAGACGCCGCAAAACTCGAACGCCTCGGCTGGCGCACGGCGCGGCGCCTGGGCCTGGAAGCTCTGTTGGTAACGCGCGGTAAAGACGGCATGGTGCTTTTCGAGAAAGGGAAGAAGGCGCAGTCAATTCCCATTTATGGCTCCGAAGACGCCGCGGACGTAACTGGCGCGGGCGACACCGTCATCGCGGTGTTCACGCTCGCGCTCGCCGCGGGCGCTACCTTCAGCGAAGCTGCGGTCCTTGCCAATTATGCGGGGGGGATTGTTGTCATGAAGCGAGGCACTGCGACGGTTACGCGCGAGGAGTTGCGCGAGGCGCTGCAACGTGAGGCGACGGGAAAAGAAGTCAGCCCCAAGGGGAAACACTGGCGTTGACTCCGGACGCGATGAAATTTCTGGTATGCGCACCCAAGAAAAAATCCTGAGCAGGGAAGAACTGAAGCGCCGCCTCGATGGCCATCGCCGGAAAGGCGAGCGCATCGTTTTGGCCAACGGCTGCTTTGACCTGTTGCATGTCGGCCACGTTCGTTACCTTTCGGGCGCAAAGGCCGAAGGGAATATTCTGGTTGTCGCCGTGAATTCCGATTCCGGCGTGCGGCTTCTGAAAGGCGCCGGCAGGCCCGTGCTTCCTGAACAGGAGCGCGCGGAGTTAGTGTCGGCGCTCGCAGATGTGGACTACGTTTTGATCTTCAATGAACAAAACGTAGAAGCTGTGATGCAATCCCTGCGCCCGGATGTTCATGCCAAAGGGACAGACTACACGCTCGAGACTGTTCCGGAGCGCGAGGTGGCCGGGAAACTGGGCGTCCGAATCGCGATCGTAGGCGACACGAAGCGCCACTCCACGAAAGATTTATTGGCGAAGCTCGCGGGCGGCAATCATGGCTGACGAGCGGTTCTTGATTGTCCGCCTAAGTTCCCTCGGCGATGTGGTTCACGCGCTCCCGGTTCTCGCGGCGCTACGGGACACTTTCTTGCGCGCGCGAATTGACTGGCTGATTGACAAGCGTTGGCAGCCCCTGCTTGAAGGCAATCCCGATCTCAACGAGATCATCGTCCTGAAAGGCCGTTCGGTGCGTGAATTCTTCAGGTGTGGAGATCGGCTTCGCGAGGAACACTACACGGCTGTGCTGGATGTCCAGGGCCTCTACAAGTCGGCGCTGCTGGCCCGGCGTGTGGGCGCGGCCCAGCGAATTGGTTTCTCATGGTCGTTCGCGCGCGAGGGCGCCGCATCGCTCTTCTATTCCCAAAAGGTGAAGCCCGCGGGCACGCACATCATTGATCAGAATCGCGCCCTTGCTGCGGCAGCCGGCGCGCGGCTGGAGGGTGTGCGCTTTCCCATGGTCGTTTCAAGTGACTCGCAGGGAACTGTAGATCAGCTATTGCGCGCCGCAAGCATTGAGAGATATATCGTCCTCAGCCCGGGCGGAGGCTGGAGGTATAAGCGCTGGCCCGCGGAACGTTTCGGAGAGCTTGCGCAGAGATTATGGGATGCGCATCGTTCCCGGATCATCGTGAATTGCGGCCCGCGTGAACTCGATATCGGTGAAGCCGTTGTCGCCGGCGCGGGAATTGCCATGCCCATCATGGTCCAGTACGAATTGCCCGAACTGAAAGCGTTGCTCATTCGCGCGGACCTCGTTGTGGCGGGCGATTCGGGTCCGCTGCATCTGGCTGCCGCGCTTGGCACGCCAGTCGTCGGGCTTTATGGGCCAACCGATCCAGCCCGCAACGGCCCATACGGCGGCAGAGACATCGTGATTCGCAACGCTTCGGAGGAAGGCACCACTCACGATCGCGAAGACTCCGATTCCGAGGCCATGCTCTCGATAACAGTTGACCAGGTTTTCGCGGCGGTCGAGGAGAGACTGCAAAAGAAGACCCCGGAGGCAGAGAAGCGGACACTGGTGCAGGGTTCGGGTTCCGCTTGATGAGCAATCCACGGGGCTTTTGGGTTCGCTGGAGAGTTCCCATCGGGTATCCCATAGCGGTGGTTTGCTTTTGGTTTGCGAGGCCAACTTCGAGGTCGCTTGAGATCGGGACGGCCGTGGGAATCGTTGGACTCATCGTGCGCGCGCTTGCGGCGGGCGTGGTCAGAAAAAGGGAAGAGCTAACGACTTCCGGAATCTATGCCTGGACGCGAAACCCCTTGTATTTAGGGAGTGTAATCCTCGCGGCGGCTATCGTCGTCACTACTAGTTCGTGGATTGTGGCGGCGTTAATTTTCAGTTACCTTGCCTTGTTCTACCCCATCGTCATCCGCGCCGAAGAGCGGTTCCTTCGCGAACGCTTCGGCAAGGAATTTGATGCCTATGCCGCGCAAGTCTCCGCGTTTTTCCCGTGGCCATCGGAACACAAAGGGGATGGCGCGGCATTTTCCTGGGCGCAATATGTTCGAAACCATGAATATCGTGCCTTGGCAGGCACGATCGCGGGATTTGGTCTGATGATCGGGCGGATGTGGCTGCGCTCCTTATAGCTGCGTATAAGATTCCGAATTAATTCAGCCGGTAAATACTGGCGATCAGCCGCCGGAATTTCGCTCCGTAGAGGATTTCATACACATCTTCTTTGCCGGGGAAGAGCGTCAGCGCCAGCCTCCGCGTCGCGGCAGCCATGTCAGGCGCCTCGCTCAGGGATGCGCCGCCCTCGGCAATCACCTGCATGGTCAGGTTGACGGCAATCCGCAAGCGGCGGATCTGGCGGGACTCTTCGTCAATCTGTTCCCGCGTCGGAGAGGGTTTCGCGGCCTCGGGCATTGAACTCATTCATGTTATTATAGGGCCAGCACAAAAATGCAGCAATTAAAACCAAAAGCGGCCGGCGAACCATTCATTGTCGTGTATGAGGCGGAATCGCCCGTCGAAGCCATGGTGTTGCGAGGCCTGCTCGTAAGCGCGGGGATTGAATCCCCGCAGCCTACGCCTTCCGATCCATTTCCCCTTCCAGGTGGGAACGAACTCACAAGTGATACTTCCATACTCGCCCGCGCATCAAGGGCCGAAGATGCCCGCAAGCTAATCGAAAGCAAACCCGAAAAGTGAATTAAGTATTCAGTGCGAAAGTGATCCCTGTAGCGTGGTCCCTCGCGCTGGATGGGTCTCGACGTACGTGTGGACGTGCGCGGAGCTGCCGTCGCTCGTAAACGTGATCGCGCCGTCGCGGTCCGTGCGGTAAACGGTCACTCCAGCGGCGCGAAGCCGGTCCACCACCGTCGGGCTGGGATGATTAAATAGATTGTTCTCACCCACGGAAATCGCGGCAAGAGAGGGATGAACTCGTTCCAGGAAAGGTTCCGTCGTAGATGTAGCGCTGCCGTGATGCGGCGCTTTCAAAAACGTGGCGGCAAGCGGCGCGTTCTTTTCAACCAGTGCGCGCTCCACTGGCTTTTCGATGTCTCCCGCCAGCAGCAGCGATTGCTGGCCGAAATCGAATCGCATGACAAGCGAGTCGTCATTGGTAGCCTGCGATACCTCCGTTGTCGTGTCAGGCCACAATACGCTTCCGCGCATCCCGCCCCACAAAACGGAATCGCCCTGCTGAAGGTGAACGATACGCGTCCCGCGTCGGCGCGCGGTTTCGAGCAGCCGTGCGTAAGCTGCGGATGCGACATCATGTCCCACCCACAATTCCGCAACGCGAAAGTTTTCGAGCACCGCAAAGAGACCCTCGATGTGATCTTCGTGCGCATGTGTCAGCGCCACGGCGTCGAGCTTTTTCAGTCCGCGCGACCACAAATATGGAGAAACAACCTCTTCGCCGATGTCGAATCGCGTTTGCATTCCGCCAAATCGCAATGGGCCCGTGCCCCCTCCGCCGTCGGTCAGCAACATCCGTCCGTCCGGCGCGGCTAGGAAAAGGGAATCACCCTGGCCAACGTCAAGCACGGTGAGCTCGGCCTGACCGTGCGTGAGCCGCGCCGGAAAAGGCGAGATCGCCATAACGATCGCGCAGAGGACTACAAAGCACAATCCCGCGATTTGCGGCCACTTGCGCTGCCATCGCACGCAAATGGCGAGGCCGATTGCGCCCATGAAGAAGCAAACAACAAGCCACGGGGGAGGCGATGGCACGCGAACATTCGCCCACTGGGGTTTTGCGAACCAACTTACAATCTTGATCAGAAACGAAACTCCAATTCCTGCGACGCCACCAACAATTCGCCCGATCGAAATAGAGAGAAAACTCAGCGCCAGCGCCGCAAATCCCACCGGCACGATGATTCCCGTGAGGAGCACGGCACCGATATTAGCGAACGGCCCCAGCAAACTCACTCGATGGAAATCGCCGGTCATCAGGGGCATGAGCCCAATCTGAAGCACAGCGGAAATCACGAAAGCCTCCCAAATGAGAAGGCCGCCGCGAATAGGCCCGGTCACAACTGTGGATGTGCGTGAGCGCAGCCTGCTGGGAAGCTTTTGTGCGATTGCGGCGGAAATCGCTCGCATGTCCAGGCGAAGCTGCACGAGTTTGGGAGCATGCGCGGGGTCGCGGGTCGAATCGCCGATCTTCTGAAGCGCGCGACGCAGCGGCTCCGCCGTGCGTTCCAGCCACGGCAACGCGACTCCTCCAATCGCGCCAATTGCCAGAAACGAAAACTGAAAACTGGGATCGGCAAGTTCGCCCGGCCGCCAAAACAGAATAAGTAGCGCGGCGACGGCGGCAACCTGAAGAGTGTCCATTCGCCTGAAGAAAGCGCGCGCCATCAGATAGGCCGCGGCCATGAGTGTCGCGCGAAGGACCGGCGGCCGATCTTGTACGATCGTCACGTACGCCGCGAGGACGCCAAGCGCCGCGAAGGAGACAAACATCCGGCGCACTCGCAGGCGCTCTCCAATCCAAACTACGAACGCGGCTAGGGCCGCCACGTGCAGCCCGGCAATGACAAGCACATGATAGGCCGACGTTTTCCGGAAATTATCCGAGATCTCATTGTCCACAAAGCTGCGGTCGCCGAGCAGCATCGCTCGAAGCACCGCCGCTTGGCTGGACACGGGACCGAATATCAAATCTACGCGGTCGAGCAACCTGCCTCGCATTCGTGCGAGACGGCTTCGGATCGTAAGTGGGACGGCGGGCAACTTGTGCAGAAGCTGAAGGCTTCGCAATGACGCCGTCAGCACGATCCCTTGCCGCGCGAGTTGCGCCCGAAAGTCAAACGCACCCGGGTCTTTGAAATTCCGCGGCACGCGCGCCTTCGCCGTCAGTTCGGCGCGATCTCCCGCATGAAGCGCGGCAACACTGGACGAATCGTCTTCCGTGTTTCTGTCGGAGTCCTGGCCAAACGAATAATGCGTTGCGCGCAAACCTCCGCTGACGCTTAAGCTCTCTCCCGAAATGGTGACTCCATCGAGTTCAACCTCAAACCGTGTCCCCCACGGAAGGCGTTCGGGATCCTCACGCAATACGCCACGCCAGCGGAGCGGCTGGCTCGCATCCAGCCGCCGCTCCTCAATCATGGATGAGGCCAGGTTTGCAGGCTGAGATTGTTGAGCGACCGCGAACGCCAGCGAGCCCGCCGCCGCCCACCCAACGAAAGCGGCCGCGAATGCCCATGAGTCCGCCCGCAAAACCCAAAGCAGGTACGCACCCAGGAATGCAGTGCATGAAATGAGCGCTGGCAATCCCACGGGAAACGTCACAGAGTAGAGATGTAGCGAGGCAGCGAGAATCCCCGCGCCGAAAGCCAGAACGATGCAGAGAGAGGGCGCTTTCAATCAAGACGCTCGAGCCTCACGAGCATTTCAATATGATAAGTCTGCGGGAAGATATCATACAAGTTAATATTTTTGACGGCGTACGAAGTCTGCCCGGCTGCGGGGATTGCCGTCAGCGCGGCCAGATCCCGCGCCAGTGTCGCCGGGTCGCAGGAGAGATAGGTGATTCGGCTGGGGCCGAGCGCGCGCAAACGTTCGATAATAGGCGTCGTAAGACCCGCGCGCGGAGGATCCACAATCACAAAGTCCGGCTTTTCCTTCCATCGCGCAAGAAATTCTCCGGCCTCGGAATGGCGTGCGCGTGCAGCGGGTGAATCTTTCAGATTGGCCTCAAGGTCGCGGACTGTTGCCACGTTCCCCTCGACCGCGACAACGCGTTGGTAATGCAACGCAAGAGGAATCGAAAACAGCCCGGCGCCCGCGAAAAGGTCCAGCGCAAGCTCTCCTTTTTCATCTCCAGTCACCGCGGCGGCAAGCTCGTCGACGAGGAACCGGTTGACCTGAAAAAACGACAAATGTCCCACGCGATACTTCGCTCCCGCCGCTTCGTAATGAATATAGCCGGGGCCATCCAATTCAAATTCCCCGGACTTCTCATCCTGCACGAGCAATGAGGTTGGGTTCGGCGCGACCTCGCGAAACTTGCTGGCAAGCTGCGCTGCGGAATCGCCGTGTTTCGCGACCACAACATTGAGCAGCATCGCGTCTGTCGCGGAATCGGCGAAGCATTCGACGGCGCGAATGTCATGTGGCAATTTACTCTGGCGGAGCGCTTCGCTAATCGCGGAGAGAGTCTCCTCCAATTTTGGCGCGAGAATGGGACACTTGTCTGCCGCCACCAATACAGATGATGCCGCCTGAAAATAGCCGATCACTGGCCGCGTGGCGTCTCCCGCAAGCCGCACTGCCCATTGCGCGCGGTTCCGGTAGCCGAACGGCGGCGACCCATGCAGCGGGATCTCACCGGCCCATTCCACCTTCCCGATTCTCGCGAGCGTTTCGCGAAGAATCTCCGCCTTGAATTGAAGTTGCGCCTTATAGGGGATGTGCTGGTAGTGGCAGCCTCCGCAATTTGAGAAGAGCAGGCATTCGGCATGCGTCCTTTGCGGTGACCTCTCGATAATTTCTTCCGCCTTGCCGCGGATGAGATTTTTCTTTGCTTTGACGGGAATAACTCGCGCAAGTTCTCCCGGGATCACGTACGGCACAAACACGGTGCGTCCCTCGTGATGGGCGAGGCCATCGCCGCCGTAAACAAGTTTCTCGATGCGAATATCGAAGGGTGTTGTCATGAGGTTAAGGAGGCTTAGGTCAAGTAAAACAAACTTAAGCGCGGCAAATTGTGCGCCTCAAACAATCGTTTCTGTGTGTAGCGGCGCTCCAGCGCGGAGAGTTGCTCGGCCGTCATCCTCCGGCGGTAGGGAGCAAGCTGGTGGTCCAGTTCGCGGCGAATCTCGACCAGCAAGTGCTCGCTTGCGTTCGCGGAAAGCGATGCCGCGAGTTTTTCTTCCACCACGGTCAGGTGGCGCTCCAGGTCTTCAAGGTCCAGTTGCGCAGGCGATTCGAGTCGTTCCAAAAGTGGTGTCATTTTCTCCGCTGTATCCTGCGCGCGCGCGGCCATTTCAGGCTGTCCCAAGGCAAACGCAGCGGACGCGCTTTTCAAGCGCTCGATATTGTGTACGATATAGCGCCGGATCTCCTCGCGTGAGAACGGTTCCGCGGCGGCGCGTTTTTCTCTGATAGACGGCCCCGTGCCGGCCGCCGCTTCCTTTTCTTCTTCCGCCGCATCGAGCACGGCGTCCACGCAATACGCAAGTGTCTTCAATTGTTTTCCGGATTGCCCGCGACGCGACCGCGCGTAGCTTTCAAACGCGCGGTCGATGCCCTTCATCACAGCAGATACCGGGATTCCCGCTTTCTGCCAGGTTTCCAGGATGGCCCAGTCGAGCGGCGACACCAGCATGTGCGCCCCGCGTTTGCGCCAGAAATATTCTTCAATCTCGGTGAAGTAATTGAAGTAGTTGAACGAACTCATCGCGGACTGCTGGGATGCGCTCACTGCCGTGCCTTGCGGGAGCCTCGAGCTCGTTGAGCTTGCTCTGTCGCGGCCGCATTGCGCGTCGCATTCTGTCCAGCATTCTTTGCGGAATTCTGTCCAACTTCCCGCGCGGCTACCGGCTTTGCCGCGGCGTCGCACTCCGCGGAATTGCGGTCCCAGATAATTCTCAGCCCTTCGAGCGTCAGGAATTCGTCCACATGCTGGATATGCTTCGAGCCGCGCGCAACCAGCGGTGCTTGTCCGCCCGTCGCTACAACCTTCGTTTCCGCTCCAAGAACCGCTTTCATGCGAGTGAGTATGCCGTCCACCATATCCACGTAGCCGTAGTAAAGCCCGGATTGCAGCGACGCGACAGTATTCGTGCCGATGATTTTTCCGGGGTCGCGGATTTCCACGCGGAAGAGCCGCGCCGCGCGCGAAAAAAGCGCTTCCGATGAAATGCCGATGCCCGGCGCAAGCACTCCGCCGAGGTATTCTCCCCGAGCTGAAATTGCGTCGAAATTGAGCGCCGTGCCGAAGTCGACGGCGATGCACGGCCCGCCATATTTCTCGAACGCCGCCACGCTGTTGACGATCCGGTCCGCGCCGACTTCCTGTGGGTTTTCATAATGAATGGGCATTCCGGTGCGCACGCCCGGCTCCACAAAAAGTGCGTCGCGTCCAAAGTATCGCTTCGAGGTTTCCGCCAGCGTCGCGTTCAGCGGCGGCACCACGGAGCTGATAATCACGCCGCCCACGTTGCGCGGCTCGATGCCCGCGAGCGAAAGCAAATTGCGCGTCAGGATGCCGTATTCGTCCACGGTCTGGTCGCGCGCGGTCGTCAGCCGCCAGTGCGCCGCGAGTTCCTGCCCGCGAAACACTCCCAGCACGGTGTTCGTGTTCCCGACGTCAATGGTGAGCAGCATCCGCCGCCTCGGCTACGCCTTCGTTTTTCATGTCACTGATGTCCGCCGCAAGCAAAGTTTCCGTGCGCCCGTCGTCCCGCGTCACCCGCAACAGGCCGTTTGCATCAAGCCCGGCCGTGATTCCCGCGAAGGATTCCTTGCCGGTCGCCACTCGCACCTTGCGCCCGTGCGCGTAGCTGGAAACCTCGCTGAACCTCGCGACAATCGGCCCGGGCCCCGCGTTCAGCAATTGATTGTAGTAGGTCTCGAATCGCCGCAGCAACCGCACCGTGAGGTCCAGGCGCGAATGCACGCGGCCCGTTTCGATCAGCAGGGAAGTCGCAATCGGCGAAATCTCCAAGGGCATCCTCGCGTTGTTCACGTTGATGCCGAATCCGATCACAACGAACTTCATCCGGTCCGGCTCCGCGTACATCTCGGTCAGAATCCCGCAGATCTTTTTTCCATTGAGCAGCACGTCATTCGGCCAGCGCAGGTCTGGCTTCAGATTTGGATCCCCGGCGCTAATTTGCTCCGCAATGGCGTCTCGTGCGGCAAGCCCCGCGGCCAGTGTCAGCGCTGGCGCCTGCACGGGCGTGAGCTGGGGCCGCAGAAGAATCGTCAAATAGATGCCGCTCGACTTTTCCGAATGCCAGGTTCGGCCCGTCCGCCCGCGGCCGGCCGATTGTTCCTCGGCAACCACAAGAGTGCCGTGCGGTTCGCCCTGATGGGCGAGTTCCATGGCCACGCGATTTGTCGAATCCACTTTGAAGTAGTGGTGAATCCGTTTGGTGTGCTGCGTTCCCTGCAAACTGCGCTGTAGCAGGACCGGCACGAGGACGTCCGGCACCCGCTCGATATGGTAGCCGCTGCGCGGATGTCCCTTGACGCGCACGCCCAGCTCGCGCAGCCGCGTTACCCATCGCCAAACCGTGGATCGCGTCACGCCAATCTCACGCGCAATCTTCGCCCCGCTGATCACGAGCATCGGGCTATCGGCCAACAGCGCGAGCAATGCATCCAGCTGGCGGTCGGTGGTCGCGCCCGAAATCCCGGCAGAAGCACCGGCCGATCTTCTGGAGGAGATCCCTGTTCCTTTGCGTGTCGTGGATTTCTTCGCCATGCGGTGGTTTGCTGATTCCTCGTCTCACCCAAACGGAAACAAACTGTTGTCATCCTCAAGACCG
This sequence comes from uncultured Acidobacteriota bacterium, assembly GCA_963838945.1. Classification (GTDB taxonomy): domain Bacteria; phylum Acidobacteriota; class Terriglobia; order Acidiferrales; family UBA7541; genus DASTCZ01. Next base: position 760,183 of record CAWITC010000013.1, on the reverse strand, counting down.
ATGCTGTTCATCAGCCCGAAGGGGCTGCTTTTTAATTCCGCCTCGTGCGACGGCTACGCGGAAGCCGTCCCGCTCGCGCCGCCATCAAGTTGTTCGAGTCGCTTGGTAAGTTTTTCGAGTTCGGCCTGCGCTTCCGCCACAGCGGCGCGCTCTTTTTCCACGACGGCGGCCGGCGCCTTGCCGGTGAACTTTTCATCCGCGAGCCGCGCTTTCTTCGATTCAACCGACGCCATCAGCCGCGGCAGCTCCTTCCGAATGCGCGCGATCTCAACGGACTTGTCCAGAACGTCCTCAAGCACGAGCCGCAGATCAAAGTTCGCCGTCGTGTGGATCCGCCCATCGGCGGGGTTGAACGGCGCTGTGGAAACTCGCAGCTCGGAAATCGCGGCCAGCCTGAAAATCGCGTCGTTCTCCTGCTCGACAAGGCTCCTCAGCGCCGTATCCGCCGTAAAGATTTCCGCGGGGACCCTCCTCTTTGGATCGAGCTTCGATTCGGACCGAAGGCTGCGCGCGGCCGAGATGATCTCCTGCAGCATCGCGATCCCGGCGTCCGCTTCCTCATGGAACCATGTGCTTTCCCGCTCCGGAAACTGCGCAAGAGAAATGGAACGCGCTCCCGCAACCTGCGGAAGCTGTTGCCACAATTCCTCCGTTATGAACGGCATGAACGGGTGGAGCAGGCGCAGCGCCTCTTCAAATACCGCGAACATGTTTCGCCAGGCCGCTCGCGCGGCCTCGCGGTCCGTGCCTGCGAGCCGCGGCTTGCTCCACTCGATGTACCAGTCGCAGAAGTCGCCCCAGAAAAAGTGGTAGACCTCGTGCGCGGCTTCGTGAAAACGAAACTCTTCGAGCGCCTTATTTACATTCGCGCTCGCAACCGACAGCCTTGAAAAAATCCATAGATCCACGAGCGGCAAGCCGCCACCCTCGTCATGCGGGGCCGTCTTGCGCGATTCGGGCGAAGCGATATCGTCCAGCGCGTCCCCGCCGCCCTCGAACTTGTCGAAATTCACGTACAGGAACCGCGCGGCGTTCCAAATCTTATTCGCGAATGCGCGGTAGCCGAGGACGGCATCTTCACTGAGCGCGATGTCCGTGCCCGGAGCCGATTTGATGGCCAGCGTAAAGCGAAGCGCGTCGGTCCCGTGCCGCGCCATCCATTCGAGCGGGTCAATCACGTTCCCGCGCATCTTGGACATTTTCTGGCCGTGCTCATCCCGCACGAGCGAGTGCAAGTAAAGCTCAGGGAAAGGCGCTCGTCCGGTAAGTTGAAGACCAAGCATGATCATCCGCGCATCCCAGAAGAAAAGAATGTCGTAGCCGCTGATGAGCAGGCTCGTCGGATAGTAGCTGCGCAAATCCTCCGTCTCATCCGGCCAGCCAAGCGTTGAGAAGGGCCACAGCGCGGAGCTGAACCACGTGTCGAGCACGTCGGAGTCTTGTTCCAGACCGCCGCTCCCGCACTTGTCGCACTTAGGCGGAACGCCCGAGGCTCGCGCGTGGCCTTCAACCATTGTGACGTCCGAACTTGTCGCCGGTATCATCGCCTTGCACTTCCGGCAATGCCACATGGGGATGCGATGTCCCCACCAAAGTTGCCGCGAGATGCACCAGTCGCGGATATTCGCCATCCAGTCGAGGAAAATCTTGCGCTGGTTCTCCGGCACAATCGAAATCTCGCCGCTCTCCACCGCGCGCACGGCTTTCTCCGCAAGCGGCTTCATCTTCAGGAACCATTGCGTCGAAATCCGCGGCTCGACCACCGTCTTGCACCGCTCGCAGATTCCAATCGAATGTGCGTGGTTTTCCACGCGCTCGACGAGCCCCGCCGCCTTCAAGTCTTCCACCACGCGCTTCCGCGCCTCGAAGCGATCGAGGCCGGCGTAGGGCCCGGCGTTCGCATTCATCCGCGCTTCTTCCGTTATCACGTCAATTTCTTCGAGTTTGTGTCTCCGCCCCATCTCGAAATCGTTCGGGTCGTGCGCCGGGGTGACCTTCACCGCGCCGGTGCCGAATTCCCGGTCCACCGCAGCATCACCGATGATGGGGATCTCCCGATTCATCAGCGGCAAAAGTATCTTTTTCCCAATGAGGCGCTTGTATCGCTCGTCGTCCGGGTGTACCGCGACTGCGGTATCGCCCAGCATTGTTTCCGGGCGTGTCGTCGCTACAACGATGTGTTCCTTTGTTCCAACCACCGGATATTTCAGATACCAGAGATTTCCTTGCCGTTCCTCGTGCACCACTTCCAAATCGCTCAGCGCCGTCATGCAGCGGGGGCACCAATTGACGATGTATCGCCCTCGGTAGATCAACCCTTCGCGATAGAGGCGGAGAAACGCTTCCAGAACAGCGCGGTAAAGCGGCGGGTCGAGCGTAAACCTCTCGCGCGACCAGTCGCACGAATCGCCCAGGCGAATCATCTGTTTTTTGATCGTGCCGCCGCTCTTGGCCCTCCACTCCCACACGCGCCGCTCGAATTCCTCGCGGCCGAGTTGCTGTCGCGTGAGGTTTTCCTTGGCCAGCTCGCGCTCGACGACCACCTGCGTGGAAATCCCCGCGTGGTCCATTCCGGGCAACCATAGAGTTCGGTGCCCGCGCATGCGGTGCCAGCGCGTCAGAATGTCAATCTGCGTGTGCTCCAGCATGTGCCCAATGTGGATGTAGCCGGTTACGTTTGGCGGGGGGATGACGATGCAGAACACCGGGCCATCCGCGCTTTCTTCCGCGCGATAGAGGCCGGACTCCATCCATCGCTGCGCCCAGCGCTCTTCAATATGCTGCGGCTCGTACGCTTTCGGGATTTCGCGCGTCATCGGTGGACAATGCGGCGCAATCAGCCGCAAGGAAGTATTCACTATACGGGCGGCGCGCGCGGCGCGTCAATCTGAGGTGGAATGTTCCTGTGGGGGTTATTTCAGTTCAAGTTGCCGCCGAACAAGCGCTTCGACGACCGGACGCAGGATCTCTCGAGTGATCACTTCGAGCACTTGCGGCTGCATCCGCTCCACCACGCGCGTGACGATCTCTTCGATCTGGCGAGGGTCCATCAAGGATGCCGCGGGAACCGGGGATATTTGGGCGTTGCTCGAAGAAATTTCCGCCGGCAGCGCTTCCATCGCGAGCGACGAATCGAAACTCTCGTCCTCAACGCCGCCTGCCTCGTAAATGGGGGCGTCGGTATCGCTGGCATCCACCCCGCTCGGTGATTCGTTCGATGAATCCATCGTCATCTCTTCGGCAAACGGCTCTTCGGCGGCCCGGCGTGTCGCCGAATACTCGGTAGCCGGTTCCGCGCTTGGCTCCGGCGGCTCTTCGTGCGCATCATGCAGCTTTGACGGCACACTGTGCCACGGCATGGAAACGGAACGGATCGCATCGAATGTTTGAGTGTCGTCCGCCGAAAGCTGAGGCGCGAACGCGGGCGCTGGCGGGGCATGCGATTCAAACGATCCGGAAACTTCTGGCGTTGCTTCCGCAACTACTTCTTCAATCTCGTTTGCTTTGGGTCCCTCGGATTCTGGTTTTCCCGGGTGATTGGGATAATCAAGGAAGTGCGCCGCAAGGAAGCTGTCCAAAGGCTCGACGATCGTTTCTTCCTCCGGCCGCGCCTCGGGAGAATGTGCAACCTCCCAACCGCGAGTGACTCGGTCCGCGCTCGGAGAAAACAATGAAGTGCAGGTATCTTCCACCGGAGGCGCCACGGAATCAAGCGTCGGCGTCTTGCTCAACCAACTCGAGAAACCGCTATACCCTTTCGGGGGTAAATCCTCAATCGCGCCATCGCCGCCTTGTTGCTCCGGCGAATGCGCTTCGGTTGGCCTAAGAGTTGACCCAAGATCCGCGCCAACAGTTGTGTCAACGCGTTCATGCGTCGCCGGTTCGAGGAACGACCCAAACGCCGAGGATCCGCCTTCTTTCCCGGAGTTCGTTGGCTCTTCTCGGAACGTAAATGTTTTGAACGGCCGTTCGTCTTCAGGCTCTGTCGCGACGGGCATTTCAAATGCCAGGGGTGCGGCGGCGATCTCGCGCGGAGCAACCGGTTCAAGCGCAACCGCCGGAGCGGCAAAAGAATCTTTCTCTGTTGTCGCGACCGTTGCGGTCGCTGAAACCGGGACCAGATGTTCAGCGGCGGACTTCGCCAGAAGTTCCTTCACCAAGCTGACCAGCGGATCGGGCGGCACAAAAGGTTTCTTGAGGACCCCATCCGCTCCCACGCGCTGCGCTTCCTTCTCATCGAACGGGTCAAACGCTCCAATCAGAAGAATCACCGGCACGTGAGCCAGCCGCGGGTTCTGCTTGATGAAATCGCACACTTCGTAGCCGTTGCGCACCGGCATGAAAATGTCCGCAAGAATAAGGTCCGGCATCAATGCCGGAGCCTTGCGCACAGCCGCTTCGCCGTTCCCGACCGCCACGACGTCAATGCCTTCGCCCTTGAAGGCGAGCGCCACCATTTTCTGAATGTTGCTGTTATCGTCAGCGATCAGGATTGTGGCCACGTGGGTCTCCAGGCCGCGTTCCGGCGGCGAACGCCCTACCCAAACATAGGTAGCACCCCGTACGCGGTGAGTCAATCAATTGGAGGGACAGGTGTTTCCGAGAGATGCAGCCCCCTGTACCAGAGGGCAGCACGCGTTCGGGCTGCCGCAAAGCCTACCAGGGAATGATTTTGTGTATGCCGGTCTTTTTCTTGCTCGAAGACTCACTGTCCGGAGGGCAGTCCGATTTCTTCTTTTTCTTGTCGTCGGACTTGCTGCCGCTCGACCCGTTGCTCGACGTATTTCCTTGTTTGCTGTCCTTGCTGTCCGGCCCGCACGGCTTTGTTTGTGCATCCGTGGGCGGATTTGTTGAATTGCTCGTTCCGCTTGTGCTCGATCCGGTAGTGGTCGTTCCGCTTGCCAAAGGAGCAGGTTGTGCCCCCCCGGAGGCCGCCGGGGGATTCACTGTTGAATTCGCCGGTGGATTCGAGGCAGGTGTCGCCGGCGGATTGGACGGAGCAGTCGCCGGTGGATTGGACGGAGCGGTCGCAGGCGGATTGGACCCTGATAAGGTGCTCATATTCGGATTTCCTCCCGCTCCAGTTGAGCCGCTGGACCCTCCGCCGGCCTGAATCGCGCTGCCTCCGGGGACTTCCACGCGCCCGCCGGTGCTGGTGCCGGAACTCGCGCTCCCAGCGCTTATGTTCATATTGGTCATCGCGGCGTTCAATGTTTCACCGCCGCCGCCGTTATCGTCCGGTGGATTCAAATTGGGTGTGCCGACTCGAGCTGCCATCGATACGTCCGGCCCGCTATGAATCAGCCCCGACACATGGCTCACCGGCCCCGGATGACTTCGAGAGATCTGCTGCTCTTGCTGCATGCGGGCGAGCGCGGCGGGATCCGGTTGCGGAACGGGCGACCCGAGATTCGTCAGGCGCTCTTTCGCCTTTGGTACGAGGCTCGATAGCGGATAGTTTTTCACCAGGTCCGAATAGTAGTGCGTCGCCGTCTCTGTCCTCGCTTTAAGGAACATTTCCTTGTCTTTTCCCTGCAGACTGCCGCTCTGCGCATGCTCGGAAAGATTGCCGAGCATAAAAAGCACTTGGTCCGACTTGCTGAACAAGGGATACCGGTCCGCGATGCCCTGCAGCCGGCCCGCCGCAGCCCTGTAGCTTTGCCTCGTATTGTAATAACTCGCGATCCGGAAATCGCCTTCCGCCAGATCCTCCTGCACTTCGCGCAGGTGCTGCGCCGCCACGGGAGCAAGTTCGCTATCCGGATAATTCTTCAGGAATATCTGGAACTCCTGCTCCGCTAGCTCCGCCTCCGACCGGTCACGGTCGGGTTTGGCGAGCTGGCGGTAGTACGTCATGGCCACTTGCATCTGGGCATAGGACGCTTCGGGCAGGAACGGGAAGAATGTAATGAAGTCTTTGTACTGCGCGACGGCTTGGGCGAGATTTCCCGTGCCCCCCTCTTTGTAGAATGAATCCGCGATGGCCAGCTTGGCTTTGGCGAGGTACTCCGTCTCGGGGTAAGTGTTAATCAGCGCGTTCAGTTCGAGCCGCGCGGTGTCAAATTTCTTGTGTTGAATGTCACTCATGGCGCGATCGTAGAGATTCTTGTCCGGCGCGGCGGAATCTCCCACGGGCGGCAGCTTTTTTGAGCTTTTGCTGGCGCTTGAGTTCTTGCTCGAGTCAAAACAGCCTGCAAGCGTCGCTGCCAGCACCAGAGCCGCCACCTGCGAAATTTTGATTCCGCGTTTCATCCGAAGTTCCATGCGATAGAACCTCAAACTTTCTCCGCCACTGCTTCCAGGGCGAGTTGCTGCAAACGCTTTACCGCCTCCGCCGGATCCTTCTCATGAAATATGGAAGTCCCGGCCACCAGTATCTCTGCTCCCGCTCGCACAAGTTCAACCGTATTCTCCGGACCCACTCCCCCATCCACTTCGATTCGATAATTGTAGTGATTCCCCGCGCGCAAATCCCGAAGCTGGCGAATCTTCTCCACCGCGTACGGAATAAAGTGCTGCCCCCCGAATCCTGGATTCACGGACATCACCAGCACTTGGTCCACCTGCGCAAGCACCTCGCTCAATGTCGCAACCGGTGTCGCCGGGTTGATCACCACGCCTGCCTGGCAGCCTTCTTCTCGAATCATCGCCAGCACGCGATCCAGATGTGCCGTCGCTTCCTGGTGGACCAGCAGCGTATTCGCCCCCGCCCGGGCAAACGCCTCCACAAAGCGCTCCGGGTTCTCGATCATCAGATGCACGTCCAGCAGGAGCCGGGTTGCCTTGCGAAGGGACGCCACCACGGGCACGCCGATTGAGATATTGGGCACAAAGTGCCCGTCCATCACGTCTACGTGCAGCAGGCGCACCCCCGCGCTTTCCACGGCGCGCACCGCGCCGCCTAAATTCGCAAAGTCCGCCGCAAGAATGGATGGAGCTATCTCAGCCCGCGGATGCACGATTCCCCCGCTGCAATTTTAACACAGGCAGGAAAGCTTAAAGGAAGGGAATATCAATTCGTTCCATCAATTCTCACGCCTCTTTGGCCCGATGTTGGTGCAAATCTGGGCGCTGCCGGCGCCCGGCAGCTCGCACCCCGATTCCGGCTGCAAAATCTGGGGCCGAAGGAGGTGGGTCGGGGCAGTGTCTGAGAGATCATTTGCCTGGCGTCAAGCCGGGCTCGCGAGACGACGCAATCGAGCCGTCGGAACCCCGCTGATCCCGCTGGGGCCTGCTCGGATGGCGAATTTGTTGTGCCGAGTTCAGGGGAAGCGTATGATTTGCAAGCCGGAGGTCCAAATCGGAAATTCCGGCTGAGCACCCGCCGCGCCCGCAGATTAGTTGACAGACATGAGAATACGAATGCAAAGAAGCTTCATCGACCGGTTATTGTTGCCGGCCATTTTCGGCCTGACCACCATCATCGCTGCACTGGTCCTTTGGCAGTTACTGCTCACCCATCGTTTCGCTGAGATCCAGGCTGCGACGAAGGACCAGGCTTTATTTGTGAAAACCAAGACAGAATCAGAATTGAATGCGCGCATTCTGCCGCTGGAGCGCCTGGCCGGGCGCTGGCAGGCTTTGGACAGCCCAGACGAGCTGGACATGGAGTCTGATGCGAATCTGGTGATGAGCGGCTACCCCGCATACCAGGCGATCGAGTGGGTGGACCCCACATTCCACGTTGTGTGGGTGACGCCGGAGAAAGGGAATCAAGGTGACATTGGTGCAAACCTCAGCGCTGATCCCCATCTGCGCGCGACGCTCGAAGACGCCATAGCCAGTAAGAGCGCAATGGTCACACCCCCGGCCAACTTGCGACAGGGCGGCCAAGGTTTTTTGGTCTTCGCGCCCGTGTACTCAGAGAAGAAATTGACTGGTTTCCTGGCCGGCGTGTTCCGTTACCAGGAGTTGCTCTCCTCGATCCTCCAAGGTGTGGCGCCTGATTATTGGGTGGCTGTTTATGAGGGCGATGACGAAATCTACAGCCGCGCACCTGCCAAGTCGCCCCGAGAAGGGCCTTATGTCCAGGAAGCAGATATAGAATTTAAGCATTTAACCTGGCGAGTGGAGGCTTGGCCGAAGAGTGGGGCGGCTGCTTACGCACAATCACCTCTGCCGATGCTGGTCTTAGGCGGAGGCATCCTGATGGCCTTGGTTCTCGCGTTCGCTGTTTATATGGCGGAATCATCGCAACTCCACGTTAAGAAACTGGCAGCCGCGAACCTTGAGCTGGAAAAAGAGATTGCCGGGCGCGAACAAGCCGAGGAAGCATTGCGCGAAGCGCAGAAGATGGAAGCAGTCGGCCGGCTGGCGGGTGGCGTGGCCCATGACTTTAATAATTTGCTCCTGGTCATTCGCGGCCAAGCCGCGCTTTCGCTGAACGGTGTTGGCCCTGGTACCCCACTCCGTCGGGAGCTGAGCGAAATTGTGAAGGCTGCCAATCGAGCCTCTTCATTGACGAGGAAGCTCCTGGCCTTCGGCCGCAAGCAGGTGCTCCAGGCGCGCGTGTTAGACCTCAACACTCTGGTCGCTCAAGTGGCGGAAATGCTGCCGGCCGTGCTCGGTGACGACATTAGCCTGAAGCTCGATCTCGATCCCGACCTGGGGCGGGTTAAGGCGGACTCGGCGCAATTGGAACAGGTCATCATGAATCTGGTCTTTAACGCGCGAGATGCCATGCCTGATGGCGGCGAGTTGACGATCAAGACTGCGAACTGCGATCTGGACGAGGCGTGGGTCCATAGTCACCCCGGAGTTCGAATTGGCCCCCATGTGGTGCTTGGGGCTTGCGATACCGGGCATGGGATGGACGAGGAGACCCAATCGCATATTTTTGAACCGTTCTTCACCACCAAGGATAAGAGCAAGGGGACAGGGCTTGGCCTGGCAACTGTTTATGGGACAGTGAGCCAGAGCGGTGGATGTGTCGCCGTCTCCAGCAAACTTGGTTCGGGAACAACAATTCATATCTACCTTCCGCGCGTTGAGGAAGCTATTGAGGTCGTCGAGGCTCCGAAGCCGCTCGTTCGTTCTCTCGAGGGCAAGGAAAGGATCCTCGTGGTGGAAGATGACGATGCGGTGCGTCGCATGACGCGCGTATTTCTAAACATAAAAGGGTACACCGTGATGGAGGCGAGGAGCGCCGAAGACGCAATTCAATTCGTGAAGCGCCATGAGGAAGCCATCGATTTGGTGCTCACGGATGTGGCCATGCCCGGAATGAAAGGACGCGAGTTGGTCGAGCAGCTGGGAAAGCTGCGCCCCAGCTTAAAAGTTCTCTACATGTCAGCCTATACCGAGGATGATGCTATCAATATCGGGATTCTTAGCCCAGGGACTGCCTTCATCGAGAAACCGTTTAGTCCGGAGGAATTGGCTGGCAAGGTGCGCGACGTCCTGACCGGGGATAGAGCCAACCCCGATCCACAGCCTCTGCGCCGCGGCGCGCAGGCCTGAGACAGGTTGCGCGTCCCCATAGTGGCTGGCTGCGGCCTTGCCTGGTGACCCTTTTTTTCCCAGATAAACACCGATCGTAATTCCAGGTTCATTACGCGGTGAGCTGATGCAGGCGCGCAGGTCTGTTGGAAAGAACGGAAAGCTGCACCGCGCCGCGGAGATCGGTTAACCGCAAGAACGATTCGATCCTGGATGCACTCATACGGACAACGCGAGCGGGAGAAAAATGCGATGCGAACCGAGAAAAATTCCCCTTGGAAGCGCGTTCTTTTCAGCAGGCATGGCGCCTTCGTGTTTGCCGTGCTGCTCGTCTTTGGCGTGATCATGGCGCGCGGGGGAAATCCGGCCACCGCAAACCAGGACTACGATGTGGTGATCCTCAACGGCCGGGTGATGGACCCCGAAACGGGGCTCGACGCGCTGCGGAATGTGGGCATCACCGGCGGCAAGATTACTGCCATTTCGGACGCGCCGCTCACGGGCAAAACGACGATCAATGCCAAAGGCCTGGTTGTTGCCCCCGGTTTCATCGATCTGCACGAACACGGACAGGAGCCGCGCAACTATCAGTTCCAGGCCCATGATGGCGTGACGACTTCGCTCGAATTAGAAGTGGGCACGGACGATGTTGGCAAGTGGTACGCCGCGCGGGAAGGGAAGTCCCTGATCAATTTCGGCGTGAGTATCGGTCATATTCCGGTACGCATAAAGGTGCTGCGCGACCCAGGGACTTTTCTGCCCATCGGCGATGCTGCCCGGCGAGCCGCCACTCCGGAAGAACTCGGCCAGATCCGCGAGGAGATGGAAAAGGGATTTCGCGAGGGCGCGCTGGCCGAAGGGATGGGAGTGAACTACACGGCCGGTGCATCGCACCCGGAGATTGTGGAAATGTTCAAGATCGCCGCGAAGTTCGGCGCGTCTGTGCACGTACACCTGCGATACTCGGGGATCAAGGAGCCCATGACTGGACTCGCGGCCCTGGAAGAAGTTCTTGCCGCGGCCGCTGAGACCGGCGCCCCGCTGCACGTCGTGCACATCACCAGCATGGGCTTGAAAGAGACTCCTGAGCTGATTGCAATGGTTGAGGGCGCGCGTCGCCGCGGGCTCGACGTCACGACGGAGTGCTATCCCTATACCGCGGCAAGCACGGAACTAGAGTCGGCAATGTTCGATCCGGGCTGGCAGGAGAGCATGGCCATCACCTACAAGGATTTGCAGTGGGCGGCAACGGGGGAACGCCTGACCGCGGAGACGTTTGAGAAATACCGGAAGCAAGGCGGGATTGTGGTGATTCATTCCATTCCGGAAGAGGTCGCGCGAGAAGCAGTTGCGAATCCGATCATTATGATCGCCAGCGACGGTATGCGGATCACGGGACCCAAGGTTCATCCCCGTGGACAAGGAACCTTCTCTCGTGTTCTTGGGCATTACGTCCGGGATGAAAAGGCGCTCGACCTAATGACCGCCTTGCGGAAAATGACGCTGATGCCAGCGCAGCGGCTCGAGAAGCGCGCTCCCGAGTTCAAGAACAAAGGACGAATACGCGTGGGAGCCGACGCGGATATCACCGTGTTCGATCCCGAACGCATCATCGACAAGGCGACGTTTGAAGAGCCGCTGCAATATTCCCAGGGAATCGAATTTGTGCTCGTCAATGGCGTGCCTGTCGTGAAGGACGGACGGCTCGTAGAAGGCGTCTTCCCGGGCCGCGCTGCGCGAGCCCCGATTTCCCATTGAGATCACATCGTCTTAGATTCAAACGGTTCAAGAATATCTGCTTCCAGCCGTCTTCCGAGTGAAACCCCCGGACTTCCCTCCTGCGCCCAAAACAGGTTTTCCCTGTCAATTCCTTCCATCAAGTCATTCCATCAAGTCATACCTTGAATGCATTCCTTCAAAACGCGGCGCTGTGGCTATCCGCGCCGCCCGCCGCGGGCTGGGCGACCTTGATTTCCGCGGGCCCGTCCACCGTGAGACGCGCGCCTGCCGCGGGCGATTGCTCGATTACGGTTCCCGCCGGCCACTGCGCCGCGGGGATCAGAGTTATCTTGATACCGCGTACTCCCGCCGACGTGAGCGCGAGTTGCGCGTCCGCTTCGTCGAGGCCAATCAAGAACGGCATCACAAACGCCGCCGCGCGCGGCCCTTGCGGCGCAAGCACATCCACATGCGGATTTGTCGCCTGCGCGCCCGGACGCGGCGCCTGCACCAGAACCGTATCGCCCGCCTGACCATCGAGATACGGCGCCGAGACCTCTCCCAATTGCAACCCGGCCTGCAGTAACGCGATTCGCGCTGACCGCAGCGACGCCCCCTCAATCGCGGGGACAGTCACCTGCAGCGGTCCAAGACTCACGACCACGTGCGCGAACTGGCCTTCTTTCACTGCCATATTCGGCGGTGGACTTTGCCGGACCACGCTTCCGGCGGGCATCTTGTCGTACACGCGGTCCGCCACGCGCAACCCCAGCTTCAGCCGGTCCAGCATTGTCTGCGCATCGGCAACGCTTTTGCCCACCAGGTTCGGCATCGCAACCTCGCGGCTGCGAATCGCAAAGCGAATCGTGGTGACGGCGCTCAGGAATGCTACTGCCGTGAAGATGAACAGAAGCAGCCCCACCCGCGTCAGCCATTCGACTCGCGCTCGAAATTCCATCAGTCACCTGACTCAGCCTGGCACGCGAACTTTTGCGTCTGCAATGCGTGTGAAGACGCGTGAAAGCGCTTGCCTTACCTATGCGAAAATACTTCTCCGGCTTTCAGCCGCGCCCCATTCACAAAATCTTGTGTGGAAATTTTGCCGCGCCCTTCGAGCTTCACTGCCTCAAGAATCAGAAATGTTTTGTCACCGCATGCGACAACCACCGAATCGCGCTCCGGCGTAATTGCCCCGGGTGTTGTGTCGGGCAACCCTTTCGGCGTTTCACCGGGATTGGGAATAAGGCTTACAAGCATCCGGCCCTCCATCCGTCCCCACACGCTGCCCCACACTTGACAATGTTGCCCGCGGAAAAAAGTGTAAGCGCCCGGCCAGGGGTCAAAGCCGCGAATCCGGTTGAAGATTTCCCGCGCCTTGAGGTTCCAATCAATTTGCCCATGCTCTTTCTTCAAAAGCGGCGCTCGCGTGGCTTGGCTTGAATCCTGCGCGCGCGGCAAAATCGTTCCCTTCGCCAGGCCCAGCAGGGAATCTACAACGAGTGGCGCTCCGGCCTCCGCCATTCGCTGTGATAACGCAGGAGCCGTTTCCTCCCGTTCGATTTTCATCTCCTGCTGCATGAGGATCGGCCCTGTGTCCATCCCCGCGTCCACCTTCATGGTCGTTAGACCAGTCCGCGTTTCGCCGTTTACGATCGCCCAGTTGATGGGCGCCGCCCCGCGATACTTCGGCAAAAGCGACGCGTGCAGATTCATCCATCCGAGCCGCGGGATTTCCAGCAAGCTCCGCGGGATGATTTGCCCATACGCGATGATCACCACCACATCCGGGGCAATGCGCTTCAAGAATCCTTCCGCCGACTCGCTGCGGATTTTCTCGGGCTGGTAAAAATACAATCCCGATTCCAGCGCGAATTCCTTCACAGGCGACGGCGCGACGAGCTGCCCGCGTCCTCGCGGACGGTCCGGTTGCGTGATCACGGCTTCGATTTGGAAGTTTGCGTCCGCAAGAAGACGGCGCAGGGAAGGGAGGGCGAATTCCGGCGTTCCGCAGAATACCAGGCGCAGGGCCATCGCGCGCGTCTACCAGTCTCCGGCTTTGCGCATCTTGCGGATGCGCCGCTTCATCAGGTCGCGCTTCAACATGCTCAAATGCTGGATAAACAGGAGTCCGTGCAAGTGGTCAATCTCGTGGCAGAACGCGCGCGCGAGCATGCCTTCTCCGCGCAATTCAAATTCTTTCCCATACGCGTCTTGCGCGCGCACGGTCACAAATAACGGGCGCAAGACGTTTCCGCGGAATCCCGGCACCGAGAGACATCCCTCTTCTTCACGCTGTTCGCCTTCGGAGTGAATGATTTCCGGATTGGCGATCACGATCCTCGCCTCGGGATTCTTGCCCGTTGTCGTGTCGATCACGGAAAGTCGGATGCCGAGCCCGATTTGCGGAGCGGCAAGGCCGACTCCATTCGCCGCATACATCGAAATGAACATGTCCGCGCAAAGCTGGCGCAAGTCATCGTCAAACTTCGCCACCGGAACGGCCGGGCGTTCAAGGACTGGTTCGCCGTACTTCACGATGGGATAGATCTTCACGCCCTTCGGAAGAACTGGCTCCGCGGATTCTGTCGCAAGTTTCAGGTCACTCTCCGCATCGTGCTTCGTTTCGTGCTTCATTTCATGCTTTGCGTCGTGCTTCATTTCATGCTTTGCGTCGTGCTTCGTCTCGTGCTTTGTGTCGTGCTTCGCGCTCATGCCCGCAAGTCTGCCTTTCAAACACGATTTCAGAATCGATTAGAATTGATCAAGCTGTTTCAGGTACCCCTCGAAATTCCTCTGCGTTTCCAGCATCGAATCTCCGCCGAACTTATCGAGAAACGCCTCAGCCAGCACCAGCGCGGCCATCGCTTCGCCCGCGACGCCCGCAGCCGGCACCACACACACATCCGACCGCTCATACGCCGCCTGAATCGCGGCCTTGGTATTCAGGTCCGCGGTGCCGAGCGGCTTTCGCAGCGTTGAGATCGGCTTCAAGTATCCGCGGACGACTACATCTTCGCCGTTTGTAACCCCGCCTTCGAGCCCGCCCGCGCGGTTCGTCGGACGCGTGAATCTCTTCCGCTCTTTATCATAGCCAATTTCGTCCTGAACTTCCGAGCCATAAGACGAAGCCGCTGCGATTCCTGCGCCGATCTCCACCGCCTTCACCGCCTGGATCGACATCATCGCCCGCGCCAACCGCCCATCGAGCTTCTCGTCCCACTGTGCGTGGCTCCCCAGTCCCGGTGGAACGCCATGCGCAACGACCTCGAAGATTCCGCCCACGGAATCTCCCGCGCGCAAAACTTTATCGACCTCGGCCTTCATTTTCGCCTGGGCGATTGCGTCCGCGCACCGCAGCGGCGATTCCAGGTCCGCGCACACCTTGCGAATTTCGTCCCAGGTTACGGCGCGCTCGAGCTTCACCTTGCCCACGCCAATCACATGGCTCAGGATTTCGACGCCGAATTGCGCGAGGAACATTTTCGCCAGAGCGCCCGCGGCCACTCGCGCCGCGGTCTCGCGCGCCGAGGCGCGCTCGAGAACATATCGCGCGTCATGGAAATTGAATTTCAGCGCGCCAGCGAGATCGGCGTGTCCCGGGCGCGGCGCGGTAAGCGGCTTGCGCGCGTCCTCCGCTCCCGCCACGTCCTCGACCGGCAGCGCCTTCTCCCAATTCGGCCAATCCTTGTTTTCAATTCTAAGAACGATCGGCGCGCCAATCGTCTGCCCGTGGCGGACTCCCGCAACCGCCTCCGCGCTGTCCTTCTCAATCTTCTGCCGGCCGCCGCGGCCATATCCAAGCTGGCGCCGGTGCAGCTCGCGCCGGATGAAATCGAAGTCCACCGGCACGCCCGCGGGCAAGCCGGATAGCCAGGCAACGAGCGCCTGGCCATGCGACTCCCCGGCTGTAACAAATCGCAGCATCCTTTGTTTGGAATCCCCCGCGTGACGCGCCGCCAAATCGATAGCAAGGCATTCTATCGAAGCATCCCGATGCGGTAAAGGATTCCCCCTTATTTCCGAGTAGATTGATTTTCAACTCGTTGGGCAATCCCTCGGAGTCCGCCGAATCGATTTGGTCAGTGACACCCCCCTGTTTTTGGAACGATCTGAACCCGCACGGACCCGCGGGCCCGGTAAAAGGCGTCTGGACGCATGAATTGCCGATGCAAAGGGCGCTCCTGCCCGCCAAATATATTATTTTTGAAACGCCGATTATTCACTTCACGCACAAAGATGTGCTACCATAAGCCTATGGATAGCTCATCCGTTCAATGGAAGATTATTGGTGCGTGCCTCTTGGTTTCATTTACGGCTTTCAGTGTGGCGATTTTTCTCGCGCACATCTATCCCGATTGGACATGGGGAGCTTTCTTTCACACCCTGTATGGGAAGATTACCCTTGGCGGCATCATTACGCTGCTTGTGGGTATTTTGATGCGTTTCCTAAAAATAAAAAATCTCTTGAAGCATGGACGGTTGCTTAATGAGCAGATTAAGGGTCAGCAAGCCGACAATAAACAAAAAGAACGGCGAGAACAAATAGATGAAATGAAAAATGTAATGTTGTCCCAGTATGCACGCGTCAAATCAAGAGACGTGAATAGCTCCTATATACCCTCCCCGGAACAGGGAGAGGATATAGGCATCTTCAATCAGGCTTTGGCGGAATTGAAAAAAGAGCATCCTACTAAATTCTAGGCCGCCTTTTTCCCGGTGAGGTTATCGAACGTGAGTGGGTCAGCGTTGAGCAGGTTGAGCAGGGTTTCGGAGAACAGATAGGGATTCTCGCGTTGTGAGAATCGGAAAGAGACTTCCTCAAGGTAGCGTTGAAGATGCTTCACACTAACTTTATGCCAAGAGCCAACGATGCCGCGCTTCAAGAGCGAGAAGCGATTCTCAATCGAATTGGTATTGATTTTCCCTTCCGCGAAGCTCTTGGAGTGGTTGATTGTGCGGTGTTTTCCCGCGAAATCCTTGCGGAGCGCGTAGGTGTAGGGTATGAATTCGTCGCTGATAATCAATTCCACTTTCTCGCTCACGTATTGCTTTACGGCCTTTTCAATCTCTTTCTTGCTAACGCGGGGCACCACCACCATGCGGAGTTTTCCGCCGCGTTCCGTGATCCCGACTACAACGGTCTTGCTTTCCCGCGCCGTCAGATGCCCTTCGCCGCGAACCTTCCCGCCGATGAACGTATCGTCCACTTCAACGGTGCCAGTCAGATTGCCAGCCGCATCATTGCCGAGCGTCATAGCCTGCCGAATGCGATGGCAGAGATACCACGCCGTCTTATAGCCACCGATGCCGAGCATCCGCTTGATTTGGAGCGCGGACATGCCCTTTTTGGATTCGCAGATAAGGTGTGTGGCGAGAAACCACTTGGTCAGCGGCAGATGCGAATCGTTGAAAATCGTGCCAGCGGTGACGTTGAATTGGTGGTAGCACTCTTGGCAGCGCATTACTTCGCTTCTGCCGCCCACGCGGGATACGCCGTTTGCCTTTTTGCACTTCGGGCAGACCGGGCCATTGGGCCAGCGCAGTTCCTCAAGATAGGCGCGGCATTTATCGTCGCTGTTAAACTTGGTCAGCATGTCTGAAAGGGTGGTCTGAATATGCGGCATGGCTACGCTCCTAGAAAGAAAAAGTTAAAGCTCCGAAGGGACGAAACTGTAATCGCCAAATTGTTCCCGCCCCGTATCGTGCGCGAGTTGAGAAGCATCGTTCGGCAGGCCAATTTAGGGGCGAAGGTCACTCGGTAGCTCATGGTCAAAATGTACCAGAAACGGGTCTGTGTGTCAAGTGAATAATCGGCTTTGAAACTATATGATTCTAAAGGACTTAGCAGGGGCGCGTGTTTGCAAGTGATTGAGTCCATTGAGTTTAGCAGGGGCGCATATTTTGCAGGGTTTGTTGATTCTAAAGGACTTAGCAGGGGCGCGGAGGGGCGCAATTGGCGTTTTGCTTCCAAGTGATTGAGAACAAAAGAGTTTAGCAGGGGCGCATTTTGGGGAATAGTGGAATCTTTGCCATCTAAAGCTGAAAGGTCGACGTGCGAGAGCAGGTCAGTGGCGTCAAGCGATGAGTTCATGACGTATGTTACCACATAAGTTAACGTCAGTCAAGAGAATTATATAGGTATTATGGGGCGATTTTACCCAAAATCAATTCGAAGAGGTATTCGAATGGGCGGACCTTGCGATGCGTGTGGGGATATTTCCCCCGGATCGGGAAGCTAAGTGAGAAAGAAAACGGAAGCAAATGCCGCGAGCGCTGCGCCGGCTTGCAGACCAAGGACCTGCAGCGCCTTTCTAGGAGCCTGCGGCAGCCACTTGACTGCGAAGAACGCCACGACCGGCACCTGAGCTGCCATGAGGATCTGGAAGAGATGGGCGGAGGCGCCCTCGTCCGCTTCATGGATAACGCCGAATCTTGCGGCATGAATCAGCACGATGGCCAGGGCGGCGAACGACATTCCGAGTGGAACCAGGGCGCTCGGCTTCTTCATTGGTGACTCGCGCATAAGAACCTCGCCGGCCAGCGGTCAAAACAAACTACTTTGTATAGTAAAGTATTTACGGTTGCTCGTCAAGGGAGCCGCATGCACCGCACGCGGTCCATTACGGCGGTCGCGCGGGGATTTTCTGATTTCGATTCCGTTGCGTAACGAAGGACGAGAAGGAGCCCCGCTGCATCCCAACTACGAATGCCGCTTCACCGCTATCCCCGTTACTTCAAACCGGGCGCCGAACAGCAGCTTCCCGGAGCCCAAGAAGGCGCGCGCGGGGAAGTTGCCGTGAAAATAGGTTCGATAGACGCTGTTGAAGGCGTCGAAATTCGAGACGTCCGAGCAGAACACTTGAACGGAAACGAGATCGTCCATGTTCATTCCCGCGGATTCGATGATGTGCTTGACTGATTCCAGCGCCAGCCGCGCTTCCTCTTCCGGCGCCGCCCCGGGTTTGCCAGTCGCCGGATCCAACCCGATTTGCCCGGCAACGTAAAGCGTATTGCCGGCGAGGACGGCCTCACTGAACGGCGCATTGGCGATCGAAGCCGCGCGAGGCACGACGATGTATTTCCGGTCATTTGCGCCGGTCTGACCAGCACCCTGGGCAAGCAAGAGCACGCCTAAAACCAGTGAGAGCGGTTTCATGGAAGTTCTCCAGTTTGAATTTGGTCACGATTGATTCCCGATTGAGATGCTTCGAGCGGAAAGGATTTTATATCGGACGCGGAGCTTTAGATATACGTTCTATTTCCGGGAGCAAGTGGGGAATTGTTGGCGACTCCAAATATGGCAATTTCGATCTGCGATGTGGTCAGGTGCGCCATTTGCTTCAAACATCAGGGTGTCACGTCCATCTCGGTGACGTTTAGCTTTTGATATCGTCCGCCGGACCAGTAAAAGAGATCGGCTCCGGATTCAATCCACCCCAGGAGGATACCGTCCAGACTCATCCGAATCGATCTTGTGTTCTGAAAGTCAGAATACTTTCCGGGCGGAACTCTGGAAATCACAAGCGCGGAGGAATCGATCTGGTCCTTATGCCCCTCCACTTGATTTACCAGTTTCCAGGAGTATGAATCCCCTTTCGCATCCTTGCTGAAAACGACGAGCAAATACCCACCTGTTGGTTCTGATCTGGCCACAAGCAAAACCGCGTAGGCGAGCTGGTCTTTGCTCTCGAAGTGGCCGGCCATGATTCCCGGGCAATCATTTTTGTGCGCCTTCGACACCAGTTTCTGGTCGTCAGTCCCGATATCTGAAAATTGCTTCGGCCTCAACAAAGGGAATTTGGTCTTAATCAGTTCCTGAATCGGAGCGGGCAGGTCCGAATCGCCGCAAGTTTTCTGCTGCGCTCGTGCCACTGAGGCTGGCACGGACATGGATGTGAAAACGCACGCCATTGCGAAAATCAAATTGAGGATCAGTCTAGTTTTCATCGGGAACCGCTGCCCGTGCGGCACGCAAATCCAGTGCGCGTTGCTCGGCCCCGCGACGTGTCCCAACACCCAAATCAATAGTGCCAGGCGCTTGTGTTTTCACCCGCGGGAGTGCTTTTCGTGATGTGATCCGCCATCCAGCGCACGAGGTTCGCGCTGGAAGTGGGTTGCCAGCCATGACCCTTCATCGGGCGGCCATACTGAAAATCGCAGTCGCACGGCGGATTCTTCTGTGACTTCAGCGCATCCTCGAGCAGATACACTGCCAAGTTGAGGTAGTAATTGTCCATGTCTCCGACATAAACATGAATTTTTCCGGCGAGCTTTGGACCCAGCGCCGCCCAGTTGGTGCGAAGGTTGTAACTCAAATCGTAACCGTGGTCGCGCATGTAGAGCGCCACGCTATGATCGATCTTTCCGGTCTGCTTATCCCATAGCGGCTTCGGGTAGCCGTCGTCGCCCACCGGGCCGTACGTCGCTTCCCAGATTTCCATCTGCTGCGCGGAGCGTCCATGGCTGCCGATAACATCCTCGAGCTGGCTCATCGACTGCATCGTGACTTCCGGCTGTCCATCGGATTTGCGTTGCATGTAACGCGGCGCCTGCAACCAGGTGTGGCCCGGCTCGAAGAAAGCGCTGTCGTCGTCGTAGACGTTTGAAAGCTGATACCGCCGAAAGTCCACCGGGTCCGGGTAGAGCGTCCAGGTGCCACCGAAGAAATCGGGGTAGAACACCTGAACGGCGAGCGACTCCCATCCGCCGGTCGAGCCGCCTGTGAGCACACGCGCGTAGGACTTCGGAATCATCCGGAAATGCGATTCCAGGTAAGGAATCATCTCTTTCACGAGCGCATCGCCGTAGGGGCCGTTATTCGCGGAATTCACAGCGTAAGAATCGTCAAAGTAGGGCGTGGGATGCTGAAACGTGACGGCAATCATGCGAGGGAAATTGTCCGAATTCCACGCCTGATAAAATTCGTAGCCGCTTTCGCGATTCAGATCCGATAGCCTTGCGCGCGCTTCCGCGCTCACTTGCTGATTCGTGGTCGAAAAACCAAAGGGCGCTCCAAGCCCGAAATGTCCTTGCTCATAAATCACGGGATAATGCGCGTTCGGATGTTTGTCGTAACCCCTGGGCAGGAGCACGATTGCGCCGATGTACATCGGATGGCCCCAAAATTTGGTGAGCATGTCGCTTTGAATCTTGATGTGCTTCACCCATTCAGTGTCGGCGGGCGGCGTAACAGGCGGAATGACTTTCGTCAGATTTAGATGAACATCGTAACCAGCAGAGGGGTCGAGATGCACGCGCTGGACTTCACTGTAAAGATTTCCGGGAGAGCGGTTAAAATGCTGGCCTTCCCACTGGTCCATGTGCGCCCAGATTGTGTGGCCATCACTGCGATGGAACTCCGTATAGACATTGACGATCGCCTGGACGTAGTAATCACCAGCGGGAATGTCGCGCAGACTGCGCGCCGGATACCCGGGAGTGGCCGCGTCAATCACCGCGGCGCGGCCGGGTGCAAGCACGTTGATGTCCAATCCGAAGATCGGCGCCGTGTCGCCCCAGCCGCCGGCTTGCAGACGCGGCTCCGGGCTTTCTTTTTGCGCAATGACCACGAAGACGCGGCCAGTGATAGTGCCGGAATGAGCGGAATCCGGGAAGGAGACGTCAAACTTTATGTCGGCGGGTTGCGGCGCCGCGCCCGTCCACGCGCTTGCAGCCAGCAACACAACTGCTATGCCAATGCCGGCAAATACGGGGAAGCACCTGTGCATTTTCATGAGGCACTCCTCAAAAGATTAGGATGTTTGGCAGCTTCGATGGCTCAACCGGGTTTACGGCCCGAACTATAGCACCGAAAACACCGAGGGTCGCAAGTGGATTGTCCGAGACTCGTCTTCGGACTCCGGCCTGAGCCGCATTCCCGCGCGCGTGAACCGCTTCGATTCGCTTCTGGTTAACGCTCTCGCGAATGCCATATAATCCGCCGCAGATGTCCCTCACCAATGGCACAAAGCTAGGGCCATACGAAATCACCGGCGCGATTGGCGCGGGCGGGAAGAACTGACGGCGGGGACTGCGCCATATAATTTTCGTGGATGCCTCTCTTTACGACAGATAGAAACTTGACGTGACAGCACTACCACGCTAGCCTTCACGGGACGCGCAAGACCCCACTTGGCGTCCACACGGGATGGCAACCCGAAACACTATGCAAGCCGCGGAGGAAACCACTTCGGCGGCATCGTCTCTCTCGCAGGCGATCCTGCGGGGCCTCAAGCACGTGCAGGATTACTCGATCCTGTGCGCCCACGCAGTCGTGAATATTTTCACTCCGCCGCACTACGTGATCGATCTTATCAATCAGATGGACAACATCGGCGTCGGCTCCCTGCCGATCGTCGTCCTGACTGGATTCTTCATCGGCGCGGTCACAGTGCTGCAAACCGCCGCTCAATTCGTGCGTTTCGGCCAGACGGCCCTGACAGGCGAGGTCGTTGCGCTGGCGCTCGTGCGCGAGCTTGGCCCCACGATCACGGGTCTGCTCGCGGCGGGACGCAATGCCTCGGGAATCGCATCCGAGATTGGCTCGATGGTGGTGACCGAGCAGGTGGATGCAATGCGCGCCATGGGTACGGATCCATTGCGCAAGCTTGTAACACCGCGAATCGTCGCGGCGGTCTTGATGGTGCCGCTGCTGACGGCGATGATGGATTTCGTCGGTTTGATCGGCGGATTCATCGTTGCGTCGATCACGCTGCATCTCGGGGCGGTGCAGTTTTGGCGGACCGCAGTGGATTCGCTCGATTTTTCCGACTTGATGGAAGGACTGGCCAAGCCGCTTGTCTTCGGATTTATCGTCGCCAGCGTGGGCTGCTACCAAGGTCTCAAGGTGCGCGGCGGGACGGAGGGGGTAGGCCGCGCGACGACGCAGGCGGTGGTGGTTTCTTCGGTGCTCATTCTGATTACGAATTTTTTCCTCACCAAGGTGATGCTCTACCTCTCCGGTAAATTTTATTTCTGATCTTTTTTTGGATCGCGCGCACGGCGAGGCGTTTTGCCTCTATAATCCCCATATAAATTCAATGGCGATCGCGGAACATCCGCCGGTCCCGGCGCCTGTTGAGGGGCCGGATCAGGTCATCATCTTCGAGGACGTCCACGCAGGATTTGACGCGGGCGACGTCTTGCGCGGACTTTCCTTTGTCGTTGCGTCCCACGAGACAAGAGTTGTGGTCGGCGAAAGCGGCTCTGGCAAAACGCTGATTATGAAGCTCGCGGCGGGCCTTCTGCGGCCCAGCGGCGGCCGGGTATTTCTCCTCGGGCAGGATCTTGATGGATTGAGCGAACGGGAAATGCTGGATTTCCGGCGCCGAGTGGGCTTTGTCTTTCAGGAAGGCGCGTTGTTTGACTCGCTCAGCGTCGCAGATAACGTCGCGTATCGCCTGCGTGAAGACGATACGGACGAGGACGAAATCGAAACTCGCGTGCGCGAAGCGCTTCGCTTTGTCGAGCTGGAAGACACCATGGAAAAAATGCCGGGGGATCTCTCCGGAGGGATGCGGCGGCGGGTTTCCATCGCGCGAGCCTTGATTGCGCGGCCCGAAGTTGTCTTCTACGATTCGCCGACCGCGGGCCTCGATCCCGTCACTTCACAGACGATCATCACGCTCATTCTCCGCTTGCGGGATCTGCAGGGCGTCACCTCACTGTTGGCCACGCACCGGTTGCAAGACGCTTTCGGGATGGCGAATTATCGGTTCGACAAGGAAACGAACCGCGTGGTCCATCTTGGACGCGCGGACACAAACGGCAACTATGCGAATGAAACAGAATTTCTTTTTCTTCGCGAAGGCCGCGCTTATTTTCAAGGCGCACCGCAAGCGGTTCTCGACTCACAGGATCCATATTTGAAAAGGTTTTTGGTGTAAGGCAACGGCCCGGGCAATTCACCGGGTAATGCCGGAAAGATATCAACTCTAACGGGGAGGGGTGGACATGGCGCAACACAAGCAACTGACCTGGAATGAACTGCGTGTAGGAATCTTCGTGCTCGCGGGAACCGCGCTGCTGGTGGTGGCCGTTTTCTACGTGACCGCGAGTGAAAACCCGCTCTCACCGAAATACCGGCTGAGAACTTTCTTGCCGGAGGTCGCCGGCCTCAGCATCGGCGCGCCCGTGCGCCTGGACGGAATTGACGTGGGCAATGTGGATGACATTCAGGTGAACCCCGCGATCGGAGGGCCGGCGGCGGACAAGAAGCGCAACATCATCGTGACCCTGCGCATCAGCAAAAAATTTCAGAACAACATTCGCGCTGACTCGGGGGCCAGTCCTGAGACGGAAGGGTTGCTCGGCAACCGATTCTTGAATATCACGCGCGGCTTCACGGGCCGCATGTTGGTGAATAATGACGAGCTGACGGGCAAGCCAAATGCGGGCATAGACGAGCTTGTCGCTCAGGGCACCGAACTTGAGACGCACATGAACGGCCTGATCGACAACGTGCAGGGAATGATCACGGACGTGCGCGGCGGCAAGGGGACACTGGGGCAGTTCGTCACGAACCGCTCGGCGTACGACCATCTGGACTCGGCGGTCGTCAAGCTGGACGCGATGCTGACCAACATCGAGGCGGGGCAGGGAACGATCGGGCTGCTTTATACAACGGACACGCTGCACAAGAAGTTGGACTCGACACTTGGGCGCGCGGACAGCGTGCTCGAGGCAATCCAGCAGCAGAAGGGAACCTTTGGCAAGCTGGTATACGACCAGGGCCTGCACGACAGCATGCGCCAGTTTCTGGACAAGGGGAATGGGCTGATGGATACCGTCCGTAACGGAAACGGGACAATCACCAAGCTGTTGAACGATGATTCGCTCTTCGCGACGTGGAAACAGGCGGGGACGAATCTTTCCAGCGCGACGGCGAAACTGGATTCAAACGAAGGCACGGCCGGGCGGCTGTTCAATGATCCGAAGCTCTATGACAACATCACGGGGCTAACGGGCGATTTGCGGCTCTTGATGAGCGATTTCCGCAAGGACCCGAAGAAATATCTGCACATAAAACTTTCGTTGTTTTAGGCAAGCTTTTATAGATCATCGAGGGCGGGGCAAGCGCGCGCCCCCACGAAAATTGAGCCTTTGGCCCGAGGGAAGGAAGTTGGGCATGACTCTGTCTCCCCTGAAACTTATTCCGAAAGTTGCTGGGCGAGATAATTCTCGTAGCCGAGCTGCTCGATCAGACTAAGCTGCGTTTCGAGCGCGTCCACGTGGCCTTCCTCATCCTTGAGGATCTCTTTCAGAAAATCGGCGGTGGCGTTGTCGCCGGCCTTGCGGCAAACGTCAATCGCGCTGTTGTAGTTCGCGACCGCGGTTTTTTCAAGCGCCAAGTCATAGTCGAGTTGTTTCCTCACGTCGGAGCCGATTTTGATTTTTCCCAGCACGTCCATCTTGGGCATGCCTTCGAGGAAGAGGATGCGCTCGATAATTTTTTCGGCGTGTTTCATTTCGCCAATGGATTCCATCTTGGTTGTCTTGGCGAGTTTCTTGTAGCCCCAGTTCTCGCACATCTCCGCGTGCAGAATGTACTGGCTGATGGCAGCGAGCTCTTCCTTGAGCATTTCGGAGAGCTGCTCGATCACTTCCGGTTTGCCTTTCATTCCGTGATGTCTCCTTAAGTTTCGTCGTGCGCCGAGCTTTGGCCGGCGAAATTTGCCAGCCGGCATTCTACCCCGGTTCTACAGAACCAGGACAGCGACTCCCAACAGGGCGTAAGTGATCAGCAGCGCGATTGCTTCATTGCCGGTGCTCGGGCCGGCAAAGACGCGGGCGTAAATTCCCTTGACGAAATTGTTGCTGGCCGCGGCGATGATCACTCCAGAGGCGGCGAGGTCAAGTGGAACGCTTGTGCCGGCGGACTGCGTGAGTCCGAGGATGAAGGGGTCCACGTCACTGACGCCCATGATTGCAGCCAGGCCATAGAAGCCGTTGCGGCCAAGGTAGAGGATCGCGTAGTGCGTGATAGCAAGCATGGCAACGAAGAGCAATCCAAACAAAATCGCGGCGTTCATTTCCAGCGGGTTTTTCGGCGATGCCGGTTCGGACTGGGCGGCGGTATCGGCATGCTTGCGATGCGACCAAATCAAGCCGCCGAGATTCCCGATTGCCGCAAGGACGAGAAAAGGCACCGCGAGGCGGCGGAAAAGCGGGCGGTTGAAGATCGCCAGCAGCGCAAGCAGGCGCAGGTACATCGTGCCGCTGGCGGCGAGAATGGACCCGGAATAAAGATGCGGACGGAATTGGTCGCGGGCGCGCTTAGCGAGGACGACGGTGGTAATTGTCGAGGAATAAAGTCCGCCGATAATCGCGCTGAGAAAAGTTCCGCTATTCGGCCGCGCCTTGAGGAGAAGGTAGCTGGCATAAGAAATTGTGCTCACGGCGACGACAACGAGCCAGGTCTTGAGGGGATTGAAGCCGAAGGAGCCGAAGGTCCGGTTCGGAACGACGGGAAGAATGACCGCGGTGAGAAGCAAAAACTTCGCGAAGGTCAGGATTTCGTCGGAAGGAATTCGCAGGGAGAGTCCTTCGAGCGCGGACTTAAGTTCGAGGAGGCCCACGCCAATCACCGTAACCGTCGTGGCAATCCAATATTTTTCCTGATAGACGAGCACGCCGAGCGTGTAGATGAGGAGGCCGGAGACTTCCGAGGTCATGCCTGCAAGTTTCGACTCTTCCAATTTGTGCCGGTAGGACAGCCAGAGGAAAGCGCCGACGACAGCGAGGCCGAGTCCTGGAAGGAAGAGATGCGCATTGGAAATCAAGGCGAGGACGTAGCCAAGGAGTCCGATGAGGGGGAAAGTGCGGACGCCGCCGAAACCGTAATGGTCGGCGCCGACTTTGTGCTCTTCGCGCTCGAGTCCGACAAGAAACGAGAGGAAGAGCACGAGTAGAATCTGCGCGCCCTCTTTGGGAAAGAGTTGGAAGAGTGTGTTGCCCATATCTATTTATCGTGAGAAGACGGCGCGGTCATCGATCCCATGCGGGGGATAATGCGACGAAATTGGGCCGGAGGCAAGGAGAAGAGTCAATCGCAAAGGCACAGGGACGTGGTGTACCATCGGCGCGGTTTTTCTTCGATGATGGGAGGCAAATGATGGCGGACATTGTGCATGAGTTGACGATTAACGCGCCGAGGAAGAAGGTTTTCGAGATGGTGTCCACGCCCAAGGGGCTGGACCAATGGTGGACAAAGTCTTCGAGCGGCGAAGCAAAGAAGGATGCAGAGTTCCTACTGTTCTTCGGACCCGGGTACGACTGGCGGGCGAAGGTGAAGCGGTACGATCCGAGTGGGACATTCGAGATTCAGTTTACTGAGGCGCATGAGGATTGGGCGGGGACCCGCGTGCGCTTTGAGCTGGAAGCGGAGAGAAGCGGAGTGACGCGGGTGCGGTTCCATCACACAGGGTGGACGGTGGCGAATAAACACTGGCGGGTCTCGTGCTACTGCTGGGCGATGTATTTAAGGATTATGCGGCGGTACCTGGAGTATGGAGAAGAGGTGCCATACGAGAAAAGGTTGGAAGTGTAGTACGTGAGATGACTGTGAGTTGACCGGGAGTTGAGCGCGAGTTGGCGCAGCGGCGCCTCTACAAGTAAAATAGCTGAGCAGGCCGGAATGGCGGAACTGGCAGACGCGCCGGACTCAAAATCCGGTGGCCGCAAGGCCGTGTGGGTTCAACTCCCTCTTCCGGCACCATACTTTTAACGATTTGCTGTTGATAAGTATGCGTTGGACCCTGTTCGTATAGCGGAGTCAGATAGACAAAAGAAATAAAACTGGGAAAACGAAAACAAGAATAAGCGGATTACTCAGCTTGCAGCCGAGCAGCTTCCACACGCAATTCCTCGGGCGGGATCGCGACAACCTTACCGTCACGCCAGATGTACATCGGCACTCCGGCGCGGACATGCCGGATAATGGCTTTTTCGACGGCGATCTTAAAAGCCATTTCAGCGCGCAATTCAATAGGCAGGTCGAGAACGTTCTTCGGCGGTTTGGTCATTTACCGTATTGAGCGCAAAGCTCATCGTAAACAATACGATCCATTATACGCATTTCACCGGCCCTCTGGTACGCAATCGGTGCAGGGGTTGCTCTTGAGTTGTCAAAAAGAATCCACGAATTCGCCATCGGGCGATAGAAGACAAAGAAATTCTGCATTGAGCGAACGAATCTGCGACGAACATCTTTTTCGAGCACATCATGACCGCCAAGCGAAACCCGTGACCTGACTCTGTCCAATGCAAGTTCTACGGCCGGGACCCACAGAAACGAAGATGTGCACAAGGAATCCGCGTTTCCTGGCGGCGCGAAGCAGAGTGAGATAGCTGCGTCCGGCAAGTGTTGATTCAAATCCGAAATCTTCGTCCTGCCGAACATGGAGTTTGATCTCGTTAAGCATCAGCCTTCCCGCTCGAAACGCGACGGAGTCCGGCGCAAGCGGCGACAGACCCTCCGCAATTAAGTCTGCATTGATGAAAATAGGGCAATTCACGTAAGCGGGAAGGAACTCGCGCGCGAAAGTGGTTTTTCCAACGCCGTTCGGGCCCGCGATAATATAGATGCTGGGGTTCACGAGGATTCCGACATGCTAGCAAAAATGCCTACTGTTGCGCGGCGCCTCGCATGGCGTCCATGAGTTGCTGGCGCAACTCAGGCGAGCCGGTGAACATTTCCGGAGGGAAGCGGCGGTAGCGGATAATTTCGCCGAAGATTTGGTCCTCCATGCTGACGTTGAGCGCGAGGCCCGCAAGATACTGCAAGCGGAGGTTGGCGTCCCGATTGATCTCCGCGCCCTGCAGCCAGGGTTGAAGATCCGACGCCTGCCCGGCGTAAGTCGAAAGAAGATCGAGAGGCGAATTGAAGCCGACATTGCGGAGCGAGTCGGCGACTCGCGCGTAGGGTGGACTGTTGAAGCGTGCCTGCAGCGCGTCGAGGTCAAAACGCGGAGGGTCGAGCTGGCCCATTAGGAAAACGTCGTAGCCGCGGCCCTCGATCTGATTGGCCCAGACGGTGCCGTTGGGGAAGACGCTGAAAAACGTGGCGAGTTCGCTGCGAACCGTGTCAATGTCACTCTCATAGAGTGGCACCCACTGCGTCACAACTCCACCGGGGTTCAGGTGCGCCTTCACCATTTCAAAATATTCCTTCGAGTAAAGCGTGGCGCTGCCCTTGACCCAGGGATGGATAGGGTCGGAGGTGATGATGTCGAATTTTTCGCGCGTGGTGAGGACGAAGTGCCGGGCGTCGTCATAGATGATTTGAGTGCGCGGGTCATCCATCACATTGTAGTTTTCGCGCGCGAAATATTTGGTGGCCGCGGGCGGGACGAGCGGCTCCATTTCGCAGATGACGATGCGCTGGATGCTGGGATAGGTGACAAAGGCGCCGGCGGTAACTCCGGCACCGAAGCCGACGATGAGAACGCTCCGCGGGCCGCTGTGCGCGAGCGCGGCCATGTGCCCGAGCGCGCGCTGGAGGCGCATGTCATAAGGTTCCGTGCTGGCTTCCACTTTGCCGCTGACGTGAAATTGGAGTGCTCCGTCTTGGTATCGCGAGATGGCGATGGAAGAGTTGAGTCCTTCGCCGGTATAAAGGATTTCGGAGTTATTCACATTGAGAATGAAGCGGCGGCCGTAGGCGATGAGCCCGGGAGGGACGCCTTCTGTTTTGACGGCGAGATAGCTGGCCCCCGCGGTCGCAACGATAAGGAGCCCAAACGCAAGGACCTTCGCACGTGCACGGAGAGAAAGAATCACAGGAATGAGGACTAGCGCGGCGCTGGCGATGCTCACCCAGTTGAGAATGCGCTCGCATTGAAGAGTTCCGACGGTTGGGATCAGGATGAGGCTGAAGGCGAGAGCGCCAACGATTGCTCCGGCAGTGTTCGCGGCATAAATGCCGCCGACGAGTCTCGCGCCGTCAGATTCATAGCGGCTTGCTGATGAGCGCGATGCCGCAGCGAGCGCGAGAGGGAAACTCGCGCCCCAAAGGAGTGTCGCGGGGAAGATGGTCCAGAGGACGCGCGCGAGGTCAATCTGAAATGTGAACCAGGGGTTGCGGGAGAGCAGCGGGTTGATGGGCCAGTAGGGAACGGAACTGGAAAGCATGTATGCGGTCCAGGCGACGGCGGCCGCGAGCAGAAGCTGGCAAAAGCCGAGCGACGCTTGCGGGCGCGCCCGGCGCGCGAGCGCGGCGCCCGCGCCGCTGCCGAGTCCGAGCCCGACAAGAAAGACGGCGAGGATAATCGAGAAAGCGTATACGGTTGCGCCAAGCAGGAGGCTGAGCAAGCGCGTCCAGACCACTTCGGCGCCGAGAGCGGTGGCGCCGGAAAGGGCGATGGAGATGTAAATGGTTTCGCGGCCTGCGGGTGCGGCGGGCTGAGAGAACGATTGTGAGGTCGAGTCTGCTGCGGATTCATCGGTGGGCGCATCCGTGGACGAATCAGCGGTCGCCTGCACGGGGGTGGTCTTGGAAAGCGAGTAGCTTACAAATGCGACGAGCGCGTTGATGGCCGCGGCGACGCAAGTTGCAGCGGTCAAATTGAAAACGCGCAGAAGATAGAAGCCCGCGAGCAGGCAGCCGAACACGGCTCCGGCGATATTCGCGCCGTAGAGCAAACCGAGCCACGAAACGCCGCGCGTGGTGGCTTTCACCCACCGGGAAGCGGCGGGCAGCGACGCTCCCATGAGAAATGTGGGAGGCAGCAGGCAAATGGCGGCGATGAAGGCGCGGAAAAATACCGCGGGCATGCCGTAGCCGACGGCGGCGACGTAAACGCGGTCAACAAGCGGCATGCCGACCAGTGCAAGAAGCCCGAAGAGGCCGATGCCTGCTTCAACCACCGCATAAACGAGAAGCGGATGGCGCTCTCTGGCCGCGCGGATTCGGGGGAGCGCGAGGCTGCCGAGACAGAGGCCGCCCATAAACGTAGCGAGGAGAACGGCGAGGGAAACGGCCGTGGACCCGATAACAAGCTGAAGCATCTGGTACCAGACGATTTCGTAGATGAGTGCGGAGCAGCCGCTGCCTGCGAAGAGAAGCAGAAGCAGCGGGAGCCAACGAGCCGCGCTCGAGGCGCTTAATGCGCTGGTAACGGCGGGCGCGGGGGCCTCGCGAATCGGCTTGCGGACTTTCTTAGGCATTTAGTTTAGGCATTGCGTTTCGGCAATCGCCAATTCAGGCCCGGACGCATCTCGTCGAGCGGGCGTAAATGAAAACAGCGATACGCGGAGAATGCAAGGGGAAAGGACGTGGACGGAGGGATGTCCGGTTTCGATGAGGGCATCCACATGGATGCCCCCTCGAGTGAGACGGCGCAATAAAACTATTCTTCGTGAGCGAGCGGCTTGCCGTCAGGGCCAACCTGGATTTCTTTTCTCTTCGTGCCATCCTGGACGACGGCTTCATAGGCGACAAGCTTGCTTTTCTTGGTGAGCGATTCGACCTTCAGGATTTTGCCCGCGCCGGCCTTTTTCTTCAGGCCATCCTGGACAGCCGCGGAAAGGGAATTGATGTCCACCTCATCTTCAATTTCAAGGACAACTCCATTCGTATCCATGGCGACGTCGCGTCCGTGTCCGTTAACGGTAAGCTGGACTTCGTAGGTGAGCTTGCCGTCTTCCACTTCGGAAGAATAGCCCTTGACGGTTGCGCCCATAGAATGCTCGTCGGCGGTTTTCTGAACGGCCGCGGGCAGATCGGACTTCTGTAATTTTTTGTCTTGCGCAAGCGCAGGCAGAATCAGGACGGTTGCTGCAAGCGCCGCTGATACTGCGAAACGATATCGGTTCATTCTATCTCCTCCGAATTGAAAACTTTCAACCCGAACGAATTCGCTTGCGATGCCCCAACCAGGCTCAATCCCGACGAACGGGAAGGAGCCCGGTCGGCGCAATTGACCTGTTATTGGCGACTGATGATTAAGAGAGTGAAAGTTCCCGGCAGCATCGGCGCCCGCCCTCCTCGGCCCGGCGGCGTGCCAGCGGGCGGGGCGGCAGGCGGCGGCCCGAATTCAGCCGTAACGCTATAAACAGTGTGCGTGGAAGTATCCACCGTCATCGTACGGGCGCGAGCTTGCGTCGGCACGTTTTCGACGAGAGTCATCTTGTCGGGCGAATCTTCGTGCGCGACGGTGAGAAAGCCGTCTCCCGTGGACGCGAAGGCTAGACCCGTCCCGGGGTCAAATCCATTGGCGTCCACACCCCGGCCGATCGGGACGGTGGCAACGATTTTGCCGTTCGTGATGTCCACCATGGCCATGATGTTGTTCCCACCGCAGCCGATAAACGTGCGCTTGTGAGCGGCGTCAATTGCCTGGCCGGAGGGTTCCTCGCAAGGCGCGAGAGGCCAGGTATTGGTAACAGTGAGTTTCTTCGTGTCCACGACGGCGAGCGAGCTTTTATCCTCGAGATTGACGTACATATTCCCAGCGCCGTCAACCTGAGCGGTTTCCGGCCTTCCTCCGAGCGGCACAGTTCCCACAATCTCGCCGGTCTTGGCGTCAATCGCGGTGGCGTCGCTGCTCCGGCCATTCATGGTGAAGACGCGTTTGGAGGCCGGGTCGTAAACAATCGCGTCCGGGTTCTGGCCTTGAATTTTAATTTCGGTGATGGTTTGAAGAGTTTTCAGATCGAAAACGGTGACCGAGTTCGCCTGGCCGTTGCTGGTGAATCCGCGGTTGAATTCGGGCGCGAGAGCGATGCCATGAACGCCGGCGGTGTTCAGGATGTCGCCAACGGGTTTGCCGTCCGAGTCGGTGACCAGGGTGTGGCCGCCGTGGGATATGAAAATGCGATGAGTCGCGGCGTCGGCAAGAAGATAATCCCAGCCGGTGTCGCCGCCGAGCACGACTTTCTTCGTGAGCTTATAGCCTGAAGCCTGGGGCGCAGCCACGGCGACGATTGCGACGACAAACGCCAGTCCAATGGATGGCGCAATAATTCCGATTGCCTGCTTCTTTCTAGATTGCACGAGCACCTCCTGTGCTTCGATCGCAGAGTGGCGGGTTCCACGCGGGGACGCGCCTTGCCGGCATTTGGCTGTCCGGTTGCAAGGCACGATATGCAGCCGTACATTAAGAATCCCTTAAGCCCATTGCGCGGAATGTGATGGATGCATTTCGTGGTGAGAGGAGCCAGGGAAAGACGGAATCCGATGCGAGTGCTGGTGGTCGAAGACGAGAAGCGGCTGGCCGAGAATATCGCGCGAGGGTTGCGCGAAGGCGGAAGTTACGCCGTGGATCAGGCAGCCGATGGCGAAGAAGCGATTTTTCTCGCGGAATCCGTCGAGTATGACCTGCTGATTCTGGACTTGATGCTTCCCAAGCGAAGCGGGCTCGACGTGGTGAAACATCTGCGCAGCACAGGAAAAGAAACTCCGATTCTGATTTTGACCGCGCGCGACGAGCGCGAATCCGTGGTGTCCCTTCTGAACGCGGGCGCGGACGATTACGTCACCAAGCCGTTCGACCTCGGAGAACTGCTGGCGCGCGCGAAGGCGTTGATCCGGCGCGGCAAAGGAAAATCGGCGCCGGTATTGAACGTGGGCGATCTGGAAGTGAACACGGCGAGGCGCTCGGTGCGGCGCGGAGGGCGAGAGGTCACGCTGACGCCGATGGAGTACCGCGTTCTCGAATACCTGGTGCATCGCGCGGATACGGTCGTGCCGCAGACGGAGTTGCTCGAGCACCTTTATGATTACAACTGGGAAAAGTTCAGCAACGTGATCGAGGTCTATATTTCCGGATTGAGGCGAAAAATTGACGACGGTTTTGCGGTAAAACTGATCCACACCATGCGCGGGCACGGGTATATTTTGCGGAAGGATGGAGAGGGAAAACGGAAATGAAGTGGAAACCGATTTCGCTGGCCGCGCGAATTGTCGCGGGCGTGATAGCGCTGGATTTGTTGCTGACAGCGATTCTGGTCGCTATCGGAGTCTTCGTGGCCAGGACGGAATTGCTTTCGGCATTTGATGTGAGCTTGCAAGGCAAAGCGTTGAGCGTGCGCGCGCTGGTTCGTTACGACGAAGATAAGCCGGACTTATTGATTTTTGACAACACCGGCTTGCCGGCTTCCATTGATGCGACCCATCCAGACGTTTTTTCCGTGGCGCTTGCGAGTGGAGCGCCACTCGCTCATTCGGATGGATGGGAGGGTTTGCCGAGAGAAACGCGATATACAACGGGTGGGCTGGCCCGTTTTCGGAAGGATGGAGTGCCGTTTCGCGGACTCGTGCTGAAGGATATCCCAATCCTCGACCGCGAAGACGAGGCGGGGCCGCCCGCGAAGATTACGGTTGTGTACGCGTCATCGCTGGTGGAAATGCGCGGCCGGGTCTTTCGTGCGGGACTTTACCTGAGCGCGGCAGGGCTGGCGTTGCTTCTGCCGATGGCGTGGCTGACCGCGTGGGTGATGCGCCGCAGCCTGAGTCCATTGAGCGATTTGGCGGGGCGCGCGGGCGGCATCAGCGTGAAACAGTGGGAGTTTAGGGCGCCGCCGAGAGCGAAGTCGGTGCCGGAGCTTGCGCCGCTCAGCGAGGCGCTCGAAACTCTCGTTTTGCGGCTTCATGATTCATTCGCCAGGCAGAGGGAATTCACAAGCGATCTGGCGCATGAGTTGAAAACTTCCGTCGCGATCATCAAGTCCAGCGCTCAGGTGCTTCTGCAACATCCGCGATCAGCTGCCGAATACGAATCCGGCCTCGAGGGTCTGTTGGGTGATTGCGAGAGGATGGAATCGCTCGTGGAAAGGATGCTGCGCCTCGCGCGCATCGAGCAAGTGAGCGAGGAAGGCAAGCGGGCGGAACTGCCTGCGACGAACGTGCTCGCCACGTGCGAAGCGGCGGTCAGCCGCCTTGCCGGAATCGCCGCGGCAAAGCAGGTTCACATTGCGGTCGATGCGATAGGGAACCCACAACTGCGGGCAGACCCGGAGGATTTGGAGTTGGTTTGGGTCAACCTTTTGGACAATGCCGTGCGGCACAGCAGCGCGGGCGGAACCGTGACGCTGCGCCTTGGGGAGTCTTCTGCACGACAGGCTATTCTCACCGTAGAGGATTCGGGGCCCGGCATTTCGGCTGCCGACCTGCCGCATGTCTTCGAGCGATTCCGCCGGGGAGAAGATTCAAAGGGGGAGCTTTCAAACGGCTTCGGGCTGGGGTTGGCGATTTGCAAGGCAATCGTCGAAGCCTATCGGGGGAGTATTGAAATTAAAAGCGCTGCGGGAAAAGGCACGTCAGTTCTCGTTCAAATTCCACTCGATGCGCCGAGCGCGGAAAAGCATGTTGAGAGCTTGGACCGGTCCATTTGAATAGATCGATTGCTCCTTGTGCTTTAAGCGGGTCTTAAGGTGTGCGGCCCTAATCTGCACGACTTTGTTTGCGGCATTGGGTGTATCCTCGGCAGGCTCCGCGGGAGCGGGCACTGAATGATTACGACTTCCGGAAAAACATCCCAATGTCTGCGAAGTGCGCTCCTGCTCGTGATTGGTTTCGCGTGTTCGATTGCAACGTTTGCGCAGGCGACCGGTAATCAGGGGGCAAGCTCATCGCCCGGGCGCCGGCTTACGCTGCAAGAGGCATTTTCCATTGCCGAGCGGCAAAACCTGGACATTGCTGCGGCGCGTTTGCGGAGGATGGTGTCACTCGCGGGAATCACGATTGCCGGCGAGCGCCCGAACCCCACGGTTTCATTCGGCGCCACGCGTGATACTCCCCACGAATCCCTATTCTTTGATTTGCCGGTGGAATTAGGAGGTAAACGCAGGACGCGAATGGAAACGGCGCGGCAAGAGGTGTCGCTCACGGACGTGGAGATTTCGACGGTCAGCAGGCAAGTGCGGCGGCTGGTCCGCGAGGCGTTTTTCGCGGCCGCGCTTGGCGCGGGCATCGTGGATCAGCAAATGCGATTGGTGGAGCTTGCGACGAAATTGCGGGACACCGCGAAGGCAAGGTTTGAAGCGGGGGACGTGCCACAGCTTGAATTGATGCAAGCGGATCTGGAATTGGCGCGGGCGCAGGCGGACCTCGAAGTGGCGCGGCAGGAATCGAAAGTGGCGTTTGGAAAACTGACAGCACTTCTGAATGAGCCGGCCGGTACAACCTGGGAGCTGGTGACCCCGCTGGATACCATGCCGCCACAATCCGCGTTGGATGATTTGATCGCACGCGCGACGGGCGCGAATCCGGAGCTTCAGCATCTTGCGCAAGAGCTGAAAGTCGAGCAGAGCCGCGAAAAGGCGTTTCGCGCAGAGCGTGTGCCGGATGTGACTCTTGAGGCCGGCGCAGACTTCAATTCGCCCCCGGATTTTCGCGAGGGGGCGCGGGGACAGGTGACGGTCGGGCTGCCCATTTTCACGCGCTTTCAGGGAGAACTGGCGCAATCGGCCGCCACTCAAAAACTTATCGAAGGCCAAACACTGGCGACGCGGAGGTCGGTTGCCGGAAACGTGGAGGTAGCCTACATCGAGTTCAACGCCCGCCTTACAGAAGTCCGGCTCTATCGTGAATCTGTGATCCCCGAGGGACGAAAGTTGGAAAGTCTCGCGGAGGAAAGTTACACCGCGGGTAGGACGAGCATCTTGGCCGTGGTCGATGCGCAGCGAACCGTTCAACAGAATGAGCGGGAATATCTCCAAAGCCTATTTGAATTGCAGCAGGCATTCGCGGAGCTTGAAGAAATCGTAGGAGTTCCATTGGAATGACTATGCGAAATCCAAAACACAAGTGGGCATGGACTTCCCTGTATCTTGCCGGGCTATTGGCCGCGGCCCTGAATTTTGGCTGCTCGAAGAACGCGGGCAGCGCCGACGAGGGCGCGAAGGAAGAGACCGCTCCGGCGACGGTGACGGTGACGCAAGTCGCGCGCGGAGACGTGAGCCGGATTTTGCAGCTTACCGGCACCGTTGCCGCGCCCCCGAACCGCGATGTAAAGGTGAGTTCGCTAGTGGCGGGCCGCATCGCGGGTCTTACAGTGGCCGAAGGAGATCGCGTCGAAACAGGTCAGGTGATCGCGAAAATTGATGACCGGACGTATCGGGATCAGGTAACGCAAGCCGAGGCCGGAGTGGCGCAAGCGCAGGCAAACGTTGATAACACAAAGCTGAATCTCGCAAGAAACGAAGATCTGGTTCAAAAGGGGATCGCTGCGCGAAAAGAACTCGAGGATGCCCGTGCGTTGGTGCAGGTCGCGGAGGCATCCTTGAAACAGGTATCGGCAGCGCTTTCCCTGGCGCAGCTTCAGGTGACGCGAACGGAAATTCATTCGCCCATCTCGGGCACCGTCGTGAAGCGGTTCGCGAGCGTGGGCGAGCAAGTGGACGGCACGGCAGCGACGCCGATTGTGGAAGCGGCGTCACTCGCAGAAGTGGAATTGATGGCAAACGTGCCCGCGGCGGACTTACGGCGGCTGCGCGCTGGAACTCCCGTGCAATTGACGAGCGCGGCGTTCGCGGGGCGCCAATTCACTGGCCACGTGGTCGCGGTGTCTCAAGCGGTGGACCCAACGACGAATGCTGGATTGGTTCGCGTGCGGATCCCGAATGCAAACTCGGAATTGAGACTGGGGATGTTTTTGAGCGCGCAGATTCCGATTGAAACGCATTCAAAGGTTTTGACGGTTCCTGCGCAGTCCATCTATCGGGATCAGGAGGGGAAGTCGCGCGTTTTCAAAGTGGATGGAGAGAATGCGACAGCGGTTGAAGTTGAGTTGGGGATTGAAACCCCGGACCGCGTCGAGATCCTGGGCGGTGTGAAGGAAGGCGACAATATTATTCTCACGGGGGGCTACGGGCTCGAAGACAAGGCCAAGGTAAAGGTGCATGAGGCGCCGAAGAGCGGCGCAGCGGGCGATTCCGGCGCGCCCGACAAAAAAGTGGACGACAAAAAGGGCGAGAAAGAGCCATGAATCTCGTCCGCGCGACCCGCGATAACCGATTCGCGGTCTACCTGATTACAGCGCTGCTATTCGGCGCCGGGCTCTGGTCCATTTTCCAACTCCCCAGCAACATCTATCCCGAGCTCAACTTCCCGCGCATCATGATTCTTGCCCATTCGGGTGATCTGCCGCCGGATACGGAGCTCATTTCCGTGACGCGGCCGCTTGAACAGTCCGCGATGAGTGTGCAGGGGGTGTATCGGGTAAGATCGAAAACCATCCGGGGCGCGTCGGAAATTTCCGTCCTATTTAATCCCGATGCAGACATGGCGTATTCGCTGCAATTGCTGCAGGGCAGCGTAAACGAAGTCCGCCAGGATCTGCCCGCCGATACCCAGGTTCAAGTGGAACGCGTGAGCCCGACGGTGTTTCCGGTGATGAGCTTCATTGTGAACGGAGACGTGCCGGGCGCGGACTTGCGCGATCAAGCGTATTACGTTTTGCGGCCAATGGTCAGCCGCATTCCGGGAGTTGGAATCATCGAAGTCCAGGGCTCCGATACACGGCAGATTCAGGTGATCGTCGACCCACAAAAAATGGCGGCGCACCGGTTGTCGCTCGTGGATATCGCGGACCGGCTGAAGGCGACGAATGAAGTGACTTCGGTGGGGAAGCTGCCGAAGGACTACCTGCAATATCTGATCCTGACCACGAGCCAGTTTACGACGCTGGATCAGATCCGCAATACGATCGTGGATACGCAGGGCTCGACACCTCTGCACCTGAGCGATATCGCCGAGGTGCAGAACGGCGTCGAGGACCGCACGATCCTGGTGACCGGGAATGGAAAGCCGGCGGCTCTGGTGAATGTCTCGCGGCAACTTGGCGGAAACATTCTTCAATTGGGCACTCAGCTCAACGCTTTAATGGCAAACCTGGGCGACGCGATCCCGAAGACGCTGCACATATCGCTCGTTTACGACCTGGCGCAGTTTGTGCGGGATTCGATCAGCAATGTAAGGGATGCCATTCTGATCGGAGCCGTGCTGGCGGTCCTCATTCTATTTGCGTTTCTGCGGGAAGGCCGAACGACGCTCATCGCGGCGCTTTCGTTGCCGCTTTCCGTGGTGGGCACATTTTTCTTTGTAAAGCTCTTTGGCGGAACGCTGAACCTGATGTCGCTCGGCGGACTCGCGATTGCCATTGGCATCATCATTGACGACGCCGTAGTGGTAATCGAGAACATCTACCGGCACATTGGGCTGGGCGAGACGCCCGCGGAGGCAGCCGAGCGGGGAACGGCGGAACTCATTGGGCCGGTGGTCGGTTCGACGGCGACGACGCTGGTGGTCTTCCTACCGCTGGGGCTGCTCACCGGATTCGTGGGCGACTTCTTCCGCTCGCTCTGTATGACGCTGAGCATTTCGATCCTGCTATCTCTTGTGTTTGCTCTGACGCTGATCCCGCTGCTCTCGGAGCGATTTCTTACTCCCAAGGCCTACAAGCATTCCGCGGGGAGATTTATGGCGCCGGTGAACCGCGCCTACGAACGATCCGTGCATTGGGCATTGCGGAACCGGATCTGGGTGGTGGCGGCAACGGTGATTACGATCGCTGTCGGCCTATTCCTGTATACAAAGCTGGAGTCGGACTTCCTGCCGGACATGGACGAAGGCGGGTTCGTGCTGGACTACATCACTCCCCCGGGGACATCTCTGCAGGAGACCGACACTATTGTCCGGAAATTTGAAACGCGCATTGCGGCGCTGCCGGAACAGTCGGCCTTCTCGCGCCGCACGGGCGCGGAAATGGGTCTTTATGCGACGCAGCAGAACAAGGGCGACATTCTGGTGAAGCTCAAGCCGCTCTCCGAACGCACGCGTTCGACGGAGGAGATCATGGATTACCTCCGCCCGCTGGTCACGGAGGACGCTCCCGGCGTGGAGATCGAATTCACCCAAATCCTGCAGGACATGCTCGGCGATCTGCAGGGAGTTCCTGAGCCCGTCGAAGTGAAGCTGTTCGGGGATAACCTCGATCAACTCGAGCAGGTTGCGGAGGATGTCGGCAACAAATTGCAGAAGATTGATGGCATCGTTGATTTCAAGGGGAACCAGAAGGGAAATCCCGAAATCGTATTCCACGTGGACCCGACGCAAGCAGGGCGCGTGGGATTAAACGTGGATCAGGTTACGCAACAGGTGAGCGCCGGATTGCTGGGCCTCACCGAGACGCAATTGCGGGAGGCGGACCGGACGATTGATATCCGCGTCCGTTTCCCGGACGAATTTCGCTACAACTACAACAACATTGCGCAATTCCCGATCGTGACGCCCGCAAAGCAAGTCGTGCCGCTCAGCGCGCTGGCAACCGTCGAGAACGTGCAAGGAGAAAACCAGCTCTTGCGCGAGAATCAGCGATTAATGGTTTCTTTGACGGCCCGGCTCGAAAATCGCGATCTCGGCAGCACCATGGGCGACGTGCAGACAATGATGGGAGGAATTCATCTCCCGACGGGCATGACTTATGAGATCGGCGGTCAATACGAAGCCCAGCAGCAATCGTTTAAGGAACTCCTGGGTGTGGTCGGGTTGGCGCTGGCTGCGGTGTTCACCGTTCTCGTAATTCAGTTCCGCAAGTTCGGCCCTGCGTTGATTATCCTATCGGCGGCTCCGCTGTCATTGCTGGGCGTGTTTGGAATGCTACTGGTGACCGGGACGCCGCTGAACGTTTCGTCGATGATGGGAATCATCCTGATGATCGGGCTGGTGGTGAAAAACGGAATCATTCTGTTCCAATACGTGGCGCATCTGCGCGAGGAAGAGCATATGCCGTTGAATCAGGCGCTCGCGGCCGCAGGGCGCATCCGCGTCAGGCCCATTCTGATGACGACGCTTGCGACGCTCTTTGGATTGCTGCCGCTGGCATTGGGGCTGGGCTCCGGAGCGGAGCTACAAAAGCCGCTGGCGCTCGCTGTGATTGGCGGACTGCTGCTTTCGACATTCATCACCCTTTTCGTCATGCCGGTTATGTATTCTTTCTTCGAGCGGCGGCAATCCGAAGGCGGCGGTGAATAAATTCTGGTGAAAAAGAGGAAAT
Organism: uncultured Acidobacteriota bacterium; assembly: GCA_963838945.1. GTDB lineage: Bacteria > Acidobacteriota > Terriglobia > Acidiferrales > UBA7541 > DASTCZ01. The sequence continues at coordinate 720,032 of CAWITC010000013.1, read as the reverse complement.
ATTACACGACGTTCCGGCTTGCAGGGATTTTGTGCGCGGGCGGGATATTCGCCGGGCTGGGAGTATCGCTTCCGGGAGTGCATAGGCCGGCAGGGAGTCCCGCCGCCGCAGTTCCCGTGATTGCTGAATCCCCGGCGCGCGCCGAAGTAGAGAAACTGATTCGCGAGAGTGGCGCCGATGTCGCCGTCGCATTCCGTACACTGGATGTTCCTCCGCAAGAACTGATGCTGAATGAGAATGAGCAATTCCATGCCGCGAGCACGATGAAGATCCCCGTGATGATTGAGCTTTTTGCCGAAAGCCAAGCCGGCAAGTTGCGTCTGGACGACACACTTCTCATCAAGAACGAGTTTCAGAGCATCGTGGACGGCAGCCCTTACCAGCTCGATCCGAACGATGATTCGGATGAAGAGGTTTACAAGGCCATTGGCACCTTTTGGACGCTGCGCCAGCTTTGCGAGGCGATGATCATCAAAAGCAGCAACCTGGCGACAGACCTGATTATTGAGAGATTGAGTGTGGCAAACATCCAGGCGCGCGTGCATCTGCTCGGGGCGGACGATATGCACGTTTTGCGCGGCGTCGAAGACGAAAAGGCGTTTCAGGCGGGGCGGAACAACACCACTTCAGCCAATGGATTGTATGTGCTGCTTCGCGCGATTGCCGACCATTCCGCCTGCGACCCCGATTCATGCAAGCAAATGCTCGACATTCTCGAGCTGCAAACCTTCAATGAGGCCATACCGGCGGGCCTGCCTCCAGGCACCGTGATTGCCCACAAGACGGGCGAAATCACGGGAATCCATCACGATGCCGCAATCGTGTTCGGGCGGCGTCCATTCGTTCTGGTGGTCATGGTCAAGGGAATTGACGACCGGAACAAAAGCTCGGCATTGATGGCGGCAATCACGCGGGCTATCTATGGCGGGCTGCCCCTCTAGGCGGCCAGCGAACTGGACTGCCGGAAGCGAATCGTGCGGCATCCGGTCACAACAATCCTCTTGCGCGCGCGCGGCCGACTACTTAATATAGCCGCGGCTCCTTGAGCCCGGCCAGTGCCCAAAGAAAAGCCCAAGGTCAATATCGGCGAGGTGATTCGGTCGTACCGCGGCCAGCGCGGGCTGTCGCAGGGCGACATCGAGCGCAGGACGGGGCTGCTGCGTTGCTATCTCTCGCGCGTGGAAAACGGGCACACGGTTCCTTCGCTGGAAACCCTTGCAAAGATTGCGGAAGCGATGGACATCGCGCTGGCGGATTTTTTCCCGGGGGCGGAAACTCCCCGCGACCGCGAGACTCAGAAAATGCTGGGAGAGCTTTCCGAAGATGAAATCCGGTTTCTCTCGGAGATCAAGAAGTATAGCTCGACTCTTTCCGATGGTGACAAGCGCCTTGTCCTGGCGATGATCCGCAAAATGGCCACGATCATTCAGCCACCGCAGGTGGCGCGCAGCAAGCCCGTTGCCCGGCGCGCCGGCTTCTAGTTTTCAGGATTTGAGCTGTCCGGGCTTTTGTTGCAGCTTTTCCGCCGCACTAAAGACTTCCCAAGTTCATTCCGGCCGACAAAATCAATGGATTGAATGAGCATGCTAAGATGAGTGTGACAGCGCCGTGCGGTAAGAGCCGCACGGCCTTTTGGCGTTTCCTGGAATGACTCTCTCTACCCTGGATGATCTCTTCGCACGCGTTACGCGGCTCCCGGCGGTGGATTCCGCCGTCGAGAACTTGCGGCGCGGCGCTCAAGAAGCGGCTCTGGAAGGGCTAACACCCGAGGGGCGGGTCATCCTTGCGGCCATCGTCACGGCCGCGCTCCGCCGGCCCACGTTCCTCCTGGTGGACTCCGATGCGCGGGCCGAGGCGATCCTTGAGCCGCTTCGATTCTTCTTTCGCGAGGCCATCGGCAGTTCGTCAGGCCAAATATTGTATCTGCCAGTCTTGAGCGCGATGCCCTGGGACGAGATTCCTCCTCACCCGGCAATTCTCGAAACTCGTGCGATGACGCTCTGGCGCATGGCAACAGGGCAGGCGCAGATCGTGGTCGCTCCGGTGGGCGCCGCGGCCATGAGGTATCAGCCCGTGGAAGCGTACGCAGGGCTGGGGCGGACGGTCGCGCGGGATGCGGACATTCCTCTGGAGGAGTTCCTACAGCACTTGGGCGCTACCGGGTACGTCCACGCCGAAATGGCGGAGATGCCCGGACAATATGCATCGCGCGGCGGAATCGTGGATGTGTTTCCATCGGAAGCTGCAAACCCGGTCCGGATTGAACTTGTCGGTGACACGGTTGAATCACTTCGCGAATTTGATCCGGATACCCAGCGTTCGATACGCCCAGTAGAGCAAGTGACGCTTCCTCCGTTGAGCGAATTCCTTCGGGACGTCGCAAGCACTGCGGCAAGAACTGTGGCAAGAACCGCGGCCGGAGACAGCTCCGGAGACCTGGATACGAATGACAGGTCAAGACAAGTTGGAAGCCAGAGTCTATTTGATCTTGTTGCCAGGCCGGTTGTGATTCTCGAGGAACCGGAAGAGATAGAAGCAGGCGTGAAGAAATTGTTTGCGGAAGAATCTGAGCGCGCAAGAGAAAACGGCGGCGATGCGCGCATTTCCGATATTATTTTTGACGAGAGTTCCTTCAAGACCGCCCTCAATTCAAAGCAGCGACTCATCCTCCAGCAACTCTCATTGTCGGCATCCGCCGGTTCTGGGCAGACCGTGCGCACGCAGCCGACACAGAGGTACCACGGAAATGTCACCGCATTCATGACGGAAGCGCGCGCCCGCGTGGTGCAAGGGGAACATTTGATTGTCTCCGCGGCGACTCTCGGAGACCTCGAACGGCTTGCGGACCTGTGCCATGAATACGAATTGCCATACCAACTCTCGGGTGGGGAAGGCGTGGCGGCCACACGGCTGGCCGAGGACGCGACCGCGGGGTCCGTGCCAGCCCTTGTGCTGGCGCGAATTCCCATCGCTCGCGGAGTTGCATTTCCCGAATGCCGCCTCACGATTTATGGCACCGGCGACTTATTCGACGAGCGCGCAGCGGTACAAACGAAATCCCGCGCGAAGACGGGGAAGTTCTTTGCGGATTTCGGGGAGCTAAAGCCCGGCGACTATGTGGTCCACGTGGACCACGGCATCGGGAAATTTGAAGGTTTGCGTCAACTGCAGGCAGACGGCCAAAGCGGCGAATTCATGCTCCTGTTTTACGCCGATGATGCGCGGCTCTATGTGCCACTTTCGCGAATGGATCTGGTGCAGGGCTACCACGCGCTCGAGGGCATCCACCCGCAACTTGACAAACTCGGCGGGCCCGGCTGGGCAACGCGAAAAGCGCGCGTCAAGAAATCGCTGACCGAAATGGCCGACCAGCTCGTGCGTCTCTACGCCTCGCGAAAAGTGACCGGCGCACACGCGTTCCCGCCCGATTCGCCCTGGCAGAAGGAATTCGAGGACGCGTTTGAATACGACGAGACCCCGGATCAGGCCTCCGCGATCATTGACCTGAAGCGGGACATGGAGAAGCCGGTTCCTATGGACCGCCTCCTGTGCGGGGACGTCGGATACGGGAAGACGGAAGTCGCCATGCGCGCCGCGTTCAAGGCCGTGACAGACGGCAAGCAAGTAGCCATACTTGCGCCGACAACGGTTCTTGTGTTTCAGCACTACGAAACATTCCGCCGGAGGTTTGCGGCATTTCCCGTGCGGGTTGAGATGCTGAGTCGGTTTCGCACCCCGCAGCAGCAAAAACAGACTCTGGCGGCAATCGAAGCAGGGAAGGCGGACGTCGTCATCGGCACGCACCGGCTGCTCTCGCAGGACGTCAAGTTTCATGACCTGGGAATTCTCATCGTGGATGAAGAGCAACGGTTTGGGGTCGCCCACAAAGAACGGATCAAAGAGCTGCGCAAAGATGTCCATGTCCTGACGCTTTCGGCGACCCCGATTCCGCGCACGCTGCACATGTCATTGCTCGGCTTGCGTGATCTGAGCGTCATCGAGACGCCTCCCAAGGACCGGCTGGCGATTCAAACGGTGGTGGCTCCATTCGAGGAAGGGTTAGTGCGCAAAGCGATTGAGGAGGAACTTGCGCGCAACGGACAAGTCTATTTCATCCATAACCGGGTCGAGTCGATTCATTCCCTGGCATCATTGATCAGCAAACTGGTTCCGAAAGCGCGCGTCGTCGTGGGGCACGGCCAGATGGGGGAGCGCGAGCTGGAATCCGTGATGCTCAAATTCATGAACGATGAGGCGGACGTTCTTGTGTCGACGACCATCGTGGAAAATGGAATGGACATCCCGCGCGCGAACACAATCCTAATCAACCGGGCCGACCGTTTGGGACTATCCGAGCTGTATCAGTTGCGCGGGCGTGTTGGCAGGTCCAATCAGCGGGCCTATGCCTACCTACTTGTTCCGCCCGCCGTCGCGCTCTCGGCCACAGCACGCAAGCGCCTGGCGGCGCTGAGGGAATTCAGCGAGCTGGGAGCGGGCTTTCGCATCGCTGCATTGGACCTCGAGATTCGCGGGGCCGGAAACCTGCTTGGCAGGCAGCAACACGGACACATCAATGCCGTTGGCTTCGATCTTTACACCAAGATGCTGGAGCGCGCCGTGAGTGAATTGCGCGGCGAATCCTCCGCACTTGATCTCAGGGCGACAATCAACCTTGGCGCCGATATTCGCATCCCACCACAATATATTCCAAGCGAGAACCTTCGGTTGCGAACCTACAAGCGGATCGCTGAGATCGCGACGGAAGGAGAAAGCGAAGAAGTCCTGAAGGAGCTTGGCGATCGCTTCGGCCCGGCCCCGCCGGCCGTCCGGAATCTATTGGAATATGCGCTTTTGAAAGCTTCCGCCGAAAAAATGCAGGTCGCATCGGTGGAGCGCAGGGACGGAAAAGTGGCCGTGAAGTTTTACGTCGAAACAACCATTAACCCCGAACGGATTGTGAAACTTCTGCGAGCGCAGCGCGGGCTGCGCCTCGACCCGGCCGGTGTATTGTGGATCGATCTTGAACGAGGAACGGAATCAACGGCACAGGTAGTCCGGAAAATATTGCTGCAACTACAAGCGTAGGGATAGAATAGCGAGGGGGACCTCATGAAAGTGCAATTGCTTGCGATAGGCCTTGCCCTGTCTTGCAGCGTGGCAGCAGGGCAGGCTCAACCGCAATCTCAGACTAAGTCTCAAACGCAGGGGCGCGGAGCCACGGCCACGACGGGGCAATCAAATCCCACGCCGCCGGCGGCGCCTCCCGCTGCGCCTCCCCCACGTGGGACGGTGGTGGAAGAGATCGTTGCTCGCGTGAATAATGAAATCATCACGACCCTTGACCTGGAGCACGCCAAGGACGCGTCCGTGGATGACGCAAAGCAGGAGTGCGCCAGCAAGAACTGCACTCCGGAGGAACTGCAGCAACTCATCGCGGAAATGCAGAGGGACTCTCTGCGCAACTTGATTGACCAGTCGCTGCTCGAACAACGCGGAAAGGACATGAACATTTCGGTCGAAACGGACGTCATCCGGCAATTGGACGATATCCGGATTGAACACAACCTTGCGTCCCTTGAGGACTTAGAGAAGGCGATCACCGCGGACGGGGAGAATTACGACGAATTCAAAGACAGCATACGAAAACACTTCCTGGTCAGCGAGGTGATCAACCGGGAAGTGTACACGAAGATTGGGAATTCAGTGGATCATGCGCAAATCCAGAAGTACTACGAGGAGCACAAAAGCGAATACCAGTCACCGGAAATGGTTTACCTACGCGAGATCCTCGTGAGTACGGAAGGAAAACCAGAATCCGAGCTGCCGGCGCTCGAAAAGAAGGCCAATGACTTACGGGAGCGCGTCATGAACGGCGAGGATTTCGGGGATCTTGCAAAACATTTTTCAGATGGAAGCACCGGCAAGCAGGGCGGAGAACTGGGGAAATTCGAGCGGGGAAAGCTCGCCAAGCCTATTGAGGAGCAGGTGTTCAAGCTCAACCGCAAGGAAATGACCCCCGTCATTCATGCTCAAAACGGCTTCATGATTATTCAGGTGGAGGAACGATACGAAGCGGGCATCCAACCCTTAGAAAAAGTGCAGAACCAAATCATCGGACAAATCACCGCCAAACAGGCGGAGCCCAAACTTCGCGATTACCTGAATACGCTCCGAAAAGACAGCTTTGTCGAAGTACACGCCGGATACACAGACACGGCCGGTGTGTCCGGGGAGACCATTGCGGAAATAAACAGCGCGGCGGTGGATCCCACGACGACCAAAGGTCCACCAAATCAAAAGAAACATAAGCGATTCCTCTTATTCTAAGCGATGACTGTAATTCTATGAAACCCGCCTACGTCGCGGACCTCGCGCCAGAGCAAACCATCACGTCTTACTTCCTCGTGTTCGAGAAAGAGGTGCGTTCGACGCGAGAAGGGAAAGCCTATTTGCGCCTGGAACTGGGCGACCGTACCGGCACCGTGGAAGCCAGGATGTGGGACCGGTTCGAGGAATCTTCAGCGGCGATTTCCCGCGATGATTTTGTGAAAGTGCAGGCCCGGGTGGACGTGTACCGGAACCGCCCTCAGCTTATCATTGAGAAACTTCGAAAGGTTGATTCTTCCGAGGTCGAACCGGCGGATTTTTACGCCGCCACGAAGGCAAATGTGGATGAGTTATGGGTGCGGTTGCGTGAGCACATCGCGGGAATCCGCGACGCGAACATTCGCCAATTGCTCGAAGCCGTTCTCGATGATCCGGAGATCGGTCCCAGGTTCCGCCGCGCTCCGGCCGCTAAAACGATGCACCATGCCTACCTCGGCGGTTTATTGGAGCACGTGGTCAGCTTGTGCGATTTGAGCGAAGCCACGGCACTCCATTATCCGGAAACGAACCGCGATTTCCTTCTGGCAGGCGCCGTGTTGCACGACGTGGGCAAGGTGTACGAACTTTCCTACGAGCGGGCGCTCGGATACACAACGGAAGGACAACTCGTCGGCCACATTGTGATGGCAGTCGAAATTATCGGCAGGAAAGCCGGGACGATACCCCGCTTCCCCGAAGAGCTGGCGACGCTGTTGAAACACATGGTCCTGAGTCATCACGGGCACTACGAGTTTGGCTCGCCAAAACTACCGATGTTTCGCGAAGCCGTCATGCTTCATTATCTGGACGATTTGGACTCCAAGATGGGCGCGATGAGCGCCATGCTCGCATCGGATCGCGGAGAGCCGGGGTGGACAGAACGCGGAGCCGCCCTCGAGCGGCGTCTTTTGAGGGTTGAAGATTACCTGCCTTCGGCCAACCGCGGAGCCGCCCCGGAGCAACTGAAACTGGATTCGGCTCCGCAGGTAGCCAAAGGCACGGCTGCGGGGGAGAGAAAGGTTTCCTGATGGCGATGGCGAGAAGCGATGGACGGCAGAAGGGACTTAGGCGGTCCATCCTCGAGCTTGCTCCGCTCGAACTCGACTGCATGAATGCGCTGTGGCCGCTCGAAGAGGCGACCGTGCGGCAGGTTCAGGAGGCGATTTCCGTTCGCCGTCCGCGCGCCTACACGACGATCATGACGATTCTCGACCGCCTGGCGCAAAAAGGAGTTGTCTCGCGGCGGAAGCTTGGCAAAGCGTATGTTTACGTAGCGAACCTGCGGACCGGCGATGCCCAGCAACATGCGGTGGAGCAGGTGGTCGAAGGCTTTTTCGGCGGTTCACGTGCCGCGCTGGCTGAACATTTGGCGGGCAAACAGATGGCGGGGAAGCAGAATTCAGTGGAGGGCGATTCGCGCGCCGAACAGTCTAATGAGGCGGGCGGAAGGCGCACGCAGCGTGAATCAACCGAATCTGCTCCCGATTCCGCGCCGCTAGACAGCACATTACTTTAAGGATTGAATCCTTGGTGAGGCTCGATTGACTCACGGGATACCCAGCTCCTATGAAGTCCGCGGAGTAATCATACGTCCCGCGACCGTTCTCGCGCCGATGGCGGGCGTGACGGACACGATTTTTCGCCGAGTCATCCGCGGGCTTGGCGGTTGCGGCCTTATCATGACGGAATTCACCAGCGCCGAGGGGCTTGCGCGCCGCGCCAACCGCACTCTCCACTACCTCTACTTTCAAAACGACGAGCATCCAATCGCAGCGCAGCTTTTCGGCTCGGAGCCGGACGTCATGGCTTCGGCGGCATCCCTCGTGGAAGAGCTGGGATTCGATTTCGTGGACATCAATCTCGGATGCCCGGCGAAGAAAGTCGTCAAGTGCGGCGGCTCTGGACTTCTGCGCGATCTGAAACAGTTGGAGCAATTGCTCGGCGCGGTTCGAGCCGCTGTACGCATCCCGCTCACAATCAAAATCCGTGCTGGCTGGGACGAGAAGAACATCGTTGCAGTTGAGGTCGCGAGGATGGCGGAGCAGATCGGAGTGAACGCCATCGCCATCCATCCACGGACGCGGCTGCAAGGCTACTCTGGCAACGCCGATTGGAGTATCATCCGCGCGGTTCGGGAGGCCGTGAGGATGCCCGTAATTGGCAACGGAGATATTCAAGCGCCGGAAGACGCGGAGCGCATGGCGGCGGAGACAAGCTGCCATGCCGTGATGATTGGCCGGGCGGCGGCGACAAATCCCTGGATTTTTCGACAGATTGAGCAATACAGGCAGTCAGGCCGCTACGATCAGCCCACCGAGGCGGATCGATATCGCCTGCTGGCCGGCTATTTTCGCGATCTGATTTCTGCGGAAATCCCGGACGCGCTCGGGAAAATGAAGCAGTTCGCTTGCTGGTTTACGCACGGCGTGCGCAATGGCAGTGAACTCAGGCGCCAGGTGCATGCGTCAAGAATGCCGGAAGAGGTGCTCATGCGGGTCGATGAATTCTTCTCGCCGATTCTTGCCGCGCAAGGGGCGCCATGAGCGGAAACGATCCCCTATCCATGAAGAAGCGGCGCAAGGAACGGCGCATCTCCGTTCATCTGCCGATGCAGATTCGCGGGAAAGACATTGAAGGAGCGGCTTTTGAGGAGAGTACGCGGAGCGAAAACCTTTGCCGCGGCGGCGCTGCGTTTGTCTTGCGGCGCAGATTGGACCCGGGCGCGAGCCTCGAAATCCGCATTCCGCTGCCCGCGCCCGCGGGCACATCGGAAGCGGAGTTTTCCACGGTCGGCCGTGTGGTTCACATTGCCGAAGGGAGCCAGGACGTGGGGAAAATGGTGGGCGTGGAATTTACCGGCCCTCGCTTTCGCCGCATTTTCCAAACCGAAAGCGGGGCGGTAGGGATTAAAGAGCAGGCCTTGCCTGAAAGCTCCGGAGACTAACTTCCAGCCAGAAGTTTCTTGTAGGCTTCCCGGCGGGAAATCCCTCTTTCGCGCCCGGCCTGTTTGAGCGCGGCCTTCCGGTCAAGTCCTTCGGATTTCATAAGGTTTTCAACGCGCTCCCGGATCGTTTCATAGTTTGGACTGACATCTTTCGCATCCGGATGCGCCGGCCCAACAACGAGCGTCAGCTCTCCCTTCACCGCTCGCGCTGAAAATCGTTCAGCAAGTTCCTGCAGTGATCCGCGAATGAATTCCTCGTGAATTTTGGTTAGCTCGCGCGCCAGTGCGGCTGGGCGCGGCCCTAAAATGTCGGCCGCATCCCGAAGCATTGTGCCAATCCGGTGCGGCGCCTCAAAAAAAACGAGTGTCACAGGCTGATGGGACAACTTGGCGAGCGCCCGCCTGCGTTCGCCTTGCCTTGCCGGCAAGAACCCGGCGAAAAGGAACGGCTCGCAAGGAACGCCAGAAGCAGATAGGGCGGCGAGAAGGGAATTGGGCCCGGGAACAGGAATAACCAGAATCCCCCGCTCGATGCAGAGGCTTACAAGGCGCGAGCCCGGATCGGAAACGAGAGGCGTCCCCGCATCGCTTACCAGCGCAACGGACGCGCCCTTTTCCATTTCCGCGACCATTTCGCCGGAGCGTTCCTGTTCGTTGTGGCCGTGATAGCTCGCCTGGCGCTTATGGATTCCGTAGTGATTCAGGAGCTTTTGTGTTTGGCGCGTGTCCTCGCAGGCGATCAAATCCACTTCCTTCAGGATACGAACTGCACGGAAAGTGATGTCTTCCAGATTGCCGATGGGGGTAGCAACGAGGAAGAGACGGCCTTTATCGGTTGGTTTCGTGTTGGTATTCATCCGGCAATCCGAATCGACACGTTTCATCAGGCCGCGCGCAAGACGGCATTATACGTGGGAAATCGGGTATGCCGCATTCGCGCACAGGATGCCCGCATAAAATATAGAAACGCGAGGCATGTTAGAATCGTTGCTAGAACCGAAAAGGAAAAGGAGCCGGTTTGCCTCTTTACGAATACGAGTGTCCGCGGTGCCATACGCGGTTTGAAAAAATCGAAAAGGTAGGTGCAAGGCAAACGCGCACGTGTATTAAGTGCGGAGCGCGCGCGAAACGGCTAATGGCGGCGCCTGCAATTCAGTTCAAAGGGGCTGGATGGTATGTGACGGATTACGCGAGCAAGAGTGGCTCGGCTGTGAAACCGGAAAAGACGGAAGCTTCGGAGAAAACAGATAAGGAAAAGAAAGATTCAAAAACCGAGAAACAAGAAAAAGCTCCAGCAAAAACGAAGGAAACGAAGGAGAAGTAAGGAAGTTTCTGCGGCGTACTACAGCTTTAGGGACTTCAGGTAGGCCCGAAAGGCGGCGCCCAGTTCCTGGTTCTCGAGCGCCATTTCCACATTGGCTTTCAGAAAGCCGAGTTTATCGCCCGCATCGTAGTTTTTCCCCTTGCAGATGCACGCCAGTAATCCCTGTTCCTTTGCGAGAAGCCGCAACGCGTCCGTGAGTTGGATTTCCCCGCCCGCGCCGGGCCTTGTGCGTTCCAGGCAATCGAAAATTTCGGGCGGCAAAACGTAGCGGCCGACAACTCCCAAATTCGAGGGGGCTTCTTCAGGCTTTGGCTTTTCCACGAGATCATTCACGTGCAAGAGCTTGTTCCCCCAACGGGAATTCTTTTCCGGTTGCCCGTCGATAATTCCGTACAGGCGCGTCATTTCGAGCGGCACCTCTTCGACGGCAATCGCGCCTTTGCCTGTTGCCTCATATACCTCGATCAATTGCCGTGTGGAAGGATGCGGATCGATGGTGATGACGTCGCCCAGGAGCACGGCGAAGGGTTCGTCACCCACAAGCTCCTTGGTCACTAGGACGGCATGGCCCAGGCCCAGGGGATCTTTCTGGCGGGTGTAACTGACGCGCACCAAGTCCGCAATTTCGCGCATCATCTCAGCAAGATCTTCCTTGCCCCTTTCGCGGAGAAACATCTCCAGCGCGGGAGCGGAGTCAAAGTGATCCTCGATGGCGTTCTTGCCTCTTCCAGTGACGATGATGACGTGCTCGATGCCGGATGCTTTGCACTCCTCGACGGCATACTGGATGAGTGGCTTATCGACAACCGCGAGCATTTCCTTTGGCTGCGCCTTGGTCGCGGGCAGGAACCGTGTCCCCAACCCCGCGGCGGGGAGCACAGCTTTGCGGACTTTTGTTCGAGAGGTCATAAATGAATTGCCGGAAATCCCATGCCCAAGCTCCATACGGTACGTGGAGGCCGATGGGGTGTCAACGGTCGTCGGATTTTCATGTTCTTCTCTGGAAGCGCGCGGGGCTCGAGTCAGGTTGCAAATGGGCTGGCATAAGCGTGTGCTACCATCATTCATCCGGAAATCAGGGCAGGGAATATGAGTATCCGCATTCTTGGTATCGAATCCTCTTGTGACGAGACCGCCGCCGCGGTTGTCGTGGACGGCTGCGATATTCTGTCTAGCGTCGTCGCGTCTCAAACTGAAATTCATCGCAAATACGGAGGCGTGGTACCGGAACTCGCTTCGCGGGAACACCTGAGGCAAATCGTTCCGGTCGTCCGTGAGGCACTGGAACGTGCCGGCCTTCGATTTCAGGACGTGGATGCCATCGGCGTAACGCAGGGGCCGGGACTTGTCGGCTCGTTGTTAGTCGGAGTGACCTACGGGAAGGTGCTCGCCATGTCATTGGGCAAGCCGCTTGTACCTGTAAACCACCTGGAAGGCCACGTTCACGCTGTTTTATTGGAAGCCCACCGTGCAGGGAAGCAGCCACAGCTTCCGGCTGTATGCCTGATCGTTTCCGGCGGGCACACGCTTCTTCATGAAGTGACGCGCCGCGCTGAAAATGGCGCAAGAGGACAAATGGAATATCGCCGGCTCGGCGGGACGCGTGACGATGCAGCCGGGGAAGCCTACGACAAAGTTGCGAAGCTGCTGGCGCTTGGGTTCCCCGGCGGACCAATCATTGATCAACTTGCTGATCCGGCCCAGTCGGGCGGCGCCGGCAACCCAACTGCGATTCGTTTCGGCCCGGCCAAAATGAAAGGCAACCCGCTCGATTTCAGCTTCAGCGGACTGAAAACGGCTGTGCTCTACCACGTCCGCGAACATCCTGAATACGCGGCGGAAATCGAGACTCGCAAGGAAGCGCTCGCCCAAGGCCGCCGCGCAGCAGCCGACCTGAAACCTCTGTGCAGCCAACAGACGCTTGACCTTGTCGCGAGCTTCCAGCGAACGGTCGTCCATGAATTGGTCAGCCGCACGCTCGCGGCCGCAAGCCAGTGCAGAGTGAAGACGATTCTGGTCTCGGGAGGCGTCGCCGCGAACCGGGAATTGCGCCGGACATTTGAGGCAGAATGCCGGAAACTCGGGTTAGAGGTGTTTTTCCCAAGCCGCGAACTATCCACGGACAATGCAGCAATGATTGCCGCCGCCGCGTTCGATCACTATGAAGCCGCAACTTCTGCAGATGCGAACTTAAACGCGATGCCAAATCTTCGGCTCGGGTCTTCTGTATAGACTACGATGTAGACTTCAGACGTTTTCGAGTTTCTCAGCGGCCTCCGCGTCTCTGCGTTGAGTGACCCTTCGCTTTCAAGTTCAAACTCATTCCCGCGAATGTTGTAAAATCCCGCGGCCATGCGAATCGCCATGGATACCGGCGGCACCTTCACGGACTGTGTATATGTCCTTGATGGCCGCCTGGAAATGCTCAAGATCCCCTCGACTCCCGACAACCCCGCCCGGGCCATCGTCCACGCGCTGGAAAAAGTGGTGGCCGCCCCAGCCGATGAATTGGAGCTGACCTGCGGCACCACCGTCGGCACGAATGCTTTGCTGGAACGCCGCGGCGGGCGCGTGGCTCTCGTCACGACGCGCGGATTTGAAGACGTCCTCGAAATCGGGCGGCAGGCGCGTCCCCGGCTTTATGATTTCTTCGTAGATCGCCCGGCGCCTCTTGTCCCGGCGGAAAGACGATTCGGCCTGCGCGAGCGAATTGGAGCCACGGGGGAAGTGGTATCGAAGACCACCCGTGCCGACATTCGGCGCGTGGTGAGGGCCGTCCTGCGGAGCAAGGCGGAATCCGTGGCCGTGTGCCTGCTCTTCTCATTCGCAAATCCGGCGCATGAGCGCGAAATCGCGGTGGCCCTGCGCAGCGCGGGATTTCAAGTTTCCGTATCGCATGAAATCCTTCCGGAGTTCCGAGAATTCGAGCGCACGTCGACCACGGTCGCAAACGCGTATCTCGCCCCGGTGATGAGCCTGTATCTGGGGCAATTGGTGAAGGATGCTGCCCGCTTCGGCCGGCACGATTCGCGTCCCGCGGTTCGCATCATGCAATCGAGCGGAGGAATCGTTTCCGCCGATATTGCGTCCCGCGAACCCGTCCGGACAATCCTTTCCGGCCCTGCAGGCGGAATCCTGGGCGCTCAGTACGTCGCCAGACTTTCGGGCTTTGACCGCATCATCACCTTCGATATGGGAGGCACCTCGACGGACGTGGCGCTCCTCGAAGGCGGGATGGCCACGACGAATGAGGCGCGTGTTGCGGAACTTCCTGTTGCTGTCCCGATGCTCGAAATCCACACTGTTGGAGCTGGCGGTGGCTCGCTCGCGCGATTCGACCGCGCCGGAGCGCTACGGGTTGGCCCGGAAAGCGCGGGCGCGGAGCCGGGCCCAATTTGTTATGGGCGCGGCGAGAAGCCTACGGTTACGGACGCTCATTTGATTCTCGGGCACTTTCCGGAGCGAGGGTTTCTTTCCGGGGAATTTCCTCTCCACGCGCAACGGGCGCGCGATTGGATGGCCCGATCGCGGGGTCCGATGCGGTCGATCGAACAATTCGCTCAGGGCATTGTGGATGTTGCGAATGCCGTCATGGAAAAGGCCATCCGCGTCATATCCGTCGAGCGGGGTCACGACCCACGCGATTACACGCTTGTCGCCTTTGGAGGCGCTGGCGGCCTTCACGCGTGTGACCTGGCGGGCGCCCTGCGCATTCCACGGGTCCTCGTGCCGCGTTATCCGGGCGGACTCTCAGCGCTCGGAATCCTGCGAGCGGACGTGATCCATGATTATTCACGGACGGTGCGGTCGAGTGTGTCTTCCGTTGGCGCCACACGCAGTGCGCTGGCGGCTGAGTTCAAGAAGGTTGAAGCGGCAGGACGGCGAGTCCTTGCGCACGAAGGCTTCAACGCACGGCGCATCCACATCGAACGCCTCCTGGATATGCGGTATGTGGGCCAGGCCTACGAATTGACCATCCCGGAAGCCGGGGATTTTCTTTCGGCCTTCCATCGCGCGCATGAACGGCGGTACCGATACTCGGATTTCGCTCGCCAAGCCGAGGTGGTCAATATCCGCTCCAGAGCAACCGGGATTACTGCGAAGCCCGAACTGGATCGTTTGCCCGCGAAAGGAAAGAAACCCAGGCCAACATTCACCGAAACGCGCCATGGGTTTTTTAGCGGACGCAAGTGTCTTACGAAGGTGTATGACCGATCGAATCTGCCCCCAGGAGCGGAATTCAAGGGTCCGGCAATCGTGGCGGAATATAGCGCGACGACCGTTGTTCCTCCCGGGTGGAGCGGAACAGTGGACGGCTGGGGGAACTTAATCCTTAGTGTCACGAGAGGGAAATCCAATCCACGTATGAGAAACAAATGAGATTCGATCCAACGCAGCTTGAAATTTTCAAGAACCTCTACCACTCCGTCGCGGAGGAGATGGGCGCCAGTCTGCGCCGGTCAGCCTTTTCGCCAAATATCAAGGAGCGCCGCGATTATTCCTGCGCCGTGTTTGACGGCGTGGGAAATGTCCTCGCGATGGGCGATCACATGCCAGTACACCTCGGCTCGATGCCAATGTCCGTGGCCGCTGCGATGGCGGAGCTTCAGCTCAACCCGGGAGATATCGCTCTCTTGAACGATCCTTATGCAGGCGGCACGCACTTGCCGGACCTGACGATGGTGATGCCTGTCTACGTCAAAGGCCGGCGAAAGGCCGCCTTCTACGTTGCCAATCGCGCCCACCACGCCGATATCGGCGGCGGCCAGGCTGGGTCCATGGGACTCGCGCGCGAGGTTTATCAAGAGGGCCTGCGCATCCCACCTGTGAAGCTAATGCGAGGCGGTGTGATCCAACAGGACGTTCTTAAGATGCTGCTTGCAAACGTTCGCACCCCTGCCGAACGGGAAGGGGACTTGACCGCGCAGATCGCCTCCTGCCGAATCGGCGAACGGCGCCTCGCGGAAATTTTCGCCAAGTATGGGCGCCACGAGATCGATTCGTACGCAGGCCATCTGCTGGATTATTCCGCCGAAATGATGCGCCTGGCGCTGCACGGGATCCCCGCAGGCACTTATCGCGCTGTTGACTGGCTGGACGACGATGGAATTGTGGACCGTCCCATCCACATCCGCGCTGCCATTCGCATCCGGGGAGATTCCGCGCATGTGGATTTCACCGGCAGCGACCCCCAGTGCGCGGGCAGCGTGAACGCCGTAGCGGCGATCGCGTATTCCGCGGTCTTTTATGTGTTTCGCTGTTTGCTCGACGAAGATGTCCCGGCAACCAGCGGCCTGATGCGTCCAATCCAAGTAATCGCGCCCGAAGGCACGATTGTGAACGCGCGGCCTCCTGCCGCTGTCGCTGGAGGAAACGTTGAGACGTCGCAACGCATGGTGGATACACTGCTTCGTGCGCTGGCAAAGGCTGTGCCCACCCGGATTCCGGCCGCCAGCCAGGGGACCATGAATAACCTCACATTCGGAGGATTCGATCCGCGCAATGGCGGCGCTCCTTTCGCCTATTACGAGACCACCGCCGGAGGAATGGGCGCCCGCCCGGATCGCGCGGGCATCAGCGGAATTCACACGCACATGACGAATTCCTGGAACTCTCCCATTGAAGTGATGGAACATGCCTACCCGGTTCGCGTGCTTCGCTATGGATTTCGACGCGGCTCCGGCGGAGCAGGAAGACATCGCGGAGGCGACGGCATCATCCGCGAGATCGAGCTGTTAACCGAGGCGCAGGTGGGAATGCTCAGTGACAGGCGAAAAACGGGCCCTTACGGGCTGTCGGGCGGCAAACCTGGCAAGTGCGGGCTCAATGAGGTAAGAGTAGGTCGCCGAACGCGCAAGGTCGCTGGCAAGTGCGTCTTCTATGCTCCTGCGGGGGCTGTGATCCGAATTGAAACACCCGGCGGCGGCGGATGGGGCAAGGGATAGCTCCGCCGACGAGGGCAATTTCCAAAGCGATTCGAATGAATGATTCCGGGTTAGGCTTCGGCCGCTTCCGTAATTACCGGCATTTGCAGGCGCGCCTTCGCAAGCGACTTCACCAGGGCGCCTTCCATCGTTTCGTTGGAGGAATTACGCGCGGTCGCGAGTTCGCTGACCAGGAGGAACTTGGCTCTCTCCAACATTTTCTTCTCCCGGAAGGAAAGCGGCTTTGTGCGGCTCAGAGCGACCAGGCTCTTGAGCACTGCGGCAACTTCAATCAGCGAGCCGGTGCGCATTCTTTCGGAGTTCTCTTTGAAACGGTGTTTCCAATCGTGGTGGGATGAAAACTTGCCTTTTTCGAGGTACTGCAAAACCTTGGTTGATTCGGCCTGCCTTATTACTGATCGCAATCCGACCGCGATTGCATTTGATTGTGGCACCATAACCTTGAGGCCGCTGGAAGCAATTCGAAGCATGAAGTATTTCTCGGTGCGGCCATTGAGCATTCCGTAATGAACCTGTTCGATGATCCCGACTCCGTGATTCGGATAGACGACTTTGTCCCCGATCTTAAAGTCCATGAGGGCCCCCCAGTAGGCAAATTCAGTGTAGGGCATCGAATTCCGAGAGTCAAGGATAATCCTACTGGAATCAAGGAGTTAGCGAGGTTTTTCATATTGAATTGGCATACGGATTGCTCTGGGGTTAAGCTACTTTTCGAGTGATAAGCGTCACACCCAAATGAAAATTCTAGCAATAGATACCAGTACCCAATCTGGCGGTGTCGCAATAACGGAGGGCGATTGTGTGCTCGCAAGCGTGTTCGAACAGCACCAAGAGGCCCGTGTTGGGGCCCAGGTCCATGCCAGCGAAGAGTTTTCATCAAAGCTGTTTCGATATGTCCAGTCGATTCTTATGAATGTCGGGCTGAGGCTCCCAGATATCGACGTTTTTGCCGTTACGGCTGGCCCAGGCTCGTTTACAGGATTGCGTGTAGGGCTGACAGCAGTTAAGGCCTGGTCGGAGGTATATGGTAAGCCTATAGCCTCTGTTAGCGGCCTGGAGGCCATAGCAGCGCAATCCTCGCCCGGCTCAGGCCATAGCTCAGAACTAATTGCGGCATTCACAGATGCCCGGCGGGGCCAGGTCTTTGGGGGTATTTTTGAGATAAAAGGGAGCCGGTTAGGAAGCATTGTTGAGGAGGTTGTGGCACGTCCCGAGGAGTTTATTGAGAGCGTATCAAAGCTCAATCAGGGCAGGCCGACGAAGTTCGTTTCACCGGCCCCGGAAATCATTCGGGAGGCACTTGCCGGATCATCGTTACGGGATTCCACCGTGGAGAAGGTCTCTGAGGACTTGGCGCCATGGGTCGGGCGGCTCGCGTTTGGCCGCGCCGAGCGTGGTGAGCTCGTAAACGCATTGACGCTCGACGCGAACTACGTCCGCCGGATGGATGCGGAGCTGTATTGGAAGGACTCGTGAAGGTGGGCGCACAGACTAAGATAACTATCCGTGCGCTGAAGAGTACAGACGCCGCGGCAATTGCCGAGATTGAGGCCCTGTGCCTGGACGCAGCGCAATGGGGAATTGACGGCTACGCTCGGCTCGATAGCGGTGAATTGAACGGTTGGGCGGCAGAACTTGAGCATGATTTGCTTGCTTTTATCGTCGTGCAGACTGCCGCGGATGAATTAGAGATCCTCAATCTTGGAGTCGACCCTGCCTTCCGGCGCCAGGGCCTGGCGACCCGATTGCTTTCAATGGCGCTCACCGCCGGGGAAAAAAACAGGGCAAGCCGCGCATTCCTGGAAGTTCGGGAATCGAATGCCGTCGCGAGAGCGTTTTATCGATCTCAGAGATTCCTTGAAACAGGCCGAAGAAAGGGCTACTACTCCCATTCGTACGAGGACGCACTCGTCCTCAGCCTCCCATTGACTTGACGTTAAGAATCTGTGAAATCCTCTTGGCTCGGCGCAGTTCTTTGTGTTAATTTTCTGTTGCGATGTGACCCACTCCGCAAAATGGGAGGCCAAAGATGCCCATCACGCCCCGGGATATTCGTGAACAGCTTCTGGCCAGCAGTCCTGAATACCAACGTCTGGCGCAAGAGCACTCCCGGTATGAAGCCCAGATCGAACAGCTTTCCAAGTCGTCCTTCCACAACGTAGAGGAACTAATTCAAGAAGCGGAGCTGAAGAAATTGAGGCTGCGCGTGAAAGATGAAATGGAGCAATTGGTGGCGCGCACTTCACGGAGGCGGTCGGCCTCGGCAGATTAACAGCTTAGCGCGCCCGACGTTTAAGTAGTTCGGAAGACACCTCGCGTCCGTCGCAGCCGCTAGACCTGCTGAGGCTCCGTCTGTCGTTTGATGAAGCCGCGTGGAAGCTCTGCGATTTCTGCTTTCCTTGATAGGTGTCCGTGGTCAAAGAAGGCTACATTTTTGCAGCAGGTCCGATCCTACTTTCGACGCTTGGGTTTGCCGAGCGTTGGCCGATTGCGGGGGCAGTGTTGCTCCTGGTCGGCGCGTTTATTCTATATTTCTTTCGCGATCCCCAGCGCACGATCCCCGCGGATCCAGCGGCCGTCGTGTCCCCCGCGGACGGCCGCGTGATCGAAGTCGTTGAAGAAGAACTGGGGAACCGGCCGGGGCGCCGGATCAGCATTTTCCTGGCAATTTGGAATGTCCATGTGAACCGGTCGCCGCTTTCCGGGCGGATTACGCGAATCGAATATCGTCCCGGGAGGTTTCATATGGCCATGAAGAAAGCTGCCTCGGCGGAAAATGAGCAGAACATCGTCCATCTGGAGACATCGCGTGGCGAAATTGTCTTCAAGCAAATTGCAGGATGGATTGCGCGACGGGTGGTACTCTGGAAGAAGACGGGCGACCAGGTGGAACGCGGCGAGCGAATCGGCATTGTCCGCTTCGGCTCGCGTATGGACCTCTGGCTTCCACTGGAAGCGCAGATTGTCGTGAAGAGTGGCGATCACGTGGCCGGAGGGACGAGCGTCCTGGCACGGTGGCCGTGACAAATGAAATTCTGAAATGGGCGACATCGAACAACACGAATTGAGCTTTCCGGGCCAGCGGGTAGCGAATCACCGGCGCAGGCGGGGCATTTACATTCTGCCGAGTTTTTTTACGGTCGGGAACCTGCTGTGTGGCTATTACGCCGTCCTTGCCGTCCTCTCGGGCGGCGACGGCCGCCTCGATAACGCCGCAAAAGCGATCGGCGTGGCGATTTTGTTCGATGCTTTCGATGGATTCGTCGCTCGGATCACCGGCGCGGAAAGCGAATTCGGCAAACAGTTTGACTCCCTTGCGGACGTAATCAGTTTTGGGATTGCTCCGGCGGCGCTTGCATACGCGTGGGGCGTTCGCAGTTTGCCCGGTGATAATTCTTCACCAGTTCATGCCGTCCAGGAAATTGCCTGGCTCGTGTGTTTATCGTTCACGATTTGCTGCGCCTGGCGGCTTGCTCGCTTCAACGTGCACGGCATGACTGGCGGCGGGATGCGTTACTTCGTGGGCATGCCCACCCCCGCGGCTGCCGGAGCCATCGCGGCGACCGTCCATTTTTTCAAAGACCCTCTGGAAAGCTGGCACTTTGCAGCGGTGTTCCTTATTGCTGTGGGGATGCTTGCCGCCCTTATGACAAGCACGGTCCGTTACCCGAGCCTCAAGAATGTCAATTGGGCCAGGCGCCATGACTCTCTGACAATCGTTCTCATCGGACTTTTGGCCTGGTGCGTGATCGCCTATTCGCAATACACCTTGATACTTCTCGCTGGGTCCTATGGTCTTTCCGGCCCGATTCTCTACGTTATAAGGGCCTTTCGCCACCGGATTTCCCCGCCTTCCAGCGCCTAGCTCATGCCAACTACGGACCCGACGCCGCGCATCGTAGTCGTGGGAGCGACAACGCTCCGCGGCAAGGAACTGGTTCAGGCGTCCGGCGAGCGCATTCCGCAGGCAAGATTGCACTTGCTCGATGATGAGGATTTCGCCGGCACGCTGACAGAAGCGGCGGGCGAGCCGGCTGTGATGCAAACCGTTGACGCCGAGAGTTTTACGAATGCGCGAATCGTCTTTTTCGCGGGAGAAGTGGAGTCCACGGTGAAGTACGCGATGGCGGCTCTTTCCTCCGGCGCATCTGTAATTGATATGAGTGGAGGACTTTCCGACCGCCCAAGCGTGCAGATGAGGATTCCCTCACTCGATGCCGCACTGCCTGCCTCTGGTCAGACACCAAGCTCGGAGGGTCGAGCCTATGTTTCCCCTCCAGTGACGGTCATTGTATCCTGCGCCCTGGCGACCGCTCTGAACCTGTGGTCCCCGGAGATGATCTCCATCGTTTTCTTGCAGCCAGCCTCAGAACTCGGCCGACAAGGCATTGAAGAACTGGAGCACCAGACTGTGAAATTGCTCTCGTTCCAGCCGTTTGCCCAGAAAGTATCCGGCATGTAAATGGCGTTTAACATATCGGATCGCTATGGAGAGACAAGCAAAGCGTCGCTAAATGATGTGCGGGCCGCTCTAGCCCGGGACGTGTCAAACTACCTCTCCGGCCGCGCGACGCCGCCCGCTGTCGAAGTCTTGCAGGCGCCCACTTTTCATTCGCATGGGTTCAGCGCGTTCGCGAGCCTGAAGGATTTGGCGACCGAGGCGGAGATTCAGCGAGCGCTTTCCGTATCAGGATTCACCGTTTCGGGCGAGAATGAAGGCGCCACGAATGTGACCGTAGGGGCAGAGGATCGCCCGCTGATTGGACGCATCGAGCGCGATCCAAATCACGAGCGTGGTTTCTGGTTTTGGGGGATGGCGGATGGCTTGCGAGTTGGCGCCTTGAATGCCGTGGCGATTGCGGAGCATATTCTCAGGACGTGAGAATGAAGAATCGGTTTGCAAACCAAATCGCTCTCTTGTGGATGGCGATTGTCCTTGCTGGCTGCGGGTATCGCATTGGAGGACGGGGATCTGCCCTGCCAGTAACTCTGCATACGATTGCCGTGCCTGCGTTCGTAAACAAGACTCATTCGTACAAGCTGGAGCAGCGGCTCACCGGCGCGGTTATCCACGAATTCCTCGCGCGCACCGCATATCATGTTGTGTCGGATCCCCTGGCGGCGGACGCCGTTTTGCATGGGGAAGTCACCAGCATCGAATCGGTCGTGGCTACGTATGACTCGATCACGGGACGCGCGACGACCATGCTGGTCACGGTCCATCTAAGGGTTTGGCTCGAAGACCGCGAAGACAAGAAGGAGCTCTATCGAAATAACGATTTTGTTTTTCGCCAGCCATACGAGATCTCAACCGATGTGAAAAGTTTTTTTGACGAGCAGAGTCCCGCGCTGGAACGCCTTTCCGGCGATTTCGCCCGGCAACTTGTCTCCGCGATTCTGGAGAATTTCTGATGCCGCAATTGGACCTGGAAGACTTGCTGGCGCGCCTCTCGAAAGGAAAGCCCATACCTGCGCTTCTTCTGCTTGGGTCCGATTCGTTTTTAAAGGAGACCTGCCGCAATAAAATCATCGACACTTATACCGAGGAAAGCACTCGCGAATGGGCCGTGGCTCGATTTTCCGCGGAGGACGATCCGGTGGCGAGCGTGCTCGGCCAGGCGCAGATGCTGCCGATGCTTGCTCCGCGCCAGGTGATTGTTTGGAGTGAAGTGGAAGCGCTCGAGCGGCTTGGCGATGAGTCGCGAGACAGGATCGTCGAACAAATTGAGAATTATCTGGAGAATCCCGCGCCGTTTACCGTCCTCGTCTTCGAGGCTGCGCAGCTCGACCAGCGCATGAAAATCTTCAAGTCTCTCTCCACGCGAATGCTCGTTGTCGGCTGCGAGCTTGCCGGAGAACTTCCCGAGCGGATTGCGCAAACTGCGGTGATGGCGCAGGGCATCGCACGCGATGTGGGAATCCGGATCGAGCGTGACGCCGCCGAGTTTCTCGCGGAGATAACGGACGCCAATCTCTCCGCCGTGCGCACGGAAATCGCTAAACTCGCGATGTACGTGGGCGAATCCGGGGTGATTCGCCGCGAAGACGTTGAAGCAATCGTCGTCTCGGACCAGCGTTACTCGGTTTGGCAGCTATCGGAAATGCTGGCGACCGGCGACCGCAGCCGCGCAATGCTGTTCCTGGAGAGCCTGCTGCGCGAAGGCGAGCAACCCGTTGCCGTGGTTGGCGCGGTCGCCTGGATGTTCAGGAAACTGATCGAGGTGGGCGAGTTACCGCGCGGCACGCCGGCTTGGGACGTGGCTCGGAAGCTCGGCATGCGAACGGCCACCGCGGAATTGGCTCTGCGCGAAGCACGCCGGATTCCGCGAAAACAATTGGAAGCGGGTCTCGTCGAGCTGGCGGAAGCGGATAGCAATCTGAAATCGGGGAATGCGGGGCCGCGAGCCATCATGGAATTTCTTTTGGCACGGCTGACGGATCCCCGTGGCGCGGCGGCGCCCTCCGGCGCCGAAGGTTAATCGCTCACAATTCAAGTCAGCCGCGATCCAGGTCAGGCTTTCCGGGCAGTTCTCAAATGATTCAGGGCAATGGAAATCCGGGACTTGTAGCGGTTCGCGGTGTTCGAGGGAAGTACGCCTTTCGTCACCGCATGATCGAGCGCCGCGACGGTCGGCCGGAATAACTCGCCGGCAGCCGTGGCATCACCCGCCCCCAGTGCCGTGCGCATCTTCCTCACGATGGAACGCACGCGCGTTTTGTTCGCGCGGTTCACGGCTTCTCGATCCCGTGCTTGTCTTGCGCGCTTGAGAACGGACTTTTTCTTCTTCTTAACCTTCGTGGGCGTTCCTGCCGGCATTCATATCTCCTCTTCGTCTATATGCGAATGTAAGAATGTAGACGACCTTCGCACGCTTTGTCAAAGTTGCCGCGATTCCATGCCGTGGCTTGATTCCCGTGGCTTCCAGCGGTACCCTAATAAGTGGAATATTCCCACGTTTGCCGGAGGAAAAGGCCCGTGGCCGGGCGCTCTCCTAAGGGTCGCTTGGCCCACCCCTGATGCGTCGCACCGTACAGATTGCCGGCAGTATAGAAACTCTGTTCGGCACCCTTGACGAAAATCTGAAATTCTTTGAATCAGCCTTGCAGGTCACGGCGGACCTCCAGAATGACCACCTTTCCATCGAAGGCGAGCGTGGGCAGGTCGAGCGCGCCGCGCAAATCCTCGATGAGTACAACCAGCTTGTGCGCGAAGGCCGGCGTTTTGAAAATGGCGAAGTATATTCGCTGTTGCGTCTCGCGGTGGAAGAGCAGGGAGTGCCGCTCCGCACATTGTTGGAGCCCGCTGGCGGCGGCCGGCCCCGTCCCTTCGGCAAGAAAAGCATCACGGCAAAGAGCGCAAACCAGCGCCGCTACATGGACTGCATTGAGAAGTTTGATATGGTGTTCGCAGTTGGACCTGGCGGCACGGGCAAGACTTATCTCGCGGTGGCCATGGCGGTTTCCGCGCTGCTCACCAAGCGCGTGAACCGCATCATCCTCGCGCGGCCCGCGGTGGAAGCGGGAGAACGGCTGGGATTTCTTCCCGGGTCGTTGCAGGAGAAAATTGACCCTTACATGCGCCCGCTGTATGACGCGCTCTATGACATGCTCGACGCCGACAAGCTGGAACGGTACGTGGAGAAGGGAATCATCGAGGTCGCACCGCTGGCGTTCATGCGCGGGCGAACGCTGAACGACTCATTTGTCATCCTGGATGAAGCGCAGAACACAACATCCGAGCAGATGAAAATGTTCCTTACCCGGCTCGGATTCAACTCCAAGGCGGTGATCACTGGGGACATCACGCAAATTGACCTGCCCGCGAACCGTCGCTCCGGACTCATCGAGGCGCTGGAAGTGGTTGGAAAGATCGAAGGGATCGCCACCGTAACCTTCAATGAGAAAGACGTCGTGCGACACAACCTGGTGCAGCAGATTATTCGAGCTTATGAAGAGTTTGACTCATCCGCCGGGCGCCCGGCAGCGCAGCCGGCGAAGCAGGAATCGCCAAAAGCGGATGCCGCGCGATAGCCCGTCCAGCCTGTTATGATCCTCAATCGCCAGAATCGGGTTCGCATACAGCAGGCGCGGTTTGCGCGCTTTGAGGCACGGCTGCGGCGCGAATTATCCCTGCGTGGGCGTGAGCTGACCGTATGTTTTGTGGATGATCGGGAAATCACGCGGCTCAACAAAAAGTTTCGAGGGAAGCCCAAACCGACGGACGTTCTCTCGTTCTCCTCGGGTGGAAATGGCGGTTCCGCATTCCCGCCGGCTCAGCAGGCGAACTACCTCGGTGACATCGCCATCTCGCCGGAAACGGCAAAGCGGAACGCGCAGCGGTATGGCCGCACGCTCGATGACGAACTCCGCGTGCTAATTCTGCACGGAGTTCTGCACTTGATGGGTCACGACCACGAGACGGATGACGGTCAAATGGAACGCAAAGAGATTCGCCTCCGCCGTAAACTCGGGCTCGCTTAGCCGGCTTGCAACGAAATGCTCACACTGCACACACTCGGCGTTATCGTAATGTTGGGCGGTCTCGCCGTGCTCGCTTATCTGGATCGCGTCTATCGCGAGCTGGGCCGCGTGACCACCGGCCGCGTCCACGATCATCTCGAGGTTTTTGAAGTCGAAATCGAGCGGCATGTCGGCCTGGATCGCCGCCGGGCTTCCCTGGCGTTCAGCCTGCTTGCAAGGTTGATGCTCGTTGCTGTCGCGGTGCTGACGGCGCGAGCCGTGATTTATTACGTTCCGGAGCGATGGAACGCATTCGCGGAACTCCTGGTCTTCCTGACGGCTGAAGTCATTCTCACAATGCATTTTATTCCGGACTTGCTGCTCGCCCGGTCTTCGGGGCGGTGGATTCGGCCGCTTCTTCCCATCATTCGCGTTTTTCTCGTGCTCGTATGGCCTTTGCGTGCTGTCGCCGAAATGGCGGGGTCGCTTGCGCGCATTTCCGACAACGATGGCCCGCTCGGAGAGCCCGATTCGCGCCGCTCGGATCAGGAGGGCATCGAGGCGCTCGTCGAAGCGGCGCAGGAAGAGGGGATTCTGGAACATGACGACGCCGCGCTGATCGAACAGCTTGTTGATTTTGGTGATAAGAGGGTGAGCGAACTCATGACGCCGCGCCCCGAAGTCGCCGCCGTCTCCGCTGATGCCTCGCTCGAAGACCTGCGGCAGCTCGTCGTGGAGAAGAGATTTTCGCGCGTTCCTGTATATGGCGAATCATTGGACGACATTCTCGGGATTGTTTATTCACGCGACCTGCTCGAGATCCACGATCATGAGGCGCGGCATCGCAAGGTGCGTGAATTGGTGCGCCCTGCGCTCATCGTCCCGGAATCAAAGCGCGGCTCCGAATTGCTCAAGGAGATGCAAAGCAAGAAGCAGCAGTTGGCGCTGGCATTTGACGAGCACGGCCTGTTCGCTGGTCTGGTGACAATCGAAGATCTCGTGGAAGAAATCGTCGGCGAAATCGGAGAACAGGATCGTCAGCCCTCTCCAGACGTGATTCGCGAGCCCGACGGGAGTCTGGTCCTGCGGGGCAGCGTAACCCTCGAAAAACTTCGCGAACTATTCGGACAGAAGTTGGAGGTAGACGACGATGAATCTTTCACGACCGTCGCTGGATTGCTGAACCATATCGCCGGACATGTCCCCGCCGCGGGCGAACGGCTGGATTTTGATGGCCTGCGGTTTGAAGTCTTGGAAGCAAATCAGCGAAAGGTCCTGCGGCTTCGCGCGCGACGGCAGGCTGCCGCCGCTCCGAGTCGCTAATTGTTGAGCGGCCTGCGCCGACCCCACAAGTTCCTATGGACGAGAATAAAAAGACATTCAAAGCCGGCTTCGTCGTGATTATCGGGCGGCCGAATGTAGGCAAGTCCACGCTGGTGAACCGGCTGGTCGGTCAAAAGGTGTCTATTGTTACGTCCCGCCCGCAGACAACCCGGAACCGCATCCAGGGGATCATCAACCAACCGGATGCGCAAATAATTGTGATCGACACGCCGGGATTGCACCAAACGCGTTCGGCGCTGGGGCGTCAAATGGCACAGGAAATTGCTCAGTCGCTGGAGGGAATCGACATTCTCTGCGCGATGGTGGACGGCAGCGAGCGCATCGGCCATGAGGACCGCGAGGCGCTCGCAAGGGCCTCTGGATTTAAGGGGCCAGCGATTCTCCTCTTGAACAAGATTGACCGCATACCGAAAGAAAAGCTGCTGCCGCTCATCGAGCAATGCAGCAAACTTCGTGACTGGAAAGAGATCATACCCATTTCAGCGTTGACGGGCGATGGCGTGAAGGATTTGGTCGCGGCGATCGTCGAGAATCTTCCGCCGAATGAGCCATTCTTCCCCGTGGATCAGTACACGGATCAGCCGGCACGCTTTCTGGCCGGAGAAATTGTCCGCGAAAAAGCGATGGCCGCAACCAACCAGGAGGTGCCCCATGCGATTGCCTCTCTGGTGGACAGCTTTGAAGAATCACCATCGTTGATCCGAATCAGCGTCTCCTTGTTTGTTGAATCGGAGGGGCAGAAGGGCATTCTGATTGGCAAACGGGGCGATATGCTCAAGAAAATCGGCACAGCCTCGCGCCTGGAGCTGGAAGTTTTGCTCGGTGCGAAGGTCTTCCTCGAATTGCACGTCAAGGCTCAACCGGGCTGGCGTAACAATCCGGCCATGGTACGCCAACTCGATTGGCGCAACCAGTTGGAGACTCTATCGGACACCCAGATGGGGATGGGCCGTGAGATGGCAGACGATGCGAAAGAAACTTCCGAGCCGGAGGGGTGATTCAGCCCGCCGGGCCAAAATGACGGCTCTACGCGTCGGCAGTCGAAATCCCGAGCGCCTTCATCTTGCGATATAAGTGGCTGCGTTCGAGCCCCAAGGCTAGAGCGGTGCGGCTCATGTTCCACTGGTGCTCTTCCAGTTTTCGGAGAATGAAGTCGCGCTCGTAGGCGGCGCGCGCCTCTTGCAGGGAAGCGTATGGCTGCTGTGCGTCCCGGGCGCCCCGGAAAAGCTCCGGAGGCAAATGGTGAGGCTCGATGCGCTGTTGCGGGCAGACAATCACCAACCGCTCGATCAGGTTTCGCAGCTCTCTCACATTTCCCGGCCACGAATAACGCATCAACACATCCAGCGCCGCGTCGCTCAGCTCGCGGGGACGCTTC
Source organism: uncultured Acidobacteriota bacterium (assembly GCA_963838945.1). Lineage (GTDB taxonomy): Bacteria > Acidobacteriota > Terriglobia > Acidiferrales > UBA7541 > DASTCZ01. Next base: position 692,271 of record CAWITC010000013.1, on the reverse strand, counting down.
CCGTACGCCGCGCTGAATTCGGCGAGGAATCGCTTTGCAAATAAGGGGATATCCTCGGAACGGTCTCGCAATGCAGGCAGGTAAAAAGGGATTACGTTCAAGCGGTAAAAGAGGTCTTCTCGAAAAGCTCCTTTGGCGATCTCATCATCAAGGGTCTTGTTTGTGGCGGCGATGACGCGGACGTCCACTTTCACCGGCGTGTTGGAACCAACCGGCTCGAAGCGTTGCTCTTCTAATACGCGAAGAACTTTTGCCTGCGTCTTCAGGCTCATGTCGCCGACTTCGTCCAAGAACAACGTTCCTTCGTCAGCCTTCTGAAATTTCCCGACCTTGTCCTCGGTGGCGCCCGTAAAGCTGCCTTTCACATGCCCGAATAACTCGGATTCGATGAGTTCGTCTGGAATTGCCGCGCAGTTCACTTCAACGAAGGGACGCATTCTTCTGAGGCTTGCGGCGTGGAGGCCGCGCGCGACCACTTCTTTTCCTGTTCCGCTCTCGCCGTAGATCAATACGCGCCCGCTCGTCGGCGCAGTCAGCGCAATTTGTTGCCGCAAAGCCTTGATGGGTACGCTCTCTCCGATTAGCTCAAAGCGTTGCTCAAGCTCGGCGCGCAAGCGGCGGTTTTCCTCTTCGAGCCGCTGGTGTCCAAGCGCGTTCTTCACCGCGAGCGAGATTTTCTCCACGGAGAGAGGTTTTTCCACAAAGTCGAAGGCTCCGAGCTTCGTCGCGCGGACCGCCGTCTCAATATTCCCGTGCCCCGATATCATGACCACCATGGGGTTTGGCTCTATTTCCTTCAGGCGCCGAAGAGTCTCCATCCCATCAATTCCCGGCAGCCACACGTCCAAGAGCACGACATCCACAGGGTGGCGCTGAACGATCTCTATGCACTCTTCCCCGGAAGACGCGGTCTCCGCGTGGTAGCCGTCCTCTTGAAGAACAGACTTCAGCGACTGCCGAATCCCGGGTTCGTCATCAACGATGAGGATGGTTTGAGTCATGGCGGAACGGGAATGAAGTTTCAGACCTCCGCCGCAATTTGGGAAGCGACTGCTTCTGCCGCGGGGATGCGAAGCACCAAACGCGTGCCGACCGGCGAGTTGTCTTCCACTCGCAATGTCCCGTTGTGCTCGGCCACCACCCGCGCCGCAATCGCAAGGCCCAATCCAGTCCCGCGGTCTTTCGTCGAAAAGTGGGGCAGAAAGAGCTTGTCCTTGTCGTCGGGTGAGATCCCGCATCCGGTATCCGAAACGATGATCTCGAGCGCGTCTCCCTGTTCCGCGCTTCGCGTCGCCACAACCAGATACTTCGCCGGTGAATCTTCCATCGCTTCCGCGGCGTTGTCGATCAGATTGACGAGCACGCCGCGCAGCAATTCCGTATCGGCTTTAATGACCGGCAGGCCCCCTTCAAGATCGACCCGCACCTGAATTCCATCGAGCCTCCCGCGGAAGAGATCCAGCGCCTCGTTGACGATTGAATTTGCATCCGCGTTCGCCAGCCGGGCCTGAGGAAAGCGAACAAATTGAGAGAACTCTTCCACCAGAGACTTCAGCGCCGCCACCTCCCGTTCAATGGAGGTCGCGCATTCGCTGACGACTCGTTCGAGGTCCGCGTCCCGCGCTGATGGGTCGCCTCCCTCGCCCCTCCTTGCCAGGAACCGTGTGAGCCGGTCCGCCGAAAGCTGAATTGGCGTCAGGGGATTCTTGATTTCATGCGCAATGCGGCGTGCGACTTCCTGCCATGCCGCAACCTTTTGTGCGCGCAACAACTCGGTCAAATCGTCCACCACAACGATGTATCCGGGATTCGCAGGCCGTTGCCCGAGCGCGCTGACGGTCACGGCGGCATGAATGACTCGCCCGTTCGCGCGAAGGTCCAGCGCTCTGGACACATTTCCCAAGCGAGATGACCGGCGCAGGAGCGTGTAGAATTCGGGGCCCGCCTCGTTCCCCACGATTTCGGCAAGTGTGTGCGCCGTCCGCGCCGATTCGCCGAACATACGCGCGGCGGCGCTGTTCATGCGCACGACACTGCCCTGAGCGTCGAGTGAGATAACTCCTGTGGGAACGTTTTCCAGCACCGTTTCAATCAGTTTTCGGCGGCTTTCGATTTCCGTGAGCGCATCCTGCAGGCTTCGAGTGAATTCATCAATCTGCCGGCGATTGTCGCCTAGCTGCCGGGTCATCTGATTAAACGATTGAACGAGCTCGCCCAGCTCGTCGTTGGCGGGCGCATCCACTCGATGGGAGAAGTTTCCCCCTGAAACCTCGCGCGTGCCTTCGGCCAGGGCTTGAATGGGAAGCGTCACTTGTTTCGATAGGTAGACCGCGAACCACGTCACTGCGAATACCAAGACCAGAGTAAAAAGCGAGAGCGCCAGCAATAACTGCGAACGAATCGCCCGATATTGCTTGGACTGGACGTCATACGTGCGGAGTTGGTCCTGGATTCGTGAGAACCGGTCCATATAGTCCGGCGTAGTGCGCCGCATGACAACCACGGACCCATTCCCTCCATTGGTCACGCCCGCGCGCCCGGTGGTAACCGTAAGGTCTCCGGCTTTCCATACCACTGCGCCGCTTGGCAATGTGGTGGCAGGGCTCCATGCGCCGCTCCCGGGCATCGGGAATGTCGAGGAAACAAGGGTTGGCTTTCCGTATGAGTCCAGCACCAGAATCGCATCTATGCCCGGGACAAACCCATCGAGCGTTGTTTTCAAGGCTTCCGCGGATGGATTTGACCCAAGTTTCTGCGCCGCTATTTGCGCGTACGAATTGAGCCGGTCTCGATCGCGCCCGCCAAGCTCCGTAATCAGCTTCTGGCTTTCTTGTGCCGCCAATTCCATCGGACCGGAAAACCACCGGTTAAGCGCGCGGTTCAACAGCGCGTAGCTGATGTAAAACATGAAGACGACAGGCAGAAGTGAAATCGCCATCGCTCCGACAACCATCTTCGTCTTGAAGCGGGCGCCCAGTTGTCTCGCGCGCCGCTCTGTCCATAGACGAACCAGGAGCCGCAACAGCATCAGCGCAAATACCAAAAGCGCTGCGACGATAAATGTCGAGAGCGCGAAGTAAATCAGGGCGTCCGTCCACTTTTGTGGCTCAAACGGCAGATTCAATGACCCGAGCGTGAAAACCGCGCTCAGTAAAAGGACAATCAGGAGGCCGCCAAACCAAAGTCGGAGCCGCGATGTCCGCTTTCGCGAAGTCGGCGTCATCGGAGCGTACCCGCTCGCAGGGGGCTCCCGTGCGGGAGGAACGGGCTCAGCGGACATTCCGCGCAGATTGGATTCTTGTTTCGGCACCAGTTCTTTCCTGTGTTCACGATTAAAGCATGATATTCATTGTAGAGCCGGACGTCCCGCGGAAGGTTGTTCTCGAAATGCGCCCGAATCTCGTCATAGGTAGCTTTTTCGTCCGTCATGCCATGCCGCATCATGATGCGTCGCGTGTACGCATCCACAACGAAGATGGGATGATTCCCCGCGTAAAGTAGAATCGAATCGGCTGTCTCGGGCCCGATTCCATGCACGCCGAGCAACCTTTCCCGCAGTTCCATCGTAGGAACCGCAAACATTCGCTTGAGCGAGCCGCCGAATTCGTCTCCCGCAAATCGCACGAACGCTTTGAGCTTCTTCGCCTTCTGGCGGAAATATCCTGAGGATCGAATCAGTCTGCCCAGCCGCGCAACCGGAACCTTTTCGATGGCGGCCTGAGTCAACATACGCTCCTTCCGCAGATTCTCAATCGCGCGCTCCACATTTGACCAAGCTGTGTTCTGCGTCAGGATTGCGCCGACAATCACTTCAAACGGCGTCTTCGCCGGCCACCATCGCATAGGCCCGAGCCGTTCGCTCATCGCGCCGTAATAGCCCATCAGCGTCTCGGCGAAAGTCCCGAATTGTTTCAATGATCCCGGCCATGACGCCAATGGCTCGTCGGTATAGCGCAGGGTAGGTAGCGCAATTCCCATTAAGGATGAAGATAGCCACCCTGCCAAGGCGAGTCAAGGCGGGGCCAAACTAGGCAGTTTAGCGCCGCAGCAACCCTGTACCTCAGGACAGGTGCTTCCGGATTCCTCAAAATGCTTCAATTAGTTACAAGCGGACCCTTCGGGATTCGCGACTGGTCGCTTGGGTGAAAGTGTCTGGGGAGTTCTGCGCATGTCGGGTCGGCTCGGCGAAATCCTGATTAAAGAGAGCTTGATTACTTCGGATCAGCTCCAGAAGGCTCTCGACTATCAGAAGAAGAATGGCGGGCGGCTGGGAAGCTGCCTGATGAAGCTTGGCTACATCAGCGACGACGAAATCACGCAAGTTCTCTCCCGGCAATATGGCGTTCCTTCGATCAACCTGAAGTATTACGAAGTCGAAGCTACGGTCATCAAGCTGATCCCCCAGGAAACGGCTGTGCGCTATCAGGTCGTCCCGTTGTCCCGCGTCGGGGCCACCCTCACCATCGCGATGACAGACCCGACGAACGTCTTCGCCATGGACGACATCAAGTTCATGACCGGCTTCAACGTCGAGCCGGTCGTCGCGTCTGAGACCGACATCAACGACGCGATTCATAAGTTTTATGGCGAGGCCTCCAGCGTCGAAGAACTCAGCAAAGTGATGAAAGACCTGACCGGGGAGGAAGCCGCCGACCTGGAGATCGCCAACGAAGAAACGGAGCTCAACGCCGCCGAGCTCGAACGCGCCGCCGAAGAGGCGCCCATCATCAAGCTCGTTAACTTCATTCTGACCGACGCGGTGAAGCGCGGCGCCAGCGACATCCACGTTGAGCCCTACGAAAAAGAGTTGCGCGTTCGCCTTCGCGTGGACGGCATCCTCCAGAATGTAATGTCTCCTCCGCTCAAACTAAAAGATGCGATCACGAGCCGCATCAAGATCATGTCCAAGCTGGACATCAGCGAGAAGCGCCTGCCGCAAGACGGCCGCATCATGATCAAGTATCTGCGCGACGGTAAGAAGCGCGACCTCGATTTCCGCGTCTCGACGGTGCCCACGATCTTCGGCGAAAAAATCGTCATGCGCTTGCTCGACAAAGAAAACCTCCGCCTGGATATGACCAAGCTTGGCTTCGAGCAGGAGTCACTGGACAAATTCGAAAAGGCCATCTTGAAACCTTACGGGATGGTTCTGGTCACGGGCCCGACGGGTTCCGGCAAAACGAATACGCTTTACTCCTCCGTCGCCCGTCTCAACACCGCCGAAACAAACATCATGACCGCCGAAGACCCGGTTGAATTCCAGCTTGCAGGCATCAATCAGGTTCAGATGAAAGACCAGATCGGATTGAACTTTGCCACCGCCCTGCGCTCGTTTTTGCGCCAGGATCCGAACATTATCCTCGTCGGCGAGGTCCGGGACTTTGAGACGGCCGAAATCGCCGTCAAGGCTGCTCTGACCGGACACCTTGTCCTTTCCACACTTCACACGAATGACGCGCCCTCGACCATCAGCCGCTTGATGAACATGGGCATCGAGCCATTCCTTGTGGCCACTTCGGTGAACCTGATTTGCGCCCAGCGCCTGGTCCGGAGAATCTGCTCGGCCTGCAAGGAAAAGCTCGAAGTTCCATCGGAGGCGATGCTGGACGCCGGATATACCTCCGAAGAGGCGAAGACCACGGTGATTTCTCACGGCAAGGGGTGCAGCACCTGCAACAACTCGGGCTACAAGGGCCGCGTCGGCCTCTATGAGGTGATGGAAATCAATGATGAGTTGCGGGAGCTCATCCTCGTCGGCGCTTCCGCATTGGAATTGAAGAAGAAAGCTTTGGACCAGGGAATGATCACGCTGCGCCGCAGCGGACTCACAAAGATCGCCGCGGGACTCACGACTCTGGAAGAAGTCTTGCGCGAAACTGTTTTGTAAGGAGAGGTCAAAAATGGCTGGAATCACATTGAGTGAATTGCTGCAGAAAATGATCGAATTGGGCGGAAGCGATTTGCACATCACTACCAACAGCCCGCCCCGCGTTCGCGTGCACGGACACCTGCGCCCGCTCGACATGGCGCCGCTGACGGCCGCGGACACGAAGTCGTTGGCCTACAGCGTCCTGACCGACGCGCAGAAGCACCGCTTCGAGGAGAACCTCGAGCTCGACTTCTCGTTCGGCTTGAAGAACCTCGCCCGTTTCCGCGGAAACATCTTTAACCAGCGCGGCGCCGTCGCGTCAGTATTCCGCACGATCCCATGGGAGATCAAGGGGTTTGACGCACTCGGGCTTCCCCAAGTGGTCAAGACGCTCTGCGAAAAGCCGCGCGGTCTCGTCCTGGTCACCGGCCCGACGGGTTCCGGAAAATCCACCACGCTTGCCGCCATGCTTGACAAGATCAACGCCGAGCGTGAGGAGCACATGATCACGATCGAGGACCCCATCGAGTTTCTCCACAACCACAAAAAGTGTCTTGTGAACCAGCGCGAAGTCCACTCGGACACGCACTCCTTTGCGAATTCACTTCGCGCCGCTTTGCGCGAGGACCCGGATGTCGTCCTGATCGGCGAAATGCGCGACCTCGAGACGATCGAGTCCGCGCTCCGCATCGCCGAGACCGGCCACCTTACATTTGCGACTTTGCACACCAATTCCGCCATTTCCACTATCAACCGCATCGTGGACGTTTTCCCCGCCCATCAGCAACCGCAGATCCGCGCGCAACTCTCGATGGTTCTCGAAGGAATCCTTTGCCAATCGCTTCTGATGAGAGCCGATGGCCGCGGGCGCGTCATGGTCATGGAGATTCTGATCCCCAACGCCGCGATCCGAAACTTGATTCGCGAGGACAAGATCCACCAGATCTATTCGGCCATGCAGTCCGGGACCGGCCAAACCGGCATGCAAACCTTCAATCAGAGTCTGGCCAACGCGTATTTCAACAAGTTGATTACTTTGGAGACAGCGCTTTCAAGGTCCTCCAACGCCGATGAGCTGCAGGATATGATCAATCGAGGAGTGACAAGCGGGCCGCCGGTGGGCTCGGTTGGTATGCGGCGCTGAGGTTTCGCAAAATTTTGGGACACATTCGACAATGCAAATGTAAATCAGGAGGGTAACGGTATGCCGGTCTTTACATACAAAGGAAAGAACCGCGCGGGTGCCAGCATCAGCGGCGAACAGGTCGCTGGAAGCAAGGCCGAATTGGCCTCTCTGCTCCGGCGTCAGCAGATCAGCGTCTCCAAGATGTCGGAGAAGGGCAAGGAATTCGCCTTCCCGAGCTTCGGAAGTGGAGTCAAGCAGGAGGAGCTCGCCGTTTTCACGCGCCAGTTCTCCGTAATGATTGACGCCGGGCTGCCGCTCGTCCAGTGCCTCGAAATTCTGGCCAACCAGCAGGAAAATAAGACCTTTCAAAAAGTCTTGGCCGGCACTCGCGGCGCCATCGAAGGCGGCCAGACGCTCTCCGCCGCCATGCGGCAATACGACAAAATCTTCGACTCTCTCTACGTCAACATGGTCGAGGCAGGCGAAACGGGCGGTATTCTCGACACCATTCTGCAGCGCCTCTCCACTTACATCGAGAAGAACGTCAAACTGAAGCGCGCCGTGAAGTCCGCGCTCATCTACCCTGTGGTTGTTTTGGGCGTGTCCGCCGCGGTGATCACCCTGCTCCTCTGGAAAGTCGTGCCCATCTTCGCGACTTTGTTCGTTAGCTTGGAAGTCGCTCTTCCGTTGCCTACGCGAATCGTAATTGCACTCAGCCATTTCGTTGGCAGCATTTTTGGTCTGCTCTCGTTGATGACTTTTATCGGCATGTGCATCGGCCTGCGGGTATGGTACAAGACTGAAAAAGGACGTTTTGCGATTGATGCCACGCTCCTAAAGCTTCCGCTCATCGGGCTCCTGCTGAAGAAAATCTCCGTGGCGCGGTTTACCCGCACCCTCGGAACGCTCATCTCCAGCGGTGTCCCCATCCTGGAAGCTTTGGAGATCACCGCGCGCGCGTCTGGGAACGCGATTGTCGAGCGCGCTTTGCTGCAAACGCGGAAAGCCCTCGAGGCCGGACGCACCCTCGCGGATCCGTTGCGTGAGTCGGAGGTTTTCCCCGGCATGGTCACTCAAATGATCGCCGTCGGCGAACAAACCGGCGCGATGGACACCATGCTCCAGAAGATCGCGGACTTCTACGAAGACGAAGTGGATGCCGCGGTCAAAGACTTGCTCGCTGCCATGGAGCCCATGATGATCGTTTTCCTGGGCGTCATCGTCGGCGGCATCGTAATTTCAATGTACCTGCCGTTGTTCGTTTTGATTGGCAAGTTGTCACAGCATTAGGAGGCTCTCGCGCCGGCCGCTGGGGTCGCGCCCTTGGCCGGCGCGCTCCTCGCTTTCGCCGCGAATCAGTACATCCCTCTTGCTTGACCCTGTTTAAAACGGGGCAGCACAATGTTGGAAAGGTTTGTGAATCATGGAGTGGACGCAGAACACTTCCGAATGGCTTGGCTGGCTCAGCCGCGTCCGCTTTCTCGTAATCACCTTCCTGCTGGCCATTTCATTGTTTCTCTGGAATGCCGGAATCCTGGCAATGAACGCCAGGGAGTTTGGCACTCTCATCGGCCTTTGGTACATGTTTAGTTTTCTCTACGCCATCCTTGCGAAGTGGGTTCCGCAGGCTTCCTGGCAGGCTCCGCTGGAGATGGTCTGTGACCTCCTGATGATCACCGGTCTGGTTTACGTGACAGGAGCCAGTGAAAGTCTCTTCATCTCGCTCTATTTGTTGACCATCATCATTGCCAGCATCCTGTTCTCGCGCCGGGGAACATTCCTCACCGCGGGTTTGGGTTTCGTGCTCCTCGCAGGGATGGCCGAACTGACGTATTACGAGAAGCTCCCCCGCACTTCCGTACTCGCACCGACCGCCCATGGCTTGCAAACGTGGGTCTTCAGCAATCTTGTCGCTTTCATGGCTGTCGCCTACCTCTCCAGCCTTTTGGCGCTAACACTTCGGCGCAAAGGCGCGGAACTCGAACAGAAGCGGGGCGAGCTGCAAGACCTTCAGGCTTTCAATGAAGACATCATCCACTCCCTCCGGGGCGGCCTGCTGACTACGGATCTCCATGGCCGAATCCTTCTCTTGAACCGGACTGGCGAGGAAATTACGGGTGTGCGCTCTACCGATGTTTGTGGACAGTTCCTGCCCTCCCTCTGGCCGGATTTCTGGATGCCACGGGAAGGTATATCGGACGTAAGTACGATTCCACGCAAGGAATTCGATTTTCGGACTCCCGATGGAAAGATTCGTGTACTCGGCGTTTCCGTTTCATCTCTGCGCAGCCGCAGTGAAAGGTCGAGCGGCTATGTCTTCAACTTTCAGGACTTGACCGACTTGCGCCGGCTCGAAGAAGAAGTCGAGATAAAAGACCGCATGGCAGCCCTGGGAAGGCTCTCCGCCGCCATTGCTCATGAAATCCGCCAGCCGCTTACGGCCATCGCGGGTGCTGTGAAGGAATTGGCCCGCCACGCGCCTCTCGAAGAAGATGAGCGGCATCTTGTCGACATCGTGAGCCGGGAATCGGAACGCCTCAACCAGATCATCACCGAGTTTCTGAATTACTCCCGCGAGAAGACCTATGAGTTCACCGACGCCGACATTGTCACTCTCCTGGATGAAACGCTGACGCTTCTCGAACGCCATCCCGCCATGGATGGAAAGTACCGGATTGAGAAGAGTTTTGCCTTGAAATCAGTGCGCGTACGCGTGGATGCCAATCGTATCAAGCAGGTCTTCTGGAATTTCTGCGACAACGCTCTGCGCGCCATGCCGGGGGGCGGAACGCTAAGTGTCCGGTTGGAGTTGGGTCGTGGGTACGTCCGCATCCATTTTCGCGATACCGGCATGGGATTGGATTCCCAGCAAAAAGAAAAAATATTCGAGCCGTTGCAGTCGGGATTTATCGGCGGGACAGGTCTCGGCCTGGCAATCGTTTACCAGATTGTGCAAGCGCACAGCGGTCACGTCATCGTATCCTCGGAAAAGAACCGGGGAGCTCAATTCACGCTCGAATTGCCGCGCGCCGCCTGAGAGGATTTGACGAGATGGCCCATTTGTTGGTTGTGGATGATGAGCGCTCCATCTGTGAGCTGCTGGAGATCACTTTCCGCAAAGAGGGCCACCGCGTCGAGGTTGCTTCCAGCGGTGAAGCAGCGCGCCGGAAAATGGAATCGCAGATCTTTGATATCATCATCTCCGATATCCGCATGCCGGACGCCAGTGGAGTTGACCTTCTCAAGTTCGCGCGCGAAACTTCTCCCTCCTCCGTTTTTCTCCTGATCACGGGAGTCCCGACAGTGGAAACGGCAATCGCCGCCGTCAATGCCGGCGCCGACCGTTACGTTATCAAAGACCACGAGCTCGTGGACCAGCTCCGCCGCGCCGTCGAGCAGGTCGATGACAATCTCAAACTCAAGAAAGAAGCTGGCTACCTCCGCCGCGAATTGCGCCGCCTTACCGGGCAAGACAATATCATCGGGCGAAGCGCGAAGCTCCGCGCCATTTTTGACCTGATTCAAACGGTTGGTCCCCAGGTGAGCCGCGTCCTCATCACGGGAGAGAGCGGCACGGGCAAAGAACTGGTCGCGCGCGCCATCCACGAACACAGCCCGCGCGCGCAAAAACCATTTATCACTATTGACTGCGGCGCCTTTCCTGAAACGCTCCTCGAATCTGAGCTTTTCGGCTATGTCAAAGGGGCCTTCACGGGAGCGAATGACAACCGCCCCGGTCTGTTCCAGGCGGCGAATGGCGGCACCCTGTTCATGGATGAGATCGGAAACATGCCCTTGTCCATGCAGGTCAAGCTTTATCGTATCCTGCAGGAAGGCAAGGTGCGGCCTCTTGGCAGCACGGAAGAGTCGGAAGTCGATGTTCGCGTGATCGCTGCCACCAACAAAGATCTCGAGAAGGAAATCGCGGAAGGCCGTTTCCGGGAGGACCTCTTCTACCGCCTGAGCGTCATTCCGATTCACGTTCCGCCTTTGCGCGAACGCCGGGACGATATCCCCTTGCTCGCCCGCTCCTTCCTCGAGCGGTTTCGCAAATCCATGGAAAAAACCGTCGATGGGATCGAACCGGAAGCGATGCGCTTATTGGAAACCTATGACTGGCCCGGAAATGTCCGCGAGCTTGAGAATACTATCGAGCGCTGCGTCGCTCTCGAGACGGGCCCGCGGATCAGCGTGACGGCCCTCCCCGAGAAAATCATACGCGCCGCGCACGCCCCCGCGATCGAAGCGGCGGCGTCAAACGGGCACACCCTGATCCCCGACGGCGGCTTGGATCTCGAAAAGAAAATGCAAGACATAGAAAAAGGCTATCTGCTGGAGGCGCTGCGTCTATCAGATGGCGTTGGCACTCGCGCAGCCGAACTCCTCAAAATAACTTATCGCTCTTTCCGGCATTACTCGAAAAAGTACGGAATCTGAGTCTCCGCGCTTCGTCTCGGGAAAACCTTATTTTTCAGTGGATCAAAAATTACAAGCTTGCTTCGCTTGGATGAAGAGATTCATCTATGGTAACCGTTTTTCTCCGGCTTGCGATCGCTCGGATGGGATAGCCGAGGGCGACTGCCGTCAATACCGCCATCACCGGATCGATCGGATGGCGATATCGAAGCGATGAGTGCGTGACGTAATACACGATGGGATAGACCAGCGGGAACATCGCGATGGGAAACGCGTATGGGCTCTTCTGCCGAAAGAGCAACAAAAGTCCGCTTAATCCGAGCAGCGAAAGTGAGATATTGGAAACCAGAGTGGTCTTGCTGTCCCAACCAAGTGTGTGCCAGATGTCTTGAACCGGATCCCAGGTTCCCAGCCAGTTGTCCGCGAATCGCCGCCAGAAGAATCGCATCGTGTCTCGGGGATGCCCCAGCATGAATTGCACTGCCTCGTGTTGCTTCTCTTGCATGTAAGCGATCTCGCCCATCCTGGAAAACTTTTCCCGCTCGGGCGGATAATCATTGGGATGGAGAAAGCCGGCCCACGTGTCGGGCACTTGATCATTGTTCCCTAGCCACAATTCAAGTCCGAAATTGGATCGCAGCGGAATGAACTTATGAAACGCAATATAGTTTCGGATTGTCCATGGGACGCAGCACAGCGCCGCGGCAAGTGCGGCCGCCGCCGGTAACTGAATCCACCGCCCGTGAGACTTCAACAATTTCCACGCCAGCCACCCAAACAGAATCGGGAGCACAGAGAGGAATGAGGCGTTCGTCATCAGCGCCGCCCCCCACAGCAAACCGTACCCAATCCAATCCCTTATCGCCCTTGAATCCGCGATCTCCAGCGTTGCCCAGACCAGCAGGCCGGCCATCAGTGCTGCAAGTGACGTATCCCAAATCCACTCAAAGGGAATCAGGATCGCGTTCGGGAACACGGCCCACACCCATGCTGCGCCCGCCGCGAGCTTCATGCCGCCAAGTCGCTTCGCGATGTAATAAACCGGAATGCACGTAAGAGCGGAAAACAGGTCATTGATAAGTGTGATGACTATCTTTGACAGATACGAATAAACTCCAAAAAGCTTGAACACCCCCGCAAGAAGGTAGGGAAAAATTGGAGTCAGCCAAGCAGTCGGCCCTGTTGGGACTGAAAGCGGGGAACTGAAGCCATTTCCAGTCGCAATCGATTTCGCAATGCGTCCAGTCTCATATCCAAACGGGGGCGCATTGATGATGGGGACCATGGAATGGTATTGAACGTACCAATACAATCCCACGCGAAACGTATACGCGAAGACCACGATAACTGAAAGGGATAGGAACGCTCGTCGGACTATGCTCATTCGATTGTTCAATTCGCCTAATTGAGGACGATTCAATTCCAAAGAACTATCCTAGCGGCGACTTCCACCTGACTACAATCCTCCATTTGAGCTTTGCGATATATCGTTGCCCATTTGATTACAGTAGCCTCTCTGACCGCCATGGCTTATCTCGCTGTCACTATCGCACGGCGCTAGCTCGATTGGGTCTGTTCAATATCCGCCTCCAGGACTAGAATTCTATATTTGAGACCGTGCCATTTTGTGGCGCGAAATTGTGACGTTTTTTGTCAATTTAACCTGACGGCGAGCCCATTCCAACCCGCAGACCCTCAAACATCCGGCACCCCCATCCTGTAAGTTATTGATTCTGGCGGTGTTACGGCGATGTGCCTTCCAAGTTAACGCGCTGTTTGGTACTGGAACTGGGCTTGCACCTATTTGAACCGAACCCGGTAGGGTTTCATAGATTCCACTTGAGAGGACAGAATGCGCAAACAACAGAAAGGTTTCTCCCTTATCGAACTTTTGATCGTCGTGGCGATTATTCTCATTATCGCTGCCATCGCGATCCCGAACTTGCTCCGGGCGCGAATTTCAGCGAACGAAGCTTCCGCAGTCAGCTCGCTCCGTACGATGAACACCGCTTGCATCACTTACAACTCAACCTATGGCAACTATCCGCCGGCAGTTGCCGACCTCGGCCCGGTCACCGCACCCGCGTTGCCCACCAGCACGCAGGCTGACTTGCTCGACCAGGTCCTGGCCCCCGCCAGCGGAGTCCCGCAGAAGAGCGGATACAACTTTACGTTCGCTCCGGGCACGGGCAACGCGTCGTACACGATTAACGGCGACCCCGTCACGGTGAACCAGACGGGCGTCCGCCACTTCTTCACGGACCAGTCCGGCGTCATCCGTTTCAACGCCAGCGCAACGGCAGCCGTTACCGATTCTCCACTGCAGTAAACCACCAACCCCCCAACGCGACAGCAAGGGCGGAGGCGACAAGCCTCCGCCCTTTTGCTTTTCAAAAACACGGAATGTTCTGGACCAAGTGTCTTCCGTTATTTTGATACGCGCCAGGCAATGGCTCATTGGCGCGCGAATTGTTTTCTGATTCAGAGTAACTGTTGACTCTAACGGGGGCGTTGCTTTTCGATGGCTGCACGTGCTTGCTTTGCGAGGTCGTCTGTCCCAACGTCAGTCTGCTCGCCAAGTTTGTATTCTCGTTCCGCTTCCGCCAAGCGGCCACTCTGTGCGTAAAGAATGGTCAGCTCGAAATGCGCATGGTGGTCATAGCTATCAAATTCGATGGCATCGCGAAAATACTTCTCCGCGGCTGTCGGGTCGTTCCTCTGCAAGGCAAGTCCTCCCAGCCCATCGAGCGCCCCGGTGTTCAGCATGATCTCGTCCGAAATCGCGTATTCCTGCTCGGCCTCCTTCGTTCGTCCGAGTTGTTCATAAAACTGCGCAAGTCGGTTGTGAGCGTCCCAATCGTATTGCGATGCGGCGATGGCAGCACGGAATTTGCTCTCGGCTTCCGCCGATTGCCCCAGTCCTGCAAGCGCTTGCGCCAGCCCCAGAAGCCCGTCTGTATTGTTTGGCTTTATCGAAACCGCGTGGCGCAGAAGGACAACTGCCTCGTCGTATCGTTTGTGGCCCAGCGCCACCATCCCCAAATTATCGAGCGCATACATGTTGTTCGGGTCGATTGCCAGCGCGGTGTGCCACTCGCGGAGCGCCTCGTCCGTTCTGCTCATAGTCCAAAGCGCCGAGCCGTAATCCGAATGCGTGTCCGCGTTGTTGGGGTTCTGCTTCACCGCCACCCCGAAGAACGAAATGTCATCATGCCAATTCCGATTCCTTTCGATAATTCGCAAAGTCATCAGCGCCGCCAGCGCCACTCCGGTCGTCGCGACTCCCGCTTTGGCCCATGCGCGCCGGCTCACGCCCCCGGAGTTCCACAACGCTACTATGCCAACGGCAACCATCCAACAAAACCCCATGGACGGCACATACAGATAACGCTCCGAGAATACATTTACGGCCATCCAACGCGCATTCAGGGCCGGCGCCAGCAATAAAAACAGCCAGACCATTCCAAATGTCGCCATACGTTGTTTTTTCCAAAGCAGCAAGAAAAGGAGTCCCGCTCCCGCCAGCCACGCCGCTCCTGAAACAAATCCCAAGTTGCGCCAACTGGTGGTCGGCGAGAAAGAATAGAACGTGGCCAATTTCACCGGCCATACAAGCTTTGTCAGGTAGTCTCCCGCGAGCGTAACGCTGGAAAGAATCGCCTGGCTCCACGGAAGCCGCGGCCTCTGCACTCTCGGTATCAAGCTCCCCATAAACGCGATTCGCGCCGTCAGATAAGTCGCAGCCACAATCCAAAGCGGCGCGTAGCGCCGGACCATTTCTCGCCACGGCGTCCTTGTCCGATCTTCTGCAAAGAAATGCTGATACGCCGTTGCGATCAGCGGGAAAGCAATCGCAGGTTCCTTCGAGAAGAGGGCGAGAAAGAAACAAATGCACATCATCGGCGCCGTCCACCATCTCTTGCGTTGCGCATCTCCAAGATTCAGGAAAAACCAAAAGCTAAGCAGCAGGAAAACGCCGAGTTGCAAGTCCGAAACCGCGGCCACCCATGCAACCGCCTCGGTATGAATCGGATGCAGCGCAAATATCGCCGCCGCGAGGAACCCGATTGTCTCGGACCGAAACACCCGCCGCGTCACCAGAAAAAGCAGAATCACGACCAGCGCGTGCAGAATGACATTCCCCAGATGAAACACATAGGCCAGCGGCCCGTAAATCTGATAGAGCAGCAGATATTGGACCTGCATCAGGGGACGGTAATAGTTCGTCGGCACATTCGTGTATCGAAATGACCAGACGGACGAAGCCACAATCTGTCTTAGATGATGAAAATTCCGCAGGTAGGGGTTTTGTACGACCTGAAAATCATCGTCATAAACAAACGAGTTCCCGAGTGTGTTGAAGTAGGGAAGTACGCCAAGCAGGATCAGCGCGCCAAGTAGAAGCGCCTCCCGCGAACCGGGCGCTCTCTTTGCAGCGGACGAATCCTTTCCATTTTCAGCCAAGGCCGTCCAGTTTCCTTCCACTGCAAATTAACAATCCTGCCGCCGGACTGCTCGCCACAAATCTTGCTCTTGTCATTCTACTGATGTGCCCCGCCCTCGACCTGCGCTTTTCAGCGCGCCTTGTGCAAAGGCAAAACCACCCGCACTATGAAAAGCCCCCGTCAAATGTCCCTCGCCAATTCCTCTTGCATTTAGGAGGAAAGTCCTTGTATAATCCCATTGGTTAGCTGTTAAAGGAATTTGGGCTGGGTGCTGAGGGCCGGCCCTGGGCATGTTGGGGCGTTTTGCTCCAGGGAGGTCATCTTGAATCATCGCGACCGTGGTTTTTCTCTTCTCGAACTTCTCATTGTCGTAGCGATCATTGTCACCATCACTTTGGTTGCTATCCCTCACGTCGTCACCACCAGGATGACGGTCAATGAGACTTCAGCTCTCAAGACTTTGCAGACTTTCAACACGGCCTGCTTGATGTACAACACTCAGTACAGCAGCTTCCCGAAGAATCAGACCGACCTCGCGCCGCCGGCAAATGGCGGCCCCAGCAAAACCTCCGCGGATCTTGTGGATACCATGCTCGCTCCTCCGGCTGGCACGCCCGCGTCGAAAGACGGCTACACATTCCGTTACACGGCCGGCACCCTGGATTCTACGGGCGATGTCCTTTCCTACGTTGTCCGGGCCGATCCTCTCAGCTTCAAGGAAACCGGCATGAAGCGCTTTTACACCGATCAGACGAACCTCATCCGGTTCACGGCTGACGGGACGGAGCCATCTGCCACCAGCCCGCAAGTTCACTAGAAATTCGCCGGCATTTCATCGCGCCTTCCCTTGCCGGGCCTCGGCCTCTGTTAAGCTAAAACCATGCGCCTTCCCACTGCCTTTCGGCGGCTCGCTCTCGTGGGCTGCATTCTCGCTTCCGTTGCATCATCCGGCGCGCCAGACGATGCCCAGCGCATCGTTCAGCTGGTTGAATCCCGTTACCATTCCGCCCGCACGCTCAAGGCTGTCTTCCTCGAACGCTACACCGAAGGCCGCCTCACCGTCCGCGTCGAATCCGGCACCGCCTATTTCTCCCGCCCCGGCCGCATGCGTTGGGAATATGAAGAGCCGGAGCAGAAGCTCTTTCTTACCGACGGAAAGACCGTCTGGTTTTATGTCCCCGCGGACCACACTGTCACTCGCGCTCCCATGAAAGAAAGCAGCGACCTGCGCACGCCGCTCTCGCTCATCACCGGCAGGTCCAGCCTGAACCGTTTCTGCAAGCGCATCGAATTGCTCGCGCAGCCCGGCGAAGGAAGCGCCGTCACCCTTCGCTGCCATCCCAGGAACTCCCCTGATGGTGCAGACGTCACCGGCAATCGCTCCGCTTCAGCCGCAAAAACCATCTCGCCGGAAGATCCCGGCGAAATCCAGGAGGTCCTTTTGGACGTGGACCCCAAGGATGGCTGGCTCTCCCGAGTCCTTATCCGTCAGACGGGCGGCATTGAGTTGGAATATCGCTTTGGCCGCTGGCAAAAAGATATGGACCTCCCCGAATCAATGTTCCACTTCCAGACTCCCAAGGGCGTTGCCATCGTGGATGGAGGGGAAATCCCCGGCCAGCGCCAGTGAACCTTTTCCCCTCATCCGGGGTCTTACTTATTGGATGGCAGGGGCCTTTCTTCCTGGGCCGCATCCTGCCCTGTGTAACCTTCCGCGCAAGGGTGAAGTCACCGCTCTTTAGACACCCATGCGATTGAGGTAAACTGGCTCCGTGGCTGATTTTGTATGCAAAGTCGCTGACGCAAACGGGCACGTCTTTTCCCACGTGGAAGTCGCGCATACCCTCGAAGAGGCCCGCCAGAAGCTCCAGGAACGGGGCTTGTTTGTCTATTCCGTGCGGCCGCAGGGCGGCTTTGTCGGCGCTGTTCTCCAGAGGAAGCGTACGCGCGCCGTCGGCGGCAATGACTTTCTCGTGTTCAATCAGCAATTCAACACCCTCATCAAGGCCGGCCTGCCCATTCTGAAATCTCTCGAGTTGCTCTCCGAGCGTGTCGCTGCCCCGCGTCTCCGCCCGGTGCTCATTGATGTCCGCCGCCGCGTGCGCGAGGGCGCGCTGCTTTCGGAAGCTCTCGCGGAGCAGGGAAGTTTTCCG
This sequence comes from uncultured Acidobacteriota bacterium, assembly GCA_963838945.1. Classification (GTDB taxonomy): domain Bacteria; phylum Acidobacteriota; class Terriglobia; order Acidiferrales; family UBA7541; genus DASTCZ01. Next base: position 674,262 of record CAWITC010000013.1, on the reverse strand, counting down.
AAGGTTTACACCATCTCCGTTCTCGCGGGCGAAAAGAGCGGCAATCTTCCCGGTGTACTGGATTACTTCATCGCGTACCAGCGGGTCACCACCGGAATCCGCAAGAAGCTGATTGCTGCCCTGATCTATCCTGCCATTCTCGTTTTCGCGGCCATCTCAATCGTTACTTACGTCGTGGCCTACGTCATTCCCCAGTTCGCGCGGCTTTATGCAGATATGAACATTACCTTGCCGCTTGCGACTCGAATCCTGATTGCGATCGCTGTTGGTTTTCGCCCGTTTCTGCTCGCTGCCGTCGCCTTGGTGATAGCTGCCGGCCTTGCGGTCTATTTTTGGTCTCGAACCGAGGCCGGGGGCGTGGCGTTGGATCGCATAAAGCTCAAGCTGCCCTTTGTTGGCAATACCTGGATCAAATTCCAGATTGCGCAGTTCTGCCGCACGCTTTCGACTCTTCTGACTGGCGGAACTCCGCTTGTGCAGGCGCTCGATACGTCCGCGCAGTCCATCACCAGCAAACTCGTGGGCGATGCCGTTCGCGAGTCGGCGAAACTCGTCAGGGAAGGCCAATCGCTTCACTCCGGTCTGTCCTGCTACCGGGATTTTTCCCGAACTCGCCCTGGAAATGACCGAGGTCGGCGAGGCCAGCGGCGCTCTTGCTCCCATGCTTACGAGCGTGGCCGAATTCTACGAGGAAGACGTCAGCAACCGCACCGCGACGATGGTCTCCCTGATCGAGCCGGCCATTTTGATTTTCATGGGCGGAATCGTGCTCTTTATTCTTGTTTCACTCTACTTGCCGATTTTCAGTTTCTCGCTGGGCGCCAACGGCGGCGGATGACAAAGGTGGAAAAACTTTGAGCGTTGCAAACCATAACACTCCATTGACGTTGAATACGGATGAACATGACGACCGCGAGCGCGCGCAGCGCCTCGCCCAGCGCTATCGCTGCGGCTTCGTGGATCTGAACGAACAGCGCATTGACCCCGAACTCTTCCGCAGCATTCCCGCGGACCTGATGTTCCGCTTCAATTTCGTTCCCATTGAGGCCCATGACAATTCGCTCGTCGTCGCCGTTGCGGATCCCGCGCAGGTGCTTCTCAGCGACGAGCTGAGCCTCTTGATCGGGAAAAAGCTTGTTCTCAAGGTCGCCACCGCTGCGCAAATCAGCGATCTCTTGAAGCGCACCGAGCAATCCCAGCGCGTTCTCGAACAGGCCACCGAGGCCTTCACCCTCCAGGTTGTCGAGGAAGACGAGGAAACCGACGAAACAATTTCCGCGGATCGTCTCACCAGCGATTCCACCGTCAGCCCCGTCGTTCGCCTTGTGGACACTGTTATCTTCACCGCTCTCGAACGCCGCGCCAGCGACATTCACATCGAAGCGCGCGACATTGAAGTAGTCATCAAATACCGCATTGACGGCATTCTTCAGTACGCCATGACCCCCATCGCCAAGGAATGGCACTCCACCATCCTCACTCGCATCAAGGTCATGAGCGACCTCGATATCGCCGAACGCCGCGTCCCGCAGGACGGCCGCTTCCGCGTCCGCTACAAAGGCCGCTTCGTGGACTTCCGCGTCTCCATCATGCCGTCCATTCACGGCGAAGACGCCGTCCTTCGCGTCCTCGACAAAGAAACGCTCTCGGAAAAATTCCACAACCTTACTCTCGATGTCGTCGGGTTCGATCCGGAAGACTTGCGGAAGTTTCGCAAGTACATTCAGGAGCCTTACGGAATGGTTCTGGTCACCGGCCCGACGGGTTCCGGCAAGACGACTACGCTCTACGGCGCAGTCAATGAAATCAAGACCGATGAGGACAAGATCATCACTATCGAAGACCCGGTCGAATATCAGGTGCGGGGAATCACGCAGATTCCCGTAAACGAAAAGAAAGGTCTCACATTCGCTCGCGGTCTGCGCTCCATTTTGCGGCATGACCCGGACAAGATCATGGTCGGCGAGATTCGCGACCAGGAGACCGCGCAGATTGCCATTCAGTCCGCCTTGACCGGTCACCTCGTCTTCACCACCGTCCATGCCAATAACGTGACCGATGTCATCGGCCGTTTTATCAACATGGGAGTGGAGCCTTACAATTTCGTTTCCGCCCTGAACTGCATCCTTGCTCAGCGCCTCGTTCGCGTAGTGTGCGAGCACTGCCGAAGGTTCGCGCGGCCCACGCCGGAGGAATTGAAATTGTCGGCCCTCAACCCAGACGTTTGGTCCCAGGTGCCGATTGCCTCGGGTGCGGGGTGTCTGGAATGCTCGGGGACCGGGTATCATGGCCGCGTGGCCATCGCGGAATTGCTCGACCTTACCGACAACATCCGCGAGATGATTATCAACCGGCGTCCGACGTCGGAAATCAAGCGCACCGCGAGAGACACGGGAATGCGGTTCCTCCGCGAAGCTGGACTCTCCAAGGTGCGCGAGGGCGTGACAACTTTGCGCGAAATCAATAAGGTGACTTTCATTGAGTAGCACCGCCGGAATCCGCCAGGGCATCTACCGCAGCGCCTTTGTCCGGCGCGTCGCCCGGATGCTCGATTCGATGCCGCATCCCCTCGTGGCCTGCGAGATCTCCACGGACTACGTGGCCGCGGCGAATTGGCGGCGCGGGACCTACGGCCTCGATGACTGCGTCGTCGCCGCGCTCCCTCCCGGCTCGATTAAGCCGAGTGCCGTGGAATCCAATCTGGTCAATGTGGAAGCGGTTCGTGGTGCCATGGATGCGGTTTTGAGCCGCCTGGGCGTCCGCAATCAGGGCATTGCCTTGCTGATTCCCGATGCGGTGATTCGTGTGTTCGTTCTCCACTTTGACGTATTTCCGCGTTCCACCGCTGAAGCGGTGCCCATGCTCCGCTGGCGCCTGAAGAAGAGCGTCCCCTTTGAAGCGGAAGAGACGCTCATTTCCTACATGCGTCAGGCGCCGCGCGAAGATGGCGTGGATATCGTCACCGCACTCGCCCGCTTGCGAATCGTGAAAGAATACGAATCACTGGTGGAAGCCGCCGGGGCGCATCCCGGCGTTGTGATGAGCTCGACCCTCGCCACGCTGCCGCTTCTCGACGATGCGCGGCCTGTGATGCTCGCACGCATTTCCGGCACCACGCTCACCACCGGAATTGCACGGGAAGGGATTCTTTGCGGCTATCGCTGCACCGAACTCCCCTCTGGCGTTGACGCCCTGGAGCCCAAGGCCCTGCTCGACGAAATTTTCCCCGTCGCAGCTTATTACCAGGACGCCTGGAGCGAAGGCATTCAGGGGTTGCGCCTTGCAGGATTTGGGAAGCGCCTCGACGATTTCCGCGCGCCTCTGGAAGCCGAATTGGGCTGCCCGGTTTCGGGACTTCTTCACGCTGCGCAAATGGCAGGGAAGCTCAACAGCGACGCGCAACGTCTGGCGGATCAGGAACTCGACTCTCTTGTTGGCTGGAGCATGAACCGCGGCTCGTAATGCCGCAAAAGTCGTGCAGCGTAAAGGAAACTGATGAAAGTCCGTCTCAATCTTGCAACTTCGCCGCTTGAAAACGACCGGCGATTCGTTTTCGGCTACGCCCTCGTCGGTACCGTGGCGGTGATCGCCCTGCTCGCTCTTTCCTGGCGCGCCTACACGATCCGCAAAGCCAACGAATCTCGCCGTGTGGAGCTGGCGCAGATTGAAAGTGAAATCGCCCGCCTGACGGACCAGCGCCAGGACCTGGAAGCCTTTTTCAATGATTCAAAAGTTGTTGAGATCCGGGATCGCTCGGCGTTCCTGAACGCGCTGATTGAAGAGCGCAGCTTTCCCTGGACGCGCATCTTCATGGATTTTGAAAACCTGCTCCCTGAAGGCGCGCGCGTCACCAGTATTTCTCCTCGTCTCGTGCAGGGGCACGTCGATTTGCACTTGAAAATCGGCGCGACTTCCGATGAAGCCGGAATGAAATTCCTCCGCGCGCTCGAATCTTCGCGCTCGTTTTCGCACATTGCTTTGATGTCCGAGACGCGGCCCGAACGGCCATCGGATGTGGATCGCGTCTATTACGAGCTGAACGTGTGGTACACGGCGGCCGGAGATGCACCCAAGGCGTCCGTTCGCGTCGAACCACGCCTCTCGCAACCTGACCCCGTGGCACAAAGAGAGCCGATCCGATGACCACGAAACAGCGCAAAAACGCAATCCGGGCCGTGGTCGCGCTGGTGTTGCTCCTCGATGCCGCGCTGATCGCCGTCAACTATCGCCTTACTGCCTCGCCCGAAGCGACTTCGGAGCAGTTGCATCTTTTGCGTCGTCGGCGGGACTTGATGGCCGCCGATATTCGCCGCGCCGCCGACATCCGCATGAGCCTCCCCGATGTCGAGACCCAGAGTAAGACGTTTTACGACAAGGATCTCCGAACTGAGGGAGGCGGATATTCATCCGTACTCGCCGACCTTGGCGCGCTCGCGCACGATTCCGGTCTGCAAATCACCTCCACGCGCTTTCGGGAGAAGAACATCGATAAGCGCGGTGTGGATGAGGTCTCGATTACCGTAAGCATGACGGGAGCCTACCCGAGCCTGGTGAGTTTCATCAACGGACTCGAGCGCTCCCGCAGCTTCTATCTGCTTGACAGTCTTTCGATCGAATCCAGCAGTGAAGGCAACTTGCGGTTGAATCTCGACCTGCGGACCTATTTCCGCTCATGACCAAGTCCGAACGCACGCGCCTCGCGATCTGGCTGCCGATACTGGCGGTGGCTCTACTGCTTGCCTATTTGCAGTACCATAGCCACCCTCCTCCTGCTCTTGTGTTTGATGCCACTGGCAACTATCAGCCCATGACGGTTGAGAACCCTTCTTTGCGTTTTGATCTGCTCGATCGCCTGCAGAGAGTGGAGTACACCGGTCGCCACCGCAATATCTTTGACGACAAACTCCCGCCGCCGGCTCCTTCGCCCCTCACAAACGCGAACGGCGGGTCAACTGTTCCAGGTCCGCCGCCGGGACCGCCGCCTCTCGTTTTTCCGATGAAATGCTTTGGTTATGTTGAAGGTCCGGCTGCGGGAATGCGCCGGGCATTTTTCACGGATGGGGAAGACGTTTTCATCGCGGGCGTTGGCGACACGATCGTGAATCGCTTCCGTCTTGTCCGCATCGGCAACGACTCCGTCGAGGTCGAGGAACTCGGATCCGATCGCCGCGCCACTGTGGCCATGGAACAAGAGCAGCTCACACCATGATTTCTGCCGCAAATAATCGCATCAAGGATCGCGCGCCACTTGGCGAGCGTGGCTACGCGATGCTCATGGTCATGCTCATGGCCACGATGTTGCTCATCGCCGCGAGCGCAGTTTCGGTTAACTTCCTTACCGAAGGGCGCCGGCACCGGGAAGACGAACTCGCGTGGCGCGGAAACCAATACGTCCGCGCGGTGCGGCTCTACTTCAAGAAAAATGGGCGCTTCCCAAAGAGTCTTGAGGATTTGACGAAGTACACAATCGACCAGCCGCGCTTCATCCGCAAAGCCTACAAAGACCCGATGAACACCGATGACGGAAGCTGGCGACTCATCTATGTCACCCCCAACGGCGTCCTCATCGGGAGCGTGATGCATAAAACGCTGTACGCGGGGGGGCTACCCGGGATGCCGCAGGCGGGCCAGCCGGGGGCGCCGGGAAGCGCCGGCACCCAACCACCGGGTGGCGTGACGCCGCCGGGGACGGCGGCTGCGACCGGACCGACGGGAGGAACTCCGCAGCAGGCGCCGACACAGCCGGGACAGCCGGACCCCAACCAACCGGGCCAAAGTCCGGGAACCATCGGAAGCGGGCAGATGTTCGGCGGCCAACTCATCGGAGTTGGCAGCAAGGTGCATCAGAACTCCATCCGCGTGTTGGACGGAGGGACGACTTACTTTCAGTGGGAGTTTATCTGGGACCCGACGAAGCCGGGAAACATGCCGGGGCAGGGACCTCAGCCCGGCGGCGCGCAAACGCCTCCTGCGGGAACAGGAACGGGGCCAGCTCCACCCCAAAATCCGCCACAGAACCCACAGCAAAATCCACCGCAGAACCCACAGCAGAATCCACCGCAGAACCCACAGCAGAATCCACCGCAGAACCCACAGCAGAATCCACCGCAGAACCCACAGCAGAATCCACCGCAGAACCCACAGCAGAATCCACCGCAGAACCCACAGCAGAATCCACAGCAGCCGAATTAATCACCGCAGAACCCGTATTGAATTCCCGAAACTTTTTGGAAGCAATTCAGAATCTGCGAATGGCGGGACCGCTCAATGGATTGGCCGGGGATTGCGCGGGGGCCGGGGTGGACTGCGTTGGAATGGTTGCGGCCGGTGGTGCGGCCGGGTCCGATGGTCGTTGCGCGGCGCGTTTTGTGATTTTTGCGACATAGTCCCGCGTTTCGCGATATGGAGGGACGCCGCCGTACTGCTCCACGCGTTCGGGACCGGCATTGTAGGCGGCGAGCGCGAGCCTTACGTCGCCATGGAAGCGATCGAGCAATTCCTTGAGGTAGCGCGCTCCGGCGTCAATGCTTTGCGCGGGGTCGAACGGATTCTGGACGGCGAACCGCACGGAGGTCTTGGGGATCAGTTGCATCACGCCTTGCGCATTCTTGCGCGAGATGGCGCGCGGATCGAAGTTCGATTCCACGGCGGCGACGGCGGCCAGCAATTGTGCGTCAAGTCCATACTTCTTCGCCGCGGCGTTAATCAACTCCGAGTAGCGTTCATTTGACGCCACACTGGCGCGGGGCGGCGGCACTGGCGTGAAAACTTCTTCCGGCTCGATGTTGACGACGTCATCGACAGCGACGTCCACGGTGCCGCCGGCGACATGAAGCCGCAGAAGGCGTCCCATGTTTTCGTAGCCCGTGATGTGAAGGCGAAGGCCGCTGCGGAGCACGGCATATTCGGCGCGCGCGCCGGGCGGGAAGAAGCACGCGCCCGCGAGCAAGAGTGCGGCGGCTTTCAGGATTCGCATCAAGCGTCACCCAGGGCGTAGGCGCAAATGGCGTGCGCGACGCCCGCTTCATCATTCGAGAGCGTTTCGCGCCAGCCGGTGGTCTTCAGTTCCGCGACGCTGTTTCCCATCACAATCGGCATGCCCGCGTATTCGAGCATCTCGCGGTCGTTGAGGTTGTCTCCGATGGCCATGACCTCTTCGCGATCGTAGCCCTGCCGCGAGGCCCACTCGGCAAGCGTCGCGCCCTTCGAGACGCTCGGGTGTACAACGTCAACGAGTGCGAAGTCGCGCGCTTCGTATTCGGTGATGGCGAGCGCAAATTGGTTCGACGAATTCAGGCGCCGAAGGGTAGCGGCGGTGTCACGCGTTGAATTCACCGTGCCGCTGTACATGACCTGGATGGGGTCTTCAGTGAGGCAATTCTCGAGCGGCGTGCAGAAAGCGATGTATTTCTTGTTGCGCTCATAGTAGCCGCGGCGGTGCGGGTCTTCCCAATTCATGCGCTCGAAAATTACCTGTTCTGCCTGCGGCCGGTCAAAAACGACGGCGGCGCCGTCGCGAAACTCGGTGGTGGCCGCGAGGACGCGGCGCGCTTCGGCGGCGGGCAGCAGGTGGCGAAGCTGCGTTTCGCCGCTGCTCGATTTCACGACCGCGCCATTGTTGACGATCATCGTGATCGGGCACTGGAGCTGCGCGCTGATGGGGCGCGCGAAATCGAAGCGGCGTCCGGTCACGAGCGCGACCTCGATGCCGGAGTCCACGGCGCGTGCAATAGCGCGCTGGTTGGCCTCGGGTATCTGCCAGTGGCTGTCAAGAAGCGTGCCGTCAATATCGACGGCGATGAGGCGGATGGGCACGCTTCTATTGTAACTGCTGGGGCGAATGGTGGCTATGGTACTCAAGACATCAGTGTTCATAGCCTGCCTTGAAGCCAGGATGCATGGAGAGCCCCTTCCCGGCGGAGTTTGTTGGGCCTCACCCCCCTACCCCCCATCTTTTTGTAAGAGTGTGCGCCTAAAGGACTTACAGCAACGAAGAGCGGTAAGAGTATGCGCCTAAAGGACTTACGAGTTTTACATTCAGAAAACTAAGTCCATTAGATTCAATCACTTACCTTTTCGGCCGAGGAGTGGCTCGTAAGAGTGTGATTCTAAAGGGTTTAAAGTCCTTTATTATCATACTCTTACGACTAGTCCTCAGTAACGGTGATTTTCGCTTTCGGCAGGGGCGACATCCGAGCCTACCTGCCGGCAGGTTCCCCTTTTGGCCCCGATACAAACCATCGGGATGCAAAATGCGCAAACTCAACTGGGTACCGTAGCCTAAACCTGCGCTCCAGGTTACCATAGAGTTATATGAAAGTCAATGGGAAAATGCAGGGGGTAGCGCAAGGTTTCTGCGAAAAGGAATTCGAATGGCTGTGGATATCGCGGGTGACATGACGGTGATCCCGCGGGTCACAGGCCTTGTACCTGGGGTCCGTTTTGCATTTTGACGACGGACAGCTACCTGCCGCGTGGGGCGTTTGATCCTGGCCTCTATGACTGGCATCCTTTAGACGGCGCGGGCCAAGTCCCGAGAAAAGCATTATCGGAAAGTGGGGTGTCCTAACCTGGATTATTCATGATTTCTCCGGTGAAAAAAGAAAGGACGCTTTAAAGGGGGATTTCCTGGTTTCAATTATGAGTACAGTGAGAGTATAAAAGACCCCCAGACGCAAAAGCGGCGTCTGGGGCTCCTCATAACCTCTTAGGATACAAACACTTCTTAGTGAATTTCCTCCGGGCCACTCGGCCGATTACTGACCTCTACCGCCGCGTCCACCGCTTCCGGCGTGAGGTGGCGCCTGTCTCTGCTCCATTTGGTGCGTCTGTTGAGTGTGTGTTTGCTGCAATTGCTGCGTTTGTTGCGTGTGTCGCTGCTCGACTTGCTGGGTTTTCGCATCATTGGCTTTCTGCTTCGCCAACTGCTGATGTTCGTTTTCCTGCTTCTGCTGAAGTTGCTGCCGTTCCTTGGTCTGGTTCGCGACCAACTTATCCTGCTGCTGCTGATATTTCTGGTCGAGCTTCGCGTTCCCCGTGTTTGGAGCGGCTGGGCGCGCGACGGGCGGCAGGTCCCTCGGATGGACGGCGGTGTTGACGCGAGGAGCCGCAGCACCTGACAGAGTGCCGTGGTTCGCAGAAAGCCGCGCCTGCGGGTCATTGCGCGCAGTCTGCTCATGTTCCTTTTGAGCAGCTAGAGCCGGAGTGTGATTGCCGCGAGCAGCAGCTTCTTCTTGAGACGTGGCGCGCGCGTTGACGCCGCCAGCGCCGCCGTTGAAGCTGGTGCGGTTCACCGCGCCTTCATTCACCCTAGTGTTGTAAACATTGTGGTTGAGGCTACGGTTCACGTTATTCACCGAAGTGTTGTAGAAGAAACGGCCGTTTTCCCACCGTCCGCCCTCATAACCGTGACCGAAATAACCGAAGCCGTAGTTGATACCGCCATAGAAGCCGACTTCCGGTCCCCAGTAGCCTTCATTGAAGAAATAACCGCCGTCGCCCCAACCCCAATAGCCCGGGGTCCAAAGGAAACCGGGTTCCGGAGCCATGACCCATTCGCCCGGCACCCAGTAATAGTCATTGTCATAAGCCCAATACCCCGGCGTCCAGATATAACCATCGCCGGGACAAATTGGCTGGTCGTAAACGAGGAGCATAGGCGGCGCAATTGCGACGGATACGCGGAGTTGCGCGAAAGATGCCGTCGACAGGACTAGTATTGCTACTGCCAGTGGTACTGCCAACAAAAGCGAACGAATGATGCGAATATGCATTTGGTCTCCTTTTGCCGATTACTCGCCGGCTGCCGGCGCTTCAACAATTGTTTAGCTTCTTCAAAGTTTGATTCCGCAAACGGAAACGGACTGCCAATTCGATGATTGGCGTGTTCCGTTCAGTTCACCGGTGTGTGGTCCATCACAGCCGGTGGTCCTGGGAGCTACCTTAAAGAATGGCGAAAAACGGTTCTGCCCAATAGTGAACACACTTCAATTGGGACCAGCGAAGGGAAAGGAGCACAGACCCTTCGCGCGACCCTTGGAAATCGACCTTCAAAGAAGCATTGAAAGAGAGCTGAAAAGGCTGATTTTGTTTCTCACCCACTGGGTATGCACCTCCAAGCCGTCCTCCCGCATTCAAACCCACATAAACACAGATGTTTCCGAATATTCGAAGGTTCGCAAGGAAAGTTCAAATTGGCAATCTGGGTGAAAAGGTTGATGAACACTGGATTTTTCGTGAACCCAGCGTACCCTCTTAAAGCATCCGAAAGTGAGAGACTGTATACCACAACCGGAGAAATTCTCCTGGATGTGGACTCCAACGATGAGTATTGAACTTGAATACGGGCTCTATTACGGCACCAATCTTCGTGCGCTAGCGAATAGGACGGCGCAAATTCCTGTTTAGATCATTTACTTCCGGTTAGCCCGTCATCCGTTCAGAACAATGGCAATGGCCAGTTGGCGACCAATATGGAGCTTGGCATGGCCGGCCACAATCCCTAGCATACCGACTCACGAACGGACGCGCGAACGAGGAATGAGAGAAATCGGTGAACCCCGACAACTGTTACGAGGATGCCAACCGTGCCAGCGCGTATGCCACGCTTGAGTTCGCCAATACCTACTACCTCGCGTTTCGCGACTTACCTGAGATCCTCAGCGCGCATGTAACCGGCCAAAGAGCGCTTGACTTCGGCTGTGGCACGGGCAGGTCGACGCGGGTCCTAAGGAAACTCGGGTTCGACGTGACGGGAGTCGATATCTCAGAGGACATGCTGCGTATCGCACGAACCACAGATCCTTCCGGTGATTACCGCCTCGTGCCAGGCGACGACCTCAACCAATTTGCCGCTTCTTCCTTCGATCTGGCGCTCTGCGCGTTTCCGATTGACAATGTTCGCGGAGAAATGAAAGCAAGAATTTTTCGCGACCTTAGAAGGCTGCTGGCGCCCGCTGGAACAATCATCAATCTGGTTTCGTCACCCGAAATTTATACGCATGAATGGGCTTCCTTCACCACCAAAGACTTTCCAGAGAATGCAGTTGCGCGCAGCGGAGATATCGTGCGTATTGTCACCGCCGATCACCAGGATCGCAGGGCTGTCGAGGACATCCTCTGGACTGACGAATCCTATCGAGCGGTATACCGGGAAGCAGGTCTCGAAGCGGTTCAGGTGTTTGAGCCTCTAGCCAAGGGCGACGAACCCTATTCGTGGGTGAACGAAACAAAGATTGCTCCCTGGGTGATCTACGTCTTGAAATGTGCAACGTAGCTCTGGGACGTTACTTGGAACCCTGGTTGTTCTAGGGGGACGGGTGGTCGGCAAACGGGAAGTTAATCGCGATCATTTCCCATAAGGCGACTTATGGGTCGTAATCGTCTCCGTCCGCAGTTCTAAACTGGAGCAGTTCAGCCGGCTGCCGGGCCCGCAAAGAGGATGAGATTATCATCTGGATCCGAGACGATAAAGGTTCTGGCACCCCATGGCTCCTTCTTCAGTGCCTGATGGAAAGAGACTCCTGCAGCCTGATAACTCAGAAACAGTTGTTTGATTTCGTTCGCGGTGGCAACCGTGATGGAAGCGGAGAGCAGATGTTCGCGCTTGCGAACATCGCCGGCGAACACAGGTTCGCAGACCAGCCTCAAGTTGAGTCGTGCATTGTCGCGGTAGACCTGCCCGAAGAATGGCGGATCGCCATGGATGAATTCGACCGCGAAGCCGAGCTTGTTTGTATAGAAATCGCAGGAACTCTTGATGTTCGCAACGAAGAGTTGCGCCTCAATTGAATTGAGAATGGGACGCGGCGTCGCCTGTCCAGGTTCATCGGTCATGGCATCTGCTCCTGATTTGAGCGCCTGCCACCCGTCAAATGAGAAAATTGAGGAGCGTTTCTCTTCATAGTCGATTACTTCCGGTTAGCCCATCACTGGGGATTGACGACTACAAGATTGCTCGCACCACGCCTCCATCAACACGAATGGCCGCGCCGGTGGTCGCCGAAGCGAGGGGACTGCATAGATAAACGATCATGCTTGCGACTTCATCGATGGTGGCAAATCTCTTCAAAAGAGATGTCGGCCGAACGGTCTTGAAGAATTCCGCCTCGAAGGCCGCAGCATCTCCGCCGGCTCCCATGCGCGCAATGAAGGTTTCGACTCCCTCGGAGCGCGTAGGTCCTGCCAGCACGCTATTGACGGTAATCCCGGTTCCCGCAACGGTCTCCGCAATCCCTCGAGCAACGGCAACTTGCGCCGTCTTGGTCATGCCGTAGTGAATCATCTCGGCGGGAATCTGCACGGCTGACTCACTGGAGACAAATAGAATTCGGCCCCAGTTTTTCTCGCGCATTCCCGAAAGATAGTGGCGTGCGAGCCGCACTCCGCTCATGACATTGGCTTCAAAAAAATGCATCCAATCTTCGTCCGGTATCTTTTCAAACGGCTTCGGCTCGAAAATTCCCATGTTGTTGACCAAAATTTCGACTCTGGCGACGGCCTGAATGAGCTTTGCGCAGCCTGCCGCGTTCGAAACGTCGGTCGCAACCCCCGACACATTCGCATTAGGGTGTAATTTCCGAATTTCACGGATCGCGGCGTCCACGCGCGGCTGTCCCCTTCCGTTAATGACCACCGACGCAGCTTCGGCAGCGAGTGCGCGTGCCGTCGCGAACCCAATTCCGGCTGTGGAGCCCGTCACCAATACCTTCTTTCCTTCCAGTTGTAGATTCATGGGCCTCTTTCCATCAGCAGCACGCAGGTGTCCTGCCGCGAATCATTTTCAACAAGCAGCCGCCCTGCTGGGGAAAATAGCACACTTCCAGGCGGGGATACCGAGAGACGTCCCGCGTCAGCCAAAGACGCGCTTATCGGGAGCGAAGGAGGAAGCTCTGGACGAGTGGCCGGCAAACCGGAAGTTAATCGCGGCACACTGGCCTTCAAGGGGTGCCTTGCGGATCTTGAGAGGGTTTTGTTACACGCTCTAAGTATCTGTATCTATATAATCTCAATTGGTATACTCGCGAACTCAGATTTGAGGGGGTAGTTCATGCCGCCAATCCGAACATTCCGAAGTCCTGTAATTTCCATTTGGCAAAACGCCATACACAAGGTGATATCGCAAAGAACCCAGTTGTCCGGAGGATCTCCACTGCTCAGTTCCACTCAGCCCGAGATGACGCAATTTGTCTCGGCTGTAGGCGCTTTGCAGCAGGGTAAGCCGATCCCCGCGACAGACAGCACCGGTAGTGTAATAGGAGACTGCGCCAAGCTGGCCGCAGAATACGCCTGGGCGGAAATAACGCGAAATACGGTGAAGGGCTCCGAACTCGAGAATGAACTGAAATACGGCACATGCGATCCCCTGTGGTCCGCCGCGCTGGCGATATATCTTGAGTGGAAGGCGTCGCTGGACGCCATCCCTTACGTCCGGTATACGAGCATGAACGATTTCGTTGTGCCACTTCCGGGCAAGCCCGACCTAATCGTGGGCGTGATTGCGGATTGGGGAACCGGACTGGATGACGCGAACTGGCTGCTTTCTGAAGTGATGAAGAAGAATCCGGATGTGTTGATACATCTGGGCGACATCTATTACGCGGGAACCGCGGATGACGACCGCGATAACTTCCTGAAGTTGATCCGCGCCGCCGTTCCGAGCATCCCCGTCTATACACTCTCCGGCAATCACGACATGTATTCCGGCGGCGATCCCTACTACTGGCTCCTGGGACAACTGAACACCGCGCCCGCGCTTCAACAATACAAACAGGGGGCAAGCTATTTCTGCCTGCGAAGCGCGAATTGGCAGCTCCTGGCGATGGATACGGGCCTGCATGATTGCGACCCGTTTACGGTAAACACGAACCTTACATTTCTCGATCCCCAAGAAGCAGATTGGCTCGTGGATAAGATTCAAAACGCAGGAGGACGGAAAACGATCCTGCTTTCGCATCACCAGCTATTCACCGCATTTGGAGATGGAGTGGGGCAGGGCCCCAGCGGGAAGTACCTCGCTTACAATCCGAACCTGTACGGAGTATTCAAACCATACCTGGGAAATGTGTCGCTTTGGCTCTGGGGCCACGAACACAATTTCGAGTTCTTCAATCCCTACATTGGACTAAACAAAGGCCGTTGCGCCGGCGCCTCCGCCATTTCAGTCCTGGCGGCCCAAGGACCCTATACCCCCAATCCGAATCTTGATCTTCAGGGAGAAGCTTCACTGCCAACCCTCGCCCCGGGGATGCTCCCTTTGCAGATCAATGGCCAAGGGGCTTACTTTCACTGCTATGCGATTATGACGCTGCGAAATGCGGGCAGCCAGTTCAATACGTCGACGATCGATTACTATGAGCTGGATTCGAGTAATCATGGTGGAAGTATTCTGATGGGCGGGGAATCAATGCCTTAAAGATCAGCGTCATCGAAGAATTGGTTTGCGGCACAAATGGGGGCGCGAATGCGTGCGCGTGCACAATAGACTCAGGACCATCGCAGCGATGATTATTTTCCTCATTTGTGCGCCCCGAATCAGATCGATTCCAAGGATTGTGCCAGGGAAGAGCCTACAAGAGCGATGTAACGCATACAATCGAGTCGTTGAATGATTTGGAGGCCACAACGGGCGTCAGTTAAGATGCCCTTCACAATGATCCGGTGATCACCAAAGGAAACGAGGAAGAACGCATGAAATCCAATCTTTTCACACGCAGAACTTTTTCAGCGGGGCTGGCGCAATTCGTTTCGGGGCTTGGAATTGCTGGAGTTGCATTTCCATTTGCAGGCAGCGTCCGAGCGGGCGGACTTGCCGCGGGGGACGAGATTTCGCATTCGGCGGAATCCATCCATCAGGAAGTCGCGATCAAAGCGAGCCGGAAGCGGGTCTATGAAGCGCTGACGGAGGCCGCGCAGTTCGACAAGGTGGTGCAACTCAGTGACGCGGTGAAGTCCGGAATGCTGCCCGGATCAAAACCCACGATGATCAGCCTTGAAGTGGGCGGTGCATTCTCACTTTTCGGGGGTTACGTCACGGGGCGGCATCTCGAGCTTGTGACCAATGAACGAATCGTGCAGGCCTGGCGTCCAGCCAGTTGGGAGCCGGGCGTTTATTCTATCGCGAAGTTTGAGCTGAAAGAGGATGGCTCCGGAACCAAAATTGTTTTTGATCACAGGGGATTTCCGGACGGCGACGGGGCGCACCTGCTCGAGGGATGGAACGGGAATTATTGGGAGCCGCTGAAGAAGGTTCTCGCCCAGGCTTAAAGCAACAAAATCCACACTCTTGTTGTGCAATGTGGGACACCGGGAAGCAGGCTCTATAGCGTAGAATGAAGCGGAATTCCAGTTTGCGGAGGGTTTCTCCGATGAAAATACACAGCGGCCTGCAATGGACGGCCGTGATCGTATTCGCTCTTTTGTGCGTAAGTATCGTAGCAGGGGGTCTGGAGTTTGGGGGTCAAGGAACGCCCCCGAACGCGCCCGAAAGAACGCTGATCGTTAATGGAAAATCCGTGAGCGGGGCAGTAGTGGAGATGCAGGGACGCACCTACGTTGACCTCCAGATGCTCTCGCAGGCGCTGGGCGGAACGCTGGCGATTGATGCGCAGCGGATTACGTTTGTGATTCCCGCCGCGAACGTGGTCAACACGCCTCCTGTGACTCAGCCGAGGCCCGCCAGCCTGCCGATGGAATCCGAGACCCTCTCGGTGAATTTCCGGGCGGCCGCGATCAGCGCGCTGGGGGAGATGCGCCAGTGGCAAGGGGCGGTCGAAAGCGTGATCACGTATGGCATACCCGTGGTGGGGTCCTGGCCTCAGGATTACCGCGACCGGTCGGAATCCAGCATCAACCAGGCCAAGGTGTTCGCGTTGGCGGACGAGGACCAGAACGCTCTGCGGCTACTGCAGAATGAGTTTGCGAATCTGAGAGATTGGTCGGACACCGTCGTCGCGGAGAGGAAGAATTTGAATGCCGCGCGGTTCGTCGATCCCGATGCACTGAAAAGGGATACGACGCTGGTGAAGATTTCCGATTGCGCCCGGTTTCTGGGAGGCATGATTAGCGGCGGGATTTATTCGGATAACGCGAATTGCCACTGAGGGCAGGCAGTAGCGCGGGATCCCGAATTACGCACCGCAAACGAAAGCTCCCACGTTCGGGTCGAACATGGGACACTACCCCAAAGTCCGTTCCGAATTAGGATTTACTCGTGTGTGTTAAACTCACTCGCCATGTCCACGGCTAAAAGTACAATTTCCGCGGGAAATTCATCGCTTTCGGCGTTATCCACGCTCACTCATCTGGAATGTTCGGCGTGCAAGAAGACCGTGCCGCACACGAAGCTGCAGAACCTGTGTCCGGATTGCGGGAAGCCGCTTTTGGCGCGATATGACCTCGCGAAGGCGGCGAAGACGCTTTCCCTCGCACTCGATCCTCGCCATGGCCACGGCGCCACACGCCCTGAAAACATGGCAGGGCGTCCGCTTAGCATGTGGCGCTACGCCGAGGTGCTGCCGGGCGACGAGCCAGTGACGCTCGGCGAAGGGATGACGCCGATTCTGAATGCAGATCGTCTTGGCGCGAAGATTGGTCTGCAAAGGCTCCTCATCAAAGACGAAGGGCTGAACCCGACCGGCTCATTCAAGGCGCGCGGGCTTTCGGCGGCGGTGACGCGCGCGCGGGCGCTGGGCGCGAAGGCGCTGGCGACTCCGACTGCCGGGAACGCGGGCGGGGCGCTGGCGGCGTACGCGGCGAAGGCGGGAATTCCCGCGGTGATCGTGATGCCGGCGGACACTCCGCACGCGAACGTGCAGGAATGCATGGCGTTCGGCGCGGACGTGCGGAAACTCGACGGACTGATTTCGGATTGCGGGAAATACGTCGCGGAGCACAAAGAGCGCGAAGGCTGGTTCGAGGTGACCACGCTCAAGGAGCCCTACCGCATCGAGGGCAAAAAGACGATGGGCTACGAGCTGTGGGAGCAGTTCGGCGGCGCGCTGCCCGACGTGATTATTTATCCGACGGGCGGCGGCGTGGGACTCGTGGGGATGTGCAAGGCGTTTGACGAGATGCAGACGATGGGGTGGATCGGCAGCGCGCGTCCGCGGATGGTGAGCGTGCAGGCGGCGGGGTGCGCGCCGATTGTGCGGGCGTTTGAGGCGGGCGCGAAGGCCTCGGAGTTTTTCGAGAATGCAGCGACGCTGGCCTCGGGGCTGCGCGTGCCGAAGGCGATTGGGGATTTTATTATTTTGAACGACATCGCCACGACTCATGGCACCGCGATTGCCGCGACCGACGAGGAGATGTTCGCGGCGGGGAGGGAACTGGCGCGGCTCGAAGGAATTTTTGCGGCGCCGGAGGGCGCGGCGACGGTGGTGGCGGCGCAGAAGCTCGCGGCACGCGGATGGATCAAGCCGGAGGAGAGCGTGGTGCTGTTCAATACGGGGACGGGGTATAAGTACAGCGAGGCGTGGGACGAGGCGTTGAAAGACATGTAGGTGCGGCTTCTGATTTTGCGGCGCCAGCCTTCGGGGTGGCAGATTTTTGGAAATCTGCGGGTCCAAACATGCCAAGAACATGCCGGGCTAAAGACCCGGCGCCACACGAACCCTCACAATGACCGAGCGGCTCTACTACAACGATTCGTTTCTGAAAGAATTTGACGCGACGGTATTGTCTTGTACGAAGGACGGCGAGCGATGGCGCGTGGCGCTCGACCGGACGGCGTTTTATCCGACCTCGGGCGGGCAGCCGCACGATACGGGGGCGCTGGGCGATGCGTGCGTGGTGGAAGTGCTGGATGAGGCGGAGGCGAACGCAAGTAATGCCGAAAGCGGCGAAGCAGAAATAGCCCACTTCACAGACCACGCGGTGCGGCTTGGGCCGGTGCACGGAAAGATTGACTGGGAGCGGCGGTTCGATCACATCCAGCAGCACACGGGGCAGCATCTGCTTTCCGCGGCGTTCATTGAACTTTTTCAGATGCCGACCGTGTCATTTCATTTGGGGCGCGAGATTTCGACGATTGACCTCGCGGCGGCAAACGTTGACGCAAAACAATTGGAAGCCGCCGAGCGGCGGACGAACGAAATTATCTTCGGCGACCGCGAGGTGAAAATTCATTACGGCACAGCGGAGGAGCTGGCCACGGCGGGCGCGAGAAAGCGCGTCGAGCGCGAGGGCGTGTTGCGCGCGATTGAGATTGAGGGCTTTGACCTGCAGCCGTGCGGCGGGACGCACGCCGCGCGAACGGGACAGATCGGGATGATCCTGCTGCGGCGGCTCGAAAAGGTGAAGCAGCACTGGCGCGTGGAATTTGTGTGCGGCGGCCGCGCGGCGCGCGCGGCGCGGACGGATGCGACGTCGCTAGGCGAGGCGGCGCGCCTGCTGAGCTGCGCCTCGGGCGAAGTGGCCGCGATGGTGGGACGCGCCCTCGAAGAAAGACAGGCCGGGCATCGCGCGCGGCAGCGATTGACGGAAGAGCTGGCCGAAGTGCAGGCGCTGATGTTGCTGGCGACAGAACGGCGCGCGGGGAAAGCCGGCGAGCCCGGCGTGGTTGTGCGCGTGCTGGATGAGGCAGACGCGAGCTACGCGCGGATGCTGGCGACGAAGGTTGTCGAGCAGGGGCGGGTGCGCGCGCTGATTGGGACGCGGGGCGGGCATGTGATTTTCGCGCAGAGCGCGGGGCTCGGCGGCGACATGAATTCGCTGCTGCGGGAATGTCTCGCGGCGGCGGGCGGCAAAGGCGGCGGGTCGCGCGATTTCGCACAGGGCAGCATTCCGGAGGCGGGGCGCGTCGAAGAGATATTGACGAAGGCGGCGGAAAAACTGGGGGCGGGGAAATAACGTGAAACGAATTGTGATTGCGGCGATTGTGGTGGCGGCGATTGGATTCGCGGTGTGGCGCGCGCGGGTGACGCGGGCGCAGACACCGACCGTCGCTTCGGTATTGGAGCGTTATGTGAACGCTATCGGCGGGCGCGAGGCGATTCAGAAGGCGACGTCGCGGGTCTCGAAAGGGACGATTGAAGTGGCCGGCCTCAATGGGGTGGGCATCGCGGAATCTTATGCGAAGGCGCCGAACAAATACCTGACCGTGATCCAGTTGCCGGGTGTCGGCGAATTCAGGCGCGGATTTGATGGGGCCGTGGGGTGGATGAGCGACCCGGATCCGAAGAGGGGCCTCACGGACATGAGCGGGGAGGACCTTTCGTCGATGCGAAGGGCCGCGGAATTCTATCAGGCAATAAAGCTCGCGGAGGTCTATCCGAACATGAAGCTCGTGGGACAGCAAAACGTGGGCGGGCGTCCGGCATATGAAATTGACACAGATCCGGGCGACGGCACGCTGCGGCGAATGTATTTCGATGTCGAGACCGGGCTGATGGCGCGAGGCGACGAGGAGCTGGACACGGCAAGGGGGCGCGAGTCAACGCTATCGTATTTTGAGGATTACCGTGACGTGCAGGGAGTGAAGCATCCGTTTACGATCCGCCAGATCCAGGGCGATACCACAGCCACGATTCACCTTACGCAAATCATCGCGAACCAACCGGTGGATGATGCGGTGTTCGCGAAACCGAAGCATTAATTCAGCAAGATCCCAAGCATAGAATTGCGAATGAAGTGGTGGACGGCAGGGGATTCGAACCCCCGGCCTCCTCGTTGCGAACGAGGCGCTCTCCCAGCTGAGCTAGCCGCCCACGGGATAAAATTCTAACAGAGGGTCTTTATGCTTTCCAACGCGGGACACGAAAAGGTTGCGCTGAGGAACAGAGACTGGGATCCTTCGGCGCGCAAGCCGCCTGCAGGATGCCGTCGAAAGCGCAATGCCACGGTACAAGAAGTGTTAGCAGATATAGCGCCACGCGAAATGCGTCCGGGGGCGTCTCGCGCGTCAGTGGGGTTGCGGTGAGTTGGGTGAGCCCATGCGTTCGGCCACAATCCGCCGGGCGTTGTCATATAGCGCGCGAGACTGGGGAATCATGTCGATGGCCTTGGCGACTTCCGGGTCGGATTCCATCTCCGCGCGGAAACCCTCCTGCTGGCCAAAAACGGAGGTGAAAACCTCGCGCTTGATGTGATCCTTGATCCAGTCGAGATTCTCGGTGATGTCCTGGTCGGTGAAGGGAACTTCACGCTTCTGGAGATATTTTTTGAAAAGCGTGATTACAGAGTCGTCCACCACAAAATTCTTGGTAATCGCCGGTTTGGTGCCAAGGAAGTACGTCGTAAAATCGCCTACGCCAACATCAAACGGGTAAAAGATGTTCCGGCCGGCGCGCAACAAAAGCTGCTGGAAGGGCGTCGCCTTCGGTGTGGGGTAATTTACGTCGGGCGTGATTCCGCCGCCCCCGTAAACCTGGCGGCCGCTGTCGGTAAGCTTGATTTCGGTTTGCTTGATCGTCGCCTTCCGGTTGAACTCGTAATCGAAAAACGAAACGTCGTGGTAGTCGCGCTGAATGAGCCGGCCGCTCGGCGTGTAGTAATGGGCGGTGGTCAAAGCGAGGCCGGTGCCTTCGCTGAGCGACCCGACGGATTGGACCAGCCCCTTGCCAAAGCTCACCTCACCAAGCACGAGGCCGCGGTCGTGGTCTTGAATGGCGCCAGTGACAATCTCTGAAGCTGATGCGCTTCCGCCGTCAATCAGCACGACAACGGGAACCCGGACGCCGCCATTGCCGTGAAGCGCGTAATAGGCATGATAAGGCGATCGGCGCCCCCGCTGCGAAACGATGACTTGATTCTTGTCGAGCAGCACATCGCACACGGCGATCGCGGAATTGAGGACGCCGCCTGGATTGACGCGCAAGTCAAGAATTAGCCCGGACAGCGTGGACGGGTTCAATTGCTTGAAGGCGTTTGCAAAATCCTCGCCGGTGGTCTCGTTGAATCCTGTCAAACGAATGTAGCCCACGCCGGGGCGGATCAGGATTGGCGAGTCCACATCGTGGCGCGGGATTTCGTCGCGCACAAGCGTGAAAACGATCGGGTCCGGCGAGCCTTCGCGGCCCATCGCGATGTGGACAGTGGTCCCCTTGGGCCCCTTCAGCATGTCTGCAATTTCAATGCTGCCAAGCCCGGTGGTGGCTTTGTCGTCCACTTTGAGGATGATGTCCCCGGGGCGGATGCCCGCCTTATACGCAGGCGAGCCGACAAAGGGAGAAACAACCATGGTCTTATTGTCGGACGCGCGCTGCACGATCGTCATGCCGACGCCGTAATACCGGCCCTGCTCGTCCTCCATCATGATTGCCCAGGAATGCGGATCGAAGAAAATGGAGTGGGGGTCGAGAGTTCGCAGCAGCCCGGGAATTGCGCCGTCGTAAACGACCTTGCTGGTGTCCACCGGAGTGGCATAATTCTGTTGCACGACGGTCAGCACCTGATTGAACGACCGGACGGAATCCTGGAGGTCGGTCGCTCCGGCGGCGGTCGCCTTGGCGGAGGGCCCGTACATTGCTCCCAGGAAAGCAGAGAGAAGCAGAATCGCCGCAACAAGCAATGCGCCGCGTTTATTCGAACGCATGGTCACCCCTTTTGCCACTCGTGAAATTTCAGTATAGCACAGGCGTCCCGCGAATTGACTGGGGCGGAGCGCTCCTCTATGATGCAAGAGAAAACACTGTGAACTCCCCTTAAGATGCTGAGCTTCCCGCACTTAGTCATTATCTTCCTCATCGCGCTGATGGTTTTCGGCCCGGAAAAGCTCCCCGAGCTGGCCCGGATGCTGGGCAAGGCCATGTCCGAATTCCGCAGGATGACGGGGGACGTCCGGCGCGTGATGGACGAGGAGATGCGCGAAATCGAGCGCCAGACGCGCGAAAACGAGGCTCGGAAGCGTAATGCGGCTGCCGGGGCGCAGGCGCAGCCCGCCGCATTACCCGCTGCGGACCCGGCTGCCGATTCGCCAGCTCCTCCAGGCACAGTACCCACTGACCGGCCAACTATCGGCAATGCCGAGGCGCTGGCCATGGAGCCGGCGCCGAAAACGGAAATCGAGCAAGACTTCTCCCATGTCAAGCACAACCCTTCCTGACGCGCGCGCCCAGCATGCCGAGCCTGATGAGCCCGGCGGCAAGATGTCTTTTTTCCAGCATCTGGCCGAGTTGCGGAAACGGCTGATTCGCATCGCTGCGGCGATCATGCTCGGCGCCGGTGTGGGTTTTTACGTTGCGCGCAGGGTGATGGAATTCGTGGCCCGGCCGATGTTCACGGCGCTGCGCGCCGCGCACCTTGACGATAAACTGATTTACACGAATCCGACAGGCTACTTGAACATGGTCATCACGCTGGGGATATACCTCGGCATTGTGATGGCGCTGCCCTACGTGCTCTATCAAGTGTGGCTGTTCATCGCGCCAGGCCTATACAGGAACGAGCGGAAAGCGGTCTTCGGATTTGTCTTCTGTTCATTCTTCTTGTTCCTGGCGGGAGTCGCATTCGCCTATTACCTGATGCTGCCGCGGCTGCTCACTTTTCTGGTCACATTTCAGGGACCGCACAGCACGTTTTCGCCTCTCATCAGCATTAATGAATATTTCGATCTGCTGTTGATGGTGCTGCTCGGCGTGGGCGTGATCTTTGAGATGCCGATATTGATTTTCTTCCTGGCGTTTTTCGGTATCGTGACGCCTCGGTTCTTGTGGAAGAATTTCCGTTATGCCATTTTGATCATCACAGTCATTGCGGCGATAATCACGCCGACTCCAGACGCGACCACAATGCTTGTTTTTATGGCGCCTATGGTTCTACTTTACGTGGTTGGCATCGCCGTGGCGTGGTTGGTCGTGCGGCGGAGGCAGCAACTGGCGCACTAGATGTTGGAGGATTTCCATATGATGCGTAACCCTAAGCTCACAATGGGGCTCGCGAGTCTTGCGATGTTAGGCGCGCTCGCGGCCTGCGGAAAGAGCACTTCTACTTCCAGCGCGGCGAGCCCGGCGTCGCCTCCTGGTGCGAGCGCCGCGGACGCGCAGCGTTCAGCGCCACCCGGCGGGAACGCCGTAAGCGCGACGGGCTTCAGCGGAGACCGCGCCTATGATTTTGTCGCGAAACAAGTCGCCTTCGGGCCGCGCCCTCCGGACACCGACGCCATCCGCAAAACGCAGGACTACATTATCGGCCAACTGAAGGGATTTGGCTGCCAGGTGGATACGGACGACTTCCACGCGAACACGCCCGCTGGGCGCCTCGCGATGAAGAACATCGTTGCGAAAATTCCGGGCGCGAGTCCGAATATTATCCTGCTCGGCACGCATTACGATACAGATACGCTCCACGCAAATGACGACCAAAAGATGACAAATTTCGTCGGCGCGGATGACGGCGGATCCTCGACCGGAGTAATGCTCGAAATCGCGCGCTTGCTATGCGGCAAACCCGCTGCCGGGGGCAAGCCGGCTGCGACAATCTGGATCGCATTCTTCGACGGGGAGGAGGCGCTCCAGCATTGGAGCGACACCGATAGCTGCTATGGCAGCCGCGAGATGGCAGCGAAGCTTGCCGGTTCCGGCGAGTTGGCGCACGTCAAGGCCTTCATCCTCGCGGACCTCGTTGGCTTCAAGGATCTGCGAATCCACCCCCAGGAAAACTCGGCGCCATTGCTCGTCGATGTTATTTGGAGAAAGGCGGCGGAACTCGGCCACACAGAAATATTCATTTCTGAGAAGATCAGCGGATACGAGGACGACCACCTGGCTTTCATGCACCGAAACGTGCCGTCGATCGACCTCATAGGGGATGTGTGGAGCTACCAGAATGTTTACTGGCACACGCCCCAAGACACGCTCGACAAGATTAGTCCGCGCAGCTTGCAAGCCGTGGGCGACGTCATCCTTACCAGCCTGCCGGAAATCGCAAAACGGATTCGATAGCATTTCCAATTCTTCTCGTGCGTTGCCTCTCGCAGTTTTTCAGGCATTTCCATCGGATATGCTAGATTCGATCAGGGCCGTCATGCCTTCACTGCGAAGAATCAGGGCGCGAGCTGCTTCGAAACAGTACGACGTGGTATTCGGCGCGGGCGCTTTGGCCGCAGGCGCGACGCAAATCGCGCGATTGGGGCCTACGACCGGCGTCTTCCTGCTGACCTCGCCGCGCGTGTGGGCGAGCCTTCGCGCCTCTCTCCAAAAGGGTATCGTTCGCCCGGCGAAGGCGAAGGTCATTCTATTTGACGACCGCGAGGCGTCGAAAAATCTCGCGACCGTCGAGCGTTTGTGCCGCGGACTGGCCCGGGCAGGAGCGGACCGAAAGTGCACGCTCGTCGCAGCCGGCGGCGGCGTGGTCGGCGACGTGTCGGGGTTTGTGGCCGCGAGCTTTCTGCGGGGTGTGAGGCTCGTGCACATTCCGACGACGCTTGTCGCGCAGGTGGATAGCGCCATCGGCGGAAAAACAGGAGTGAATCTTCCGGAAGGCAAGAATCTGGCGGGCGCGTTTTACCAGCCGGACCTTGTGCTCGCGGACCAGGCCACTCTAAAGACTCTGCCGGATCGAGAGTATCGCTCCGGAATCTACGAAATTATTAAGTACGGCGTGATTGGAGATGCGGCGCTCTTCGGCCAACTGGAACGGAACCTCGACAAGTTGATTCGGCGCGATCCGCGTATTCTCAGCGCCATGATTCCACGCTGCATCGCTCTCAAGCTCCGCATTACATCAGAAGACGAGAAGGAGTCCGGCGTGCGCGAGATCCTCAACTTCGGACACACGCTGGGGCATGCGCTCGAATCTGTCACGCGCTACCGCGTTTTCCGGCATGGAGAAGCGGTGGGGTGGGGAATGATCGTAGCTGCCGCACTTGGAATCGCCTCGAATAATTTGTCTGTTGAGGATGCCGTGCGAATCATCCGGCTGGTTCGGCGCGTGGGGCCGCTTCCGGCTCTCCCGAAAGTACCCGCTACGCGAATTCTGGCCGCGATGCGTTCAGACAAAAAGACGCGCGGTGGTAAGCTTCGTTTTGTATTGCCCACGCAAATCGGAAGCGTCGCGCGCGGCGTGGAATTGCCGGAGAGCTTGATTGAAGAAACCTGGGCGGAAATCACGGCTTCCGATGGCGGGTCAAATTGATGAATGCGGCCAATCCAAAGTTGGCGCCGAAAATGACGGAAGCGCAAGCCGCCGGCGCTCGGCCCGCGGGCGTTTCCAGTGAAAGGGAAGCCGCCGCGCAAGTCCGCGAGATGTTTGATGAAATCGCGCCGCGATACGATTTCCTCAATCACTTACTCTCGTTTCAATTAGACCGGCTGTGGCGAAGACGGGCGGTGCGAAGATTTCAAGGGATCCTCGGCAAGCCTGGCGCTCGAGTGCTCGATCTGTGCTGCGGGACGGGGGATCTGGCCTTCGCTCTTTCCGCGCGCGCACAGGCATCCGTTTTCGGGGCGGACTTCTCTCATCCGATGCTTGTCCGAGCTCTTGAGAAGGCGCGCCGGATCGCAGGCAGGGACTCACGCAAGGCGCCGTGCGGATTCCTGGAAGCGGACGCGCTGGCGTTGCCTTTCGCCGATGCCAGCTTTGACTTGATAACCGTCGCGTTTGGTTTTCGGAATCTTGCGAGTTACGGGCGCGGGCTGCGCGAGATGTTCCGATTGCTGCGACCAGGCGGACAAATAGGAATCCTCGAATTTGCGGAGCCATCCGGCGCGCTGTTCAAACGTTTTTATAAGTTTTATTTTCGGCGGGTGCTGCCCCGGCTCGGCGGGTCCATCTCCGGCAACCGGGCCGCCTACGGTTACCTTCCGGATTCCGTGGGGAAATTCCCTTCGCACGGGGAATTGAAGCGGATGATCCATGCGGCAGGATTCGCCGAGGCGGAATGCGAGCTTTGGACGGGCGGAGCTGTCGCACTTTACCGCGCAACGAACCATTGAAGTGTGAATCCCGAGGAGAGAATTCAGCTTTCCAGCCCGAACATTTTGATTTTATTGAGGAGCGTCTTGTAGGAAACACCCAGACGTTCGGAAGCCCGCGACTTGTTCCATTTGCACTCTCGCAACGCTTCGGAAATCTTGAACCGCTCGACGTGCGCGACCGCCCGCGAGGCGACTTCATCGAGCGATCCTTCCCAGTTGAAATTCTCTTCGAGCATTGTGGCGGGCATCTGGCCCGGCGCGGGACGGCCGGCAGGGAGCTGAAGCGCTGCGGCGTTAATTTCATCGGCGTCGGCAAGTATCGCCGCCCGCTCGATGGTGTTTTGCAGCTCGCGGACATTCCCCGGCCAAGAGTATTCCTTCAGCCGCGAGACCGAGTCCCTCGAAAGATGAAGGCCCGGCTTGCGAAATTCGCGGCGGAAGCGCTCGAGAAAATATTCCGCGAGAAGGATCACGTCCTCTCCACGCTCCGCGAGCGGCGGAATTGAGATCGGCACGGCGGAAATCCGGAAGTAGAGGTCCTCGCGAAACGTCCGCGCTTCCACGGCGGAGCGCAAGTCCTTGTTCGTCGCCACGATGATGCGGACGTCCACCTCAACCAATTGCGTGCCGCCGACGCGCTCGAAGCAGCGCTCTTCGAGAACGCGCAGGAGCTTGGACTGGATTGCCATGGGCAGCTCGCCGATCTCATCGAGGAAAAATGTGCCGTGGTGCGCGAGTTCGAGCTTTCCGATTTTCCGCGCGCCCGCGCCCGTGTAGGCGCCGCGCTCGTGGCCGAAAAGTTCATTTTCCACCAACCCTTCGGGGATCGCGGCGCAGTTCAAAGCTACAAAAGGCTGCTCGCGGCGCGGCGAGAGATGATGGATCGCGCGCGCGAAAAGCTCTTTCCCCGTTCCGCTGGGGCCGAGCAGGAGTGCGGTCGAATCGGTGGCGGCCACGCGCTGGGCCTGGGCCGTCGCCTCTTTCATCACCGCACTTTCGCCCACGATGCGCGGGAAACCGTAACGCGCGGAGTATTCCTCGCGGAGCAGAAGATTCTCGCGCAGAAGATTCTGCTGTTCCGCGGCCCGGCCGACGAGCAGCTTCAGGTGATCGAGGTCCACCGGCTTCTGGATGAAATCAAACGCGCCGTCCTTCATCGCGGTTACCGCCTCTTCAATCGAGCCGTAGGCGGTGATGAGAATCACGGGAATGGAAGGGTCCGACTGCTTCGACTCGCGCAGAATTTCAATGCCGGAGCGCCCGGGAAGCTTCAGGTCGGTTAGAACCAGAAGATAGCGGCGGGCGCGGATCTTGGTGACCGCCTCGATGCCGTCCGCGGCATCGTCCACGGCGTAGCCGGCGCGCTCGAGCGCTTTGTGAAGCATGGCGCGGAGTTCGCTCTTATCCTCAACGAGGAGGATTGGCTCCGGCTTGGATTCATTCTTTCCGCGCTTTAGCGGACTGGAGGCTTCCGGCGCAGCGGCTTGTGCGGTTTCTGGCATGGAGATTGTGGCAGCCGCGCGTCGCGGCAAAAATTCTCTCTTCCTTGCTTCAGTAGGCCCAGGACGGATCGCCGCCGGCGCGTCGCAGCTCGTCCTGCAAATCGGAGATGGCCTGCTCGAATTTGGCGATCTCCTGTTTCTTGTCCTCAATCTTTTGCGTCTTTTCGTTAATGTCGGAGCGGCTGTACTGCTGCTGCAGGGCCTTGTTGGGATCGGGATAGTACTGCTTATCAAGAACGCTCAGTTCGCGCTGCATGATATCGAGTTCCTTTTGAGCCAACGCCAGTTTCTCTCGCGCATCCGCGAATTTCTTGCGCCACTGAGCCTCCATCTCTTTCCTGTCCGGTTTTGCCGGTGGATTGGCGGCTCCTTCTTCGCCGTTGAGCTGGGGCGAGGCAGTGGGTGCGCCTAACGTGGAAATTCCTCCGTTGCGAATCTTAGGTAGATCGTCATTCGTGTATGACTTGACCGCTTGCGGCGCACTCTTCTGCTGTTCGCGGGCCTTTCGAGCGGCCTCTCCCAGCGATGGCTGCGGAGCAGGCTGCGCCGTTTGCGCCGGAGGCGTCTGCTGAGCGCTTTGTTGACCCGAAGAGCAAGATTGAGATGATCCCTGTTGCTGCTGCTGCGCCGTGCGCGCGCCTGCCGCCGCGCCGGCAACCGATAATCCTATGAGGACTACCAAGACCCTATGGAATGTCATAGTGCGGGCCTTTCTGGAGCAATGCAGAGGGCTGCTCCCTATTAGTTTAGATGCGAGCGGCAGCGGATACAACGGTTTGGGAGACCACCCTGCGAGTTGGTAGCCAAACGATAAACTCAGCACCACCCTCGGAAAGGTTGCGCGCCTCAACGGTGCCGCCATGCTGGACGATAATTTTCTGGACAATAGCGAGGCCGAGCCCCGTACCCTGCGGTTTCGTCGTATAGAAGGGAACGAAAACCTTTGGCAGGCTGTCGCCTGGGATGCCCGGGCCATTGTCCGTAATTGAAACACGTTGAATGGCGCCGCCCGCGCCTGTCTCCAAGCTGCCATGGACCGTGATTCGCCCGCCGAATTGCTGCTCCGCGGCGGCCTCGGCTGCGTTCTTAACGAGATTGAGTATGGCCTGGCGAAGCAGCGCCTCGTCACCGGAGACTTCAGCGAAATCGCCCTCCACGGAAATGCTCACGCCGGGATGGGCTTCGCGAACGTCGTCGGCAAGGCGGCGGATGAGCGCTTCGAGCAAGACATCCTCGTCGGCAAGACTAAGCGGACGCGCGAACTTGAGGAACTCGGTAACAACGTGGGTGATGGCGCGCGTTTGTTCGAGGATGCGCTCGGCGTTTTCGGCGACTTCGCCCCGCCCGGCTTCGCCGCGAATCATTTGCGCGTAGCCGGAAATCGTCGCCAGCGCGTTCTTGAATTCATGCGCGATGCCGGCGGAAAGTTCGCCAAGCGCGGCGAGGCTTTCCTTCATTTGAATCTGGCGTTGCAGCCCGGCAAGCTCGGTAAGGTCGCTCAAAAGGCAAAGCGCGCCGGAAATTTCGCCCGGCTTGTTCGTGATGGGGGAGATGGTCACGCCCAACTGGCGCAATTCGCCAATGGGTGTCGTGTACTCGACCTCTTCGCGGCGGAAGGTCTCACCCTGTTCGAGACACCCCTGAATCTTTCGCGCGAGCGAGGAATCCGGACCGAACACTTCTGAATATCGGCGGAAGGGAAGCGAGCGTATGCCGAGCGCAATTTCCGCGGCGGGATTGGCGCTCGAAATCAGCCCGGAGGAATTCACCAAGAGCAACCCCGCCGGCATGTTGCGCGTGACAGCTTCGCTCAATCGCTCGGTTTGCTGCGCGCGCTTCCTTTCGCGCTGATGGAGTTGCTCCAACTCCTTTTCCTGGTCGCGGAGTTTTTGAATCACGGCCTGCATCGAGGCGGCCATAAACGCACTGGGATTCTCCGCGTTGGGACGCGGCGCAAATTCCGGAGAACTCTTGGTTTTTGCGTCACGATGGAGGAAGCGCCGGACCGCAACGGAAAAGGCGGCGGCGAGAAGTATGAGGAGCGCGAGAAAACCCGCGCCGCCTGCGAGCCAGAACGTCCACGAAACCGGTTTGTCGAGGATGGCGAGCAGCATGTTCAAATCCTTATCAAATTCCTAATGGGGCCCGAGCAGCGATTGATACCAGTTCAGTACCGGCGAGCCGAAAAAAACGGTCAGCAATGCACCCGCGCCAAGAAAAGCTCCAAATGGAAGTTCGTAGTCGCGCCCTTTGCGCCCGGCGAGAACGATGATGAATCCAATCACGCTGCCGAGAAGTGAGCCGACCAAAACCGTGAGCAGCGTGCGCCTGAGTCCGAGAAACGCACCGACCATGCCCATCATCTTCACGTCGCCTAGGCCCATGCCCTCCTTCCCGCGCAAACGGAAATAGCCCTCGCCGACAATCCACAGAAGTCCGGCGCCGGCGAATGCGCCGATCAGACCGTCCGCGAGCGAAATCACGGGGCGCGGGGGAGGGAAATCGAAAAGACGATTCGAGAGCCAGAGCGCGGCGCCGTCCGTGGGAAGTATGAAGAAGCTGAAGACCAAGCCGATGAGGAAGCCTGTGAGATTCACCAGATTCGGAAGAATGCGCTCGCGGATGTCCGTGGCGATCAACACGACCAAAAGAGCGCAGAGGACAGCCCACTTGGCGCCGTCGAGCGTGAGGCCGAAGAGCCGGTAAGAAAGAAAAAATAGCGCGCCGGTGAGCAGCTCGATCGCAGGATACATCGCGGAGATTTTGGCTTTGCAATTTCTGCACTTGCCGCCGAGCAGAAGCCAGCTCAGCACCGGAATGTTGTCATACGGTTTGATATGCGCCTTGCACTTCGGGCAGTGCGAAGCCGGATGAACGATGGACTCATCCTTCGGAATACGGAGTATGCAAACGTTTAGGAAGCTCCCGATGAGCAATCCAATGAGAAAAGCTGCGGCCCCGATCACACTTCCACTTTGCCACATTGCGCAATGTGCCTCAATCGAGGCCATTTGCAGTGGTGCCCGATGCCTAACGCCAGTCGCTCCGCGCAAGAGGGCATACGATCCCCGCGGGAAATCTTTCACCTCTGCGTCAATCGCCGGGCAAAGCGAGATCTCCGTTAATTCGAATGATCTGCACGATTTCCGTGCATCCGAAGTACTTTAATTTTCGCTTTCCTGTAGAATTTTATTTAGTCAGTCGACTGACTAAATGAGCTGGCTCGAGCGAAAAATCCGGCGTTACGAACATGCCCGTTGGACGAAGGACGACAACCGGCGCGTCTTGCCATTCGGATGGGGACTCGAGCACATCGGCGGGCGGGCCGGCGAACCGGACCCGCGGAGTTTCCTGGCGCGGTGGGTGCCGGAAACCATTGCGCGGAGCGAGGAGTGGTTCGAGGCGCGTCGCGCCGCGGATTACTGCTTCGAGAAAGTGGCGGGGGGCAGAAAGGGCGAGGGGATCTTGAGCTTTACAAGCGCTGTGAAATCGCCATGGGAGGAGAACAACCGGGTTTGGGCAAGGTTTTTTCAAGCGAGAAAAGGCGGGGCGGCAGTGGTGCTCCTGCCGAACTGGAATGCGAAATGGGACGGTCAGTTGGCGCTCTGCCGCTGGCTGAATGCGCTCGGTATTTCTGTTCTAAAGCTCTCCATGCCGTATCACGACCGGCGCGCAATTCCGGGGCACGAGCGCGCGGACTATTTGGTCGGGCCGAACATTGGTCTGACGCTCCAAACGAACAGACAGGCGATCACCGACACGCGGCAATGCCTCGCGTGGCTTGCCGGGCAAGGCTATGACCGGCTGGGGCTTGTGGGAATCAGCATCGGGTCATCAGTAGGAAGTATTACGATGGCGCACGAGCCGCTGGTGCGCGCGGCGGCGTTCCTGCACGTGTCCACTTATTTTGGAGACGTCGTGCGCACGGGCATGAACACGTCGCACGTGTGGGAAGGGATGCGCGGAAAGGTCAGCGCCGATGAGTTGCGATCCTATTGGTCGCCGGTAAGTCCGATGCCGTACCTCGCGCGGCTCGGCGGAGGCAAGCGGCCATTTCTGGCGGTGGCTGGCGAACACGATCCGACTTTCCTGCCGGAATTCACTTACGAGATGTTCGCGGCCCTGCGCGAAAACAAAGTACCGCATGAGACGCTGATGCTGCCGTGCGGGCATTACTCGCTCGAGTTGATGCCGTTCGGGCATTTGGCGGCCTACCGGGTGGGGACGTTTTTGTTCCAGCATCTTGCCTAGAACACCGACTTTTCCGCCGATCTATTTGCCGAACAAGATTGTGATGGTGCCGGAAGAATTGTTCGACACGACGACGTCATCTTTGCCGTCTCCATTCAAGTCGGCAACAGCGAGGCCTGACCAACCGATGTCCCTTAGATGTCGCGTCGAGACCTGAAAGCCTCCGCCTTTTTGTCCAAGGAGGAAAACCAGACTATTGCTCTGGGCGCAGGAGACGACAATGTCTCGCAATCCATCACCGTTGAAATCGCCCGCAGCCACACGGTCTGGACCTTGGCAACCGGGGAGAGGAAATGGCGATCCGGTCATTTTCGTAAATCCACCCTTGCCGTCGCCGAGCAAAACCGTCACTCCAACATCCTTCGGGTCGCGTATGTCGCGGTCATAAGGAATGAGCACAAGATCAAGATTGCCGTCCTTGTTGACGTCGTCTATGGCTACGGCCCAAGGTGCTGCACCGGCGGGGAATGGTGACCCCGGTGCGTCGTGGAATCCGCCCTTTCCATCCCCGAGCAATATCGAAACGGCGTTAATGTCCATATCTGTTGTAAC
The DNA here is from genome assembly GCA_963838945.1 of uncultured Acidobacteriota bacterium. Taxonomy (GTDB): domain Bacteria; phylum Acidobacteriota; class Terriglobia; order Acidiferrales; family UBA7541; genus DASTCZ01. Next base: position 642,107 of record CAWITC010000013.1, on the reverse strand, counting down.
GACGTCCGGCTTGCCATCCTTGTTGAAGTCAGCGGAGCGCAGGCGCTGATACGGACGCTTCCCGGTGTGGAAGACTTTTCCGGGCAGGATAAGATTGCCGGCACCATCGCCGAGGAGAAGCAGGATCTGGTCATGCCCCCAGCTATCGGTCACCACATCCAGCTTGCCATCGCCGTTGAAATCACCGACGGCGACTCCGTGAACGTGCGGATAAGAGTTCGTGGCAAACGGGGAATGCGGCGAAGGCTTGAAACCGCCTTTGCCATCCCCTAACAAAATCGTCAGATAAGGGGTCCCGGTGTTAGCAATCACCACGTCGAGGTTGCCGTCTCCATTGAAATCCCCCGTCGCAATGTCATTCGGGCCATCTCCGGTAGGACACAGAGGACCGGGCGCCGGATGAAAGTGCCCCTGTCCGTCGCCGAGCAGCACCCCCAGGGTGTGGTCGCCCGAATTCGCGACTAGAATATCGAGGTGGCCGTCGTGATTGATATCCGCGATGGCGATTGGGGATGGCTCCTTGCCAACGGTCAAAACAAGTTCTTGGGACGCATCGGGCGCAGGAAGAGCACGGTCTTGCAAGTTCGCTCGGGGGCTCAAAGAAGCAAACATCCCGAATGCAATCAAGACGAAAAAAGCAATGGAGATTTTCACGATGACGGAATTATACCTGCGAACTTGCCGTCCCGAACGAGCGTTGCGACTGCCTCTATTTCGGGCGCGAGAGGGCGGTCGGACTCGAGAGTGGGCGCGACGCTGCGAACCAATTTCATAGCGCTTTCCGCGGCGAGCCCGGTCCGAAGCGGCGCGAGCAAATCAATCCCTTGGCAGGCGGCGAGCAATTCGATGGCGATGATGCGGCGCAAATTATCGAGCATCGGCGCCAGCCGCCGCGCCGCGGACATCCCCATCGAAACGTAATCCTCTTGATCCGCTGACGTAGGAATTGAATCCACCGAATGCGGCGTTGAAAGGGCCTTCAATTCACTCGCGAGTGACGCCGCTGCGACTTGCGCAATCATGAAGCCGGAGTTCAGGCCCGCGTTGCGCGTGAGAAACGCGGGGAGCAAGCTGGTTTTTGGATTTGTCATGTAGGCGACGCGGCGTTCGGAGATGCCGCCGAGAGTGGCGAGCGCGACGGCAATCTGGTCGGCGATCATGGCAAGCGGCTGTCCGTGAAAATTTCCGCCGCTTAGGATCTCGCCCTCACCTGTGTGCTCAATGTAGTCGCCGTCCTTCGGAAAACCAGCCGCGGGGAAGACCAGCGGATTATCCGTCGCGCTATTCAGTTCGATGGCCGCAATCGCTTGCGCGCTGAGAAGGGAATCACGCACAGCGCCCTGGACTTGCGGCGTGCAGCGGAGGCTGTAGGCGTCCTGCACGCGTGGATCTTTTGCGGCGCTGCGGTGCGATTCGCGGATTTGGCTCCCTGCATTCAGACGCACAAGATTACGGGCGGTGATCGCCGCACCGACATGGGCGCGCGCCACCATGATGCGCTCGTCATAAGCGGCAGGACTTCCGCGCAACGCGTCGAGCGAAAGCGCCGCGGCGATATCCGCGGCATCGCAAAGGATTCCCGCGTCGCGCAAAGCGAGCGCAAGCAGCGCCAGCATCCCCTGCGTGCCGTTCAGGAGTGACAATCCTTCCTTGGCTTCGAGGGTGAGCGGAGGGATACCCGCGCGCCTCATCGCTTCGTCGCCGGGCAATCGCGCGCCTTCCACAATCGCTGCGCCTTCTCCAATGGCGACAGCGGCGAGATGCGCCAGCGGGGCAAGGTCGCCCGACGCGCCGACGGAACCCTGCGAGGGAATTACAGGATGCACGCCGCGGTTCAGCATCTCGCAAAGCGCTTCGACGATGATCGGGCGCACACCGGAAAAACCCTTCGCGAGAGTGTTGGCGCGAAGCAGCATCATGACGCGGGTTTCGGATTCCGAAAGCGGGACGCCGACGCCGCAGCAATGGCTGCGAACCAGATTGAGCTGTAACTGTTGGATTTGATCCCGCGAGATGCGTACCTCTGCGAGTTCGCCGAATCCCGTGTTCACGCCGTAGGCCGTGGAACCGGACTGAACGACGTGTTCGACAACGGCGCGCGACGCGAGCATTCGCTCTCGCGCGGCAGGCGCAAGGATCACCTGCCAGGCTACAAAGGGCGACTTGGGTTCGCCTGCGACTGCATATACGTCCTCGAACGTCAGGCTATTGCCGTCGAGCTGAATTGATCGTGGGTAATAGCTATTCATGAGGCTGCCGTTGCTGGCGCCTTCTCGGAGACGCCGAAAAGTTTACAATAGCGCGCGGGGAGCTGCTTTGGGCGGCCGCAGCGGCCGCAAATGATGTGATGGGTTTCCCCGGTGGCGACGAGTTCACCGGTGGAATCGTTCCAAATTTCATAGCCGAAGCGAATGGTCCGCTTGCGGGCTCCCAGAATGCAGGTGCGGATGCGGAGCAAATCGTCATAACGGGCGGGGCGCTTATAGCGGCACTGCGATTCGCCGACAACGATGAAGCAGTCGTCCCTCTCTTCCATTTCTTTGTAGGAAAAACCCATCTGCCGGAACATTTCCACGCGGCCCAACTCGAACCATACGTAATAATTCGCGTAGTAGACGACGCCCATCTGGTCGGTTTCGGCGTAACGGACGCGGACGGTCGTGTCGTAGAAATCTGGCATGAGCTTGAATTCGCGGCGCGCAGGGGAGTTTAGCAGAGCAGGCACTGTGGCGTCATACTGACGCGAAAAGGATCGGCTACAACTGGCGGTCTTTTTTGTTCTGGCTGCCCGGGCGCGTCCGTTTGTTTCGCGTCGTCAATCCTTCGCGACTTGCGTCCCCTTCGCCTTTGCGAGGGCCTTCACGGTCGGCGTGCGGTTCGGCGTGCGCAGTAGCTGCTGCTCATACGCTGCGATGGCTTCTTTTGCGTGAGCAGTCTCCATCAGGACGTCGCCATATAGTTCCAGCGCAGGTTTGATGGGGTCCGGAGGCCCTGAGGGAGGAGCCATAGTCAGATCGATGTCCGCGGCTTCCTTTGCGGTTCGCACGGCTTCATCCTTCTGGCCCCGAACGAGTTGGATCTCTGCTTTGAGTTCTTTCTCCATGATCGCAACCGGCTTCGCACCAAATACATCTCGCACCGCAATTCGTCCCCGGATTGCGCCGAGTTGCGCAGCGGCCTTCTCGGCAGTCGCGAGGTCGTTCAATTTCATCGCACTCAGTCCGGCGATGAACGTCCATGTGCTGGTGTCGGAGCCGCGTCCGTACTCCATGCCTTCGCCCGCCGGCCCGGCTGCGCCATCTTCAACGGCGATTTTTTCCCATTGCCCGGTTTCCAGAATGTATCGCGCTCGCATGCTCAGGTAGCCCTGATGCACGCCGCGGTTGCCAGGATTGCGTTCATCGGCCGCGCGTGCCAGCTCAAGATTCTTTTTGGCTTCATCATACTTGCCCAGCATCAGATTCGCGTATTCGAGCCAAGAAAGCGCGTGAAAGTCGCCTCGGCCTTCCGGCAAGTGCATCCGCTGGATGAGCGCTATGGCAGATTCATAGGCCACGCTGTTTGAATCCGCCACATCCTGCCACATGCCCAATCGAAGAAAGATGTGCGACGGCATATGGAGAGCATGGTTCGCCGATGGCGCGATCTTTGCGTAAGCCCGCGCCGCAGGCAGCGCCAGAATGGCGTGATCCGGATCGTCGAACGCGTGGATGATGAAGTGCGCCGCGCCGGGATGATTCGGATTTCCCTGGAACACCTGGATGGCAATGGACGCAGCAAGCGCTTGCCGCCGAAATCCAGAATCTTCGGGCCGCACTGTTCCGAGTAAAGAGAGCGCATAAAAAATCGCCACTTCATTATCGGCGGGCCAGCGGTCGTACATTTTCGCCATTGCTCGCGAATACGCGTTGTCGCGTGCCAGCTTGTCACCAGGTGAGTAGAAGAGCAGTTGCGCCGCCGCAAGGTAAGACTTTTCTTTCTCGGTGCCCGCTTTCGCGAGACGTCCTTCCATCGTGGGCGCCAGTCTTTCGAGCGCTTTTTTCGCCGCGGGCACATCCACTTCTGACCACAAGGGGTGGTTGTAGCTCATCGCTTCTCCCCAATAAGCCATGGCGAAGTTCGGATCGATCTGCTGAGCCTTCTGAAATGCCACGGTGGCCTCATCGAACTGAAAGCTATGCAGATCTTTCACGCCTTCAAGGAAGGCGGGCTGCGCGGGGGGCGCTCCTGACGTGGGAAAACTGATGGTCCCAAGCTGCGGGCTGGCCCGTCCCGCAAAACTAAATCCAGCCAGCAACACTAAACTTGAGATCGCCATCATTGCGCGAATTTTGCTGCTTCTCATTGTCTTTCCTCCGGAACATTGCTCCGTCTCCTTCACAAACTTAGTGACCGGTCCATTTCGGCGTCCGCTTTTCGAGAAAGGACGTTAGCCCTTCACGGAAGTCGCTGGTCGCGCGGATCCCCGCATTCTCAACGATTGCCCGTTCGAGAGCGCGGTCCACTTCCGCGGCGGCGGTGTCCGTGATCAGTCGTTTTGTGCGCGAAACGCTCGTCGGGCTTGATTCAAGCAAGCCCGCGGCGCGGGCTCGCGCTGTGTCCATGAGGCGCTCGGGTTCAATGATCTGACTGACAAGCCCGAGCTGCCGCGCTTCTTCGGCGTCACAAATCCGGCCCGTGAGAAGCAGATCGCGCGCGCGCCTTTCTCCGATTTGGCGGATCAGAAATATGGAGACGAGGGCGGGGATGAATCCGATGCGGACTTCCGTGTATCCAAACTTTGCTTCAGGGACTGCAATCGTGAAATCGCAAAGCGTGGCGATGCCGCAGCCACCGGCGATGGCTGCACCATTCACGGCAGCGATAAGCGGCTTGGGGAACGCCCAGATGCGGCGAAACATTCGCGCCATGCGCTGTGAGTCCTCGAGATTCTGCGCCGGGGTTTGCGCCGCGAGTCCGCGGAGCGCGTCGAGGTCCATGCCGGAGCAAAAGGCCTTGCCCGCGCCCGTAATGATCGCGGCGCGCGCGGGGCTCGCTTCAATTTCCGCAAGTGCCGCAAGGAGGTCCTCGATCATCTGCGTCGAGATGGCGTTGCGTTTGTCGGGACGGTTGAGCGTAACGGTGGCGATGGCGCCCTCTTGCATTGGCATGTGCGAGAGCGTGAGTGTTTGGAAGGATTTTGGCGTGTCGGTCATTGGATTGTTTCTGCGCAGGCGTATTCGCGGCGCAACTTGTTCGCCAATTCCAGCGCGGGTGCAAGAGCCGCAGGCGTGAGCCCCGTATCAACGCCGCGCGCCGCGAGAGTTTCAACGACGATTTCCGTCGGGATGTTGCCGACGAGTTCATCGCCGGCAAAAGGACAGCCGCCAAGACCCGTGAGCGCGCCGTCAAAGCGGCGGCAGCCGGCTTCGTATGCGGCAAGAACTTTTTCGGTGGCGCCTTCGCGGCGACTGTGCAAGTGAACGCCCAGCTCGATACCCGCGACGCAATCCTTCACGGCGCGATAGAGCGAGCCGACCTGCTCGGGCGTTGCGGTGCCGACCGTGTCGGCAAGGGAAACGCAGCGGATTCCGGCGTCCTTCAGCCAGATGAGCGTGTCTTCGACAAGCTCGGGCCCCCAGGGTTCTTCGTAGGGATTGCCGAATGCCATCGAAATATAGATGACCAGGCCGCGGCCCGCGGACTTCGCGGCTTTGCGAAGCTGCTCGACGAGCGCGCGCGATTCGGCGCGCGTCATGTTGGCGTTGGCGCGGCGAAAGTAGGCGGAGATGGAATAGGGATAGCCCAGCGTCGTGACGCCCGGCGTCGCGAGGGCGCGCTCGATGCCTTTGTCGTTGACAACGATGCCGATGATTTCAGGAGGCGTCGCGCCCGATTGAAAGGGAGCATGGCCCAGGGAAGCCATAAAGAGCTGCATCACTTCTTCGCTGTCAGCGGTTTGCTTGACATGCTTCGGCGAAACGAAGCTGACGGCATCGATATGCTGAAAGCCGGCACGTACCAGCTCAACTAGATAGCTGGCTTTCCTTTCCGCAGGAATTATTTTCTCGATGCCCTGCCACGCATCGCGCGGGCATTCCACAAGTTTGACGAGTTCTGTCATGCCCGTTTTTTCCGGAGACGCTTGACGCCTTCAACGGTCAACAGCACTAAGGCAACCAAGAACGTCAAGAATCCCGCGAAGAATGCCGCCTCTAACAACATGCCAGTAGTGGACAATGGGCCATGCGGGCGAATGTCCCAACCAATTTGTGGACACTCCGTCAAGGCCATGCTGGTGAGAATCAATGACGCCGCCATTAGGCCAACGCCAATCAGAAGTATCGCGACGTTTCTTATTCTCATCAGGTCTGCAGAACTCCAGTTTTAAACTCGCGCACCTCTGGATTCAACGCAGCCGCCTCCAGCGCCCAAATCAAAGCATCGCGCGTTTGCGCGGGATCAATAATCGCGTCCACCCATAGTCGCGCGGCGGCGTACCGAGGATCCGTCTGATGCTCGTAAGTCTTTTCGATGGAATCGCGCAGCTCTTTCTTGTCCTTGTCCGAAAGCTTTTTGCCTTCGCGCTCGAGCTGTTTGATCCGGATCTCGACGAGCGTGCCCGCGGCGGAATCCCCGCTCATCACCGCGTAGCGCGCCGTGGGCCACGCGAAGATGAAGCGCGGGTCATAGGCTTTGCCGCACATGGCGTAATGTCCGGCGCCGAAGCTTCCGCCACAAATCACCGCAATTTTCGGCACCACACTATTGGAGACTGCGTTGACCATTTTCGCGCCCGCGCGGATGATTCCGCTCCACTCGGCTTCCTTGCCAACCATAAATCCGTTGACGTCGTGCAGGAAAATGAGCGGGATTAAATTCTGATTGCAGTCGAGGATGAACCGCGCGGCCTTTTCGGCGGACTCGGTATAAATGACCCCGCCGAATTCCATCCGTTGATTCCCGGTGTGCGCGGCCGTGGTGTGGATGTTTTGTTTTTGGTTTGCGACGATGCCCACGGCCCAGCCGCCGATGCGCGCGTAGCCGCAGAGCAGTGTCTGCCCGTATTCCGCGCGATATTCCTCAAAGCGGCTGGCGTCCACGACGCGCGCGATGATTTCACGCATGTCGTATTGCTTGGATGGCTCGGAGGGAAAAACGCCGTAGATTTCTTCAGAGACAAAAAGGGGGGCCACGGGCTTCTCGTGGCTGAACGGCGCTTCGCCTTTGTGGCCAATCTTGTCCACGAGCGCGCGGATGCGCCGGAGGCAAGAGTCGTCATCCGGCTCGCGGAAATCCACCGTGCCGCTTATCTGCGAGTGCATTTTGGCGCCGCCAAGCTCTTCGGCGGAAACCTTTTGTCCGATGGCGGCCTGCACGAGCGCGGGCCCGGCCAGAAAAAGTCCGGAACCCTCGGTCATGAGAATGTGATCGCACATGACGGGCAGATACGCGCCGCCCGCCACGCACATGCCCATGATGGCGGTGATTTGCGGGATGCCCATCGCGCTCATCACGGCGTTGTTACGGAACACGCGGCCGAAATCGTCCGTGTCGGGGAAGACGTCTTCCTGGAGCGGTAGGAAAACTCCGGCGGAGTCAACGAGGTAAATTGTCGGGATGTGGTTGTCGATGGCGATGTTTTGCGCGCGGATCACCTTCTTCGCCGTCATCGGAAAAAACGCGCCGGCTTTGACGGTCGCATCGTTGGCGATGATCATCACCAGGCGGTCCGCGACACGCGCGAGGCCGGCGATCGTGCCCGCGGCGGGCGCCCCGCCCCATTCTTCGTACATTTCGTAAGCGGCGTAGATGCCCAGCTCGAAAAAAGTGGAGCGGGGATCGATGAGTTTCGCGATGCGCTCGCGCGCGGTAAGGCGGCTCTTTTTGTGCTGCGACTCGATGGCTTTCGTCCCGCCGCCTTCGCGGATTTGGTCCTCTTGATTTTTAATCTCAGTGATGAGGTCCACGAGGGCGCGCGTGTTTTTCTTGAAGTCCGCGGAATCGCGGCTGGCGTGGGTCTCCAGAGTTGAACTCGGCAAAGCGGCGACCTCTCTTCGTTAATCTGGCGGAGCCAAACGCAAGCAGTATACTGATACGCGAGTTAGGAGGCGAGTCCGCCTTGAGTCGGAGCGCTGAAACGGAAAAACGGGAGCCGATGCACCAAGTTCTCCGACAATTGCGGAATCCCTTGTTCGTCGATCACGCGCTCGCGCGGCGGCTGGAATTGGCGGAAGCCGAGACGGCGGTGGAATGCGCTCGCGCTGCCGCGGCCCAAAGGCCCGGCCTGGGCGCTGCGATAGAGACAATCGCCGGAGGACGAGCGGTCTTCCTGGGAGTTGGATCGCCCCTGACGCAGGCCACCGGGTTAGGATTGGATGGGGAAGTGACTGCGGACGAATTCGCGAGGCTCGAGGAATTCTATTTCTCGCGCGGGGCGGCGGTGAACGTGGAGACGAGTCCGTTCGCGCACGCTTCGCTTTTTGACCACTACGCAAAGCACGGGTATCGCGCGAGCGAACATTCAAGCATGCTGGTCCGGCGCGTCGATGCAGGAGTGTGGCCCGTTGCGGACCGCAGACTCCGAGTGGAGGAGGTATCCCCCGCTCATAGAGAGCTTTGGGTACAAACGGTCGCACAGGGTTTCGCCGATAGCTATCCCGTAACGGATGAACTGCGCGACGTTATGCGCCTGTTCGCATCGCTCCCGGGCGCGAAGAAATACCTTGCGACCATGGATGGGAAGCCGGCGGGCGGTGGGGCACTCTCGATGCGCGACGGAATTGCCGGGGTTTTCGGGGCGAGCACGTTGCCAGATTTCCGCCGCGTTGGGGTGCAGCGAGAGTTGATTCATGCACGTATGATGGCAGCAGTGGAGGCACGATGCGATGTGGCGCTTTCGTTCGCCCTGCCGGGAACTTCTTCCGAGAGAAATATTCTGCGAAATGGATTCCTTGTGGCGTACACGCGGACGAAGTTTACGCGGGAACTTCCATCGGCCAAGGCACAAATTCAAGATTGAATCTGATAAACGGGAAGGACGATCCTTCGCGCTCCGCGCGCGAATCAGGCGCGCTGCGGAAGACGGGTGCGAATGAATTTCACAATGTCCTGCGTGGATGTGCCGGGGAGAAAAATCTCCGCGATGCCCGCTTTTTTGAGCGCAGGGATGTCCGCTTCGGGAATGATACCGCCTACCAGGACGGCGACATCATTCATGCCTTTGCTGTGAAGGAGGTCCATCAATTGAGGGCAGAGCGTGTTGTGAGCGCCGGAGAGGATGGAGAGGCCGATGACGTCCACGTCTTCCTGCGCCGCTGCGGAGGCAATCATCTCCGGCGTCTGGCGGAGGCCTGTGTAGATGACTTCCATGCCGGCGTCGCGCAACGCGCGGGCAATGATCTTGGCGCCGCGGTCGTGGCCGTCGAGGCCGGGCTTGGCGATCAGGACGCGAATTCTTTTCTCAGGCATCGCGTTCAGAAGAATACAGGAAACACAAATGACAGGGTAGGGGAGGAGCGCCGCATGGTGCGCAGGAGCGGCATCCCTCCAAGAAGCGTTTTCAGGTAATCGCCACTTCTTCGTAAGTCCCGAATACTTCGCGGAGCGCGTCGCAGATCTCGCCGAGCGTCGCGTACGCTTTCACCGCCTCGAAGATGAACGGCATCATATTCTCTTTACCTTCGGCGGCTCTGCGTAACGCGGACAAACGGCGCGTCACCTCGTCCTGAGAGCGTTCGGCGCGCAGCTTTCTCAAACGCGCGGCCTGCCGTTGCGCGACGGTCTCGTCAATCTGCAATGTCTCAATCGGCTTTTCATCCGAGACATACTCATTCACGCCGACAATAATTTTTTCCTTGCTGTCCACGGCAAGCTGGTAGCGGTAGGACGCCTCCGCGATTTCGCGCTGGGGATAGGAGCGCTCGATGGCGGCGACCATCCCGCCGAGAGCGTCAATCCTTTCGATATAGTCCCACGCGCCGCGTTCGATTTCGCCGGTCAGCGTTTCCATGAAGTACGATCCGCCGAGCGGGTCGACCGTTCTTGTCACGCCGCTTTCGTGAGCGATGATCTGTTGCGTGCGCAGCGCGATGGTCGCGGCAAATTCCGTCGGCAGCGCCCAGGCTTCGTCGAGTGAATTCGTGTGCAGCGATTGCGTGCCGCCCAGCACGGCTGCCAGCGCTTGTATGGCCGTGCGCACCACGTTGTTGTATGGCTGCTGCGCGGTCAGCGAGCAGCCCGCCGTCTGCGTGTGGAAACGCAATGCCCAACTCCGCGGACTCTTCGCCCCGAATCGCTCGCGCATTGCCTTGTTCCAGATCCGCCGCGCCGCGCGGTACTTGGCGATCTCCTCAAAGAAATCATTGTGCGCGTTGAAGAAGAAGGAAAGCCGCGGGACGAATTCGTCCACGTCCATACCGCGCCGGATGCCCCAGTCCACATACTCGAGGCCGTCGCGCAGCGTGAATGCCAGCTCCTGAATCGCCGTCGAACCCGCCTCGCGGATGTGATAGCCGCTGATCGAGATGGTATTGAATTTCGGTGTGTGCTTGGTGCCGAACTCGAAGGTGTCAATGACCAGGCGCATGGAAGGCTCGGGAGGATAGATGTATTCCTTCTGCGCGATATATTCCTTCAGAATGTCGTTCTGAATCGTCCCGGAGATGGCTTTCCAATCGGCGCCCTGCTTTTCGGCCACTGCGAGGTACATCGCCCAAATCACCGCCGCAGGCGAGTTGATGGTCATCGAGGTCGTCACGCCGGCGAGTGGAATCTTGTCGAAGAGAACTTCCATGTCCGCGAGTGAACTGATCGCCACGCCGCATTTTCCTACTTCACCTTCCGAGAGCGGATGATCGGAGTCGTAGCCCATCAAGGTAGGCAGGTCGAACGCAACAGAAAGCCCGGTTTGCCCCTGAGCGAGCAGGTAGCGGAAACGTTGATTGGTATCTTCCGCGGCGCCAAAGCCGGCAAACTGGCGCATCGTCCACAGCCGTCCGCGGTGCATCGTCGCGTGAATGCCGCGCGTGTAGGGAGGCTGGCCGGGATAGCCCAGGTCACGCTCAGGCGACCACCCCGCTAGATCCGCCTGCGTGTAGAGCCGCCGGATGGGATAGCTCGAAACGGTCGTGAACTCGGTTTGGCGCTCGGGAGATTTTTCGATCGTGGGCACGAGCGTCTTTTTCTCCCACGCGAGTTCCTGCGGGGAAGGCTTGCGGGCGGTTTGCTTTTGGTCTGCGCCGCCTTGCTCGGCAACGGTGGAACCCGGCGTGAGTTTTTCGCTCATCTTTTGTCGCTCACCCGAGGGCACTCCCGGCGCAATTCCGCGCCTGAATCAGTCGGCGAATCCTGAGGACGATGCTTCAGTCTACGGCAAGGAGTCGCACCCGGCAAGCCATGCGACAGAAAATCTTAACCAGAAAAACGCCGCCGGCCCGGAGCGAATGCCCCGGGTCAGCAGAAAACTTATCGCCTCATGAGAAGGCGAGGACTAATGGTTCGGGACGTCCGAAATCAAATCGCCATTCGCATGTGTGCCCGGAATCAAGGTGTCGCGGAGAGGCGAGGCCTTTCCCGCGTCTGCGATTTGAATGTTGTTGACCGTAAGCGTTCGGCCGAGCGCGCGATCAAAGTTCACTTTTGCAACCACCAGACCCACCCGGGCCTGAACCTCCGTGTTCAGCGCGGCGGCAAGATTGCTTTGATCCTGAAGCACGTTGAATTGAGTGGAAGCTCCAAGGTTGAGTTTCTTCAATTCGGCGGCCAGCGATTCCTGCTGCAGTTCACTGGCTGAGATTGCGGAGGTTAGCGTGGCCCGCGCCTGCTCAAGCTGAATCTGTGCCTGATGGACGTCCACAACAATAAGATTCTGCTGTCGCTGGAGATTGACCGTGTCTTCTCGATGTTGGAGGATCGCCGCGATATTCGCAGCCTGAGCCGCGCGGTTGCGGATTGGGACGACAAGGTTGAACGCCAGGAGATAACTCGGGAATTGGTTCGACCCTATCTGACTAAATACATCGCCAAGCCCGGTGATGCCGGTTGTAGTAACCAGCGGAGTGGTAGCCGGCGCGCCAACGAATTCGTTGGGGGTCGGTGTCCCTGCCGAGTTGACAATGGGGTTGTTCAAATCTGCAACGAACAGTCCAGGGATCACAGTGCCACCGGTGGTTAAGGTCTGATGTCCGGCCAAGCCCGCCCACCCGTATTGTCCGGTCACATTCAGCGTCGGTAGCAAATTATTGTGTGAGGCGCGGACGTTGATGTCGTCGGAGTCCAATGTGATCTGGAATTGCTTATAGTCCGGCCGGCTGGCCAGAGCTTCCCGCACAGCCTGGTCCAGCGGAATGTCTTCAACAACCTCGGGAATGAAAGTGTTGTCCGTAGGCACGATTTCCAGGTTGGAAAGCCCTTGCGCGAGCGGGTTCTTGGTGATCACGCTAAGGAGCACGACTTCGGCTTGCCTTTTGGCCGTTTGCGCCTGTATCACGGCTGTTTGGGCGCTCGCCACGGCGGCCTTGGCGGTCGTCACGTCCAGCGGCGCCATCGTGCCGATTTCAGCCTGTTTCTTGTTATTCTCGTAGAGACTCTCGGCGAGTTGCAGCGATTCCTGCGCAGCCGCAATGCTCTGAATCGTGAAGACGTAATTCCAATAATCGTCCTCGACGGCATTAATGGTCGTAATCACCAACTGCCGGAATTGCAGGTCCGAAATCGCGCGGTTGTTCCGCGCAATTCTGATGAACCGCGTGTTCGGCAGAATCCCAAATCCATTGAGCAGTGCCTGTGTGACCGTCACGGTCAAAGTGGATGAGATTGCGGGGTTGAATGTAAACGCGGACGAATTGCTGGTCTGATGCGTGTTGTTCATTGTTACTGTAAAATTGGTCCCCGGTGAAAAACCCTGATTGTAGGAAAAGTTGGCGGTGTCCGTATGCGAGGTCACGGAGGTAAGGCCTGCCTGCGCGCCGGAAAGGAATGGGTTACTGACGGGCGTGGAGCTGTTGCCAAAGCTTGTAGTTCCCGTGAATCGCGGGTCAAAGTTTAGCAGGGTGCCGCTCCCGGAAAGCGCGCTCAGGATGTTCGTATCGGCGATCCAAGGCAAATAAGTCTGCACGGCGATGTCGAGATTGTTCTCGAGCGCCAGCGCGACGCAATCCTGCAAACTGAGGGACAACTTCCCATCTTTAATAAATTGCTGCAGGCGCGCCGAATTAGAAAGGTTCGGCATCGGAACGTTCAGAGCGGAATATGGCGCGAGCATATTCGGGAACGGCCTTTTGCCTTTTGAGTACTCTCGGGGCGCTTCGTCAGTGATCTTCTTGGGTTCTGGCGGCGGGGGAGGCTGTGTTTGCTGCTGCGATTGCCCCTGAGTCTGCTGTTGGCCGGTTTGCTGCCCTTGCTGCTGGCCCATCTGCTGGCCGTAAACGGGCGCCACCGGAGAAATCGTCACGGCGAGGACCAGCGCCAGTATCCCGAGCACATGCATGTACTTAAGCATCATTCTTAGTTCCTTTCCAGCGTTCGTTTTACGTCCAAAATTGCGCATACCAACCCACATGAGTTAAACGTCCCAGCCTATGGGTTTGTTTCAAGTATTTCCGCCGGAAATTGACGGCGTGGAGCCGCCTGCGCGATGCCGCGCAAACGGTTGCAAGCGTATCCCCCGACGAAGAACCCAGCCAGTGTAACAGCCGTGACGCTTTCTTGACAACGCGCCGGGCCAGCCGTAGGCTACCCGCGCCGGGGAGGGCTCAAGATGACACCGGAACAAATCATCGAACTTCTTGGGTCCGTCGGCGCCATCCGAAACGGCCATTTTGAGCTATCCTCGGGGCTTCACAGCGACACCTACATTCAGTGTGCGCTCGTGCTCCAGTACCCGCGATACGCCGAGCAATTGGGCGCCGCGCTGGCTGCGGAGTTCACGGGATTGCGGATCGATTGCGTCGCCTCTCCTGCGCTCGGCGGATTGATTCTTGGCCACGAAGTCGCCCGCGCGCTGGGAATGCATCGCACCGATTCCGGTGTGCCTGCAATTTTCGCGGAGCGCGATGCCAGCGGTAGGATGACGCTCCGGCGCGGCTTTAGCGTGAATCCAGGGCAAGCCGTGCTCGTCGTCGAAGATGTCTGGACGACCGGCGGCTCGACATTCGAGACGATTCGCGTCGTTGAAGAAGCCGGCGGGACCGTAGTGGCAGCCGGGGCGCTGATTGACCGCAGCCAGGGCCGGCTGGAATTACCTGTGCAGGCCGAATCACTGCTCCAGCTTGACATCCACAGTTACGAACCGGAAGATTGCCCCCTGTGCCGCACCGGCAGCGCCGCGGTAAAGCCTGGTAGCCGGTTTGTCCGCGCGGCCGTGTAATCCCATTCGCGGCGAACTTTCCCACTCGTGCGATAATTCCGGTCAGCCATGCGCAACATCAAGCTCACGGTTGCCTACGACGGCTCGGAATTCTCCGGCTGGCAATTCCAACCCGACCGACAGACCATTCAAGGCGCGCTCGCGGATGTCGCAAGCAAACTCACGCAGGAAAATGTGCAAGTCTTCGGCGCGGGGCGCACCGATGCGGGCGTGCACGCGCTTGGGCAGGCTGTTCATTTCCGCACGCAATCGGCGCTCGCTGCGGCGGAATTCCAGCGCGCATTCAACGCACTCTTGCCGCCCGCGATCCGCGTGACCTCCGCGGAAGAGGTCGGCCCAGATTTTCACGCTCGGTGGAGCGCCCTTGCAAAAACCTATCAATACCGCATCTTCCGAGCGCGCGTCGTGCCTCCGTTTGAACATCGCTACGTTTTGCACGATCCGTTTCCCCTGGACGCGGCGGCCATGGCCCGCGCCGCGCGGCTTTTCGAGGGTGAGCATGACTTTTCGTCTTTCGCGGCATCCACGGGCACGGAAGAGGGTGATCGGGACCGCTCTCCCATACGTGAGATCTTTTGTTCGCGTATTTTTGCGCGGACCGGGACCTATTTCACGGGGAAGGGACATCTCGCTACGATGGAAGCGAGCTTGAATTCCCTGGACGAGCCTGCCGCTGAACAAGGTTCCCCTTCGGAACGCGCCGAGCCGCAGGAGTTGCTCTACGTCGTTCGCGGGAAGTCTTTTCTGCGTTACATGGTCCGTAAGATCGTCGGTACACTGCTCGAGGTGGGCTGGGGACGCCTGCGGCCCGAAGAGATCCCTCAACTCTTCGAGCTCCGCGACCGCTCCCGCTCCGGCCCCACCGCGCCACCGCAGGGTCTCTACCTCGTTTCGGTCGATTACGCCGAGCCATGGAAGTGATGATGGCTATTTGATTGGTCTGCGGAATTCCGTTCGAGTATGATAAGAATTATACAGCAAAGTGAACTTTATTAAGGCAGATCAAGAAGGAGCAACACGGAATGTCTGAGACGAATCCTTCCGCACCAGTTGCGGCCAGCGCGCCCGCCACTCCAACAAGCGCCGCAGCAGCCTCATCCGCCGTCGCCAGCGAAGCGCCGGCGCAGCCAAAGATTAAAGTCCGCCAGCCGCGCCAGCGCGCCTGCGACGAAAAAGACGAGAAGGGTAAATTCTGCTTCGGCCACCTGAAGCGCTGGTACGACTACCCAAAACAAATCGAAGCTCTTGTCGGCCACAATGCAGAAATCTATCGCTGCGAATTCTGTAAGACCATTTACAAACCCAACTTGGCGGAAATGCCGCAAAGCTACACCCTGCGCACCTGATTCGCGCAAGTGAGGGCGACGGCGAACGAAATGTCACCGAACGATCAGCCGCGGCCCGATGGTAATCCCCAAGCCGGTCACCTGGCCACTGACCTGATCTTCGATTGGAATCTCAAGTCGCCGGTAAATTTCACGCACGGCCGCAAGGTCCTGCTGGACGACGAAACGCTTCGCGACGGCCTGCAGAATCCCTCCGTCTTTGACCCGCCCATCGAAGAAAAGTTTCGCATCCTGCATTTGATGGAAGCGCTGGGAATTGACACCGTCAATATCGGTCTGCCGGGCGCGGGGCCGCGCGCTTATGCCGATACGCTCGCACTCGCCCGCGAAATCGCTCGAGCGAAACTCAAGATTCGTCCGAACTGCGCGGCGCGCACGCTCGAGAATGACATCCGTCCCGTTGCGGAGATTTCGCAGAAGGCGGGAATTGTAATCGAGACAGCTACGTTTCTCGGCAGCAGTCCCATCCGCCGGCTCGTGGAAGACTGGACCGTGGATCACCTCGCGCGCACAACCGAGCACGCGGTGAAATTCGCCGTCGCGCAAGGACTTCCTGTGATGTACGTGACCGAGGACACCATCCGCACCGATCCGGAAACTGTGAAGCGCCTCTATCGCACCGCGATTGAATGCGGTGCGCACGCGGCTGTGCTCTGTGACACGGTGGGCCACGCCACGCCTCTGGGCGCATACGCGCTCATCAAGTTTTTCCGCGAGGAAGTCGTGAAGCCCTCCGGCGAACAAATTCGCGTGGATTGGCACGGGCACAACGACCGCGGGTTGGCGGTCGCGAATTCGCTGGCGGCAATTCTCGCCGGCGCGGATCAAATTCACGCCGCGGCGAATGCCCTGGGCGAACGCGTCGGTAACACACCGATGGAATTGATGCTCGTCAACCTGCGCTTGCTGGGATTGATTGACCGCGATCTCTCCCGCCTGAAGGAGTATTGCGAAACGGTCGCTCGCGCGACGCACACGACAATTCCGCCGAATTATCCCGTGGTTGGACGCGATGCATTTCGCACCGCCACGGGAGTTCACGCCGCGGCGATTATCAAAGCGTTTCGCAAAGCCGATGCGATGCTCGCCAACACCGTTTACAGCGGCGTGCCGGCGAACCTCTTTGGCCTCGAGCAAATCATCGAAATCGGCCCGCTGAGCGGGAAATCGAACGTATCGTTCTGGCTCGAACGGCACGGGATTCCGGAGACCGACGAGACAGTAGCGCGCATTCTGGATGCTGCAAAGAAATCCAGCCACGTCCTGACCGACGAAGAAATATTTTCTCTCTGCGGCGAACAGCCGCGGCCACCGGCGCCCCACGGCACGGGAACGCGGCTGTGACTGGCGTCTCCTCACAATGCCTCCAGCGGAAAAGTTGACGCCCGCCCCTGTTTGGTCAAAACTGTCGAGCCAGGCTGCGCGCCGCCTTTCTCTGATTATTTTTTTGTGCTGCGCGGCAGTTTCCAGGTTAGTTGGTGCTATGCCGAAACTATCCACAACGCCGGCACAAATCAAGACAGGCGCTCCCGTTGCCGATTTGGTGCGCGATGACCGCGTAAAGCGCGCCCTCGATTGGCTGGCCAAGAACACTGCCTGGATCACCGATGAACAAGCCCGCATCACGGAGATTCCCGCGCCGTCCTTCCAGGAGGCACAGCGCGCAGCGTACCTGCGCCGCGCCCTTGCCGCGTGCGGCCTGCGCGTGCGCACAGATGACATTGGAAACGTAATCGGAGAGCGCTCCGGCGCAACCGACGGCGAGGTAATCTTGCTCGTCGCGCATCTGGACACGGTGTTTCCCGCGGACACCGACGTGCACGTTCGCCGCGAAAATGGCCTGCTCTACGCCCCCGGCATTGCGGACAATGGCGCGGGGCTGTCATCTCTCCTCGGCGTTGCGCGCGCGCTGAACGAGTCAAAGATGAAGACGCGCCGCACGATTGTGTTTGCCGCGGATGTCGGCGAAGAGGGCGAGGGAAATCTTCGCGGCGTGCGCCAACTGGTCGAGGGATACGGCAAGCGAATCGCCGCAGTGATCGCGCTCGACGGCGCCTCCACCGATTACGTCGTTACCCAGGCCCTCGCATCGCGGCGCATCGAGATCACCGTCACCGGCCCGGGCGGCCATAGCTGGACGGATTTCGGCGTCCCAAACCCTATCAACGCGCTTGCGCGGGGGATCGCGCGGTTCCTCAAAATATCGCTTCCCGCCGCGCCACGGACAACTTTCAACATCGGGGAAATCGAAGGCGGCGGATCGGTGAACTCGATTCCGGCTCGCGCCGTGATCAAAGTGGACATCCGCAGCGAACAAGAGAAGGAGATCGGCCGCGTAGAAACCGCGCTGCGCGATGCGGTTCGCGCTGGCATTCAAGAGGAAATGGAATCCTCGAAGGTGCGCGGAATTGCGTCCGTGGATGGTGGCGGACTCGACATGCAATCGCGGGCGCTGGGAGTTCGGCCCGGCGGCGAGTTGCCCGCGAATTCGCCGCTATTGCAGGCAGTGACGGAAGCGGACCGGTTCCTCGGCAATCGATCGCGCGAGGAGCGGTCTTCGACGGATGCGAACGTTCCGCTTTCGATGGGCATTCCGGCGATCGCCATGGGCGGCGGCGGGCGCGCGGGCGGCGCCCACACTATCGGCGAATGGTATGACCCCGAGGGGCGTGAACTGGGGCTGCAGAGAATCCTGCTCACTTTGCTGAGCACCGCGGGAATCGAAAAATGAAAAAGATTGGATTGAGTTCTATCGTTTTGATGACCCTGATTGCCGGCTCGTTGATTGCCCTGCATTTCGCCAGCACAGTGCGAGCAGGATCGAGCGGGAGAGAGTCAATGCAGCAAGGAAATGGACCTGTTGATTTTGCGCTCGTCAACGGTGTGATTTACACGGGCGATCCCGCGAAGCCGCGCGTGCAGGCGCTGGCCGCTCGTGGAGAAATCATCGTCGCGACGGGGACGACTGGTGAAATCCAAAAACTCGTCGGGCCTGGAACGCGCGTGATCGATCTGCACGGCGAATTCGCAATGCCGGGATTCAATGACGCGCATCTGCACCTCGGAAGTGCCGCACAAGCAAGGCTCAACGTGGATTTGGAAGGCGCTAATTCCATCAAGGAATTCCAGCGGCGGATTCGCGAGCGCGTTGCAAAAGCAAAGCCGGGCGAATGGATCGTCGGCCGCGGATGGGATCACACGCTTTGGAATCCGGCGCGATTTCCAACGCGCCAGGATTTGGATGCAGTGTCCGGCGATCATCCCATGTTGTTCACGCATATTTCGGGTCACGTCGCGGTGGCGAACTCGAAAGCTCTTGAAATTGCCGGCATCACGGCGAGCACGCCGAATCCTCCCGGCGGCGAAATCGAGCACGATGCGCAGGGCCAGCCGGACGGAATGTTGAAGGAAGGGCCGGCCTCCGGGCTCGTGTCACGCAATATTCCGCCGGTCACGCCCGAACAGCGGAGGCAGGGAATCGAGCTGGCGCTGCAAGAAGCTGCCGAATATGGCGTCACCTCAATGCAAGACAATTCCTCGTGGGACGACTTCCTCACATATCGTGCTCTCAAGTCGGATGGAACGCTCACGGCGCGCATTACCGAATGGCTTCCATTCGATGCGCCGCTCGCCCGGCTAGAACAAATGCGTAACGACGGCGGCACGACGGACCCGTGGCTCAAAACCGGAATGCTCAAGGGATTTATGGACGGAGCGCTGGGAACGGGCACGGCGGCTTTGCTCGCCCCTTATTCCGATGCACCGAATTCATCCGGCATTTTGGAATCGCATCCGGGCAATTTCAACCAGATGTGCGTCGAGCGGGACAATGCCGGCTTTCAGATCGGCCTTCACGCCATTGGCGACCGCGGAAACCGTGTCGCTCTGGATTGCTTTGAAGCGATCGTGAAAGCAAATGGCCCGCGTGACCGGCGCGACCGCATCGAACACGCGCAGATCGTCGCGCCCGAAGATTTCGCGCGCTTTGGTTCGCTCCACGTAATCGCGTCAATGCAGCCTTCGCATCAGACCACCGACATGCGCTGGGCGGAGCGCCGGCTTGGCCCCGAACGCATCAAAGGCGCTTATGCATGGAAGACAATGTTGAACAACGGCGTGACGCTCGCTTTTGGCACGGACTGGCCGGTTGAGATCATCAAACCAATGCGAGGACTGCATGCCTGCGTCACGCGGCAGCTCCCTGACGGCTCTCCAAAGGACGGCTGGCAGCCCCAAGAGAAAATCTCGATGGATGAATGCATCCACGCATACACCGTTGGCTCGGCTTACGCGGAATTTGAGGAAGGGAAGAAAGGGCAGCTTGTGCCGGGGCAATACGCCGACATCATCGTCCTTTCAGCGGACGTGACGATGGTCCGCCCGAAGGAAATCCTGGATGTGAAAGTGGTGCGAACCATCGTAGGCGCCAAAATCGTGCATTCGGCCCTAAGTCTCAGATGACTGGCCCCTCGCCTCCACTGCTTTGATCAAGAGTCTCGGTACGCCCAATGACGTAAATCAGATAAGCGACGATCGCCGCGTTCGCCACGAAGACGGCAAGCTTGGCAATGTCCGGGTGGCGCCATAAAGCAATACATTCAAATGGCATCAGGGAACTGGTAACCACGACGGTCACCCATTCGCCCCATCGTTTTAATCTCCACAGGCCGATTCCTTCAATTATGAACAACCCGGCATAGAAAAATGCGGCCAGGCCAATTTCTCTCAGTTGCCCCGGCGTGAGATTGGAAACGCGCGAGAGCGCGAGCAGGAGATAGCGGTTGCCGGGATTCATGTGGAGTCTTTCGACCAGCTTTTCGGCTGCCAGACCGACGTCCCTATGAACCAGGCGCATTGCCCCTGCGCCGGCAAGGATGAGGATGGCCGCCTTTGCGAAACGGAATGCGGCGATGGCGCGAAGGACGAATCGGCTTTTGCGTGATGGCTGCAACGAGACGGTTGTACCCTGTCCGCAACGGTGGGGCAAGCGCGGCAAGAATTTTACGCGCCGCAGAGGAAGTCGGATATAGTCTCGCGGATTCACGGTGATAGGGCTGGCCTGCGGGAAATATTTGGTGGACCGGGAGCGGCAACAAATGGCGCAAACGGAAACTGTCCGTGATTCGGCGCGCGGAGAATTAATAACGCTCGGCTTAATCGCGCTCGCCTTCGTAACATTTCACACCCTCACGAATGGCCAGTACGGATTTCACCGCGATGAATTGCAAGTGCTCGACGATGCCCGCCATCTGGACTGGGGTTTTGTCGCATATCCGCCATTCACTCCGTTCATCGAGCGCATCTCCATGTTTTTGTTCGGGACTTCGCTCGTTGGACTGCGGTTTTTCTCCGCGCTCACACAAGGCCTGGTGATGATCATCAGCGGTTTAATGGCGGGCGAACTCGGCGGCGAGCGCCTGGCGCAGGTCGTCGCCGCGCTCGCGGTCGCCGTTGCTCCGCTCGTGATGTTCGAGGGAACCGAATTCCAATATTCGTCATTCGACTATCTCTGGTGGGTGCTCAGCGCTTACTTCTTGATGCGCCTGCTTAAATCCGAAAATCCTCGTTGGTGGCTGGCGATTGGGGCAACGATTGGCATCGGCCTGGAAACAAAGTACGCGATGGTCTTTTTCGCCGCTGGGCTCGTCGGCGGACTTCTTCTCACTCCGGCTCGCCGCTACCTGAAGAGCCCGTGGCTTTGGGGAGGGGTGGTTCTTGCGCTGCTGATTTTTCTACCCAACCTCATATGGCAATTTCGGCATGAATTTATTTCACTGCAATTCTTGAAACACATCCACACGCGCGACGTGGGCGAAGGCCGCGCCGCCGGCTTCGTGAAATACCAATTCCTGATCTGCTCGAACCCATTGACTGTTCCCATTTGGCTTGCCGGGCTTTATTACTTTTTCGGGAAAACGGAAGGGAAGCGCTACCGCATGCTCGGGTGGATGTACGCGATCACATTCGTGATCTACGTCGTCGCGAAGGGGCGCTTCTATTACCTTGGAGCGGCGTATCCCATGTTGTTCGCCGCGGGCGCCGTGATGGAAGAGCGCTGGGTCGCATCGCTCGCGCGCGGGTGGTCCCGCACGGTGCGCGTTGCAACGTTCGCGGCGCTGGCGATTGGTTGCGCGTTTTCCGTCATTCTTGCAGTGCCTTTGTTCGCTCTCGATTCGCCAAGAAATTTCACCATCAAAATAAACGAGGACCTGCGCGAGGAAGTCGGCTGGCAGGAACTTGTCCAAGAGGTTGCCCGCATCCGCGACTCCCTATCTCCGGCGGAGCGGGCCAACTTTGCGATCCTTGCGGCAAATTACGGCGAAGTTGGCGCGATTAATCTTTACGGCCCGGCGTATGGCCTGCCTCAGGTGATTAGCGGCGTGAATTCGGTCTGGTACCGCGGCTATGGCAACCCGGCGCCGCATACTCTGATCGTGATTGGATTGTCGCAACGGTTTGTCGAAAATAACTTCCAATCCTGCAGGCTCGCGGGGCACATTACGAACCGCTACGGGATCAAGAACGAGGAGACGCGGGAGCATCCGGATATTTTTGTCTGCGGTGAGCCCAAGGATGGTTGGGAAGTCTGGTGGAAGGACTTTCATTACTTTGGATAGCGGCTCGTAACTCTCATCTGGCACCCTTGCCGATCCGCGCCTGCGCCTCTACACTACGCCCGCGGTGTCCACTCGATTAAAAGCTGACCTGTCGCTGGCGGCGTGCACGCTCGTCTGGGGCGCGACGTTTGTGCTCGTCAAGAGTGCGCTCCGAGACGCCTCCGTTTTTGCCTTCATTGCAACGCGATTCATGATCGCAACCGCGTTGATGGCCCTCATCTTTCAGCGTGCGCTCAAGAAAACGACGCGCGCGGAAATCCGCGCCGGCGCGTGGATCGGCATGCTGATGTTCACCGGATACGTTTTTCAGACCGTGGGACTTCTCAGCACGACTCCATCGAAGGCCGCCTTCATTACTGGCTCGAGCGTTGTGATGGTACCCATCCTGCAAGGTATTTTCTGGAAGTCGCGCATCGGCGCGTGGGTGTGGGCCGGCGCCGCAGCGGCTCTTGCGGGACTTTACTTGCTTACCGTCCCAAAGATGGGGCTCACGGGCTTAAATCATGGGGACTTGCTTGTCGGCTGCTGTGCCGTGGCCTTCGCCCTGCACATTCTCTTCGTGGGGCACTTCAGTCCGAAGCATTCGGTGGGCGCGCTCAGTTTTCACCAGGTGGCGGCAACCGCCGCGCTTTCCCTCGTTGCGCTGCCGATTGTGACTTTCACGGGCTGGGAACCATTTCGGTTTCGTCTAAGTCCGGAACTTCTGTTGGCGCTGGTCGTCACCGCCGCGTTTGCAACGGCGTTCGCGTTTTCGGTGCAGGTCTGGGCGCAGAAGCACACAACGCCGTCGCACACCGCTATTCTTTTCAGCCTCGAGCCCGTTTTCGCCGGCCTGACTTCCTTTCTCTTCTTCGGCGAACGCCTTTCTTTCCGCGCGTTGGCCGGCGCGGCGCTCATCCTTACGGGAATAGTACTCGCCGAAATGAAGGGCGGCTCGCCCGCTGCCGCGGAATCCCCCGGCCCGGTCAGTCAAGTTCGCTAAAACATGCGTGAGGGCTTTTCAGCTCTATTCTTGGGACGACTTCATATCCACTGCCGCAAATTGCGAAACGTGCGGGTTGCGTTTCTTCTCAAACGCCGTGATGTCCGGCTCGTGCTCGAGGGTCAGTCCGATGTCGTCGAGCCCCTTCAGCAAAACTTTTTTGCGGAAGGGATCGATGTCGAAGGAAAACTTCAGCCCACGATCGTCGGTGACAGTCTGGTTCGGAAGGTCAGCGATGAGCTGATAACCGGCGGTCGCTTCGGTGCGCTGGAAGAGCTCTTCCACCTGCGCGTCGGTTAATGTGACTGGCAGGATTCCGTTCTTGAAGCAATTGTTGTAAAAAATGTCGGCGTAACTGGGCGCAATGATCACGCGGAATCCGTAATCCAGCACGCCCCACGGAGCGTGCTCGCGGCTCGATCCGCAGCCAAAGTTGGCGCGGGCCAACAGCACGGAAGCGCCTTTATAACGCGGAAAGTTCAATTCAAATTCCGGATTCGAATTTCCCCCCTGAAGGTAGCGCCAATCGAAGAAAAGGAATTTCCCGTAGCCCTCGCGAGTGAGCCCCTTCAGGAATTGCTTCGGGATCATCTGGTCGGTGTCCACGTTCACGCGATTGAGCGGAGCCACCAATCCGGTGTGTGTGCTGAAAGGTTTCATCTTTACTCCGCTCGCGCGACATCCAGTTCGCGCACGTCCACGAAATGGCCGGCGATTGCCGCGGCAGCGGCCATCATCGGACTGACGAGGTGCGTGCGGCCGCCCTTGCCCTGCCGACCCTCAAAATTTCGGTTCGATGTGCTGGCGCAGCGCTCGCCGCAGGGCAACACGTCGTCATTCATGCCGATGCACATGCTGCAGCCGGCGTCGCGCCACTCAAAACCGGCATCGGTGAAAATTTTGTCCAGGCCCTCTTTTTCCGCGGCGGCCTTCACGACCCGCGAGCCGGGAACCACGAGCGCGCCCTTGATGTTCTTCGCGATGTGCTTTCCCGCAACCACTTGCGCCGCCACGCGGAGATCGTCCATCCGTGAATTCGTGCACGAGCCGATGAACACGCGGTCCACGGAAACGTCCACAAGTTTTGTGCCGGACGCAAGCCCCATATATTCGAGCGCGCGCGCGACGGCTTTCTGGTCGTCGGGATCCTTGTAAGAGCCAGGATCAGGTACCGCTGCCGTCACGGGCGCGACCATGCCCGGATTTGTGCCCCAGGTCACCTGCGGGGCGAGGTGCGACTCGTTAAGTTCGATGACGGAGTCAAATTTCGCTTCGGAATCGGAGGGCAGCGTCTTCCAGTAATTCACAAGCTCCTGGTACTCCTTGCCGCGCGGCACAAACGGGCGGCCTTCCAGATAAGCGAATGTCGTTTCGTCTGGCGCGACCATCCCGGCGCGCGCGCCACCTTCGATGGACATATTGCAAATGGTCATGCGGCCCTCCATCGAAAGTTCGCGGATGGCTTCGCCGCCGTATTCAAGTACGTGGCCGGTCCCTCCTGCAATTCCAATCTTTCCGATAATGGCGAGAATGATGTCTTTAGCCGTCACGCCGCGCGGGCGCTTGCCGCTCACGACCACGTGCATCGTCTTCGAGCGGAATTGCGAGAGGCACTGCGTGGCGAGCACGTGCTCGATTTCGCTCGTGCCGATGCCGAATGCGAGTGCGCCAAACGCGCCGTGTGTCGAGGTGTGGCTATCGCCGCAAACGATTGTTAGCCCGGGCTGAGTAATGCCAAGCTCCGGCCCGATGATGTGGACGATCCCCTGATTCGCGCTGTGCATGTCAAACAGGCGAACTCCTGTTTCGCGGCAATTGCTGTCCAGCGCGGTGAATTGTCCCGCGGCGTCTGCGTCCACGATGGGGAGAAAACGGTCTTTCGTGATGGTCGGAACAGAGTGGTCCATCACGGCGAAAGTCAGGTCCGGGCGGCGGACTTTGCGTCCGGCGGACTTCAGCCCCGCGAAGGCCTGCGGAGAAGTGCCCTCGTGAATCAGGTGCCGGTCAATGTAAATGAGGGCTGGCTGGGCAGGCGGCTCGGCCACCACGTGAGCTTCCCAGATTTTTTCGTACATCGTGCGGGCGGGCATGTGTGAAATCTTATTGTAACAGAGACCTTGCGCCGCGCAATGTCTCACGTGACCCCCGTTACCCAACGCCTGTTTATGCAACGCCGGTTCACGCAACGTAAAGATGAAAAACCTCATCTAAGTAAATGGATAGCCTTCTGATTGGATACCAGCAGGGAATCCGGCGCGCGAGTAGTACTGTGTGTGCTGCTCACGTTAATGGGATTTGGGCGTCTAATCTCAGGGGAGCGGAAGCGGTGTTATACTCTGGCTTAAAGCCGAACTTGGTGGGAGGAGCAGGAAAATGAATGAGCTTGTGAATTGGTCGAAGACTCGGAAGCCGCTTGCGCTCGCGCTCATCGCGCTGACGCTTGGCGTGGGCATCATGGTAGGGACAATGATCTCCGGACACGTTGGCGCCAGCCGGGCGTTTTTCGAGAGCGGCGCAAAACCCCTCAGCATCCCGGACCCCGTCATTATGTCCAATGCTTTTTCTGGGATTGTAATCAAGGTTGAGCCTGCCGTCGTGAACATTTCTACGGTACAAACAATCCAGTCACCGCAGCGGCGGGTAACCCCGGTGCCGCTGCCATCGCAACCTTCCCCGCGGGGAAAGGGACAGGGACAACGCCCTGACGGGAACAACAAGCAGGATCAGGATCCCTATCAGGATTTCTTCGACCGCTTTTTCGACAACGGTCCTGATTCGCCCCCTGCGGATCGGTCCGAGCGAAGCCTGGGTTCCGGAATCATTGTGGACCCCAAGGGCTTCATCCTGACGAACAACCACGTTGTGGATCAGGCGACCAAAATCAAGGTGCAATTGAACGGCAGCACGCAAAGTTACGATGCCAAAGTCATCGGCGTTGACCCGGATACCGATTTGGCCGTCATCAAAATTGATTATCCACACGACTTGCCGATAGCAAGGTTGGGAAATTCGGATGGCGTGCAGGTAGGCGACTGGGTTCTTGCGATTGGCAGCCCATTCGGCCTGACCGCGACTGTAACCGCGGGAATCATCAGCGCAAAAGATCGTGGGAATATTGGCGAGGAACAGCGTCAATTCCAGCGCTTCCTCCAGACCGACGCTGCCATCAACCCGGGCAATTCCGGCGGCCCGCTGGTGGATATGGCCGGGCAGGTCATCGGCATCAATACCGCGATTCTCACCGGCTCACGCAGCACGGGAAATGAAGGTGTCGGCTTCGCGCTGCCGTCCAACATTGCCATCAACATTTACAATCAGCTTGTTCAGACCGGGCATGTTGTCCGCGGCTCGATCGGCGTTCGGTTCCAGGAAGGCATCAGCACCAATCCAATCGTGCTCCACCGGTTGGGTGCTGAATATGGCGTCGTGATTCAGTTAGTCGTGCCCGGCGGACCTGCCGAAAAGGCGGGTTTGAAAGTCGGGGACGTCCTCACGAAAGTGAATGGCAAGCCGGTTCACAACTCCGCCGAACTCGTGGATCCCATCATTCAAACTCCTGTCGGCGGCAAGGTGCGCCTCTCCTACATCCGCGATAAGCAGGAACACGATGTGACCCTCGCGGTCGAGGATATGAGCAAACTCTTCCCCGAAACCGCGCGCAACAATAACGAGGAAGAAGCCAACACGCCGGGCGAACCTGTGGCCGCGCAATATGGATTGCGCGTCGAGGAATTGACACCCGAACTCGCCAAGCGATTGGGCGTCACGGCCAAGGGCGGCGTTGTGGTCAAGGGCGATCCGGAACCGGCAAGCTTCGGCGAAGATCTCAACATCGGTCGTGGTGACGTCATCATCGAAATCAACGATCAATCAATCAACAACCTCGCTGATTTCCGCAGGGCAATCGCAGCATTCAAGGCGGGGCAGGAAGTCGTGTTCAAGGTCATACGTTCACCGCAGGGGCCCGGCGGCCAGCAGTTTACGGCGTTGCTCGGCGGCGTGGTTCCTGCGTCGAATCAGTGAGCGCAAAGCAATCAAGGGAGCGAAACTGAACTCTTGAAAAAGCTGCAAAAAGCGTTTGACCGGGCTGCCGGCGGGCTGTTGCTCGCCGGCAGTTTCGGCCTTGTGTGCGCAGCCGGATTTGCGCAAACTCCAACCAAGCCCGCGACAACGGCAACCGCACCCAGCAGCACAAAAACGACGGGTTCGACTGCGTCACACCGTTCCACTACCGGCCATAGCTCGAATACCAGCGCAAAGAAAAAGAGCGGCAAAAGCAAGTCCTCACGTGTAAAGATGCAGTCGGCCCCCACGCCGGATCGCATCCGCGATATTCAGTCCGCATTAGCCAAGGCTGGTGCTTATAACGGCGAGCCGAGCGGAAACTGGGATACGCAAACGGTCGCGGCAATGCAGAAATTTCAGCAGGCAAATGGATTGTCACCATCCGGGAAACTCGATGCGCTTTCCCTGCAAAAGCTCGGCCTCGGGTCAGTCACAGCAGGGAAGGGCGCGCCCAGGCCAGCCGCGGCGCCTGCGACGGCGGCGAGCTCCACAGAACACCGTCGCTAACCTTAATCTCACTGGCAGATGCTTCGTTGACGCCCCCGAACCGCTTTGCTAAATTTGTTTGTCCGCGAACGGGAATCATCTCGGACCAAGTTTTCACGATTGCACATTCAATCTCAAATCTGAAATTTGAGATGAGAGACGCCCCGAGGAGGCAGTATGACCACCGCCGTCGCGCCGAAAATCTACAAGAACTACATCCACGGGGAATGGCAGGAGGCGCGAGATGGCAAATCCCTTGAAAACCGCAATCCCGCGAATACGGATGACCTGATCGGTTTTTTCGCAGCGTCCACCGAAGAAGACGTGAACCTCGCCGTGGATTCCGCCGCGGAAGCCTACAAGACCTGGCGTCTCGTCCCCGCGCCGCGGCGTGCGGAGATTCTCTTTCGCGCGGCCGAGTTGCTTGTGCGCCGAAAGGATGAATATGCGCGCGACATGACGCGCGAAATGGGCAAGATCCTCACCGAGACGCGCGGCGACGTCCAGGAAGCCATCGACATGACCTATTACATGGCGGGCGAGGGCCGCAGACAATTCGGCCAGACGACCCCGTCCGAGCTGCCGAACAAATTTGCCATGGACGTGCGAGCGCCGATCGGCGTCGCGGGTCTGGTAACGCCCTGGAATTTTCCGATGGCCATCCCATCCTGGAAAATTACGCCCGCGCTGATTTGCGGAAACACGGTCGTCATCAAGCCCGCGGAAGACACGCCGCATTCGGCCTACAGCTTCGTACAAGCGCTCGACGAAGCGGGCCTGCCGCGCGGCGTCGTAAACATCGTAATGGGTGACGGCCCTTCGGCGGGCGCGCCGCTCGTGAGTCATCCCGGCGTTTCGCTCGTGAGCTTCACGGGCTCCACCGAAGTTGGCCGCCTCGTAAGCCAGGCTTGCGCTCCAAGCTTCAAGAAATGCCATCTCGAAATGGGCGGCAAAAACATCATCATCGTGATGGACGACGCGAATCTGGATCTTGCCGTCGAGGGAGCCGTCTGGGGCGGCTTTGGCACCTCCGGGCAGCGCTGCACGGCGTCGAGCCGCCTCGCCGTGCACAAAAAAGTTTATGGAGATTTCATCGAACGCTTCGTCGAGCGCGTCCGCGCCCTGCGGGTGGGCGACGGACTGGACTCAACCACAGAAATGGGGCCCGTCATCAACGAGGCCGCTCTGAAAAAGGTGATGGAATACGTCGAGATCGCGCGGAATGAAAGCGCGAAGCTGGCCTGCGGCGGGAACCGGCTGGACAAAGGCGCGTTCGCAAGAGGTTGGTTCCACGAGCCGACAGTATTCACCGACTGCGACCCGAAAATGAGAATTTCCGGCGAAGAAGTTTTTGGCCCCGTCGTGGCGGTGATTCCGTTTGATGGATTCGGGCAGGCGATTGAGATTGCCAACAACGTGAAATACGGGCTGTCGGCTTCGATTTACACACGCGACGTCAACAAAGCGTTCAAGGCCATGCGCGAGCTCGAGGCCGGAATTGTCTACGTCAATGCTCCCACGATCGGCGCGGAGACGCATCTGCCGTTTGGCGGCATCAAGCAAACAGGCAACGGCCACCGCGAAGCCGCAACCGCCGCGCTGGATTTTTATTCGGAATGGAAGACGCTCTACATAGATTATTCCGACCGTCTCCAGCGCGCGCAAATTGACACCGATGGCGCGGGCGGGGAATGACGGCGGGGGAGTAAGACTGCGCTGGACCCCGGTTCTTCTCTGCGCCCTCTGCGCCTCTGAATTGAAATCAGTCTGCGCTGAATGCAGCGAGTCTCAATTTCCACCATTCGCCCTAAAAAGCAACGGCCAGGAGTCTGCTAGTTGCTTCCGCTTCGCCGCCTGCTTAGAATGAAATGAGGGGAATCCTCTCAGGGTATGAGGGACACGGACCTTCAGGAGCGGCGTAACCGGCACATTCTGGCCGACTTGGTGCGCACTTACATCGAGACGGGCGAACCGGTATCGTCTCGCGCGATCTCCAAGGGCCTCGCCGAACAGCTCAGCCCGGCCACGGTGCGGAACGTCATGGCCGATCTGGAAGAGGGCGGCTATCTGATGCAGCCCCACACTTCGGCGGGCCGAGTGCCCACCGCCGCGGCGTACCGGTTGTTCGCTCAGATGGTTTCCGCGCAAGCGAAGCTGACCGCTGAAGACGAGCAGTGGATCCGCACCGAGCTTGCGGCGGCGCAAAGCCCCGAAGAGATTGCCGAGCGCGCGGGGCGCGTGCTGGCAAAGATTTCGCGTGGATTGGGAATCGTCGTGGCCCCGCCAATCGGCAATGCGATCGTGGAACATATCCGTTTCCTGTTATTGCCCGACCGCCGCGTGCTGGCGATCGTGATCGCGCCGGGCGGGGCAACGCGGGACAAAATTGTGCACACGGAGCGCGCCTTCGCGCAGGACGAACTTGACCGCACCGCGGAATACTTGAACCGGCACTATTCGGGTTGGACGCTCCGCGCCATCCGCGAGGATTTGCTCGCGCGGCTTGCGGACGAACGTGAAAGATACGACGGCCTTGCGGCCGCCGCGCTGGCGCTCTGCGGCCCGAATCTTTTTCCGGACACGCCCTCAAGGCAGGTGTACGTGGAAGGCGCGGCGCAAATCGCCGCGGCGCCGGAAATCGCAAGCAAGACCCAGCTCCAGGAGCTGCTCGCGGCGATCGAGGAAAAGCACACGCTCGTGGCGTTGCTGAACCATTGCATTGATTCGCCGGAGCCGGTGCTGGTGCAAATTGGTCTGGATGAGATTTCGGGCGGCGGCGGCGACCTTGCGATGATCAGCGCCCCCTATTCACTCCACGATGAAGTCCAGGGGTCCCTTGGAGTCCTGGGCCCCGCCCGGATGCAGTATGAACGTGCGATCACGGCGGTCGCTTGTGTCGCGCGGGTGTTCAGCGAAACTTTGGACAGGAGTTGAGAATCGTGACTGCTCCGCATCAGAAGAAAGACGCGTCTCAAAATCGGTTGGAGCTGGATCAAATGGAGTCAGATCAAATGGAGCCAGATCGGATGGAAAAAGACCCGCGGGAGAACTCCGCGGCTTCGGCTTCGGATCCGCCTTCGGATCCGTTGACACTCCCGCTTGAAGTTGAAGAGCGAATCACGAAGCTCGAGGCGGAGATTCGTGAATTGCAAGGCACGCTCGTCCGACGTCAGGCCGATTTTGAGAATTTCCGCAAGCGCACCGAACGCGAACGCCATGAAGAGTCGCGCCGCGTGATGGGACATTTCATCCAGCACCTGCTGCCGGTGCTGGATGGATTTGAGCGCGCGCTCGCCGTGCACGACAATCCCGCTTACGAAGACTATCGCAAAGGCTTCGAGCTGATTTACAAGCAGCTCTGGGAAACTCTCGCAAAGCAGGGACTGGAACGCATCGAAGCGCAGGGCAAGCCGTTTGACCCGCACGTACACATGGCCATCGAGCGCGTGGAAACGGACGAGCACGAGGATGGATTCGTAATCAATGCCCTGCAGCCCGGTTACGTATTTCATGGACGCGTGCTGCGGCCCGCGACGGTGCGAGTTGCCGCCGCGCCCGCTGCCACATCTCACAAGAATCAAAACTGAGCCCAGCGATGCCCACACGACAAAAACGCGATTATTACGAGATCCTCGCCGTCTCGCGCACATGCTCCGCCGATGAGGTCAAGTCCGCCTACCGGAAAGCGGCGCTGAAATGGCATCCCGACCGGAATCCCGAGAACAAATCCAGCGCGGAAGAAAGATTCCGCGAGGCGACCGAAGCGTACAGCGTCCTCTCCGACAATCAGAAGCGCTCGGCGTATGACCGGTTTGGACATGCGGGCGTCTCGGGCATGGGAAGCGATCCGGGTTTCAACCATACAATTTTTCAGGATTTTCAGGACATCTTCGGCGATTTTTTCGGATTCGAGGATCTTTTTGGCGGAACTCGGCGCCCCGGGAGCCGGATGCAGCGCGGCGCGGACCTCCGTTATGACATGACGCTGGCGTTTGAAGAAGCTGTCAGTGGCATCACCACGAAAATAAAAGTCCCGCGGCTGGAGTTCTGCGAATCTTGCAACGGAACCGGCGCCAAACCTGGGACAGGCGTCGCCGCGTGTGAGACGTGCCGCGGGCGCGGACAGCTTCATTACCAGCAGGGGTTTTTCAGCATTTCGC
The DNA here is from genome assembly GCA_963838945.1 of uncultured Acidobacteriota bacterium. Taxonomy (GTDB): domain Bacteria; phylum Acidobacteriota; class Terriglobia; order Acidiferrales; family UBA7541; genus DASTCZ01. The sequence goes on along the minus strand of CAWITC010000013.1, from coordinate 610,104 downwards.
GCACCTGTCCAACCTGCAAGGGCGCGGGACAGATGATCCGCGAGCGGTGTCCCAATTGTCGCGGGGAAGGGAAGGTCGAGCGCCAGAAGACAATCGAGTTGCGCATCCCCGCGGGAGTGGATTCGGACACGCGGCTTCGCATTCCCGGCGAAGGGGAGCGCGGAACTCCCGGGGCGCCTTCGGGAGATCTGTATGTAATTCTGAAGGTCAGGGACCATAATTTTTTTGAGAGGCGTGGAGCCGATCTCTTCGCCACGATTCCAATCAGCATCGCGCAAGCGGCGCTCGGTGACGATATTGGCGTGCCGGGCCTTGTCGAAGAAGAGCGGCTGCATATCCCAGAGGCGACTCAGACGGGCACGACGTTCCGATTGAAGACCAAGGGGCTGCCGGACCCGCACGGCGGAGGCAAGGGCGATATCTACTACACCGTGAAAGTCGTCACGCCTCAAAAACTGACGCGCGACCAGAGAAAGCTGTTGATGCAATTGGCGGAGTCGCTGCCTGCGGAGAACCGCCCCGCCGAGCGCAACTCTACCTTCTTTGAAAAAGTGAAAGACATTTTCGGCTAGCCTCGGCGAGTCTCCAACACTGCCGAATCCCCGTCCGGCCGAATTCCTGTGCGACAATATCCCTGTGCGGCCCAGTTCCAGTGCGACGACGATTCTTCACGGATAAATTCGAGAATGATTCCGCCTTTCTCCGCGGCGAGGCGGCTCACCACCTCGCGCGCGCACTCCGCGCCGAGCCAGGACAGTTTTACGAGTTAAGTGATGGAACTTCCGTGCGCCTAGGGCGGGTGGTTCGCGCCACACGAGAGGAAGTGGAATTCGCATTGGAAGGCTCGGCATTGGAAGGAATTGTTCCGCGCGAAGCTAGCCGGCTCCATAGCACGCTGCTGATTTCAATTGTGAAGTTTGACCGCTTCGAGTGGGCGCTCGAGAAAGCAACCGAGCTGGGCGTCACCATGATTGTCCCGCTGTCGGCGGCGCGAAGCGAAAAGGCGCTCGTCGCGGCGGCGCCGAAGCGCGCAGCGCGGTGGGAGAAAATCCTCGTTGAATCTGCGCAACAGGCAAGACGGTTGCGCGCTCCGGCGCTAAAGCCGATCCTGCCTCCGCTGGAAGCTTTCCTTCAATCAAGTAATCAAGCAGGAGCAGGGTGCGCCGTGCGGATTCTGCTTTCGGAAAGACGTGACACGCTCCCGCTACGTGATGTACTGAATGCCTTTCTGGGTAAATTCGCGAGCGCTCTCCCCCGCGGAGCAACACGAATCGCGGTGCTTGCCGTCGGCCCCGAAGGCGGCTGGACGGACCGGGAGTTCGGCATGGCGACCGCTGCCGAATTCGTGGAAGCCTCGCTCGGGCCCACGATCTTGCGTACAGAGACGGCCGTGGCAGCGGCCCTCGCATCCTTAAACTATGCTCTTGGCGGCTAGCCGGGACTGTTTCACGATACGAGGCGATTCAGCGCTCTCTGCGTCTCGGCGCTGTGAGACTTTTGTAATTCCGAGGCCGCCGCAAAAAAAAGTTGTCATCCTGAGCGAAGCGAAGGATCCGGCTCGCTCTGTGTCCTCTGCGCCTCTGCGTTGAAAGCTGTTTCTCGAGAACCCGCTAAATACGGTTCACCCTCCGGCTAAAATTCTCTTACCCAACAAACCTTTCCGGGCACCTCCCGCATCCAACGCATTGGAAAAAAAGTGCGCCTCTTCACAATTGCCGAATCACTTGCACTCGCGCGTTGGCTCCGCCCGCGTAGCGTGGTATAAATAGGGTTCGAGCCAAATTCATGCCGGGAATCGAAACCTCAGTTCCGGGAAACGGCGCGCCTGCGCGAGAGCCCAGCCATTTTCATCGCGAACTGCGGATTTGGTCCCGCGACCTTCTCCTCGCTCTTTGTTTTGCGGTGGTCATCATCGTGTTCCTCTACCAGCCCGTGAAAGTCGAGGGAACCAGCATGGCGCCGCTCATTTCCGACCAGGAGCGAATTTTCATCAACAAAATCGTCTACCGCTTTGAGCCGATTTCGCGCGGCGATGTTGTCGTTTTCTGGTATCCTCTCGACCACTCGAAATCTTTCATCAAGCGCGTCGTCGGGTTGCCGGGAGAAACCGTGGACATCCGGCAGGGCCGCGTCTATGTAAGCGGCGAGCGGCTGCTTGAGCCTTACGTTCCGCCGCAATATTATGACGCGGGCAATTTTGGCCCGGTGCGCGTGCCCGAGGGCGAGTATTTTGTGATGGGCGATCACCGCGATAGCTCGAACGACTCGCGCGTCTTCGGCACGGTCCCGGCCGGTTATATTTACGGCAAGGCGGTGTTCGCCTACTGGCCGATGGAACATTTCGGATCGCTTACAGCTTCCACGGCTTCGGCCGATTCATCGAAATGAACGGTGCGAATTTGTACGAAGCGAATTTAAACGGAGGAAGACGCGCTGCCCCCTAAGATTGGTCACCCCGCTCACCTTGCGCTCGAAGACGGACGCATTTTCACAGGCCGGGCGGCGGGAGCGAAAACCCGCCGCGGCGGCGAAGTTGTTTTCAATACCAGCCTCACCGGATACCAGGAAGTTTTCACGGACCCAAGTTACGCCGGGCAGATCGTGTGCCTCACCTATCCCCATATTGGAAACGTGGGCGCGAATTCCGACGACGAAGAATCCTCGCGGCCATACATCGAGTCGCTGATTGTTCGCGAATTTTCCGGCATCGCATCGAACTGGAGGTCGGAGGAATCCGCGCAGGCCTATCTCGAGCGGCACAACATCCCCGTCCTCTGGGACGTGGATACGCGCGCGCTCGTGCGGCACTTGCGCTCCGTCGGAGCTTTGCGCGGCGTTGTCGCCACGGATGGAACGCCCGCGCAGAAGCTCATCGAAGAATCGCGCGCGCTGCCGGCGATGGCCGGACAGGAGCTTGCCAGCCGCGTAAGCTCGGCGGAGCGGTATGACTGGCGCAAAAGCTCGATCGATCTGGCCGTTTCGCCCTGGCGGGAAGAATTTGGCGAATCCGGTGCCGGCGCGGAAGCGACCCGCTGGCGCGTCGTCGCATATGACTTCGGCATCAAACAAAATATCTTGCGTTTGCTCGTGGATCACAACTGCGATGTGACCGTCGTGCCGGCGCAAACCTCCGCGAAAGATGTCCTGAGCCTTGCACCGGACGGCGTTTTTCTCTCCAACGGGCCGGGCGACCCGGAACCGGCCGGCTACGCCATCGAAAACATCCGGAAGTTGACAGGGAAAGTACCAGTGTTTGGGATTTGCCTGGGGCATCAGCTTTGTGGGCTCGCGCTCGGCGGAAAAACTTTCAAATTGAAATTTGGACATCACGGCTCGAATCACCCGGTGAAAAACCTGCTCACTGAGCGCGTGGAAATCACCGCGCAGAATCATGGGTTTGCGGTCGATCCCGATTCATTGCCATCGAGCGATGTCGAAATCACTCACGTAAATCTAAATGACCACACCAACGAGGGGATTCGCCACAAATCGCTGCCGCTCTTCAGCGTTCAGTATCACCCGGAGGCCTCGCCCGGGCCCCACGACTCGCACTATCTCTTCCGCCAATTCACGGACATGATGCGCGAGACGAACAAGTCGAAATCGGCGAAGCGCGGGGTGCCCGGCAACGCCGCCGGCAACTCGGGCCGGATGGTGTAGGCGCAAAAATGCCCAAGCGGACGGACATCAAGAAAATCCTCATCATCGGCTCGGGGCCGATTGTGATCGGACAGGCCTGTGAATTCGACTATTCAGGCACGCAGGCCTGCAAGGCTCTGCGCGCCGATGGATATGAAACGGTCCTCGTCAACTCCAATCCCGCGACAATCATGACGGATCCGGAATTGGCCGAGCGCACCTACATCGAGCCGCTGACGCGCGATTATTTGGAACAAATCATCGCCGTGGAAAAACCGGACGCGCTGCTTCCCACCGTCGGAGGCCAAACTGCGTTGAACCTCGCGGTTGAGCTGGCCGAGGGCGGCGTGCTCGATAAATACGGAGTGGAGCTTATTGGCGCGCCGCTCCGGGCAATCAAAGTCGCCGAAGACCGCCTGTGGTTCAAGGACGCTTGCCGAAAAGTCGGGCTGGACGTCCCCGCTTCGGCGCTTGTGAACAACATTCCGGAAGCCCTGAAGCTGGCCGATCAGCTTGGCTACCCCGTCGTGATCCGGCCATCCTTCACCCTCGGTGGCACGGGCGGCTCGATCGCGTATAACCGCGAGGAATTTGCGGAGGCAATCGCGCACGCGCTCGACGCGAGTCCCGTCCACGAAGCGCTTGTCGAAGAATCCGTGCTCGGCTGGAAGGAATATGAACTCGAGGTGATGCGGGATTTCCGCGACAACTTCGTGGTCATCTGCACGATTGAGAATTTCGACCCCATGGGCGTGCACACGGGCGATTCCATCACCGTCGCGCCCGCGCAAACTCTCACGGACAAGGAATATCAGCGTATGCGCGACGCCGCTGCCGCTATCATCCGCGAAGTCGGCGTCGAGACGGGCGGCTCGAATATTCAATTCGCGGTGGACCCGGCGACCGGACGCATGGTCGTGATTGAGATGAATCCGCGCGTGTCGCGCAGCTCGGCGCTGGCGAGCAAGGCCACGGGGTTCCCGATTGCGAAGATTGCCGCGCGCCTCGCCGTCGGCATGACTCTCGATGAAATCCCCAATGACATCACGCGGAAAACCCCCTCGTGCTTCGAGCCGACGATTGACTACGTCGTCGTGAAAATCCCGAAATGGCAGTTCGAGAAATTTCCCGGCTCGGATACGGCGCTCGGCACTCAGATGCAGTCCGTCGGGGAAGTAATGGCCATCGGCCGCACTTTCAAAGAGGCGCTGCAGAAGGGCATCCGCTCGCTCGAACCGCACGCGCCCTGGCGCGCGCCTGCGGAAACTCCCGCGTCGCTATTGCGTGAAAAGCTGGCCACGCCGCGCCCCGATCGCATCCACTGGCTGATTGTCGCGCTCGAACGCGGCCTCAAGGAAAAGGAAATCTGCGAGCTTACAAAGATTGATCCGTGGTTTATCGCCCAGATTCGCGAAATTGTGGACTTGTACCGCCGCGTGGCCGGCGTGACGCTCGAAACTGTTTCGCCGGAGCTGTTGCGCGAAGCCAAACGCACCGGCACGAGCGACGAGCAGCTCGCAAAAATTTGGAACTCCACGCCAACCGCCGTGCGCTTGCAGCGCCACAAGATGAAGCTCGGGCCGGTCTTCAAGCGCGTGGACACCTGCGCCGCGGAATTCGAGTCCTTCACGCCATATCTTTACTCGACTTACGAAGATGAAGATGAAGCCGACACCACCTCGCGACCCAAGATTGTAATCCTGGGCAGCGGGCCGAACCGCATCGGGCAGGGAATTGAATTTGATTATTGCTGCTGCCACGCGTCGTTCGCTCTTCGCGAAGATGGCTTTGAAACCGTCATGATCAACTGCAATCCGGAAACGGTTTCCACTGACTACGACACCTCCGATCGCCTCTACTTTGAACCGTTGACGCTCGAAGACACGCTCGCCGTCGTCGAGCGCGAAAAGCCGCAAGGCGTGGTGGTTCAATTCGGCGGACAGACTCCGCTGAACCTGGCGCTGGAATTGAAGCGCTGCGGCGTGCCCATCATCGGCACGCCGCCGGAATGCATTGACCTCGCCGAAGACCGCCGCCAGTTCGGCCGCTTGCTCGACCAGCTTGGCATTCCGCAGCCGCGCTCGGGCACGGCGCTCGTGCCGGAAGAGGCCGCGCGCGTTGCCGCGGAAATCGGTTTGCCGGTGCTCGTTCGCCCGAGCTACGTGCTTGGCGGGCGCGCGATGGTGATCGCTTACGATTTGGAAACGGTGCAGTCGTACGTCGCGCAAGCGGCGCTGATGGGCCCCGCGCGTCCGGTGCTGATTGACCAGTTCCTCGAAGACGCCACTGAAGTCGACGTGGACGCGCTCGCCGACGGCACCGACCTCGTCATCGGCGGAATCATGGAGCATATCGAAGAAGCCGGCGTTCACTCGGGCGATTCGTCGTGCGTGCTACCGACAGTAACGCTCGCGCCGCACATCCTCGACCGCATCCGGCAATACACGCAGCGGCTGGCGCGCGCTCTCGGGGTCGTTGGTCTGATGAACGTGCAGTACGCGATCCAGCGGGACACCGTGTTCGTGCTGGAAGTAAATCCCCGCGCGTCACGCACCGTGCCGTACGTCAGCAAAGCGACGGGCGTTCCGCTCGCAAAAGTTGCCGCGAGACTGATTACCGGAAGGAAATTGCGCGATATGCGGCTGCCCATCGTCGAGACGGACGGCGTGGCTGGGCTGGCCGTCCGTGAATTTTACGCCGTGAAGTCGCCGGTGTTTCCGTTCAACAAATTCCGCGGCGTGGATTCCATCCTCGGCCCCGAGATGCGCTCGACCGGCGAAGTCATGGGCATCGCAAAGAATTTCGGGCAGGCCTTCGCCAAGGCGCAACTCGCGGCCGGTCAGCGTCTGCCGCGCAAAGGAACCATCTTTATCAGCGTCAGCGATCACGACAAAAAATACATTCCTCCGCTTGCGGCAGAGATGGTTTCGCTTGGCTTCCGTGTGATCGCCACGCGCGGCACTCTGTCCGCGCTGCAGGCCGCGGGCGTCCCGGCCGATGTGGTGTACAAAGTGAATGAAGGCCGCCCCAATATCGTGGACCTCATTAAAACCGGCAAAGTGGACCTGCTCATCAACACCCCCCTCGGGCGTGAATCGTTCTACGACGAGAAATCCATCCGCAGGGCTGCCATCCGTCACCGCGTGCCTTGCGTAACGACGATCTCCGCCGCCCGCGCGGCCGTCCGCGGATTGCATTCCCAGATTGAGGAGTCGTTTGAGGTAGCGGCGCTGCAGGACCTTCACCGGCGCGAGGCCGCGCAAGGGCAGACACCTTAATGGAACTCCGCGGCATCTTCGCGCCAATCACAACTCCGTTCACGGCGGGCGGCGAGAGTCTTGCGCTCGATCGGCTGAATCAGAATCTCTCTGTGTATGACAAGACGCGCCTCGCGGGTTACGCCGTGTGCGGCTCGACGGGTGAAGCAATCCTGCTCACATGGGATGAGACGGAGCGGCTCTTCGCGGCCGTCGCGGAATACAATGCAGCGGGGAAATTGTTGATCGCCGGGACCGGAGTGGAGTCCACTTCCGAAACGATTCTTCGCACGCGCCGCGCCGCGCAATTGGGCTATGCGGCCGCGCTCGTCCGAACGCCGCACTACTACAAGCCGGCAATGACTCACGCGGCTCTCCTCGATTACTATCGCCGGGTCGCCGACGCATCGCCCATCCCGATCATCGTCTATTCCATTCCACAATTCACCGGCGTCGAAGTCCCGGGCGAGCTCGTGGCAAGACTTGCCGAGCATCCGAACATTTGTGGCATCAAGGAGAGCTGGGGAAAGCTGAATGTGGTGAAGGAAATTATCGCCGCGGCTCCGAAGCGGTTCCAGACCTTGGTGGGCGCGGCGTCCATTGTCGATGCGTCGCTGAAGCTGGGCGCCGCGGGAGCAATTCTGGGCGTCGCGGACATCGCGCCGGATTTGTGCGCCGAGCTTTTTGACGCTGCCCGCGCGGGGCAATCCGCAAAGGCGGAAGAGATTCAGCGAAAGGTCACGCCCGTTTCGCAGAAATGCGTCAGCGAACTGGGCGTCGCGGGCGTGAAGTTTTCCATGGATGCGCTCGGCCATGCCGCAGCCCATGCGGAAGCCCAATCCGCAAACCATCCCCCAGGCCATTCCGAAAAATTGTACGGCGGCCCCGCACGCTCGCCGCTTCTCCCACTCAACGCCACGCAGCAGGCGGAAGTGAAGTCCGTCCTCACTGCCTCAGGCCTCACGACACTTGACCCCGCAGTTGTGAAGTAACTTGCCTATCCGCGATATCGGCTCTAAAGTGCGGTCGAGCATCCAAAGACCATACAGAGATCCAGACCGGAAATACCGGTCAATTTACGTTGGAGGCCTGAAGACGTGATCAAGCGCCGTAGGCTGTGTCGCCTGCTGTTTGGGTTTCTGTTGTCGGGATCAATAGCCTGTGCAACCGATGTCCGTCCTGCTGAAGTTGGAGGGCAAGAATCGGAGATGCATGTCCTCTTTATTGGTAACAGCTTCATTTACTTCCACAATATGCCGGCGGTCTTGGAAGCGATTTCAAAAAGCTCGCCCGGGCCCCGCGTAGTCACGGAAATGATCGCTTCCGGGGGAGCCCGGCTAGAAGAAAACTGGCGGGAGGGACCAGCATTGTCCGCGATCCGGAAAGGGGGCTGGGACTATGTTGTTCTCAATGAGCAAAGTGCCTTGGGCGATCTTCTAATTGTAAACCAGCAGGTGCAAATTCCTGACCCAGCTCATTTTTGGAAGTATGCCAAAATCTTTGATGAAGAAATACGGAAAGTTGGAGCGAAGACAGTCATTCTGATGACATGGAAGGACAAAGAGGCCCCCATCCGCTCGCAGCAAGCTCTTGATTTCGCATTTGTACAATTTGCAAGATCCAGCGATGCCATAGCAGCTCCAGTCTCGCTTGCCTGGCGACGGATTCGCGAAAACGAACCTGATATCAACCTGTACTTTAAGGATGATCACCATCCCTCCGCAGAAGGCTCGTATTTGATGGCCTGCGTCTTATACGCGACCCTCACCCGGCTTAGCCCTGTCGGGGCCACCTCCGCGATCAAAGGCACACCGGTAGATGAAGACGATGGCAAATTACTCGAAGGGAAAACTGAAACCCTGGTGGAGATTCCTCCTGAAATTGCCCGAATACTCCAGCAAGCTGCCTGGGACACGTATCAAGGAGTCAGGGCCGAGGGTGGATACCCAAAGGTTTCGGAACCTCCTGCGGTAGTCCTGCCAACACTGAAGGATGGGCGCCGGCCGTCGTTTCCAGAGCTGGAAGGAGTGTGGAGAGGTCCGCTTCATTTTTATCCCAACAATCTCCCTATCGAAATTGAACTCCGAATCGGCAACGACGCCTCTGGCCTAGTAGCCACTTTGCACGTTTTCTACAAAGGAGCCCGGGAGGATGTTGAGGTAAAACTGGCGGACTTTCGCACCACAGACTACGGAGTTTCCTTTACTGATCCCGAGGGTCCCAACAAAGGAACAATTGAATTCTCTGGCGCATTCACACCCACATCACTGGCCGGAGTTGCGAAGACACTTATCCCCAAATCCGATCCGAAGATATCGGTTTGGGGCACGTGGGAATTAAAGAAGGTCAAATAACCCAATGAATCGAGGTCAGATCCCCTCATTTTGTTCTTTGAAATCCGCTTTGCAGAAAATACCAGGCCATAATCCATGACGCTCCACACATCCCCAGCGCAATAAACGCGCTCGACCACTCGGCGGGATTATGTGAACGCGGGTAACTCATGACTCTCGGTAAATGGAGCAGTAAAAACCAAAGCAAAAACATCAGCCCAAGAAAAAACGCGCCCCACCGCGCCATTACTTTCGTCGCCATGCTCACGCCGGCGGCGATGAACCCAATTCCTGTGAACCACGCCCAGAACAATCCCGAGCCGGGAATCCACCCTGGCACAAGCCGCCCAACAAAGTTGAGAGATTGCAAATGGTCAATCCCAAACACCACCGAGCAAATTGCGAACACGTATGGCCCCGCGTGGATAAGTGCATTCGCAAGGGTATCCCACTCCCCAAAGCTGCTTCTCTCATCGCGCAGAGTTCCGGCTAAGGTCAATGCCGCGCCGCACAAAGCCAGCGTTTCAAACGCAACCGTGCGAACACCAAGGTTCGTCGGGTCTGCAGCCACTCGTGCTATTTGAAGAACCAGCACACAAAGAAGGAATAGCATTCCCAATACCAATGCAGCCGCCAGTGGTCTGAAATTCGCCGCAATGAACAGTCCGGCTGCGAGAAGAACTCCGCCGGTCAGGTATGCCAGCCACGGGTATCCCGGAACAAAGGGAATGATAGGAGTTGTCGGTTCTCCATATCGCGCAAAGACGAAATGCAAAACGCCGAAAGCGATGATTGCCACCGCGAATAAATACCGGCCCTGTTTGACGACGGTTTCCATGAAGTGATTCTTTGTCGCCCCGTTTCGCGGGGCCCTTCGGAATCGCGCCTTGAAGAACTATCCAGCCGCCCGCTATTTCCCCGGAGCCTTCGCGGGCGTGAACAACCTGCCGAGCGGCACCACCACCGAGCCGATCACCCCGGTGCCTGAATCCCTTGCAACCACGCGGACTTCTGTGGCTTCCTCGCTGAGATCGATGGTCCCGGAGAAACTTAATCCCTGGCGCATCACAGCCTCGTAGTTCGCTTGCGGCAATGCCATTTTCAGCGGCTGCGACGTCTTGCCCAGCGCAGCGCCATTTTCCCCTGCGACAATCCAGACATCGTCCAACTGGTCCGTCCCTTTGTCGCCCTCGTTCACGAAGCGCATCTGCGCCGTGTTCACGCTCATCTTGGCCCTCAACTGGCGCGCGCCGGGGACATCGATTGGCTTGACCTTGGAATCCAGCTTGAGCGCCATTGCTTCGAGTGGCCTTCAGATTGCCCAAGGCCCGGCGTTACCATGAGGAACGCCGCCACAGCCGCCATACAAATGCCAGGTAATTTGGAAATTGAATGGCGCCTCATGCGGGAAGAGTTTACCTCCGCGCCAACCGCTGTGTCACGATGCGTCGCGGGGCGATCCTCGAGCATCTACTGTTTGACCGGGGGATTGCGACTACAACTCGTTCAACCCCGGGCGTTTGCCGGAGTTGCGCTCTCGAATTATGATGTCTGCCCCCATGGACCCCGACTGTCTGGCCCCGGAACAATTGCCGCAGACCTCGCGGCTCTACTCCGCGTATCTCAGCAAGCCAGAAAAGTTGGCTGCTTACTACTCCCATCCTGCGGACTTGGGAGGGATTCGCGCGGCCGCGCGGGAATTGAAGGCCGGCGCCGCGCGATATCCAGCGGAAATGCGCTGGGGCGTGGTGCAGATTCTTCGCGATCAAAACGCTCGATTTGCAGGCGGCGCGCTCGAACCGCAAGCGAAGCGCAGCCTCGAGCGCCTCGAGGCCGGCGCCCTGGCCATCGTCACGGGCCAGCAGGTTGCACTGTTCGGCGGCCCGGCCTATACGTTTTACAAGGCGCTCACCGCGCTGCGCGTCGCTGCTGATCTCACCCGCGGCGGCCTCGAAGCCGTGCCGATTTTTTGGATGGCCGGCGAAGACCACGACCTCGCCGAGGTTAATCATGTTTTCTGGCAATCCGGCGGCGCGCCCGACAAGTTGGAATGGGCGGGCGACGCCCACACAGAAGAACAGACCGAGGGGCGAACCGTCGGGTCCATTCCATTGGGGAAGGGAATCGAGCCTCTCGTGCGCAAAGCGGCCGGCGCGCTCGGCGGTTCATTTGCCGGGAACACATCCGCCGGCAATGCATTGGCTTCCGAGTTGAGCGAAGCCTTGACGGCTGCCTACCGCCCGAACGAAACATTTGGCTCCGCGTTCGCGCGTTTGATGTCGGCGCTCTTCGCCGCGCGAGGGCTTATCCTCCTCGACCCGCAGGACGCGCGATTGCACCAACTTGCAGCACCCTTGCTTCAGCGCACCGCGCAACAGCGGGAAGAGCTCATCGCGGCGCTTCTTGCGCAGGACAAGAAACTCGAGAAGTCCGGCTACCACGCGCAGGTGCGCGTCACGGAGCGGTCGACCTTGCTCTTCCGGATAGTTGGTGGACGCATTCTGGACGGCCGCAATGAAACTGTGCGCGCCTTGGATGGCCGCCGCGTCGCTTTGAAGAAAGTGAATTCAGAGTTTGCCGCCGCCGCCGAACACTTTTCGCCGCAGGAACTGCACGAGGCCATCGCAACTTCGCCCGAATTGTTCAGCCCAAATGCTCTGCTGCGTCCGGTCGTGCAGGACTTCTTACTGCCCACCGCCGCCTACATCGCCGGCCCGGCCGAGATCGCCTACTTCGCGCAGAATTCCGTGCTCTATAAAAAACTCCTTGGCCGGATGCCCGCGATTCTGCCGCGCCCGAGCTTCACGCTCGTCGAGCCGGAGGTTGCGCGCCTGCTCGCTCGATACGAACTCGAGCCCGCGGATGCTCTCCGCGGACGGCAGTCCCTCGCGGCGAAAATGGAGCGGCGGCACATTCCGCGCGGGCTCGCGGCAAAGTTAGACGCCGAACAAAAAAAGCTCGTGCGGATGCTTGCGGGTTTGCGCAAGCCAATCGCGAACCTCGACCCCACGCTGGCTGGCGCGCTCGAAACTGCAACGCGCAAAATGCTCTATCAACTCGAAAATCTGCGCAGAAAAGCGGGCCGCGCCGCGGACTTCCGCACTGGCGTCTTGACGAAGCACGAGCAGGTAATTCTTAGCTCGCTCTATCCCCAGCACGGATTACAGGAACGCTCCCTGAGCCTGCTGCCATTTCTCGCGCGGCACGGCGCGGATCTTTTCGACGACCTCGGCAAGCGCTGCGGCCTGAATCCCTGCGCTCACCGGTTTGTCCGCCTGTAACTTTCTGTGATTTCGCCCGCGCAGTAAGCTTCACCCCTCGTGGTACAATGCGGCGCAAGATGCAAAAACGAGCGTTAAGCGAACGATTGAATCCCCGGAGGAATTTCAGATGAAGATTGCACCCGGCAAAATCAAAGGACTCCAAGCCGTCGCGAATTCGCGCGGCGTGATTGCCGCCGCCGCGATGGACCAGCGCGGCTCGCTGCGCAGCGCCATCGCAAAAGACAAGGGGATAGACAAGAAGGCCGTCACGAGCGGGATGATGTCCGAATTCAAGGAAGCCGTCGTCCGCGTGCTCACGCCCCACGCTAGCGCGATCCTCCTCGACCCCGAATTCGGATTGAGCGCGGCGAAGCTGCGCGCCAAGGGCTGCGGGCTGCTGCTCGCCTACGAGAACAGCGGGTATGACAATACGCAGCCGGGCCGCTTGCCTGACCTTTTGAATGATTACTCGGTGCGGCGAATCGTGGCGGCGGGGGCGGATTGCGTAAAAATCCTGCTTTATTATACGCCGTTCGATCCCGCGCCGATTAACGACCGTAAGCACGCCTGGGTCGAGCGCATCGGCTCGGAATGCCAGGCCAACGACGTGCCATTCTTCCTCGAATTCGTCACTTACGAAGAGGGTGCGGACGAAAAGGGAATCGAATTCGCGCGCAAGAAACCCGATTGCGTCATCGGCAGCATGCAGGAATTCTCAAAGCCGCAGTACGGCGTGGACATCATGAAAGTCGAAGTCCCGGTGAACATGGCGTTCGTCGCGGGCACGCGCGCGTGCAAAGGCGAATCAGCGTACACGCGCGACCAGGCGAAAGATGCGTTCCGCAAGGGCGCGGCGGCCGCCAAGAAACCCTTCATCTACCTGAGCGCCGGCGTGAGCAACGAGGTGTTCAGCGAAACGCTCGAGCTGGCCGGAGAATCGGGCGTGAATTTTTCCGGCGTGCTCTGCGGGCGCGCCACCTGGAAAGAGGGCATTCCGGTTTACGCGAAGCAGGGAATCAAGGCTCTTGAGGACTGGCTCTCAAACCAGGGCGTCGCCAACATCAAGAACGTCAATGACCGGCTCGCCGCCGCAAAGCCGTGGTTCGCATTTTACGGCGCGTCTTCCCCCGCCGCGCTGAGCTGATTTGCACTCGTCAAACAGAGTGTAGTACTTGAGCAATTGCAACTTTCATCAACTCACCGCTGTGCAATATTGCACAGTATGACCAAGGCGATGGGCGTAAAATGAAATCGTTGAGGCGGGAACCCCCTCCGATAGCTCGCGGAATTCTTGACCCCGCATTCCCCCTCAAATGAGCCAGCCCGCTAACACGTAGCCAGACTGGAGAACGCCTTGCGCACAACGAGAAGTGCCGCGCTGGTCCTATTGCTCCTTCTTTCTCCCGCTCTCGCCTGGTCCCAGTCAACAGTTTCGCACGAAGCTTCAAATGCAGAGTGCGGCCTAGCAGACCAGCAGCAGACCAAGCAATCGGGAAGCGCCGTATCTCCTCCAACTCAATCCGACACCGGCACCCAGTCAAAGGCCGATACGGCAGCGCCCGCTCCGGCGCCGGTCGCCACCCCAACCCCTCAGAGGTCAGATAGTCCCGAAGCCCAGCAGACCAACCGCATGTTTTGGATCGTTCCAAATTTTGCGGCTGTGAGCGCCAATATGCAGCTTCCCCGGCTAACCACCCGAGAGAAATTCTGGATTGCCACGAAGGATAGCGTGGATTACACATCGTTCATTTGGGCGGGAGTGCTTGCCGGCCAAGGCTTTGCTTTAAAATCGTACCCGGAATTGCACCAGGGAATGACGGGATATAGCCGTTATTACTGGCGGGCGTTCGTGGACCAGGCGTCCGGCGCTTATTTCACGGAAGCGATTGTCCCCGCACTGACGCACGAAGATCCGCGCTACTACACTCTTGGCCATGGAGGCGTTTTCCGCCGGACCGCATACGCGTTATCCCAGTTGGTCCTCACCAAGATGGATTCCGGTAAAACCGGCTTTAACTTCTCTGAGATCCTGGGAAATGGAATGGAAGCGGGTGTAGCCAACCTGTATTACCCCCCGCAGGAACGTGGCTTTCGCAAAACGGCGGACAACTGGGCAGTAGGGATTGAGTCCGCCGCCCTCAATAACGTCGTGAAGGAATTCTGGCCGGACATCCGCCAAATGATTCTCAGCATAGGGAAAAAGAAAGATTAAGGGCGGCGCCCTCTGCAAAACAGCGTCGAGTGTGTCTTCACCAACCCTTAGGTGTGTTTTCATTCCCCTGGTCATCCGCAATTTGTGGCCCGGGTGTCGGCACGGCGCATTTTCGCGGGGAATGACCTGAGGCGTTTCTGGTGCGCAGCGTAAACCCTCAGGTCCGCCGATGAAAACTATCAGGGGGACCTGAGCTACAATTGCGCGAGGGAGCGTAAATGCCAAGCGCGAAAATGGTTCACGGCATCCTCGGCATTCTCGGCGTCTGCGTTCTTGAGCCACTCATTTCCTCGCAGGCGCCTGTACAATCTCCCGCGGTGGCGCCTGCGCAATCATCCGCGAAGCCTAATCGCATCGTAATCGCTGCGAGCACCGTGCTCGACGGCAAAGGCCATGTTCTGCACGACACTCGCATCGTCGTCGAAGGCTCGCAGATTGTTGCAATTGTTGCTGCCAATGATCCGAAGGCCGGCCCAGTGGACTACGACCTGCGCGGCCTCACGGTCTTGCCCGGCTGGATTGACGCGCACGTGCACATCACCTGGAGCTTCGGCCCGGACGGAAAAAATGCGGGGCAGGGAGGCACGACGCAGGAGGCCGCGTACGCCGCCGATTCCAACGCATTCGCAACTCTGATGGCGGGCTTCACCACCATCCAAAGCGTGGGCTCGCCCACCGACGTTCCCTTGCGCGACGCCATCGCGCGCGGCCAGCTCCCCGGCCCGCGCATCCTCACTGCCAATGAGACAATCAATGGCCGCGGCGCGGAGACCGGAACGCCCGAAGAAATCCGTGCGTTCGTGCGCAAACAAAAAGAAGCGGGCGCGGACCTCATCAAGATTTACGCGTCAGGCGGCATGCTCCGGGGCGGGATGACGATGTCGCAGGAGCAATTGAACGCGGCCTGCGATGAAGCGAAAAAGGTGGGACTGCGCACGCTGGTGCATGCATTTCGCGACGCCGTTCGCGCATCCGTGCTTGCCGGTTGCACGGAAATCGAGCATGGCATCGGCGCGTCGGACGACGATTTGAAATTGATGGCCGAACGCGGGACATATATCGATCCGCAGGACGGCCTGCTGCTGGAAACTTATCTTGCGAACAAGGACAAGTATCTCGCCCCGCCCTACTACACCGAAGAGGGTTTTGCGGCCATGCCGGGCATCATCCCGATTCTCCACGACCTGATGCGACGCGCCTACAAAACCCCCGGCCTGAAAATTGTATACGGCACGGACGCCGTCGCGGGCGCGCACGGCCGCAACGCCGAAGATTTTATTTACCGCGTGCGCGACTCCGGAGTGGACCCCATGGCGGCGATGATCTCCGCCAACTCGCTCGGAGCCGAAGCGCTGGGCATGGCGGATCAGATCGGTTCGATTGCGCCCGGCCTGCAGGCGGACATCATCGCGCTCGACGGCGATCCGCTGAAGGACATCACCGCCGTTCGTCGCGTCGTGTTTGTGATGAAGGCCGGCGTGGTTTACAAGAATGTTCCCCGCGCCGCGAAATGATTTCGTGTTCGATGGTCGTGCGCGCCCCAGTCGCCGGTCATGCGCCTGGAGTTTTTGTCTACCACGTTGTTCCTTTTCTCCCACTGCACGGCTGGATTGAAAGCTGAATATCCCCGCACGTGTGCCGCTTGCCTGCCGGCACGCAGGCGGCGAATGACGCGTAGGTCGCTCACATTGCATACAGACGTGCGTGGGTGTACGTTTTCGGTCGGCGGCGAAGTCAATGTGGAGATTCCAGATGAATTCATTGCGCGGGGGTTGTGGTGACTACTCTCAATCATAAATTCGAGCTTGCTGCCCGTCCCGTCGGGTTTCCCAAGCGGAGCGATTGGAAATATGCGGAAGAGCCGGTTCGCGATCCGCGGGATGGAGAGCTGCTGGTCAAAATTCTCTATATCTCTCTTGATCCCGCCATGCGCGGCTGGATGAACGACAGCAGATCCTATGCGCCGCCCGTCGGGATTGGCGAAGTGATGCGCGCTCTTGGCCTGGGCCGCGTCGCCTTGTCGAAGAATCCCGGCTTTGCGGCGGGGGATTACGTGTACGGCCCGCTGGGCGTCCAGGAGTTCTCGATAACGGAGGGAAAGGGTCTCGCGAAGGTTGACGCGTCGATCGCTCCGTTGCCCGTGTATCTCGGAGCGCTGGGAATGACGGGCATGACCGCCTATTTCGGCCTGCTGGATGTCTGCCAGCCCAAGCCGGGAGAGACGGTCGTGATTTCCGGGGCTGCCGGTGCCGTGGGAAGCGTCGTGGGTCAGATCGCGAAGATTAAAGGCTGCCGCGCGGTTGGGATTGCCGGAGGCGCCGAGAAGTGCCGGTACGTCGCGAAGGACCTCGGGTTTGACGCCGCGATTGACTACAAGACGGAGGATGTCCGGAAAGCGCTCGCGACGCATTGCCCAAAAGGCGTGGACGTGTATTTCGACAACGTGGGCGGCGAGATACTCGACATCGTGCTGACGCAACTCGCCCGCGGCGCGCGCGTCGCCATCTGCGGCGCCATTTCTCAGTACAACAACACCACGCCCATTAAAGGCCCATCCAACTATCTATCGCTGCTCGTGAATCGCGCGAGCATGAAAGGCTTCCTCGTTTCGGACTACGCCGCGCGCTACCGCGGGGCCGCGACGGAAATGGCAGGATGGATCGCCGGCGGCAAACTCAAAACGCGGGAAGACATCGTCGAAGGCTTGGAAACGTTTCCCGAAACGCTGCTGAAGCTCTTCAAAGGCGAAAACAACGGCAAGTTGATACTCAAGATCGCGGATGCTTAGCGCTGCGGATGCTTAACGCACAGGCGGTGAAACAATAGGGGAAGGGAAGTCCTAACGCGCAACTTTGTGCGCCGTGCCTTGAAGCGTGACGATCCAGTGAGCGCCACCATCGTCAGAAAACTCGGTCTTGAAACTTTCCGTGCCGGAAACAGAGAAATCATTTGTGGTCCTGATCTGCACTTTCTTGCCGTTGGCCTCGAAGTCCCCGGGATAGGTCCAGATATTTCCATTGATGAGGACTGTCCCGTTCCAAGGCTGTTTGCCGGGTCCAGCCATGCTGCTGATGGTGTAGTTTCCATCTTTGCTGTTATAGGAAAAGATGGAGAGCTGGTTATGCTTGCCGTCAGAATCGGTGATGAGCTGCTCGCAGATCAGAAAGTTACTCTGCGGCGACCAGTCACAATCGATTTGCGAGCTGACTTTCCCGGCTTTGCTGTACGGAGTGTCGAAAAATGCGCCTTCGCTTTGCCACTTGCCAACGAAAACGCCAAGCTTTTTGGTGGCCGCCTGTTCGTCCATGCCGGCGTTCTGCACCGAGGCGAGTCCGCACATCGTGGTCCCGGCGATTAAGATCAAAAGAGCTAATTTCTTGTCCACGATCACCCGAAGAACCCATGACGCGGTCCACTTGGCGCGTCTACCTAGCATGATTTTGAATGATACATCTTCGGCGCAACTACGGCTAGAATCCCCAATGAATTGGCAATGGGTCATTTCCGTTTCCATAGGATGAGCGCGATATAAGATGAGAGGGTGATAAGCGTGTAGCCGGCACTGGCGCCGGTGCCCTAGAACCAGTCCGCCGGGTACGGCCTCAGTTAAGTACAGCTGGGACACCCCCGATTTCGATGGGAGCTGCTCTGGGTGCAAATTCGTTGTGGCGAGGCCGGGAGAAGCGTATGATGCGCCAACCGGAGGGCCAAATCCGAAGTTCCGGGTCAAATCGTTAAGCAAAATAATCGATTGGAGGAACGCCATGGGTTACGAACTTGAAGGCCGGCTTCTCGAAGTGTGCACATGCAAAATCCTGTGTCCATGCTGGGTCGGGGAAGATGCCGACTCGCCGGACGGAACCTGTGATGCGATTGTTTGCTGGCGGGTGGATAAAGGCAAAGTCAACGGCCTCGACGTTTCCAAGTTGACCTTCGCGCTGCTTACGCACATCCCCGCAAACATTCTGAAAGGAAACTGGCGCGTGGTTGCGTTCGTGGATGATAAGGCGACTCCCCAGCAGCAGGAGGCGCTGCTTGGCGTTTTTACCGGCAAGTTCGGCGGTCCCGTTGCGGACCTTGCCAAATTAGTTGGTGAAGTAGCGGGAGTGGAGCGCGCGCGGATTTCCTTTGACGTGAATGAGGGCAAAGGCCGCCTCAAAATCGGAGATGATATTGACGCGGAAATGGCGCCTTTCATCGGAGGAACCGGCAAGGTCACAACCCTGGTAGATTCCGTCTTCTCGACAATCCCGGGCGCCCCCGCATTCCTCAGCAAGGCTTCTCATTACAAAGCGAAGAACGCGACGCTCGGTTTTAACATCAATCTGCAAAATCACAACGCCGTTCAGGGCAATTTCCGATTCCAGGTCTAGAAAGCGGGCGCGAGCATGGGCGGCCTGTTCTTTTTGGCGGTAGCGCGCGATCCCGGGTCGGAGAGGATTCGCCGGCGAACGCTGATTGCCGCCATCGCGCTCACCAGCGCGCTGGCCTGGCTGGCATTATGGCGCTGGGGCTCGTCCCCGGCCGCTCGGTATGGCCATCAGCACATCCACTTCGCAGCGTCCAGTGAGCAGGCCCTTTTCGGCGCGTTCGTGCTGGGCTGGACGGTGATGCTCGTCGCCATGATGTTGCCCACAAGCATTCCGCTGTTCACGCTGTTTTCGCGATTGACGCGCTCTACGGCGCAACGCCACCTGCTGCTTTCACTTCTGATCGCGGGATATCTGGGAGCGTGGATTGGAGCGGGAATCCTGGCTTACCTTGCGGCGGATCTGCTCAATCGCGCCGCCCACTTCGCCCACTGGACGCACATGCATGCGCAATGGCTCGGAGTGGGCAGCTTGCTGTTAGCGGGAGTTTTTCAGTTTACGCCGCTCAAGCACCGCTGCCTCGAAAAATGCCGCTCGCCCTTCAGCTTTATAGCCGAACACTGGACGGGTGAGGGCAATCGAAAAGACGCCTGGTGGCTGGGCGCGCATCATGGACTGTTTTGCATCGGCTGCTGCTGGAGCCTGATGCTGCTGATGTTCACTGTGGGTGCGGGCAGCGTCGGCTGGATGCTGCTGCTCGGCTCGCTGATGGCCATCGAGAAAAACGCGAAGTGGGGAAAGCCCTTCGCGAAAGTTTTGGGAGTAGCGCTTCTCGCGTCGGGCGCTTTCCTAGCGCTCTGGCCCTCCGCATTCCTTTTTTGAACGATCGCGAGCACGTGAAAAGGATTCTCGCTGGAAACATCTCGCGTGATGCACGAGGGCAACGCGTGTGCCCCCGCACGGTGAACTCTTTCTTATTCACAGTGTGGTGTTACCATCCCCCTCAATGAAGTGGCTCAAGACATCGCTGGTAATTCAGATAATCTTGGCGGCATATTTCCAGGCGATCCTGTGGTTTCCGCTCGGCTCGTGGAACGATCAGCCCGGAAAGCGCCTGATTATTCTTCTGGGAGAAGGGCAGGCGTTCGGTGCGATCGAGTTTGCCCTCGCAATGCTGCTTCCCGTTCTGCTTTTCGCCCTGGCAATTTGGAAGCGATGGGTTTGGCTGGTTTGGGTTGGGCTGATTGGAAATGGAATCTGGGCAGTTCTACAAATTCAAAGTTGGTGGGTTCCCTGGATTTTTGGCGCCGACGAGCGCGCCCTGAACAATCAAAAGGCTCTCCAAAGAACTTACAAGCTATTTCATTCTTCTATCGGACACCCCGCGCCCGACGCGATGCATTTTGTTCTTGATGTGCTCCTCTTCCTAGCTGTCGCAACGATCGCACTTGGTCTCTGGGAAATTCGCCGCGGGCACGACTTTTCTCGTTCGGTGGCACACAAATGATGCACGAGGATTGCGGCGGCCGCCCCTACCGCCGGTTTCGCCCGCCGCGGCGGGGGGGTTGACGTTCGGTTGGCTTCTGTCCTCACCACGAGCTAGAGTCAAAAACAGAAAAACCCCCCACGTAACTTCGACGTGGGGGCACCCGCGCCGTCCGTCCTTCGGCGATCATGCATGTGAATGTTACGAGCAGGAGGTTTCCACTGCGCAATTGAACAGGCCGGTGATGCTGGCGTGATCAATCACATGGCCGATCATCGCCCGATACAGTGCATCGGCGCTCGGAGGGAAATCCGGCGAAGGAATCAGGTCGAGTTCCTTGTCGAGCGCGTAGACCGTGAAAACGTAGCGGTGAATGCCATTCGTACCGGTTACAGAACCCGGCGGCGGGCACGGTCCGGTATAACCCTGAATGACAGCGTCATTGTAGACTTGTTGCTCGGTGGTGCTTCCAGGAGCTCCCGCGCCCGCGGGAAGTTCGGTGGTGTCGGGCGGGATGTTATATACCCCCCAGTGCGTGAAGTTTGCCGAGACGTCAAACAGGGCGACGACGTAGCTGCGTGTGCCGCGACCGGCGTGTGTCCACGAAAGTTCGGGCGACTCATTTCCGCCGGTGCAGACGCTGCCTAGCGTCCCGCTGAAGACCATCGATGCTGGAATTTGTCCTTCGTTCTCGAACGTCTTGCTGGTGAGCCGGAATGGATGCTCCCAATCCGACGCTACCAGGACCGCGTGGTGATCCAGTTGAAATGCGGCTGCCGGGATCGAGGCTGACGCAGGTTGATTAGCATTGCGATGTCCCGCCGAAACCACCATCGGACCGAAAATTGTGAAGAGTATGAAAAGCATAAAGAATCGAGTTTTCATGTGGGGGTCCCTTTCACAGGAATTTCCGATTTGGCCCTCGGGGACGCGCGCATTCTATGCTTCTCCTGCCCTGAACGCAAAGAAATTTTCACCAGGGCGGGGGGCCCAAAAAATCTCTCCCCGAACCTATGTTGACTATCTCACAATGGCAAAGTACACCATCCGGGTACGGCCTCAATTAGTTAGAGACAGGGCGTGTGGCGCGACGTCTGCTTCTATCCAGGAGCGCCTGCCAACGAGCAGAACTCATCGCGGCGGACGACGTGTGGGGCGCGCGGCTGGCGAGGAAAAACTACTTCCGAATGGCGTAATGCAGCTTGACCACGCCGTCCGGGAATTTTGTGCAGGAGATCAATTTCAGCGGCACGGTGCGGCGGCCGGGCGCGATCAAGGGAATGCCTTCGCCGATAAATTTGGGAATCACGTGAATCATGAACTCGTCGATCTCGCCTTCGTCGAGAAACGAAGCAATGATCCCGGCGCCGCCCATCATCCAGATGTCTTTTCCTTTTTTCGCGCGCAGCCGGGCCGCGAACGCTTTGATTGGCTCGTTCACAAACTCGACGCCCGCCGGCGCCGGCGATGGCAGCGCGCTGCGAGTAAAGACGTAGTTTTTAACTCTTGCAGGGAACGCGGTCCCGGGCACGCCCTTCTTTTGGAAGTCGATCGCCATGTCACACGTCTTCCTGCCCCCCAGGATCGTGTCGATCGATTTATAGAACGCGTCCATCCCATAGTTGCCCTTCGGACGGGGACGATCGAGCCAGTCCACGGAGCCGTCGGGCCGGCCGATAAACCCGTCCGAACTCATGGCGATGTAAACGATGATTTTTCGTGTGCGGGCCATAGCGCGCGAGCGAGCCAATCCTAGCGCGAAACGCCTCGGAATTTCCATCATCCGGCCTACGCCATCCGCGTTTGCCCACGTGGCGAAACTTCTTGATACCCTTTGGCGTATTTCCGGCTAGACGCCTGCACTTCGCCCGTCGAACGAGGGAGGGAACATGAGCTCAACCAACAATCCAGGGAGAGTGGCCGGAATTTGGTACCTGCTCCTTGTCGTCATCGGTCCACTGCGCCTCATCTATATTCCCAGCAAGCTATTCGTGCGCGGGAACGCGGCCGCGACGGTCAACAACATCGCCGCGCACGAGTGGCTCTTCCGTTTCGGCATCGTGGGCATCCTGGCCAGCGCGGTGATCTTGATTTTCCTCACCCTGGCCTTTTACCGGCTGTTCAAGGGAGTGGACCAGAACCTCGCTGTGATGGTGGTGATCTTCGGGGGCGTGATGCCGGCCGTCATAAACTTTGTGGGGGTGGTGAGCGACGCGGCCGCCCTGATGATCGCGCACGGCGGCGATTTCCTCTCCGTATTCGACAAACCTCAGCGGGACGCGCTGGCCATGCTGTTCCTCCGTCTGGGTGACCATCAAAACACCGCCGCCGAGATTCTTTGGGGAGTGTGGCTCTTCCCGTTAGCGTTGCTTGTGTACCGGTCGCGCTTCCTGCCGCGATTTCTGGGCGTCTGGCTCGTCATCAACGGCTTCGCCTATGTGATCCTCAGCCTTACGGGCGAACTGTTGCCGCAATACCAGCAAAAAGTGTTTATCTACTCTCAGCCCGCCCTCTTCGGGGAGATTGCGCTCATGCTGTGGCTCGTGATCAAAGGCGCCAAGCCGCCATCGCTCGGCGCGGCAGACCCATTGCCGGCGGGCTAGGCTGCTGGGTGGGGCCGGCCAAATGACGGGTTGCGGTATACTTGGCGCGAAGAATGGGAGCAATATTGATGCGAGTCCATATTTTTAGAGGCACAGGCCGCGTGTTTGGCTCTACCGAAAGCGCAACGGGAGCAAACTTGCCTTCGCAATATGGCCCCTGGAGTGCGTTCAAGGCGCTGGAGTTGAACCGGGGTGGGGAGCCAACTCCGGGGGTGAACACGAACGAGTGTCTGGACGACATCGAGAAGCACGGGTTTCACATCACCGATGCGCATGTCCGTATCACCGAAAGTGCGGCCTTTCCAAAGCAGCGTTAGTCCGAAATTTCAAAGTGAGACACTACCCTTGCGGCGAACTGTTGCCGCAATACCAGGAAAAAGTGTTTACCTGCTATCAGCCCGCGTTCTTCGGGGAGCTGACGCTCATGCTGTGGCTCGTGGTCAAGGGCACAATGCCGCGAGCGCCGGACGCGACAGGCCCAGCGCCAGCGGGGCGGGTGGCCGCAGTTTCGCCGCGACGTTGAATTGGATTTTGCTCGCGGTGCCCCATGTTCGTCCCGATCGGGCGTGCAGCCTGTGGTGACCTCGCCGAACCATGGAAGTTTTGATCACACTCGCTAACCGCACTTTCCTACTTTCAGCCCCTCCCGTGCCTCCAAAAGATAAGTCAAGATTTCTCTTGCTTTTCGGGAAGAGCTATGTTATAAGTAAGAATGTACTCTAGATTACTATTCGAATACTCCCGCGCACTCCCTGGCCTTCCCACACCACCGCCAATACTCCCCTCGCTCCCTCCCGTAACTCCTTCAGACCGAATAACTTATCGACCAAGCTCCTGTAAGTCCTTTAGAATCACACTCTTAATGCGGCTCGTCGCGCGATCATCCGATTGCGAGCCCGTAACTCTCTTAGATGGAATGACTTACAGACAAAATCAGTCGATTCCTGTAAGTCCTTTAGGCGCACACTCTTACGGGCAATCTCTCAGGCGAGAAACGCAAGTTGTTGAATCTACTATGTTTAGCCTTCCTCGACTGAAAACTCGTAACTCCTTTAGGCGCATACTCTTAGCGCGGCAATAATATACTTGGCTAACCAAACATCTATATGCCGCACATTGTATCAAAGTCCCGGAGATATTGGACGAGTGAATCGAAGCAGTTGTGCCGAACGGACAAAACATCTTTCTTGAAAAGGAGCCCGATTCCCTTGTAGGGGTCAGGTTCGTAGAATCCTACAGCCGCTGATCTGGCGCGAGCTTTGTTGATGCTCGATGCCTTAGCCCAAGCCTCAGCGCCCGTACACCTCAGAAAATCACTCACGCAAGTTTGCGCCGCGGGCCATTTTGAATAAATTGCTGGGAGACATAGTTTTTCAAGGTCACCCTCAGTACCTGCATCTGGAATCATTAAAATTGCTACAGGCTTTCCGAGCATATTTCCAATAGCGTTTTCGGTGGGAGGAGGTGTGTGATTATTTGCTGTGAAAGCGTTTTGTATTTCTCTGAAAGAGTTTCCGCGAGTGTCATTGTCTGCTACTACCAGTAGCGCCTTGAGGTTTCGCCATCCACTCAGAACTTCCATTCCTTCGATAGATTTGGCGAACCCCGTCTTGCCGCCCGTTCCGCAAACTTCATGAGAGTGGCAGACTTGGAATTCTGGCAAACCTTGACTCGCGATAAGAGCCTCAAAGACACACTTATCATCTTCGCCCTCGCACAATAGAAATCGTGGCTTCGTAAATGCTGCTAGGCCCATAGATGCACGTCACTCGCGTATTTCCCCGTTCTTTTCTAATGCTGCTTCCATTTGTTCACCGCTAAACATCTCAACATCGGAATGTTCTTTTTCTCGTCGCACCCTGAGCAAGGAAAAATTGCCGGGAGATTGAGCTATGGTTGCGAGCGCCGCTTTCAAGCATTCCTCGCTGTGCGATGAAACAAACAACTGAGTCCCATGATGCTCAGCTAAGTCAGCGAGCGTTTTCCAAACCATAGGGAATTGGTCATGGAAAATTCCATTCTCAAGTTCGTCAACAAGAACGGCACCGCCTTTACTCGCAGTAATGGCCAACATCAGAGTAAACAATCTGCTTATTCCGGCAGAAACAAGCGCCAATGGGATTTTTCGTGGAAGATGCGGCAAGTCCGCATAAAGCGTCGCGGGGGTTCCGGGCATAGTTGTTTCGGATGTCACATTACGAATAAATGGAAAATGCCGCCGTAGCGATTCAATCACCTCTTCACTGCGCTTTGCGACACTTAGCTGTGAGAGCCAAGTGGCATTTTCTTGCGAGCCAAAATACGAGCTTGAAATGAAAGCAGTTGCGATCCCCAACCTATTACCAGGCTGCAGGAATGGCGCCCCGCCTTGATTCACTGTCGCCAAAAGAACGCTCTTTTGACCATTGAAATCAGTCCTTTCAAATGCAAGCGGAACTATAGTGGTCGGCAGCGCGGACGGTGCCTTGAAACCAAGGGTCGGTTGAGTTGTAACTGCACGCCTTGGATCAAAAAACATTTTCAGCAAAGCACTCCTGTTAGATGAGTCCTGAATGCGTGTTTCGATTGGTAGATCGGCCTTGAATTCGTGAAAAAAATCCGAAAATAACGCTTGGAATTGCTCTGCCGTTTGATTTGCTTGAAAAATAGTTGGAACACTTCGCCATTGATTGAGAAAAGGAAGCACGTTCGGATAGGCGTCGAGTCCCAACTTGATTGACTCTAGGATTGCTGTCTTTCCAGTGGCATTCTTGCCGAGAACAATATTGATGCGCTTCAGCCCCTGTAAATCCAATGTCTTGAAGCAGCGGAAGTTTTCAACATGAAGTGTATCTATCACGCGATATTCTCCGATGGCATTAAGCTGTTCCTTTTCAGCAACGTCAAACACTTTGTCCTTTCCGTCGTAGTCGTGATACACTACGACTACCAATGGCGGAAAGCGCCAAAGACAAAACGCGCAAGACTATTGCGGCGGATCACCAAAAACCTTCGGCCAAGAATGCTTCTGGTGAATACGCTACTTTTGAGAAAGCTCTAAAAACCGTCTTATCTGTATCGCATTCTAGAATAAAACACAAGATTGATGCCGAAAAGCGGAGGCGAATTAAAACCTCCGCTTCCCACGCGGGAGCCTAGTTGGACAGGCGAGCCGTTTGCCCCACCTTGCCAGTCACCTCAGCATAAGTGAGCCGCTTCCCCGCAATCTGCGATAAGGCTAGTTCAAATCTATCTCCGTCTTTCAACCCCTTGCGATTGTTGAACCGAAAAACTTGCTCGTCCAAGTACCGCGACAGGTGGAATGGTTCGACGCTAACGTATGTTCCGCGAATGCCACGCTTCAAGAGGCTCCAGAAATTTTCCAGTCCGTTTGTATGAACGCGACCGCGAACATATCCCTTCGCATGGTCAATCACTTCATGGTTATAGCGATAATTCAATCCGTGATAGGACATAAGTGCATCGGTAGCCAGAAAACTGTTTGGCTTGACGTGCTTTACAATCTCGCCTTGGAGCATGTGCTTGCGGCGAGTGGGGATCATCATTGCACAGACTTCACCGCCACGTTCCAGAATCCCGAATACCGCTGCCTTGTCCGCCTTGCCAGTGTTAATCATTCTGCGGTCATGCACGCTCTTGTGCATGTTCCGTCCCTTGCCGCCAATAAAAGTTTCGTCCGCTTCCACTTCACGGTTGCCGCCGCCAAACTGCCGGGATGGAGGAGCCTTCATCGCAAGCCGCAAACGGTGCATCATGTGCCACGCGCTTTTTTGCGTGATTCCGAGGTCGCGACCCACCTCGTATGAACTAATCCCATTCTTGCAATTCACTATCATCCAAAGTGCACACAGCCATTTGTCAAGTCCGAGCGGGCTATCCTCGAAAATGGTTCCGAGTTTCACGGAGAATTGGCGCTTACAGTCCTTGCATTTCCAGCGGCGCTGAGTGCTGAGGTAGTAGTGCTCTTTGTGCCCGCACGCTGGACAGACCGGGCCATTCGGCCAGCGCATCTCGGCTACTGTCTCCACGCACACATCCTCATTGCTGAAGTATCGAATTGCTTGTTGAAGTGTCTTTGGCTTTTGCATGTTCCTCACCTAAGCCAAAGATACCAGAATCGCCGTGGTTAGTCAAGTATATTATTGCCCTTCTTCGTTGCTGTAAGTCCTTTAGGCGCATACTCTTACAAAAAGATGGGGGGTGGGGGGGTGGTAACCGGTACAGACCGGGCACATCCCTGACAGAATAGACCGGGGGCATTCCTGACACTGTGAGCCAGTGGCGAGCGCCATGACAATTCTCTTGCAGCTTTCGGAAAGGTCCTTTCCGGGAAAGCGCCCGAACGGAAGACTGACCTCACTCCGAAGCCAGAGCTTAAAATGCTCGGTTTGAAATTGCTTCGCGAGGAAATCAGCATCTTTAAGCGACTCCGGCGAAATGCAGTAGCTGACACAGGCTCGCCGAATGAGCGCCGCATATTGATCCTGCCTTCTCTGAAGCGTCCGGATGTTTGGCCGGGTGGGCTTCATTCCCGCGGCTTCTGCCCCATCGGTAATCGGCAAACTGTTGAAACTTAACGGGGGAGCATTTCGTCCGACACCCCAGGGACAGAGTGGCGACGAGTGTGCAATCCGTTTGCAGGTTGCAATTCCACTGTGTCCGCAATAGCATCAGCGGCTCCTATCGGCGAGAGGAGACGGCACTCATTTCTGGAGGGAGTACTCGGATGACGCGAAAGACCGTAGGTGTAAGTCTCTGGCTGGTGGCAGCTCTTTTGTTGGTTGCGGCGGCGGTGCCGGCGTTCTCGCGCTTCGGCGCGAGCCCGATGGCGAATCCAATGGCCAATCCGGCCGCGCCCGCACCAATGCCGACCGATCCCAACCTTTCCGGCGCGTTGCAGAACCTGACCATGCGCAACATCGGCCCGGCAACCATGGGCGGCCGCATTGACGACTACGCCGTGGATGAAACGAATTCCGACATCATCTACGTGGGCACCGCCGCGGGCGGCGTGTTCAAGACCTCGAATGCCGGCACGACCTGGACGCCGGTCTTCGACCACGAAATCTCCGCGTCCATCGGCGCGATTGCGATTGCTCCGTCCTCGCACAACACCATTTATGTGGGAACCGGCGAGGCCAACAACCGGCAGAGCGCGTCCTGGGGCGCGGGAATGTACAAATCGCTCGACGGCGGAAAGACCTGGATGCACATCGGGCTGGACGCGACGCAGGCGATCGGCCGGATCGTGGTGAATCCACATGATTCCAACATTGTGTACGTCGCGGCGCTGGGCGGGCTTTGGGGGCCGAATCACGAGCGCGGGCTTTACAAGTCCACCGACGGCGGGAAGACCTGGACGCAGTCGCTCTTCATCAGCGACAACACCGGCGTGACCGACGTCGCCATTGACTGGGCCGACCCGGGAACGCTTTACGCCGCCGCCTACACCCGCCGCCGCACCGAATGGGGCTTCAATGGCGGCAGCACAGAAGGCGGCATTTACAAGACCGAGGATGCCGGCGCGACGTGGACCAAGCTGACGGCGGGCCTTCCTTATGAAAATGGCGGCGACGTCGGGCGAATCGGCCTGGCGATTTACCGCCGCGACACCAATATCGTCTACGCGCGCATTCAACACGCGCGCGGCGGCATCTATCGCAGCGAAGATAAAGGCGCGACCTGGACGCGGATGAGCGACATGGATTCCCGTCCGATGTATTTCGGCTTGATGGTCGTGGACCCGAATAACGATCTGCGCGTGTGGGCGCCGGCGGCGGCGTTGTATTTCTCCGAGGATGGCGGCAAAACCTGGGTCACCACGCGGGGCGGCGGAGTGCACAGCGATTATCACGGGATGTGGATCGATCCGCGCGATTCCAACCACATGATGGTGGGAGTGGATGGCGGCATCTACATGACCCGTGACATGGGGAGGACCTGGGAGCACGACAGCATCATCGCCATCGGCCAGTTCTACGAAGTGACCGCGAACAACGAGCGGCCGTACAAAGTTTGCGGCGGCTTGCAGGACAACGGGAGCTGGTGCTCGTACTCGATGTCGCTCACGAGCAATGCAATCGTCAACTCCGATTGGCAGACCGTCGGGGGCGGCGACGGCTTCTACAACCGACTCGATCCCGCGGACCCCGCCTTCGATTACGCCGAGTCGCAGGACGGCAACCTTTCGCGGCGCAATTTCAAGACGAATGAAACGCGCAGCATCCGGCCCCAGCCCAAAGAGGGCGAAACACCCTATCGCTTCCAGTGGAATTCCCCCATTGAGATTTCCGCGTTCGATCACAAGACGATTTACTACGGCGGAAATTTTCTGTTCAAGTCCACGGATCAGGGCGACCACTGGGAAAAAATCAGCCCCGACCTCACCAACAACGTGGACCGGCGAACGCTGAAAATCCTCGGCGTGCTGCCGACGAAGGACATGCTGTCGCGCGAAGACGGCGTGGAATGGTGGCCTTGCATCACCGTGATCGGCGAATCGCCGATGAACAAAGACGTCATCTGGGTGGGGACCGACGACGGCAACCTGCAATTGACGCGCGATGGCGGCAAGAACTGGACGAACGTCGCTCCGCGAGTGCCCGGAGTTCCCAAGGGCACCTACGTCACGCGGGTGATCGGCTCGAAATATGCGGAAGGCACCGCGTTCGCAACGTTTGACGGCCATCGCAGCGGCGACTTCCACGTCTACCTTTACATGACCACGGATTACGGCCAGAACTGGAAGCCAATGTCGAACGGCATCCAGGAAAAAGACGGAACGCTCCACGTGGTGCGCGAAGACCCCAAGAACGAGAACGTCCTGTACGCCGGAACGGAACGCGGGCTTTTCATTTCGCTCGACCGCGGGAGGAACTGGTCGCGCATCAATATGAACTTCCCGAGCGGCGTGCCCGTGGATGACATCCTGATTCATCCGCGCGACAACGACATGATCCTCGGAACGCACGGGCGCTCCGTCTGGATCATGGACGACATTACGCCGATCCAGCAGCTCACCCCCGAAATCATGGCCTCGAGCATCCACCTTTTCGACATTCGCAACGCCACGGAATGGCGGACCTCGGGTGGCGGCGGAGGCGGCGGCTTCGGTTTCGGCAATCGTGACTTCTCCGGCCCGAATCCGCCCAACGGCGCGCTGATTAATATTTATTTGAAGACCGCGCTCGAGGGAAGGGAACGCGTCACAATCACTATCGCTGACAAAGATGGCAATCCCGTGCGAACGCTGAATTGCTCGGCGCGTCCGGCTCCGGGTGAAGCGGGAGCAGCAGGGCCCGGTGGTGGCGGTGGGCGTGGCGGCGGCCGAGGAGGGCGCGGTGGCGGCGGCGGTGGCGCAGCAGCAGCTCCACCGGAAGCAGCGGCTGGCGGCGCGGCGGCAGGCGCACCGGCGGCAGGCGCACCCGGCGCGATTCCTCCGGAAATAATGGCGCAAATCAACGCCGCAACCGGCGGTCGCGGAGCGGCGCTGCTTGCCGGCAACGCTTGCGAAGGCAAGGCCGGCATCAAT
This sequence comes from uncultured Acidobacteriota bacterium, assembly GCA_963838945.1. GTDB lineage: Bacteria > Acidobacteriota > Terriglobia > Acidiferrales > UBA7541 > DASTCZ01. The sequence goes on along the minus strand of CAWITC010000013.1, from coordinate 579,470 downwards.
CGAGTCGTGTGGGATCTCCGCATCCAACTCCCTCCGCTTCCCGGCGCACCCGGTGCTGAAGCAGGCGCCGCTGCGTTGGCGCAAGTATTTGGCGGGGGCGGCGGATTCGGCGGCGCGGGCCTTGGGCCGCGCGTTGAGCCGGGCGACTACACGGTGAAAGTCACGATGGGCGACCAGACGCAAACGAAGACCGTGCACGTCGAAGAAGACCCGCGCATTCAAATTTCGCCCGAAGATCGCGCCAAGCGGCATGACGTGATGATGAAGGCGTTTGCGTTGCAGCGGGAAGTCACGGCCACTCAACAATCCATCGTGTCCTTGAAGACCGCGGTCGACAACGCCATTACTGCCTGGAAGGCGCGGCCTGCATCGGCGAAGATTCCGGATAACGTGCAAAAGGCGGCGGAAGATTTCCAGAAGCAGGTAAACACCGTCGCGTATAAATTCATCAACCCGCCGGAAGAGGGGGCGGAGCAGGGAAGCGCGGCGCCTCCGCTGGTTGTCTATCCACCGACGATGGGACAGCGCGCCGGGAATGTGTACGGTGCGCTGCAGGGAGTCACCGCGGCTCCAACGGCGGATGAATTGTCCGACCTCGACATGCTGACCAAGGATTTGGCCGACTTGAAACCGCAAGTCGACAAACTCGTGAAGGAAGGCCTGCCCGCGCTGAACAAGTTGATGAATGACTCGGGTGTGCCGTTTATCGTGGTCACACCGATCGCCGCAGGCGGAGGGCGGCGCGGCGGAACGAACGACGAGAACTAGCGCAACAAATTAATGCGAGTGATGAACTCGCGTACGGGCAACCGACGAAAACTAACGAAACGATTCCATTCCATTGTTGACAGAGCGTAGGGGCGCAACATGTTGCGCCCCTACAGCAACCCTTCGGGATGAAGAAGGCCGGCGCTATGTCGGCCCTCTTTTTTTGCAAACGAAACGACTCCATTCGATTGTTGACCGAGCGTAGGAGCGCAACATGTTGCGCCCCTACAGCAATCCTTCGGGATGAAGAAGGCCGGCGCTATGTCGGCCCTCTTTTTTTGCAAAGGGAACTCCGGATTTGGACGCGGCGGGGATGTAATCGTCAGGCCCGGATGAAATTGCCATTCGCCGCTCTGTGCAGCTTGGAGTATTGCGCGCCCAACGCAGCTTGGAGTATTGCGCGCTCAGCGCAGCTTTGCGTATTCCGCCTTCGCTTGCTTGAGGATCGGGATGTCGGGGTCGGCGTCTTTCCAGAGCGTGAGGAAATCCTGATAGGCGCCGCGGGCTTTGGCGGTGTCTCCTTGTAATACGTATGCGCGTGCGAGGCCGAGATGCGCGAGCGGGGCGATGGGCTGATTCAGAACGAGGCCGCGATGATCGAGGATTTTCTGAAACTCGGCGGCGGCTTGGTTGCCCTGATGCGCGGCCAGATAGGCTTCGCCGCGCACAAAAACCGGGTACATGACGGACCAATTGGATGGACTGCTGGTCGAAATGCCAAGCTCATAAGGCGCGGCGGCTCTGAGACTTTCGATGGCATCAGAAGCATTTCCTTTGTTGAGCGAAAGCTTTGCGCGGAGGGTCGGAAGGTAATTGAACCGCGCGATGGTGTCTTCCGGGAATCGCTTCGCCAAATCGGAGGCCAGGGCTTGCGCGCGCGCGTCGTCCCCGTCATACGCCAATGTGAGCGCGGCAAAATACTGGGTATCGCGGCTTACCGGGTGCTCCAAACCAATCGCCATTTTCATTGCCAAATTCACCAGGCGCCGGCCTTCGTCCGTGTTGCCGAACCAGACTTCTCTAAGGCCGGAGGTGGCGTAATACGTTGCGGGCGGGTCCTTTTCCCCAAAACGCTGGGCGGAATCGATCGCGCGGCGGGAAAGCTCCCGGGCGTTTCTGAGATGGCCTGCAAAAGCGGCCGTATCGGCGTCCAGGCTCAGCAACTGGTCTCCGAATCCGGGCAGGTCCGCCGTCTTTGCAACCTGCTGCGCCATCCCCTCGGGATCGTTCTGCAAAAAAGCAAACTGATAGAGAATGACATAAAACAACGGGCTATATAATTTGCGCTCAAGAGCCCGGGCGTAGGTGGCCCTCGCATCATCGAGGCGATTCAAAGCGATGTCGCTGAAGATCCGCTGCGCATAGGGGATGGGAAAGTCCGGATTCAAACGAATTGCCTCGGCGGCTTCGTCAACTGCTTTTTCATATTTTCCAATAACAGGGTAGATCATCCCCGCTAGAAGATCGTGCGCATGGTAGGCGCGCGGATAAGCCTGCGCCCAAAGCTGGCAGGTCTCTACGGCCTTTCCGATGTTCCCGGTGACTTCCTTGTAGTAGGTTGACGAGATGTCAAATTTTTCCACCTCGCTCGTCCGGTCAAGCAGTTCATATGCCTTTCGGTGGTAATCCACGGAGAGGCCGGTCTCACCAATTTCGGTTTCCATGAGGCCCATCCAAGCGTAGGCGAGCGCAAATTTCGGGTCGAGCTCGATGGCACGCTTGGAAAATGGAACGGCCGCGTCCGACCCTTTCGTGTTGTAAACTTGAATGGCGGTGTTGAAAGCTTTCAGGGCCTCTAGCGAGGGCGTAGTGGCCTGCACCAGCGGGGTATCAAACTTCTGCACGGAGCTGAGCGATTCGCCAAGTTTATTTCGCATTTCAACACTTACTCTTCCAAGGACATCGAGGACATGGTTTTTGTCGCCGGCCTGCGCTTCGGTGCTCGCCAGCGTCTCGCCGTTTGAGCAGTTGACGGCTTTGAGAGTCAGAAGATACTGCGCGCCAATCTGCGCAATCGAGCCTTCGAGAACCGCCTTGCTCGCAGTTCGTTGACATAAATCACGAGCCATTTGCGGGGTGAGTTTCACATCCGGCTTCTGGTCCATCATCTGCAGAGTTTGCTGGATTTGATTCTCGGAGACGATGCTGAGGAAAGGCGATTGCTCGAGTTGCACGGTTAGCCCCTGGCGTAGGGTGCCGTCGAAGACAGGGTCGCCGGTCGTGTTTGCGAAATCGGCTAGGACGATGGTGTCCTTGTCCGTCAGCACATGGGCCTTGCGGGAGGAAAACAGCCAGACTCCGAATGCCAATACTGCGATGGTCAATATGGCTGCGCCTGCAACCAACCGCCGTCGAGCCGATTCCCTTGTGGACTTCACCCCGGCCGCAGTTGCCGAGCTGGGTGAGCGGACTGAATCTGAATTGCGTTTCAAGCGCTGCAGATCCTTGCGAATGTCGCCGGCGTTCTGATAGCGCAGCTTCCGGTCTTTCTCCAGCGCCTTGTTGATGATTTCTTCGAGTTGCGCGGTGACTTCTGGATTCAGTCGAACGGGAGCGACTGGCGTGCGGTTCAGAATTGCTTCCGCAATCGAGGCCGAGGTTTCGCCGCGGAAGGGAAGAACGCCCGTCACCATTTCGTAAAGCACTACGCCAAATGAAAAAAGGTCCGTGCGCTTATCGAGGTCTTCGCCACGGACCTGTTCGGGCGACATGTACGTGACAGTGCCAATCAACGTGCCATGCCGGGTGATCTGGTCCGGCTCGCTTTCCGTGGACATCGCGGAGAGACTTAGGGCAGCATCCGAGGGCGCCAACTTGGCCAGACCAAAATCCAAAATCTTGGCGTGCCCGCGCTCGGTGACAAATATATTGGCGGGCTTGATGTCGCGGTGGACGATCCCTTTGGTGTGCGCCGCGTCGAGGGCGTCGGTGATGTCGATTCCCAAGTCCAGCAATTGTTCCGGCGGCAGCGGTTCGCCGGAAATGGCGTGCTTCAGGGTCTGGCCATCGAGAAACTCCATGGCGATGAATCGCGTGCCGTCTTCCTCGCCGACGTCATAAATTGTGCAGATGTTCGGGTGATTTAAGGCTGACGCCGCCTGCGCCTCGCGGCGGAACCTTTCCAGAGCGGTGAAGTCGTGGGACATCTCATCAGGCAGAAATTTCAAGCAGACGGAACGATGCAGCCGCGTATCCTCGGCCTTGTAGACAACGCCCATCCCTCCGCTGCCGACTCTTTCGAGGATGCGGTAATGCGAGACGGCCTTGCCGATCAAAGAATCGCCGGCATTGTGGGCGTCGGCGCTCCGCCGATCAGCGAGTGACCGAGCGGCCAAATCAATTGCAGGTCTTTCGAGAAAACTTCCGGCATTCTGATCCGAACTTAGCAAAGAAAGGACTTCGCGCTCGAGAGCGGCGTCACCCGCGCACGAATTCCGCAGAAACTCCGCGCGTTTGCTAGGCGGGCGCTCGAGCGCGGCCTGCAGCAGGGAATCAACCTGTTTCCAGCGTTCAGAGTCCATCGGCTGCCCCGCCGGTCAGTTCGCGGTAGAGCCAGGCCCTGGCGGTGGTCCAGTCGCGCATCACGGTGACGGGCGAAATTTTTAGCACCTCGGCCGTTTCTTCCACGCTGAGTCCGCCAAAGAAGCGCATCTCGACGACCTGCACTTTGCGGGGATCGATCAGCGCCAGCGCATCCATCGCGTCATTGAGCGCCACCAGATCCGTGGCGCGGCCGCCACCCACGATGGCCGCTTCTTCCAGGGAGACATGCTGCGCGCCGCCGCCGCGTTTCACGCCAAGGCGCTTCCTCGCATGCTCCACCAGGATGCGCCGCATCAATTGGGATGAAACTGCAAAGAAGTGGGCGCGATTCTGCCATTGCATGCGCTTGTAATCCACCAGGCGCATGTAAGCTTCATTCACCAAAGCCGTGGTCTGCAGGCTGTGGCCCGGACGTTCCCGCTTCATGTAGCGGCGCGCCAATCGGTGCAACTCTTCATTGACGATGGGAGTCAGCTTTTCGAGCGCGCCCAGGTCTCCCTCGCTCCATGCGCGAAGCAGCTTGCTAACGTCGCCGCCAGTTAGCTCATCAGTATGTGACGCTTTTTGCATCGTTTTGAGGCTGGATTATAGCACCGCACCCGGCTCCCTAAATTTGCTGCACGTCGAATGATAGTTCCGCGCCGCTTTATGCGCCTTACTAAATGAAGGTGATTGAAGCCGCTCCTCGGGCGGCAAAAAGGAGACGACCATGAAATCCAAAACCTTGACGCGGATTGCCGGAATCGTTTTATTCGCCGTCATGGCAATGCCGGCCCAGATTGTCGCGCAAGATAAAGACAAGAAGGTTGACCCGCCTCGCTACACAGTCACCGACCTCGGCGCGCTGGGCGGGTCTTTCAGCATAGCGTTTGGCATTAACAACGCGGGCCAGATCGGCGGTCAAGCAAACGTAACCGGCGACGGGTCCGCGCATGGCTTTCTTTGGGTCCGCGGGCACATGACCGACCTCGGCACACTGGGCGGAATCAGCACGTTAAACAGCGCGGCGAGCGGGCCAAATGACCGGGACGAACTGGCGCTTGTTGCCGAGACTCTGATGCTGGATCCCCACAACGAGAACTTTTGCGGTTTTCACACTGAGAAACAATGCGTCGGGGCCGTCTGGAGAAAAGGAGTGATGACGGCGCTTCCCACATTGGGCGGAGAAAACGCCGAAGCTCTTGTTATGAACAATCGTGGCCAAGTAACCGGGTTAGCTGAGACCAGCACAGTGAACAGCTGCGCATCCCCTGGATCTTATTACGAAGTCGAAGCCGTGATATGGGGGCCAAAGGATGGCGCGATCCAGGAACTCCATCCGCTCCCCGGCGATACCATCGGATTCGCACTCGGGATGAACGACAAAGGCGACGTCGTCGGCGGAACAGGCATATGTGCGAACCTATTTCCCATTCCATTTGCATATGGGCCGCACACCGTGCTCTGGGAAAACGGCTCGCCCAATAATCCCATTGACCTCGGGAACCTGGGAGGAAAGATACTCAACGGCGCTGTCGCAATCAATAACCGGGGTGAAGTGGTCGGCGCGGGAGATCTGCCCAGCGAGATCGCCGGCTATCCTAGGGTCCAGATTCATTCCTTCCTGTGGACTAAGGAAACGGGCATGGTGGACACGGGCACCGTGGATGGGGATTTTTCGGGCATACCGGAGGCGATTAACAACAATGGGCAAGTGGTTGGGGCATCCTGTGATGACTTGGGCAACTGCCGCGCTTACCTCCGGCAAGACAAAGTGAATTATGACCTCAACGCCCTGATCCCTGCAGGCTCGCCGTTGTATCTGTTGTGGAGCTACGGGATCAATGACGCGGGACAGATCGTGGGCTTCGCCGTAGTGACAACAGGTCCCGATGCAGGCCAGGTTCACGCCTTCCTCGCGACCCCGTGCGACCGGGATCACAACTAGAGCGGAGAATCAACGATCAGCTATCCGGAGTGTAGAGGGCCGGCGAATCTATCCGGCCCTCTCTTTATTTGCGACAGGCGCGCAAACGCGCGGCCGGGGCTTCCTGTGCTAGATTTGAAGACGGCCATGAATCTCGGAGTCTATATTCAGGTGCCGTTTTGCCGGACGAAGTGCACCTATTGCAATTTCCATACGGGCGTGTTCCCGCAGGGAATGTATTCGCCTTATGCAGACACCATCGTGCGCGAGATCACAGACCACACCGAACTTTTCGCGGTGGCGGGGGTGGCGACAAATATCGCGCCAAATGTGGCTGCGAACGTGCCCGTAAATGTGGCTTCAGGCGTTGCATCACATGAGCACGAAGCCGTTGTGGATACGATTTACATTGGCGGAGGAACGCCGAGCCTTTTGGAACCGGCCGCGCTCACGCGCATTCTCGACGCGGTGCGCGGATCGTTTGCGTGCGCGCTCGAAGAGGTGACGCTCGAAGCGGACCCGGAAACAATTACGCGAGACAAGGCGGAGGGCTGGCGAGCGGCGGGAATTAATCGCATCAGTCTCGGCACACAATCTTTCAATGACAAGGAGTTGAGCGCCGCGGGGCGATTGCATCGAAGAGAAGATATTTTAATGGCGAACGACGCGCTGCGCGCTTCGGGCATCCACAACATCAACTTTGACCTGATCGCGGGATTGCCGCATCAGACGGGCGAATCCTGGCGCCGGTCGGTGAAGGAATTGCTCGCGCTTCAGCCCGAGCACATCTCCATCTACATGCTGGAAATTGACGAAGGCAGCCGGCTGGGCCGCGAAGCACTGGCGGGCGGCTCGCGCTTTTCCGCGGGAGCGATTCCGGAAGACGATTCGATTGCCGATTTCTACGAACACGGTTGCGGAGAGCTTGCCGCCGCGGGATACGAACATTACGAGATTTCCAACTGGGCGCGCGCGGGCCTGCGTTCGCGGCACAATTTGAAATATTGGAAGCGCGAGCCTTATTTTGGATTTGGCGCGGGCGCGCATTCCTTCGATGGCGCAATGCGCTGGGCGAATGCGCACGACCCCGCGGAATACACCGCGGCATTGAGCAGCGGCCGATTGCCGGCAGAGCAGGTGGAAACCTTGACCGTGCAACAGTCGCTCGACGAAGAATTATTCCTGGGATTGCGTCTCGATGAAGGGATCCGCGTTGAGGAATTGGAAGCGCGCTACAATGTTCCGCTGGCGGCACGGCTTCGCGGACTCCTGGAGCGCGGACTGGTCGAGCGCGTGGATGGCCGCGTGAGGCTCGCGCCAGGCCGCATCGCGGTGTCCAACGAAGTATTCGTTGAGCTGATGGCGTGAGCATTCTACATTTCGAGGAGCATTAGCTGATTTGGAGGCGTTATGTCCGGAAGCACGGCAACAAATTCCGCAAAAGAACCTGAGACCGGCCGCTTGGCCGCGCCGGCCATCGACCTGCGCAGCGACACGGTGACGAAGCCGACGGGCGAAATGCGCGCTGCCATGGCCATGGCCGTGGTCGGCGATGATGTTTACGGGGAAGACCCAACGGTGAATCGCCTGCAAGAGCGGGCCGCGGAGATTTTCGCGCGCGAGGCGGCGATTTTTGTGCCGTCGGGCTCGATGGGAAATCTGATCGCCATCAAGATTTGGACGCACCACGGCAACGAAGTCATCTGCGAGCAGCGCGGGCACATCAATCAATATGAGATGGCGTCGATGTCCGCGATTGCGGGCTGCATGCCGCGCACGGTGCATTCACCAAACGGAATTCTGAGCTGGCCGATGATCGAGGCGCTCATCCGGCCAAAGACTTACTTCTATTCGCAGACGGCGCTCGTCTCGCTGGAGAACACGCACAACATGGCCGGCGGGACGGTCTATCCGGCGGACGCGGCGGACGAAATCTGCAAGAAGGCACATGAAGCGGGGCTGCATGTGCATCTCGACGGCGCGCGAATTTTCAACGCGGCGGTCGCGCTGAAGAAGAGCGTGGCGGAAATAACAAAACACTTTGACTCGATCATGTTCTGCCTCTCGAAGGGGCTGGGCGCGCCGGTTGGGTCGATGCTGATTGGCTCGAAGGATTTCATCGAGCGAGCCCGAGTGTACAGAAAAATGTTGGGCGGAGGGATGCGGCAGGCGGGCGTGCTCGCCGCGGCCGGGCTGATCGCCATCGAGAAATCTCCGGCGCGCCTGCACGAAGACCACGCCAACGCGCGGTTCCTAGCGGAAGGATTGGCGCGGATTCCGGGCGTGAAGGTGGACCTTGCGACGGTGCGGACCAACATTGTTATTTTCGATGTGAGCGGAATGGGGCAAACCGCGGCAGAAATTACAGCGGAGCTTGGAAAGCGCGGCGTGCTCTGCGGCCCCACGGACAAGCATTCCATCCGCATGGTTACGCACTGCGACGTGGGCCGTGCCGCGATTGAGCAAGCACTTGAAATTCTTAGGGGGCTCAATATACACTAGTTCTCCAAGTCCCTAATCCTCAATAGATAGGGAGGAGAAATGAGCCTACACACCCAGCCTGTCTTCAAACTATCTTTCCTGGTCATACTCACCGGCGGTCTGCTACTGGCGAATCTTGGCCTGGCGCAATCCGGCAACTCTGAATACGACGATTGCATGACCAAGGCGCAGAAGTACCTCGGTGCCGGAAACAACGACGAGGCAATCAAAGAATACCGGCATGCCATCAAACTTTCCCCGGACAAGAACTACGAGCCTTATTGGGGTCTGGCCCAGGCCTTTCTGCACGTTGGCGACACCAAGAACGCTATGGAGAGCTGCGAGCAGGTGTTGAAGCTCGCGCCCGACGTCATCTGGCGAGGCCGCGCAATCAACTTGAAGGGTCTGGCGCTCTATCAAGACAGCGGCAAAGACCATAAGAAACTCCCCAAGGCTGAAGAGCAGTTCCGCGCCGCGATTCAGTTGAGTCCACTGCTGGCAACCGCCCATTTCAATCTCGGCGTGATCCTTCTCAAGGAGAATCGAGACCCAGAAGCAAAGACGGAGCTGGATGCATACCTCAGCCAATTGCCCAATGGACCTGACGCGGAAAGGGCAAAGGAATATCTCGCCGATCCGAGACGAGCGCGAGAGAATCTCGCCCCAAACTTTTCCGCAACGACGGCGAAGGGCGAATCTATTTCCATGAACGACCTGCATGGCAAGGTAGTTCTGGTCGAGTTCTGGGCAACCTGGTGCGGTGCATGCAAGGAGGCGTTTCCCGAGCTGGTTAGCCTCTACAAGAAGTTCGCCAAGGAGAGGTTCGTATTTATCAGCATCAGCCTGGACGACGATCAAGACGTGTGGCAGCAATTCCTGGACAAGAATCATCCGGAGTGGCCGCAAACCAACGACGCCAACCGAAAACTGGGCAGGCTCTTCTTTCCTCCGGGCGCGCGGTCTGGCATTCCTAACTATTTTGTCATCGATGGCGAAGGGATCATCCGGCAGAACTATGTGGGGTGGGGGCTAGGCCAAGCGTCAGAGCTTCAGGATGCGATCAAGAAATGCCTGAAAAACCTGCCGGCATCCGCGCCTGCCGCGGAATGAGGGCGGAATTCGCGGAGACCGCACATCGCTTAGAAAATTGCAGGACAAATATCGAGACAACGGCTCGGGCGCCTCAAAGCATCTGACTTGTATGCTGAGATTCCCTGAGGCTGTGAATTCCTCCGTGAAGCAAGTTATGGGATCCGGCCGGGGCAGAAGGCTCATCTTGTGGATTGGCGCAGCAGCGTTGATGGCCGCGTCCTCCGGCGTCATCGCCTGGGGCCGGGCGAAATCGGGCGGCTCGGACTACCTGTCAACATTGCGCAAGGCGGCGCAACTCCTTCGACAGGGGAATGCCGATGACGCTGTGGCTGCCTACAAAGACGCCATCCGCATTTCCGGTGGAAAAGATTACGCTCCGTACTGGGGCCTGGCTCAGGCTTACAACGCACTCGACGACACGAGAAACGTTCTTTCGACCTGCGACCAGATGCTGGCACGGGCCACGAATGACGCGACTCGATCGCTGTGCCACAACCTGAAGGGCATCGCGCTCGCAAAGAAGGGCGTGAATGATCCCGCGAGTCTGCCGCTTGCGGAAGCCGAATTCCGCGAAGCGCTGGAACTCGATTCGCTCTACACCGTTGCTCATTTCAATCTCGGGAGAACATTGTTGCTGGAGAACCGCGACGCGGAAGGCGTCGCGGAAATGAAGGCGTACCTCAAGGGTCTGCCCGACGGAGAAGACTCCGACGAGGCGGAACAATTCATTGCCGATCCGAGTAGCGCGAGAAAGAAGACTCCTCCGGCGAGCGCGGCGAATGGCGGCTCGTCCAGCACGGCAAATGGCGGCGCAGACGAAAAAGATTCGGACGAGCCCCTACGCGCACCGGACGAAGGCGATTCCACGAAGGGGCTGCGGTTCCCGCCGGGAGGTCCCGCGCCGTCAATGGAATTCACGACCTCGCTGAAGCAGAAAATCTCAACCGGCTCGCTGCGCGGCAAAGTAATCCTTCTGGATTTCTGGGCGACCTGGTGCGGCCCGTGCAAAGAGGCTTACCCGGAACTTGCGCGTATTTACAATGAAAATGATAAAAGCAAGTTAGCGCTGATCAGCATCAGCGAGGATGAAAATGAGAAGGACTGGCGCGCATTTCTGGAGAAGAACCGCCCGGCATGGATGCAGGCCCGGGATCCCTATGGCAGGCTCGTCCAGCAGTTCTTCAGCGGCGACGGGACCCCGTTACCGAGCTATTTTGTGATTGATGGCCGCGGGATTCTCCGCCAATTCTACAACGGGTGGGGCAACGGCCAGCGCCGCCGCGTACAGAGCGCCATCAATCAGTGGCTCGCGGCGCTGCCTACAACCTCCGGCGCTCCTGCTTCCAAAAACCACTAGTTAAAGCGCGTTTCTCGTTTCGCATGATAGCTCTGGCGCGCTTTGGGACGGAATTGTCCGCTATGGTATAAAAGCATGTCTGCTTGAGCGCGTTCCGGAACCACAGAGGACAATTTGGATTTCTCGTTCACCGACGAACAACAGCAACTGCGCCGCACCGTTCGCGAATTTGCCGAAGCCGAAATCGCCCCCCACGTGATGGAATGGGACGAGGCTTCGCGCTTCCCGCAGGAAATTATTCCCAAGCTGGCGGACCTGGGCCTATTCGGCGTAATTTTTCCGGAGAAATACGGCGGCGCGGGGTTTGGCTACATTGAGTACGTGATCGCCATCGAGGAATTATCGCGCGTGGATGGCTCGGTAGGAATCATCGTCGCGGCGCACAATTCTCTGTGCACAAATCACATTTACAAATTTGGGACGGAGGAGCAAAAACAAAAGTACGTCGTGCCGCTGGCGCAGGGGAAGAAGCTCGGCTGCTGGTCGCTTACGGAGCCGGAGGCCGGGTCGGACGCCGGAGGCACTCGCACGACCGCCGTGCGAGCGAAGGGCGATTGGGTGTTGAACGGCGCGAAGACGTTTACGACCAATGGCCATTATGCGGATCTGTGCGTGGCGATGGCCGTGACGGACCATGCGCAAGGCGCGCATGGGATTTCCGCGTTTATTCTCGAAAAGGGAATGGCGGGCTTTCGCCCCGGCAAGAAGGAAAACAAACTCGGCCTGCGCGCGAGCGACACCTCGGAAGTGGTTTTCACGGATTGCCGCGTGCCCGGAAATCAGATGCTGGGGGAAGAGGGCAAGGGGTTCGTCAACAGCCTGCAAGTGCTCGATGGCGGCAGGATTTCAATTGCCGCGCTGGCGCTGGGAATGGCGCAGGGTGCGTTTGAAGCTGCGACCAAATATGCGAAGCAGCGCAAACAATTCGGCAAAACCATCAGCGATTTCCAGGCGATTCAATTCAAACTTGCGGACATGGCGACGGAAATTGACGCCGCGCGGCTGGTGACGTATCGCGCGGCGTGGCTCGCCGACACGGGCAACGCGCGGTTTACGCGCGAGTCGAGCATGGCGAAGCTGTTTGCCAGCGAAGTGGCCGTGCGCGCGGCAAACGAGGCCGTGCAGATCTTCGGCGGCTACGGCTTCACGAAGGATTATCCCGCGGAAAAATATTATCGCGACGTAAAACTCTGCACGATTGGCGAAGGCACAAGCGAAATCCAGCGGCTCGTGATTGCGCGCCAGCTTCTCGGAAAGAAATAAACGCTCACCGATGCCGACCGCCATCGAAACCTGGGCGCAACAAATCTGCGCGGGCGAGACTCGCGCGGTTTCGCGCGCCATCACGGCCATCGAGAATCACGACCCGGAAGCGGACGCGCTGCTCAAGTCCCTTTTCCATTCCACCGGACGGGCTTCGCTCGTCGGCGTGACCGGCGCTCCGGGAACGGGGAAGAGCACGCTGGTGGACCGCCTCGCGGCGGCGTACCGGCGAGCGGGGAAGACCGTTGGAATTATCGCTGTGGACCCGACGAGTCCGTTCACCGGCGGCGCGATTCTGGGCGACCGCATCCGGATGCAGGGCCACGCAAGTGACGCAGGGATTTTCATTCGCTCGATGGCGACGCGCGGCTTCCTTGGAGGCCTCGCGCGCGCGACGGCGGACGTGGCACTCCTGCTGGACGCCGCGGGGAAAGAGATCATCCTGATTGAGACCGTGGGAGTGGGGCAGGACGAAGTGGACATTGTGCGGCTCGCGGACTGCACAGTCGTTTTGCTGGTGCCCGGGCTCGGCGACGACGTGCAGAACATGAAGGCCGGACTGATGGAGATCGGAGACATCTTTGTAATTAACAAGGCGGACCGAGACGGAGCGGAGCGGGTTGAGCAGCAGGTACACGCGATGCTCGCGCTCGTGCCCGAGCGCGATGGCTGGCGGCCCGCCGTGGTCCGGACGGTGGCAACTGAGAGCAAGGGAATCGACGAGTTGGCGGCGGAGATCGCGAGCTTTTTGAAACGCGCCAAGCAATCGCCGGCATTCCAAGCGCGCGAGACCGACCACTGGCGCCGCAGGCTCATTGAAATGATGGAGGAAAAGCTGCTGGAGCGTTTGCTGGGCACGCCGGAGAGTGAGCAGCGGTTGGCGGCTCTGGCGAAGGAAGTAGCGGCGAGAAAGAAAGATCCCTTTGCGGCGGCCGATGAAATTCTGAAGCACTCGAAGATTCTCAGGGCGAGTTAGCGAGGAAAATGCGCCTCGGCGAAATTGAGATCCGATTGCTGGGCGATGGAACATTTCGCCTCGATGGCGGGGCGATGTTCGGCATCATTCCAAAACCGCTGTGGGAGAAGAAGTCACCGGCCGACGAGCGCAACCGGATTCTATTGGCGATGAACATCCTGTTGATTCGCGCGGCGGGGAAGTGGATTTTGGTGGAGACCGGCGCCGGCGATAAGTGGGACGCGAAGCGCCGCGAGATCTACGCGTTTGAAAGCACGAACCGTCTTCCCGACCGGCTTTCGGCGGCGGGCGTCGCGCCGGAGAAGATCGACATCGTCCTCAACACGCATCTCCATTTCGACCACTGTGGATGGAATACGCGCATGCAAGACGGACGCGCGGCGCCGACGTTCGCGAATGCGGAATACATCGTGCAGCGCGGAGAACTCGAGCACGCTCTATCGCCGACTGATCGGGACCGGGCAAGCTATAACCCGGAAAACGTTTTGGCGATGCGGGATTCGGGCCAATGGCGGCTCCTGGATGGGCCCGCTGAAATTGTTCCCGGAATCGAGGTTTTCGTCGTGCCGGGCCACAACCTGAATATGCAGTGCGTGAAAATTACCGGCGGCGGAAAAACTGTTTTCTTCCTGGCGGATCTTGTTCCCACGGCGGCGCATATCCCGTACCCCTGGATCATGGGCTACGACCTGTATCCGTTGACGACTCTCGCGAGCAAGAAAATATGGTTGCCGCTGGCCGCGCGAGAGGGTTGGACCGTCATATTTGGACACGAGCCGCACATGCCGGTGGCGAAGTTGATCGAGCGGAATGGCGCAATCGAAGCGCAGGCCGCGTCACTCGAGTAAGCGATGAAATTATTGATGAGGAGCGAATGGCGAAGATACTGAAACGCGGAAGAAGCGCCGCAAAACGCAGCGCTGCGAAGCCATCTGCTGAGATTGGCATCATTGGCGGGAGCGGTCTTTACGAAATGCAAGGGCTTGCGGAAGCGCGGGAAGTCCGCGTCCCCACGCCATTTGGCGATCCGTCGGACGCGCTGGTCACCGGCCGATTGGAAGGGCATCGCGTAGCATTTCTCGCGCGGCATGGCCGCGGCCACCGCATTCTTCCCTCGGAGATCAATTTTCGCGCGAACATTTGCGCACTGAAGATGCTCGGCGTGGAGAGAGTGATTTCCGTGAGCGCAGTCGGATCGCTGAAGGAAGATCTGCAGCCGCTCGAGTTTCTTATTCCGGACCAGTTTTTCGACCGCACGCGTCTGCGCGTGACGACTTTCTTTGGAGAGGGCGTGGTTGCGCACGTAAGTTTCGACAAGCCTGTTTGCGCGCAGCTTGCAGGCGTGCTGGGCGATGCGTGCGGCAGCGCGGGAGTGAATGCGCATCGTAGCGGCACGTACGTGTGCATCGAAGGGCCGCAATTCTCAACTTTGGCGGAAGCGCACGTGCATCGGCAGTTGCGCTTTGACGTGATTGGCATGACCAACGCGACCGAAGCCAAGCTCGCGCGCGAAGCGGAGCTATGCTACGCAACCGTGGCGATGATTACGGACTACGATTGCTGGCACCCGGAACATGGCAGCGTCACGCTGGCTGAGGTCATGAACAATCTCGCCCGGAATGCGGAAAACGCGCAAAGCGTGATTCGCGGGGCCGTGCGCGCAATGCCCGCCGCGCGAACTTGCAAGTGCGGCAACGCGCTGGCGCACGCGATTGTCACGGACCTCGCTTGCATCCCGGCTGCGACGCGGCGGAAACTTGCGCCCATCGCGGGTCGGTATCTCAAATAAAACAGCAGCGCTTCGGATCAGGAGGGACAATGTCGCTACTCGTTGTCGGCTCGGTGGCATTCGATGCAATTGAGACGCCGTTTGCGCGCGTCGAGCGCACCGTCGGCGGCGCGGCCACTTACTTTGCGATTGCCGCGAGCTTTCTCGCGCGCGTGCATCTCGTCGGCATCGTGGGAGAGGACTTCGACGCGGAACACGAAGCCGTATTTCACGGCCGCGCAGTGGACCTCGCGGGATTGGAACGCGCGCCCGGAAAAACCTTTTTCTGGTCAGGCCGCTATCATGAAAACTTGAACGACCGCACGACCCTGGCCACGGACTTGAACGTATTCGCGGATTTCAAGCCGAAGCTGCCGGAGTCATTCCTTAAGAGCCCGTACATCTTCCTGGCAAACATTGATCCCACGCTGCAGCTTTCCGTGTTACAGCAAGTGCAAGGGAAGCCAAAGCTCGTTGCGCTGGACACGATGAATTATTGGATCGAACGCACACCCGCTGAATTGAAGGAAACGCTCCGTCATACCGATGTGCTGATGATCAACGACTCCGAGACGCGGCAGCTTTCGAGCGAGCACAATCTCCTGCGCGCCGCAAAGAAAATCTTCAAGCTGGGGCCGCGAACGCTGGTGATTAAGCGCGGCGAACACGGCGCGATGATGGTCCACAATGACTGGGTGTTTTGCGTGCCCGCCTATCCTCTGGATGAGGTCCTCGACCCGACCGGCGCGGGAGACACGTTTGCGGGAGGGTTCATGGGGTATCTCGCAAGCGCGGGAAAGATCAACCCCGATACGCTGCGCCGCGCAATGGTGTACGGGTCGGTGCTGGGCAGTTTTGCCGTGGAGAAATTTGGTCTCGAGCGGCTGCGGACTTTGAAGAAGCGCGAGATCAGCGAGCGCGTGCGCCACTTCCACAAACTCACAACGTTCAAGCTGTGAGGTACACTCTTCCCGATGCCCGCCCCGCGAAAACCTAAAGCGCTTCTGCCCGGCGCGAAAATCCGAATCATCTCGCCGGCTTCTCCCGCGGAGGCGGACAAATTATCAAACGGAATGGAGGAGCTGCGGCGCCTGGGTTATGTGCCGGAAATTTCGCCGTCGATGCCCCCTACGAACGATTACTTCGCGGCGCCGGCGAAAGACCGCGGTAAAGAGCTGGCGTGGGCGCTGGCGGAGAAATCCCCGGCGGCGGTGATTTGCGCGCGCGGAGGGTTCGGCTCGACGTACCTGCTCGACGGACTCAACAAAGCGATGCCGCGCGTCGCGCCGAAAATACTGCTGGGCTATAGTGACATCACTTCGCTGCAGATATTTTTCTGGCAGAAGCGGCGGTGGACGAGCTTTTATGGGCCAATGGCCGCCGCGGGATTCGATGCCGGAGCCGGCGCGGCGGGCGGGTACGACTTGTCTTCTTTAAGGAATGCGGTCTCGCAGACACGCGGCGGGTGGACACTCGACCTCGAAGGTGACACGCTTGCGCCGGGCGAGGGGGGCGGCGTGCTTCTCGGCGGGTGCATGACGTTGGTTGAGGCAACGATGGGAACTCCCTGGGAACTTGCAACGCGCGGCTCGATTCTGTTGCTTGAGGACCGCGGAATGAAACCCTATCAGGTGGACCGTGTGCTGACGCATCTACTTCAGGCAAGAATGCTCGATGGCGTGCGCGGAATTATTCTCGGAGAGTTTCCCGAATCCGATCCGGCCGCGCCGGGAAGTCCGACGGTCCGCGATGTATGTAAGCGTATTTTGAGTGCGCTCGGAGTGCCCATCGTTTGGGGAGCCAGCATTGGACACACGCCGCGCGCCATGCTCACGATTCCGCTAGGCGTTCGCGCGAAGCTGCGCGCGCGCGGAGAAGGGAAGCTCGACATCCTCGAGCCGGCGGTGACCGCATGAGACCCGCGCCGCCGATTCAGCGCGTGCATCTTTCAGGAATTGCGGGCGCCGCGATGGCGCCGCTTGCGGGAATGTTCGCGGAGAGCGGATATCAAGTGACGGGTTCGGACGCGGGCGTCTATCCGCCGGCATCGACCCTCTTGGAATCGCTCGGGATCAATTGGTTCGATGGATTTCGCGAGGAGAATTTGCAGCCGCATCCCGATCTGGTGGTGATCGCGAATGCGCTGCCGCGCGGAAATCCGGAAATCGAATATGCGCTCGACCAGAAAATTCCATACATGTCCATGCCGCAGGCCATCGAGGAGTTTTTTCTTCCCGGGCACGAGTCGTTAGTTGTGAGCGGAACGCACGGAAAGACAACGACAACTTCTCTGCTCGCGTGGATGTTGCACATTGCCGGCCGCAAGCCGAACTTCCTGATTGGCGGGCTCGCGGAAAACTTCGGCAAGAGCTACGGGCTTGGCGGCGGCGAGGAATTTGTGATCGAAGGCGATGAGTACGACACGGCTTTTTTCGACAAGGGCCCGAAAGTTTTGCACTACCATCCGGACGAGCTCATCATTACTTCGCTGGAATTCGACCACGCCGATATTTATGCGGACCTCGATGCCATCGAGCTCCAATTTCGCCGGCTGGTAAATCTTGTGCCGCGGCGCGGACGAATCATTGCATGGGGTGACAACGTTCCACTGGCTGCGCCGGTGCTCCGCGCGGTGCAAAAGGCTTTTTGCCCGGTGGAGACGTATGGTCTCGACGGATCGACAGACTGGATTGCGGGCGATGTTGTCATAGTGGATGACGCGACGGAATTCCGCATCGTACGGCGAGGCGTGGAGATGGCGCGCGTGCGATTGCCACTTGCGGGGCGGCACAATGTGCTCAATGCGACTGCGGCAGCGGCGCTCGCGTTTGGCCGGGGCGTGCCGCGCGAAGCGATTGAAGAAGCGCTCGGGACATTTCGAGGAGTGCGGCGCCGTCTGCAAATTTGGGGCGAAGCAAACGGCGTGCTCGTGGTGGACGATTTCGCGCACCACCCCACGGCGATTCGCGCCGCGATCGAAGCCGCGCGCGAGCGTTGGCCGGGGCGCCGCCTGTGGGCGGCGTTTGAGCCAAGGTCGAACACGATGCGGCGCAACATGTTCGAGGCGCCGCTCGCGGATGCGCTCGCGCTTGCGGATGGCGTTGCGCTTGGGCCGGTCAGCCGGGCGAAATTGCTCTCGGATGCGGAGCGGCTCTCGCCGGAGCGGGTCGCGGATCGCATTGTGGCAGCGGGGAAGTATGCAGTGTCGCATGAAAGCGCGGATGCCATCGCGGATTATCTTGCGACTGCCGGGCGTTCGGGCGATGTGGTGCTGGTCATGTCGAATGGTAGTTTTGATGGGCTGTGCGAGAAGCTGCTGCACCGGTTGAGGAATGAGCGAGTGTCAGGGGCGCGATCAAGAACATGAGGGTTGTGCGCATGCTTGCATCATCGATAGCGAACGTTGCCCGGAGAATAGTGTGCGTCCGCGCCGGCCTCGCGCTGGCGTGCGCTCTCGTATTCTTCGCGGGAGCGGCCCATGCGACGATTCAATACCAAATTTCGCTTGACCGCACCGAAGAACATCTCTTCGATGTCACTGTCGCGATTCCGGATGTTCACGACGGTGTCGTCGTTCAAATGCCTGCATGGAATGCGACGTATCAAATTCGTGACTTTGCTTCGCGCATTCAGGATTTCCGGGCGTACTCAGACACGGGCTCAAATGAAACGAACGAGCGACTGGCGATTGCCAAGCTCGACAAGCAAACTTGGCGAGTAACGTGCAATGGCTCCATGTTCTTGAAGTATTCCATTTTCTGGGATGACCCGGGCCCGTTCGCATCACAAATCAACACGATCCACGCATTTCTGAATTTGGCGGAAGTGCTGGTTTATGTTCCCGACCGACGCAAAGAAGACACTTCACTTACCTTGTTTTTCGGAGAGGCGCTACGCCTGTGGAATATCGCTACCCCAATGCCTCTGGAAAAGGAGGGCAATGAGAGTATCGGAAGTATGGCTAATCGCTTCATCACTTTCACGGCCGCCGGATACGACCAGATGGTTGATGCGCCAGTTGAGATCGGGGAGTTTCAGAAATTTGACTTGGAGGGAATCACGCCGCCAGTTCATGTCGTCGTTCATGGCGAGAACTGGGACAAGAAGCGGCTTGCGGACGGGTTATCGAAGATTGTGCGCTACGAAACGCAGCTCATGGGCGGCGCACCATACAAGGAATACACGTTCCTGATTCACGTCGGGGCCGACTATGGCGGCGGAGGGATGGAACACGCGAACTCGACGGCCATTAGCGCGGGGTCCACGCAAGGGGCCATCGAAATCGCGGCGCACGAGTTTTTCCATCTGTGGAACGTGAAGCGCATCCGCCCGCAAAGCCTCGAGCCGGTGGATTACACGCGCGAGATGTGGACGCGCGCGCTTTGGTTTGCCGAAGGGGTGACGAGCGCGTACGCCTCTTATAGTGAAGTCCGCACGGGTCTGTGGTCGAGGGATCAATTTTATTTTGACCTCGCAGCACAGATCACCGCTCTGCAATCGCGGCCGGCGCGAAAGTGGGAAAGCGTCGAAGAGTCGAGTCTCGACGCATGGTTCGAGAAGTATCCCCTGCACAATCAGCCGGAGTTCAGCATTTCGTATTACAACAAGGGGCAGCTGCTCGGAGTGTGCCTCGATATCCTGATACGGGATGCAACGGAGAATCAGCGCAGCCTTGATGACGTGCTTCGCGCGATGAACGAGAACTTCGCGAAGAAAGGA
Organism: uncultured Acidobacteriota bacterium; assembly: GCA_963838945.1. Lineage (GTDB taxonomy): Bacteria > Acidobacteriota > Terriglobia > Acidiferrales > UBA7541 > DASTCZ01. The sequence goes on along the minus strand of CAWITC010000013.1, from coordinate 559,597 downwards.
AAGTTTTACAATGACAGCGCGGACATCGAGGCGACCGCCGAGGCCGTGGCAAACACGAATTTCCGCAATTTCTTCGTGCGATATGTTTCCGGCACCGACGAGGTCCCGTTCGCGGAGATACTTGCCAAAGCGGGCTTCGATCTCATCACCATCACCTCAGAACGTGCAGACGCGGGCCTTGAATCCAGCACGAACTTTGAAGGAACAGAAGTTGTCGTCACCGCCGTCGCACCGGGCGGGCCCGCGCAACTCGCGGGAATCCGGGCGGAAGACATCCTTCTTACCATGAGCGGCGAACCTGCATCGCAAGGAGTGGGGGAATTGCTCTCACAGCGCCGGCCGGGAGAGGTGGTGAAGATTCGCTTCCGGCGCGCGGGACAAGAGCGGGAGGTTTCTATCACGCTGGCCTCGCGGACGGATCAAAGTTATCGGATTGAAGAAACCAGAGGAGCCACGGAAAAGCAGCGCCGCATCCGCGAAGGAATGATAAAAGGGACGACAGACAAGACGGATTAGAACAGGTACCCCGCGACTCTATGATCCGAACTGCGATCGTTGCAGTCTTCCTGACGCTGTACACGCTCATCGTGGGCCCGATCCTTCTTATCTACACGGCGATTACCGGCAACCCGGACCTGATGTTCCGAGTGGGCGTGAGCGGAGTCTATTTCATCGCGCGCGCCGTAGGGTTGAGGATTCGAGTTGAAGGGCGCGAAAAAGTGCCGCGCGGCGTCTGTCTTTTCCTCGCGAACCACACGAGCTTTGTGGATCCAGTCGCAATCGTGTGGGCAATCCCGCGACGGATCTCCATACTGGCAAAGAAATCTCTTTTTTCGATTCCCATCATCGGCTGGGCCTTCCGGTTGGCGGGATTTGTGCCAGTAGACCGCTCCAACAGGGAAGCGGCCATCACCAGCGTGAACCGCGCGGCTGAAGGCATGAAGCAGGGAACATCGTTTCTCGCTTACCCGGAAGGAACGCGCAGCTACGATGGGCGGCTGCTGCCATTCAAGAAAGGAGTATTCACAATGGCGATACGGGCGGGAGTGCCGGTTGTGCCGATGGCGCTTGCCGGCGCGCAAAAGATCGCGCCAAAAAAATCTCTACGAATACGTCCCGGCCAGGTCGTATTGCGGTTCGGCGACCCGATTGATGCTTCGCAATATTCGATGGAAGATCGCGACGCATTATCAAGCCGCGTACGAGCATCGATGGCGGCGCTTTTGCCGCCCGACCAGCGGCCTCTGGATCTCTACCCCGACCTTCAGGAAAAATGAATCGCAATTATTCGGGGAAGAGAACCGGCTGGGAGGCCGCGGCAGCGGCAGGCTTGCGGCGCGCGATTCCGACGACACCAAGGACCTTCATTTCCGCAAGCGCGACGCGTGGAATAAACATCCGCAAAGTATCCCCCTGCATATCCGGGGGCGTGATGTGCACACCGGAATCAAGAATAGCAAGGAGGTCGTTGGGGACCACGCCTTCGAGCACGTCGTTGTCATGAAACTTCAGCCTCACCCAGAGGCCGTCAAGTTTCGGGCGGCTGAGAAATTCTTTTCGGCTTGGCTCATAGGATGGCGTGAAGTCCCGGACGAAATAAACGCATCGAATTTGGCGCAAGGGGATTTCTTTGCGCTCGCCTTCTTGCGTGAGAAGACTGAGATTCTCCTCACGGCCCAATCCGGAGGGATTAATGTACCCGCGCAAGACGGTGCCATCCGATTGGACGGCGACGACTTTCTTAAGCGAAGAAGATGATTGTTGTTTTTTCATCGCGTGCGGGCTCATGGTCCTCAGTTCCGAGTCATTGGTTACGAATCACCCGTTACGAATCATTCGGTACGAATGACCGGATAAAAGGCTGCCACCACTCGAAAACTGGCGAACCCATGTTCCTTTCCCGGTCGAAAACATACACCCAGATTCATACGGGACAGATTGGGGTCTTTCGCCGCCTCCAGCATGTCCGGCGGCATCCTGTCGGGTGAAGAGGAGCTAAATATTACAAGGGTCACGGCTCCGGGTTGGTTGCGAAGCAAGCGGTTGGTATCCGAGGAATCCGAGCAGGCCGCCTGTGTTAATTGGGAGTCCAGCCGGACTTCCACTGGGACGTTCTTTCGCGCCTTCCTTGCATCATTGAAGGCCGCGATCAAGGCAATCCGGAATTGTGTTTCGGAAAATTCCGGATAGATGTTCGCGAAGTTCTCCACAGCGTACAGGTCTCTTCCCCGCGGGAGTATGGCAATCCCCACCGAGTTGTATTTCGTGTCGAGGATGTTCGCGCGATGCGGCGGCGAATGCATCAACGCCTCATGAATCTCTTCCACGGTTCCCGCCAATGCGACATTTTCTCCCCAGGAATCAAAGCGCAATCCGGTCGCTCGGATCCGATCGCCCAGGTCCGGTTCTCCCGCTAACTGGTGGGAGAGCTGCCCATGCTCGACCATCTGCCGGGCATGTGAGAAAGCCGATTCCGCGAGATGCTCGTTCCATTCGAGCCTGCGCACTCCGGATCTGGCTCTTTCTTCATTGATCAGATCCCACAGCTCCCGCTGACTCGAGTTCGGCGCCGATTGTGCGCGCGCGGGATGGATCCCGAAGGCCGACAAGAGTAGAAGGAATGCGATCTTGCGGGATACTATCGCTTTATTCTCATCCCAGGTTGAGATTGCAGAATCCTCACCTACTACCCGTAGTATGCGGCGTCCTGCAATTCCCCGCAAGCGCACCGGGGAATGATGTTTCTCAAGGCAAGAAATTGCAAAAGGCGTTGGAGTATGTTATGTTAAGCGTTCAACTCGCCGTAAGTCATTGTATCTAAAAGACTTAGGACGGGGGTCGCCCGGCTTGACTGAAAAAAAACAAATCCTCAAATCCACTTCCGTAATCACACTCGCGACTTTGGCCAGTCGCATTTTCGGGTACATCCGGGACCAACGCGTCGCCCTTCTTTTGGGCACCTCGATTATTTCCGATTCGTTCTATTTAGCTTTCCGGATTCCGAATCTTCTGAGAAGGGTGGTCGCGGAAGGCGGCGTGTCAGCCTCTTTCATACCGGTGTTCACGTCGATTCAGGTGGAGCAAACACAGGAAGAAGTGTGGGAATTTGCAAACCGGCTGTTTTGGACGCTGGCGGTGATCCTGGCAATCGTTACGATGCTGGGAATGGTTTTTTCGCCCGCGATTATCCACCTTTTCACTTTGATGGGCCACGACCGTACTCAATGGACGGGCGCCATCGAATTGACCCGGATCATGTTTCCGTTTGTTTTCTTCATTGGGCTTTCGGCGTTGTGCATGGGAATTCTTAATTGCTATCGAGTTTTTGCCGTGCCCGCGCTCGCGCCCGCGGTTTCCAACATCGCGATCATTCTCTTTTCATCCGCTCTGGTGTGGAGATGGTTTCATTCCGCGGCAATCTCGCTCGCCATCGGAGTTGCGGTGGGCGGACTGGCGCAATTCCTAATGCAGCTTCCGCAACTGGTCCGGAAAGGCATGCGGTTCCGGTTTGGAATATCTTTGCGCGATCCCGGAATTCGCCGGATCGGGATATTGATGCTCCCGGCGATTTTCGGACTCGGCGTGGCACAGCTCAACGTGCTTGTGGACACACTGTTCCTGACGTCATCCCGGATGCCGGCAGGAAGCGTCACCGCACTCTATTATGCCGACCGCATCATGCAACTTGTCCTCGGCAGTTATGCCGTGGCCGTCGCCACCGCAATCCTGCCGATGATGTCGCGGCAAGCGAAAGTCATGGACATCACCGCGGTGAAACAGACGCTTGGATTTGCGGTGCGGATTGTTTCGTTTATCACGATCCCTGCTACTGTCGGCATCCTTATGCTGCGACAGCCAATCATTCGTGTCCTCTTCCAACATGGGCAGTTTGTCGCCGAGTCCACCATCCTGACGGCTCGCGCGCTATTGTTTTACGTGACGGGCCTTCCAGCGATTTCGGCGGTAAAGTTAATTGTGCAGGGCTTCTATTCCACTCGTGACACGAGAACTCCGGTCCTGATTGCCGCCGGCGTGCTTGTCCTGAATTTTCTCTTGAATTCAATCTTTCTCGTTTTCTTATTCTCCCGGCTGAAAAATGGCGGCCCGGCTCTGGCCACGGCGATTTCCGCCTACGTGAATTGCGGCGTGTTGTTCTGGATATTCCGGAAGCGCCATGGCCGAATCGGCGCAAAGGAGATTACCCGCTCGATGGGCAAGGCGGCTGTCTCCGCGGCTTTGATGGGAATCCTTTGTTGGCTGGCGGTTCAATATGCGCACGTCGGATCGCACCGGAGTCTTGCTGTTGATGCGGCGCTCCTGGGCGCTACAATTGCCGGGTCCGCGTCCATCTATCTTGGACTTACCTGGCTATTTCGATCCTCGGAACTGAGGGAAGTATACGAAATTGTCTTTCAGAGGAAGGCAGCGGGCGCTGCCGAGGGAGCGGCGTGATGCAGCCGGAAGCTGCCGTAGCGGGATTCATTAATTATGCGCGGGTTGAGAAGGGCCTGTCACAAAACACAATTGATTCGTACCGCCGCGATCTCGTCAAATTTGTGGAGTTCATCAAAAAAGGGAAAATCGTGCTCACCGAATCCAAGCGCGACGACATCGTCGATTTCCTGGCGAGCCTTTACCGGAGGGGTTTGGACAGCCGCTCTGTGGCGCGACATCTTGTATCCATCCGCAATCTCTATCGCTTCCTGGTGATTGATGGGATTATCCAGGACGACCCGACCATCAATCTGGAATCCCCCAAGATCCGCCAAGCACTTCCGTCGTATCTTTCGGTTGAGGAAGTGGACCGGTTGCTTTCCATGCCCGACACGCGCACCGCTCTCGGCTCGCGCGACAAAGCACTGCTCGACGTGCTTTATTCCACGGGATTGCGCGTATCCGAGGTTGTCGGCTTGCGTCTGGGCGACATTGATTTCAAGGCCGGCTGTATTCGATGTATCGGCAAGGGAAACAAGGAACGATTGGTCCCCGTGGGGCGGAAGGCGATCGAATCCATGGAATCCTATATCCGCGATGCGAGGCCCTTGCTGCTGCGAAGCCGCAAAAAGAAACCGCTCACTCCTTCCATCGAGATTTTTATCAACCGGCAGGGAAGGCCGATTGGAAGGGTGGGGATCTGGAAGGTGCTTGCGGCGTACGGACGCGCGACGGGCTTGAGAAAGAAACTGACACCGCACAAGTTGCGCCACAGTTTTGCGACACATTTGCTCGAAAGGGGCGCCGACCTGCGGTCCGTTCAGTTGATGCTCGGGCACGCGGATATTTCCACCACGCAGATTTACACACACGTCCTGGAAGATCGCCTGAAGACGGTTTATAAAGCACATCATCCACGGGCATAAAGGCCAAGTAGGAAGATAAAGAAGGGGACATGCAGCGCGTCGCAAATCTGGGGAGCTGGCGCCTAATCGGTAATCAGTATTTCAGCGTTCCGCCAAGCACCCTGAGGGGCGGTAAAAAGAATGCCTGATTACATGTTTCTGCTGGAGAGCCGGTTGTCGGCCGAACAGCGCGCCGCATTGATGCGCGTCCAGGAGCTGGGCGTGGTAATAGCATCGAACGTGTACCTGGCCGGGGGAGCGGTGCGCGACTTGATTTCGGGCATGCCCATCCGGGATCTGGATTTCACGGTAGAGGGCAACCCTTTCCGGCTGGTGCGCGAACTGGAAAAGGGGGGCGCGCGGGTCGTGGAGGAAAGCGAACGGATGCGATTCGCCGAGATGATCTTCGCCGGCGACGTGGATGGCAGCATCGCCGCGGCACGCGATGAGGTGTATGCGCGCCCGGGAGCGACGCCCGAGATCCGGTGGTCCACCATCATGGAAGACCTGCGCCGGCGCGATTTTTCATTCAATGCGATTGCCATATCGCTGAATCCGGCCTCGCGGGGTCTGCTGCTGGACCCGACGAACGGTCTTTCGGATTTGGAGAAGCACGAGGTTCGCGCGCTTTCGATCCACAGTTTCACGAACCAGCCTGTCCGGCTGCTGCGCGTCCTGCGCTTCGCAGCGCGGCTTGGAGCCAAGCTGGAAACGCGGACGAAAGAATGGTTTGACCTCGCCATCGAGCGGGAATTGAACGAACAAATCCAGCCGGATGACGCGGGCTCCGAACTCAGGCAACTTACGCGCGAAGATAAGCCAGTCGCGGTTCTGAAGGCGTGGGAAGCGAACGGTCTCCTTGCGGCAATATCCCCTCATCTTGCGCGCCGCCATCCTCATTATGACGCGGTCGCGCGATTGGTCCGCGCGCGCGATGATCTTGTTTCCGCCAATCTACGGCCGCGCCTGCTGATCCCCGGAACGCGCGCCGTGCTTGGCAAGTTGAAATCGCGCGAACTCAGTGGGGCTCTACATAAGATGAAATACAGCGCGGCGGAAATTGCTTCGCTGCTCAAGTTGGAAGCGGAAGGGAAGAAGTTCGTAAAGCTGCTCGCGGGAAGAAAGATGAACGCTCCACGAGACGCCTACACATTGTTGGAGAATACCCCGCTGGACTTGATCGCCTATGTGATGGCGGAGTCGCCGAATACAAAGGCGCGTGCCAAGATTCGCAACTACATCCAGAAATGGCGTCCCATGCGACTGAACCTGCCTTCTGTGGCCACCGAACTTGAAACGCTGGGGATGGCTCGCGGGCCGAAGTTTGACAAGGTTGTCGAATCTTTCTTCACGGCACAATTGGCCGGCAAGGGCAAATCGCCTGAGGACCGCCTCAAGCTGCTCCGCCGGCTTTCCGGCATCAAGGAGCCGCCGAAAAAGCCTATCAAAGAGGAGAAGAAGAGACCCACTAAGGCAATGCCGAAGGGGGCTGTGAAGCCATCCGCGCTTCCGGATGCGGCGGCCGCGGCGAAGACGAAAGCGCCGGGACACGAAAGGCCGGCGGCCGCAAAACAGCCGCGCACAAAGACAGGGGCACATCCAGCGCACAAGCCTGCGACGCCGGTGAAACATGGGACGAAGCGATCTAAGAAACCGTCAAAGAAAAAACCGGCGAAGCCGCAGAAGAAAAAAGCGGGAAAGAAGAAGTAAGAAGCAGGTTCAAACGCATCGGCAATTCGCGCGCTCGGGCAATTCGTGAAGCGCGCGAGGCTGCGCGAGCGGCGGGTAGATAAACTTCGCAGCACAGAATAGAATGCCGGTATCCATGCCAGCTGATCCACGATTTGTACATCTTCATCTTCACACCGACTACAGCCTTCTCGACGGCGCTTGCGAAATCAAGCAACTTGCCGAGGAAGCCGCGCGGCGCGGAATGCCCGCCGTCGCCGTGACCGACCACGGCAATCTTTTCGCGGCGCAGAATTTTTATCATGAGGCCACCTCTCGAAACGTAAAGCCCATCATCGGGTGCGAGGTGTACGTCGCCAAGGGCAGCCGCCATGACCGGGGAACGGAATCGGCGCCGCGCGATTCCAATGGCGGACGTGGCAACGGAAACGCAAGCAAGAGCTCGGCGCGCGACATGCCCCCGGAACCGGGGATGAAGAGCACGAATCATCTTGTCCTGCTGTGCGAAAATGCGGAAGGCTATCAGAACCTCATCAAACTTGTGTCCGCGGGATTCCTGGAAGGGTTCTACTACAAACCGCGCATTGACCACGACTTGCTCGCGAAACACAGTCGCGGGCTGATCGCACTCTCGGCGTGCCTCAGCGGGGAAGTGAACGAAGCGCTGATTGAGCGGGGCTACGAGAAGGCGCGGGACGCAGCCTACCGTCTTCGCGACATTTTCGGAAAAGGGAATTTCTTTCTCGAAATGCAGGATCAGGGCCTGGACATCGAAAAAAAGATCAATCCTGAGATCGTGCGGCTCTCCAAAGAAAGCGGCATCCCGCTCGTGGCCACGAACGACTGCCATTACCTGACGCAGGCCGATGCCCGCGCGCAGGAAGTGCTGCTGTGTATTCAGACAGGCAAGACGATGAGCGACCCTCATCACATGAAATTTGCCACGGACCAGTTTTACTTCAAGACCGCAAAGGAAATGGCGCAGATCTTCAATGAAGTTCCCGAAGCGCTCGAACGCACCTGGACGATTGCGGAACGCTGTTCCGTCCGCATCGAGCAGGTGTTGTCACCCTTCCCGGAATTCCGCGTTCCCGATGGCGAAACAGCCGACAGCTACTTTGAAAGAGTCGTCCGAGAGGGCTTCGCCGGACGCGTGCCCTATTTGGAGTCTCTCGCCAAAGCCGGGCATCTCCGCCAGAAATTTTCGGAATATGAAACGCGTCTGACAAATGAAATCCGCATGATTCAGAGGATGAAGTTTTCGGGTTACTTTCTCATTGTGTGGGATTTCATGCGGTATGCGCGAGCCCAGGGAATTCCGGTGGGGCCGGGCCGGGGTTCGGCGGCTGGAAGCCTGGTCAGCTACTCGCTTCGCATCACGGACGTGGACCCGCTGCAATACAATTTGCTCTTTGAGCGATTTCTGAATCCCGAGCGCGTCTCGCTTCCCGACATTGATATTGATTTCTGCATGAGGCGCCGCGGCGAAGTGATCGAATATGTTACGGAGAAATATGGCCGCGACAACGTGGCCCAGATCATCACGTTTGGGACGATGGCCGCGAAGGCAGCGATTAAAGATGTGGGGCGCGCTCTGGACATGCCATATGGCGAAGTGGACCGCCTCGCGAAGCAGATCCCGACGACGCTGAACATTAAATTGAAGGACGCACTCGAGCAGACTCCCCAACTTCGGCAGGCCATCGAGAGCGATGAAAAGGTTGCCGAGCTTTTCCAAATCGCGCAGCGGCTCGAAGGGCTTTCGCGGCACGCTTCGACGCACGCCGCTGGTGTGGTCATCTCGCCCGTGCCGCTGACGGATATCCTTCCGCTTTACAAAACAAGCCGGGATGAAATCACGACGCAGTACGACATGAAGGCCCTTGAGCGTCTGGGCCTGCTGAAGATGGACTTCCTGGGCCTCACGACGCTTACGGTGCTTGACGACGCGATAAAACTAATAGCGCAGAACCGCGGACAAACGATTGAGCTCGCCCTTCTGCCACTCGACGATGCGGCTACGTACAAATTATTCGGGCGGGGCGAGACGACCGCCATCTTTCAATTTGAATCACACGGGATGAGGGACATTCTCCGCAGATTTCAGCCGAACCGGATTGAAGACCTTACGGCGCTCAATGCGCTTTACCGACCCGGCCCCATCCAAGGAGGAATGATTGACGATTTCATTGACCGCAAACAAGGGAAGAAAAAAATCACATATGACCTACCGGAACTCAAGGAAATCTTGGAAGAGACGTACGGTGTGATCACATATCAAGAACATGTGATGCAGGCAGCGAAACTACTTGCGGGCTTCACACTCGGAGAAGCCGACATCCTGCGGCAGGCGATGGGAAAGAAAAAACGCGAGGCGATGGCAAAACAACGCGAAAAATTCCTAAGCGGCTGCATTGCGAACATGATACCGGCCAAAAAGGCAGAACGCATTTTTGACCTAATGGAGGAGTTTTCCGGGTACGGGTTCCCCAAATCCCATGCCTGCACCTATGCCATCCTCGCGTACCAGACGGCCTATCTGAAAACACATTTTCCGGTGGAATTCGTGTCCGCGTTGCTGACATCGGAAACCGGCAATACGGACAAGATCGTGAAGTATTTGAACGAGGCGCGCGGGATGGGAATCACCGTCCTGCCACCGGACGTCAATTCGAGCGATCTCTATTTCACGCCCGTCGGGGAAGCGATTCGATTCGGCCTTGCTGCGATCAAGAACGTGGGGGAGGGAACCGCGCGCGCGATCCTTGAATCCCGCGCGCGACTCGGCGGATTTAAAACGATTTTTGATTTTTGCGACGATGTGGATCCGCGCGTCTTGAACAAGCGCGCACTTGAGAGCTTGATTCGCAGCGGCGCGATGGACACGCTTGGCGCACGCGAGCAGCTTCTTGCGACGATGGACGACGCCATCACCTCAGCCCAAAAAATAGGGCACCATCGTTCGGTTGGCCAGTCCGGGCTTTTTGGCGGCTCGGTCCCCGCACCTGGATTTCAAAGAGAATTGCGCGATGCGGACCCGTGGGCCGAGCACGACCGCCTGGCAGGCGAATACGCGACACTCGGCTTTTATGTCAGCGGCCATCCGCTTTCAAAATACTCCGACCGGCTGCGCGAACTGCGCGCCGTGGGCCTCGGAACCATGGAAGGGCGACGGGCGGGCGAAGAGATTGCCGTGGCGGGAATCGTGGTTGCCATCCGTCAGATGCGATCCCGCCGCGGCGCGCGATGGGCCATCCTGTCGCTTCAGGACGAAACGGGGATGGTCGAGGTTCTCGTGTTTCCCGAATCCTTTTCCAAGCTGGAGCCGGTGCTGAAAAGCGGGGCGATGCTATTCCTGCGGGGCCGGGTAACCGTTGAGGACGCCGGCACGCGCCTCGCCGCATCCGATGCGAAACCGATCGAAGATGTGGCGGAGCCGCCGATTGCCCTGATTCGCGTGCGCCTCGCGCGCGAGTCCGTCAACGACGAACTGCTCGATTCGATCAACGATGTTCTCGCAGAACGGCCAGGAGTTTGCGCCGTCGAATTCGAACTAGTTTCTCCGGATGGGGAATCCGTGTGCATTCAATCGAATAGGCACGTCCGCGCGGACCGCGAGATGATCGAAGAGCTGCGTGAATTGTGCGGCCATGAGGCTCTGCAAGTGGTCCGTGAAACTGCGCGCGCGGCCGGAGCCGCGAACTAGACTGGCTCGACATGGAAAAGAACAATCGCCGCGAAGAACTTGTCCGCCTCGAACGGGACCTCGAGGAACTTCGGCGGATTTCAGCGCAAGGATCGTCCGAGGCGGATATTGACCGTCTCCGCGGGCAGGTGAATGAGTTGAAGCGCGAGTTCTACGCACATCTCGGCGCCTGGCAGCGGACGCAGCTTGCCCGCCATCCCCAAAGGCCGTACACACTGGATTACATCCGCATGCTCTTCACCGACTTTGCCGAGTTGCACGGCGACCGAGCCTTCGGCGATGACGCCGCGCTCGTTGCCGGGCTGGCACGGTTTCACGGGCGGCCTGTCGCCGTGATTGGCCATGAAAAAGGCCGCGACACCAAGGAAAGGCTTGCGCGCAATTTCGGCTATGCAAAACCCGAAGGTTATCGTAAAGCGCTGCGCATAATGAATCTCGCAGCGAAATTTGGGCGTCCGATCTTCACTTTCGTGGATACGCCCGGCGCGTATCCCGGCATTGACGCCGAAGAGCGCGGACAGGCCGAAGCCATCGCGCACAACCTGAGGGAAATGGCGCGTCTGCCGGTGCCCATCATCGTGACAATTTCAGGCGAGGGCGGTTCGGGCGGCGCACTCGGGATCGCCATCGGCGACCGCGTTCTCTTGATGGAAAATGCGGTCTATTCCGTAATTTCCCCGGAAGGATGCGCCTCGATTCTGTGGCGCGATTCCGGGAGGGCGGAACAAGCCGCAGCAGCCCTCAAGATCACCGCGCCGGAACTTGTGGAGCTCGATTTAGTGGATGGCGTCGTGCCGGAACCGGAAGGCGGCGCGCACACGCAACACGAAGAGGCCGCGCGGCTACTGGATCCAATCCTTCTTCGGACGCTCGAAGAATTGAGCGCCACCCCGGTCCCGCAACTCCTTGAAGAACGCTACCAGCGGTTTCGCCGCATGGGACAGTTCTTCACTTCGACTTCCTCTTAGTTCATAAGTCTCTTATTCGGGAAACTTTTTTGAAGGCACTTCCGTATCTAGGATTGTGGATGGAGGTGCGTAATGTACTGCGAACGTTGCGGCAATCAGTTGATGAATGGACAGAGGTATTGTTCTTCCTGCGGCAAGACTGTAGGAATAGCTGTCGTACCGCTGGAGCGCCAGGGAAGGGTGCAACGAAACCTGCAAGTCCTTTCGATTCTGTGGCTCCTGTGCGGCTCGTTGGAGATTGTAGGCGCCGTAGTCCTCTTCGTGGTGGCCAATGTCCTGTTTGGGTTTGCCCTCCGAGTCCAAGGCGGGAACTTCGGAGGAGCGGAGCCGTTCGTTCATACCATTCTGACGATCATCGGGACAGTCATCGGCATCAAAGGGATTCTCAGCATGGTCGCAGGATGGGGTCTCCTGCAGCGCGAACCCTGGGCGCGGGCGCTGACCATCGTGATGGCCTTCCTCGGAATCCTTCACTTTCCGCTTGGCACGGCCCTGGGCATTTACACAATTTGGACGCTGCTGCCTAACGAGAGCGGGGAGGAATACGAACGCCTCGCGCTCGCTGCATAGCGCTGCAAACCAAGACGGTCTTCCGGTGGGCGGAAATGATTCTGCTTTCGTGGCCGCCGATGGCAGGGCTGTCCTCCTTTTTCAACCGCGACCCACGCTCTTCCTGTTCCGGCAGGTAATTATCTGATAGGTCAAAACTCCAAAGGGAATCCTTGAGGCGGGGGGCGCAGTGGCATACGCTCGACGCACCTCTGAGGAGAGCGCCTTGGAAACAAAAATCATCAATTTTCGTGAACCGGCGAAAACGATCGAAGATTTCGATGAGAAGGATTTTGAATTGCCCGGGCCATTCCGTCACTACGAGCGGCTCGTGCAGATCAAGATTCTCGGCAAGTCATTTGATGTGCCGGAGCGCAACTCCTTGCTGCGCTGTTTTCAATTCATCAGCCCGGAGACGATCCCCTACGGGCGCTTCTGCTGGAACCAGGATTGCCAGTATTGCCGCGTGGTCTGCAAGCTGCCCGACGAGAATAAACCGCGCGAATTGCTCTCCTGCAAGTTCATGGTGATGCCGGGCATGGAAATCAAGGAGCTGAGCCCCGAACTGAAGGCCTGTCTGCGCGGTGCGCTGAAGAAATAGGCAGGCGCGTCAGCGCAACATTTTCGTCCACGCGGTGTTTAATCAAATGAATTAATAGTTTATTCAGCGGTTGGGAACGCCGACCACCCCGTACCGTCCCAAAGGCTCTCAACCGATTGCTCGGGCGTTTCGCGACCCCAAACGCGAGACGCCCTTTTTTTATGCGTGGCTCAAGTATTCAAGTCAAGTTCCCGTTGGCAGACCGAATTGCCGATTGGTCCCATCTGCTCTACGATCATCCGCATGGTGACATCTCAAGAAGACTCGCTCGTTCCATGTGACTCCTGCGGCCTTGCGGCGCCGCCCGAACACATTCGCGCGCGGCTCGCAAGGCTGGAATTGGCTTCGCGATGCCGCCCGGTTCATATTGGACTGCTTCTGATTCGCACGGCTCCTCCGGCGGCAATGGACGACGACTTGTACGCTTGGGAGCGCCAAAAAGCGAGCCCGGAGGCGGTGGAATATCTGGAGGGGCTGTTCCAATCCGTTGGGATCGGGCCAGAAAAATCCCCGTCGGAGCGGCTTGCCGAATTCCAGCGGCACGGAATTTATCTGGCGCGGCTGGTGGAATGTCCCCTCGCGTCCGGCGTTCGATTGGAAAACCTCATGCCGAAAGTTGCTGGGGTGATGGTCACGAGAATCACGCAGTCTTACAAGCCGGCGCGCATTGGGCTCCTATTTCCCGTGGCTCCGTGGTTGGCCGAGGCATTACGAGCCGGCGGCCTCGGTGAAAAGCTTATCGCCGGCGGGCAGGGAATTGAGATTCCTTCGCCGAGCGACAAGCAAGAGATTGCCCGGGTCAGGAAGATTTTGGATGCGGCGATCCCGTCTATAGGCCCGGCATAGGCCACTTGGGGCCAGAGACATTTTTCAACGTGGAAGCCCAAGTGACGCAGAGAAACGTCGAAGTTGTGACGGACGCACAAAGCAAAGTGATGCATGTCACATAAATCTGGACGCCTCCGCTGCACTCTGGATTCGGCCGCCAGGCGCGTCCACCATCGTTTACCCACTGTGGTAAACTGGACGAGGTTCTAAGGGGTGGCGATCGGAGCCACAAGTGAATACCAAGACTAAATTTGGGGTGGGTGTTGCAATCATTCTCTCGACACTCTTTGCATTGGGCTGGGTTGGCGCCAAGGAAAGCAAGACCTATTACCACACGATTGCCGAACTACCCGGCCTGAGCCAAAGTGAATTGCGCCAGCATATGCGCGTTTCCGGAAACGTCGCCCCGGGAACGATTGAACACCTTCCGGGGCGCATCGAATTCGTGCTCATCGAAGAAAATCGGAGACTTCCGGTCAGCTATACGGGTACCGATCCTCTGCCGGACACATTCAAAGACGATGCACAGGCGCTGGTCGAGGGGAAACTTGGAGCGGATGGCCGCTTCACGGCAGATCAGGTGCAGGCCAAGTGCGCGTCCAAATATGAAGTGGCTCCAACTCCGTCAGGCAAGTAGCTCTCCCAACCGTGTGGCAGCTCGGCGCCCGTCGAGGAATGTAACAGTCGAGGATTGCCAGTCGAGGAATGATTGATGGATCTTTTCGGCTCTTTCGCGCTGTTACTTGCTTTTGTCTGCGCCATCTACGCAATCTGCGGCGGAATCGCCGCGATTCGGACCCGCAACCCGTTTCTAATTAAGAGTGCACGAAACGCGGGCATGGCCGTCTGCGGTCTGATCGGCCTGGCGGTGGCGAGCCTGGTTTATCTTTTCCTCTCCGATAATTTCTCGATCGCATACGTCGTACAACACAGCAGCCGCACGCAGCCAATTTTCCTGAAAATCGCCGCGCTGTGGTCCGGTCAGGAAGGCTCGCTCCTATTCTGGAGCCTGCTGCTCTCGGCCTACGTTTTTTCCGTTCTGTGGACGTACCGAAGCAAGCACCCGGAGCTCATGCCCTACGTCGGCGTCATTCTCGCGAGCGTTCAATTATTCTTTCTGATTCTGAATAATTTCATCGCCAGTCCGTTCAAAATGATCGGCGTGGCGGGGCCGGGCGGCGTTATTTCCTGGCTCACGCAGCCAGATGGAAGAGGACTGACGCCCCTCCTGCAATATCCCGAAATGATCATCCATCCGCCGATGCTCTATTCGGGATACACGGGCTTCACGATTCCATTCGCCTTCGCGTTGGCCGCGCTGATCGGGCGGTATCCAGGAGAAAAGTGGATCCACTTGACGCGCCGCTGGACCATGATCGCCTGGTGTTTTCAGAGCGTTGGCATCCTGCTCGGCGCGCACTGGGCTTACGCGGTTCTAGGCTGGGGTGGTTACTGGTCGTGGGATCCCGTCGAGAATGCTTCGTTGATGCCGTGGTTGACGGGCACGGCGTTCCTTCATTCGGTGATGATGCAGGAAAAGCGCGGCATGATGAAGGTGTGGAATGTTTGGCTGGTGTTCATCACGTTCCTGCTTTGCATCTTCGGAACATTCCTCACACGGAGCGGCGTAATCAGTTCCGTCCATGCATTCGCGCAATCCGATATCGGTCCGTGGTTTATCGGGTTCTTGATTCTGATACTCACTGCTTGCACCGTCGCGTACTTGAAGAATCGCGACTACCTGAAGAGCGACAATCAACTGGACTCGATGATCTCGCGCGAATCGAGCTTTCTGTTCAACAATTTAATTTTGCTGGTGGCTTGCGTGGCCGTTCTTTCCGGCACGGTGTTTCCGGTTCTTTCGGCGTGGGCGACTGGGCAGAAGATCAGCGTAGGTGCGCCATTCTTCAATCGCATCAATATTCCGATAGGTTTGATGCTGCTTTTCCTCACCGGGGTCGGCCCGCTGCTGGCGTGGCGCCGCACATCGCTCGACAGCCTGAAGCGCAATTTCGGCGGACCGCTCGCGGGCGGGATCGTGGCGGGCGCGATTGCGTGGCCGCTCGGGTGCAAGGATCTTTTCTCGCTGGCGTGCGTGATCCTTTCCGTGTTCGTCACGCTGACAATTTTGTCGGAGTTTTACCGCGGCGCAAGAGTGATTCGCGCGCGCGGCGGCGGAAACCTTCTCACGTCGGCGGTGCAGCTTACTCTGCGCAATACGCGGCGCTACGGCGGGTATGTCGTGCATTTCGGGATCGTGCTTGTTTTTGTCGGCATTTCCGGCCAGGCGTTCAATCAGGATAAGCAGATGGAGATGTCCCCAGGCTCGCAGATGCAGATTGGGCGATACACGCTTGTTTGCCAGGCCTTCGACTCCGTTCCCGGTTCCAATTACACATCCGAGCGAGTTTCCGTTGAGGTTTTGCGGGATGGTCGCGAGACGATGATGCTTTATCCCGAGAAGAGAAATTACGGGGATAGTCAGGAATCCGGGACGATGGTTGCGATTTCATCCACGCCACGTGAAGATCTTTATTTGGTTTATGCCGGCCTCAGTCCGCAGACGAATAGGCCCGTGATCCACGCGTATTTGAATCCCCTCGTGAAGTGGGTCTGGTTCGGCGGAGTGGTTGTCGTCCTGGGGACGATTCTGGCGCTGATTCCCAGCCGCGCTCCGGTGATTGTCATGCAAACGGCGATTCAGAAGAGGCAGGAAACTGCGCCTGCCGTCTCCGGCGCGCGGGCGATTCCCGCGACAGTGCAATTCGATGGGGAACACATTGATGGGGAATACAGTGGCTCGGACTAAAGCCAATTCACGCTTCTGGGCGTCGTTTGCCCTGATCACGCTTCTCGGCGCGGGAATCACGATGCTCCCCGCCGCTCGCGCGCAGCAAACCGATCATGCGAAGAGACTCGGCTTGCAGTTAATGTGCATGTGCGGCTGCGGCCAGGTTCTGGTGCAATGCAACCATATCAATTGCCCCAGTTCGGCCCCGATGCTGAAGGAGTTGGATGAACGAATCGCGCGAGGCGAGTCCGACGATCTTGTGACGCAGGATTTTATCCAGGAATATGGCGTGGCGGCGCTTTCCTCGCCGCCAAACAAAGGGTTTAACCGTGTCGCCTGGATTTTTCCCGGCTTCGCTTTCGTCGCCGGGCTTGGTATCGTGATGCTGGTGATTCAACACTGGCGCAAACGGATTCCGGCAGGGCACGAACACGCGAGCGTTGGAGATTCGAAGGCATCCGCGGAAATGCTGGCACGCGTGCGCAAGCAGGCCGGCCACGAGACCGAGGATTGAACCTGGCAATGACCGCAATGATCGCAAATTCCTGGCTGGCGATTTCTCTGGGAGGAGATATCCCCGTGATCCTTGGTTGCGTAGCCCTTGCCGGCGCAGTTCTCGTCTTTGTGTTCGGTTTGCAGCCAAGCCCGGGCGATTCCGCACCTCACCGCTCGAAGCTTGACCAGTTACTCGAACGCCGTGACACTATCTACGAAAACCTGCGCGACTTGAGGTTTGAATACCGCGCCGGCAAATTCGGGGAAAAAGATTACGAAGAGACACGGCTGGCCTTGGAAACCGAAGCTGCCGTCGTTCTCACGGAAATCGAACAGGCGACGGGCAGTCCCTCGCTCGCGGGGCGCAAGGCCACGGGACATTCGTAGGGACTCGCGGAGATATACGCGGCGTGAATCGAAGAGATCCCTCGCTGAGTCCCGATGAAAACCATCGCGACTCCGCTCAGGGTGAAAACTAGTTTTTTGTGGAGAAACTCGCTCAATGAAATATTCGGCTCGATTACTGGGAGTTGTACTTGGCGCAGTTTTGCTCGGCGCGGCTGCCGCCTCGGCAACAACTATTTCGGGCGTCGTTCACAATGGCACGACGGGCAAGGTTGCACCGGGCGTGGACATAGTCCTGCTCAATTTGCAAAGCGGCATGGACAGTGTCGCGACGACGAAGACCGACGCGCAAGGACATTTCGAGCTGAACTACACCCCCTCGGGACAAAACCCCATGCTCGTCCGAGCGAGCTACAAGGGCGTTAATTTTCACGCGATGCTTCCGCCCGGACAGCTGACGGCCGACGTGCAGATTTACGAACCGGCCACCGACGCGAACTCCGTCCGCTTCCCGACCAGAATTGTTTATTTTCAACCTGATGGAGCAAACCTTTTGGTCGGGGAAGAATACGAAGTCCAGAACCAATCCACGCCGCCTGTTGCGTATTTCAAGACGGCAGGGAATTTCGAGTTTCAAATCCCGGATGGCGCGAATTTAGAACAGGTAACGGCCGCGGGCCCGGAGAAAATGTCCGTCGTACAAGGGACAATCGACCGGGGGGGGATGCGGTACGCGATCGCATTTCCATTTCGCCCCGGAGATAGCATCGTCCGGCTCTCCTATTCGCTACCATATCCATCCAATCGCGCAACGCTTCACATCCCTTCGGTCAACACCTCGGGACAAATCATGCTGCTAGCTCCGCCGACGGTGACAATTTCCGCTTCCGGATTCCAACCGGCCGGGTCGGATCAGGGAATGTCCCTCTACGTCCGCGAGGGAATCGCGGCGGGCTCGAGTTTCGACGTTTCGGTATCCGGGACAGCGCCTCCTCCGGAAAATTCGGGCCAGCCTGGACAGGATGGAGGCAATGGAAATGGCCGCGATTCAGGGCAAGCGGTGTCGGCCGTGCCGCCACGTTTGGACACACTTAAGTGGGTGCTGATTGGCGGCTTCGCTTCCATTTTCCTTCTAGGCGCGGGTTATTTGTATCGAAGGCCCGTCGCGATAGCTGCCGGGCCGGGGAATCCGCCGGCGCCTTCCATCGCGCGATCCCACGGTAATGCGGGAGTACACGCGGCGGCGAGTTCCATGCCAAAGCAGGCTGCCGCGCCTGCTCATGATGCGCTCGGCGAGATCGACCGCAAGGTCGGCTCGAGTCTCGATGAATTGAAGGACGTGCTGTTTCGGCTCGAATTGCGCCGGCAGGCGGGCACGATCTCCGAGCAGGATTACGCCGAGCAGCGCGGCCGCGCGGAAAAAATCCTCCGCGACCTCGTGCGAGGCTGAACGGCCCGCGTGCCTCCTGCGACATCCATTTCCGAATCCTCCTCCGGTCCGGGTATTATTTTCGAGAACACCGAGAAAAGGTTTGGCGCGCTCGTCGCGGTGCGGCGAGTTTCACTGGAAATTGCCCCGGGCGAATTCGTAGTGCTCGTGGGTCCAAACGGTTCCGGAAAAACGACTCTGCTTCGTCTGGCGGCGCTGCTCTCGCGGCCCACAGCCGGAAAAGTTACGGTGGGAAACTCTGGCGGCGCTGAACCAGCGGCCGTTAAGAGCAGGATTGGCATGGTTGGACATGCGACCATGCTATACGACGAACTTACTGCGGAAGAGAATCTGACCTTCTTCGCGCGACTTTATAATTTGCGCGAGCCGCGACGCTCCGCGACGGAGGCGCTCGAACCCACGGGTCTCGCCGATCGCGCCCGCGATATGGTGCGCACATTCTCTCGCGGCATGAGGCAACGCCTTGCAATCGCCCGCGCACTTCTTGCCAGGCCCACCTTGTTGTTGCTCGACGAGCCCGCGGCGGGCCTCGACCGCGATGGCGCGGCATGGCTCGCCAGAACCCTGGCATCGTTGCGCTCCGCAGGTGCAACGATTCTGATGAGCTCGCACGGGCAAAGCGAATCCCTGGCTCTTGCGACGCGCGCCATCGAAATGCGCGGCGGGACCGTGGTTGCGGATAGCTCGGCGGGAGACGATCTGCGTTCGATACTTCAACGCGGCGCGGGATCGTTTGCCTCCGCGGACTCGTCTGCAAGCGCTTCCTCGAGACGGAATTAGACGATGAGGCTTCTCCCATGAATGCGCCGCGTGCGGCACTGACCATCCTTGCCAAGGAAATTCGCGCGGAATTTCGTTCGTTCGAGTTGCTGACGTCCACTCTCGTTTTCGTTTTGATCGTGGTCTTTGTTTTCAGCTTTGCATTTGACCCGAGTTCCGCCGAATCGCGCCGGTTCGGGCCGGGACTGCTCTGGATCGCGCTGCTATTTGCGGGGTCCCTGATGCTGCAGCCATCGTTCAGCCGCGAGCGCGTGAACGATACGCTCGGCGGACTGCGTCTCGCGCCGATAGCTCCATTTTCCATTTTGGCCGGGAAATTATTGGCGAACTTTTTATTTCTCACGTTGGTGGAGGCCGCCCTTTTGCCTGTATTCGGCGTGTTGTACAACATCCCTCTGGCGCCAGTTGCGGGGCAGCTGGCATTGGTCATGTTGATGGGGACGCTTGGCGTGGCGACGATTGGGACGGTATTCTCCGCGATTGCGTCTCACGCGCGAATGAGGGAGTTGCTGTTGCCGCTGTTGTTGCTCCCGGCACTTACGCCGGTTCTGATTGCGAGCACGGAGGCAACGGCCGGCCTGCTGGCTGATCCGTCAGAGCTCCGGACGACCTGGCTGGTGGTCCTGGGCGCGTTTGACATAATTTTTTTGACCGCGACCTGGCTTTTCGGCGAGTATCTCCTCGAAGAATAGAGGAACCATTTGACCGGCAAGTACGAAGGTGGAGCGTTCCCGCAGGCCGTAAGGTCATTCGCGGTCAGCGCACTTGTGTGCGGCGCGGCGTACGCGGCGTTTTATATCGCGCCGACCGAGCGCACCATGGGTGACATCCAGCGCATTTTCTATTTCCACATGCCGAGCGGCGTGAACGCGCTCGTCGCGTTCACCATCGCCTTCGTTGCGACCATCGTTTACCTGACCAAACGCAACGTGAAAGCAGATTGGTTGGCCGTGAGCTGCATCGAGGTGGGGGTGGCGTTTCTCACCGTCATGCTCATCACAGGCCCCCTCTGGGCAAAACCGGTGTGGGGAATATATTGGACATGGGACGCGAAGCTGACGTCCACGTTTGTGCTTTGGGTGCTGGGAGTTTGCTACCTGCTCTTGCGTGGGTTGATTGAGGACCCCGAACGCCGTTCGGTCGTCTCTGCGGTGTTCTGCATTTTCGCGTTTCTGGATGCGCCGATCGTCTACTTCTCGAACAGGCTTTTCCGGACTCAACATCCGAAACCGGTTGTCCTCGGAGACGCGAATTCCGGCCTCTCGCCGGAAATGTCCAAAGTCCTGCTGTATTGCTTCATTGCCTTGCTGGTATTGATGATTGCCCTGATTCGAGAACGATACCGCCTGGAAAAGTTGCGGCACGAAGTTGCGGAAATTCGCGCGGAGACGGACTCCGCTTAACGTGCATCCAACAACAGAGAGGACAGGGAAGAACGCATGAAAAATCTCAACAATCTGATGGCGGCTTATTTTGCGGCGTGGGCGATCTTTTTCGTTTACCACTTTACTGTCGCGCGGCGCCTTTCGCGACTTCAAGAGGAAGTAGAAAAGCTGAAGCATTCGCTCAGTAAGAGTAGCCGCTCGTAGTTTTTGATTCAGGCTAATTTTGCGGCACAATGTTAGGCACTGCGATGCGAAAAAAGGTTGGAGTCGTGCTCTTCCAGCTTGGCGGGCCGGATGCTCCGGACGCCGTGGAGCCATTTCTCTACAACCTTTTCTGCGATCCGGATATTATTCCTCTCGGACTGCTCGGCGGAATCCTGCGAAAGCCCCTCGCGCGTTACATCTCCCGCAAAAGATCGAAGATCGTCGCGGAGCATTACGCCGAAATCGGCGGTCAGTCGCCCATCCGTCGCTTGACCGAGCGGCAAGCTCGCCGTCTGGAAACCACGCTTTCTCATGCGGTGGATGCCCGGGTCTTTATCGCCATGCGTTATTGGCATCCGCTCACGCAGGAAGCTGTGGACGAAGTGCGCGATTCCGAGCTGGACGCGCTTGTGTTGCTGCCCATGTATCCTCAATATTCCTTTGCCACCACACTCAGCAGCGTGAAGGAGTGGCGGCGGCTTTACCGGCCCGCGCAGGCGTCGCCCGAAGAGCACCTGATCGAGCATTTTTACGACCATCCGCTGTACATCGAGGCCGTCGTGGACCGCATCGAACTGGCGCTCTCGCATTTTCATGACCCTCACGGGACGCACATTGTTTTCAGCGCGCATGGATTGCCACTGAGCCTCATTCAGAAGGGCGACCCTTATCAGAAGCAAATTGAGGAGACTGTCCGGCTCGTGCTCGAAGATGGCCGCTGGCCGAATGCGCACACTCTTTGTTTTCAGAGTCGCGTGGGCCGCCAGAAGTGGCTCGAACCCAGCCTGGACGCGACCATCGACAAACTGGCGCGATCCGGCGAAAAAAATCTCCTCGCCGTTCCGATTTCATTTGTGACGGAACACATCGAGACGCTGCACGAAATCAACATTGACGCGCGCGAACACGCCGGGAAACTCGGCGTCGAACAATTTGAAATGATGCCTGCCGTTGGGGATTCTCCCCGGTTCATCGGCGCTCTCGCTGACCTTGTTTTGCGCGCCGTAGGCGTAGATACCGAGCAGCCTGCCCGGGTCGGGTGAGTCTGACCTCAAAACACGGTTCATTCAACCGCTTCTTTTCTCCCGATTCGTCTTGACACAACCGGATGCGACAGAATATAAAAAGTATTCGCATCAAACGCAGTTCTTGACCCGTTTTAATCGAGGGTACTCGCACTTCTATGCCGGAACAGACCGAGGGTAAGACCGGGGAGGCAGGGGCCGCACCTTCACCTTCCGCCGCGGCGCAACCAAAGCCGACGGCAAAAGGGAAGAAAGCGGAAGCGAATCCCGCAGACGAAGTAAACCTTCAGCGCCGCCGATTCACCTGGGCGATGATTTGGGGCTACCTGGGCATCAATTTCCTGATGTTCCTCCGGTTTTTCTTCCCCAGAGCGCTTTTTGAACCGAACCCCATCTTTTCTATTGGCTACCCCGCGGATTTCGCGCTGGGAAATGACCAGCGTTTCCTGATGACAAATCGAGTCTGGGTGATTCGCGAGCCGGACCGGATTTTCGTGATATTTGCGCGCTGCACGCACCTCGGGTGCACGCCGGAGTGGAAGGCGAGCGAGAACAAGTTCAAGTGTCCGTGCCACGGCAGCGGGTATGACAGTGAAGGCATCAACTTTGAAGGGCCCGCGCCGCGGCCGATGGACCGATGCCACGTCGAGCTGGACGCCACGGGAAAGATTACCGTCGATTCGAGCAGGCTTTTTGTGGATGACCCCAAGGCGGGCGTCAACCATTTCAATGACAGCGGCGCGTTCCTAAACGTTTAGTGATTTTGGCATGGGCCATTCGTTGTGCTACTTGCGAAGGGCGACTCGCAGGGGGGATTTAGGTGGCGGAAGATAACGGAGAAAAAAAACGTACTGGGCTTCTCGACAAAGTCAAGCAGGACGCCGAGGGCCTGAAAAAGTACGTTTCTGAAAAAGGGAAGGAGCAGCTCGAAGGACTGAAAGAGCCCGAAAAGACGCAGCTTTACCGTTCCATGTTTCGTGTCAAGCACGACGAGACTCCGCGAAACCGCGCGCTGAGCGTTCTCAGCAACGTTTTCTTTCACCTGCATCCGGCCAAGGTCAATCGCGACGCCACCAAATACAGTTACACCTGGGGGATGGGCGGCATCACGTTCTATCTTTTCATCGTGCTCACTTTCACCGGCGTCCTGCTGATGTATTACTACCATCCGAGCAAGGTGCAGGCGTTCCGCGACATCCTGTATCTCGAAAACGACGTCCCTTTCGGCAAGCTGCTGCGCAACATGCACCGCTGGGCCGCGCACTTGATGATCATCGCTGTCTGGCTGCACATGTTCCGCGTTTTCCTGACGGGCTCCTACAAGCGGCCTCGAGAATTCAACTGGTGCATTGGCGTGCTCCTGATGGTGCTGACGATGTTGCTTTCATTCACCGGCTATTTGCTGCCGGATGATCAGCTCGGTTTCTGGGCCGTCACCGTTGGCACCAACATGGCGCGCGCGACTCCGCTGCTTGGCCACGAAGGCCCATTCGGCGCGCAGCTTGGCATGACACCATATAATGACGTGCGCTTTGCGTTGTTGGGCGGCTCCATCGTGGATGCGAACGCGCTTTTGCGCGCCTACATTTGGCACTGCATTGCGATTCCGCTCATTGCTTCAATTTTCATGGGCCTGCATTTCTGGCGCGTTCGCAAGGACGGCGGCATCTCCGGCCCGGCACCGGTAATGCTCGAATCAGAAATCAAGGAAGAGAAGGGGCCGCGCCCGGTCATCTTGAAGCCGAGCGGCATGCAGTAGTTATAAACAGGCGCAACGGCAGGCGCGCGCGCTTGGATTCGACTTAGGTTTGCCTGGGAGAGACGATCCACTATGTGGTGGGATTGGCACCAGATTTGGGAAATCGCATCCGCACCGGACAATGTGCCAATTGTTGCCCTATTGTTTTTCATTCCTTTTTATTGCTGGCTGGCTTTCCGAGAGGCAAAAAAGAACGATGAGTTGATCGCCAGGCTCGAATCGGATCCCGCTGCGGCAAAAGCGGCGCATAGGAAAACACAGCCCTACGAAAAAGGATGGGACCGCGAAGTCCACACATGGCCTTACCTCATGCGCGTCGAATTCCTCGCCGCAATCATCATCACAATCTTGCTGATGGTGTGGTCGATCACGCTGAACGCGCCTCTCGAGGAGCCGTCAAATCCGAACGTCACGATGAACCCGGCCAAAGCGCCCTGGTATTTCCTCGGGCTGCAGGAAATGCTTGTCTATTTCGATCCTTGGATCGCGGGGGTGGTCATGCCGACGCTCATCATTGTCGGCTTGATGGCCATACCCTATATAGACGAAAACCCTCTCGGCAACGGCTATTACACCTATCGCCAGCGGAAATTTTCTATCTGGATATTTTTAATTGGTTTTCTAGGTCTGTGGGTCCTGATGATCGTGATCGGTACGTTCATCCGGGGGCCCGGTTGGATGTGGTTCTGGCCGACGCAAACTTGGGACGCGAGCCGCGTGGATTTTGCCGTGAATCGGAACCTCGATGACGTGCTCCACATTGACGGCGCCTGGATGGCCCATTTGTTGCCCGGCGGGTGGAAACCGTTTTCCGGCCTGATCGCACGGGGGATCTTCGGAATTTTTCCGGTTATGTTCTATTTCCTAGGGTCATTTTATTTCTTCTACTGGCTGGTCAACAAAACGCAATTCAGCCGTAAGATTTCCAAAAGGATGTCCCTGTTGCAAAGCGTCACCATGCTTTTGTTTTTGTCGCTGATGCTTTCGCTGCCGCTCAAGATTCTTTTGCGGCTTGTGTTCCGCATCCATTATGTCTGGGAGACGCCATGGTTCAGCGTCTAGCTCGAGTTAAATCCCTCGGCGAGGAGGCCCCGGGTGCCTGAACCTTCCGGTCCGGATCCCATAACTGGCAAATCGTTCAGCACGGTCATGCTGGTGTCCGTGTTCCTGTTGATGCTGACGGTCGCGTGGTCGCTGTACGATGAGTTCTTCGGCTTGCGTCCGTGGCGCGCCTACCAGCGCGATTTCGTCTCGGAGTATCAGGACTATCTTGCGAAGCAAGTCTCCCTGGAGACAGAGTCCGAGGTCAGCGTTTATTCCTCGCCGGAATTCAAGAAACTCAAGGCCGATCTCGACGCCGCGCAGCAGGCCGCGAAACCGAAGGATGACGAATTCTCCCGGAACATCGCGCTGGCGGACCTGCAGCGGACGGCAATCACTCCGAATTTTCAGAACGCACGCGGGAAGGTGGGTGCGCTCGTCTATCAATTGGAAATCGTTCCAGAATCCGATAAGAGCACGAAGGAGAGCCGTCAGAAAGACGTGGACGAAGCCAAGAAGGAGACCTACGACGTTGAATGGCCGCTTGGCAACGGCAAAACCGAAATTCGCCACCTGACCTACGACCAATTAAACGCTTCGTTTACGGACCTGATGGCGGCGAAGGCGAACCTTGTGGCGGAACAAGCTGAAGTGGACGCGCCCGTCAAGGCTGCCCAGGAAAAGCTAAATGAATTTGTGAAGGAAAAGCTGCCCGGTCCGAGCGCCGCCGCGCTTGGAAATCTGCGCAATGCGATGTCCTCATTCAAAATCGATATGCGTCAGATCAATGTGAATCCGCCGGGCACAGTGATCAATTACATCGGTGGTGTCGGTCTTGTGGATCGCTGCCAGTCTTGCCACATCGCCATGGACCCTCTTGTTGTGCCCGTGACCATGACGCTGACCAAGGCCGACCTTGGCAGGACGATAGCGGCAAGCCACGATGCGCCTTTCTCAAGCCATCCTGACGCCGATCTATTTAAATGGCATCCCCTTGAAAAATATGGATGTTCGCCTTGCCACGGCGGGAACGGCCGCGCACTTGACTCGGTCGAAAAGGGCCACGGCCGCTACGAGCACTGGCTCTGGCCTCTCTATTATCGCGAGAACTTCACGGCCGGCTGCCAGAATTGCCATGCCGCGGACATGGTCACCGAACATGCCGAGGTGCTCAACCGCGGCCGTCAGCTTTACCGTACGCGTGGGTGCATCGGCTGCCACAAGTACGCGGGGTTTGACGATGAACCTGAGCGGCTGACTGCCACGCGCCAGCAAATCATGCAGTTCGAAAGCACAAAGCATGATTACGCGATCGAAATCCCGCGCTTGAATCATCAGGCCGACCTCGCGCCGGACAATGAGACCGCGCGGAAACTGAATGCCCGTGCGACGAGCCTCACCGTCGAAAGCAGCAAGATTGACGCACAAATCCAAACGCTTGACTCTCTCTCCTCTTCGTTGATGCGCGAATCCAAGCGCGTCGGGCCGGACCTCAAGGA
Source organism: uncultured Acidobacteriota bacterium (assembly GCA_963838945.1). Taxonomy (GTDB): domain Bacteria; phylum Acidobacteriota; class Terriglobia; order Acidiferrales; family UBA7541; genus DASTCZ01. The sequence goes on along the minus strand of CAWITC010000013.1, from coordinate 533,143 downwards.
AGTCCGGATGAAGTTGCGCAAAGAATGGATTCCGATCTGGCTCTCGCAGACGCACACCTTCCGGCCGACCACGAAAATGCCGCAGTTCCGGCTGGAACAAGACGAAGTGCAGAGAATCGCCGCCTTCATTTGGCAGCAGGGAATTGCCGGACCGAATTTGGCTCATCAGGCTCCGGGAAATGCAGGGCACGGCAAGGAATTGCTCGAATCCCGCGGCTGCCTCGCCTGCCACTCGATTGGCGAAGGGGCAAACATCATCGGCGGAGATTTCGCGGCGAACCTGAGCCGCATCGGTGAAAAAGAGAACTACGAATACCTCGTCCGCTGGGTGCACAACCCGCGCGAGCGCACGCTGCCTTATTGTCCTTTTGAAAAACGCGATATCACTCCAGAGGACTACGCCATGCACGGGTTGCCGTTCCAATTCGATCTCGACCATTCCCGCTGCCCGAATGACGGCCATCAGCTCGAAGTCCAGCAGCCAACCGTCATGCCGAGCCTGCGCCTGACCGATGAAGATTCCCGCGACATCGCCACCTACTTGATGGCTCAGAAGCACTCGGACGCGGCGTATCCGCCCGCGCCGTATATGGACGACCCCAAGCTCGCGGCGCAGGGCAAGGCGCTGATACAGCACTATGGATGTGCCGGCTGCCACGAGATTTCGGGTCTGGAGGACGAAGGCCGCATTGGGACGGAGCTGACAAACGAAGGCAGCAAACCGATCGAGCGTCTCGACTTCGCCCTCTATACGGAAGACGCGAAGCGTGGCGTGCTCGTCAATGGAAAAGTCTCGCCGCGGGGCGCGTGGTATGACTCCAAGGGCTTTTTCGAGGCCAAGCTGAACGATCCCAATGTTTTTGATCATGGCAAGTACAAGCCCGACCCGATGGACCGGCTTCGCATGCCCACGCCGAATTTGACCGACCCGCGGAATCACCAGATCGACAAGAATGAGGTGGATGCTCTGGTGTCGTTCCTACTCGGCAGCGTGGACCCTCAACTTCCGCCCGAGTATATGTACAAACCGGCGGACCGGCGCCACGCCATTCAGGAAGGTTGGTGGATCGTCACGAAGTACAACTGCATCGGCTGCCACCAGATTGGCATCGATCAAAAGACTACCATGCAGGATTTGCCCTTCTATCAAGCGGAGAACAAAGCCAACTTGCCGCCTGTTCTCACGAGCGAAGGCGCGCGCGTGAATCCGGAATGGCTGAAGCGCTTCCTGGCGAATCCTTCGCTGAGCACGACAGACACGAACAAGAATGGCGTCCGCAGTTACCTGCAAGTGCGAATGCCGACCTTTTCGCTTTCGGACGACGAGATTCGCAAGATCGTGCTTTTCTTTGAGGCGATGTCTTCTCAGGAAGAGCCTTACATCGCGCCGAAGGCGGAGCCGCTCACGAATGCCGAAGAGACGTTGGCGCGCGACTTGTTCACCAACCCGGCCGCGCCCTGCTTGAAATGCCATGCGACAGGGGATCCGGCGCATGACAAGAACGCCACCGCGCCGAATTTCGTGCTGGCCGGTGACCGTCTTCGCGCGGCCTGGGCTGAACGCTGGGTCACGGATCCCGCGAAGATCATTCCCGGTACTTCCATGCCCTCCGGCTTGTTCCATCGCGAGGGCGACCGGTGGGTGTTTACGGGCGTGATTCCCAGTGAATTCAAGACCTACACCGGCGACCATGCGAACTTAATGGTTCGGTACTTGATGACAATCACTCCGGAGGAGCAGCGCCGTTTGCAAGGACGCAGTCCGGCCGGTGGCGCCAGTCCTCCGGGAAAATAACGCGACTTGAAATCTCAAAAGGCATTAGAATAGTCAGACTCAATACAGGAGGAAGCTCTAACAAATGAGAATTCGTTATAGTGCGTATTTATTGATCGCCGCCGGTCTTGCTTTTACTGTGGTGAGCTGCGGCAAGAGTCCCGAGACCGAACAGCCCGCGAGCGGCGGGGGATCCCAACCGACCGGGCAGGCTGTTGACGCGGCCACAGCAGGATCGGTCACCGGCACGATTAAGCTCGATGGCGCAGCGCCGGCCATGCACAACATCAACATGTCGGCGGAGGCGTATTGCATGTCGCAGCACCCGACGCCGGTGAAAGACGAATCCGTTGTCACCGGGCCCGGCGGGACGCTTGTGAATGCCGTCGTTTATATCCAGGAAGACATGAGCAAGTACAGCTTCACGGCTCCGTCGGATCCCGCAAAGATCGACCAGAAGGGTTGCCAGTACCATCCCCATGTTGTGGGGATGATGGCGGGCCAGACTTTGCAGGTCACGAACAGCGATAACACCACTCACAACATCCACCCGGTCCCGAAGGACAACCGTGAATGGAATCAATCGCAGCCGCCCGGCGCTGCGCCTCTGATGGAAGTGTTCGCGCGGCCGGAAAACGCCATCCCGGTGAAGTGCAATGTCCACCCGTGGATGAAGTCCTACATTTTCGTATTTAAGAACCCATATTTCAGCGTAACCGGTGCGGACGGAAAATATAGCATCGCGAATCTTCCTCCGGGCTCGTACACGATCGTTGCGTGGCAGGAGCAATTCGGCACGGTCACGCAGCAGGTGACCATCGGCGCAAAGGAAACGAAGTCCGTCAACCTTTCCTTCAACGCTGCGCAGTCGGGAGACTAACTGGATTTAGCCGCGGCGGGAATTCTTCGCGCGTGCCAGGCAATGGCCCGGCGAAGGGCTCCCGCCGCGCAATATTCAGATGGGATCAGACCTCTACAATCAACGGCTCCATCGCTTCGCCGTATTTTCAGCCTGTCTGACGGTTGTCCTCGTCACTGCGGGGGCGCTTGTCACCTCGAATGACGCCGGCCTTTCCATTCCCGATTGGCCGCTGGCTTACCACTCCGTTGTGCCGCCGTTCGTTGGGGGGATCCGGTACGAATTCACGCATCGCGTCATCGCCGCTTGTGAAATCGCGATTTCCCTGATCTTCGCCTTCTGGCTTTGGCGTGCGGAACCGCGAAAGAAAGTAAGGAATTTCGGCTGGATTGCTGTCGTCGCCGTTTGTGGGCAGGCAGTTCTCGGAGGCATGACGGTAATCTTTCGCCAGCCGGTATGGATTTCCGTCGCCCATGCCACGCTGGCACAAATCTTCTTCTGCACGATCGTAAGTCTCGCCCTGTTTACAAGCCGATGGTGGTGGCAGGACGTCTCCTCGATGGAAGATAAAGGTTCACCTCGAATCCGCACGCTCACTATTCTTACTGCCATCGCCACGCTGCTTCAGCTTGTTCTGGGCGCGGAGTTTCGTCACAAGGGGCTCGGAATCGGGCCTCACCTGATTGGCGCTGCCGTTGTTACCGGAATGATCTTTTGGACTGCGGCCGCGCTTCGCAAACGATTCCCATCCTCCGCCGCCTTCACGCGGTGCCGCGTCATTCTGCACTCATTAATTAGCACGCAACTCCTTCTCGGCGCCGGGGCCTGGTGGTCGCGCATCGCTACACTGACGGACCCACAGCCCATGCCTGTTATGGTCACACTGACGGTGGCTCACGTCGTGGTTGGAGCGCTGACGCTTGCGGGGACCGTCACAGTCGCGCTCGTCGCCCATCGCTTGCTGAGCGAATCGCGCCAGCCTGCCCTTTCCACGAACCGCGCGCAGGTGGCAATATAGTGGGCGCCACTCGGACAATCCCGGCCGCCCGCACATCCCGTGCGATGGCCTACATCGCCCTTACGAAGCCGGACGTCTCTTTTCTGGTGGTCCTTACAACCCTGGCAGGCTTTTACCTGGGATCTCCAGGCCCTGTGGCTTGGGTGCGGATGCTGGAAACCGTGGTTGGGACGACGCTCGTCGCGGCGGGCACTTCGGCGTTGAACCAATACGTCGAACGCGCTTCGGACGCTTTCATGCGCCGTACCGCCTCCCGTCCGCTTCCGAGTGGCCAATTAATGCCGATTGAGGCCGCGCTCTTCGGCGCCGGCCTCGTGGTGAGTGGCGCAGTTTATTTGGCTTTTACGGCGGGTGTTTTGGCGAGCCTTTTGGGCCTCTTCACTTGCACGAGCTACCTGGGCATTTATACGCCGCTTAAGAAGCGCACAACGCTTGCTACGGCCATTGGAGCCATCCCAGGCGCGATGCCGCCCCTGATTGGGTGGGTCGCGGCTGGCGGATCGCTGAATCTGGGAGCCTGGGTGCTCTTCGCCATCATGTGCCTTTGGCAATTTCCACATTTTTTTTCGATTGCGTGGATGTACCGCGAAGACTATTCGCGGGCGGGCATCCGTATGTTGCCCGTGGTGGACCCTACGGGCCGGGCGACGTTTCGACAAATTATTGGGGCAGCGCTTCTTTTGGTTCCGGTGAGCGCGTTGCCCGTTTTCATGGGGCTCGCAGGTGTGCGCTACTTTTTCGGAGCTGTGGTCTTGAACCTGGTGCTCATTCAATTGTGTCTATGGGCTTCGGCGAGCCGGACCAATGTCCGCGCCAAATGGTTGATGCACGCTACTGTTCTGCACCTGCCGCTGCTGCTGGGCCTCATGATGTATGACAAGCTGCCGCGGTAGGCGCCGATTTCTGCAAATCTTTGGGAGGCCGTCCCACAAATGGCAAACGACGAGCGTTTGGGAATCCTGGAACTGATTGGCGTGGCGCTGATATTCATTTTGCTTTCCGCCGCGGGCGTGGCCGCAAGCTTCTTTACGGGAATCATCAAGAATATTGACGGCCTTCTGCTTGTATCCATCTGTCTGATGATGGCGCTGGTTTTCACGGCCATGATTGTCGCGGTGGCTCGTAAACAGGGTTGGATTGGCCGCCAAAAGTCCGTCGAATCGGCTTCCGCCACTGCCGCGGCAAGCAAGTAGCAGCCATCTGTGTTTTCCCAGGCAGCTCTCAACGCCACCCTGAATGGGATCAGTGCTGTATTTCTTACCGGCGGATACTTGATGATCCGCCGGCGCCGGATTCGGGCTCACCGGGCCTGCATGGTTACCGCGTTTATTTGCTCTGCGGCGTTTCTTGTTTCTTACGTCATTTACCACGTTCGCGTTGGCAACGTGCATTTCCTCGGCCAGGGATGGATCCGGCCCGTTTATTTCACGCTGCTGATCTCCCATGTCATCCTTGCCGCCGCGATTGTTCCCCTCGCGATCATTACCCTTTCTCGGGCCTTGCGTGAACAGTTCGACCGCCATCGCCGCATTGCGCGCTGGACTCTACCGATATGGCTCTACGTCTCGGTCACGGGCGTCATCATCTACGTGATGCTGTATCATCTCTATGCGCCATCCGTATGAATGTGCCGCATGAACAATTCGCATGAGCGAACGCTCAAACACGGGAAGGGAAGCGGCGGGCAACTCACACGGGGCGGCGGGATCACCCACCGGCTCAAAGAGGGCGGCGAAGAGCGTTCCAAAACGGTGGCTCTATGCCGTGCTGATTCTGACATTCCTATTTGTCCTGATGCCATATCTCTTTTGGCAAGCCACTTGGTTTGGTCGTCCCCTCGATGACGCGCAAATGGCGAAGGCCTTCGCCGATACGAAGCACCCTCGCGAGGCCCAGCACGCTCTTTCTCAGGTTGCGGACCGAATTCTGAGTCAGGATGCGAGCGTCCGCGCTTCCGCGCGGGAATGGTATCCCCAGGTGGTGAGCTTGTCCTCCAGCTCCGATGAGGCGCTGCGCACGACCGCCGCGTGGGTAATGGGACAGGACGCGGCTGTCCCCGAATTCCACTCGCGCCTTCTAAACCTCCTCGCTGACTCAAATCCCATGGTCCAGCGGAATGCGGCGCTTTCTCTCGTGCGTTTCGACGACCCCTCCGGGCATGATGTTATTTGCGCAATGCTTAAGCCCTACGTCATGCCCGCTCCCACTGCAGGGAAATTGTACGAACGGCTCAAACCCGGCGATGCCGTGAACCCCGGCACGCTGGTCGGACGAATCGAAGACCCCAACGGCAAGGCAACTGAGGTCCGTACAAATGTGCCGGGAACTCTCGTCGGATGGTCGGTTCCGGACGGTGAAATGGTGAACGCAGGCCAGACGGTTGCGCACCTGGACCCAAGTTCGGACGTGGTTTGGGAAGCGCTGCGCGCGCTCTACCTGATCGGGAACACTCAGGACGAAGCCGCCGTTGTGCCATTCGCGCGCGGGATACCGGAGATGCCCCCAAATGTGGCTCAACAGGCGACGCTTACGCTCACCGCGATCCGCAATCGTGAGGGCGCACGTACATCCAAACCTTAGATCTTTCCGTGATTTATGCGAGTCTGATTCAGTAGGGAAGACTGCCGCGTTCGCCTTCCCATTCAGCGAGCGGCACCATGTCAATCGCGTCCCAAGGGCACCCTTCGAGGAAAGCGCCGTCTGGGCCTTTGCTCGTGCAAAGCTTGCAGCCGATGCAAAGCAGCGGGTCCACTTCAATTCGGCCAAACGGCGGGTGATCTGCGTCGGGAATCCAATACATGCAGGCTTCTACAGGGCAGTAGTCCACGCAGGCAGGTGATCCGGAACATCCGGTACAGCTCTCATTGATGACGGCGAGAATGTGCGGCTTGCGCTTGCGTTGATTCGTCGTGCCGCCCGACATCGGGTAGGCCTTCACGACCTCCCCGGCTTCATACTTTGCGGCTGTGACTGTTGCATCCGCCATGGACTCTCCTCTGTCTGTGATTCTCTAAATTCTATTTTCGCCGACGCCGGAAGCCAAGTCAACGCACCAATTCGGATGGCCCGCGGTTCATTTCTTCCCCATCGCCGCGATCACTTCATCTGTGAACTCCTTGGTTGTCGCTTTACCGCCGGCATCGGGAGTCAAATGCATGCCCGCGCGATAGACACCATGCAAGGCCTTCTCGATCCGCCGTGCCGCATCCCCTTCGCCGAGATAGTCCAGCATCATGATGCCGCTCATCAGGATAGCCGTCGGATTGGCGATACCCTTTCCGGCGATGTCTGGCGCGGTACCATGCACGGCCTCAAAAATTGCCGCCTGCTCGCCAATATTTCCGCTGGGCACGACTCCCAGCCCTCCGACAAGGCCTGCGGCCAAGTCACTGACCACGTCGCCGTAAAGATTCGGAAGCACGAGCACGTCGAATTGCTGCGGATTCATGACGAGCTGCATGCACGTGTTATCCACAATCATTTCGCGGTATTCGATTTCCGAGTAATCCTGCGCGACCTTTCGTGTCGAGGCCAGAAACATTCCGTCGGAAAGCTTCATGATGTTGGCTTTGTGGATGGCGTGGACTCTCTTCCGTCCTTTTTTCCGCGCATATTCAAAAGCGAATTTTGCAATCCGTGTCGAGGCCTTTTCCGTGATGATCTTCAGGCTTTCCACAACGCCGGGGACAACAAGGTGCTCAAGCCCTGAATAGAGATCCTCGGTGTTCTCTCGCACGATCACCAGGTCCACGTTTTCCCAGCGCGACCCCACCCCCTCCAAATTTTTTACCGGGCGCAGATTGGCATAAAGCTCGAGCTCTATTCGCAACCCCACATTGATGCTGCGAGGGCCGTGCGCGATGGGCGTTGCAATCGGCCCCTTCAACCCAACGCCGTTGTGCCGCACAGACTGGACCGCAGCCCATTGCGAGAAGTCGGCCTTGGAATTGTCAGCGGGGGGCCGCGCGGGAACTTCCTCCCATTCAATCGAAACGCCCGACGCATCAATCACGCGCCGGGCAGCTTGGGCGACTTCAGGACCAATACCGTCGCCGGGAATCAGCGTCACCTTGCGGGTCATAGAATTATTCAATTTTAAGGGAAAGAGTAGCGCTTGTCGAACGAGGCCCGCCAGAATCAAAATAAAGCCCAAAATCATCAAATTTAGTGTGGGGCTGCAGAAGGGAAGCAGCCCTCGAAACCGATTTGCTTGTTCTGGTATAATGGGGCTGTAGCGGCCTGGAGGTTGCCAGGCCGAGATGTCCACCAAAGGAGTTGAGAGAATCCCATGATCAGCGTTACGCCAGTCGCGAGCACGAAAGTAAGGGAAATTATGTCCCAGCAGAATCCGGCGCCAACGGCGCTTCGCGTCGCGGTGGTCGGCGGCGGCTGCTCGGGCTTCTCCTATCACATGGCCTTCGAGACCCAGGTCAATGAGTCCGACAACGTGTACGAATTTGAAGGTCTGAAAGTTCTCGTGGACCAAATGAGCGAGATGTATCTCGAGGGCGTCGAAATTGACTATATCGAGACCCTCGAGGGCGCGGGCTTCAAGTTTAACAACCCAAACGTTAAGAGCACTTGCGGCTGCGGGAGTTCTTTCAGCGTCTGACAAATAGACCTGCTTCAACGGGTGGGGGCAATTCTCAAAGCCTCCGGCGGCTGCCGGAGGCTTCTTCTTTTCCTACCGGGAAGGGAATTGGCTTGCCCGCTTGCGCTCCTGCACATTTGAAAACTGCGCGTTGTGACCGTATGCTTGTGACCTGAATGAAAATCGCCCTGGCTCAAATCAATCCCACCGTAGGGGACTTCTCGGGGAACTCCGCGAAGATCGTGGATGCCACGGAAAAGGCCTTGCAGCGAGGAGCAGATCTCGCTGTCTTCTCCGAACTGTGCCTCTGCGGCTACCTCCCGCAAGATTTGCTCGAACGGCCCTCATTTCTTGAGCGCAATCGAACGGAACTCGCTTGCCTGGCGCAGAAATTGCCGCTCCCTGCCATCATCGGCTATGCAGGCCGCGCCCATAAACCAACCGGCAAGCCCGTCGCGAACTCCGCGGCGCTTTTGGCCGGCGGCCATATTGCATTTGAACAACAAAAGATGTTGCTGCCCACATACGACGTCTTTGACGAAAACCGTTATTTTCAGCCCGCCAAAGAGCAATTCATTTTCCCGCTCTCGGGAAACCGCCTAGGCATCACTATTTGTGAAGACATATGGAACGACAAGAATTTCTGGACAAAGCATTTATACGATCGTGATCCAGTCGCCGAATTGGTCTCCAAAGGCGCGCAAATCATCATCAACATTTCTGCCTCACCCTACACGATTGACAAGCGCAATCTCCGCACCGAAATGCTGCGCGCGCTCGCGCGCGAACACTCCCGACCGGTCGTATACGTGAACCAGGTCGGCGGGGATGATAGCCTCATTTTTGACGGCAGCAGCCTCGCCGTCATGCCCGATGGCCGCATCGCGGCCCAAGCGCAATCTTTCGAGGAAGATCTCGTACTATTTGATTCCGAGACGGGCCAGGGGGACGTCCGGTCCCAGCCCGCGGAGGAGATTGAAGCGGCGTATCAAGCTTTGATCTGCGGCACGCGCGACTATATTGAGAAGTGTGGCTTCCACAACGTCGCAATCGGTCTCAGCGGCGGGATTGACTCTGCCCTGGTCGCCGCAATCGCAGTGGGCGCCCTCGGAGCCGAAAACGTTTTGGGCGTCGCAATGCCCGGGCCTTATTCATCGCCCGGAAGTGTTACCCATGCCCGTCAGCTTGCGGCCAATCTCGGAATTCGCCTGATTGAGCTTCCGATTACCGAGGTTTTTAAGAGCTATCTGCGCATCCTCCGGCCTGTCTTTGGCGATCGGCCCGCTGACGTCACCGAAGAGAATATTCAAGCTCGCATCCGTGGAAATTATCTGATGGCATTGTCGAACAAATTCGGTTCATTAATTCTCAGCACGGGCAACAAATCTGAAACGGCAGTCGGCTATTGCACTCTATACGGCGACATGGCGGGCGGCCTGGCCGTGATTTCTGATGTGCCGAAAACAATGGTTTATGAGCTCGCTTACTTCATCAATCGGCGCGACAAGAACGGCCAAATCATACCTACTGCAATCCTCACCAAACCGCCTTCAGCGGAGCTTCGCCCCAATCAGACAGATCAGGATACCCTGCCGCCTTATGAGATCCTCGATTGCATCCTGAAGGCATACATCGAAGAGGTGCGAAGCCCGGAAGAAATTGCGGATCACTACGGGTTCGCGCCGGAATTGGTTAGGTCTGTTGCCCTTCGCGTGGATCGCTCGGAATATAAGCGCAAGCAGGCTCCTCCGGGCCTAAAAATTACGTCTCGTGCTTTTGGATTCGGCCGCCCGTTCCCGATCGCGCAAAAGTTTCAGCCCTGAGAGCAAGACTCATCGCCTTGTGGTGGTTCGAAATCTGGGGCTAAGGAGGGTAAAGTGAAATCAAAACACGTTCTGCCGTTCCTAACAGCGACACTCTTTGCCGGCGCAATGCTCGCACAGCAGCAATCTACGCCTACGCCTCCGCGCCAGACACCCGCACCGGCGCCTTCCCCTTCGGCAACCACCTCCTCCTTCGCCATCCAACAGAAAATCGAAGCATACCTCCGCCACGTTTACGCTTGGGGACCCTCATTCAAAATAACTTTCGGCCAATTGAAAGATGCACCGATCCCGGGTTTCTATCAACTTTCAATGGATATCGCTGTAGACAATCAGACTGACTCTGCAACCTTTTATGTCTCGAAGGATGGTCGTTACTTGATGCGCGGTGAACTCGAGGACATGACTGCAGACCCCATGGCCGAAATCCAGAAGCAAATAAATTTGCAGGGCTCTCCTTTCACTGGACCCGCCGACGCCAAAGTCGTTCTTGTCGAATACGCAGACTTCGAGTGCCCGAGCTGCAGGCAATTGGACACAATCCTTCGCTCGATGCTCCCCAACTTTCCGCAAGTCCGGTTGGTGTACAAGGATTTTCCGTTGACGCAGATTCATCCCTGGGCCATGACCGCTGCCGAGGCCGGTAGATGCGCCAACAATCAGAATCCAGCGGCCTTCTGGAAATTCCACGACCTGATTTTCGATCACCAGGATTTGATCTCGCCCAGCAATGTTTGGGATAAGATGCAGGAATACTCCACTCAAGCAGGGCTCGACGTGGCTGCGTTACGTACTTGTATGGCCGACCCCGCAATCCAGGCCCAGATTGAGAAGTCAATGACTGAAGGGGAGGCGCTTCATATTGCGAATACTCCGACGATTTTCGTTAACGGCCACCGCCTCATTGGTCCCGACGCCGCTACCCTCGAGCAATTCATCCGCTTCGAACTGACCTCAAGTCCGAGCAGAGGCACTACTCCAAACTGAACCACATTGAAATCGTACTTCCCTATAATTAGGTAGCTATAGATTCAACTCGTGCCTCAGCATTTTCACATCGAATTATTGCTTTAGTTGATTCGCCGCCAGGGGCGTTCGTCGAAAATAGGAATCCACACTGCACCCACCGAGCCCATATCACGGCCACGAATGACGGAAACCCCTTCCTTTCCTGCAGACACAAATGTCCTAATCTCTGGCGGTATCGGATCCCTGGCCAACCTGTTCGTTTACGCTCCCCCACTTGAAAGCACATACGAATTACGCCCGCGTTTCTGCCATCAGCCGCTTGTCCTCAGACCCGACGCAACGGTCGATATACTTGTAGACTTCAAAATAGAAATGCACCAATCGCAGATGGGTACGGACATGAAATGAATCGTAAAGGGATATTGGAAGAAGAAATGAATCGAAGGCGCGCACTGGAGAGGAAGTATTGGCAAGGAGAAAGAGGAGCGGGGAGATAGAAACGCGGGATCACAAAAAAGAGGAAGAGTCAAGAAGGGAGGGAAAAGACAAGGCAAACAATGAGAACACACGCGAATGACAGAGAGAAAAGCAACAGACGGGCCAGGAGGAGAAAAGACAAAGAGGAAAAAGATAAGAGAGGAATAGGTAGGAGGAGGAAAGCAAAAAGGGAAAGCGGGCAAAGATAGAAGAGATGCGGAGCGAAGAATAGCAAACAACGAGAACAAAAAAAGCCGTACATGAGAACGAGTAAAACAGACAACGGGAATACGGATAACAACAGAAAGAAGACAAAGGGAATGAGAAAGAGGCGCGGAGAAAAGAAAATCAGAACGCACAATAGCAGAACAGATGAAAGAAGAATACGGCTACCGCGATTGCGGCTGACGCGACCCAGCCATGACATACAAGATTGGTCCGAATGAGATTAAAACGGGTAAGCGCATGATGCCTGAAAGTTTTATGACCGAGATTATTGTCGCGAGTCTAGCAACCATGGTTTTTTACAAACAGGACGGACGACGGCAGGTGCGGCTCGATTTCCAAGTCCCTAGTGCTCTTGGGGCGAAGTACCGACCGGGGCACGGGGACCGAGCGCGAGGAGGAGATGGACCGCGCTGCGGAGATCACGCACGTCGAAGCGATCGATCGCGGCGCCGGAAGCTGACGCTTCCGGTCAACAGAATGCGAGCGCGAACGGAGCATACGCGTAATCATAGCTCGCGCGAGCAATGCGGCAGTCGATTCGTCCAAGTATTGCTCAATCAAATCGGCGATCTGTTTCTTCAGATTCGCCGCATGATTGAGACGCGAGAGCTCAAAACTCTCGAGCGTTGGCACGGACGCTTTCAGAAGAAACTGATACGGCAGGTTTTCGCTGCGCGGCATGTATTCCTCCTCGGACGGGCGAAGCTTACTGAGCGCGACATAGTTATATACATTATATCATCACAGATGTCAATACCCGCGGCGTAATAATTCGAAACTCGCTGAGGTACGAGGAAGGTCATACCTATGTTTGCTAAGGAAGGTGGGACGCAGGCGTGTGCAGTGCGTGCTCAAACGATGATCCAAGGCCGGAAATGACGAGTGGTTTCGCCGCTCCTTCGCTGGTAAACCATCCAGTTTTCGCCTTTTGGGAGGGCGGAAAGCGAAAATATTATACGACACTCGTGTTTGCGTGGAAGTTGACAATACCCGCATTGTTTCAGGGGTTTGTGCGAGTTGGCGGCTTTCGCAAGCCCACGGAGCCATACGGATTTGCGCATTTGCGGAACCGCGCCATTGCCGGATGGCAGGGGCCAAAGTTCAGCCAAATCAGCGAAACGGAGGATTTCTTGCGCCACGAAATGTTTGACGGAAGAAGCGCACGCGCTTCCCGCGAGCCGTTCGAGATCCGCGTCACCGCGGAGGCGATCATTGAAGTTTACGGCGGATGTAATACCACGCGTAAGGTGTGGGAGTTTCGCGCGAAGGATGCGTTGAAGGACGAAAGCACTGCATGGGCGATTAGCGATAAACCCGCGGCGTGGCCCGATCGCGGCACTCTGTTTGCGCAGTCAATACACGGGGCGCAAGCAATTTTCACGTACGCGCTTTTCGGCGCAGCGGCCGCGCTGGTGATTTGGGCATTGCTGAAATAGGAGGCGCGAAGCGAAAGGGAGAGCGCTATGAATACATTCGGTTCGATGTACGACGTGGAACTCGATGGCGACCGCGCACTGACTCAGCTCGAGGTGATTCGCGACGTCCTTCTCTCAGCGGCGGAGTGCGCCGAATCCGCCGCGGTGCGCATGATGCGCGGGGGAATGCCGCCGGAAGACGGCGGATGGATGACATTGCACGAACTGGGCGAGCTGACCGGTTACGGCGAGGCGAGCATCTCGGCGCAGATCCGGCATCTTCGCAAACAGGAATTCGGCGGATATCTCGTGGCGAAGCGCCGGCGCGGAATGGACAAGCAGGGCGTGTGGGAGTACCGCATCCTCGGGCGCGCGGAGCGCAGGGTTTTTCTGCGTCTCTTCGCAGCCGCGCGGATGTAAGTGCGAGCGGAGGTGAGCGACGATGCCGAAACGTGTACTAGATTTCGATGCGATGTGGGCGAGCGACAAGCTCGCGGCGTGCGCCGAAGGCGCGGGGGCTCCGCCCGGTGCGTCGCATCACGCAAGTGCGCCCTCATGGATCGCGGAACGCGCCGCGCGCGAGGAATCCGATCGTCGCGAATTGCGAGTCGGCGCGGGGCCGAGCGCGCTGACGAGCGCCGCAGCGATCCGGAGAGAGGTGGTTGAACGCTTCCGCCGCCGCGGCCTGCCTGACCAGCAGGCGGCCGGCAGGCAAATCCAGGGTGAGGAGTGATACGCCAATGAAACCAGCGTTCGCATTCGACGTCTGCCACGATCTTTACCGCGCCGCGCGAGAGGTGCTCGACGGCGATCTGCACTCAACCGACCTCGTCAAGCGCGAAAAATTTTTATGGCGTCCGGCGCTGCGGCCGCGCCTCGCGGAATATGTCGCGGACTTCGCGCTCGCCGGGCAGCGCGCGCTCGCCTCGCAGCATCTGGCGAGCCGCCTGGTGCTCTTCCGCGTGTTTTATCTTGGCCGCGCGGAGCTCCACGCCGCGCGCGCACATCTCGGGATCGGCGAGCTTACGTGGGAACAGTGGTCGGACGAGGTCCGCACGCGCGTGGGGAGCGAGCTGCTCCGGCGCCGCATGTTCCCTCCGCGGGATTATTTCCGCGACGTGAGCGAGCCGCGCGCGGCAAGCGAACCTCGCCGCTCAGCGAGATCTACAGGCGAGCATTCCGGCCGCGATGCGCGAGTTGCAACGCCATTGCCGCGCCTCGCAAAATCCCAGCAGCCGCTCTTCGTCCGCGACACGCGCCGCATCCCAAAGGTGGCGTCCTGAGCGCATCGTCAGCGCGCTCATTTGACGCATAGGACGCCACGTGATGTAATTTGGACGCCGTCTCCATGGAGACGGTGTCCTTATGGCTACCAAACGCCGCGGCATTACACGCAAGCGCAAAACGAATGGCAGGGCGAACGGAAAGACCGCGAAGCTCGATGTGCGCGCGCGCAAAGCGTTGCTTCAATTGGCTCGGCGAGTGAAAAAGAATACTCCGATCATAAAGAAGAGGCTCCGCGCCGCAGGCATTAAACCCAAACCTGCATTGGTGTTTGCTGCGGCGATGAATCTCGGCGCGCTGGACCGGCTTGCGGGTGAGAGTGATGAAGAGAAGCCGAAACCGAGCTCCCAAAAATAATTGAAAATAGTGCTTGACAAAAATTATGAATGTGGTATGCTTTTTGACGGAATAGAGGTGTAAGTAAATGATGTTCAGCCCGCCCTCGGCGGGCATTTTGATTTTTAGGGGTATTTATTGCGGATTTCCCAGTAATTTGTATGGTTTTGAGGAGTCGTTGCGACACAGCAAGCCCGCCCATAGAGGCGGGTTTTTTCATTTTTGGATGTAACGAAATTGCGCTTTTTGGAGGGCCGCGAAAAATATTTAAGGTTTTTTCAGCTACCGGCGGACCCGACCGACAACGCCGGTGTAGCCCGCGTTCCCCGAACGGGGGGGAATCTCCGCGCGAATGGCGGATTCAACGTTATCGGAGTAGGAGCGCAACATGTTGCGCCTCTACTCGCCACCGCGATTGACACCCCCGGGTTCGGGGAACCCGGGCTACACGAGATTTCTCTCGACATTCGCGTCAATCGCGTCGCGCTATCGCGTCGCGTTATCGTATCGCAACACGCATCGCATCCGCATCGCAATCCAATCAGGAGGCAATATGCCGAGCTACAGCAACACGAATCCGCCGCTGGCGCTTTTTCCGGGCGACACCGGCTTCAGTTTCTCGAATGAATCGCCCGCGGGCGGTACGGCGGGCGCGCAATTCGCGCTGCCGAATCCGGCGGGCTTTCCCAACCAGGGCCGCACCGTGCTCTGGCAGACGATTTTCTCGAGCGCGCCCACGAGCGTGAGCCTGTCATTGCAGGCCGCCGCCGCCGACGTGGACTCCGAATACTCGACGATTGACACCAGCACCGCGACGGCCGGCGAGGCGCGGACGGTGACCAACGTCCGCGCGAATTTCCTGCGCGTGAAGTGCAATTCGGCCTCCGGCGGCTCGGGCTACACCGCGCAAATTTTGCCGTAGGACACTTGCTGCGTGCAAAACCGCACAGCCAGGAGTGGTTTTGCCACTCACACCACACAACAAATTGCCGTTCGAGCAGCACAAGCACTCTTGCCTGTGCGCTTTTCAGCTTGCCACGTAAGCCCTCAGGTCCCGGCAATCACCGCCGGGGACCCTGAGCTACATGAATTTTTCCCATGAGATCACGCCCCAAATCACAAAAGAGCGACGCCACAGCCGCCATCCTGAAGAAAACCAAGAAGGATCGCAGCAAGAGCGGGGACCGCCTGGATTTTGTGCGCGAGTACGCAAAGGCATCGGCGCAACTCCGCGGGGAAGAGAAGGCCATCCGCGACGAGAAAATTTCGCAGCCGACCGCGGATTTTGAGTCCGGCGAGGACCTGGCCGCCGCAATCACGAAGAAATGCGATCTGGTGGAAGTCGGGCTCGAACTTCTGAAAGAGGGCGGGAAAACGAAAAACCCGACCATCAGGTTGCGAATGTGGGAAGCGATTATGGAGCGCATGTTCGGAAAAGCAAGCGCCGCCGCGCATGAAGATGAACAGGCGCCGCAGATCGTGCTCGACGGCCTGCCCAGGCCGGAACGAAATCCCATTAAAGGAGAAAAATCATGACAAGCACTACGACCAATCCAAGCACCGCAAAAATCGGTGAAATCGTGCAATTCGCAGGCATCGGCGCGTTTCTCGCCGGCGCCGTGCTCAGCATCCATCATTACGCGATCGCCGCGTTTGTTGTCGGCGGCGCCGCGGCATATTTCATCGGTAAGAAACTCCGCGGGGCGTGAAATCCAGGGCCAAATCCGGCACAACCTCTTCCCGGCGCAGCGTCGCCATTGCCGATTACTACGCGCCCTTTCCGCGCCAGAAGGAATTCCACCAGTCGCGCGCGAAGTATCGTCTGTTCGGCGGAGCGGCGGGGCCGGGGAAGACCAAGGCGCTTTTGTGGGAAGCAATCATGCAGGCGATTGAGAACGACGGCGTGGACACGCTGCTTCTGCGCCGCACATTTCCCGAGCTGGAGTCCTCGCTCGTCGCCTATTTTCGCCGCGACGTTCCGCGCGATCTCTATCGCGGGTACAACGACTCGAAGCACGTGGTCACCTGGCACAACGGCTCGACCACGCGCTTCGGCCACTGCGCGCACGAGGACGACATCTACCAGTATCAGGGCGCCGAATATCTTTTCATCGGACTCGACGAGCTGACGCATTTCACGCTGAAGCAGTGGCAATTTCTCACCAGCCGAAACCGCTGTGCCGTGCCCGGCACTTTTCCGAACATGGCCGGCGCGACGAATCCCGGGAACATCGGCCACGCCTGGGTGAAGGCGCTGTGGATTGACAAGCGTCCGCCCGCCGGCATGGAGCGCGGCGAGCTTTACAATCCGCGCGACTACGAATTCATCAAGGCCACCGTCGCCGACAATCCGATTTACGCCGACGATCGCGAATATCGCCGCACGCTCGACGCGCTGCCCTCGCATTTGCGCCGCGCGTTCCTCGACGGCGATTGGAATGTTTTCGCCGGGCAATATTTTGACGTGTTCGACCGCGAGCGCCACACGCCGCGCGCGGACGAAATCAAACTCGAACCCTGGTGGACGCGCTGGATTTCGATTGACTGGGGCTTCGAGCATCCGAGCGCGGTCCTCTGGCACGCCGCCGCGCCCGACGGCGCCGTCGTCACCTATCGCGAATTTGTGCAGAACCGCCTTTCGCCGCGGATGCTTGCCGCGGCGATCGCCGAGCGCTGCGCGGGGGAACGCATCGGCGCGGCCTATCTCTCGCCCGACGCCTTCGCGCAGCGTTCCGCCGACGACACCATCGCCGAGCAGCTCGCGCGCGGCCTTGAAATGGAAGGCCTGCCGCGCCCCGATCCCGCCGACAACGACCGCGTCGGCGGCTGGATGCTGATGTATGAAATGCTGCGCGAAGACGCCTGGCTGATCACACGAAATTGCGAGCAGCTCATCGAAACGCTGCCCACGCTTACACGTGATGAGGACAATATCGAGGATGTGCTGAAATGCGCGGGCGATGACGTCGCCGACGCCGCGCGCTACGGCATCAAGTCGCGCCTGGACCCGCGGCATTCCCCGCTCGCGGGCCTGGCCGCGCAGCTCGCGCGCCGCGGCGAACGCATCACTGCGGAGGATCCCACGTCCCGCGCGATTTGGATGCGGCAGGTGGAGGCCGATGCGCGCCGGAAACAATTTGGAGTTTCCGCGCCGAGGAGATGGAAGTTGTAGGGCTCGCCTTCAGGTGTGCCGCGGAGATTCCGTCGATTGTTTGCGGGCCGCGCGCCCAGCGCGCCAACGCGCGATCAGGTAGAAGGCTCCGAAATAAAAAACCCAACTGAACACAAGGGCAATGAAAATTCCCAAAAGATCGTCTATGAAATTATCACCCGGGTAAATCACATCGCGAATCATTTTGTGGACAAATTCAGCCAGCCCTCCGGGGAACAATAGGATCCCACCCGCAGCTTCGCTCGCGTCGCTCATGATTAGCAGAAAGCCGACGCCTGAGATGATTGTCGCGAACCCGGCGGCGAAGAGCAATCGCGTCCGTTTCTCTGCGCGTTTCCGAGCTGATTGTGACATGGGGAACACGAGAGCTACGTCCCATGCGCCGCCGCGCGGTGCTGCTTTCGCTTGTTGAGGTAGTAGATCCAGTAAGAAAAAAGCGCGAAATAGAAATACCAGTTGAACGCGAGACTGACCACGAAGGTGATCCAATATGCGGCCGACTCGCCGCGTCCGATCACAAGCGTCACCAGGCTGCCAATGCCGCCTCCAACCAGCAGCCCGGGTACCAGCGGCAGGACCGTCGCAAACATAAAAGCCAGGTAATACAACCGTCTTCCAAAAAGCCTCCCACCGGGGAGCAAGAAATAAACCACCCACGTGACCGCGATGGCGCCGATCACAACCACGGCAGCCCAGAACGCGGCGCGGCGAAGCTCTTTTTCAGTCAGTTGTCCGGCCTGGAATTGCACGCGGCGGAGCACGCGGCGATTTTCTCCGATGCAGCAATGGAGGGCAAGTGGATTTCATTCGACAGGTAATTGAACGCATCGGCAATGCGCTGCGCGCGTCGTTCCAGGGAGTGTCCCGGGGCATTCCCCAAAAAAGTTATGTCCGCACGCTCGAAGACGAAGTCGCGCGGCTGCGCGCGGAAAATCGCGCGCTGCTGAACTCGTTGCTCGGCACGGCGGGGATCCCGCCGCTCGAGCCGCCCGATGGAGCAAGCGCCACGCGTCCCGCGGCGATGCCGACTCGGCGGCGCTCGTGGCCGCAGATCGCGCAATCGCTCGAGACGGTTTCACGCAATGCGTTGTCGCGCAATACGCCGGCGCGCGAGACGGCGTCACGCAATGCGTCCACGCGCGACCTGCACTCACGCGATGCCGCCTCACGTCAAACGAATCCGCGCGTCTAGCCCGCGCACAAAAGGGAAATCATGGCCACGAACAGCACAATGGAAATCACGCCGGTTCCCGGAGCGATTGTCGAAAGGGAAGGCCCGCGCGACGCGGCAGTTGTAACGCCGCCCGCCGTGGCGGCGCAATTTCAGGATCGCGCCGGCGCGCAGGCCGATGATGCAGCGGCGGATTTGCAAAACGCCGGCACGGAGGCCCGCGCCACAACGCCCGCTCTCGGACCCAACAATGAACGGCTCGACGACTTGAAGCCGCGCGTTGTCGCCGCGCTGCGCGACCTCATGCTGCAATTCCGCAGCGAAGGAATCGTCGCGCGCCGCCACGAAATCCGACGCATCAAGCAGGCACGACTTTTCTGGCAGGGCCTGCAATACGCGTGGTGGAACCCCGCCGACATGAGCTGGCACCTCCCGTTTGAATCGCAGATGTCCGACGACAAATCGCTCGAAGAGATGCCGCGCTACCAATTCGTCACAAATCTGTATCAGGCGTTCGGCCTCAGCTTCATCGCGCTCGTCAGCCAGGACACGCCCGCGACGCGCTTCTATCCGCAATCCGCTCAAAGCGATATTGACGTGCTCACCGCGCGCGCCGCGAGCGACGTCGCCGCGCTCGTCGAAGAAAATAATAAAGTGCAGCAGCTTCTCACCGGCGTCGGCTACTACCTGTGGACCGACGGGAAAATCGGCGGCTACGTCCGCTACGTTTCCGACGCGCAGCGATTCGGCTGGCACAACGAAGACATCGTCGAAGAGGCGCTCGTGCGCCTCGGCGAAGATGCGTACGTCTGTCCGCAATGCGGCCACGAGACGCCCGCGGATGGCACATCCGACGTCACCTGTGTAGGGGCGCAACATGTTGCGCCCCTACAATCGCAGGAAACCCGCGACGCGAACGAAAACGCGACCGCTGGCGCGCAAGCCAACAGAAGCGCCGCGGCTCAACAATCCGCCAGTTTCCTCGCCGGCGCAATCTGCCCGCAATGCGGCGCGCAACTTTCGCACCACGATTTCCGCCGCGCGCCCGTCGTCGCGATCCCGCGCGTCACGGGCGTGCGCCGCGTGCCCAACGGACAGGAAGTCATCAGCATTCTCGGTGGCCTCGAGCTGAACACGCCCGTGTGGGCCAACGAGATGCACGAATTTCCGTACCTCCAATGGCAGCAGGAGGTGCACATCGCGAAGCTGCGCGCCGCGTATCCGGACGCCGCGGACAAAATAATATTGGGCGGCCCCGTCGAGGCCGAAGACGTTTACGCTCGCGCGTCGCGTGTGGCTGTCGCACAAGGACTGCCGACTACACAGCCCGGCGACGCGCTCTACAACTTGATCACGTTCACGCGCACGTGGATCCGCCCGTGGGCGTTTTACGCGCTCGAAGACAAGCAGACGCGCGACGAACTCCTCGCGCTATTTCCCGGCGGCTGCTACGTCGCCTTCGCCGGCGAAACCTATTGCGAAGCGCGCAACGAAACGCTCGACGATCACTGGCGCGTGATGCACGCGCTTCCCGGCGATGGGCAGAATCGCCCGAGCGTGGGTGATTCGCTGGTGCAAATTCAGGAGCGCTACAACACGCTCAGCAACATTCAAGCGGAAACATACGAATTCGGCATCCCGCCGATTTACGCCGACCCCCAGGTGCTCGACTTCGACGCGCTCTCGTCGCAGACCGCCGAGCCCGCCGCGCACTACCCCGCGCGCGCAAAACCGGGCCAGCCGCTCGCCGCGAGTTTTTTCCAGCCGGCGCCGGCGCAGGTGCCCGCGGACATGCTCGAGCACCAGCAGGAACTCGCCGGGCCCGTCGCGCAATTTCTCACCGGACTTTTTCCCGCCGTCTTCGGCGGCACGCAGGGCGGGGCAGGGAAGACCGCGAGCGGTTACGCGATGGCGCGCGATCAGGCCATGGGACGCCTCGGCCTCGTGTGGCGCCGCCTGAAACAATTTTACGCGGACCTGATGCTGCTTGGCGTGGACACGTTCCGCCAGAATCGCCCGCAGGACGTCGAGATCCCGCTGCTCGGCGCTTCCGGCGAATTTGAATCGAAGTGGATCCGCCTCGCCGACCTGAAAGGGAACATCCAGGTGCATCCCGAAGCCGACGAAACTTTCCCGCGCATGAAGTCGCAGCAGCGCGCCGTGCTGCAATCGCTGCTTGCCTCGAACGACCCGATGATCGCGCAGGCGCTCAGCGATCCGGACAACATCGGATTCATCAAGGGCGTGTTTGGTCTCGACGAACTCGCCGTGCCCGGCGAAGACGCGCGGGAAAAGCAGCTTCGCGAAATCTCGCAGCTCCTTGCCTCCGCGCCGATTGTTGTGCCCGCGCCGTCCGTTGCGCCGATGTCACAAGCCGTTCCCGCGAACTCCGTTGCACCTCCGCCGGCCGCTTCAGTGGATGTCCCCGCAGATGGCGCCACCTCTGCAAACGGCGCCATCGTAGGGGCGCAGTCGCCAAGCCTCGGGACTGCGCCCCTTCAAAACGCCGGCGCGGAGACCGGACCGACGACGCCCGCGCAACATTTCATCGAACTCCCCAGCGTGCCGATTGACGAACTCCTCGACGATCACGCCGCCGAGCTCGCGGAAGTCCGCCGGTGGGCGTCGAGCGATGCAGGCCAACTCGCGCGCGCGCAAAATCCGCTCGGCTTCGCAAATGTTCGCGCGCACGCCGCCGCGCACCACGCGGCCCTCGCGCGGCAAACCGCGCAAACGGCGATACAGCAAGCCGCGGTTTCAGCCGTCGAGAAAACCAGAGCCTAGCGACAAGGAGACTGAGAATGTCCCACACCGCCGCACCGACAATCGCGCCATCGCCCACGCCGATTCATCCCGGTTCGTATCCGAGCGACGAACAAATCCTCGGCATCACCGATGACGCCGCTCTCACGAACGCCGCCGACAACGCCTCATCCAGTGACTCCTCTCAAGACGAAGCCATCCTGAGCGGAGCCGGCCGTAGTGGGCGCAGCGAAGGATCTGCTTTTTCGGGCCGCGCCGATGCAAGTCCTTCACCGAGATCCTTCGACGCACAAAACCCGCCTCAGGATGACAACGATCAAGTAGACGCCGGAGGCGCGCAATCCACAGCGCTTGCAGCCGATCTCCCCGACTGGCTCGCGCGCGCATCGGCTGCCGCGCCCGAGGCCGCGCCGCAACTCGCCACGCTCTGGCAGCGCGCGAACGCGCTCGACACATTTGACCGCGCCTATTACGGCACCGACGCCGGCGCGCAGCAGGCGCTCGTCGCGCAGCTATACGCCGACGACCCCGCCGCGTTGCGTGCGATGGTCGCCGCGGCGCAGCAAATCATCGATGGCCAAGCGAACGGCAATCGCGCAAACGACGCCCGCGCGAACGCCGCGCCGCAGTCTGCGAACGCGCCCGCATCTCGCGCCGCAAATCGCGCCCCAGGCGCGCAAACCACCGCCGCGGCCGCATTCGATCCCGCCGCCTACGCGCAATTCGAGCATTCTACAAACGACGCCGTCGTCGCCGACGTGAACCGCGCCATCGAACGCGCGCTCGACCGCGCGCTGCCCGGCAACATTGCCGACGGCGCGCGCCGCCGCATCGCCGGCGACACGCTCGCCGAGGTCCACGCAGCTCTGCGCGGGGACCGCGAACTTGCGGCGCAGGTCGCAGAGTCGTTGCGAAGCGGACATTTCACCGCAGCCACGCGCGACGCCGTCGCGCGATTGATCGCCACTCGCGCGCGCGGAGTTGTCCCCGAAGCCGCGCGCCGAGTCATCGGCGAATGGACCGGCTCGGTGCTCGCGTCGCATCGCGATCGCGCCGCGAAAACGCAGGCCGCGTCCGCGCGCGTGGACGTCACCGGCGGCGCGTTGCCCCAGCCGGTTCCGCGCCGCGCCGTCGCGCCCCGCGACATCGATTACCGCGCCACCAGCGATGAAGACATCTTGAGCTGGTAGGCAGCGGCCCGTGCGAAGAGAGTTACCTGTGCGAAAGCATTTATGAGATCGAAAATTGACTAGTGACAAGTGGCTTGTGACGAGTAGCTAACAAAAAAAACCATTCGCGCATCTTCGCAAGCCGCTAGCCACTAACCACTCGTCACTGAATTTCCGAGGTCCCCTCATGCCCATTGTCGGCTCATCCGCGTACAACACCGCGGGACAAATCACCGCGCTCATCCGCTCGCTCTTGAACGACGCTGCCGGAAATCTCTTCACCGACGGCGTGCTGATGCCCTACGTCAACTCCGCGTATCGCAAAGTGCAGCGCGCGCTCGCGGCCGCGGGCCAGGAAACTTTTCTTGTGGACGACGTTCTCCTCGTCGTGTCCGCAATCGCGGAGGTCGACCCCTCGCAGCAGTTGGTAATCAATGACGCGACTGCGCCGCCCAATCAATTGCCCTCCGACATGCTCGCGCCGCTCGACGTGTGGGAGCGCGCATCCGGCTCGACGGACAACTTCATACAAATGGCGGACCTCACCGGCCGCGGCGGTCTGCCCTCGGTCGAACAAGGCGCCTCACTGCGTTTCTGGGAATGGCGCGAAGACGGACTGTGGTTTATCGGCGCGACGCAGAACACGCAGATCCGCGTGCGCTACCAGAAATCGTTTCCTGATTTCAGCGACGGCACGAGCGTCGTGCTGATTCGCAACGCGCAGGAAGCGATCGCCTACTTCGGCGCCGCAATGGCGGCGCTCGCACGCGGGTCTCCCCTCGCGGATCGCTGGAGCGACGCCGCCGGCGACGCGCTCGAGGATTTGATTTCGACCACGGTGCGCCGCGACCAGCGCGGCGGGCGCCGCCGCCTGCCGTATTCCGCGCGCGCCGGCTACGCGCCGATTGTTTGAGCGTTTGCGCGAATAAATGTGTAGCTCAGGTCTCGGCCCGCGGTTTTTGCGGGACAAACCTGAGGCTATTCCCCTGCTTTGAGTAACCCCTCAGTTCTCCCGATGAACTGCATCGAGGAGACCTGAGCTACAACAATTCGTCTCGAGGAGAACACAACCATGAAATCTGGAACAGTCAAGAGTGCACAGCGCGACACCGCCGGCGTTGTCCAACAACTTCCGCTCGCGGGCGTCGTCCAAGAAAGCGGAGTCACGTCGAATTCCGCGTCGCGGCCTTCCCAAGCGAATGTGACAGCTTCCGAGACGTCCGCCTCGGCAGTCGCCAGCGGCGCCGCCGTGCTCTGCAACATCGCCGAGCAATCGTGGATCCTGCATCGCACGCACGGCACGTTTGTCGTCGCTGGCCGCGCGCCCGGCGAAACGTTCGCTCTCACCATCGTCGGCGCCCGCACCGGCGCGATTGACCTCGGCGACAAACGCACGCTCGAATTTCCCATCACCGCGCGCGAAATCGCCGACGACCTCGCTCGCGAAATCAATTCCGATGGCGGGGAAGGGAGCTACTTCGGCGTGTTCGTCTGCCAGGGCGACGACCCCACCGACGGCGAACTCCTCATCGCCCGCGAACAACTCGGCTCGTTTTATCGTAATCTTGTTGCCGCGGCCGATAAGGAATGGGAGCGCACGCACAGCTACGTGTTCATCAGCGATTTGCAGCGCCGCGCTGCGCGTGAGCTGAAGTTTGAGAAGGAATGGTCCTACGAGCCGCAGCAGCGCGTGGACTGCCCCGCGTGCGGCGAAAAGTTGAAGCCGGGCGTCGCCGTGTGCCGCGTGTGCGGCGCGGTGCTCGATCGCGCCAAGGCCGCGCAATTCGGCCTCGTCGCATCGCCCGCCGCACCCACGGCGGCCGCCGCGCCCGCCGTATCATAACGGCGAAAATCAAATTAGTTTTGTGAGGGAACAAATGACTTGGCGAATGAAAATGGCTCGTCTGGAATTCGCGTTTGTGTTTTGCGCGCTGGCCGCTGTTGTTCTCGCCCCATCGGCACGCGGGCAAACTTCCGGCTCGCGCAAGGACGATGTCGTGCTTAACGCACGCGGACTGCCGCTCGCCGGCGCCGGAGTTCGCGTTTGCGCCTCGAACGCCACAACGACCAGCCCGTGCACGCCGCTCGCGCTAATCTATTCGGATCAGGCGCTCACGCAGGCGCTCGCGAATCCCACCACGAGCGACGGCATGGGCAACTATTCCTTCTACGCCGCGCCGGGCCGCTACGTCATAGAAATCTCCGGCCCGGGCATTACCACGCGCCAGTTGCGCGACGTCATTCTGCCGAACGATCCTTCCGCGCCGACCTTCACTTCGCTCACCACCACCAGCGGCATCAACGCCTTTTCGGTCACGCTTACCGGCAACCTGACCGTCGCGGGCAGCGCGGCCATCACCGGCGCGCTCACCGTTAACGGCGGCCCCGTGCCCAGCACCGGCCAAGCCAATGCGTGGACCGCGTCGCAATCGTTCAAAGGCCCCGCGCCATGGCGCGATTTGACGGCCTTTGAGGGCGTGCCGGGAATTTCCTGCTTTAACGGTGAGGAAATCAACGGGACGATTTCCAGTGGAAGCCACACGCTCACGCTGGCGTCTGCGGGTGCTTTCGTAAACAATTGCTATGTCGGAATCGCGGGCGCGGGGCCGTCTACATCGCTCTCGACACCTTCAATCGCGAGCGTTTCCTTCACACCGAATACAGTCAAGATCGCGGCGAACGGCATCACAATCGCGTCAAACGTCGCGACCGTCACGGTGCTGAATGACGCCTCGTTCAACGCGGGCGACACGATAACGATCGCCAATACCGTAGGCTGCCCGGCAGGAATGAATGCCACCCATGTGATAGTGAGCGCCCCTTCCAGTCCGTACTCGTCTGTTGGCGGAAATAAATTCACTTTCTCGTTCACCGCCGCGAATCAGACCTGCGGCGGCTCGAACGTGGATAACACGGCTGGGTCTGCGAGCGGCAACGTAATTACGCCAGCGACCGTTGTGGCGAGTGCGGGAAGCACAACCTACAAGTACATCGCGAGCGCGATGGATTACTTGAATGGGCAGACCGCGCTCACGGCGGCGACCACAATTTCGACCGGGCCCTCAACGCTCGTGGGCCAGGAGCCGATCACGGTCACAATCAACTGCACGACCGGAGCGGCGAGCTATCCGGTCTATCGTCAGACTGGCGGCTCGGGAAACTATGTTTATGTCGGCTCGGCGCTGCCTTGCGGAAGCGGCTACACAACCACGACGACGAAGCTCGTGGACTACGGCCAATCGTTATCCACCGGGCCATATCCGCCGATGAACGTCTCGGCCACGGCCAGCCCATCCGGCGCCGCCGTGGGGCAAATCCTGATTTCGCAGATCTCGAGCGGCGGAGGCACGACAACGCTGACGCTCGCAACCGCGGCGTCGAATTCCGTCACCAGCCACACGGCTTACCACGACAATACGACGGCATTCAACGCAGCGCTGGCGGCGGCGCAGGCCGATCCGCTGCTGACGAACCGCGTTCTCGTGCCGCAGACGGTCCTGGCGAAGTTCTGCGGGCTGAATCTCGGCGGCTTCGCGGTGACCGCCCTTCCCGCACCCATCACGATCGAGGTCGCGGGTGGTCTTTGGCCCGTTTGCACCATGCACAGAGGCCAAGCCTTTGATTTTATTGGGACGGGCGGGAACGGAGGCGCGAGCGCCTACCAGCCGATGGTATCTACGATTGTCGTTGGAAATCTTAACCCCACGTTTTTTGACGAGGCAGACCAGCCGGCGATTATCTCCGGTTTTGGGTTTGGTTCAGGCGGCATCTCCGGACAGCTTCCCGCGCAAACAGCCATCTATACAAGCTCTGTAAACGCGCAGCAGTACGAAAATCTTGTCATCGGCGGCTGGGGATTCATGGTGAGCCCGGGGTTCTACGTAAATGGTTGTTCCGGCAGTGGGGGGACTTTCAATTTGCATCTGGGCAACATATCTCTTTATGGTAGCGCCAACACTCCGGTTCCAGCGGCGGTATTTGATTGTGCGGGAGACATCCACTGGAAGACTGGGTTCATAAACAACCGCGCCATGAATTTCCAGAGTTCACTTACACAAAGCATTGGAGGCGACTACTTCTTCGACGGCTTCGCTTCTGAAAACGTGCACGATTCTTATTTGATTTCGACGGACTTCACCAACTCCCTGAACCAGGGCATCCACATGCTGGGCGGTTTCATCGCAGACGGCTACTACGGGAATCCATCTATCATCAAGAATGTCACGACGAGTAACAGTGGTTCGCTCGTCGCTGTAATTCCGTGGGCGACTGCTTTGGTTGAGGGTGCTGTGTTTAATGCCGGTGTGTGGACATTGGGAGGCCAAGGGGGCGGCTTAGGAGCTCAGAGTCTCGGAGTATCCGCAGGGCCGAGCAATCAGTTCACTGGAGACAGCACGCAGCATGGGGGGTTGACGATAACTCGCGGAGCGCTGTTCGCGGGATTCAGCCAAAACCTGAACACGAACGATACCCATCATCTCGTCGAACCGACCGCGGGCAGTAACAATATTGCTTACGCTTCTCTCCCGGGCGGCGGGGCGGGAACAGTTCAGCGCCTGGATACGACCGCCGCAACCGGCTACGACACCCGCGAGTTTCCCAATGGAGGTACGTGGATAAATGAATATGTGACACCGGGGGGAACAATAGGAAATATGATTTGGAATGCGGGCCTGCCCAGCGTTACTCTCGCGATCAATGGCTCGCAATTTTATTTTTCGGGGCAAACCCGCTACGGTTTGCTGCCGGGCGATTTTGCCGCGGGAAGGCTTGCCTTCACGAGCAGTGGAAATTATGGCATTGCGACGGGAACACTGACAGCGACTAGAACATACATTTACCCTGATGCGAGTGGGACGGTCGCTTTCACGAATCAGTTGCCGCTTTCCGGCACGACCTCAAACATTGGCGGCGGCTCGTTGGCCGCGGGCGCGTGTACCACGGGAACGGCGAGCGTCACAAGCGCGGCCGCGTCCATGGCCGTGGCCGCGAGTCCGGCAACGGATCCCGGAACTGGATTTATGTGGAATGCGTGGGTCTCGGCAGCGGGCACGGTGACCGTGCGCGTGTGCAACGTCAGCGGCGCGAGCGCCACGCCCACTGCGACAGCGTATAACGTGCGCGCGATTCAGTAGACGTGAGCGACACCCCCCTGGCGGGTCACCTCAAGAAGATATAAGCAATTGCTCCGGCGACCACCGCGGCGCAAAGGAGAACCATTGCTGACTTGCGCGTGAACTGCGAAAAGCTGCGGCTAAACACGATTCGGTTCTTTCCCAAGCCAAACGTCGCGCAGCGGTCCCCGCAATAGACGCAGCGGACATGCCGGATCAGAAAAAGCGGAAGGATCACGAAATCGAGAAACCCCTTCGGCGCGGACCGGATTGCACTCCTGTCCTGGCACCGCTCGCAATAGAAATTGGAAAGCGTCACGCCGGCCCCTGGGAGAGCTTCGCCCGGCGGAGATTGTATTCCTATCACTTAGCGAAGTGCAATTTGTCCGCGCGGATTCCTTACACGCGAAGGGGCATCCGCTGCCGCGGACGTAAAGTTTCACCACGCAAATGAAATACAGGAGTAGGGGGCGCAATCCCGCGGCTGTTCGGGATTGCGCCCCTCCGGACGCCGACTTGGAGGCTCTGATGTCTCGCTGGGAATTGTGGCTGAAGGGAATGTTTGCGGCGGCGATTGCCGGCGCCGCGAACGGGATCATCACCGGCTTCGCGGCCGTGGGCATTGACCCCTCGCATTTCAATTTGCAGGCTGGATTCCGCAATACGATGGCGATCGCCGCGGTCAGCGCGGCGATGAGCGGAATCATCGGCGTCGCCGCGTACCTGAAGCAGTCGCCCCTTCCACCGGAATAGCCGCGCGGCGAGCGTTTTTGTAGCTCAGGTCCCCACGTTTCTGCCGGGACCTAAGGGTTTCCCGCCCCAATCAATTTTGTTCAAGGAGAACAAACCACCATGCCAGCTATGTCCAATTCGCAGACGATTGCTCTGCAACTCGAAAAAGTGCGGGACAAAGTTCCGTTGCTGTATGAACGCGACGATGTCCTGCTATCCATGATCCAACAGCGCGGCGACGTCGAGAAAGTTTCCAGCCGCTCGATGCGCCTCCCGCTTCAAGTCAACCCCGGCGGCAAAGCCGGCAGCTACAACGCCGATGGCGGCGACCTCGGCCGCGGCTCCGGCACGGCGTACGATGTCGCGACGATCTCGCCGGTCTTCTACCGCTTCGCGGTGGAGATCACGAAACTCGTCGAATACGCCTCCAACGCTCGCGAGAAGGCCGTCGAAAACGCCGCCAAGCGGGAAGTCGCCAACGGAATGAAACAGTTCCGCTCCTTCCTCGACAAACTCATCCAGACCGCCGGCAACGGCGTGCTCGGCTCGATCACCTCGATCAGCGGCAGCACGTTCGCGATGAACGTGCCGCCGGGCGCGGCGCTCGTGTACGTCGGCCAGACCGTGCAGATTTATGACGCCACGCTCACCACCAACCGCGGCACGTGCAACGTCGTCGCCGCCGACCCCATCACCACCCAGACCATCGCCGTGGACACTCCTCCCGCCGGCACGGTCGCCACAGACCTGATCGTTCATGACGGCCTCTCTGGCGCGCAACCGGTCAGCTTGTTCGGCATCAAGTATCACCAGAACAACGCGACGACCGGCACCTGGCTCAACCTAAATCGCGCGACCTATCCGGTGCAGCTCGCCACGCCGCGCGTGAACGCGGGCAATGCCGCTCTCACCCCGGCAAATGTCCGGCTCGCCATCAACAAGGTGAGGAAGTCACTCGGCATCAACCAGGTCGGGAAACTCATCGCCTACACCAGCGTCGAGCAGGAGCACGCGTGGGAAAACCTCGGCATCACCGTAAGCCAGATCATCAAGGAGGGCCCGCAGGGCAGCGCGAATGACCTCGACCTGCTCTTCACCGGGCGCAAGACGATGTCCGGCGTGCCGATTAAGTCGAGCGTCAACGCGGACCAGACCCGCGTGGATTTCCTCGACCTCACTCACTGGGGCCGCGCCGTCATGAAGGACATCGACTTCTTCGAGATCGGCGGACAGACCGTGTTCCCGATTTACGGCGGCAGCGGCGGCCTTTCCGCGGCCTACATCTTCTACTTCGATGTTGGCATGCAGCTATGGGGCGACTCGCCGCGCAGCGGCGCATTCATCGATGCACTCGCCCGCCCGAGCGGGTACTAATCACCTGTAGCCCAGCCCGCATTGAAGGGCTGGGACATCTCGCTGCCGGATGGCTTTGCATTGATTGTATTCAGCATAGCTTTCACTGCGTAGAAATCTTGTTGAAGACAAGAACGGCCTCGCTATCCGGCGGCAATCATCCCCACCCCTCCACACGGGGACGGGCTTCAAAATCCATTTCCTCCAATGATCCGCATCCTCCGCGAAACTCACACATCGCCGCGGTTCGTCGAGCAGACGCTCGCCCGCGCGGGCGGCGCAAACCGCTTCGGTGAGCCGAATTTCCGCGCCGTGTGGGGATGGTCGCGCCTCGCGTGGATCGGCGGACGCTTTGAAGACCGCGACGCCGCAGGCAACCTTGTACGTGAATGTATCGACCTGCGCTACGAACCGAAATATTTTCCGCATGACCGCTGGCACATCGAGCGCTGGTGCGCTCCCGAAATCTACGGCTCGCCGGAGGATTGGGCGCGCGCGACTCTCGAAGTCGAGGGCGCGCACAGCATCGCGGCCCTCGGACCGTATCCTGCGCGCGGCGAATACGAACACGTGTTCACGCTCGAAGGCCCGCGGGGCGAATTCGTCCAGCTCATTCCGACAATTGTCGAACGCCTCGCGCGCCTGATCGAAGCGAGCCGCGCCCTCACCGGCGCCGATCATGCCGGTTCGGCGCGCAGCGCGGCGAGTGCATGCAATGCAGCAGGCAACGCCGCAAATTATTCGGCTAGCTATGCGGCTGTCACTTCACCCGCCTCGCGACGGGGCAGGGAAGCGCTCTATCGCCGCGAAGCCGCGCGCGATCGCGTGTATGACTCCTGGGCAGACGCGCTGCTCCACGACACCGGTCCCGCGTTCCACGGCGTCCCGCATGTGATTGTGCCCACTTCGATTTAAGGAAAACTACAAATGTCCGTTGCAGGATATCTTGATGCGCCGCTCGATCAATTCGGCGGTCTGGTGACTGACATGCCGTCCGCGGATCTGCCGCTCGGCGTCTCGCCCGATTGCCAGGATGTCGCGTTTCTCCCCGGCGCCGTGCGCACTCGCCCGGGCCTGCAATCCGTCTTCTCCGCCATCGGCGGAAATCCCACGGTGAATTATCTGAAAACGTACATCAACTCCGCCGAGCAACTCGTTCTTCTCGCGCTCGACTCCGCCGGATTCCTTTGGGCCGAATTGACCGCGGGGGCGCTCACGCAAATCGCTTCGGGCCTCGCGCAAAACGCGCTCGCAAAATCCTGCACGCAATTCGGCCGCGAATACGTCGCCATCTCCGACGGAAAATCGGGCGTGGACATTCCGCGCCAGTACGACGGCACAAATTTCGACCGCGTGAGCCAATGCGGCCCCGGCGCGGGCCCTTCGGTCACCGAAGCGCCCGTGGAAACGTCGATCGCGATCGCGGCGTCTCCCACCGGCGCCGTGCGCGCGAACAACGTCGCGACCATCACCACCACCGCGCCGCACAATTATCAAATCGGCCAAACCGCGCTCATCGTCAACGTCGCCGACGCGACTTTCAACGGCACGTTTCTCATTACCGGTGTGCCCGGCGCAACACAATTCACTTATGACAATCCTGGCGCGAACTCCAACTCCGGCGACACCGGCGCGGGCGCGAGCGTCACACTGCAGCCGCAGGTTTCGCCGGGCGTGCATCAGGTCAGCATTATTTTTCAGACACGCCAGGGCTACCTCGCCTCGCCTTCGCCGCCCGTCCCATGGAGCACCGGCGGCGGACGCCGCGCCGCGCTCACCAATATTCCCACTGGGCCGCCGAATGTGATCGCGCGCATCATCGCGTTCACCGGCGCGAACGGCGCGAGTTTTTTCTACGTGCCCACGAACGTGCCGCAGGCCACCGCGATGTTAATCGCGGACAACTCGACCACGTCGCTCACTGTGGACTTTTCCGACGCCGCGCTGCTCGCTGGCGCCAACGTGGACAATCTTTTCAATCTCGTCGAGCTCGGCGAATGCGCGGGCGCGATTGACTACGCCTCGCGCCTCTTTTGGTGGGGCGAACGCGCCAAACTCGATAATTTCTTGAACCTCACGTTCGACGGCGGCTTCGATCCCACGGGCGTCGTTCCGCTCGGCTGGGCCGCCGATGCGACATTTGGCCCGGGCGGCGCGAAGGAAGCTTCCGACACAGTTTGGGGCTTTGCGTACCGTATTTACGGCCCAGTGCCCGCCGGCCCTTCCACGCGCGGCATGATTTCGCAATCGGCGCATCGTGACACCGATAGCGTGCCGATCCTTCAGCCCGGCATGAAATATTCTGTCCGGCTGCGCGCCGCGCGCGGCTCATCCCTTGGCGCGGCCACGCTCACCGTGGACATTTTCAGCGCGTCGGCGGGCGTGCTTGCAAACGCGAACGTCGCAAGCGCGCAGCTTACCGCCGCGTACCAGGAATTCATCGTGGCGTTTAGCGCGGTCACGCCCGCGAACATTCCCGCCGACGCCGTGCTGCGGATCTACGCCAACTTTGAAGACGCGCCCGCGCCTGCCGAATCGCTCGTCGTGGACTGCATCGAAATCTTCGCCACAGTGCAGCCCGTCAATCTCT
Organism: uncultured Acidobacteriota bacterium; assembly: GCA_963838945.1. Lineage (GTDB taxonomy): Bacteria > Acidobacteriota > Terriglobia > Acidiferrales > UBA7541 > DASTCZ01. The sequence goes on along the minus strand of CAWITC010000013.1, from coordinate 500,305 downwards.
CGCAGATTCGCGCGAGCTACGCCGAAGACCCGGAAAGCTATGACGCGATCACCGGAATCCTGAGCGTCGCGGAATCCAACGGCCAGGCCGTGCGCGCGGCGTTCACGTCTGCGCGGCCAGCTTTATTTTGTGAAGGAGCGCAGCTTCCACGTCACACAGGACGACGGCACAAACGAGCCCGATAAATGGACGATTTCCGAAGTCTCGAACAAAGTCGGCACGCCGAGCGTGCACGGCGTGGACCTCGGCGAAGACTGGGCCGTCATCGCCGCGCGCGAAGGGCTTTATCTTTACTCCGGCTCCGAACCGGTGAAAATCTCGCAGGAAATTCAGCCCACGTGGGATCAAATCAATTGGCAATATGGCCACACGCTCTGGGTGCGCGTGGACACGCGCAACAAGCGCATCCTCTGCGGAGTGCCGCTCGGGTCCGGCGCTACGCAGCCGAACACGATTCTCATGCTCGATTATCGCGGCCTAGTCTCCGCCGACGAAATCGCCGCAGCGTCGCCCGTGCACTTCAGCTCGATCACTAAGAAGCTTTTCGTTTTCGGCAACGCCCGCAAATGGTCGCCGTGGAGCATCGCCGCGCGCGCCGCGACGCTTGCCGAACGCCCCGACGGTACCGCGCAGATTTTCCTCGGCAACTCCGCCGCAAACGGGAAGATCTATCAATTAAACGACGCGCAGCTCACCGACGACAGCGCGGCCATTTTTTCGTATTACACTACGGCATTTCTTTTGCCTCCGGATCTCGAAGCCGATTTGCAGGTCCGCTCGCACCGCAAACTGTTCGCGTATCTCACGGCCAATGTCGAAGGCGCGGGTCTGCTCGCGCTCACGGCGTTCCCGAACAACGAAGCGTTCGCGTTCGTGCTCCAGCCTCTCGCGCTCTCGAATCCCGCGCCGAAGGATCTCGAGCTGCCCATCAACGTGACCGCCGAGCGCGTCGCATTTCAAATTGGCTGGCCGCCCTCCGGCGCGCCGCCCGCAGTGCCGGGCGCGCCCCCGGAGCCGGCCGGCCTGCCCCCGTCGCCCGGAAACTGGTTTCGTCTGCGCCGCCTGGTGTCCTCGCTGACGCAAGATCCCTGGGCGCCCGTCCGCGGCGTCAATTAGGCCGTTTGCGTTGCCAGTTGGGATGTAGGCGCGGTGCTTGCTCCGCCCGCCGCACGATGCACAGAGGCAAAAAGGGCGGCCCTTTTGGAGCCGCCCGAAAATTTACTCTAGCTCAACTGGCTAGAGCTTCTATCCGCTGGTTTCATCGTTACGCGCACCGCGCATAATTGTCTATATCCATGCTACAGCTCCCTCAACTCAAGCATCTCGAATCCGGCGACCCGCGTCTTTACGACGCGCTCAACCGCATCGTCACCGCGGTGAACAACCTCGGCCGCGGCGTCGGCGTGGACCCGGCCGGCGCGACGCCCGCGCCTTCGCCGCTCGCCGCGCTCAGCGTCACCGCCGCCGGCGGCATTTTCGACGTCGCCATCACGGACAACTCGCCGCTCGTCCGCGGCATTTCGTATTTCGTAGAATCCGACTCCGCGCCCGGCTTCACCCAGCCGCATGTCTATTCACTCGGACCCTCGCGAAACGCGCGCTTCTCGCTCGGCAATCTCACGCTTTACTGGCGCGCCTACTCGCAATATCTCGGCTCGGCGCCGTCGGCGCCCATCTCGTTCGGCAATCCGCCGCAGCCGGTCGTTGGCGGAGGCGCGAGCGCCGGCCCCGCGCAGCAGCCCTCGTCCGGCAGCGGCACCGCCGCGGGCAATGGACAGCAGGGAGGCAGCGGCTTCGGCAGGAAATTGTTCCGCGACGCGCCCTCTCCCTCGCCGCCCGGCCCCGCGTAGCCCGCGTAAACATGCTCATCCGCGAATATACGGACGCCGACCTCGGCGCTCTGCGTGCGCTTCACGCCGCGCAGCGGCTGCCTTACGCGTTTCCGGATCTCGCGAATCCGCTTTTTCTCACGCGATTCGTCGCGCAATCCGATGACGGCCGGCTCATCGCCGCCGCGCTCCTACGCCTGACGGCTGAAGCTTATTTCTTGCTCGATCCGCGTCCCGAAGATTCGGGAGCGCGCGAACAAGAATCGTCCCGGCGCTCTGGACCGCGCGGACGCTGGCGCGCGTTGCTGTTACTTCACGAAGTCGCGCGCGGCGACGCCAATCGCCGCGGCCTCGACGACGTGCACGCCTGGCTCCCGCCGCAGGTCGCGCGCGCCTTCGGACGCCGCATTGAGCGCCTCGGCTGGACGCGCGAGCCCTGGCAGTCCTATTCGCGCACCGTCGCCGCGCCCACGCCGGGCCTGTAGCCCGCACGCATTGACTTTTTGCGTGGGGGCGCAACATGTTGCGCCCCTACAATTCATCTCTGGATCCCACGGAGGCACCATGTCCCGCGCATCAACACAAACCGCTCAGTACACCGATCAGGAACGCGCCTCAATTGACGCCACCAACCAGCAACTCCTCGCGCAGCAGGCCGCGCTTGGCAATTCGGTCGTGCCCGCGTATCAGAACATGCTTGCGAATCCCGGCTACACTCAGGCCCAGCAGGCCGCCATCACCGGCGCGACGCAGGGCTCGCTCGGCAGCGCTTTCAGCGCGCTCGCGCAACGCGCCGCCAACCGCGTCGCCGCCACGAACAATTCCGCCGGCTTCGCCGATTCGCTCGACCAGCTCGCGCGCTCGCAGGCGCAGCAGCAGTCCCAGGCCGCGGACCAAAATCAAATTGCGTTCGCGAATAAAACACAGCAGGATCAGCTCAACGCGCTCTCGGGCCTGAGCGGCCTCTACGGCGTGGACGCGAACATGCTTTCGCGCACACTCGGCATTCCCGCCGAACTGCTGGGCGTCCGCGCGCGCGTCACGCCGGCCACGCCCAGCTCGATGCACGTCGGCTTCGGCCCCGTCGGCCTCAATCTGGGCTTTTAGTTTTTCCTCTGCGTTCTCCGTTTCTCGGCGGTGAAACATATTTGTGATACCGAGGCTTGTCAGACGCGTTCCGCACCCGTTGCCCATTCGCACCGGGGCGGCCTACAACTTTCGACTTTCAACTCTTAGCTATGAACTCTTGACTCGCCTTCCATGAACTCCTTTTGGCCCGCTATCGTGATCCCGGCGCTTGTGCAGTTCGTGCTTTTCGCGCGCTGGCTGCACCGGCGCCTGCGCGACGACGAAATTCAGCATGCCTTTGTCCGAGACATGGCGGTGAACCACCTCCCGCACATTTACGAAGCGCTCCACGCGCTCGCCCGCGCGATGAATGTGAAGCTTCCCGAGCCGCCGCCCGTGCGCTTCATCGTTCTCGATGACAACGGCAATTCGCGCCGCAGCGATTCATCTCGAAGCTTCTGGACGCGCGATCGCCAACGCACATGACTCGCGACCCGCTCATCGCCCTCGCCCGCGCCGCCGCCGCCGCGCATTCGCTCGACCCCGCGCTCGTCTGCGCCGTCTGCGAGCAGGAGTCCGCGTGGAATCCCTGGGCCATCCGTTACGAGCCGGGCTTCCTCGCGCGCTACGTCGCGCCGCTTTTCACCGCGGGGAAAATTTCCGCCACCGAGGCCTACTCGCGCAGTTTCTCGTGGGGCTTGATGCAGGTCATGGGACAGGTCGCCCGCGAACACGGCTTCGGCCCGTGTAGCCCGGGTTTCCCGAACCCGGGGGTTTCCGCTGCCGCATCTCTCGCCGAGCTCTGCGATCCCGCCTCGGGCCTCGACGTCGGCTGCCGCGTCCTCGCGCACAAATTCGCGGCCGCCGGCGCGAAACTCGCTGCTGAAAACCCGGGCACAGGCTCGCCCCAAGACGGCGCTTCTTCCACGACTGCCGCATGTCCCGAGTGCGGCCAAAGCGTTCCCGGGGGCGCCTTAGATATGCCCGCGCAGGGCCACGGATCGCCCGCAGACCCGCGCGTCATCGAGCGCGCCCTCCAGCTCTGGAACGGCGGCGCGAATCCCGGCTACGCCGCCCAGGTCCTCGCGCGTGTGGCAAAATACGTGTAATTGCCGTACGTTGCAGGATGCCGCGGCGATCTGTGGTATGGTGAAGGTATGAAACGCACGCAAATAAACGCAGCGTTCGCGCACATGGCGGAAGACGACGACTACCAAAAGCAAGCTAGAAAAATCGCTGAGCAATTTAGCCACAGCGACTGGGAAGCATTTGTAATTGCAGCCGCTGACGCTTCACGAAAATACGTCAGATTTGTCTAAAGCATTCATGTCCTGTAACATACGCCTCCTTCCCTGCGGCTTCGTGACTGTCCTGGGCTATACTGGGTGAGGCGATGCCAAAAGAACTCGACATCCAGCAAGGGAATCTGGTCTATACGGCCCGTTTCGCGAGACCTGTTTTCCATCTGTGGGGCAAGGGCGGTCAGATAGTCCAACCGCTTTATGAGGCACTGTCGCCCTATGGCGTGACAGTTGGAAACATAGTTCTTCACGCGAACGTTGCCAATTCGGCTGAACCGGTATTGACGATATGGGTGCGAGGCAATTCAACCGTGAAATTTGCTTTTGATCGGATTGAATTTGTGATTAACGGCCCCACTCAGGAATTCTTTGAAATGCTGCCGCGACTGTTTGCAGCCAGCACAGGTTGGATTAAGAATGAAGTGCCGAAATTCAAGTTTGCCTCTCATTCCTTTGGCTACGGCTGTCACGCATCTGTCAAGAATTCGACCGTTAAAGAGATCCTGGACAGTCTTCATCCCAAGACCCTCAAAACTGCCGGCGTAAGCTTGGGAAGCGGTTCGATTTTTTACAATTCTGTCACAGACAAAAACTGGAAGACGCGACTCTGGTTCGATCAGTCGCAAGCATTTCCTGGTGCGTTATTCATAAGTTTATTGATCGAATCTACCACAGAGGAAATGGATTACGAGGCAATGATGATAGACGGAAGGGACTACTTTCGTTCTATCCTTGCAGAAGTGAATCTCACTCTTCCTGAACTCTCGCAATAGGAGCATTTTATGTCCGCTTGTCAAATCTGGGATTTTGGCACCGCGCGCTCGTCGGAAGTCGATGACGTCAAGGACCTGGAGGCTGACCTACAGCAGCTTCTGAACGCGAAGATAAATCGCAACAGATTCCGCTACCAACCACAGTCGCGGAAGTCTTCCGAAACTCCAGCCCTAATCAGTGCCGCGGAACAAACTGAAAGAAAGGCGCCTTTGCCTCTATCAGTAGAACTAGTTCAACACCAAATTGAATCATTGCCCGGGTCAGAGGATGTGGAGGTTGGACCGTCTAGCTTTGCATATAGCGAGGCCGTTAGGTTAGTTGTCGGCGCATATTCTGCGATATTCTCTACTGCGGCGGGCCCCCGCATTCCAAAACTTCCCACGCCAGTAATCGGGACTGACGACGTTGGAGGAATTCTGATTTCGTGGACACAAGAAGATAAATACGTTGCTGCAAAATTTGCATCGCAACCTAATTTGAGATCATTCATATACTTCGAGGAAGGCCTACACCACGAAGCGCTCGAGTCGAACGAGCAGGCTCTGTATGAGAGGCTAAGGTGGCTTAGCGCATAATTATGGGTGCCGGGCCAGCTCTACCTCCCGAACTGGTTGGTGATGAAACCCTTTATCGGGCATTAAGGAGTAAGGCAGAGCGGGAGGATAAACGTCGGGCATTCCTATTACGAGCAAACGAAAGAGATACCGGTCTTTCAGTTATGTACAACTGTACGCCAGATGAATGCGAGAATGAATTTGTTCCGAGCCATGGCGTCCTATCATTGGTAGCGAGACAGGTCGCGGGTTTGGGCCTGCATGTCGTCCCAGATGAACCCACCCATGCCAACATCACTGGCATTCCTCACGAAAACGACGACCGTGATCAAGCATTCTTCATCGCCGGTCAGCTTAGCGGCCTTGCCGTTATACTCAGGGAGGGCAAGAGGATGCCTCCCCATCCTGTAGAATAGCTCTTCATAATCAAGTTTTTCACAGCGCCTCCCTGCGACCATCTTCACCCTTCGGTATAGCCCCACTCAGAAAGGGAAGGGAATTAACCATGCTCGGCTTCCCCGCTATCGGCTCCATCTTCACTGCGCTCCGCCGCCACGCGACGCTCGCGCTCTTCGCCGTCGCGCTCGTCGCGTCCGCGCTCTTCGTCCATTCCTGGTTCGACGCGCGCCGCGCCGCCGCGCAACTCGCCGCCACTCTCGCCGCGCAGCAAAAAATCATCGCTGACGCCGACGCTCGCCAGTCCGCCCGCGACGCCGCGCTCTCGCAAACGCTCGCGCAAATTGACGCGCTCAAGCGCCAGGTCCAGACCCCCCAGCAGGCCCGCGCTGCCCTCGCGCGATCGCTCCCGCAATTCGTCACCGACTCGACCGGCGCGCCGCTCCCCGCTCCCCTGCAATTCATTTCAAGCAATTCGTCAGGCGAATCGTCCAGCGCTCCGCCCGCCGCTGCCTCTGGTTTTCCCAATTCACCGGGCGGAATTTCACCCGCCGTAGACTCTTCCACCTCCCACGCGAACGCCGCCAAGCAGGGAATTGCCGCCTCTGGCGAGTCCTCTTCTCCCGGCCAGAACGCGAATTCAGTCGGCGGGATTTCACCCGCCGCGGATAGCCACGGATTTCTCTCTTCTCTGAAATCTCACATCTCAAGTATGAGGTTGCCGTTTGTGTGCCGCGCGCAGACATCTCCCTCTACAGCTCCGTCTCAAGCGCCCGGCCAGATCGCCGCCTCCGCCGCGCCATCCAACTCGAGCTTCTCTCCCAATTCATCCGGCGCGATTTCGCCCGCTGGTGAGAATCAAATTTTTCTCACTGCTTTGAAATCTCAAATGGCTCTGTTGACATCCTTGGCACGCGGGCTGATTTGAAGCGTGAAACGGGAGCGCAAATCGTGTTTTCTACTCGAGCAGGAGGAGCGATGCCAGAGATTGGACTCCTGCCGTTTGCGCGCGTGGCCCTGGATGTGGCGACTGCGACTCTGCCGACCTATCGCAGTCGTTTCAGCAAACACCAATTCACTCAACCGCAGTTGCTGGCCGTGCTGTGCCTGATGCGCTACGAAGATTGGACCTTTCGCGAGGCCGAAGTTCGTTTGCGCGAGCACCGCGAACTGCGCGAGACACTGCAGCTCACCCGCGTGCCTGATTACACCACGTTGTATCGTTTCCTGCAGCGGCTCGACGACGACGCCATCGACCGCGTGCTGGGAGAATCGGCGCGGCGATTCAAGAGCCCAAAGCGCCGAGCGCGGCGTCGGGCGCGAGTGGCCGTCGACGGTACGGGGCTGTCTCACAACGCGGCCAGCACGTTCTTTATTCGCCGCATCGAGCAGCGGCCCCGCGGGATGACGCGTTGGAGCTATTGGTTGAAGTGGCTGATTGTCGCCGATCTGGACCGGCAGATCATTCTGGCGCAGCGCGGGCGTCAAGGACCGTGGTGTGATTGCCGGGCTCTGCCGGGGTTGGTCGATGCGGCCAGTCGCGTCACGCCGATCGGGTTGGTGCTGGCCGACGCCGAATTTGACACCGAACAAAACCATCAGCACATTCGTCAGCGGCTCGGAGCGCGCAGCATCATCCCGGCCAAGCGGGGCCGCAGCAGTCGAGTGGGAATTCGTGGGCAGATGCGGCGACACTTTCCGCAAAAGCTCTACAGCCAGCGAGCCAAGGTGGAAACAGTTTTCTCCATCATCAAACGCAAACTCTCGGCACGAGCACCGGGACGCACTCTGCCCATGCAAAAGCGTCAAGCGTCGCTGCTCGGACTGAGCTTCAACCTCTATCGCTTGAGGCACCGCTCCCTCCGATAGGATGTCAACAGAGCCATCTCAAATCTCAAATGCACTTCCAACTTCCAACCCCTCATCGCCGGGCCAAGCCGCAAATCCACCCGGCGGGATTTCACCCGCGCGCGACTCTTCCGCATCCCGCGCGAGCCAATCTCCTGCTGCGACAACCAACCCGCCGCAGCAGGGAACCGCCGCGGCTCCAGTTCCCGGCTCCCTCTGCATTCCTCCGTCGGACCTGAAGCCGCTCTACGACTCGATCGAAAATTGCGAAGCCTGCGCCGCGAACCTGACCGCCTCCGAGGCTGACCTGGCCGACGAGCGCGCCAAGTTCACCGCCGCCTCCACCGAGCGCGACGCTGCCCTGCGCGCGGCCCGCGGCACGTTTTGGTCACGCACCGCCCGCGCCGCGAAGTGGTTCGCCATCGGAGCCGCAGCCGGTGCCGTCCTGGCCCGCTACCACTGACCCCGTGCCGTGTCGCCTGCGCTCCTCGCTGCGGCGGTGTCCCGCGAATTCGCTCGGAACCGGCTCGCGCACGCTGCCCGTCTTGACACTCGGGTTTTGACGGAAGTAGCATTCGGCTATCCTTGGGGTCTCCGGAGGTTAATTCTTCTCAAAGGAGGAATCCTGATGCGAAAGCCGGTTTATTTAGTCGCAGCGATCCTGGTTCTGGTGGGTGTCACGGCAGGCGCCCTTCATCTGCGCGCGCAGGCGATGTCCGCCACGGACGAGAAGGCCGCCATCCAAGCCCTCTACAACAATTTCAACGACGCCTTCAACAAGAAGGATGTCAATGCGATCATGGCCTTCTATGGGCCGAGCCTGTTTGCATTTGACGCCGTCCCGCCGCGCCAATATCCCACCTGGGACGCTTACAAGTCGGACTGGCAGAATCTCTTTACAATGTTCCCCGGTCCGGTCACCAACTCCTTCTCGGATTTGAACATCACCGTGGTGGGCTCGGTCGCCTACACGCACTTAATTGACGACGGCACGTTTACTGGAAAGGACGGCTCCAAGACGCACCTCGTCGTGCGTGTCACCGACGTATTCAGAAAGACGGGCGGGAAGTGGCTCATCGTTCATGAGCACGTCTCGTTCCCCGCGGACCCGACCACCGGCAAGGCCGACCTGCTCTCCACGCCGTAGCCGGCCGAAATCGAAAGGGGATTCCTGCGTGATAGCTTCACGTCGCCTCTGAAAGTCGTGGCGGGGATCTATGGCCGTGCGGTTCGCGGCAAGGCACGGTGCAGCCAAGCCCGTACCGAGGGACTGCCTTCCCGTAGGCGTCGAAGCGCTGCCATCCGCTCGCGAACATCCCCGTCCCTTCGTACCGGGGCGGGCTGCACGCTTTTCTCTGTGCCCTCTGCGGGCTCTGTAATGAAAAATGCTCGGGATCACCGCGCACGGGAAATGCGAAATGGTCGCCTACCAACTCGTGCAAGGGGAGAGCGAAGCGTCCTGTGTCGGGGTCTTACAGGATTTCTATCTGCGCAGTTTGGAAGGACGCAATTAAGAATTGTTCACCACCGACGGCTCGACGGGGCTTCGGGCGGCGCTGCAGGTGGTTTTTCCCCGAATCCCGGTGCAGTTATGCTGGGCGCATAAGGTCCGCAACATCGCCGACCAAATGCCGCAGAAAGATTGGTTCGTGCGTGGCCGAAGCCTCGACCTTCTACCGCGCCCGGAACAAGAACGAAGCCCAGCGGAGCGGGCTTTTCGAGACTGGAAACAGCCCTGGGAATCTCGTCGGCCCAAGGCGGTGGCCTGTGTCGATCGGGATCTGGACGCACTGCTGAATCTTCTTGAAGTACCGGAGGCTCATTGGAAGAGGGTGCAAACCGCCAATGTAATCGAGCGGCCCTTCCAGGAAGTGCGAACAAGAACGCACCCGTGGAAGGTGCGCACGGCCAATGTAATCGTGCGGCCCTTCCGGGAAGTGCGAAGACGAACTCGGCCAATGTCGAGCTTCTCCAATCCGGCCAGTTGCGACCGGATCGTCTTTGGTGCGATCAGCCATCTAAACCGTTCCTGGGAAACAAAACCCCTCCCAGAATTTAAACAAAGTGCTTGAAGCTACTTCCCATCCTCCTGTCTTGACATTCTCCAGCGTATATGATATATTATGTTAATATAAGAGTTAGGGTTTTCATGAACTAGTTTACTTGGGTAGCGAAAGATGGGCGATGCCAATGTGGACAGAGTGGATGGGACCGGTCTAATGGAGCGCGCGGTGAAGTGGCGGCTGATTGGATTATGTGAGGGAACTCGATCAGGTGTAACCGGCACGGTTTAATGAAGGAAGAGGTATCTGGAATGCTGTAGTTATTTGAGGAGCCGTTGTAATTCGAGTGGCCGTTGTTATTTGAAGGGCAGTTCTCATTCGAGAAGGCGACTGTTATTCAAGGGGTGGTTGGTCTTTAAGGAGTTGGTCCTTTCGATAAATGAGTGCGCTGACATCGTATGTGGCTAATTCGAATCCGTGTCCGTGGGTGATCGCATCTGTAGGGCACGCTTCTACGCAGTACCCGCAAAAAATACACCGCGAATAATCGATGTTGTAAACGCTCGCATACCTCTCCCCTGCTGAAATGCGCCGCGTCTCCGTATTTTCGGCAGCTTCAATGTAGATACAATTCGCGGGACAAGCTGCAGCGCAAAGAAAACATCCAACACACTTTTCTAGGCCTTCCTCATCACGCTGGAGAACATGAATTCCGCGGTAGCGCGCCTGGAAATGAACGGGTTCGTCTGGATAATTCTCGGTGACTGGCTTCCGAAACATGTTCTCTAATGTGACCCGGAAGCCTTTTGCCAGCGTGAAAAACGTCACGCCAATGTCAGAAAATACGGAGGCCATATGTGATCATTCTAACAAGCTCGCAATCACTCCGCAAATTGCCAACCTTTCGGGAAATCGGTGACACCTTCCGAGGATGCAGGATAAAAGGGAGAAAGCGCTCTAAAACGAAAAAGACCGTCAATTCCGGGCGGCCTTACACTTGTGCTGCATTTGTATGTGTAACACAACGCTGTCGCTTGTCAATCCAAGATTGACGCACGGCGAAATCCTGGGACACGATGGAGCCGGGTCGCGAATAATGAGTTTGTGACATGCTCTATTTGCCTGGAAGGGTACGTCCGGCGATTGCAGCAATTATCTGCTTGCCATGAAAGCGGCCGTTCTCGATGAAAATCTCACTGGTCGCATTCCCGCCGATGACCACTCCCGCGAGAAAGATTCCCGGAACATTGCTTTCTAACGTCTGCGCGTTGATCCTGGGCTTATTCGTTTGAGGCTCCAATTCAACGCCAAGTCGCCGCAAGAAATCGAAATCCGGATGATAGCCCGTAAGAGCAAACACGTGCCGCGCCGGAAGGGCCTGCTCACCATTATTCGTCTGGAAATACATGCACTCGAACTCAAATCGCGTTACGCGCGCTTCAAAGACCGCGCGCACTTGTCCCGCACGGATGCGATTCTCGATGTCCGGCCTTACCCAATATTTAATCGTTGACCCCAGGTCTTTACGGCGATGCACGAGTGTTACCCGCGCCCCATTTCTATATAGATCGAGCGCTGCCTCTGCGGCGGAATTCTTTCCTCCGATTACCACGACATCCTGTCCCCAGAATTCGTGCGGTTCCGTGTAGTAATGGGAGACGTGAGGCAGACTCTCGCCCGGCACGCCTAGTTGATTTGGGAGATCATAGTAGCCTGTTGCGATGACCAGCTTGCTTGCTTCGTATGAGCCGCGAGTTCCCACTTTCGATCTCACATGAATCGTGAATTGACCATCGTTCCCTTCCACATTCTCCACCGTCTCAAAGAGGGCCAGCTCAAGCTGGAAGTGCTCCGCTGTTTTTCTGTAATACTTCAAGGCATCCGTTCGAGTTGGCTTCTCAGACGCGCATGTAAGAGGCAAGTCACCAATCTCGAGTAATTCCGGTGTCGTGAAAAACACCATGTTGACGGGATAGTGATATAGGGAGTTGCAAAGGCAGCCCTTATCTATGACCAGAGGACGCATTCCAGCCCTCTTCGCCTCAATCGCAGTGGCGAGGCCAGTGGGCCCGGCGCCTATACAGATTAGGTCATAATGATTTTTCATGGATCGAGTCTGCAACCAACAAAGGGAGGAATGCAAATTCAAGCGAGGCGGATTGTAATTGCTCCGCTTGCATTAAACGACCTCCGTCAATCGCGAGCGAAGTGAGCGACTCATGGTCAAAACGTCTGCCGGCCAGTTCCCCGAAAATTCCAGCCGCTCAAGACGCGCGGCGAGCTGTTGAGCTTCAGCATCTGTAAGGTCAAGCGAATCAGAATTCTCCTCGGTGCCCACGCGGAGTTTGATCAGCAATTGTTCGTCGGCGGACAGCTCTTTCTTCCCTTCGAGTGGAGTAAAGTCAACGGTGAAACCATCTGCATCTGATTTCAGCATCCTCGGATTAATCGCTCGCACGAGGGCAATAATTGCCAGAACAGCTTCGTCGCCTGTGAGTTGGAGGACCACTTCCCTTTTCATTCTCTCCGGTGAATCAGCGAATCGAGTTCGCGCCGGAATTGTACGAGATCTTTCACCCGTTCGCTGGTGGCCTCGATTTGTTTTTTCTTCCACACGAACCAATCCACTCCATTTCGCCGGACACGCACGCTCAAATTTCCGTCAACCAAATAACAAGGCTCGCCAAGCACAGTCATGCGATCCGCAGTTCCGGCAGCGAGGAGAGCGGCGCAATTCCCCTTCTTGACTCCCGCGGCCGACGGGTACAAAGGGAAGGCGACAATCTTGAATCCTGCCGCCTCGATTCGTTCAAGGACTTCAATCTGTCTCGGGGAAAGATCCAGCATAGGCAAGCGGACTGATTCATCACTCAAGAGGAGCCAAAAGATCCACCCGGTTCAGGGCGCCGGAAAGACTCAAGCTACCGCAGAGCCTGACCCCAAATGCGATTCTTCAACAGCCGCGAGGACGGCGCGCAGCGTGGAAGCCAATTCTTCCCGGGTGACATGGCTCTTGCGAAACTGAATGCGAATCCGGAACGTTCCACCTTCGGGTTCGTAGTTAAAGATAAATGGCTGCGGGCGAGGCCCCAGCGCGCTTTCCTGACGCCGCTCCTGGCGAGCCTCATCGCGTGTTAGGCCGCCCTGGATGATTCTCTGCACCGCTTCCAGCATTTTTTTCTCATTCGCCTGCCGCGCCACCTGAAGGAGCAATGACTTCGACACAATGCCGCGGTCCAAGCACCGCTTGCGAATCGGATCCGGTATATTGCGGAGGGAAAGGGTCTCCGTTACAGACGAGCGCGCCCTTCCGATTTTCTTGGCTATGTCATCGTGTGTGTAGTCAAACTGCTCCGCCAACCGGAACAGCCCATCGGCTTCCTCAAAGGGAGTCAAATCTTTCCGCTGGAGATTCTCAATCAGTGCCAACTCGAGCGTTTCGGCGTCATCGGCGATTTTTTCGATACAGGGCAACTCGCGCAACCCGGCGGCGCGCGAAGCGTGGTAGCGTCGCTCACCGGAAATAATGTGGTAAAGGTCATCGCGCGGGATGTAACGCACCAACAAGGGCTCGAGGACGCCCTTTTGCTTGATCGATTCAATCAGTTCGCTGAGGTCGCCAAGCGTCTTGCGCGGCTGGTCCGGGTTCGGACGGATCTTGTCGACCGGAATCATGCGGCCAATGGCCGCGCCGCTAAACGTCGTCAGTTGTTCGACGTAGTGCGCGTCATGCCGCATCTTGAGAGTGACGGGCAATCCGATCCTCTTCGACACGTTGTATGACCTCCAGAGCCAGCTTGCGGTATTCCAAAGCGCCGGGCGACTTGGGCGCGAAGCTGAAAATAGTTTCTTTGTATGCAGGACTTTCTTCCAACCGAACATTCTTAGAAATGCGCGTCTTAAACAAGACCGAACCGAAGACAGACCGGATCTGCTCGTCCGTATCCCTCGCAATGTTAGTGCGCTTATCAAAAAGCGTGATAAGTACCCCTAAAACTTTCAGCGCGGGGTTGGGCCGGGCGCGAATCCGCTCGTAGGTCTCGAGCAGATCGTCCGTGCCTTCAATGGCGAAATAAGCCGCTTGAATCGGCACGAGCAGATGTGACGACGCGACCATCGCGTTCACGGTCAGGATCCCGAGCGCTGGCGGGGTATCTATCACCACGAAATCGTACTCCTTTAGGATGGGGCCAAGGGCGTCCTTCAATTTGTATGGCGCATCGAACTGCCCCGCGAGCTGCTGTTCGAGCTTCGCGAGGGCAAGCTTTGCGGGGGCAACGGAAAGCATTGGATCCTTGGTAGGCTTAATGACGCTCGCCATTTCCGCGCGTCCTTCCCCGAACACGTCGTACATGGTCGTCTTGACATCTGCCGACTCAAAAAACGCAATCGTGGAATTGGATTGTGGGTCGAGGTCAACCAGCAGGGTTCGTTTCTGTCGCAACGCAATGGCGGCAGCGAGATTAATAGCCGTTGTCGTCTTCCCCACTCCGCCTTTTTGGTTCGCAACAGTAATGATCTTAGTCATTTTGAATCTGGAAAGCGATTCACGCCGCTCGCCAGCGCAATCTCTCCGTTGACACTAGAATTCTTCCTAATTGGTTGCAAAACCGCCAAGGCCATTTGGCAAACGCCCACCAACATATAGGTGCCTGCGGCCGGTCTACCCATACGGGTAGACACAATCTACCCATCCTACAAGAGATGCGCAAGCACAAAATTCAGACCTGAGGGGCTGGGGTGCCGCTACATCTTATAGCGGCCGAGGTCTTCGTCGGAGAGGTTTTCAAGCCATCTCCGCAGTTCTTCGCTGGTGTTCTTTTCGGAAAGCGTATTGGACACCTTTGAGTTCTTGAGCACCTGTTCTTCGACGAAAATCGGGCAATCCACGCGTAGCGCAAGCGCCAGCGCGTCACTGGGACGCGAATCGATCGACATCAACTGCCCTTCGCGCTCGACCCAGATCAGCGCGTAAAAAGTATCTTCGCGCAATTCGCTGACAACGACCTTCTGCACTCGCACGTTCAATCCAAGGAGGACGTTCTTTAGCAGGTCATGCGTCATGGGTCGCGGCATTTGCACTTTTTCAATCTCAATTGCGATGGCCTGCGCTTCGTATGCGCCCACCCAGATGGGAAGTATCGCGGAACCCTGCGTATCCTTCAGGACGACGATCGGCGTGTTCGTGGAAGGATCCACCATCAAGCCCCGGATTTTCATTTCGACTTCCACGATTGCCTCCCCGAATGCGCCCGTACTGATTAGATGACCTGATCGCCGACAAGGCTGTGTGTGCTCGCGCCGCTGACGCGAACGTGTACATATTGTCCCAAAAGGTCTTTGCGCAGCGAAGCGAAATTAATCACACGATTGCCCGATGTGCGACCCGCCCATTGTCCTTCCCGCCGGGAGCCGCCGTCGACGAGCACTTCCAGCGTCTGGCCGATTTGCGTTTCATTGCGCGCGGTCTGAATCTGACGCTGACGTTCCTGCAAGACGGCCAGCCTTCTTCCCTTCTCTTCTTCCGGAATGGCGTCGGGCATGTTCTGCGCAGGTGTATTTGGCCGTGGCGAATACTTGAATGAAAACGAGCCATCGTACTGAGCTGCGTCGAGTAAGCTCAGTGTTTCCTCAAATTCGCCCGCAGTTTCTCCCGGAAAGCCGACAATGAAATCCGTGGTGATGCTGATCGGCCGCCGCGCGCTCCGAATCAGAGCAATCTTTTCCAGGTACTCTTCCCGCGTGTACGTTCGCTGCATGGCGCGCAGCACCCGTGTCGAGCCCGACTGCACCGGCAAGTGGACGTGATCGCAAACCACGGGATGCGCGTCAATCGCAGCTACAATGTCCGCGCCAAAATCGCTAGGATGCGAAGTTGTGAAACGGACGCGCCGAATTCCAGGAGTATCGGCAACGGCGACAAGCAATTCACTGAAGCTCATCCGTCGCGGCGAGGGATCTCGATAGGAATTGACCGTCTGCCCGAGGAGCTGAATCTCCGAATACCCAGCGTCCGCCAGCCGGCGCGCCTCATCAAGAACGCTGGCGCTCGCGCGGCTGCGCTCCGGGCCTCGCGTAAAAGGCACCACGCAATAAGTGCAAGCCTTGTCGCAGCCTTCGATGATCGTTATGTAGGCGCGGAAGGGATGGTCGCGCCGGGTTATTTCCGTCTCAAAAGTTTCATCGGTATCGATTTCAAGCCCGGTGACGCGATGGTTGCCCGATTCCAATTGCTCGATCAAGCCAGGCAGCTTCCGGTAGCTGGCTGAACCGCACACCAGACTCACCCAGGGTGCGCGCTTGAAAATGGCCTCCCCTTCCTGTTGCGCTACGCATCCAAGAACGCCAATGAGTTTTCCTTCCTGCGCAAATCGAAACTCCCCGAGACGCGAAAATACCTTTTGCGCCGCTTTCTCACGGATGCTGCATGTGTTGTAGAGCACCAGCCCCGCCGCTTCTGGCGTTTCTACCTGGCGATAGCCTTTTTCGAGGAGCACCCCCGCGACCTTCTCTGAATCGTGCACATTCATTTGGCAGCCGAATGTCTCCAGATAAAATGTGGGACCGCCTGAGGCGTCGGCAACAGACACGGCGGCATTCGCAGACCTTTCACTGGTCAACGCATCCAGCCTCACATCTATACGTACATCAATTCGCTCGGACATGGTCTTGAAACCGCATTCTAGCACAGCGCCGCCAACGGCTCTTGCCGCCGCCGAACGCGCTCCCCTCTTGGCGGCTCCGATGTGTCGCAAAGTACATCAGAAAAACACAAACACGCATCGAATCCTTTGAAGGCATCGCGAGCGTGTGCTACGTTCATTTTCGGGGCTCCAGGGTACAGAGGAGGGGGAACTATTCACACCATCGCAATTCTGTTGATCAGCGGACAAATAGGCCAATTGCTGGATCAGACGGGCTGGGTCGCACGGGCCGTGCTCTTGATTCTGCTGACCTTTTCCCTCTTTTCCTGGGCGCTCATCCTCCAGAAACTGGGGCTCTTCAAGTCCATCGAACGCCAGACATCCCAATTCCTGCGAGTTTTCCGCGCCACTCGCGGCCTGCCGGATCCCAAGAGCATGGGCGCCGCCAATTCTCCGCTGGAGTTGGTCTATTCCGCGGGGTTCCGCGAACTTCAAGGACAGATTTCCGGGGGCAATCCCACGGGCAAGATCAAGAGTTTGCGGTCCGTGGTGGTAAGCATGCAATTGGCTTCCGCCGACCAGGTGCGCCGAGTTGAAAGATACATGCCCTGGCTCGCGACGACCGCCTCGGTGACTCCTTTCATCGGGCTCTTTGGCACCGTGTGGGGCGTCATGGACGCATTCTCCGGACTTGGCACCGCCGGCGCCGCCAGCTTGCGCGTCGTCGCTCCCGGCATTGCCGAAGCGCTGATCACCACCGCTGCCGGACTCTTTACAGCCATTCCGGCCGTAATCGCTTACAATTATTTTGTTCACCGGATAAAGGACCTGGCTGCGCGAATGGACAACTTTACCGCCGAAGTTTCGGCGCAAATAGAAAAAATGAATTCCTGAAGCAATTGGTTTAAGCCATGCCGCAGATCGCCAAGCAAACCGAGACTTCACTCGCCGAGATCAACATTGTCCCCCTTGTGGACGTCGTCCTTGTGCTCCTGATCATTTTCATGATCACCGCTCCCATCCTTCAATCGGGGATCGAGGTGGATCTACCGCAAACAAAAACGGTTCGCGACTTGCCCGAAACTCGAGTCATCGTCACAATCGACCGCGCACAGCGCATCTACCTCGGCGACAACGCTGTCAACATTCACAATCTCGGCGCAAATGCGCGAGCCCAGATGCACGATCCCAAACATGATTCCGTTTACCTGCGGGCCGACCAGACAGTTCCTTTCGGCGTGGTCGCGCTCGTGCTGGACACGCTTAAACAATCGGGCATCGCAAACGTAAATGTCGTCACAGAGCCCCTGAACGAGCGGGCCGGCACACACTGAACCAAAATGGAATTCGCTACTCAACACCCCGCCGACCCCAGCCTGAAAAGGACTCTTGTGTTGTCCGCACTTTTTCATGCGGCTCTCGCGGGGACCATGCTAGTCTCCGCAGTCGTGTCGCATCGCGGCAATAACTGGGGCGGCATTGGTGGCGGCTCGGTGGAAGTTGGAATTGTAGGTCACATGCCTGGGATTCCCTTGCCCAAGCCGGCCGCCGTCACCGAAAGTCGTGTGGTGGATGAATCCCAGGGCCTCTACAAGTCCGAGCCAAAACCGAAGGATGTGCCCCCTCCTCCCGACGCGCATTCCCTTCCCGCGTTCGATCGCAATAAGCCGCCAGTGGTACCGACGCATCCATCGAAGGTGCTGGAGGACACGACACCGCCTCCCTCAAACGCCGTCCCATACGGCGGCGGAGGTTCGCCTGCCCTGCCCTATTCGCAATTCACGGTCAGCGGCGCAACGCAGGGCGGCATGGGATTTACGGGGCCCGGCGGTGGCGATTTCGGATCGCGCTTTCCGTGGTTTGTCGAAGCCGTCCGCAATCGCATCAGCAGCAACTGGCTTCAGACCATGGTGGACCCATCGGTTCGTTGGGCGCCGCGCGCCGTCATCACCTTTCAGATTCTCCGCGATGGCAGCATCGCGAATGTTCAGCTTTTGCAATCGAGCGGCAATCGCTCCGTGGACAATTCCGCGGTACGTGCGATTTTAGGCTCCAGCCCGGTCACCCGGCTGCCGAATGATTACAGCGGATCAACCGTAAACGTCGAATTCTGGTTTGAGTTTCGCCGCTGACTCTCGCGGCAGGTGAAGCGCAATAATTAATGTCTTGAGAATGTGAGGCGCAGAATCTTGATAGCGAAATTAATTTCCCTCTTCCGTCCAAACCGTTTCCTTGGTGGCAAGACAACGTTCGCATTTAGCATCGTGGCCCTGACTTTACTTGCATCTACAACGGCATCCACCGCCTCCGCTCAAGACTGGTTCAAGACTGGCACCGGCCTCGGCGTGCAAAAAGCACGCGTCGCCGTCGCGGACTTCGCCTCCCCTGACGCCGGCGCCCAGCCGCTCGCCAAGGAGTTCAGCGATGTCGTCCGTGGTGACCTCGACTACAGCGGAATCGTTGAACTTGTCAGCCCGAGCATGTACCCCACACAGGCGCCCAGCCAGCCTTCGGAATTGAGTTCGCAAGCCTGGGCCGACGCCCCTGCATCCTGCCAATTCCTGGCCTTCGGCAATCTTTCCGCGAACGGGGCCGCGCTTGCCATCCAAGCCTGGTTCTACGATGTCCGCACGCCCTCCGTGCCCGCGATGATTACCAAGATTTATCGCGGAGAAGCGACGGATGTGCAGGTGCGCCTGTTTGCCCACCAATTCGCGGACGAAATACTCATGAAGCTTTCCGGTGGAGTCCCCGGCATATCGACAACTCAGATTACCTTCGTCAGCGATCGCACCGGGCACAAGGAAGTCTGGGTGATGGACTTCGACGGCGCGAGCCAGCGCCAGCTCACATCGCTCCGTGGCATTTCCCTTACGCCGCGCTGGTCGCCGGATTCCTCCCGCATCGCCTTCACATGCTACGCGCCGGGCCGCAACGGGGTCGTCAGCGCGCAAATCTGCATGTTTTCGTTGGTCAGCGGGAAGATGATCGCGTGGCCACACTGGTCGGGGACAAACAGCTCTCCCGCATGGTCGCCTGACGGATCGAAGATCATGTTCATGTCCAGCATGCAGGGCAATCCCGATCTCTATGTCGCGGACGCGAACGGCGGCCATCCAAAGCGCCTCACCTTCTCTGTCGGCGTGAACACCTCGCCCGCATGGAATCCGAAAACCGGACAGGAGGTCGTGTTCGTCAGCGACCGCGCCGGCGCAGGCCATCCGCAGCTTTACACCATGAATCTCGACGGCACGAACATCGAGAAAATCGCGCTCGAAGATGCGGGATACGTCATTGACCCGGCGTGGTCGCCCAACGGTCAGCTCCTCGCCTTCAGTTGGCAGCGCCCCAACGGGAACTATGATATCTACGCGATGGACATCTCCACGCATCAACTTGTCCAGCTCACGCGAGACACGGGGCGCAACGAACGGCCTTGCTGGGCGCCCGACGGGCGTCACATCGTGTTTGAATCCACGCGGACGGGCTCCCGGCAAATCTGGACGATGCTGGCCGATGGCTCCGACGCTCGCCAGATAACCAGGCAAGGCTCGAATGAATCGCCCAGTTGGTCCGCGCCGCGATGATGGCCCGGCTCGCCCATCGCGCGGTAAAGCGGCTGCCGCCAGTCAAACAAGTGCGACACACGGCGCGGAAATTCTTGTCACGGGTGTTTAACCGTGATACTCGAAGTGGTAGGATTCCAGTGGTCTTCATGGATTCATAAGGCAATTATGACTATCCAATCGAGGAGGAACATCAGAATGCGCAAAGTTTCGTTCGGCAGGTTCGCCCTGCTCGGCCTGCTGGCGATGGTTTTCGTTGGGGCTGGTTGCAAACACCCTGCGCCACTTCCCACCACTACTCAACAAACTCAACCCCCCCCTGTTGCTGCAAAGCCCACGGTTACTTTGCAGGCGTCCTCCACCATTATCCAAAGGGGTGACAGCGCGACGCTCACCTGGTCTTCGACCAACGCCACTTCCCTGGTGCTCGCGCCGAGCATCGGAAGCGTCGCTCCGGAGGGCAACGTAAAAGTTTCGCCCACGGACTCCACAACGTACACAATCACTGCCACGGGCCCGGGTGGCTCGGCGGATCAAAGCGTCCGCATCACCGTTGGCGCTCCCGCTGTGGAAGAACCCAAAACCCCGGAGCACGTTGAAACCTTAGACGAGATGTTCGCGCGGGGCGCCCACGATGCCTTCTTCGACTACAACAAATTCGAGCTGCGGCCCGACGCTCGAGATGCTCTCGCGCAGACCGCGCAGTTCTTGCGGCAGCATCCCGAGACTAAAGTCGTCATCGGAGGCCATTGCGACGAGCGAGGCACAACCGAATATAACCTCGGCCTCGGCCAGAACCGCGCCGATGCAGCCAAGAAGTTCCTCGAATCGCTGGGAATCTCCGCGGACCGCATATCGACCACGAGCTTCGGCAAGGAACAACCATTCTGCACCACGCACGACGAGGGCTGCTGGCAACAGAATCGCCGCGCGCATTTCGTGCGTATGCCGTAAATCGAGTTACGTTATCGGAGTCCGGCGTAATGCCGGCCAATTCGGATCGGATCTCATGCGTTTCCATTCGTCACGCAGAGGGAACGCATGAGTCCGACTCCCAAAGCGATTTGAACCCAACCGGCCCTCGCCAGGAGGTACCAATGAAGAAAAGACAGGTTGCCTTGCTTCTGATTGCGGCCACGACCGTGGGCGCAATCGGAGGAATGCTTCTTTCTCCCGCGCCTGTCGGCGCCGTGGCCAAGGAGATGATCGAATTGCTTACGGGTGTAAACCAACTCCAACAGGGTCAGCGCGATATGCAGAGCTCCCTCGACTCGAAATTCTCCGAGATGCGCACGCTCGTCTCCCAGCAAACCGACACGGCCAACAAACTCAACACCGCCATCGGTGCGCTTCAGAAAACCATGCAGGACCTGCAGGCCAATACCGGCGCGCAGCTCAGCTCCATGGCCACGCAGGTGCAAGGCGTAACCGACAACGTGTCCGAGACGCAGACCCGGCTCTCAAAAATCAACACGCAGCTTGTGGAAATGCAAAACACGTTGCAGACCCTCGACGCAAAGGTCTCCGCCCTCGCCCAGCCCGCCCCTTCCACCACGAACCCGGCTGCAGGCGGCGCCCCATTGAATCCTCCGGGAGGCTCAACGTCCTCGGCTCCTCCTTCGCCGCAGACGCTCTATGAAAGCGCCCGCCAGGACTTTCTGACCGGGAAGTATGATCTTGCCTCGCAGGAATTTCAGGACTATCTGAAGTACTACCCGACCACGGACCTTGCTTCCAACGCCGTCTTTTATCAGGGCGAAATCGCCTTCAATCAGCATCGGTACGACGACGCCATCGGCTTCTATTCCGAAATCCTCGCCAAGTATGAGAAAAGTCCGAAGCTATCTCCGTCGCTCTATAAGCGTGGGATCACCTATCTACAAACGGGAAAACGCGCGAGCGGAATTGCCGACTTGCGTTCCGTCATCCGCCTCTACCCCAACCTCGATGAAGCGCCTCTGGCCCGCGCGAAACTGCGGGAACTTGGCGTCCCCGTTACCGCCGGAAGGTAGCTCCGCGGGCCCGGCGGAAAATCTCTTCACCGCAACCCCTCAGGCGGATTCAAAAGCAATCGTAGAAACTTCTGTATAAGATAACTATCGTAACAGTTAACTACGCTTTATGGCGCTCCTGATTGCATTTGCGTCCCGCCCGCCCTCGTGCTATCTTGCCGCCAATAATCGATATTGCGCGGAGTGTCAGGGGGAAACGATGTCCGTCAACAAAGTGATTCTCGTGGGGCGCCTCGGGCGCGATCCCGAAACGCGTTACACCCCGTCAGGCCAGGGGGTCTGCAATTTCAGCCTCGCCACGGATGAGACCTTCAAGGACCGCAATGGAGAGCGGCAGAAGCGCACCGAATGGCACAAGGTTGTTTTGTGGGGCAAGCTTGCCGAAATCGCGCAGCAATACCTGAAAAAGGGGATGCTCGTCTACATTGAAGGCCGTATTCAAACCCGGCAATGGGATGACAAAAACACAGGACAGAAGCGCACGGCCACCGACATAGTGGGCAACGTCATGAGGATGTTGACCTCTCGCGGCGAATCCGGCAGCATGGCCGCCGCGGCCTCCGCATCCGGCCCGAGTTCTCCGGATACTGAATTCAATCAGCCCGGCGCCGAGGACACCGGCTCCGCCGCTCCCGGCCCGGACATCTCGGACGAAGATATTCCCTTCTGATTTTTTACTTGCTAATTTTTTCTACAGGAGAGAAAAACAGAAAAGGGATCTTGTCCGGAAATTCCAGTTTAAGCGGTCTCCGCAGCGCCACCCGCCCCCGGGACTTCCTCATCAGGTTCTTCCCCGATCTCTGGCAGTGTCGGCAGCACTTCCGCCGCAATCAAACGGTCCGTCACCTTGACGTCGCGCTTCACCTTTCCGTCGCGGCACTCAATAATTCGCTTTGAATAGCGCGCGATATCCGGTTCGTGCGTCACAAGAATGACGGTCAATCCCTGTTCATTATTTAGTTTCTGCAAAATATCCATGATTTCGACCGAGGTCCGGCTATCCAGGTTTCCCGTCGGCTCGTCTGCCAGAAGAATGGAAGGCCTGTTCACCAGCGCTCTCGCAATCGCCACGCGCTGTTGCTGCCCTCCCGAAAGCTGGCTGGGGAAATGGTGAGCCCGGTCGGAAAGCCCGACGATTTCGAGGGAATGCTTTGCCCGCGATTCCCGCTCTTCAAGCGAGATCCCCGCGTAGATCGTCGGCAATTCCACGTTCTCTAGCGCCGAGGTCCGCGACAGCAGGTTAAATTGCTGAAACACAAATCCCAGTTTCCTGTTCCGGAGATGTGCGAGATCCACCTTTTCCATTCCGGAAACGTCCACGCCATCCAGGAAATAACGCCCCCGCGTTGGCTTGTCGAGGCAGCCCAGAATGTTCATCAGCGTGGATTTGCCCGAACCCGATGCGCCCATGACAGCAACAAATTCGCCCCTGGAAATCTCCGTCGAGACGCCGCGGAGCGCGTGCACTTGCACCTCACCCAAATCATAGGTCTTATGTACATTTTCCAGCCGTATCAAGACTGATTCGGCCCTCGGCGCTTCTGCGCCCTCCATCGGCATGGTCACTGTCTCCGCCATAATCGTTTCATTTTCCCTGGGCCGACATAGTGTACTTCATGGCCGATAAATCGCACAGAACCAATCTCGTCCGGCTGGATTCTAAACGCCCGCGACGTGGCAAACTGCTCCCACAATTTTCCGCTTCAGAGTTCATTTAGTTTGACCTGAATTCGAGGGTAAGCGCCAAAATCAATTGCCGCCCGTTCTCTTCTTCCGATCTTCGTCCATCTGGCGAAGCTTCTCGTCAAATTTGGTGCGCTGCTCCGGCGTCAAGATCCCGCGAATCTGATCCCGGCCTTCTTTCCGGATAGCTTCCATCTGGGGCGCGACTTGATCGTGGACCGCCTTATACTTTGCCCCCGTCTGATCGAGAATCGAGAGCATTTGCTTCTGCTGATCCGGAGTCAGTCCGAGATCTTTCGAGTAGGTATCTACTACGTGTGCGTTACGCGCCGCGGGCGTCTGCGGCCCGGGCCGCCGGCCAGACCCTGCCATGACGCTTCGCCCCGCCCAGTACATCCCCAGCGCGCCCAAGGCTGCGCCCAGTACGAATACCACCAGGACTAGACCGACTGCTGCCGTTTTCGTCCGTTCACCTGACATTGGTACGCTCCGCTAATGAAATCAGCACATCATCCGGAGTCTGCGGTTGTTGGATATCCGGCTGCTGCACAAGCTCCGTCACGTCTGTACTCGTTGTGCTTGGCGCGACATACGCATAAATGTAGAACGACATCACCATCACTACCGCGCATGCGGCCAGCGCCATGCGTCCCGCCAGATGCTCCAGCGGGCGCCAGAATGTCATTTTCTGCGCGGCTAGGCGTTCCTCTTCCGCACGGATCGCCGCAAACACGCGAGTCATAAAGCCCGGCCTCGCGCCTTCCGTCGGCTCCAATCCCCAGCGCAGCAACGCACGGCTCAAATCCGCGCCTTCGACGCCTTCGCGGCAATGCGCACAGCTCGAAACATGCGCTGCCAGGTCGGCGCCAAGCGACAGCTCCTGCCGGCGCTCGGCCGCGCGATCCACTGCATCCGCGAGCCTCGCTTCATACGGCTCGCACGCATTCTTAGTTTGTCTCACATTCCACATGGCTTCCCTCCACCTGCTCTCCTGAGGAATCCTCAAGGAGTCCCGGTCTTGCTCTTACTATCCACCGTCGCGCCCCGCAGCCGCCGCCTGTAAGTCTCCACAAGGCGCGCGCGCGCGCGAAACAACCGGACCTTCACGGTGTTGACATTGATTCCCAGCGTCTCGCCAATCTCCTCCACCGAAAACCCTTCAATCTCCTTCATCACCAGCATGGCCTGGTCTTGCTCGTCCAGTTCCGAAAGCAAACGTTCCACCAGTTCTCGTTGCTCCGTCCGCTTCGCTGCGTCATCGGGAGATCGCAGAGCGCCGAACGGCTGCTCGCTGACTCCCTGAAGCTGGCGGCTCTGTTCTTCGCTCAGGTCCGCTTCGTACACCAGCCTCCGGACCTTTTTCTTCCTCAGGTAGTCCCAGCATTCATTGACCGTTATCTTGTAAAGCCAGGTCCCAAACGCCGATCGCAAATCAAAGCGTTTAAGCGAAAAATACGCCTTGATGAACACTTGCTGGGCTACGTCTTCGACGTCCTCCCGCCGGCGCAGGATTCCGCCCACTACCGCGAACACCCGTTGCTGGTGTTTTGCCAGCAACTCCTCATAGGCGGCGACTTCGCCTTGTTGCGCCCGCCGGACGAGCTGGCGTTCCTGGGCTGCGGCGTTTTCCACAGCCTCGGTCCGCCTGGCCTTTTCTCCCACTTTTAGGACGTGATCCATCGCCATCCGGTTACACCCGATATTTCCGCTGCCTCATCTTTTTCACTTGCATCACAAATAAGCGTCTGGAATAATGCCGACATGATTATTGGCGATAGACTTCGCGCCTTGCGCGAGGAAAAAAAGCTCTCACAAGGGGACATCGAGAAACGTACGGGTCTGCTGCGCTGTTACATCTCTCGCGTCGAAAATGGCCACACCGTTCCGGCCATTGAGACTCTCGAGAAAATGGCCCGTGCCCTCGAAGTTCCGCTCTATCAACTCTTCTACGACGGCGAAGAACCGCCCGAATTGCCCAACCTGCCCAAGCGCAGGACAGCCGACGAAATCGTCTGGGGCAGTCACGGCAAAGAAGCCCGCTACCTGGGCAAGTTCCGCCGCCTCATGGGTAAGATTGACGAAGCTGACCGGCGCCTTTTGTTGTTCATGGCACAGAAACTGGCCAGCCGTTAATTAGCACAAGGGCCGGCTCGATCTTTACCGGCCCGCGTCGCTTCCCAAGGATCCGCCAGAGCTTCTCGGCTCTTAGCCCTGTATGGACCCTTACGAGGATTGCCTGGTCCCCATTGTTCCAATTCGGTACAACTCCTGCTCCCTCTCTTCATTCCCACTCAATCGTACTCGGCGGCTTCGAGCTGATATCGTAAACGACCCGGTTAATTCCGCGCACCTCGTTTACGATCCGCGAAGAGATTCGCTCGAGCACATTTGCCGGCAGCCGGCACCAGTCCGCCGTCATGGCGTCTTCCGATTCCACCACGCGCACCGCCGCCGTCAAGCCGTAGGTTCTTCCGTCGCCCATTACGCCGACACTTTGCACCGGCAGCAGAACAGCAAAAGCCTGCCAGGTCCTCTCATAAAGCCCCGCGCGGCGAATTTCTTCCACAACAATCGCATCCGCCTCTCGCAATAGCGCCAGCCGCTCCGGCGTAACTTCGCCCAGGATTCGCACCGCAAGGCCCGGCCCGGGAAACGGCTGCTTCGTCAGGATTTCTTTCGGCAACCCCAGGTCTGCCCCGATGCGCCGCACTTCGTCCTTGAACAAATCTCTTAGCGGCTCGATCAGTGTAAATGGCATGTCCGCGGGCAGTCCGCCCACATTGTGGTGCGTCTTGATGGTCGCCGATGGCCCTTTCACCGAGACCGACTCGATCACGTCCGGATAAAGCGTTCCCTGCACCAAATACTTCAGGTTGCCCGACCCCGCCAGTTTCATCGCCTCATCCGCGAAGACGGCGATAAACTCCCCGCCGATCCGCGTCCTTTTCTCTTCCGGGTCCCTCACTCCTGTTAGACGCGATAGAAATCTCTCTGACGCATCCACTCCGGATACATTCAAGCCCAGCCGGTTCTGCAAAAGGTCCAGCGTGTCGCGGAACTCATTCTTCCGCAGCAGCCCGGTGTCCACGAAAACGTTCGTCAGCTTGTTGCCGATGGCCTTGCCGACCAGCACCGCCGCGACCGTTGAATCCACGCCGCCGCTCAGCGCGCAGAGTGCGCGATCCTCGCCCACTTGCCGCCGAATCGACTCGACCGTCTCCGTTATAAACGCGGACCCGCTCCAATTCGCCTGGGCTCCGCAGACGCGGAATATGAAGTTCCCCAGGATTTCATCCCCGCCTTCGGTGTGCTTCACTTCGGGATGAAATTCCACCGCGTAGATTCGCCGCTCCAGGTCTTCCACCGCGGAGATCGCGTTGTCCGTCCACCCCGTCACGCGAAAACCATCCGGCACCGCGAGCACGTGATCCCCGTGACTGTTCCACACGCGTAGTTTTTCCGGCAATCCCATAAGCAGCCCTGAAGAATCACTAATCTCGAGTTGCATGGGCCCATATTCGCGGTGCTCCGCTGGCGTCACCTTGCCGCCCAGCGTATGCGTGATCCATTGCAGCCCGTAGCAAATCCCCAGCACCGGCACTCCCATCGCCAGCACTTGCGGATCGCACTTCGGCGCATTCGCGTCGTAAACGGAACTCGGTCCGCCGGAGAGAACAATTCCCACGGGCTCGAGCGCGCGGATCTCCTCCAGCGGCGCCGTGCACGGCAGGATCGCCGAAAAAACCTGCTGCTCGCGGATCCTCCGCGCGATCAGCTGCGTGTATTGCCCGCCGAAATCCAGCACCACGATTCCGCCGCGCTCGCTCTTCGGTGTCGCCTTCGCCATTCCCGCTCCCGCTGCCGTCATTGTGCCCCCATTTAAATCATCTCACGACAATATTCACGAGCTTGTCCGCCACAACAATCTTTCTCACAATCTGCTTCCCGCGAATCGCCTCCGCCACCCGCGGTTCGGCCATCGCCCGTGCCGCCACCGAATCTTCATCCAGCCCCGCCTCCACTACCATCCTCGCTCGCACCTTCCCATTAATCTGAGCGACAACTTCCACCTGCTCCTCCGCCGCAAATTCCGCCCGGTATTGCGGCCACGACGCCCGGATCAGCCCGCCGCTGTGCCCGAGCATCTCCCACAACTCCTCCGCTAGGTGCGGCGCCATCGGCGCAAGCATCAGCGTCAGCAATTCGAGGACTTCCTTCAACACCTGCGGCCTCACTACATCGCCAAACGGCTCCTGCGCGTGAATCTCGTTCACCAATTCCATGATCAACGCAATTGCCGAATTGAAATGCCAGCGCGTTTCGAAATCATTCGTCGCGCGGCGCAGCGTTTGGTGCGTTTTTCGCAACAGCGCTTTTTCTTTTTCGCTCGCGCGCTCAAGGTCTCCCACGCCCGCCGCGTGCGCGCGCACGCCCGCTGCGTGCCGCTCGATCAAGCGGTGCACGCGCTTCAGGAATCGCGCGCAGCCCTCCACGCTCTGCTCGCTCCACTCCATGTCTTTTTCCGGCGGCGCGGCGAAGAGCGTGTACACGCGTCCGGTGTCCGCCCCGTACTTGACCGCCATCTCCATCGCGCCCACCACGTTGCCCTTCGACTTCGACATCGCCGTCCCGCCCTTCAGCACCATCCCCTGCGTAAACAGGCGCGTGAATGGCTCGCCCACTTCCACAAATTTCAAATCGCGCAGCACCTTGCAGATAAATCGTGAATACAGCAGGTGCAATATCGCATGAACGATCCCGCCGATATATTGGTCCACAGGAAACCAGTAACGCGCCAACGCCGGTTCAAACGGCTTCTTTTTGTTGTGCGGGTCCAGGTAGCGCAGGAAATACCATGACGAATCCACGAACGTGTCCATCGTGTCCGTTTCGCGCCGCGCCGCCCCGCCGCACTTCGGGCATTTCACGTTTACAAACTCCGGCACGCTCGCCAGCGGTGATTGCCCTTCCCCAGAAATCGCGACATTCTCCGGCAGCCGCACCGGAAGCTGGTCGTCCGGAACGGGCACGATGCCGTCGCGCTCGCAATAGATCACTGGAATCGGCGTGCCCCAATACCTCTGCCTTGAAATCCCCCAGTCGCGCAGACGGTACGTTATTTCTCCGCGCCCAAATCCGCGCTCTTCCGCATCCGCGGTCATCCTCCGGATCGCCTCCTCCGACGTCAGCCCCGTGTACGCCCCCGAATTCACCAGCTTCCCGTACTCCGTCGAAGCCTGGCTCAACGTTTCCGCGCTCAGCGCCGCGCCGTCGGCGGGCTGAATCACAATCGGGATCGGCAATTTGTACTTCGAGCAAAACTCAAAATCGCGCTGGTCGTGCGCCGGCACGGCCATCACTGCGCCGGTCCCGTACTCCATCAGCACGAAGTTCCCCACCCAAATCGACAGCTTCTCGTCGCTAAACGGATTTACCGCATGTCGCCCCGTCGCGAAGCCTGTCTTCTCCGCTGTGGCCAGGTCTTCCGCCTTCACCGACGCCTGCTTCATCTGCGCGAGCTTCAAATCCGCTTCCGATCGCCCCGGCGACCCCGCCAATAACTCCCCCACCAGCGGATGCCCTGGCGCAAGGATCACCGCCGCCGCGCCATAAATCGTATCAATCCTTGTCGTGAACACTTCGACGGCTTTCCCCGCCAATTCCGCCACCGCAAACCGCACCCGCGCGCCCTCTGACTTCCCTATCCAGTTCCGTTGCATCGTCATGACGCGCTCGGGCCATCCCTCCGCAAGCCCATTCAAATCCTTGAGCAACTCATCCGCGTATCGCGTAATGCGGAAAAACCATTGCTCGATATCGCGCGACTCCACCGGCGTATCCTCATGCCGCCAGCAGCAACCGTTGATTACCTGCTCGTTCGCCAGCACTGTCGCGCATTTCGGGCACCAGTTCACGCGGCTCTTTTTCCTGTACGCCAGGTCGCGCTCCAGCATCCGCAGGAAGATCCACTGGTTCCAGTGGTAGTATTCCGCGTCGCACGTCGAAATCTCGCGCCGCCAGTCGTAGCTGAAACCGAATCGCCCGCACACCATCTTGAACTCGGCCACGTTCCCGAGCGTCCATTCTCTCGGATGGATTCCGCGTTGGATCGCCGCGTTTTCGGCTGGCAACCCGAAGGCATCCCATCCCATCGGATGGATCACGTTGAATCCGCGCAGTCGCCGGTAGCGCGCCACCACATCGCCGATGGTGTAGTTCCGCATGTGGCCCATGTGCAGGGTGCCCGACGGATACGGCAGCATCTCCAGCGCGTAATACTTTTTGCGGTCAAGGTCGGGATCCGCCTCAAACGCGCGCTGCTCCTCCCAAACCTTCTGCCACTTTGCTTCAATCGCTTGTGGATCGTATTCCGCCACTTCCTCTAACCCCTCTTCCCCGTTCTTCGTGCTTTCCGCGCTTTCCGCTGTCTCCGCGTTCTCTGTGTTCTCTGTGTCCGCTGCGTCAAACTCTTTTTCTTTAATCTTGTTGGCTTTTTCTTTTTATTTATCTTTCCCTTTGCGGCCGAGGGTCCGAGCGAACGAGGTTTTCCCGCCCTCAGCATCGAGAACCCATCCTCCGCATCCGGAACCTGCTCCGCCGCCACTCCCACCAGCTTCCACACCGCCGCGACGTTCCTCCGATCATCCCCTGGCGCGTCAATCGGTGTCTCCAATAAAAAAGCCCGCCCCGGCAGCCGCGATGGCGCCAGCATTGGATGCTGCAGCACCCTCGCCAGCGCCTCCAATCCAATCTTGCCCTTCCCGATGTGCTCGTGCCGGTCCACGCGCGAACCAAACTCCGTCTTCGAGTCATTCACATGCACCACAAACACGCGCTCCAACCCGATCGTCCGCTCCATCTCCGCGAGCGTCTGCTCCAACCCCTGCGCCGTGTGAATCGGATGACCTGCCTCAAATGTGTGCGCCGTATCCATGCATACGCCTGCGTTCAAATCTCCCGCCACCTTCAGAATCGTCGCCAGCTCCTCAAACTTCGCGCCCACCGCGCTTCCCATCCCGGCCGTGTTTTCCGCCAGCACGCGCAGCCCGCCCATCTTCAATCCGCGCGACGCTTGCCGCAGCGCCTCGCCCACTCGGATGGCCGCCTGCTCCTTGTCTCCTCCGCCCCCCGCCCCTCCCGCTGACCCCGGATGCACAATCAAGAAGTCCGCGCCGATCGCCATTCCGCGCACAATCTCGTCGCGAAACGCCTGGATCGCTCGCACGCGTGCCACCGGCTCGGCAGCGGCTAAGTTAATCAGGTAATTCGCGTGGATTGCCACTGGCCCGAGCCCGAGCTCCGCGCGCTTCGCGCGGAATCTCACCGCATCCGCGGGGGCGATCACATTCCGCCCGGGCCGCGGCCACATCCGCGGGCTCGCCGAAAATATCTGCAGCGCATTGCAACCAAGTTTTTTGGCTATTTCGAGCGAACGTGCAATGTCGCCCGCTATCGAGGTGTGAATTCCTATGCGGTAGCTGCCGTCCAGCCACGCCGGCGGCGCCGGGTCAGGCGCTGGCTCCGGACGGTATTCGTCCTCGGCATCATACACCAATGCATCTATATGAATCTCGTCCGGCATTCCCTGGCTTTCTTCTGTGGGAGTCAGTAAGTAGGTATTCTATCCGAGCTTTGCGCGCCTACAAAATGGAGTGGTCGCAAACCTTAAGACCGGGAGCATCGCGGCGCGCGGTTTTGAACCGCTGACCTTCTGCGCCTAAGGCAGTTACAAAAAATCTCTCTTGTTGGTCCGTCTCGCTTTGTTCTGCGTCACGGTCCTCGACTTTGCACCTAATTTAAGAGTATTTGAGCCCAACACGCTCCAAACCCTTTCTTTGCGACTAGGGGGCAGTAGGGAGGCGCAGACTAGCTCTTGCGGGAATGACACATGGCAAGTCTGTTCCTCAGATAGTCGCGCATGCGCCCCAAAGGGGATTATCCAAGGACCAGGCTTCTTGGTCTTGAGCTCCGAGTTTAGCACTGAGAACATGGCTCCGTAGTGGCCACGCGTAATACTACGGTATTGAAATGCTTCCATTGGAACGACGTCGATTTCCACGCCACATTTTTCGCAATTCCAAACCTGAGCCTTCACTGAACTCCTCTTTCTGGAATTCTAACCTCCTCAAAAGTAGGTTCAAGGACATCTCCCTTTGATCTGGATAACCTCGACCACGTGTCAGTCAATTGTCTTTTCGGCGATAGCTAGCACTTGTTCAGCAATGTCGATTACGTCGAGGAGGCGAACGCAAATGTATTTTAGGAAAGCACGCAACTCATCCGGTTCAAGGTTTTTCTGGTTTGTTGTCAGGCTCGCGGGTGTCGCGTGTAGGAGCCTGCTCGCGTATGCATAAATGAAATCGTATTCGTCCTTCATATCAACCCTCATATCACAAGCTCGATCTTTCCAGCGCGGGGGCACAAGTTCCATAACCTCGCGAGGTACGTCGCGCTGGAACGCATCGAGTCCTCGCTCGATCTCTGCGATAGCTTTAGCGATTTCCGGCACGACTTTGGTCTCCACGATGTGCGCCTGGAAGTCATACCCATTAAATTGTGCTTGCTCGCCATAGAGGCTAAATCTTCGTGAGGCAACGCGGTCGATTTCCTGCGTCACCTCGTTGCTCAGTCCTCTTAGTGCGCTATTGCGCGCCTCCCCTTCAGGGATTTGCATTGCTTTTGCCAGGCGACTCTCGATTAGGCTCTGCTCGCGTGCGCCTGTGTCACGGAGAAAAACAATTTCTCGAATTGCGTTGTTTTTCAGTTCCTTGTAGAACTCCAATTGCTTCTTGAGTGTTTCGCCGCGATAAACCAAACCGCACCGACTGTCCTTCTCCAGCAACTTGAGCCATACAGTGAGCTCGAACACATACCGGGCTACAGCTAGGACACCCATAGTCTCGACGCAAGTGAAGTTTTGCTCAAGGAAGAGGCGAATTCATATGAGCGAGTCCACGAAAGCAACCAACCTCCAATAGTTCCCCGATTTCGTAATCGAACTTGGGGCATTGGCACCTTCCATTTGCTGAATATTCTGTCGAAACTGTGCGATGAGGCTCCCAAGGCGTGGATAGAGTGAGCAAATATCGTCTACAAGGCTTCCCAAGGACTTACGATTATCGGGCTGGGGCGGAGTCATTGCGGCGTCACTCACGGCCTCCGCATAAGAGATCACTTGCAACCTGTTTCAGCGCCCGCCTTTCGAGCAGCGGCAAGCTCCTGGTCGCTCGCGGCGTTTCCTGCGAGCGAAGCGACGGAAAACAGTATAGCCTTGTCCTGACAGATCGGAGTGTTTCGGTAATCCGAATAGAAGGTGGAAACCGTAGATACTATGACCTCAACGCCGGGGCCTTGCGGAGACAGGAGCGCGCGGCCAGCTGAGCCAAATTGTGCTGCGCCTTCGTCCATATCCTTGCGCACCGCAGCAGTCATAGCCGGTAATTTTGCGCCGAATTTAACCACAGCATAGCCGGACGCGTCCCGTGCGCCAACCACGTAGCCATTGCTAAACCCCCTCACGTAGATGTCCCGTATGGTTTCGGTCAAGTTCTGCCAAGTGCTTCCGCCTGCCGGATGCGGAGCTTCCTGTGCCTTGCCAACCGCCAACCCAGCTAGAAAAACTAAGCCGGAGCAAGCTACAATTGCGATTCGTCTTCGCATAGTATGTCTCCTCTCAGCTCGGTATTCGCCGCCCTTGGTCAGCTTCGGGTGGGAGCTTTCCATTTTTTAGCAGTGATTTTAACCAACGAAGATAAGTTTCGGCGGTGATGGCGTCATCTTCAAGGCTCGCAGTAGCGCCATTTTTCTCCGCCACCTCCATTACAAATTTCCGCTTTGCGGCAGCCATTTCCAATGCCTTCGTCAGCAGCAATTCGTTACGCCGGGCACGTCGCTCCAAAAACTGACCAATCAGCGAAATAAAACTGGAGACCAACACGCCAACCGCCGCCGACGTCAACACTGTTAGCCAAATGCTGTTCATCGCACAGATTCTATATCAGGCCGTGTCGCACGTGTTAAAATCGGCGCATGGGCGTGGAACGAGAATGGAAGCTCTTGTGCAATAAATGTGACCGCATGTTTCGATATTTCGGATTTCTCCGCACCAACATTCCAATTCGTTGTACCGAATGCGGAAAGTCGTCGCAGTATCGCACTACCGATTTTGTTATGTACAATCCAACAGAAGAGAAACCCAAGAAAAAATAGGGCTTTCGGATTCCTTTAGGAAAGTCACCTATCCGCATCGACGATCAATGGCGGATTTGCTTCGAGTGGCCTGATCGCTCGCCAGAACCGTCAAACGTGGAGATTGTTGATTATCACTAGGAGAATCGCTATGGCACTTGCAGCTATTCATCCAGGTGAACACCTGGCCGCGGAACTCGAAACACTCGACATGAGCGCGGCCGAACTCGCGCGAAAGATTCGCGTCCCAACCAACCGCGTCACCCAAATCCTGAACGGCACGCGCGCCATCACAGGTGACACCGCCCTGCGCCTCGCTCACTTCTTTGGCCCGAGCGCGCAGTTTTGGCTCAATCTTCAGAGCCTCTACGAACTGCGACTCGCCCAGGAAAAAGCCGGGAAATCCATCAAGGCGCTTCCCCGGCTGAAACGATCCGAGCCTGTTCACGCGTAAAAGACAGGCGCCCTTCGGTCGGTATAATTGATTCGGCTTCTTGCAATGCTGGGTCAACGACTCGACACCGCGGAGGCAGCGCGTTTTGCTCTCCGAGAGGATGGCCGTCGCTTCACCCGTAATGCGGCGCGTGCGGGCCGGACTTCAAAGCGCACACCCTCCACGCGCTGCAAATAGGCAACGATCTCAAATAGATTGCTCGCGGTCGGATTCCCATTGGGACCTAACATCTGGTGAAGAGTCTTTACGTGGATTTTTGTATGCGCGGCCAACTTTGGAAAGCCGATTGTGGCATTGATGTAATCGCGCAGCAGCTCCTTGGCGAGCGGCACTTCGCCGCAAAGAAGGCTTTCCAGTGCATCGCTCAGAATGCCTCGTCGAAAGGCGGGGTCTCGTTTCATATCCGCCTGAACCGTATCTCTGAAATCCCGCGTCAAACCCATTTTCAGTCCTCTTCTTTCCGGTGCTTTTTCCTCTGCTTGTAGTCTTTCCAGCGGGCCAGGGCCAGATGGATATCGTTTTGCTGGCGTTGTTTCGTTCCGCCACCGAGAAGGATCACCAACTCCTCGCCATCCTTTCCAAAGTACAGCCGATACCCGGGTCCAAAATTGATCCTGCACTCAAAAACGCCTGACCCAACGCCCTGGATGTTGGAAAAGTTCCCCAGTCCTAGGCGGTATAGCGTTGTTGTCACTTTCCGCCGGGCTTCTGCGTTCAGCCCGCCGTACCATTCGCGAAAAGGGCTGCGTCCCCCAAGGTCCAAGTATTCGCGAATGCCAACCATCATTTTAAAAGTAACATATATTTTACCATTGTCAAGGAATACCGAAGAGCTCTGTGGAGCTGACGCGAGGGCCTTCCAGGAAGTGCGGAGAAGAACCCGGCCGATGTCCAGTTTCACAAGTTCGGAGAGCTGCGACCGAATCGTTTTTGGTGTGATCAGTCACTTAAACCGCTCCTGGGAAAGAAAACCCCTCCCAGAATTTACACAAAATGCTTGACGCTACCTCTCCATTTTCCCCTTGACTCATATGATAACTCCGTGGTATATAGGAATGCAGACTGCGACAACCGCCTCGAATGCAGTTCCCCGCCACGGCGGGGGAATTGTCGCTCATGCCGGAGGTGAAAATGGCCTGAGTTGCAACCACCCCGTAAGAGTAAGCGCCTAAAGGACTTAAAGTCCTTTAGAATCATACTCTTACGAGGCACTTCCCAGCCGAAAACGTAAGTGATTGAATCTAATGGACTTAGTTTACTGAATGTAAAACTCGTAAGTCCTTTAGGCGCACACTCTTACCGGTCTTCGTGGCTGTAAGTCCTTTAGGCGCACACTCTTACAAAAAGATGGGGGGTGGGGGGTATTCCGAATGGATTCCGCCAACTCGCGTAGAATTTACACGATTTGTCCCCCGATCAATTTCACAGGACGCCGTGCATCATTTGCGGCTTCGTCCGGCCGTGAAGTACACTGATCGTTCCTTTGGGGCTTTCTGGGGGAGTTTTCCATGCTTGTCGTAATGGATGCGCACGCAACGAAGGAGCAGGTCCGCTCTGTCTGCGCGCGCATTGAATCCGCGGGGATGAAGGCCGACGCCATCCCCGGCTCCATCCGCACCGCTATCTGCATCACCGGCAACACCGGCGCGGTGGACATTGGCGCCCTCGAATCCATGCCGGGGGTCATCGAATGCATCCCTGTCAGCAAGCCCTACAAGCTCGTCAGCCGCGACGTCAAGGAAGAAGACACCATCATCCGCATTCCAGCCCCTGCGGGCACGGTCCAGATCGGGGGCGGCTCGGTCGCGATCATTGCCGGGCCCTGCGCGATTGAGTCGCGCGAACAAGCCCTTACCATCGCCGGTCACGTCGCCAAAGCGGGAGTCAAACTTTTCCGCGGCGGCGCTTACAAGCCCCGCACCTCCCCGTACAGCTTCCAGGGGCTCGGCGAAGACGGCCTCAAGATCCTCGCGGAAGTCCGCGAGCGATTTGGCCTCGGCATCGTCACGGAAGCCGTGGACAACGAAACCCTCGACCTCGTCGAGAAATACGCCGATGTCATTCAGATTGGCGCGCGCAACATGCAGAATTTTTCGCTCCTGAAACGCGCCGGCCGCGCCAAAAAACCGGTGCTTCTGAAGCGCGGACTGAGCGCCACGCTCGACGAATTTCTGATGGCCGCCGAATACGTAATGTCCGAGGGCAACTACAACGTCATCCTCTGCGAGCGCGGCGTCCGCACTTTCAACGACTACTCGCGCAACACACTCGACCTCACCGTCGTCCCGGCGGTCAAAACGCGAAGTCACCTTCCCATTGTCGTGGACCCGAGCCATGCCACCGGCAAGCGCCACAAAGTTCTTCCCCTCTCGCGCGCCGCAGTCGCCGTGGGAGCCGACGGCATCCTTGTGGAAGTCCATCACGATCCCGACCACGCCCTTTCCGACGGCATGCAATCCATCCTCCCCGATGAATTCGTCCAACTGACCGAAGAGGTCCGTCAGATTGCCGCCGTCGTGCACCGCCGCGTGAACTGATTGAGTTTCAGATGCCGACACAACGCTTCTATTTCCGCTTCGTCTTTATCCTCCTGGTACTTCTCGGCTTCGCCGTCCGCGAAATCGCCTACGAACACCGCCCGTCGTGGCTCCGCCCCGGCCTGAAGCTATTCGCCTACGTGGCCAACACCGCCGACGGCACCGTGAGTGTCGTGGACCTCGTCAGCCTCCGCGTCCGCGCCACCGTCAATGTCGGCCCCGCGCCCTCCGGCCTCCGCGCCCACCCGGAGCGCAAGGAGGTCTGGGGCGTCTCTACTCAGGGTGGTTACGTCTGGGTCCTCGACGCCCCCACCAACACCATCGTCGCGCGCATCCCGGTGGGCTCCCAGCCCTTCGCTGTGGATTTCTCCCCAGACGGTTCGCGCGCCTACGTTGCGGCGTCGGGGTCAAATTCCCTCGTAACAATTGATTGCGCCACCAAACAAGTTGTCACGCGCGCGCGCACCGGGCGCCGGCCGTGGATCGCCCGCGCGATCGCCGGCGGCCGCAGCGTCGCCGTGACGAATCGCGATGACGCCACATTGCAAATTTTTGACGCCGCGACGCTCGCTCTGCGCGCCACGATCCCTACGGCTCCCGCGCCTGAACAGTTTATTGTGACCGAGGATGGCTCCATCGCTTTCGTCGCCGCGACCGGCACAAATCAGCTCTCCGTTTTGGATTTGCGCCGCAATGCGCTGGTCGCGCAGCTTCCGTTGCCCGGCAAGCCCGAAGCGATGTTCCTGAAGCCAGATGGCGGCGAGCTTTACATCACCGTGCCCGATGCGCATGGCCTTACCATCATCAACACCTACACGCACGAAGTCGCGGACTCGATCGTTCTCGGCGCGGCGCCCACGCGCGGCGTGCTCGATGCGGTGAATTCCGTGCTTTACGTCAGTGACGCCGCCGCGGGCAGCGTAATCCCAGTGGATATGGACTATCGCGCGGCGGAAACCGCGATTCGAGTAGGCGAGCGCCCCGGCGCATGCCGCCTGGACCCCGGCGAAACGCACGATCTCCTGCTCGTGGTGGATGAAGGCTCGAACGATCTCGCAGTTATCCCCGCCGAACGTTCCGCGAATCGCAGCTTCATCACGCTCATCCCGCTCGGCAACGCCCCTCGCGACCTCGCGGTCAAACTTTTCTAGAGCCCACGCAGGTTTTGAACCGCGCAGCTCGAAAACAAATCGGCCAAATCACGGGTCATATATTTAGTCGCGAAGGGCGGTTTCGACACGCGCGTCAAGGAAATGAAGTTGGCAATTTCAATTGCCCCCGACCCGATCAAGCCGGGTCTCGAATTGCTGGCCAAAAGGCTGGAGAACAAAGACGACATCTACAAGTAGCGAGGACCAGTTGCCGCGGGCGGCGCTCTTATTTTCCCGCCACCGGCCAAGAGAAGTTTTCGGGGCCGAGGCGGACGTCGAGCCAGCCTTCGGCGGGCAAAACGTCCACGGGCAGGCCGCCCTGCCACAGCGAGACTCCGAGTTGGAATGAGCTGCGACCTTCTGTTTCTATAATGCTGCGCGCAATTGCGACTTCGAGGACTTGATCGTAGGCGGCATGGACGTACTGCTGCGCGCCGAGCACGCACGCCTCATTCACCTCCACCTGAATATCAGTGATGCGGCCATCGCGGATGTGCACGGGAATGCGCACTTCCTGTGAAGCGCGCACGGCCACTCGAAAAACGCAGTCGCACAGGCTCGGTTGCGATTCCGCATAGGGATCCACGCGAACATAGAACCAGTCGTCATCAAAGCCGTAGTGGATTTCGTGGAGCAGCGGCGTGCGGCCGTGCATCGCGCCTCCGCGGCGATCGGCGGAATAGAGCCCGCCGCCGAGCCACTCGAAGTAGGAGGTAGCACGGCCATCAACCGAAACCTTCAGATGGGTTTGTGGAGCGGAGACAAGCGCGCGAACGGGCTTGCGCTTGATGGGCTCGGCCAATTCGTCGGGTACTTCGAGGCCCAGCTTGATGTAAACCTCGGTGATAAGCGTGCGATACATGGAGTCGAATTCGGCGTCGTTGGCCGTGCTGTGCTCCGGGCCGAACCACCAGCACCAGTCGCTCCCCTCCGCCGCGAGCAACGCGTCGAGCGCGGCGGCAAGGTCCGCGGCGGAAGGCGCGCCTTCCACATCTTCCTCGCGTTCCTGCGCGCCTCGGGCGTATAAATCGCGGGCGCGGCGGAGCAGTTCCCAGGCTGCGAGGTCTTCGCTGTGGCCGATCCAGATATCGAAATTTGCGTTGATCCATGAGCCGGGAACCACGCTTTCCACAACAGGAATCTCTCCGGCCGCGGCGATCGCTTCCGATACCGTGAGCGCATGAATGTCCGGGTCATCGGAAACGCGCCGGTAAAACTGGCGGAGAAACTCCCGGCCGTTGCCGGGGAAATATTCCCAGGCATTCTCGCCGTCAAGAATAATGGACACGGTCAGCGGACGTCCTGCTTGCACGCGCTCGCCGATGGCGCGCAGCCGCTGGTGCAGATCTTCCGCGGCAGCGACCGCGCCCATGCGACTGTAGACGAAACCGATCAGATCGGAGAGATAATGGTCGCGGAAGAAACCGGTGATTTCCCTGCCGCCGCGCCGCACGCGTAGCGGTGAATACAGCCGCTCCGCATTTTCGGGAATGCCAGCGGCATCGCGGCCAAAACCGATACCAAGCGTGCGGCCGAGCACTCCTTCATCCGTCCCGAACCATCGGAAGCCCAGGCCGGCGGCGAGTTCGAGAGCTTCATTCGAGATAGAGCCCTCGGATGGCCACAATCCCACAGGCGGCACTCCGAAAAGGCACTGGTGATATGCGAGCGCGCGCTGCAATTGTTCGCGGGCATCTTCGGGATGCTGGAATGGAGGTTCCAAGCGCGGGCTGTGCGGATTGGATTCAAGCGCGACATCGGAGTTGCAAAGCAGCGGCATAATGGGATGGAAGAAGGGCGTCGTGGAAATCTCAATCTGTCCGCTCGAGGCAGCACGCTGGTATTCGGGCAAGACGTCGCGCAGGAGTTCGAGCTGCTTCGCGCGAAGTTGTTGCTTGTCCTCTTCGGTGAAGTCAGCGCCCTTCTGCGCGAGACGCTGGAGCAGCGGGTCAGCGGCGAGCCAGTACTCGTCCATCCAGGCAAGCTGCGAAAGGAGTTGCAGGTCGCGAAAATCGCGCAGGCCGAGCGTGTCGAGCGGATTGGATGCCTCGTTGTTTTTCGTAGCCCATTCATAAAGTTCGGTGAAGCGCGGGAAGCGGCGCATCAAGTGGTCGCGATTGATCTGGAAGGCGCGCTCGAGAATCTCAGATTTCGCTTCGGCATCGAGCTGGTCCGCAGGGCGAAACGCAAGGTCAAACCAGGGCTCGGAGAAATTGCCGCTGGCGTATTCCTCGAGCTGCGTTGCGAGCGAGGGAACGAGATTGATGGTCGCGTGGAAATCTGGGAACTCGCGGAGCGTGTGAACCATGCCCCAGTAGTCTTTCAGCGCATGCAGGCGAGTCCAGGGCAGGACGTAGCGGCCCGTGGCCGGGTCGCGGTACTGCGGCTGGTGCATGTGCCAGAGCAGAACGAGATGGATGCGATTCATTTGTCCGAGACTGCTGGCTGACACAACCATTCTCGCCGAAACGCTCGTGCAAACAAAGTAGAACGGCACTAGAATGTGGTGGCCGGAAATGCGCCTCATTGACCGCTATATCTGCCGGGAGGTTTTCTCGCACGCGCTGCTGGGCCTGCTGATCTTCACGTTTATTCTGTTTGTGCCGCAACTTGTCCACTTGATGGAGCTGGTAGTGCGCAACTCCGGTTCGTACGCGCGGCTGGGGATGCTGTTCCTGTGCACGCTGCCGGGGTTGCTGATCTTCACGCTCCCGATGGGCGTGCTCGTGGGAGTGCTAATCGGGCTGGGGCGGCTATCGGCGGATAGTGAACTCATCGCCATGAGCGCGCTGGGCATGGGAGTCCGCCGAGTACTTGTGCCCGTCGGAGT
This sequence comes from uncultured Acidobacteriota bacterium, assembly GCA_963838945.1. Taxonomy (GTDB): domain Bacteria; phylum Acidobacteriota; class Terriglobia; order Acidiferrales; family UBA7541; genus DASTCZ01. The sequence goes on along the minus strand of CAWITC010000013.1, from coordinate 459,467 downwards.
CCTCTCAGGGGCGACGTGCGTGATGGGGCTAGGAATTACGCTGTGGGCAGGGCCAGTGGCGCAGCGAACGTTGCACACGCTGGAGGACCAGATGGCCGCCTCGCAGGCTTCCCTTGACGTTCAGCCACGCGTGTTTAACGAGAGCGCGTCGAAACTGGTGCTCTATGTGCAAGACGTCGCCGCCGCGGGGACGCACTGGCGAGGCGTTTTCCTTGCCGGGACCACGCGCGACAAAAGCTCCGAGCTGACGCTGGCGGAAGACGCCCTGGTAATCGCGGACCCGCAACAGGGGAGAGTTGATCTCCACTTGCGCAATGGCAGCACGCACGAGTATCAGCCGAGCGACCCCGGCCAATACGCAGTGACCACGTTTGGCCAGAGCGACTGGCCTATCGAAGTCACCGACATGACCAAACAGACCGCATCGGTGGTGACGAATCCGGAGCGGTCGCTGCGGGAATTGCGGGCGATAACGGGACCGGAGGCGCGCGATGCGCAGGTCGAGTTGCAGCGGCGATTCGCGTTTCCCGTGGCGTGCATGGTATTCGCGCTGTTGGCGGTGCCACTGGCGGCGCGGCCGAGGCGCGGCGGCCGGGCGATGGGCATCCTTGTGACCTTGCTACTCGTTTGCGGCTATTACCTGCTCTTTGTAATCGGCGCGGGGCTTGCGCGGCAGGGCAAGATATCTCCCGCGGCGGGCATCTGGGCGGCGAATATCATTACGGCGATAGCCGGGCTGGCGCTTCTGCCCGGGATGGAGCAGATCCGCGGGGCGAGTTGGATGTCGCGGCTTGCCGACAGCATCGCGGGATCCTACAAGGACTGGCAGGAGAAGAGACATCGTGTGGAACAGCCAGGCCGCCCCGAACCGGTGCCGGATGCAAGCCCCCGCGGCGCGCGCGGCGCAATGGATGCGGAAAGCAGCGAGGGCGGGAAACGGCGAGTGGTCGCACTGCGGGCCGTGCGCCTGCCGGTGGCGCGGACGGCGCACCGATCGGGTTTTCCACAATTGATTGACATCTACGTGTTGCGCAATTTTCTTTTCTATTTTGCACTGATGATGACGGTGTTTTTATTTTTGTTCGAGATCTTTACGTTCTTCGAGCTACTGGACGATATTGCGCGCCACCACACACCGTTCGCCGTGGTTGCGGACTATTTCGTGTTTCTGATTCCCTTTCTCGTTTATAAGATTGCGCCTTTCGGAGTTCTGATCGGGGCAATGATCACGATCGGCGTGATGTCAAAAAACAATGAAGTGGTGGCAATCAAGGCGAGCGGCGTGAGTCTTTACCGGTTGGCGTGGCCGATCATCGGCGCGAGCGCGCTCATCGGGCTTGGGCTATTGGCGATGGAAAATACGTACCTGCCCTACTTCAACCAGCGCCAGAACGCGCTCCGGAGCGAAATCAAGGGCAGGCCCGCGCAGACCTACCTGCGGCCCTACCGGAGCTGGATTTTCGGGACCAACGACAAGGTTTACAACTATCAGCTCTTTGACCCGGATAACAACCTGTTCGGCGGCTTGAACGTGTTCGAGCTCGACCCGGCGACGTTCCAACTCAAGCGGCGCGTGTTTGCCAACCGGGCGCGATGGTCGCCACAGCAAAATGTCTGGCTGCTGGAAGGCGGTTGGGTGCGCGATTTCGAAGGCGACCGCATTACGAGTTACACGCCGTTCCAGGCCTATTCACTTTCCGAGTTGAATGAACCGCCGAGCTATTTCAACCGCGAGGTGCGCCAGTCCGACCAGATGAACTGGCACGAGCTGGAAAACTACATCAGCGATTTGCACCAGGCCGGGTTTGACGTCTCAAAGCTAACCGTGCAGTGGCACGAAAAGTTCGCGTTCCCCATGATCGCCCCGATCATCACGCTGCTGGCAATCCCCTTCGCGTTTCTGGTGGGAACCCGCGGGGCCGTTGGGGGAATCGCACTGGGAGTAGGCATTGCAATCGTGTATTGGGCGGCATCGGCGCTTTCGGAAGCGCTTGGCGGCGTGGGGCAGCTTCCCGCGCTGATGGCAGCGTGGTCGCCGAATACGGTATTCACTTTTCTGGGGGCGTATTTCTTCCTGAAGATACGAACGTAGCGCCGCGGCCAGCAGGTCCTGATTTCAATCCCTCTTCAACTATTACTTTAACTTCGATTCCTAATTCTTTCCGACGAGCCGCAGGCGGAAGGTAAAGGCGCGCTTTTCGCTGCCGGCAAAGGTGAGAAAATTCGGCGCGTCCACGTTATTGATCACCGCGATGGAATTCTGGTGGTCGCTCACATTAATCACCGCGAGGCGCAACGCCCATTCTTGATGGCGGAAATGGAAACGCTTTTCGAGGCCGAGGTTGAGATTGATGTAAGCGGGAAAGCGGTTCGAGCCGAGAGGGCCGGCCAACTGCTGCTCCTGGTTGACAAGATTAAAAGGAAACCCGCTGTGGTATTCGAGAAAGAAGCTTCCGAAAAGATGCCAGAGAGGCAACGGCGCCCAGCCGTGCGTAACGATGCGGTTCGGTGCGTCCCAGGGCAGCGGGCCGGCAGCCTGTGAGGCGTAGAAAATCGAGCCGAGGGCGAAATCAAGAGCCTGGTTGGTTCGGCTGGACGAGCGGATGTAGTCCACGCCGAGTTCGGATTGGTCGCTGAATTGGTGGCGGACGCCGACCTCGCCGGCCCGGTAGGTGTCGCGGCGCTGATTGCCAAGGAGGAATGTCTGCAAGGCCAGGCCGGGATCGAGATTCTGAAATGCGAGGCCGTCGCGGCCCTCGCGATCGAGGAAGCTGACATTGAAAAATGTGTGGCCGAAGATGCGCTGCTGCCATTCGGCGCTTGAGTTGTAAAAATACGGCAATCGCAAATGACCGGCGGGGAGAAGGAACTGGCTGGTGACCGTCTGGGCGACGAGTGGAATCGTTCCGGTGGGGTCGTAGGGGACGTCCACCTGCATCTGGCCGAGCGCCTGGCCGATCAAAGTAAAATCGAGCGGCTGAAAATATTCGCCCCAGCCAATGGAAAGCTTCGTGCGGTCATCGGCGAACGGAATGATGTTCACGGCAATGCGGGGCTGGACAATCGTCTCCTGAGCCAGCCGGTCCCAATCGGCGCGGAGCCCGGCCTGAATCCGCAAAAAACGCGCGATCTGCCAGCCATCCTGCGCGTAAATGCCGGCGCGAGTGTCGCTCAAGTGAAGTGTCGAAGGCCCGGTGAACGTGCTGAGTCTGTCGAGCGTTCCGTCCGCACGAAGCGCCTGTATCTCGGTCCGCGCGGCGTTCTGTTGCCAGCGGACGCCGTCGACATGCACTCCGAAAGTGATGTCATGCGTGCCATGCCAGCGGCGGCCGGGAAGAAAATAATTGGAGAGACCCTGCACGCGTCGCGGCCGCGAGTCAAGATCCGCGAAGTAGTTTCCCGTGTTCCCGGTGGGCATAACGATAAATGGCATCGCGCCGAGGGGAGCAGAGTGAATTGTGCCCGTGTCACCGGCAATACCAAATTCGAGAAGCGAGTTGGCAAACTGAAACTGGTCCTTGGCGGAAACAAAAAAACCGTGACCGGAAATATCCACCGTGGCGGAATCGGGGTTGAAAGGAGTCAAGCCGATGTGTGAGTCCGCGTTCATGTTGTAGAGGAAATTTCCAAACAAGGTTTGATGTGAGGTAAGGCGGACGCCGACGCGGAGAAGGTTGTCCCCGTCCCACTGTTCGACGAGATTCTGGCCGGCGGGCAGGCCGGAAAGTACAGAGAGGGTGTGCTGGATGCTGACGGATTCGGAAAACCATGCGCGGCCCTTAACGATCGGCCCCGAGACGCCGAATCGAGGATACCAGTTGCCGAAATGCACGCCGCTGGAGAAAACGGGTGCGGGAATAAAATTGGTGGCATTGAACCGAAATTTGTCGTCACCGGAAAGAGTTTCCAATGCGAGGACACCGGCGCCGGCATGCGCGTATTCCGCGCCATAGCGGCTGGTCTCAAGATCCGCGAGGCGGACGGTATCCACGCTCTCGCGAAATGTGAACTGGCCGGTGGCGGGGTCGCTGATCTCGAAGCCGTCGAGGACGTATTCGGTCTGGTTGACTCGGGCGCCGGCGTAATGGAGCAGGCCGGAATTGTCCATGACGACTCCGGGCATAGTAACGAGATAGCTCGAAAGGACATGCGAAGCGGGGATCGGGACGTCGAGGATGTCGTGCGCGACGAGCGTTGTCGATTGCTGAGTCGAGGTCGGGTCAATGCGCTGCGTGCTGGAAGTAACTTCAACCTTTTCGTGAACTTCCTGTTCGTGTGGAAAAGCGAACTGGGTATCGTTATCGCCCTTCTTCAAATCGATCTGTTTGTTTTCGACGCGGAAAAAGCCGGGCTTGGACAAAGTGATTTCCGCCTGGCCGGATGGAATGTTTGAAAATTCAAATCGGCCGAGGGAGTCCGTAAAAGCGGGATGCAAGATTCCCGCTGAATCTTTAAGTGAAACTTCAACATCAGGGACCGGAACTTTGTTTTCGTCGGTGACAATTCCCTTCACAGAGGATGTTGTCTGCGCGCCGACAATCGAATTGAGGGTTCCCAATAGCAGGACGAAGCAACAAAAGAAAATCAAATGTGCTCCGCGCAAAACGATTAGGCTTTGCGGTCGCGACTCTTCCTTGCGAATCGTAGCTTCCCCCTTTCGTGTCGGCGCCTTCGCTCTTATCGAGACCCGCGCAGCCGATGCTATTTCTCGCGATGGATGGCGCCGTGGATGTTCGGCGAGAACTCTTTGAAGATGTTTCTGAGTCCGTCTGCAACCAATCAAAACGGCCGCACGGCCCATTATTGCACGCAATTATCACCTCTTTCGATTCGCGCGCTCAAAGTCTGCGCATTTCTCCAGGTTGCCATCCAGAGGAGCATAATCAATAGGAGAACTGCAGACCAAAATATCGCCCCATAGGATTCAAAACGCCGGTAGCAGACGGCCGCCAAGTTGAGCGCGCCAAATAGCCAAAGAAACGTGGGGCTTGCACCTTCGAGGCGTCCTCGCCGCATTTGGATCGTTCCCTCGCTCGCAACGATACGAGCAAGCGCCATGTCATTTCTGCTTCTGCCAGGTCATTTCCACGCGCACCGGTATTTGGTTCTTAACGGGCATAGTTAAGAGTGTCGGTGGGTCGATCTTGAAATCGGATAGCGTTGCCGGAATGGTTCCTGATATCCGGACTTCGTTACCCTGGGTCACTTCTTGGAATGGAACCTGCTTATACGAGGCGGTCTGGCCGGCAAACTGGACCTCCAGGTCGGCATGAATCGTTGCTGATGCCGTTGCGTCTTCGGGCAATCGAGTACGCACACTGACCATCGGAAATTGCGCGCCATGCGCCGCTTGAAGCATGTGAAGATCCCGGTTGCTGTCCCCGGAATCGAACGATTTTACAGGCGCCGCTATCAAGAAATCGCATTGTCCGGCGTGGCAAACGCCCTTGCCACGCGCCGCGTGGCTCGTGCCATCAATTTCATGAAGCGGGTGAGACACGTGGTACGTGAGAGTGGATTGTTCAAGAACCCATTGGCTGTCCGTTTGGGCAACCGCCGGAAACCCGAGAAGCAGGAAGGCTATCAGTATTTTTTTGATCATAGGCACCCTTTAGAACTTAAGGGTTACCGACAAAATGGCGGCTCCATAGGCCGCGGCTGTGATGATGGCCACCGCTCCATGAGCGCTTGCGATTCCATGAACTTTTTCCCCGCGGAGTTTTTCATCGTAAGCCATCGCTCCCAAAATGGGCGTCAGGATCATCCCTGGGCCATGAACCCAAGCCAGGATCTTGTGCACGCGGATTGGTCCGCGGGTCTTGGTTCCGTGGATACTGGGAGCGAAGATCGCGAAGTAAGCGGTTGAGAAATACATTCCCGCCGTCAACGATCCCAGAGCGAGATGCACATCACGGCTGGTCGAGTTGGTGGTTTTGCCACCGGCGAAAACGCCCGTTATGCACGTGGCAACCATAGGAGCAGTCGTTATCAAGCCGAGCTCTTGATGGACCTTAAGCATATGCGTCCGCCGATCGAGTCTCTTTTGATCCACGTCACTTCCCTGGCCTTGACCTCGAGGGAAGCCGAGGTCGCCGAGAGAGAGCACCCCGCCCAACTTAAAGTCCAACGTTTGCTTGGTTTCTGTAGTGATCGTAACTTTAGTCACGTTTGTAGGGAAGCCTTCCGACAAGACGGAAACCTCGTAATCCCCAGGCGTGAGGTTTGTTACGCTGTAGAGGCCTGCCGAATCGGTCTGGGTTTCCGCTGATTGACCAGTGGCCACATTTTTGACGGAGATTCTGGCGTTGGGAACGACTGCTCCCGATGGGTTGGTGACGGTGCCAGAGAGTGTGACGCTCGCGGCCTGCGCCCTCAGTTGATTCGAACTTAAAAGAGAAAGGCCCAAAAGGCTAATACCCCGAACCAACTTCCACGCTTTCCGATTCATTTGAGTTTCTCCTCTTGATAGCAGGTTTGTCGGAGAACCAATCGACATGTCGCGGTTAGTAAAAAGAAGTATTGACCGCTTGGAATTCGCGCCTGCCGATACTTAGGAATGCCTCCTAAAGCGTTCCCGAGGTTCGATGCGGAACCCTATCAGTTGAAAATGACCTTTCGACCTCTTTGAGATGACAAGTTGTTCATTTTTTAGTGTGACCTGAATCACCGGCTATCAGCTCCGCTTGCTGCTCCTCGGACAGGTTCAAGCTTCACCGGAGATTTTTTTCATCAGCATTAGTGTGCAGGTTCTCCATCCCGGCCCGCGTTGGCTGTGGAAGGGCAACGCGCCGGGGGGATGCTCTCGCGCAACGTTTTCAAACGCTTAGGGAGTTCCAAGCATCCTACGATCGGGTGTAGAGTCTCGAAGAGGCGGGAGGTTCTGATGCGGATGCTGGTGGTGGAAGATGATGTGGCGATCCAGGGGTTCCTCAAACGGGCACTTGTGGAATCCGGATATCAGGTCGATACAGCCAGCAACGCAAAGACGGGTGAACTCAAAGCCTTAGAAGGCATCCACGATGCATTCATCATTGATCTCGGACTGCCTGACATGGATGGGCTCGATTTGATTGTAAGGTGCCGCGCCCAGGGTATTTCCGCTCCGGTGTTGATCCTGTCCGCACGCCGCTCCGTGGACGAGCGAGTAAGGGGATTGGAGCAGGGCGGAGATGACTATCTCACGAAACCATTCGCGCTTGCGGAATTGCTTGCAAGGCTGAGAAATCTCTTACGAAGATCTTCCGCGCCGCAGAATGACTCGACGCACCTGCAGGCTGCGGACTTGCAACTTGATCTGGTGCGTCATGAGGCTCGACGCGGCGATCACCTGCTCCAGTTGACTCCACAAGAGTATTCGCTCCTGGAATATCTTTGCCGGAATGCCGGGCGCGTGGTTACTCGCACGATGATTCTGGATCACGTCTGGCACATGCGGATTGACCCCGCAACGAATGTAGTCGATGTTCACATCTATCGCCTGCGCAGCAAAGTGGACCACAATACTTTGGCGCCGCTAATCCACACTATCCGCGGCGTCGGATACGTTCTTAAGCATGCCTAAGTTCTTGCAGGCAACCGCGGCTTGGCGCATTTCGATCTGGACGACGCTGGTGTTTGCTCTCGGAACGGCTCTGACGTTCTCGATTGTTTACTTCCTCGTTGCGAAGGCTATTCAAGAGCGCAGTGATGCGTGGCTGAATGGTGAAGCGGAGGTTCTTGCTCAGGTCTCAGCCGATACCCCTCGAGATCATCTCTACAACAGAATCGTTGGAGAAGTAGCTGAACTTGCGACCCAGGAGATGCCGGACGAGCGCAATGCGAGTGGGCAAAAGCTGAATTCCGTTTTCTTCTTGGAGAGCGATCCCGACAGCAATGAGAGTCCATTGTGGGTCGGACCGGGCTCAGATGATCCTTTTCTCAAGGCAATCCAGCGCACAGAGTCTGTTCCCGGTATTCCACAGTCTTTAGAAATTGAAGGATGGCCCACAACATTTCGAGTCGTTACACGGCGCGAAAACGGAAGAACGATTTATCTGGGGCTCTCTGATCGCGGCGCGAGTAACCTGCTTGGCACGTTGACTCGCCGTTTTCTGGTTTTGTGGGCCTGTACGGTCCTCATGGGCATCCTGATCTCCTACATGAGCGCCCATCGCACCCTTCTCCGGGTTCAACGCATTACCGACACCGCCGCGCGAATCGGAAGCGAAGATCTAGGAGAGCGATTGCCCCAGCCCGTCAATTCCGATGAGATCTCACGATTGGCCAAGACTTTCAACCAAATGTTGGATCGAATTCAGCTCTCGATAAATGAACTTCGCTCGGTAACCGACGCGGTCGCGCACGACCTGAAAAGCCCGATAACATCGGTTCGCGGCGCGCTGGAATCCATCCTATCCAGTGAGCCAAATGAAAAGTGGCGAGACTCGGTCGGTGACGCAATTGAAGGGCTCGATAGACTCCTGAGAGCGCTGGACACCACACTGGATGTTTCGGAAGCACAAGCTGGCGCCCTACGCCTGGACCGCGGCATGGTTGACCTCACATCGGTCGTGAGAAAACTAGTGGATCTCTACAAGCCGGCTATGGACGAGCGCCGCCATGAGTTGATGGTTGACCTCGAAGACCACATTATCGTGGACGCTGACTCTGGTTTGTTGAATCGCGTTCTGAGCAATCTGATCGAAAATGAAATCGCTCACTTGCCCGCAGGATGCCGGATAACGATTCGGCTGCGGTCGCGGGAGGAATCCGCGAACCTGATGATCGAGGACAATGGCCCGGGATTTTCGTCTGACATCAGAACCCGGGCGTTTGAACGTTTCGTCAGAGGAAAACAATCCCACGGGCATGGGCTGGGACTTGCTTTCGTGAATGCGGTTGTTCGGGCGCACGGCGGCACGGCCAAGATCTCCGATAGCCCAGCGGGCGGCGCAGTTGTAACTCTCACGCTGCCTGCATATGTGCTCCACGCTGCGTGATTTGACGCGTCGCCACCCGCCGCTTAGCGCGGTAGCAACGATCGGATCTTCTGGATGACCAGGTCAATGCCAACCTCGTTGTGGCCGCCTTCGGGAATGATAACGTCGGCGTAACGTTTGGAAGGCTCGATGAATTCCATGTGCATCGGGCGGACGGTGCTCAAATATTGCTGGACCACGGATTCGGCGGTGCGCCCGCGCTCGCGGACGTCGCGGCGCATCCGGCGGATGAAGCGGAGATCGGCGTCGGTGTCCACGAAAATCTTGATGTCGAGGAGGTTGCGAAGCGCGGGATTTTCGAAAATGAGAATCCCCTCGACGATGATCGCGGGGCGCGGATCGAGATGCACCGTCGCGGGAACGCGGCGATGCTGCGTGAAGTCATAAACGGGGCGCTCGATGGAGTTCCCTTCCCGCAACGCGCGCACGTGGCTGACGAGCAGAGGCGTGTCGAGCGATTCCGGGTGATCGAAATTTTGCTTGGCGCGCTCTTCGAGCGGGAGGTGCGGCAAGTCCTTGTAATAGTGGTCCTGCTGGAGGATCAACACGCTCTCTTCGGACAGGGCTTCGATGAGACGATTCGTGATGGTCGTCTTGCCGGAGCCGGTGCCGCCGGAAATGCCGATGGTGAGGCTGCGCGCCACGTCTATTTCAGTGATCCCCGGGATTCAAGATTTAGTTTAAATAATCAATCTCAGATTTCAACGCGCCCGCTTGCCTTTTTTCCCGGCGATCTTTGCGGCTTTTTCTTCCAGGACAACTTGCGCTGCCGCGAGACGCGAAATCGGCACGCGGAATGGCGAGGCGCTGACGTAGTCCATCCCGACCTTGTGGCAGAACTTGACGCTTTCGGCGTCGCCGCCATGCTCTCCGCAAATGCCAATCTTCAGCTTTGGCTTCGTGGAGCGTCCGCGCTCGATGCCCCAGCGGATCAGCATGCCCACGCCTTCGACATCGAGCGTTTGGAAGGGGTCGGCCTTGAAGACGCCGGCCTTATTTTCGTCCACATAGTAGGGCAAGAAGCTGCCGGCATCGTCGCGCGAAAGGCCCATCGTGGTTTGCGTGAGGTCATTTGTCCCGAAGGAGAAAAATTCGGCGACCTCGGCGATCTGGTCTGCGAGAAGCGCGGCTCGCGGAAGCTCGATCATCGTGCCAACGAGGTATTCGACCTTCGCGCCATTCTCCTTCATCACCTCAGATGCAATGCGGCGAGTTGCGTCAGTAAGGATTTGCAGCTCCTTCCTATCCAAAGTAAGTGGATGCATTATCTCAGGTAATACTTTAACTCCTGATTCCCTGCATTCAATCGCCGCTTCAATGATGGCGCGGACCTGCATCTCGAGGATCTCAGGATATGTGATCGAAAGGCGGCATCCACGGTGCCCGAGCATGGGATTGGCTTCATGCAATTGCTCGACCCGGCGGGCGACGATCTCGACATCTACGCCAATTTTCTTCGCGAGCTCTTCCTGTTTGGCGCGATCGTGCGGGACGAACTCATGAAGCGGCGGATCAATCAGACGAATGGTTACAGGGTAGCCGTCCATCACGCGGAAAATTCCGATAAAATCGCGGCGCTGGAACGGGAGGAGCTTGGCAAGCGCCTTTCTGCGGGCTTCCGGTGAATCGGCAATAATCATTTCCTGGATGGCGAGCTGGCGTTCGACGCTTTTTTCCGGCTGCTCGAAATCCTTGAAGAACATGTGCTCGGTGCGGCAGAGGCCGATGCCTTCCGCGCCCATTTCAATTGCTTTCTGAGCATCATGGGGCGTATCCGCGTTGGTGCGAATGCCGAGGCGGCGAATGCCATCGGACCACTTCATCAGCGTGTAGTAAGAAGGCGGAAGCTGCGGCATCACGAGCGCGATCCGGCCCTCAAGAACATCGCCGTCGCTTCCATCCAGGGTGATCCAATCGCCCTGCTTCACGACGCGATCCTTTATGGCCATGCGCTTTGCGTCATAATCAATGTCAAGCGCTTCGCAGCCAACGATGCAGCACTTGCCCCAGCCGCGGGCGACGACCGCCGCGTGGCTGGTCTTGCCGCCGGTCGCGGTGAGAATCCCCTGCGCGACAAACATGCCTCCGACGTCTTCGGGACTGGTTTCGCGGCGGACAAGAATGACCTTCTCGCCCTTCGCGGCCCACTCTTCGGCTTCCTGCGCGGTGAAAACGGCGCGGCCTGTGGCGGCGCCGGGAACGGCGTTGATGCCCGAGGCGAGTTTTCGTTTTGCGAGATCCGCGCGCGGGATCGCGCTGTCAATCACGGGATAGAAGAGCCGCTCAATATCTTCAGGCTTTACGCGAAGGATGGCTTCATCGCGGGAGATGAGTCCTTCGTTGGCCATGTCAACAGCCATCCGGAAGGTGGCGGCAGGAGCCCGCTTGCCGGTGCGCGTCTGCAGCATGTAGAGAGTTCCCTCTTCGACGGTGAACTCCATGTCCTGCATATCGCGATAGTGTTTCTCAAGTATTGCTCGAACTTTCTCGAGCTGCTTGTAAACCTTCGGCATGAGACGTGCCATCTCGGCGAGATGCATCACCTGGCGGATGCCGGCGACGACATCCTCACCCTGTGCGTTAACGAGGAAGTCGCCATAGAAAGTTTTCTCCCCGGTCGAGGGGTCGCGCGTGAAACAAACGCCGGTGCCGGAGTTTTCTCCGGTATTGCCGAATACCATCTGAACGACGTTCACTGCAGTGCCAAGGAGGCCGGTGATCTTTTCCACGCGGCGATAGGTAACTGCTTTCTCGGCATTCCAGGACTCGAATACGGCGCCGATGGCGCCCCAGAGCTGATCCGTTGGATCTTCAGGAAAGTCCTTCCCTGTCTTCTTGCGAAAGTGCTGCTTGTATTGCGCAAGCAATTCGCGCCAGCCTTCGGCGGTCACTTGCGTGTCGTCCTTGAATCCACGGCGGGCCTTCATGTCTCGCAGGAGAGATTCGAGTTCTTCTTTCGGCAGTCCGATGACGACGCTCGCATACATCTGCACAAAGCGGCGATAGGCGTCATATGCGAAACGTTCGTTTTTCGTATTCTTTGCGAGGGCGGCGACGGAGCGTTCGTTGAGGCCGAGGTTGAGAATCGTTTCCATCATGCCGGGCATGGACCGGGCGGAGCCGGAGCGCACGCTCACAAGCAGCGGATCCTTCGGATCGCCGAGGCGCTTGCCGGTGACTTTTTCAAGGCGCTTCAGATTGGACTCGACTTGCGTGCGGAGTTCCGATGGATACTTGTGATTGTGCTTGAGATAGTAGTCGCAGGTTTCCGTGGTGATCGTGAAGCCTGCGGGAACAGGCAAACCGATGCGCGTCATCTCGGCGAGGCCCGCGCCTTTTCCGCCGAGGAGGTCTTTCATTTCCCCATTGCCTTCGGCTTTACGGGCGCCGAAAAAGTAGACGTATTTCTTCACTGATGATTCCTCCGGTCCTTGGTTTGGAAATGAAGCGGACGCCGATGCGATAATGATTCGTCGGCGCGCCGACAGGGCTGAATGTGCCCATCGAAATAATTCAAGTAAAACTTCATATTCTTTAGTGCAACTCTCTTAGCGCAACCCTAACGCGAATCACCTGATGCTAGTTCAGAAAAATCCGCAATCGTCGAGAATTCACGAAGCAGTTCCGAGAGAAGCGTCAGGCGATTTTTGCGGACGCGTTCATCTTCGGCCATCACGAGCACATCATCAAAGAAGCGATCCACCGCCGGCCGCATATCCGAGATTGCCTGCAAAGCCTCGCGGTACTTCCCCGAGCGCTTGTCGGATGAGGCAAGCTTCGCGGTCGCCGTGGCGGCGCGATGCAACTCGCGCTCGGCGTCCTCGACAAAAATTTGAGCGTCCACGGACGGCTGGCGCCAATTTTCTGGCGCGCCCGCCTTTTCGAGGATCTTGCGGATGCGCTTGAATGAGACGGCCAGCGGCTCGAAGTTCTTTGTGCGGCGAATCGCTTTCAGCGCTTCGAGGCGGCGGGCGGCGTCCACCAAGTCGTCGGACTCCGCCGCAAGAACCGCGTTCACTTCGTCGTAGGCAAAGCCGAGCCGCTCGCGCATCACGAAGCGCGCGCGGTCGATGATGAAGTCGAGAACCTGTTTTTCGGTATCGGGCTTGGAGTGAATCTTTGGCGGATTCGATGCGAGCGCCTTGGATGCCGCGGAAATCGCGGCGGAAAGCGAGACGGGCAATTTGCGGCCGAGAATAATCTTCACAACGCCGAGAGCGGCGCGCCGCAAACCGAAAGGATCACTTGAACCCGTGGGCATCAGGCCCGCGGCGATGCAGCCGGTAAGCGAATCCATTTTGTCCGCGAGCGCGACAGCGCACCCGGTCAAGTTGTCAGGAATGGAATCTTCCAAGCCAGCGGGTTTGTAGTGCTCATAAACAGCGCGGAAGACATCCTCAGGTTCTCCTTGAGCTTCGGCGTAAAGGCCTCCGACGATGCCTTGCAGCTCAGGGAATTCCGCGACCATCCCAGTTACGAGATCGCACTTTGAAAGTTCCGCGGCGCGATCGGCGCTCGCCGCGCTCGCTTGATGAATGCCCTGGGCGAACCACTGCTCGGCAAACCAGCGCGCGAGCTGCCTCATGCGTTCGACCTTGTTCGCGTAACTGCCGAGGCGGGACTCGTAGGTCACGTTCGCGAGCTTGGGCAAATAGTCGGCCAGCCGACATTTCTGATCGGACTCCCAGAAGAAACGAGCGTCGGCAAAGCGCGCGCGGAGAACGCGTTCGTGCCCTGCGCGAATGAAGCCATGCCTGTCCTTATCGAGATTGATCACCGCGAGGAATGCGGGAGCGAGGCGGCCGTCGCGCGAGCGAAGGGCAAAGTACTTCTGATGATCACGCATAACGGTAATTAGAATCTCCTCGGGAAGTTCAAGAAACGCTTTAGAAAAATCTCCCGAGATGACCGAGGGATATTCATTCAAATAAATGACGAGGTCCATGAGGGACTTGTCTTCATGGATGCGCAGGCCCCGGCGCGATGACTGCGCAATCAATTCCTTCTCAATTTTCTTGCGGCGCGCTTCCGGCGAAACCAAAACAAAATTCCTGCGAAGCGCGGCCTCGTAAGACGCTGCGTTGCGAATCGTGATCTTTGCCCTTCCCAGAAAACGGTGGCCGGACGATTCCCTTCCGGCACGGACACCCGCCAAATCAAACTTGAGCGGCTTGCCGCCGAGGAGAGCGACGCACCACCGGATGGGGCGAATGAAGCGAAAGCCATCCTTCGTGGTCCAATACATCGAACGCGGCCAGGGAATTTCAGCGACGGCGCGCGGCAGAATCTCGGCAAGGATCGCTTCGGCCATGCGGCCGCGAGTAACTAATTCTGCGGCCAGGAATTCGCCCTTGGGAGTGGTTACAAAGAATATCTTTGAGAGTGGGATTCCCTGCTTCGTCGCGAAGCTTTCAGCCGCGCGAGTCGGCTGGCCGACACTGTCGTAGGCAATGGATTTCGGCGGGCCGGTGACCTCACGCTCCGCATCAGGCTGCTTCAAGCGAATCGATCTGCAGACAGCAACCAAGCGGCGCGGCGCGCCAAAAATTTCAATAGGGTCTTTATCAAGAATGCCGGCTGAAGAAAGATACTTCTCAAGTGTTACTTTCAATTCGTCGCAAGCGCGATGAATCATGCCAGCCGGAATTTCTTCGCACCCAATCTCAAAGAGGAAGTCAGCAGTGGTCTTCATGCCGATTCCCCTTCCACTTCCGCTGAAGAAGCCTCGGGGATCCGGCTTGCGGTCTGGTCGAGGTAGCATTCGGCCACGCGACACGCAATCTGGCGGACGCGTGCGATTAAGGCGGCGCGCTCCGTCGTTGAAATTGCGCCACGCGCGTCCAGGACGTTGAAAAGGTGCGAGCACTTCAAGCAGAGATCATAGGCGGCGAGGATTGGGAAGCGGCGCTTCGCGGCGACATCTTTGGCTGGATAGCTTCTCAGTAGCCGTAGCGCTTCCTTTTCATACAGATCGAATATCTGGCGCGTTACGGCGGTGTCGGCATGATCAAAGCTGTATGCGGAGTGCTGCTCTTCCTCGGTGAGGCGGACCTGGCCGTAGGTGCGGCCAGTGGTCCAGCGCAGATCGAAGACGCTCTCGACTCCCTGCAGAAATGCGGCGATGCGCTCGAGCCCGTAGGTGAGTTCGACGGAAACGGATTCGAGATCCACGCCGCCGGATTGCTGAAAGTAAGTGAATTGAGTGATCTCCAGGCCATCAAGCAAAACCTGCCAACCAATTCCCCACGCGCCGAGTGTGGGCGATTCCCAATTATCTTCCTCAAAGCGAATGTCGTGCGCGGCGAGGTCAATCGCGATAGCGCGCAGGCTTTGCAGATAAAGGTCCTGCGCATTCGTTGGCGCGGGTTTGAGGATTACTTGAAGCTGCGTGTGCTTGTAGAGGCGATTGGGGTTCTCGCCATAGCGACCGTCGGCGGGCCGACGGCTGGGCTGGACGTACGCGACACGGTAGGGCTGGGGTCCAAGCACGCGAAAAAAAGTTTCCGGGTGCATCGTGCCGGCGCCGACTTCGATGTCATACGGTTGCTGTAAAACACATCCGGCATCGGCCCAGAATCTCTGCAATGAGAAAATGAGTTGCTGGAAATCCAGACCTGGCTTCCCATGTTCAAGTTTTACTTTAGATTTCAAGTTCGCCTGTCAGAAGCTTTCTCGTGGAAAGCTTTCGATCTATTTCGCGCTCAATGATGTCCAGCGAGAATTGAAATACTTTCTTCAATTCCAATTCGGGCGGAGGGGTATCCAGCACCCGGTCAAGTTTCTCGGCCAGAATTCTTCTGCCGAACTGGAGCGTTTCTCCGGCTACCAACTCGCCACCGATTCGGCATTTGCCGCAGACCAATTCTCCGCTGGGCTGCATATACGCACCGGCGGAATCGAACGCGCGGCCGCAATTCTCGCACCGGTCAAGCGACGGCAACCATCCTGCGAGCCGGACGCTCCAGAGCGTGAAATATGCGAGCGGCGGCCAAATCCCCTTCCCCGCTGCAATTGCGCGGGAAACAACCAGCACCAGCCGAAAGACCGGGTCCGCCGCTTCGTGCTCCGGTAGAACGGACTCGACAACTTCGCTGATCAGCGCGAAGGCGATACTTCTTTCGTAGTCACCCTGCGCCGCATAAAACGACTCGACCAATTCGCACTGGCTGATGCGAACGAGGTCGCGCGTCTCGCGCTCGTAAAACCAGATGCGGACGTGCGAGAGAATTTCGAGCGTCGAGCCGAACTGGCTTTTCGTGCGGCGCGCGCCGCGAGCCACGCCGCGCAGGCGCCCCTCGGTCCGCGAAAGAAAGCTCACGAGCCGGTCGGCTTCCCCGAGCGGAAAACTGCGGAGGACTATGGCCTCAGACTCCTTTAGCGGCATTGAGCTGTCGGCGCGCCGACCCCACGCGCAAAGACCGGTCGCATCGCATCACAAAAAAGAATCAAACCTAATTACCACAGCGGTTGCCGCGAAGCAAACGAGAAACGCGCGCGCGCACGATTTTCTTTGCAATGCAAGACATCCTTGCAAAAAAGATGGAGTTCGCTAGAGTGCCTGTATGACCGCGCGGATTGCTAAATCGCCGGATGTAGTGGGCGTGGGAATCAACGCAACCGATACGTTGATCCGGCTGCCGCGATTCCCTACCCTCGATTCCAAGGTGGAATTCCTTTCGAGCGCGATCCTGCCGGGGGGACAAGTGGCGTCGGCGATGGTGGCGTGCCGGAAATGGGGATTGCGGACTCGCTACGTTGGGAAAGTAGGTGATGATTTCGCGGGGGAACTTCAGCGAAGGGAATTTGAGAAGGCGGGAGTGGAAACTCATCTCGCGGTTGTTCCGGGAAGCCAAAGCCAAACGGCATTCATTCTTGTGGACGAGCCAAGCGGAGAGAGAACGGTTCTTTGGAACCGGTCCCCGGATATGACTTTGATGCCCGAAGACATCCAACGCGAATGGATTGCCGATGCTCGGGCGCTGTTGGTGGATGGTCACGACACTGCTGCGGCGGCATTAGCGGCGCGCTGGGCGTTCGAGGCCCGTATTCCAGTAACTGCCGATCTCGATAATCTTTATTCGGGAGTTGAAGTATTACTTGAGAATGTAGATTTCGTTGTCACCTCGAGGGAATTCCCTGCCCGGCTGACGGGAGAGAAGGATCTGCTGAAGGCCCTGCCGACAATCCAGAAGAGATTTAAGAACCGTCTTGCGGCAGCAACTCTCGGGCGAGATGGCGTGATTGCCTGGGATAGGGAACGATTTCACTATTGCCCGGCATATGTTGTGGAGGCCGTGGACACAACCGGCGCGGGAGACATTTTTCATGGAGCATTCGTTTACGCGCAACACGCCGGATTGTCCGTTGATGAGCAGCTCGCTTTCTCATGCGCTGCGGCTGCGTTGAATTGCAAGGCGCTTGGGGCGCGGGGAGGGATTGCTCCTTTGGCGCAGATCCATGAATTGATGCGCAAAGGTGAGACTTATCCTCCGCTATTTCCCTCGAGAGAATTCAAACGTGGTGCAAGCTAAGTTCAAGTGAATTGTAGGATGGGACGAACCGAATGATTCCGCTGTATGCCGACAATCCGCGCGTCAGGCTGCCGGTGATGACGCTGCTTTTGATCGCGGCGAATGTGGTTGTCTTTTTTCACGAGCTTTCGCTGGGCCCTCATCAGGAGCGCGCATTCATGATGATGTATGGCATGGTGCCCTCCCATGTGGACGCGGCCATCCAAAGCGGGGCTGGGGTGGGGCTTGCGCTGCAACCCCTGTTCACCTCGATGTTTATTCACAGCGGGTGGCTGCACATTATCGGAAACATGTGGTTTCTGTGGATTTTCGGGGGCAACACGGAAGACGCGTTCGGCCATTTCGGATATTTGATTTTCTATCTGGCCTGCGGAATCGCTGGAGGTGTCGTGCACACGATCGCGAACTGGGGCTCGAATCTTCCTGCCGTGGGCGCGAGCGGCGCCATTGCGGGTGTGATGGGCGCCTACCTTGTGCTATATCCGCGGGCGCGCATCCTGACGCTGGTTCCGCTCTTCTTATTCTTTTTTACCGTGCGATTGCCCGCGGTCGTGGTGATTGGGATTTGGTTTCTCATTCAATTTTTGAGCGGGATTGGCTCACTCGGCGTGGCTGAAGCGGGGGGAGTCGCGTTCTGGGCGCACATTGGAGGATTTGCAGTTGGGGCTCTCGCTGGGCTCGCGGTGAAGCCACGCGTCAATAGAATTCCAGAGTACTAAGACTTCCATTTCCTGCTTTGTTGAATGCTCTGCTGAACCATCGGCCAGTGAATTCTTAAGCACAGAATTCCGGTCATCAAACAACTCTTGCCGGACTGCGGTGTTTCACTAAGTAGAGCAGACGGTCTTGCAGCATTCGAGAGAATGGCCATGAATCACGAGAAGAACTGCGTGAACGTTATGGCGCACACACGAAAATCACTGGTATTCCTGGCCACGCTCACTTGCGCGTGGCTTGCGGGCTGTGGCGGGGGCGGAAACACAGTCGCTCCGCCCCCGCCCATGCCAGTGGCGCAGTTGGGTATGAACAGTTTGGTGTTCAGCAGCCAAATGGCTGGCACAACAAGCAACGCCCTGCCGCTGACGCTCTCCAATACGGGGAATGCGACACTTACCATCAACAGCATCGGGATCAGTGGCGCAAACAGCGGCGATTTCTCGCAGACCAACAACTGCGGCGCGAGTCTCGCCGCCGGATCGCAGTGCACGATTGACGTGAGCTTTACTCCATCCGCCACTGGCTCACGCGGAGCAACCGTCACGGTGACCGATAACGCCAACCCCACTACGCAGAGTGCGACGCTCAGTGGAACTGGCACACAAAACAACAACCCGCCGACGACGTTTTACGTTTCGCCGCAAGGCAACGACACCTGGAGCGGTACTTTGCCGAGCCCGAATAACAACAACACCGACGGGCCTTGGGCGACTTTCGACCATGCCAGGGGGGGTGGTGCGAGGATTGCCGAAAAACGGCGCGATATTATACGACGTCCAGTTTCGGGCGGGCACCTACTTCCTGCCCGCCACGGTCCAGTTTACGAACGCCGATTCCGGTGCCGCCGGCGCGCAGATCGTATATGAGAACTACAACGGCGAGACGGCGATCATCAGCGGCGGGGTGCAAATCTCGGGCTGGCAAAACGTTTCCGGGAATATTTGGACGGTGAACCTCAATCCGGCCCAATTCGCAAACTTTGAGCAGCTTTATGTGAATGGTCAGCGGCGATTCCGGGCGAGGACCACGCCGAATTCATATTTGCGGAATGTCGGGCCTGTGTTTGTCGCAGCGCAGCAAACAAATTGCACGGTGCAGGTCGGAGCTCAGTGGGAATGCTTCGATCGCTTCCAATACACGCCGGGGGACATAAATCCGAATTGGACAAATCTCGGCGGCGCGTATCCCACGGGAGACATTGAGATCTATAACTTTGAAAAATGGACCGTGCCGAAGTTGCGCCTGAACCATGTGGATGACACCGCGCACATCGCCTTCCTGACCGGGCCGACGGTCCAGGATGCGACGAATCACGGATTCATCGCGGGGCATCGCTACCTAGTTGAAAATGTGAAGGATGCGCTCACGCAGCCGGGCCAGTGGTTTCTGGATCGGTCGAAAAACCCGTGGGTGCTGACGTATCTGGCGGAATCCGGCGAAAACGTGGCGACAGCGCAAATTGTGGCGCCGCAGGTGTTGCAGTTAATCACAGCGAATGGGCTGAATAACGTAACGTTTCGAGGATTGACGTTTTCGCACGACAATTGGGTTGTGCCGGCAGCGGGAGTGCCTTCGCAGCAGGCTGAGCCGACGATTCCCGCCGCGTTGAGCTTCACAAATTGCAGTCACATCACATTTGATTCCGCAACCATTTCTCACACGGCCGGATGGGGCGTTGAATTTGTTGCCGATGAGACAGCGACGACAAACAACGATCAAGTGGAGAACAGCGCGCTTTACGACATCGGGACGGGCGGGATCCGGATTGGGAAGTGGCCGACGCCGAATGATACGGACGCGAATGTGCCGCAATTCAACACCGTCTCCAATACAGTCGTGAGCGGATTCGGGCGCGTGATGCCGACGGGCACGGGCACGGCCATCTGGATTGGAGATTCGCACGACAACTTGATCGCGCACAACGACGTGGCGGACGGGTACAACGGCGGCATCGGCGTGTGCCTGCCAACCAATGAACAGTGCAAGGGCGGAGCGAGTTCGGGCGGCGCTTTCAATAACGTGGTGTCATTCAACGATGTTTACACCATAGGGCAAGGCGTGACCGATGATATGGGATGCATCTACGTGGCGACGGAAAACGCGACAGGTAACGAAGTGCTGAACAACCGGTGCCATGACGTGACCCATGCCGTCGCGGATCCGGATGGCTATGGCGGGAACGGGATCTACATCGACAGTACGACGCATAACGTGCTGATTCAGAACAACCTGGTGTATCGCGTCTCAGCGGCCGGATTCCAAAACACGATAGGTCCGGAAAGTATCAGCGACATTCCCAACATGGTGACAAACAACATCTTTGCCTACACGCGCGAGGCGGTGGCGAATCATCCCTCAGGGGCGGCGAGCCAAGTTGTCTACATCAACTTCAACAAAAACATTACATACGCGGATAAGGGAGCGGTGCAGAGGGGCTTGTGGTACTGCTATGGCGTGGCTTGCGACACCGTCTATGTCTTCAACAACAACAGCTATTGGGCAATCAACGGAGGGTTCGCCACCAATCCCGATGCGTTTTTTGTGACAGATGCATCGGGGCATGTGACAAACGATTATACGTTCGCCCAATGGCAGGCATTGGGGGAGGACGCCGGAAGCCAGGTGGCGAATCCGCTGTTCAAGAATGCTACGTATCCGGCGGACGACTACACCTTTCAGGCTGGCTCGCCCGCTCACCTGGTTGGGTTCGTGGCGTTCGATATTACGCAGATGGGGCGGAACAATCCGGTGCTGGTCGCGCCTGCATCTCCCGCAGCATTTCCGCTGAATCTTTTGAATCTGGCGACGGATTACTAAGAGACTTTCGTTTCAATTAGGCGCGCGTTGCGCCTATCGAATAGTATTAAGTGCACGCCCGCGTCACAAATACAAATCAATTCGGAATCATTCCGATGGTCCCCAGCCAAGTCTCCACCAACTGAGGCCATCCCGTTATCGGAAGCTCCGTGCGCCGCAGCCCAAAGGCATGCCCGCCCTGGGCATACAAATGCATCTCCACGGGAACCCCAGCCTTCTTCAGCGCGATGTAGTAAGCCAGCGAGTCGTTTACATTGTCCACGTGGTCATCCTCCGCCTGCAGCAAGAACGTAGGCGGCGTATGGCTGGTGACATGGAGATCGGGGTTCAAGGCGAGACTTTCATCGGCGATCGGACGATGACTCGGATGAGGAACCACAAACTTTTCGGCGCCTTGCTTAGCGTCCCACTCCGCCGCGGACAGCGACAGATGGCCGGGATAAATAGCTACCGCAAAATCGGGGCGGCAGCTCTCTTTGTCGGCGGCATCGACAGCCGGATACAAACGCACCTCAAAGTGCGTGCTCATGGCTGCCGACAAATGACCACCTGAGGAAAACCCAAGCACACCAATCTTGTGGGGATCGATGTGCCACTCCGCCGCGTGAAAGCGCACCAGCCCCACCGTCCTCTGCGCATCCTCCAACGCCATGGGTGATTCCGGATACGGCCCCGATTTCGGATACGGCCCCACATCCGTGACTCGGTATTTCAACAGCACACACGTGATCCCCTTGGGCGTTAGCCAATCACAGACCTCCGTGCCTTCAAGATCGATGGCCAGACCCTGATAGCCCCCACCAGGGAAGACGACGACCGCTGCGCCCGAATTCTTTCCTTGTGGCGAATAGACCGTCATCGTAGGCCGCGACACGTTGCTCACCCCCACCGCCGGCCTGCCGGCAACCAGCCACTCCTTCCCCGCAGTCGTAGCGAACTCCGGCCCCGCGACAGGCTGGGGATCGGGCACTCTCCCCGGCCATATCGGCACTTGCGTATGTCCCAACGATGGCTGCCACACAGCCTTCTGCGCGCTCACACCGCAGGACGCAAACACAACACAGAGAGCCCCAAAACATAAAGCAAGCATCAAAGGCTTCATCACAATCTCCGCAGCTCAATATAAACCAGTGACTGCTGAGAGCCGCTGGTCAGAAATTATCAAAGTTGTCGAGAGACACACGGCGGAGTTTAAGTTTGAAGTGTCGGTCAAGAATTGCGCGCAATTCCCTGCTTTGTAATCCAGTTTGTAAGCCATTCGCCTGCTTCGCGCGTGCCGAGCGCGCCGCCGATGTCTTGCGTGGTCGCCTTGGCCGAAACTGACGCGCGAACGGCGGCGCGAAGCGTTGCAGCTTCAACCGGCCATCCGATGTGGTCGAGCATCATCGCGGCGGCCAGAACCGAGGCGATTGGATTTGCCTGGTTCTTCCCCGCAATGTTGGGCGCGGAGCCGTGAACCGGCTCAAAGATGGAGACCTGGCCGGGATGGATATTGCCCGATGGCGCCATACCCATTCCGCCGGCAAGCTGCGCGCCTAGATCGCTGATAATGTCGCCAAAGAGATTGCAGGTGACGATGACCTGGAATTGCGAGGGATCGCGGACAACTTCCATTGCGAGCGTGTCAATGTAGAGATGACGGGACTCGATGTCCGCGTATTCCTTGCGGACTTCGGCGAAAACGCGCTGCCAGAGGTCGTGAGCGAAATTGAGCGCGTTCGATTTGTCGCTCATGCAAAGTTTTGCGACCTTGTTGCGGCGGGCGTATTCAAAAGCGTGGCGGATGATGCGCTCGACGCCCTTGCGAGTGTTGACATCCTCCTGGAGAGCGACTTCGTCGGGAGTTCCCTTCTTGAAGATGCCGCCGATGCCGACATAAAGGCCCTCGGTGTTCTCGCGGAAAACCATGAAATTTACATCGCGCGGCTTGCGGTCGCGCAGGGGTGTGAGCGAGGCGTCAAGCAGCTCGATGGGGCGGGCGTTAATGTACAGGTCGAGCTTGAAACGGAGGCCGAGGAGGATGTCGGCGGCGTGCTTGTTCGAGGGAACGCGCGGATCGCCCAGCGCGCCGAGCAGGACAGCGTCAAATTTTTCGCGAAGCATCTTCTCGCCGCCCTCGGGGAGCGTGGTGCCGTCGCGGAGGAAGCGGTCGGCGCCCCAGTCAAGCTCGGTAAATTCGAGCTTGCGGCCGCCGGCAGCGGCCACGGCGCGAAGGGCGCGCGCGGCTTCGGCGATGACTTCCTTGCCGACGCCGTCGCCGGGGAGGAGGGCGATCCGTTTTGGAGAATCTGCGCTTGAAACGGACATGGCGCGCAAACTAACACGCGTGTGGGGCTACGTCAACGCGAGGAATTGCTGGGAGAGCGTACTCAAATCGAATCTCCCTCGCGGAGTTGAAGTGTTTGAGCTGTTTGCGGTGGAAGGGGCTTACCGTGTTGCCGGGGGGATCAGCACAGAGCGGGACTCAGCGAAACTGTAGCACATAGACCCACTGCGGCGACGAAGGTAAGCGTCTTCAAAGTCGTGCAAACGCCCGCTGCGAGCGCAGCAAATGCCTAGCGTTTCGGCAGGCGACGCCCGACGCAGTCAAAGTCCAGCGACTGATGCCGTGCCGCCGCTTTTTGCGGCGTTACCCGCTTCAGGATTCTCAACTAGGCAACGCCTTGCAAGGCGGGTAGCGGATTGGGGATCGTGCGTCGGTAGATACACCGTAGGATGTGTCCGGGTGAGACGTTTGATCGCGTCTAGTGTTGCGCTCGCGACGTCGTCATCCGGGCTGACGCCGTCTACTCGACCGGCAAGCATCAGCCGCTCGTCATAAGAGGTATCGCCGGCCAGAAAAAACGTCGTGCCGTCATGTTCAACGATGATGGAGAGGTGATGCGCCGTGTGACCGGGTGTGGCGACCGCGACAACGTCACCCGCTTCGGTCAATCGCTTGCTGGCGGTGAAGGGGCCAAACGCCTCCGGCGCCAGGTCGAGTGGTTTGGGATCAAACCAGGAGGGCCACCGATTCGGGAGGTAACCACGGAAACGGCCTGCCCACCCGCTTGCGATTCCGAGTTCGCCTGGAGCAAGAAGGATTTCAGTGTGCGGGAAATGCGCCAGGCCGCCGTCGTGATCCACGTGCAAATGGGTAAGGACGACCAGCTTCACATCGCGCGCCCCGATGCCGAGCGCGCGCAACTGCGGGCCGATTTCCTCGTCACGGTCTATCCGAAACGCCGTTTCCCAACGGATATAGGGGTGAAGTGACTTGCCGCTTTCAAGCAGATGCGCGCCTTGGCCCGTATCGACCACGATGACGCCTTCCGGGTGGTCGATGACCCACGCGAATGTGGGCAGCCATTCGGTCCACTTTGGGTCGGCGAAAATAGCGAGCCGTCTACGCAACCCACGCCCGCGCCCCTCGACCTGCGCGGTCTTTATCCGGACGGAGCCGGTTTGGATGGCATGTATCTTCATGATGTCAATTTACCGCTTTCGAACTTGCCCCTGTCGAATGCAAACTCAGGCTTCATCTCTGGCTCTCACGGCAATCGAACGCACTATCTCAGGCTGGTCAAAATGCACCATATGGCCAGCATCCGGAACCAGAATTACCGTAGTGGCTGGGGCTGCAATAGCCTCCGGCAATTGCTCAACGATTGAGGCAGGGGTTAGAGGGTCGCACTCACCAAATGCGTAATGAATAGGGATCGCTAAGCGTGGTGGATTGGCAAACAAGTTTAATGAAACTAACTCTGGGAGTAGCTTGCCCTGGATAAGATTCAGGTTACGCAGGGCTTTGGCCATGCCGACAAGACCGTACGTACGGATCATGCCGAATAGCGTTTCCCGCAGCAGGGCGTTGAATTTCTTGCCGCGTTCGATACCACCCAGGTCAGTCAATAATCTGGCGCGCCGTTGGAACGCCGCTGAATTTGTATAGGGGGGCTCCCCGAGTTTCTTTACCCTTCCGCTTAATCGGGGACTTTTTGCAAGAACGGTTTGCTCTTGGAGAAATGAGTAAACGGAGGCATCGCTGCGGGCGGTATCCGCATCAGGGGATATGGCGATTACCGACTTTGCCTTGTCGGGTTCATGTTCCACTGCTTGCAGGACAATCGTTGCGCCTAAAGAAATGCCGAACACAATGACGGTTTGCTTAGTCTCATTCTGTAGCCACTGCAGGACGGTGCGCAAATCATCGACCTGCTGGTGCAAAGAGACGCTTCTTGCATCTTGCTTCGACGCCATACCACAGCCACGTTGTTCCCAGTAACCGACCAGGAAATCGCTTTCCAGGTGCAAATGTTTTTGAAACTTTGCTACTTCGTGGAGCAAGGGAAGGCCCGGCCCAGCCTGAACGATCAAGATTGGGGGTAGCCCGCTGCGTTCGGCGCACATGAGGACTCGCTGGGTAGAACCATTGATTTCCAGCTTGACCGTTTTGTCGATTACGAGCGGCGTTCTTGCAGTTTTGGCGCGGCGCGGGCCTAGCATGGGTTGATCGCCATGATAGCTAAAGCTCCCGTATGCGTGTACCGGGGAGGAGGGCGATCCGTTTTGGAGAATCTGCGCTGGAAACGGACATGGCGCGCAAACTAACACGCGTGCGGAGCTACGTCAACGCGCGCAATTGCGACGAAATCGAAGGAGAAAAGAATCACCGCAGAGGCGCGGAGGACGCAGAGAAAAATCGCCGCGGGAATGCCGCCGACAATTCCTTTAAGACAAGACTTCCTTGGCGACCGTCAGCCGATCGGTGCGATGGAGGAGCGGAGCGTAGCCGGTGCCGGGGCCCTGCGGGACGCGGATCGTGCCCTGCGGGGGTGACTTCCACTTCCGGCTCGATTATGTCCTCTTTCCAGTAGCGGCGGCAGGCGTTGCCGAAGCGAATCGAGAACTGGCCGCTGACGAGTTTGCAGCAGAGCTTGGTGAAGACCGGCGGCCGGCTCGTGAAACATGCGCGCTAGTACTGGCCACTGCTGGCGGAGAGTCACCCCACGCCTCAGCTGTTTGGGGGCATGCTGCGAAGGATGGCGGCGCTCCCATCACCAGCAGGTAGGCGAGCCGCAGATCGAAACCGATTTCGGTGCTGAGCGAGACTGGAGAGGGAAAAGTGTTTGAGGAATGGGCGGGAGAAGGTCCGTTTTTGGCTTTGAGATTTTACCGCAGCCGCCGGAAAGGCTCTGCACCTCAAAACCCGGGTGGAGCATTGAATGCTGACGGGGTTGGCTGTACGCTATCGGTCGGCCGGGAAGCCAAAATGGAAATCCAGACTAAGAATTCTCCAAGCCATTCGTGGATCCAACTACCCAGGCCCGGCGCGCGAGTCGCGAAACCTTTCAGGAGACAAACCGTGAACAAATCCGTAAGAACATTTCTATTGCTGGCGGCGATTCTGATTCCAGTTGCGCTTGCAACTCATGCCCAGGATGGCGCGGCAATTCAGCCGCCCGAGACAAAGATCGTGCCTCATCCCACCAACATCAACGGACACACGCTCAAGGATGATTACTTCTGGCTGCGCGACAAACAGAATCCCGAGGTCATAAAGCACCTCGAAGCCGAAAACGCCTACACCGACGCGATGATGAGTCCGACGAAAGATCTGCAGGACACTCTCTATAAGGAGATGCTCGGACGAATCAAGCAAACCGACTTGAGCGTCCCTTACCGCCTCGGGGGCTACTACTACTATTCGCGCACCGAGGAGGGCAAACAGTATCCGTATATGTGTCGCAAGAAGGGCAGTCTGGATGGCACCGAAGAACTCCTGCTGGACCTCAACAAGATGGCTGAGGGCCACACCTTCATGAGCCTCGGCGCATTCAACGTGAGCGACGATGGCAACCTGCTCGCATTCACGACCGACAGCACCGGCTACCGCCAGTATTCCCTTCACGTAAAGGATTTGCGTTCCGGGACGACTATGAACGAGAACATTGAGAGGGTTGGCTCGGTCGAGTGGGCGAGTGACAACAAAACGGTCTTTTACACGACGGAGGACGCCGTCTCGAAGCGGTCGGACAAATTCTGGCGGCATGCGGTCGGGGCCGACAAAAGTGATCTGATCTTCGAGGAAAAAGACGAGCTCTTCGATCTCGGCGCCGGCCGTTCCGAAGACAAAAAAATTGTTTTTCTGGCGTCCTTCGCAAAAACATCGCGCGAATATCGCTACCTCCGCGCCGACAATCCCGCCGGTGAATTCAAGATTGTCCTTCCCCGGCAGGAGGGCCACGAATTTGACGTGGACCACTACGAAAATCAGTTCTACATAACCACAAACAAAGACGCGAAAAATTTCCGCGTCGTCACCGCACCGGTCAGCGATCCATCGGAGAAAAACTGGAAAACGTTCATCGCCCACAATCCCGCCATCAAGATTGACGGCCTCACGTTCTTTGCCGGTCACGCTGTCGTCTCCGAAAGGGAAGGCGGTCTCAGCTTTTTGCGCGTGATTGACATGAAGACGAAGCAATCGCACCGCATCGCCATGGCGGAACCCGATTACGCGCTCTTCCTCGGCGCGAATCCGGAGTTCAACACCTCCACCGTGCGCTTCAACTATCAGTCCATGGTCACGCCCTCCTCCGTCTACGACTACGACATGAACACGCGCGAGCGCAAATTGCTCAAGCAGCAGCCCGTTCTCGGAGGCTTTGACGCCAACAATTACGAAGCGAAGCGCATCTGGGCCGTCACACGCGACGGAACGAAGGTCCCCGTCTCGCTTGTGTACAGAAAAGGAACGGCGTTTGACGGCAAAGCGCCGATGCTGCTTTACGCATACGGCTCCTACGGCATATCGATGTCGCCGACATTTTCCTCGAGCCGCGTGAGCCTGCTGGATCGCGGCGTAATCTACGCGCTGGCGTATATCCGCGGCGGCGGAGAAATGGGCGAGGAGTGGCGGCAGGAAGGCCGCATGATGAAGAAATTGAACACATTTTATGACTTCATTGACTGCGCGGACTATCTCGAGAAAAACAAATTCACTTCGGCCGACCGCATGGTCATCAACGGCGGGAGCGCCGGCGGCCTGCTGATGGGCGCCGTGGTCAACATTCGGCCGGACCTGTTCAAGGCCGTTGTCGCGGAGGTGCCTTTTGTGGACGTGATGAACACGATGCTTGACGCTTCGCTGCCGCTAACGACCGGTGAATACACCGAATGGGGAAACCCGAACGAAAAGGCCGCGTTCGATTACATGATCCAGTATTCGCCCTACGACAACGTCAAGGCGCAGAACTATCCCGCGATGCTAATCAAGATTTCGCTGAACGATAGTCAGGTGCCTTACTGGGAGGGCGCGAAGTTCGCGGCCCGCATCCGCGCCACAAAAACGGATCACAATCCGCTCCTCGTCAAGGTCAACATGGGCGCCGGCCACGGCGGCTCGTCCGGCCGTTACGACGCACTTCACGAAGCCGCGTTCAATTACGCCTTCATACTTTGGCAAATGGGCATTACTAAATGACGGCGACGCAGCACCGCCGTCATCCTGAACCTGCGCCTTTCGCACCCCGATGATGTGCGTCGGGGCTGCCACACCAGGTGAAGGATCTCCTCTACTATTTCTGATAAAGCGCGACCAGATTAAACCCCTATTTTAGGGGTGGTTTGTACGTGAGCCGGTCACGCAAATTTGGACAATACCAAATCTAAGACCGAAGTACTTCCCTGACGACCGTGAGCTTTTCGATGCGGTCGAGGAGCGGAGCGTAGCCGATGCCGGGGCCTTGCGGGACGCGAATCGTGCCCTGCGGAGTGACTTCCACTTCCGGCTCGATGATGTCCTCTTTCCAGTAGCGGCGGCTGGCGGAGACATCGCCGGGGAGAGTGAAATTGGCCAGCGTGCTGAGTGCGATATTGTGCGCGCGGCCGATTCCGGATTCGAGCATCCCGCCGCACCAGACGGGAATGCTGTGCTGCCGGCAGAGATCGTGAATCGCGCGCACGCGGTTGTGGCCGCCGACGCGGCCAAGCTTGATGTTGATGATACGGCAGGCGCCGAGTTCGACGGCGGCGCGCGCGTGCTCTACTTCATGGATGCACTCGTCGAGGCAGATGGGAGTTTGCAGGCTGCGCTGAAGCTCGACATGGCTGAAAATGTCGTCCCAGCCGAGCGGCTGCTCGATCATCATTAGGTGATAGCCTTCGAGCTGCTGAAGGAGCGGCAGGTCGGCGAGACGATAGGCGGAGTTGGCGTCAACCATCAGGCGGATGCGCGGGAAGCGCTCGCGCAACATGCGGACCGGCTCGGCGTCCCAGCCGGGCTTGATTTTGATTTTGATGCGCTGGTAGCCGGCGGCCAGCTCCTTCCCGACCGCTTCGGCGAGTGCGTCGAGGCTCGGCTTGATGCCGATGGAAACGCCGGTGGGGAGTTCCTGGCGCGCGCCACCGAGGAGTTTCCAGAGCGGAATGCCCTTCTGCTTTGCCTCCGCGTCCCAGACGGCCGCTTCGATGCCGGCTTTCGCCATGTTGTGTCCACGAACGCTTTCCATTAACGCCCAGACGTCATTCGCCGAATCGAAACTGCTGTCTTTCAAGATTGGCCAGATAAAATTCTTGAGGATGGACCAGGCGGTTTCGATTGTCTCGGGAGAATAGAAAGGCGTCTCGGCGGCAACGCATTCGGCCCAACCGGAAACTCCGTCCACATCGGCTTCGACGATCAGGATGCGGCGGAGGGTCGTGACGCCGAAGCTGGTCTCAAAGGGATGCAAGAGCGGCATCTGGATTTCGCGAAGAGTGACGCGGCTAATTTTCATGGTTGGCGGTTGCCTCTATGCTGAGCCCTTCCAGGGTTCGAGAATATAGCGCGCGCCGTCACTTTCGACTTCGACGGCGGTTGCCGCGTAGCCTTTGGCCAGCCAGAGCTGGAATTGGCCGCGAATCCGGGCTTGAATTGCCAGCGATTTGGCGAGGTCGCTTTGGCGGGGCTCAGGGAGGTCGGCGGGCACGAGGATTTGCGTGCGATCCTGCGAGGGCGCGTCCTGGACCGGCGAGTTTGCGCGGCCAGCGAGGATTGCCTCGACACGCGACGAGGCGAGCCACCATTCGGCAACGAGGCGATCCGTGGGGATGCCGCCGTGCAGCGGACTCGAAGTAACGCCGTAAACGTTCGGCAGATAGCGGCGCGCGATGGCGCCGAGGCGCATAAGGTTGAAATAGGCGTTTTTTACTTCGAGCGGGTCGAAGGTCCACTCGACGAGAGAGATGCCGCGAGCGAGCGCGTCATCGCGCTGGAAAAGCTTGAGGCGGCGGCCGATGCCCCGGTCGCGATAGCCTTCGAGGACGGCGGTCATGTGGGAATGAAGGAACGCGCGGCCATCGCGCCAACCGGCGATGGCGAGCGTGAAGCCAACCATGTTGTCGCCGTCAAACGCGCCGAGCACCTGGCCGCCGCTTTCGGCGGCGACGACGAACATGGGGACGGGAATATCTATATCGGACTTGCCCCAGACGGCTTGCTGGAGAGCGAAGCAGACCTTGAATTCCTCGATGCCGTGGCAATGGCGAACGGCGATTTCACCGGCTTTGGTAGGAGCCGTCATCGGGCTGCCCGCGCCCTTCCCTCGCCGGATTTGGATTGTGCGGACTTGGCTTGCATTGACTTGACGTTGTTCCAAAGAGCGTCGAGTTCGGTTGCGTTCATGTCCGCGAGCTTGCGGCCCTCGGCCGCGGCTTGAGCCTCCATCCGCTTGAATCGGTCGATGAACTTGCGATTGGCCTTTTTGAGCGCGATTTCGGGATCGAGCTTCAGGAAACGCGCGACGTTGACCGCGGCGAAGAGGAGATCGCCGGCTTCCGATTCGACTTCGGCGGCGTCGCCCGCGGCAAAGGCGCGCTCGAGTTCGGAGCTTTCCTCATGGAGCTTATCGAGCACGCCGCTGATGTCGGGCCAGTCAAATCCGACACGCGCGGCGCGGCGAGTGACTTGATAAGCCTCGAGGACGGCGGGAAGAGTGTGGGGAATGCCGTCGAGAAGCGAGGAGCGGACGGATTCACCACCGATACCTGCGGTCTTGCCATGGGAGGCGCGGTCGGCGCGGCGCTCTTCGGCCTTGAGCTGCTCCCAATTCTTGAGCACCTGTGCGGCGGTGCCGGCCTTGCGATTCCCGAAGACGTGCGGATGTCGGCGAACCATTTTCGCGTGCACACGTTCGATGACGTCGGAGACATCGAAGCGACCGGCTTGCGAAGCAAGCCGCGAATGAAAAATAATCTGGAGCAGGAGGTCGCCCAGCTCTTCGGCAAACTTGTTCGCATCGCCCGATTCGAGCGCATCGAGGACTTCGTAAGCTTCTTCGATGAGGTAAGTGCGCAGCGATTCGTGGGTCTGCTCGCGATCCCAGGGGCAACCGTTCGGGGCGAGCAAACGCGCCTGGAGGGCGACGAGATCGGTAAAGAGCTTCCCTGCCCGGCGTGAGGTCCGAGCGCGGGGCGGCTTGCCGGCGCTTTTTGGGCGCGGAGGAGATTTGGTATTGCGTCGCTTATTCATGCTGCGCTAATTCGCAAGTGGGCGTTGCATTTTCGTGGCTGGCAAGGCGGCATTCTTCCACGGGGAAAGTTTTCGCGCAACTCGCTGATGACACGGCCAAAGTTTCCCCTCGCACGGTGGCTTGCTCGCCTGAGTCAGGGATTGCAAGACTTGCGGTGAAAGGAATCAAAGAAGCGCTCCGTGTCCGGCGAAAGATGATCTGGCAAGTAGGCATAGGAGCTGATGACGTAGACCCTTTTGTTGACTACGAAAACGCGGGAACGCGTGCGGGTCTGCCGGCCTCCCAGCTCGCTTCTGATCTCGATTTGAAGACCGGGAAAATTATCAAGAGACGCGGGCTTTTGGGAAACCAGCTTCCCATCGATCACTTGAACCGCTTTCTCTTTGTAATCCTCCAGAACCCTTTGCGGAGTTCGCGTATCCTCAGCGGTCAGATAAACAACGTCGACAACAAAGAAATTCACTGCACTCATGTCGATGTCATAACTGTTCTGGTGCGTGGATTCGCCGGTAGATGCAATCAAGGAATTGTGCGTGAGTTTTGGCGGAAATGGGGAAGAGACTGAGAACTCGTCGTCGCAATAGGAGTATTCCTTCCATTCGGGCGCCTGAGGCACGGCCACAACACTCGCACAGCCAATGGTGAGGAACAGGATTCCACTGAGGCGGTTCATCATCGCGACTCTCCGCATCGTGTGTTGAGCATGCCACAACTTTGGCAGGACCGAGAAGCGACCAACACCTTCTTTCCACTTGGAAGCAGCGAACTCTGGGTGGGAGGCAAGAGGACGGCGCTACACAAACCTCCGCGCGGGTGGTAAACTGAAGTTTAGATTGAATTTTCCGGGTAACGCGCCGTCCTGAGGGCTCCCTTGGCCGAACCGAAGCACGAAGAGACCTTTAAGGTAGTTGACCGCCGCCTGTTCAATGAGTCGGGCGAAATGCGCAAAGATGTCGCGGAGCAGACCGAACGAGAACACGCTGCCGCCGATTTGGCGGCCGCCAAGGCGGCGAAGCAGGCGCCGAAACAAGTCTTAACCGCGTCCGAAGGCGCCGCGGCGAGCGGAAGCGCTCCCAAGACAGCGCAATCCGCGCCTCAGGGCTTACCGGAGAGTCAGCCGGCCCAAGCCGCGGAATCGGGATCCGCGACAGGACCAAACCGCAATTTCCAAATGCTGGTGGACTTTATGGCGCGGAATGCAGCAATGCTGATGGGCGGATATGCCGACCCGCGCACCGGCCAGCCGATGGTGGACCTCGATGGCGCGCGCGAGATGATTGACATGCTCGACGCATTGCGCGAGACGACGCGCGGCAACCTGGCCGCCGAGGACGACCGGCTCCTGCTCGAGGTCAACGGCAGCCTGAAACTTTCCTACATGGAACTCTCCAAGGCTGCGGCAGCCGCCATGAAGGAAAAGGCGAAGTCGCGTCCCTGACCGCCCGTGCAACCCGCAACATCCTCCGGAAAATCGCAAATGCAATTCACCGTGCTCGGTTCGGGCACGTCGATGGGGGTACCGACGCTCGCCTGCCCCTGCCGCGTGTGCAAATCCTCCGACCCGCTCGACAAGCGCACGCGGCCTTCGGTGCTGATCTCGCGCGACGGGCGGAATGTAGTGATTGACACCAGCCCGGATTTTCGCGCGCAGGCGTTGCGCGAGGGAGTTCAGCGGCTCGATGCAATTGTTTTTACGCACGGCCACGCCGATCACATTCTCGGTTTCGACGACATCCGGCCGTTCAACATGCGGCAAAAAACGCAGCTCCCCGTTTATGCGGCGTCCGATACTCTCGACATCTTGCGGAGGACGTTTGCCTACGCATTCGACGGCAGACCCACGCAGAGCACGATCCCCGAGGTTGAGCTGCACCCGATTGCAGGCCCGTTTGAACTGCTGGGGACGCAAATTACGCCCGTCGCCCTTGACCACGGCGGTACGCCCGTCCTCGGCTTCCGGATTGGCAGCGCGGCCTATTTAACGGACTTTAGCCGGCTGCCTGAGGAATCGAAGGCGCTGGTGCGGGGACTGGACGACCTGGTGATAGACGCACTGCGGGACACGCCGCATCCGATGCACTTGACGGTGGAGCAGGCACTTGAGGTTGTGAAGGAGCTCGAACCGCGGCGCGCGTGGTTCACGCATATCTCGCACGACCTGCCGCACCGGGATACGAACGAGCGGCTACGAAGGGCCGGATTCCCGCATGCGCAGCTCGCCTACGATGGTTTACGCATCGAGGTAACTGTCTGATGGAGGACGACCTCTGATGCCGCTCCGTGTTGCGAGATCGCTTGCCGAGTGGCCGCGCATTGTGGAGAGCGGCCGCCGCGCCGTGGTGTCCGTGGGCAATTTTGATGGATTGCACATCGGCCACCAGCGGATTCTTAAGGCCGCCGTGGCGCGAGCACAGAGCGAGCAAGCGCTCGGAGCAGCGATTACTTTCGATCCCCACCCGATGAAAGTGCTGCGCCCGCAGAATGCTCCGCCGCTGATCATGACATTGAATGATCGGCTTGCTGGATTTGAGCGATTGGGGTTGGATGCGGCAATCGTTCTCCCATTTGATGAAGCACTCGCGAAACTCCCGGCGGAGGAATTCGTAAAGACGGTGATTGTCGACACCGTACGAGCCTGCAGAGTCCTCGTCGGCGCGAATTTCCGCTACGGGCACCGGCACGAGGGGGACGTCGCGCTTCTTCAGAAGCTTGGGACGCGAAATGATTTCTCGGTTGAGATTGCTCCAGCGGCTGAAGTGAACGGGATCGTAGTGTCGAGTTCGGCGATCCGGCGAGCGGTGGCGGAAGGACGAGTCGAAGAGGCTACAGCGTTGTTAGGACACCCGTTCGAGTTATCCGGTGTAGTGGCAAGCGGAGAGGGCCGCGGCCGCAATATTTTGTTTCCAACTTTAAACCTGAAGGCTGAACAAGAGCTAATCCCGACGAAAGGCGTGTATGTAACACAGACCGTGTTTGAAGGGAACGCGCTGCCGTCCATCACAAATATTGGGACGCGACCCACTTTTGATGGAGTTTCCCTTTCCATCGAAACCTTTGTACTTGACCAACACATTGATCCGCCTCCCCAAAGAATCGAGATCCAAATTTGCAAGCGCCTGAGGGACGAAAAGAAATTCCCCTCCTCTGAAGCATTGCGGGCTCAAATTGAGCTGGACCTCCTGCAAGTGAGAGAATTCTTCAAGTTGCGGTGACCCCGAGCAAGTTTTAATTGCCTAACTCCTGAAATGGCCCCAGTTTAGGGGGTGATTGACCGTGTTCATGCCAGGAATCGCGTCCGATAATTTCCAATTCCTAGAGTTATGTTGACTTCCAGGGTAGTGTCTTAATTTGATAAAGCTATTGTAATCAATAGGATACGGTGTTTTCATTGAATGGAGCGCGAAATGCGAGGATTTGCGTTATGTCAACTAAACGCGGAATAATTTGCCTTATCTTCGCCGTTTTTCTGCTAGTCGGGCGGTTTGACGCTGAAACACGGAGTCATTTCTTCCCCGACAAATACCGGCTGTCCAACGTTGTAGCAAAACGGGGTGTGGTGAATGACCGGGTTATCTCCGATTTTCGAGAATTGATCCAAATAGGTGATGCACCCGACAAAAATAACGCCAGTATCATCCCCCAGCGACTGCGCCTGATTTTTCATAGAATTTCCGGGGAACACGGTGTAGCCATGGTCTGCGGGATGCGAGATTGGGAGGCCAATCTTGCTAAGCGTCAAGTCCTCTCCCATCCTACACGCCGTTTCGATAGGCGCAATCAAGTCGCCAGAATAAGCGCCGAAAATGGGGTTCGTTGCAAAGACATAGCGCAGCCCGACAGAGAGGCCAAAATTCTTCGTGCGGGACTCAATTATCCACCCGCCACGCTCATTCTGTGCCATCGTGGGGACTCCATCAATTCCGAGCCACGGCCTTTGCCCCACAGTGAAAATTTCGCGGCTGGAATCGGTGGCCCTCTGCATTTCCCCCCATTGGTGGTAAGCGATACCCGTGTAAACGGCTATTACGACGAGTGTAAGGAATTCCAGACCAACTTTAACCCACTCCCGTACTTCGCCTGCACGGGACTTGGCGTGGTATTTATAGCGGGGGGATGGTGGGGCGTTAGGATGGGAGGCACTTGGAAACGAGCCTTGTGGGGTTTTATCTTCACCCTTACCGGAATGGGCGTCGTGTTTTTCTGGGGTGGCACCCTTCTCCAGTGGAATCTCTGCCGACATGCCAATACTGTACCACGAAAATACTTCTTGACAAGCACTAATTATTGGGGTACAGTAATGAGCATAGAGGACACGCAAATGGCAAACATCTTGGCAGCCGAAAAACAAATTGCAGTAATCAGCGCACTGGCAGAGGGTTCCGGCATTCGCCAGATTGAACGCATGACGGGCGTAAACCGCAATACGATTATGAATCTCGGCGTGCGCGTCGGAAAGGGCTGCGCGGCCCTGCTGGATGCCAAGATGCGCGGCTTGGCTTGTGAGCATCTGCAATTTGACGAACTGTGGGGATTCATTGGCAAGAAACAGCGCCACGTCAAGTTGGACGACAGCCCGGAACTTGGCGACGTTTGGACGTTCTGTGCGATTGATGCCGACACGAAGCTAGTTCCTGCTTTCGCGGTAGGGAAGCGCGATGCGGTCACGGCGAATAGGTTTGTAATTGACGTTGCCTCGCGGCTCGCCAATCGCGTGCAAGTATCCACTGATGCGCTTGTGCAATACGGCTACGCAATGGAGCTTGGCTTTGAGGGAAACGTAGACTTCGCGCAAATCGTGAAGGTCTACGATAGCCAATCCGAAGATGCGGAAGTAATCAGAGTTGATAAGACTCCGCGTCAAGGGCATCCGAATCTGGACATCGCTACCACGAGCCACGTTGAGCGGTTGAATGGCACGACGCGCCTTCACATGCGCCGCTTGACTCGCCTGACCTACGCTTTCAGCAAGAAACTAGAAAACTTTGAGGCGGCGGTTGCCCTACACTTCGCGTACTACAATTTTGTGAAGCGGCACAGTGCAGTACGATGCACGCCAGCGATGGCAGCGGGAATCGAGCGCGAGGTTTGGACAGTGAAAGACTTAGTGGAGGCGGCGGCATGACATTCGAGAAGAAATGTTTTATCAAGCCAGAGGATATTCTGGCTGTACGGCTTGTTTGCGGGAATT
Organism: uncultured Acidobacteriota bacterium; assembly: GCA_963838945.1. Lineage (GTDB taxonomy): Bacteria > Acidobacteriota > Terriglobia > Acidiferrales > UBA7541 > DASTCZ01. The sequence goes on along the minus strand of CAWITC010000013.1, from coordinate 422,743 downwards.
GCAAAGCCAGTTTGACAATTCCCATTGAGAAATTGGCCTCTGCGAATTTGCAAATAGTCCTAACGCGAAATTGCCCGCACTGTCAGACGGCATACGGCTTCGGAATAGGAACGAGCCAGTTGGAGCATGTGGTCACTTTCAATATCCTACTCTCGCGTTTAGGCGAATTATTGAAGGGAATGAATCTCGAATACGGTTTTGAGATTGAGTGTGGAAAGCAACGGTCAGAAGATGCCGAGTGATTATATCGAAAAACTGCGCGAGGTGATTCATCACTTGCACGGCGTAGAGGCGCGCCACATCGAAAGCGTGCCCGTCAAAGAGGTCTATCAGGGCAAGACGATATGGGAGGGAATAGTAGAAGTGTTTGAGATTACCGGACATCCGAAGGCGTCAAAGGTTTACGCATGGGCGCACGATACGGACGATCCCGCGAAACCGCGCCGCCATGTCACTGTGCTGCACATCCCGCCCGTTATATCGCCTCTATTGGCCGTGCGAGCGGCACTTATTCAGGAGGCTAGGAATGTCCAAGCCGAAAACTAAGAGGGCGGGCAGACCGCCGTTGCCAAAAGGACACGCCAAAGCCGGAACCTTGCGCGTCCGAGTCACGCCAGTTGAACTGCGGGGCATTGAATCGGCGGCGAAGGCGAAGAAACAATCCGTCTCAGAATGGATTCGGAGCACACTCAATGCCGCAATCTAGCGCCGCTGACTTCAAATTAAGACACTACCACTTCCAGTCCCAATGAGAGGGCAAACGACGGATTTGCCCATTGCTGGGCTAATGGAACCCGCCTTCGACCAGATTTGGTTGGGCCCAACGTGAAAGGAAGACTAGGGCTTGCAATCGGCGCAGAAGCCGCCGATTTCGGTGCGGGTGACGGTGATCTTGATCTGGCAGTCCTGCTCGATTTGGCGCTTCATCTGCTCGAAAAGCCGGCTTTCCACTTCCCTGACCTTCCCGCAGCGCAGGCAAGCAACGTGGATGTGATCGCGTGGGCCGTGGCTCTCGTAGAAGTGCTGTTCACCGTGTATGTGAAGCAGGTCGAGCTCGTCGATCAGCCCCATTTTCTTGAGCATATCAATCGTGCGGTAGACGGTGACCCGGTGGATCTGCGAATCGATGCGTTGAGCGCGTTCGAGGATGGCGCCGGCATCGAGATGGCGCTCCGCGCTGTCCATGACTTGGAGCAGGACGCGGCGCTGGCGGGTGAGCCGGACTCCTCGCTTGGAAAGAGCGGCCTGCAGGCGGCCGGGAGCAGCGTGAGCATTGATTCGCTCGCCGCTGGAAACGCGCTGTGCGTGGGGAGAAGCCATGTGCAAACCCGAAGGCCTAAATTAGAGCGCTACGAATGCGTAAAAAAGCGCAGAACATCATTGTACATGACGACGGCAAAGATCAGCAAAATGAAGACGAAGCCCACTTGGATGAAGCGCTCCTTCGCTTTCAAGCTGAGGTCGTGGCGAAGCGACCCTTCGATCCCCAGCATCAGGATGTGCCCTCCATCAAGGATTGGGATGGGCAAAAGGTTCAGGACCGCCAGGTTCAGGCTGATCAGGGCCATCAAAAAGGTGAGATCGCGACTGCCACGTCGCGCTGCTTTACCCGAATACGATACGATTCCGAGAGGGCCGAGGAATTCCTTTGGCGACGCCTTGCCCACAAACAACTGGCCCACGGTCTGAATGAACTGCTGGCTTAACCGGGCCGTAAACCACAGAGAGAAGTCGACTGATTCCAAGACTCCCCTGTCCACCGTTCGGGTTTCCGGGAGCACGCGCAAAATACCAATGGTTCCTCGCGAACCACCTCCGTCGCCGGGATCATTTTTCGTCGGCCGAACGCGAATGTCTTCCGGATGGCCGTATCGCAAAATGCCCAACTGAATGAATCGATCCTGGTGCTGGTCAACCAACTGTGTAAGCTGCTGAAAATCATAAATTGGCTCGCCGTCAAGCGACACGATCTGATCGCCCGGCCTGAGGCCGGCTTTTTGCGCGGGTCCGCCGGGAGCGACTGTATCCACGAGGATCGGTTCACCGGGGGAACCAAACATGCCTCTTTCATCTGGTGTCGACCGAACCGAAGTGGTGATGAGCTGTGCCTGCCGGTCAATGGTCACCGGAATTATTACGTTTGGTGCCGACAGAACGGTTTCCCAGTGAATTCGCTCCCACGTTGGGTTCTCAACGCCGTTAATCGAGACGAGTCTGTCACCCGCTTGAATTCCGGCCTTTTCCGCGGACGAATTCTTCAAGACGCCGGCGACAACCACTGGTTTATCGAAATAGACCGGCTGCTGGGTGGCGCCCCCAAAAAGCGAGGCGAACATGACGATCGCCAGGAGGCAATTCATGGCCGGTCCGGCAAGGGCGATCAGCGCGCGCTGCCAGCGCGGCTTGGAGAGGAATTCGTCCGGGGCGCCGACGCGGTCTTCGGAAGGATTGTCGCCCGCCATGCGGACGTAACCACCAAAGGGCAAAGCACTGATTCGATAGTCGGTGGGGCCGCGCTTTATGCCCAGCAAGCGAGGTCCGAAACCAAAGGAGAATACCTCCACACGCACGCCAAAGTATCGCGCGACAAGAAAGTGCCCAAGCTCGTGAATAATCACGATCAGGCCGAGCGCAAAGATGGCCACGAGAGTATATCCGGTGTTACTCAAGAAACTTGCAATGTGAACCACGATTCTCCGTCCCTTCCCTGCCGATTTCTAAGCGGCGCGATCCAGCTTGCGGATCTCCTCGCCAGCAATGCGGCGCGCCTCCGCGTCTGCCGCCAGTACATCTTCGATGCTCTTGGGCCGCGAGCGGGGCATGCGTCCCAGCACTTCTTCTATAACGCGCGAAATGCCCCCAAATTTCATTAGGCCGCCAAGAAAAGCCGCCACGGCGACTTCATCAGCGGCATTCAGCGCCGCCGGCAATACTCCGCCTCGCCGCAGGGCTTCCCTCGCGAGCTTGAGACACGGGAAACGCCGGGAGGAAACCTTCACAAAATCCAAGCGGCGAAGGCCTCTCCAATCAAGCATCACTTCCTTAGATTCGATCCGCTCGGGATAGGTTAGCGCATATTGAATGGGCATGCGCATGTCTGTGGGCCCAAGCTGTGCCAGAACCGAACTATCCACGAATTCCACCATCGAGTGAATCGTGGATTGCGGGTGAATAACCACCTCAATTCTCTCAAGAGGCATGTCGAAAAGCCAGTGAGCCTCGATCACCTCGAAGCCTTTGTTGATGAGCGTCGCCGAATCAATCGTGATGCGCTGACCCATCTTCCAATTTGGATGCGCCAGAGCCTGTTCGGGTGTCGCGGAAGCGATTTGAGAAAGGGGCGTCTTGCGAAACGGGCCGCCCGAGGCAGTCAGGACGAGGCGGCGGACTTCGGCATGTTTCCCCGCGCGGAGACATTGGTGAACGGCATTGTGCTCGCTATCCACAGGCAGTATTTCGACCCCAGACTCTTTGGCAGCCGCCATGACCAGTTCGCCGGCTGCTACGAGTACTTCCTTGTTGGAGAGGGCGACTTGCTTACCCGCGACGATTGCCGCGTACGTCGCTTCCAGCCCGACGACGCCGACCGCGGCGGAAACGACAAGCTGAGCATCCGGATGCGTAGCAACAGCTCGGTTACCGGCCGGTCCTGTTTGAATGTCGGGAAGTGGTTTGACGCCCGCATCCTGAAGGCGCGAGACGAGTTCGGGAACCTTGCCAGAGCTGGCGACCGAGACGAGACTGGGTTTGTGGCGCTGGATCTGACCGACAAGTTCGTCGAGGTTTGAACCAGCGGCCAGAGCAACGACTTGAAGACGGTCTGGGAGAGATTCGACCACCCTCAGGCATTGGCGGCCGATGGAGCCCGTCGAGCCGAGAATCGCGATTCGTTTCATGCGAAGTTGGTGAGGCGCCTACCGGCGGCAATGGAATGTTCGGTCACCGCCCGGCCGAGAGCCAGTTGAAATAGTACCAAACCACCGGCGCGGCAAGAATCAGCGCGTCAATACGATCAAGCATGCCGCCATGCCCAGGGAGCAATCCCCCGGAATCTTTCAAACCTGCGCTACGCTTGTAGGCCGATTCGAGGAGATCGCCTCCCTGCCCCGCAATGTTTGCGAGAAGGGCCATGCCGATTAAATGGCGCAAGGGAACGGCAAGCCATCGCTGAGCGACGAGCGCGACAATCACGGACCCTGCAAGGTTTGCTACGGCGCCTTCCCACGTTTTTTTCGGGCTCAAGTGCGGGGCCATCGGATAGCGTCCGATGCTGCGGCCTACAAAGTAGGCCAACGTATCGCCGGCCCAAACGAGAACCAGGGTAAAGAGCAAAAGCTGCCTGCCGACTCGAGGCACGCCATGGATGCGAATCACAGTGGAGAACGGCAAGACAAGGAAAACCATCGCTGCGGCACTGACGGAAAGCCCGCCAAAGGACTCCACGACGGGCTGCCGTCCGAAGAGCACAATCGCCGTGGAGCCCAAGACAAACACCATCAGAATCCACTCGATGCTGGTAGTGCTCATTGCGTCCGATGCGCGCATGAGACGCAAGCCCCCAGCCAGGGAAAAAGTCTGTTCGGCTGAGGTCAACCACTGCGTGAAGAAAACCGCCAGTGCACACAGACCAGTCCAGATTCGGTGGCCATGAAGGCCGACGCGGTCGCCGAGCGAGAACAACTCAAGCAATGCGAGAAGCATCACGGCTGCCGCGGCCACGGAGACGACGGAAGTGGGGGCGAACCAGACAAGCGCCACAATGGCGGGGATTAGCAGAGCGGCTGTGAGAATGCGCTTAAAGATCATCGAGAGTGCGGGCGCGGACAAAGCCCGGCCAAATGTATCATGAGAGGAATTCTCACGGGGCGGGATTGGTGCGGCGCATCAAGCTGTTTGGCGGGTGGGCGGCGCGTTCAGGCCGCCGTAACGGCGCTCGCGTTTCTGGAATTCGAGGAGCGCTTCGAGCAATCGCACGCGATTGAAGTCCGGCCAAAGTGTTTCTGTAACGTAGATTTCCGCGTAGGCGATCTGCCATAGCAAGAAATTGCTGACGCGCATTTCGCCGCTTGTGCGGATGAGCAGGTCAGGGTCGGGCAACCCGGCGGTGTAGAGATGCTCGGAGACCATTTTTTCATCCACAGGGGGAAACGCCGCGCCGTTGTTTCGGACGTGATCGAGAATGGAATTGAAAGCGTCTACCAACTCCGCCCTGCCGCCGTAATTCAGGGCCACGGCGAGTATCATCCCTGAATTCTTCGCGGTAAGATCCATGGCCTCTTGCACATCCCCTCGAACGGCATCCGGTAAATGGTCGAGGCGTCCAATCACAATGAGCCGGATATTGTTCCGGTGGATTTCCGGCAGTTCCTTGCGCAGGTATTCACGGAGCAAGCGCATTAGAAAATCAATTTCGGTCTTTGGCCGGCGCCAGTTCTCCATGGAGAAGGCGTAAAGAGTAAGAGCCTGGATTCCGAGACGGGCGCAACTTTCAATCACCTGTCGCGCGGAGGCAACGCCTGCCCGGTGCCCCGCGATGCGGGGCAGATGGCGGCGCTGCGCCCAGCGGCCGTTGCCATCCATAATGATGGCGATGTGCTGCGGAAAACGGGAAGTGTCGAGCTGTTCGAGCAGGCGGGCTTCTTCGCGCTGTTTTGTCTTGAGGAGTTCGATTGCCTTCACAGGAGCCAAGTCGCGGTCACCTTCTTTGCCGGACAAAGTTAACACAGGGTCCGAGGGGGGCGCAATGCATGGGCCAGCGTATTTATCGGCAAAGGCAACCTCATATGCCGGGTACGCCACCCAGCTTGCTGGGGAAAATCAAGGCGAAAGCGAAAATGATAGTCAGGATAATCATCAAGATGCTGGTCGTCCACGCGATCACGTTGAACGTCCTGGAGTTCACGCGGTCGCCTAAAAGGTCTGTCCTACCGGCAAGGAGAACAAGGAAAATCACTACGACGGGCAGCCAGACCCCATTTGCAACCTGGGAGTAAAGGAGTACTTTGAACAGACCACCCTGTGGAATCAATAAGACGACTCCTGCTCCGACGGCTATCAATACTGTGTAGAGCCAGTAAAAAATCGGCGCCTCGCTGAATTTGCGATCGATTCCTGCTTCAAAGCCCAGCCCTTCACAAACAACGTGAGCGGTTGAAAGTGGCAGAACACTTGCAGCAAATATGGAAGCATTGAACAATCCGAATGCGAATACGTACGCCGCCCATTTGCCGGCCAGCGGAAGCAACGCCTGCGCGGCCTCACCGCCAGTAGCAATTTCAAGATGCCCTGAGGCATGAAGTGTGGCGGCCGTGCAGACGATGATGAAAAAAACAACGATCATGCAGGTGATCGTGCCAATCAGCACATCCAAACGCGCCTGCTTGTATTGCTTCGGACCCACTCGTTTTTCAACAAAGCTCGCCTGCATGTAGAAGAACTGCCAGGGGGCAATCGTCGTCCCAATAAGAGCAGTCAACATCAGGAGATATGGCGCATTCATCTGGAAGCTTGGAATCACTGTGCTCTTGGCCGCCAGCAGCCAGTCTGGATTGGCCATGAATGCTGAAATTCCATAGACCCCATAAAGGGCGACAGCTAACAAAAATACAATCTCAACCACTTTATAAGTCCCGATCAAAACCAGGACCCAAATAAGGAAGGCGAAAAATGGGACGGAAATGTAAGGACTGACATGGAAAATCCTTGAGGCCTCTGCTACGCCGACGAATTCCGCGACGACGTTACCCATGTCAACCAGAAATCCCATCACCACCACAAAGAATGTGGCTCGGAATCCGAACTCTTCGCGGATCAAATCGGAAAGCCCTTTGCCGGTCACAACGGCCAGTCGTGCGCACATCTCTTCCGTGACGTAAAGCGCGATCGTCATGGGAATCAGCGCCCAGAGAAGCGCGTAGCCGTATTTCGCACCTGCTTGGGTGTAAACGCCGATTCCGCCCGCGTCGTTATCGACGTTGGATGTGATAACGCCAGGACCGAATACGACTAGCAAAAGCAGCATCCGCCGCTTTAGCATGCGCGAGCGGCGATACCAGGAGTTCCTGCTGCTGCTCCAGGCTTCCATCCGCGTTTTGAGTGCGACCCAGTCCATCGTTCGATTCCCGGTTTATACCTTTGCGACCAGCCGAGTCACCACGTCGTCCACCGTAATGGCCCCAATGGGCAAGCCCTTGTCGTCCACTACGCAGAGGATGCGCAGGTTGTATTTGTCGAACAACTCGAAGACTTCTTTTTCGTTTTCATCCGGCTTGATGGAGACAACAGGTTCCGACTTTAACGACGACATGGGCTGCCCGGCCTGTGCCAGCAAGAGCCGGCCTATGGCCACGAGACCGGAAAACTTCGCTTCTGAATCCACGAGAAATACGGCGTCGAGCTGCTCCGCGTCCACGTCATTGGACCGAACCCAATCAATCACTTCTTCACGGGACGCCGATTCGCCGACAAACACAAATTGAGTATTCATCATGCCGCCCGCGGTGTTCTCCTCGAACTTCAGCAATTCACGGACGTCGCGTGCTTCCTCGTGAGGCATTCCGGCAAGAAGTCCTTTGGAGGTTTCCGCGGGCAGCGCCGCGAGCAGGTCGGCGGCCTGGTCGGGCTGCATCTCCTCGATGATGTCGGCGGCCTTTTCCGGGTCGAGTTTTTCGACGATTTGGTCACGGAGCCTGTGATCGAGTTCCGCGAGGGTTTCGGCGGCTGTTTCCTCGTCCAATGAATCAATGATGGACTGGCGCTCCTCGGTCGAAAGGTCTTCCAAGATATCGGCGAGGTCGGCGGGGTGAAGGTTCGCAAGTTTCTGGTGCGAGACGCGCAGCTTGATGCGCCGCAGCGGGTCCGGCTCGATTAAGTTGACGAATTCCCAGCGGATGGTGCGCGCGGGCAAATTGCCCTGAATTCGGCGAATCATGGAGGGCGACGCCACACCCTGCAAAAGCCGTCCTACGGCGCCCGTCAGGCCTACATCGGCCTGGCTGACGCGCAACTCGACGCTACCGTTTGTGCGGTGCTCGGTCAGGTCGAGGTCGTTGACGCGAACCACCTTGCGCCCGTTCGTGTCAATGATTTGCTGGTCGAGCAGGTCTTTCTGGACGGCGAGCCAGGCTTCATTCGGATGATATTCCTCGAGAGCCTTCTCGCCGACGTTCAGGCGCACGCTTCCGGGAGCGACGAACCCGACTTGATCATATCGCGCCACAAGCGGCTGGTACTTGCCGCGCCCAAGCAAGAAATGGGCGACGCGGTTTGGCTGGTCCGCGGGCTCGATGAAGAGTTCGCGCACGCGGCCTACGAAATTTCCTTGCAAGTCATAGGTTTCCGCGCCGAGTACTTCTGTCGCGTGAAGCAAATCGCACCTCCCTTCCCGGACTCAAGCCCCAAGGTTCTCTGATTCCCGGCGGCAGATTACTTGTGCGTCCGCGCACAAAAAACCCGCGGCCGGGGTACGAACCGGGCCGCGGGTGGAATTGTTCCCCGCTCGTGCGGCCTCTATTCGGGTCGTACTCCTGCAAACCCGGGCGGCCCGGGGCGGAAGAACCTACGGCCCTGGGCTCCGGCATCGCCGAGGATCAATACAATCGAGTCGGCCAACGACTGGAAGGCGCGCACTCTCCCGAAGATACTCGGTGGCGGTTCCAGTTCCTCAGAGTGGCTCATTCGAGCAAACCATCCTCAGTTTTGTAGTTAAATGCAGATGGAGACTTTGTCAAGCAAAGAATGCGGTTTTTTTGAAGATTTTTTCGGCGCGGCTTCAATCCCGAAGCTCCGAATCCGAGATACCCCTTCCAAACGGAGGCTGGAAAAACATTTGGGCGCAGTTTACTTCGGGAACAGCATGTCTGGAATGCCAGCAACAATGCCCGGGGCAAGTTGCGGCACCACGATTCCCCCCTTGCGGCATTGCTCGATATGCAGGAATAGGTAGTCCTTTGTGATGTAGTCGGCGGGTGCAAAGCCAAGCTCGCGAGCGGCGCGGTCAATCGCTGAAGGAGGGCCTTCGAGCTCAAGAAAGACGCCGACCGGAGTCTCATCAAGATCCAGGTGCAAGCCCGCGGCCCAGCGAGATGAACCCGGGAGAGAAAACTCCGTCCGGAACTTTTCGTAGCGGAACCAGCCACGGAGACCCAAAGATTCCAAAATACGATGCATCGTCTCCGCATCGGCGACGACCACTTCATACTCTTCGCGAACCTTGAAGTGACTTCTCGCCGCTCCTTCCGCGGGCCCTTTGTAGGTGAGAATCGCGCGTGATGCGAATTTGGCTTTACTGCCGCGTGCAGCGGGTGATTCAACGCGCAGGCGAAGCAATTGCCCGTGACGCGCGAAGCCGCCCTGCGGCGTGTCGAAAAGAATGTTCATTTCGTGGAGACGGCCGTCTTTGCCCGCAGTATGACGCGCAGGCTTCGCGCCGATCTTCGCAAGCATCTTGCGCGCCGACCCGGCGTCACGCACTCGGAGCTTCACTTCAATTTCTTTGGGAATTGCCCTGCCTCCAGTAAAGTGCCGTGCAAATATCCCTCCGCCGCCCTAGTATAATGCGCAGGCGCATCCTTTCGCGAAATCATGTCCGAGCCGACCACACCCCTGATGCGGCAGTATCACTCGATTAAGACGCGCTACCCGCACGCGCTTGTGCTCTTCCGGCTAGGAGATTTCTACGAACTTTTCCACGAGGATGCCATTGTCGCATCCCGCGAATTGCAAATCACGCTGACCTCGCGGAACCGCGAACGCGGAAAACCCATACCCATGTGCGGTGTGCCATACCACGCTGCGGAAAATTACGTAGCACGGTTGATCCGCGCGGGATACAAAGTCGCGCTGTGCGACCAAATGGAGCAGCCCGGCCCCGGCAAGAAACTCGTGCGCAGGGAGGTGACACGCGTTGTCACGCCGGGCACGGCGGTGGACTCCCATTTGCTTGAGCCGCGTGAGAACAATTTCCTGGCCGCTGTTGCGTATTCCCAACGCGGTGGGCGAGTCGGCCTTGCTTGGGTGGACATTTCCACGGGTGAGTTCAGCGCCACCGAATTTGGCGGCGTCGCGACGGAAGAAAAACTTCGGGACGAGATCCAACTATTGCGTCCTCGCGAAATTCTTCTGGAACGTGTCAGCGGACTTTTCGCGGAATCTGAAACCACCGGCCCGGGTGCGCGATTCGCGCAAAGAATGGAAGTGCGCGAAGGCGCGATCACGCGGCTCGAGGAATGGATCTTCCATTACGAATACGGGGAACGGGCGCTGACGGAACAATTTGGGATTGCCGGGCTCGATGGATTCGGGCTCGCGGACCACGCCGCCGCCGCGACCGCGGCCGGAGCCATCATTCACTACCTGCGCGAAACCTCGGGGGCGGGAAATGGCAATGGCACAGGGCACGCGCTACAGCATCTGGACCGCGTGCGTTTCTACGAGCAGCAGGATGCGCTGGGCCTCGACAGCGTCTCTGTAAGAAATCTTGAGCTGGTTGCGCCTCTCTTTCCCGATGATGCGTCAGCGGGGCGCGCCGTGACGCTGCTCGCGGCGCTGGATGAAACCGCGACGGGGATGGGCGCGCGGCTGCTGCGCCAATGGATAGCGCGCCCTCAAGTCGAAGTAGACGAGATCGAAGCGCGTCTTGACGCCGTCGCCGAGCTCAAGTCGCACACAGTTCTCCGTGAAGAGATACGCGAAGCGATGCGTGGAATGCAAGACCTTGAACGCCTCACCAGCCGAATTACCGTAGGCCTCGCGACTCCGCGCGATCTCGTTGCCCTGCGCGCCTCACTTGCGAGAGTGCCGCTGGCCCGCGGATTCCTTGCTCGCTGCACAAGTGCGCGGCTGGTGGCCCTTCGCGAACAAATGGACGAACTGGGCGATGTCGCTGCGCGGATTGAATCTACGATTGCCGATGAGCCGCCCGCTCTAATGAACGATCCCGGTGTGATTCGTCGCGGATTCCATGCGGAGCTCGACGAATTGCGCGAACTCGGCCAGCGCGGACGCCAGTTCATCGCCGCGATGGAAGAGCGCGAGCGCAAGCGCACCGGCATTGGCTCGCTCAAGATTCGCTACAACCAAGTGTTTGGCTATTACATCGAAATTTCGCGCGCGAATCTTCACAATGCCCCCGCCGACTACGACCGCAAACAAACGCTCGCGAATGCCGAGCGGTTTACTTCTCAAGAATTGAAGGAATACGAGCGCAAAGTCCTCGAAGCCGATGGCCAAATCGCGGAGATCGAGAGGCGGCTCTTCGCCGAGTTGCGGGAATGGATCGCCGCGCAAGCGCCGCGTTTGCGAAAAACCGCCACGGCGATCGCGCAGCTTGATGTGCTCGTGAATTTCGCGCGGCTCGCGGCCGCCCGGAACTATGCGAGGCCTGAGTTTACCGAGGAAGGAGAGCTTGTTGTTATCGGCGGGCGCCATCCCGTCATCGAGCAGTTGCTCGAGCAGCGCGGCGAGCGATTCGTCCCGAACGACATTTACTTGAACGATTCCTCGCAGCAGATTCTGCTGATTACCGGGCCGAACATGGGTGGCAAGTCCACTTATCTTCGCCAAGCGGCATTGATCATCATTATGGCGCAGATGGGCTCGTTCGTTTCGGCGGCGCAGGCCAAGCTTCCCATTACAGACCGAATCTTCACGCGCATTGGGGCGTCCGACAATTTGACGCGGGGGCGCTCGACATTCCTCGTGGAAATGAACGAGGTCGCCGCAATTCTGAACACAGCGACGCCTTCGAGCCTCGTCGTGCTCGACGAAGTCGGCCGCGGGACGGCGACCTTCGACGGATTGAGCATCGCCTGGGCGGTCGTGGAACATTTGCAGTCGGAAACACGGGCGCGAACGCTCTTCGCGACGCATTATCATGAGTTGACGGAACTGGCCGAACTTCTGCCGGGCGTTAAAAATGTCCATGTGGCGGTGAGTGAGACGCCCGGCGGAATCGTTTTCCTGAAACACGTCGAGGCGGGCAGCGCCGACCGCAGCTACGGAATTGAAGTGGCACGTCTTGCGGGACTTCCGCGCAGCGTGATTGAGCGGGCGCGAGAGATCCTCAGCCGCCATGAAAGCAGCGAGCACGAATTGACCGAGCGGCTTAGTCCCGGTGCAGGCCACAGCCATGCCCCCGCGCAAAAGCCGATGTTCACCGCGATTGACCGGGAGATCCTGGAAGCCCTGCGCGCAGCGGACGTGGATAACCTGAAGCCCATTGATGCGCTGAACCTAATCGCGCGCTTGAAAAAACAAATCACATGAAACGCCGGGGCTCGGAAAAGCCGATGCTCGTCCTCGGATTGATGTCCGGCACATCGGCGGATGGTATTGACGTCGTGCTGGCGCGAGTTTCCGGCGCGCCACCGACCCTTCGCGCCCGGCTGGAAAATCACGCGACGATTTCCTTCCCTTCTCGCGTGCGCGAAGAAATTCTTCGGATTGCCGGAGGCCAACCAACAAACACCGAAGGGTTAAGCCAGTTAAACTTTTTGCTCGGAGAATTGTTTGCCGATGCGGCGATCAAAGCCTGCCGCCATTTTCGAGTTCCGGTTTCGCGTGTTTCATTGATCGGCTCACATGGACAGACCGTCTTTCACCAAGGGAAACCCAGCAGTGCCTTTGGCACGCGCAAAATTGCGTCAACATTGCAAATCGGTGAGCCGGCAGTGATCGCGGCACGCACAGGGATAACGACGGTCGCTGATTTCCGTCCGGCGGATATGGCGGCGGGCGGACAAGGCGCGCCTCTTGTCCCATTCGTGGATTACTTGCTTTACCGCCACCCGCGCAACGGCCGCGTGGCGCTCAACATCGGCGGCATCGCCAACGTCACCGTAATTCCCGCGCGCGCAAGACTAAAAGATGTTTTTGCGTTCGACACCGGCCCCGGCAACATGGTCATTGACGCCCTGGTTCGCCATTTTACTTCGGGCCGAAAAAGGTTCGACCGGAATGCGAAGTTTGCAAGAAGCGGGCGCGTGCTGCCAGAACTCGTCGATTCATTGCTCGAAGAACCCTATTTTCTCCAACGACCTCCGAAGTCGGCGGGACGCGAACAATTCGGAGAATATTATACGCATATGTTCATCTCTTGGGGGCGGCGCCATCGAGCGCGTCCCGAAGACTTAATCCGCACGGCGACCGCGCTTACTTCGCTCTCGATTATTGACGCCTGGCACCGCTTCATCGCGCCGCGTGGAAGGATCAGCCAACTGATCGTTGCCGGTGGCGGCGCGCACAACCCACTTCTGACGGCCCAGCTTTCCGCGGCACTCGCAGGCGTGGAAGTCATCCCGTCGAGGTCGCTCGGTTTGCCGGAGGACGCGAAGGAGGCGTTTGCGTTCGCTATCCTCGCTTACGAAACAATTCATGGGCGCGCCGCAAGCCTACCCGCAGCCACGGGCGCGCGGCGCAGAGCCATTCTTGGCAAGGTCTGCTATGCCCCGCCAAAATAGGCTTCGCGCCGGTAGCCTGTGCGCTTTCGTGCTTGCCCTGCTCGCGGTCTTCGCGGCGGGCTGCAATCATTCTTCGGCCGAGCCGCCGGGCACAGTGACGTTTCTGATTGAGACGATGCCAGCAAATCTCGACCCGCGGCTTGGCACCGATGCCCGCTCGCAACAGCTCGACGGACTGATTTTCAGCAGCTTGCTTGAACGTGATTCGACGATGAACCTCCGCGGCGATCTCGCCGAGCGATGGGTGGCGCCCGACACGCGCACCTACGCTTTTCATTTGCGCTCAGGCGTCAAATTCCACGATGGCCGCCCACTCGACTCAGCGGACGTCAAGTTCACATTCGAGTCCATTTTGTCCGGCGTGCGCAGCGCCTCTGGCATTTTGCAAAGCCCAAAGCGCGGCGCCTTTCGTTCCGTGCAGTCCATTGAAACGCCTGACGCACTAACGGTGATCTTCCATCTTTCCGAGCCCAACGCGGCATTTCCCTGGAGCCTCGTGCGGCCCGCCGTCGGCATCGTGCCCAACGGTTCGGGTGCCGACCTTGCCCAGCACCCTGTTGGCAGCGGACCTCTTCGATTTGTGAGCGCGCAGCAGGATGAAGACGTCGTACTCGAGCGCAACCCGTTCTATTTTCGCGACCTCGCGAAGATCGAACGCGCGCGGTTCCGCGTCGTCCCCGAGTCTGTAGTTCGCGCACTCGAATTGCGCAAGGGCACCGCCGACGTGGAGCTGAATTCGCTCACGCCGGATATGATTCCCGTGCTTGCCGCGCAAAAAGACCTCGCCGTGACGGAAGAGCCCGGCACGCTTTTTTCCTACATTTCATTCAATTGCGAGGATGAGATTCTCCGCAACCCGGACATCCGCCGCGCGCTCGCTTATGCCACCGACCGCGCCACCCTCGCGCGAACATTGATGCGCGGCCAGGCTCGAGTTGCCGACGGGCCTCTGCCCCCCAACAATTGGGCCCACGAGCCGAATCTGCCGCAGTATGGCTTCGATCCTGCGAAGGCCGAAGCGCTGCTCGAAAAGGCCGGGTTTCCGCGAAGAGGTGGCGCATCCGGCGACATGAGACTGAGCCTGTCCTTGAAGACTTCCACCGATCCACTCACGCGCCTTCTCGGAGAAGTTCTGCAGGACGAATGGCGTCGCGTCGGCATTGACCTCGAGCTGCGTTCTCTCGAATTCGCCACATTTTATGCGGACATTACTCGCGGGAATTTTCAGCTCTATACGCTGCGATGGGTGGGCGCGAATAACGACCCGGACTTCTTCGAGTATGCATTTGGCTCGAAGAAAATCCCGCCTGCCGGCGCGAATCGCGGGCGTTACAGGAATGCAGAACTCGATGCGCTCGTGGAGCGCGCGCGGCTCGAGCCCGATCGCGAGAAGCGCCGCGCGATTTACAGCCAGGTTCAGCAGATTGTCGCGCGAGACCTGCCCTACCTTCCCCTATGGTTCCAGGACAACATCTCAGTCCACCGCCGCCGCGTGGAAGACGTGCGCCTCGGCCCGGGCGGAGACTACGAATTCATAGCCGGCGTGACCCTGCACTAGATCTTTCGAAACTTTCAGGACCCCAGAGCGGCGTGGATGTCCGCTTCCGTGATGGTTCCTTCGCGAATCACATGCCAGCGCGCTCCGCGAAGATCCACGATCGTGGAGGCCAGCGTGGCGCCGGTCTCCCCGGCATCGAGAATCAACGGCAGGCGTTCGCCCAACTGTTTCACCAATTGGCCGGCATTCGTGCATGCGGGAAATCCGGAGATATTCGCGCTTGTGCCCGTGATGGGAGCTTCCAGCAATTCAATCAGTGCGCGGACGATTTTGGAATTGGCCCAGCGGAGCGCGACGCGACCCGTGTTGGCCGTGACTTTCAGGGGAATGCGGGTCGAGGCGTCCACAAGAAGAGTGAGCGCACCGGGCCAGAATCCCCTCGCGAGTTTCAGGAAATTATCGGGAATTTCACGCGCCAGAGTTCTCGCCTGCTCGATGGAATTCACCAAGATGGGCAGTGCGCGCGTTTCCGGGCGGCCTTTCACTCGATAGATCTGTTCGACCGCCGCGAGATTAAATGGGTCCGCCGCGAGGCCGTAATACGTGTCCGTGGGAATGCCGACCACCAGCCCGCGCTGAATAAAATCGCAGGCGTATCGAAGGCTGGATGCTTCCGGGGCTTCCGCGGAGACCTTCAGAAGCTCTGCGGGCACAGTGGAACCTCACAGTACACACGCGATCCCGCTGGATTCGCACCGACCCGCTCCGCCGGTGCACTTGCCGCAAGCTACCATAGCGCGCATACGCGCGCAAGGAAGGGATTCGCATGCAACGCAGGGCGAACCTGCGATCGCTCACACGCCCCGGCACGGCTTTACCATGAGGCGCGCCGTTTGTTACGCTCCGGGTATGCCGCGCGCGCAACGTTATCCGGCTTCACGAACTGTCTCCTCTTCCATCGCCCGGGCCATGCAGCCGGGGTGGGTGACTGGCAAAGAAAACCTGTGGCTCAAACGCTTTCGCGCGGCGTTTGCCGGCCGCGTGGAAAATGAAGGCGGCGCCATTTCCATCGAGGGCGCGAGACTGGTCGAAGAGGCGCTCCGCTCTGCAATCCCGGTGGATGCAATCCTCGTGAGCGAATCCGGACGGAAGCACCTGGCGAGAATCGGCCTGATGCTCGCGTCTTCGGTCCGCTTGCTGGCTACAAGCGACCGGATCTTTGAGAGTCTTGCCGACACGGACACGCCCCAGGGGATTGCCGCGCTCATTCGTCCGCGGCGCGCCTCTTTCGATGATCTGCTGCGCGGGCCGGGCGCGCCACTCGTCGTCGTGCTGGTCGGACTCCAAGACCCGGGCAACGTCGGCACAATTCTGCGCACGGCGGAAGCGCTGGGCGCAAGCGGCGTTGCAGCATGCAAAGCCGGTTCTGTAGGCACCGCTCATATCTTCTCGCCCAAAGTGATCCGCGCATCGGCAGGCGCCGCATTCCGGTTTCCGGTCGCGGATGGCATGTCATTGCCAATCCTGCAAGCCCAACTGCGCGTGGCCGGAGTCCGCGTGATCGCGGCCTCTTCCCACGCTGATCGTTCCCCGGCGCTCGCGCCGTGGCAGACGGATTTGTGCGGACCGATCGCGCTGCTCATCGGCAATGAAGGTGCAGGTCTGCCGTTTGAAATTGAAAGGGCGGCGGATGCACTCGTGCGCATCCCGCTCGCCGAGCCGCACGGCATTCGCGGTCAGATGGTTGAATCCTTGAATGCCGCCACGGCGGCGGCCGTTTTGCTCTATGAAGCCGCGCGACAGCGCGCAGAAGCCGGCGATGCCGCTGGTGACATCGAACGCGAATTGGGTGGAGAATCATGAGCCTTTTCCCAACCGCTGTGCCGGGCGAAGACCGCGAGTCTTCGTCCGGCCCCGCAACTCCCGGCGCGCGAGCCAGAAACGCTCCGCCGCCGCTCGCCGACCGCATGCGCCCCCAGACGCTGGATGAATTCGTGGGTCAGGAATCGTTGCTCGGCCTCGGCGGCCCGCTTCGCACGCAGATTGAACGCGATGACACCGGCTCCATGATTCTCTGGGGCCCGCCCGGCTGCGGGAAGACCACGCTCGCTCGCATTATCGCGAAGATGACGCGCTCCGACTTCGTATCCTTCAGCGCGGTCTTGAGCAACATCAAGGAAATCAAAGAAGTCATGGCCGCGGCGGAGCGCTCGCGCCGGGCGGGCCGGCGCACGATTGTTTTCGTGGACGAGGTGCACCGCTTCAACAAGGCCCAGCAGGATGCTTTTCTTCCTCACGTCGAAGCCGGAAACATTGTGCTCATCGGCGCGACCACCGAAAACCCGTCGTTTGAAGTCATCGCTCCGCTGCTCTCGCGGACCCGCGTCTATGTTCTGCACGCGCTCAGCGAAGAACAGATCGTCGCCCTTCTCCACCGCGCCCTCTCCGACGCCGAACGCGGCCTCGGGCGCGAAAACATTCAGGCGGACGAGGAAGTGTTGCACCGCATCGCCTCGTTTGCGGATGGGGATGCCCGCGCCGCGTACAACACGCTTGAGGCGGTTGTACGCAGCGCGGCCCACGCTGCCGATGGCGCGCTCGTTCTGAGCGTCGCGCTGCTCGAACAGACCCTCCAACGAAAGCTCCTTCTTTACGATAAAGCCGGCGAGGAGCACTACAACCTTATCTCCGCGCTTCACAAGTCCGTGCGCAATTCCGACGCGGACGCCACGCTTTACTGGCTCGTGCGAATGCTGGAGTCGGGTGAAGACCCGCTCTACATCGCGAGGCGCCTCGTGCGCATGGCGAGCGAGGATATCGGTCTGGCCGAACCGCACGCGCTTGGCGTGGCCATCGCCGCGATGCAGGCCGCTGATTTCGTTGGCCCTCCGGAGGGAAACCTCGCGTTGGCGCAAGCCGCGGTCTATCTGGCGCTCGCGCCCAAGTCCAATGCTCTGTACGTCGGCTACGGCGAGGCCGCAGGGGATTTGCAACGCACGCAAGCCGAACCGGTGCCGCTCCATTTGCGCAACGCCGTCACGAACCTGATGAAGGAAACCGGATACGGCAGCGGCTATCAATACGCTCACGATTCTGCTGACAAGATTACGGACATGGCTTGCCTGCCCGCGTCGCTTGCGGGACGCTCCTATTATCGGCCGACGGACCAGGGCTTTGAACAGAGGCTTCGCCAGCGAATGGATGAGATTCGCCGTCTCAAATCTACAAAGACGAAATCTCCTAGGTCCGCGGGCCCTTCCTCCAAATGAACGCTCCCGCGCGAGGAATCCCATTTCGGCTCCTGCCGCACTTGATTTTTTCGCTTGTCCTCGTTGCCACCGCTTCAGTGTGTGCGCCTACCCTGCGCGCTCAGTCGGCAAACGAAGAGATAAGCATGGAATGCACAGCCATGGCGTTCGCGCCCGACGGCCGGCTGGCGTTCTCCACGCGTCACGTCTACACGTTGCGCAGCTTCGAGGTTCAGCGCGACGACGTCTGGGTTCGCGAGAAGGACGGGCGAACGCACAAAATCGTCAACGGAGAAAAACTAGTTCAGGGCCCCTCTGCCTTCGGCCCTTACAGCTACACCATCAGTCGCCTCCGGTGGTCACCGGATGGCCAGCGACTCACGGCGGAATTGTTCACAAGCCAACTCCTCCGCGGCGGTAGCGAGCAGGACCAGCACCTCCTCTTGCTGATTACGCAAGAGGGCAAGGAGATCAAAATCCAGGGAGGCGTTAGCGTCATTCCGGACGCGATGGATGGGACGTGGCTCAGCGACAACCTCACCATCGCCTATCTCGCGCAATCCGTGAAATCTTCTCTGATGTATGCCGTTGGCGCGGCTCACGCTGACCGCGGTCGCGGCGGCTTCCTCTACGAAGCGCGCCCCTTTTCTGCTCTTTCGTGGAACGCAAGGAAGGACTCCGCGATTGCAATCGATCTAGGGCCGAACGTGGCCGGCCCGCCGCAACTTGTCCTGTTGGACCTGCTCAAGGAAGATCACAAGCCTCTGGTCACTCTTGAAAACTTTCAGGGGGGACTTAGCTTCTCGCCTTCCGGAGATAAAGCAGCGTATTTCGTGGCCAATGACGCTCTTGAAATCCGCGATATCGCCCATCCCGATATGGTCGAGCGAGTCCACGCGCCCTACGGGTCCATCGCCTGGGCGGCGGACGAATCGCGCGTCCTCATCAAGGAAGGTCTCGAGCGCGAAGATGGTCAACTACTCTGGGTCGCGTTGCCTGCCGCATCCGCCGCGCCCGACGCAGCGGCTGCCGCGCCGCCGGGCCAGCCCGAATTGGGCGGCAAACAAGTCCGTGAATTCGCGCTTTCCCCCAGTGGCCATGCGCTGGCCGTCATCCTTCCGGGCTCCCGTCACATCCAGATTTTCGATTTGAAGTGAACGTTATTGCTGGGCGAAGCGGCGGAAGAAACTCGCTTGCTTCCACGCGGGGCGCGCATCGGCGTCTGCGACGCGCTGCACGAGCAGCATCAAGAGGTGATTGAACTGCGCCGCTGCCTCCGCGTCCACCGGCTGATTGATGTCGTCCGATGGCGCGTGATAGCGCACGCGCAGCCATTCCTGAAATGTTTTTTCTTCAGGTGTTCCCTTCATCCATCCGAACTTGAAAGCCAGCGCCGGAATTCCCTTCTTTACAAAGCTGTACTGGTCGCTGCGGATGAAGCGGTTCTTCTCCGGCTCTTTGTCGGCCTGCACGGTCACGCCCTGCGCCTCCGCCACCACGCGGATGTCGTCGCCAAGCGTGGATTCGTCCAGACCCTGCACCTCGAGGTATTTCAGCGCAAAAAGCGGGAGATACATGTCCATGTTCAAGTCGGCCACGATTTTGTGGATGTCCACCGTGGGATTTGCGGCGAAATATTTCGATCCAAGCTCGCCTTTTTCCTCCGCTGTCAGCGCCGCAAAAAGAATTGAGCGCCGCGGCTTCGCTCCCGCGGCCTTGAGATGTTTCGCAACCTCGATGAGCGACGCAACTCCCGACGCGTTGTCCATCGCGCCGTTGTAGATGCTGTCTCCGTTGATCGGCTCGCCGACTCCGAGGTGATCGAGGTGCGCGCTCACCACGACATACTCGTTCTTAAGTACGGGGTCCGACCCCGCCAGCACACCAAGCACATTTGGCGCGGTTGCCCTTGAACCGCGCACCGTGATACGCGCGCGTACGGAAACCTTCAGCGCAAACTTTGGCAGCGTTGTGTCCGCATCCGCGTTCCCCAGCAACTCCGCAATAGTGTGGTCCGTTCCCGCGAACCACTCATCGGCATGCGCCGGATTGATGGTCGCCATCACCCGTGGGCCGTTCACCTCGCGGAAGGACGCATCGGCAATCATCATCGAAGGCTGCAACCGCGCCTTCGAGGCTCTCTCCCACGGCACGTCGCTCGCCTTGGGATTTTGGATCACCGCCTCGCCAATCGCTCCCGCGCTTTGCATTCGCTTCCAGCGCTCCTCCGCGGATTGGTAGTGCGCCTTCAGCGCGCTCGGAATGGACTTCGGGCCGCCCGAAAGATAAACCGCAATCTTGCCCTTCAAATTCAGCCCCGCAAATTCGTCATAATTCATTTCCGGCACCGCGAATCCGTAGCCCACAAAAACCGCGCCGGCGGTCACTTGCACGGCCGGCTCGCCACGAACGCTGAGCGTCGCGTCCTCGCCGAGCTTCAGCGGCTCTTCCGCGCCATTCGTCACCAGTGCCAATCGCGAACTCGCCTCGTCCAACTCGCGCACTTCAAAATGGATCGGCTGGAAGTAACCATTCGTCCCCGCGGGCGCGAGCCCCGCTTCGGCGAACTGGTTCGCCACATATTCCGCAGCCTTGCGATAACCCTCGCTCCCCGTCAACCGCCCCTGCAAATCATCCGAAGCGAGATATTGCACGTGAGCCCACCACGCCTTGCCCTCGGCTTGCCAATCAGTTTGTGCGAAAATTGCCGCCGCGCAAAACGCGCAGAGAATTACAGCCGCCGGTCGCGCGCTGCTCCCTGTTCTTCTTCGCATGCGTTTGTTCACTCCAGAAGGCGCTGATGATCTTTTAGGATGCAGCGATCCATCACCACAAACAAGCCCGCGGCTCTTGCACGCGCTGCCGCAGCTTCGTGCACGACGCCTTCCTGCATCCACACCGCGCGGGCGCCGATGCGAATCGCACCTTCGACCACCTCCGGCGCCTCTTCCGGCCGCCGGAATATATCCACAATATCCACGCGAATCTCTTTGGGAATCTCGTCGAGCGTCGCGAATGCTTTTTCGCCGAGCACCTTAGATTCATTGGGATTCACGGGCAGAATGCGGAATCCGGCGGATTGCATGTATTCCGACACGCTATAACTCGGCCGAAAACGCTTTGAGGAAAGCCCCACGACGGCAATTACCTTGGATTTGGCAAGCAGCTCACGAATCGCTTTGTCGCCGGAGGATGCGCTCATCACCCGGTTTCACCGCTCACCTTGAGGAGTCGAGCGCCGCGCACGTGCGTCCGAATGCGAAGAGGAATTTTTCGTTTTCTTCCGCGGTCCCCACCGTGATTCGCAATCCTTCGGGCAAACCCATCCATCCGAGCGGCCGGACGATAACGCCCTGCTTTTCCATGTCCGTCGCCATCCGCGCCGCGCGCGGGCCGGCCTCAACATAGATGAAATTGCCGAATGACGGCACCCACTTCGCCCCCAGGCGGTCCAGCCCGCGCGAAAGCTGCGCCATGCCTGCTCGATTTGACTCCACCGATCGCTGAATGTGTTCGACGTCTCCCAGCGCCGCGAGAGCCGCGGCCTGCGCCACACCCGACGTGTTAAATGGCGTCCGCACCTTGTTCATTTCTGCGAGCAGCGGCGCGGGCCCGATCCCGTAGCCGATGCGCAGTCCCGCCAGTCCATGCACCTTGGAAAACGTCCGCAGCACCAGCAGATTCGCCCCGCTGCGCACCAGCTCAATGGATCGCGAATAATTTGGATGCGAGACGTAATCGCAATACGCCTCGTCCAGGACCACCAATAAGTCTTCGGGAACGCGCCTCAGAAATGCGTCAAATTCATCCGCCGTGAACATCCTCCCCGTCGGGTTATTCGGATTTGCCAGCACAATGTACCGCGTCCGTGGAGTGATCGCTCGCGCAAGCGCTCTGAGGTCGAACCCGTAATCCTTCAATGGCAGCGCGACCAGCGTCCCGCCCGTGGCCTGAATCGCGATGTAGAAAAGCGCGAAGGTGCCTTGCGCGGTAAGACCTTCCTCGCCGGGGCGGATCATCAGCCGCGCGGAAAGATCAATCAATTCACTCGACCCGAAACCGAGAATTACATTCTCCATCGGCACGCCGTGCAATCCCGCGAGCGCCTCGCGCAGGTAATGGCCGCCGCCGTCTGGATAGCGGTGCGATTCAGCGAGCGCTGCGCGCGCGGCTTCCACGGCGCGTGGCGAAGGTCCCAGTGGATTTTCGTTCGAGGCCAGCTTGACGGCGCGAATCTTCATTTCGCGCTCAACTTCTTCGATGGGCCGTCCGGGGATGTAGGGACTGATGGCCCGAATATATTCGGGCACATGCTCCTCAAACAATTTGGCGATCCGCGTAGGATTCACCTTTGGTTGATCCTTAGTTCTTACGTCGAGCGTCAGCCGTCCACTACCCCGGATAGTATTTCAGACGTAATTCACTCTGTGTTCGTTACTTTTCTTTACGTTTCCTGTGTGCAAGGGGCATCTCTCCCAATCTCGATGCCCCCTGACCTCTTATACGCTCGAGAGATGCTTCGAGTTTCCTTAACTCCCCCGGCTGCACCGCGCGCAGCGATCCTTCCGGCAAGTCATCCAGCTCGATGTTCGCAAGCGCCACCCGGTGGAGTTTTTCCACGGGATGCCCCCCTTCAAACAGCACTCGCCGCAACATGTCCCTCCGCGCATTCAATAACTTCACTTCATACCACGGATTCGCCGCGGTTCCCCCGCTCTGTGCTGCGGGAATCAGCCGGGCACGCGCACGTGCGCGCGTCGCAAGCCTTGCGAAATCAGTTTCACCGAGCCGCCCCTTGATCTTAATCCAGTAGGTCTGTGGCAATCGGTCCGCAACCTTCAGGATTTGATTCGCAAGCTCGCCATCGTTCGTGAGCAGCAGCAGTCCGCTCGCGGCGAAGTCCAGCCTCCCCACGGGATAAACGCGTCCGGGCACGCCGCGCAAAAATTCGCGAAGCGACGCGCGCCCCTCCGGGTCCGAAAGCGTCGCGACGACGCGCGGCGGCTTGTGGAACACGTAGCTCACGCGCGGTTGCGCGGCTTCCACCGCGCGTCCCGCAACCTCGATCCGGTCGCGCTCTGCATCCGCCTTTTCTCCGAGTTCGGCCACCACGCGCCCGTTCACGCGCACCTGTCCGCTCTCGATGAGCTGCTCGGCATGTCGCCGGGAAGCGATCCCCGCGCGCGAAATAATCTTCTGGAGACGCTCAAGCATCGCCGCTCACTCTCAGTTGACTCTCAAATGTCCGGGAAATGTTCGTCGAAAGACTATTCTTTCAAGAACCGCTCTCGGCCGCGCGCGCCTTAGGCGCCTCGCTCGCAGCCGGTTCAGGCATTTCCGCCGGAGCGGCCTCTCGTTCCGCGTGTGGAATATCCTCCGGTTCGATCGGCGCGATTCCTTCATCCGCCCCCAGAGCTTGCCGCGCGAGTTGCTCGAATTCCTTCAGGCTCGGCAACTCGTCAAGATCCGATAGCCCGAACCGCATCAGGAATTCCTTCGACGTGCGATAGAGAATCGGCCGCCCAATCACCTGCTTCCGCCCCGCCGTGGTGATGAGCCGCTTTTCGAGGAGTGTTTGAAGAACGCCCGCGCAATTTACCCCGCGGATCTCCTGGATTTCGGGCCCCGTAACCGGTTGCTTGTAGGAAATGACCGCCAGCGTCTCGAGCGCGGGCATCGTCAGCCGCAAAGGAGGCCGCAACGCCTTGATAAATCGCCGCACGACTTCGTGATGCTGCGCCTTCGTATAAAACTTGTAGCCTCCGGCAACCTTGCGGATTTCCATTCCGCGCTCGTCGCCGGCGTAACTTGCCACCAGCTCTTCGAGCGCTGGCCGCAGTTCGGTTTTTTCCGCGCCCACCGCCGTGGCAATCTGGTCGAGCGAGACCGGCTCGTCCGCCGCGTAAATTACCGCCTCGATCGCGCCCTTCACTTCCGCTGGATTCATGGTTATTCGCTTTCCATTTCCTCGTCGTCCCTACAAATACTGCTCGTCAATCTCCGTCAGCGGTTTCAGCGACCCATCTTCCGCGAAAACAGTATCGAACATCTTGTGTTTCCGCAGACGGATTTCCGTAAAGTGTTCCGATTGCGCGAGCACCACTGCCTGCAATCGCACCATCTCCAGCACCGCCAGGAACGCCACAATCATCGCATGGCGCGAAGCGCATTGCTCGAAGAACCCCAGCAATTCGACGCCGTCCTCGCTCGCCACGATTTGCTTCCGCAGCAGCTCGATCATTTGCGCCACCGTGAATTGCTGGTGCTGCAGCTCGATCTTCGTCACTTGCTTGCGCCGCTCGAGCACCTGCGAGAAAACTTTCACCAGGTCCACGAGCGAAACAATCATCTCGCCTTCGGTCTCCTCGCTGTCGTAAAGCGAAAGGTCCGGCTTGGACCACACGTGCTGGAAAATCTGCTGCTTTTCGTACAGCAACTGCGCCGCATTCTTGAACTTTTCGTGCTCCACCAACCGATGCACCAGGTCCGCGCGCGGATCGAGCGCTTCTTCCGGCCCTGCAAGCGGGTCGGGCGGCAGCAGCATCTTCGACTTGATCAGGATCAGCGTCGCCGCCATGTAAATGAATTCGCCGGAGACGTCAATATCCAGCTCTTCAAGCTTCCGCAGGTAATCGAGATATTGTCCCGTGATTCTTGCGATGGGGATGTTGTGGATGTCCATCTCCTGCTTGCGGATTAAATCCAGCAGGAGGTCGAGCGGTCCCTCATACATCGGGAGCTGTACATTATATTGCGCCGTCGCCTGCGCGCCCTGTTCCATTCCCTAGTCCCCTGCCCCCGAGTGCTTCTTCGTTGCCGCACTTCCAACCTGCGAAATGCTACTCCGTTTTGCGTCCCAGCCAAACACCGCTTCGCGAACGCGTTTCATAGTTGCACTGGCCGTCACCCGCGCTCGCTTCGAGCCTTCATCCAGCACTTGCAGCACGCGATCCGGATGAGCGCCATATTCCGCGCGCCGCTCGCGAATCGGCGCAATCCACTCAATCAAAGCGTCCGCCATTAGAGCTTTGCAATCCACGCAGCCAATTTCTGCGCTGCGGCATTCTCGATTGATTCGTTCAAGACGCTCTCGTTTCTCTTTGGTTTCCACCACGGGAAACAATTTATGCCAATCATAAACGGGACAAACGTCAGGATTGCCCTTGTCTGTTCGCCTCTTCCGCGCCGGGTCAGTCATCATCGTCTTCGTCTTCGCGCGAATGCTCTCGTCGCTCTCCCCCAGTTCAATCGCATTTCCATAGCTCTTCGACATCTTCCGCCCATCAGTCCCCGGCACCCGTGGGGCCTGCGTGAGCATTACTTCCGGCTCACGAAGGACGTGACGCACTTTGATAAATCGAGCTAGCGCACGGTCTTCGCTCATAAAATTCTCTATTCCCCTCTCAACGGCCACTCTCCGTATCTCCGCCTCCGCGATTGGGACTTCTTCAAATGAAAGAACAGACTCGGACGTGAACTGGCCGGGTTTCAATTTCGCAACGTAACGTGTCTTCACCGAAGCTGAAATGTCCGCGTTGTCTTTGGAGAGGAGCCCAACTCCATCGAGGTGCACCGAATAAAATACGTTGAACCTCCGCACTATCTCCCGATTCAACTCCACGTGCGCAACCTGATCTTCTCCCACCGGCACAACCAACGCGCGATCCGGCTCGCCATACATCACAATGTCCGCCGCCTGCAAAACCGGATAGCCGAGGAACCCGAATGTGTGCAGGTCCTTCCCCTTCACATTCTCAATCTGCTCTTTGTATGTCGGCACGCGCTCGAGCCACCCAAGCGGTGTAATCATCGAGAGCAGCAAATTCAACTCCGCATGTTCCGGCACGCTCGACTGCAAAAAAATTACCGACTTTTTCTGGTCCAGCCCCGCCGCCAGAAAATCCGTCGTCACCTCGATCGTATTCTGCGCAATTTGCGACGTGTCGGCGTAATCGCTGGTCAGCGAATGCCAGTCCGCCACGAAGTAGAAACATTCGTTCGCGGGGTCGTTCTGCAGCTTTACCCAGTTTGCGAGCGCGCCAAAATAATTGCCGATGTGCAGCCGACCCGTCGGCCGCATCCCGCTCAGCACTCGACGCTTCTTCGTTGGTTCCCCGCCGCTCAAATCTCTTCTCCCTAATCCGCCACCGCGCGCCCACTCGCCGCGCCCGACTGCGACACCAAATCCCGCGCGATAATCATCCGCTGAATCTCGCTCGTCCCTTCGTAAATCGTAATCACACGCGCGTCGCGGTACATCCGCTCGACGTCCGTCTCGCGCGAATATCCGGCGCTGCCATGCACCTGCACGGCCTTGTACACCACGCGGTTCACCATCTCGCTCGCATACAACTTTGCGCGCGACGCGAGCGGTCCCAATCGCGCGCCGCCGTGATCGCGCACCCACGCCGCGCGATGCACCAGGCACCGCGCCGCTTCAATCTCCGTCTGCATGTCCGCGATCATCCACTGGATCGCCTGGAACTCGCTGATGGTTTGCCCGAACGCGCGCCGCTGCTTCGCATATTTCACCGACGCTTCCATCGCGCCCTGCGCAATCCCCACCGCCTGCGACGCAATCCCCACGCGCCCGCCGTCGAGCGCTTCGAGCGCGATCTTCAGTCCGTGCCCTTCTTCGCCGAGACGGTTTTCCGCGGGCACTTCGCAATCGTCGAACACAATTTCCGCCGTGTGCGAGCTGCGCAATCCCATCTTATCTTCATACCGGCTCACGCGAAATCCTTTGAAACCCGGCTCGACGAGAAACGCCGTTACGCCGCGCGCACCCGCCGCCGGATCCGTCTTCGCAAACGCAACCAGCACGCCCGCGTCTCCGCCCGTCGAGACCCAGCTCTTCGTGCCGTTCAGGAAATAGGAATTGCCGCGCTTTTCCGCGCGTGTCTGCAAAGCCGCCGAATCCGATCCCGCCTGCGGCTCGGTCAGGCAAAACGCTCCGAGAATTTCTCCCTGCGCCGCGCGGCGCAAATATTTTTTTTTCTGCGCATCCGTGCCATGCTTCCACAGCGGCACGTCAATCACCGAATTCGTCACCGAGAGCGTCACCGCCATCGACGCGTCCACGCGCGCCACTTCCTCCAGCATCAGCACATACGCAAGCGTGTCCATCCCCGCGCCGCCCCATTCCTCGGGCACGAGCATCCCGCAGCAGCCCATTTCGCCCAGCCGCCTCAACTCCTCCGACGGAAAATGTTCTTGTTTGTCGTACTCGCGGACCTTCGGGCGCACCTCCGCTTCCATGAATTGGCGGACGGTGTCTCGAATCAGTTTCTGGTCGTCGGTGAGAGAAAAATCCATCGCGCAAGCGCAGCCGCGATGCTAGCACATCCGCGCCGCGTTTCCCACGCCGCGCTCAAATTGTTTCACGTGAAACAATTCGCACACTTGCATCGCTCAAAATGTTTCACGTGAAACATTTTCGTCACGAATCGTTACGCTTTCAATTCGAATAGCCATTCGAATACTTTTGTTGCAAGGCGGACACGCTTAAATCCGCCTATTCGACCCTCACGTCGTCAATCTGGAACGAAAACTTTCCCGGAGGAACGCCCGCCGAAAAAAGCAATCCCATCAAGTCATGCCCGTCGGTGCCGAACGCCGAAAGTGGAAATTGATATTCCTTCCATTCAGGTCCCGCAACAAACGACTGACGCCCGGGAATCTGTCCGAGGCTTTGCGCGAAGACCATGACAGTGTAATTCCTTCCGTCGCCCCGCGCCCAAAATCGAATGGTTTTCTTGGACGAAAGATTCACCGGCGCCATCGGCGCGGCGCCGGGATAGAACATTGCGCCTGCCCAGGCGTGCGGGAGTCCCGGTGCAATCTCTCCGGTGATCCCCAGGGCTCCCTTGCTCCCGTTCGCACCGCCCTCGATGACCTTCATTTCACCAGTAGATTTTCCGCCTGCCAGGCTGTCGGTCGAGATCGACCAGCCCGCGCCATAGAGTGCTCGCGTTGTCCCGTCCTCGAAATCACTCACCAGCCCTGATTCCGATCCCGCCGGCGGCCCCGCGCGCTTCGCGGCTTCCGCTTCTGTGCGGTCTTTGTCTCGCGCCGCCCGATAGGAAACGCGGTCATCTTCCACGCCCAGCTTCCAAACGGAAACGATATCGCGCGTCGCGGTGATGTCCGCCGTCGGGTCGCCCCTCACCAGCAATAAGTCCGCGCGCTTCCCGGCCGCGATTTCGCCGCGGTCATCCAGGCGAAATGCTTTCGCGGGCGCGGACGTCGCCGCCACGAGCGCTTCGAGCGGCGTGAGCCCCGCGTGGACCAGCATTTCCATTTCCCGGTGCATGCTCGCGCCATGCACGGTGCCCGGATTCGGTGAATCGGTCCCCGCAAGGATCGGCACGCCCGCGGCCTTCAATTGCCGAATCGTTCCTTCCGCATACTCCAGCTTCAAGTGCGTGTTGGGAAACCCAAATGACGCCTGCAGGCTGGTCAATTCCGCCGGAGAAAAATAAGGCGCGAGCCTCGCGTCCTTTGGCAAATCCTTCCCGCTCGATTCGCCGCAAACCGCATCGAGCACCGTCAGAGTCGGCGCAACAAAAATGTGATGCGCCGCCGCGAGCTTTGCGAAATCCGGCGCCGGCGCGCTGTCCACAAACAAATGCGCCAATCCGTCCACGCCCGCTTCGATCGCTTCGCGCGCCTCCTGCTGCGTGCCAATGTGTATCGTGACAAGCTTTCCGCGTTTGTGCGCCGCCGCCACGATTGCCGCAATCGTTTCCTTCGACACCGTTGGCATCGTGCGCCCATACGCGCTGCCGTCATCGGAAATAATCTTGATGTAGTCCGAGCCCTCCGCGATCCGCGCGTCCACAAACGCCTGCGCTTCTTCTGGTTTTGTAATCGTCGGAATTGGTATGCCGTACTCGGTGCCGTGGCCGCCCGGTGCGGTTACGAGCGTCCCTGCGGAACGCAGGTCCGCCAAATCCAGATCTTTGTTCGCCGCTTGTTCCGCGCGGATTTTCGCGGCGTATTTGTAGTCGGTGAACATGTCCAACTCAGTCGTCACGCCGAAGATGAGAGCTTCTTTCAGCGCATCGCCCCAGGTGTGCGTGTGCGCATCAATTAATCCGGGCAGAAGCGTATCGCCCGTGCCGTCAATCACCCTCACGCTTGCCGGAGCTTTCACCTCGGCTCCAAACGCTTTGATTCTTCCCGCTTCGACCCACACGCTTCCTCGCGCGATCACGCGATGTCCGTCAAAGATCCGGACATTTGTGATGACAAAACTCCCAGGTCCCGCCTGCGCGGGCGCCTGCGGCTCGCGTCCCATAACAGGCACGCCGAATAGCAAGAAAGCTGTCAGAGTCGCGGAAACGAGCGGCGCCCAAGCCTTTTCAAACATACCCTTCCTCTTACGGTCACCAGGTTGGCTGGTCATAATCACCTCACAGGCACGGCATTTTGGTTTCTTGGATTTAATACGCGGAAGCATCGGGAAAATTTCACATCCGGATCAATTCGCGCAGGCGTTTGGTTTGTGCGCGGCTGACGGGAATCTCGGTGGCCTTCTTATCGCTCATCTTCAGCATGTAACTCGACTTAAACCACGGTACCACTTCCTTGATGTGGTTGATGTTCACGAGGTAGGACCGGTGTGCGCGCCAAAAAATCTCGGAATCGAGCGACGACTGAAGCTCCTCGATCGTCCTGTAATTGGATGTCCCCTCGACATCGCGCGCCACGACCGTTATCAATCCGTCCGTGATGCTGGCAAATACCACGTCTTCCGCGTCCACCAGCAGCATCCGCTGCTGAGCCTTCACAAGCAGCTTTACCGGCTGTGTCTTCCCCGCGCCAAGCTGGGACATCAATGATTCGAGACGCTCCGCGGAGGTTCCGCTTGCATCCAGCATCTTTCTCGCGCGCCCAATCGCCTTGGCCAGCCGCGGCTTGTCAAAAGGCTTCAGCACATAATCAACCGCGCTCACTTCAAACGCCTGCACGGCGTAATTGTCATATGCGGTTACAAATATGATGTGCGGCACACGTATTTTCCGATCGGCTAGCTTCTTGATGACTCCAAATCCGTCCAGCCCGGGCATCTGTACGTCAAGGAAAACAATTTCGGGCGAGTGTTCCTTGATGAGGTTCAGCGCTTCAACGCCGTTTTTCCCCTGCCCCACGATCTGAATCTCCGGAAACCCTCCCAGCAAATAGACAAGCTCATCCCGCGCGGGTTTCTCGTCGTCCACAACCAGGGCGCGGATGGTCGAAGTAGGCATGCGGAATCAGGTCAACCTGCAAGCAGTATAGGTGGAGGAAGGCCGCGCTTCAATCCGCTTGGCGGTAATTCAGCGCTGAACCGCCTGGCTCCGGGCCCAGCGGGATGAATCCGAATCCGGCGAATTAAAGATCGGAACTATTGGTGCCGGTTCTCCGGCGCTACGCTCTTTCCCTGATAAATCACGGCCCGCACGCGCTCGAGCGAGTGAATGTCACTCATGGGATCGCCTTCCACGGCCACCAGATCCCCTTCCTTCCCCACCGCCACTGTCCCCAGCATCGCGTCCAGACCGAGCAACTCAGCGCTGTGCTTCGTGGCCGCCACAAGCGCCTGTTGCGCCGTCGCGCCATATTTCACCATCGTGATCGCCTCATCCCGCACGGTGCCTTTCCCCGGCTCGTATTGCTGGTCCGACCCCGCCGCCATGTACACGCCCTCTTGCAGCCCGAGCTTGAAACTTGCGAAGTGCCGCTCGGAAATCTCGTGCGCCTTCCGCAGGGAATAATCCGGCAGGTGCATGTCGCGGCCGTTTATCAAAATGTTGTCCACTACAAAAACCGTCGGCACAAAGACTGTGTGACGCTCTTTCATTAACCGAAAGCACTCCTCGTCCGCGCCCGGCCCGTGTTCGATGGAATCCACCCCCGCCTGAATCGCATCCATCACCGCCTCACGATTCTCGACGTGCGCCGCCACCTTCACTCTTAGACCATGAGCCGTCTCCACTATCTGCTTCAACTCCTCCGGCGACACCTGAACCGCGTCCGGTGAATCGAGTGGCGAAAGCACACCGCCCGACGCCAGCACCTTGATCACCCGCGCGCCGTATTTCAACTGCAAGTGCACCGCCTTCTCCGCGTCTGCCGGCGAATTGATGAACCCGTGTAGCGGCGTGTACAAGTCCTCGAGCGGCACGTTCGCGGGATACGTAAAGTGATCTCCATGCCCTGCCGGAATTGAAATCGCGTGCGCCGCGGGAATCATGTGCGGCCCGGGGATTGTCCCCTCGTCAATCGCGTCTCGCAGCGCAACATCGAGGAAATCGAATGTGCCAAGGACGCGCACGGCCACCACGCCCGACCCCAGCGCGTAAGCCATTGCTTTCTGCCCGCGCAGAGCGGCTACTCCATCCGACACAATTGCAAAAG
This sequence comes from uncultured Acidobacteriota bacterium, assembly GCA_963838945.1. Classification (GTDB taxonomy): domain Bacteria; phylum Acidobacteriota; class Terriglobia; order Acidiferrales; family UBA7541; genus DASTCZ01. Next base: position 391,139 of record CAWITC010000013.1, on the reverse strand, counting down.
ACGGCCCGCTCCAAATATGAATGTGTGCATCAATCAGCCCCGGCAGCACGGTGTAGTTGGAGAGGTCCACCACCTCCGCCCCTTCCGGCACCGCCAAGCCCGCGCCGACGGCCGTCACATTGCCGTCCGTTATGATCACCACCGCGTTTACGAGCGGCGGTTTTTCCGCGTCAAAGATCAATTTCCCGCATTTGACGTACACCACCTTCGGCGCCGCCATCACCGCAGACGCCGCAAATGCGGCAACGCAAGCCAGAACCGCGAGCCTCATCCATTTCTTCATGTTCTCTCCCCTCCGCCAGAGCGGAGAACCGCAAATATGGCCGCAAACCTATTTCCCGCCGCGCAAAATGTCAACCGCGCATCTTCCTGCTATGATGTCGCGCTCTCTTCCGGAGGGAATTGTGTCCAAACCGCACGCGAAACTGCTTTCTAGCAGAGTCCTGTACACAGGCAAAGTCTTCAGTGTGCGTCAGGACCTCGTCGCCGAGCCGGGCGGCGTGGAAGCCACCCGTGACGTCGTCGTCCACGGCGGCTCGGTCGTCCTACTGCCCATTCTGCGCGACGCTCGCATCGTTATGGTTCGTCAATACCGCCATTCCGCCGGCGATTTCCTCCTCGAAGTCGTCGCAGGGCGCATGGAGCCCGGCGAAAGCCCTCTCACGGCCGCCCGCCGCGAGCTGGCAGAAGAAACCGGCTACCGCGCAAAGCGTTTCGTGAAGATGATGAATGTTTTTCCCACCCCGGGATTCGTCACCGAGCGAGTGATCGCCTTCTGCGCCACGGGCCTAACGCTCGGCCCCACAAATCCGGACGCCGATGAGCGCATCGAGAACAAACCGTTGCCCCTCAAAACCCTGCTGGACATGATCCACAAGGGCAACATCCACGATATGAAGTCGGTCGCCTGCATTCTCTATTACGCCCGTTTTCTGGCCTCCCGCCGCATGTAAACGAAGTGTTACCCCGTTCCGGCCTCCGCTTTTGCCGCCCAACCCTCTTCTTTGACCGTTCCCTGTCTCCGTATTGACGGTAAGTACCTCGTTGATACACTTCGCCGCATTAATCTGCCACACGGCCTCTCTTGAGGGGTGGGACCCATTTGGGTGGTCGGGGGGCGATTTGCTAGAAAAGGAGGACAGTTCGTTTGACCGGTAAGATCAAGTGGTTCAACAACTCGAAGGGTTTCGGATTCATCGGCCGTGACGACGGTGCTGACGTTTTTGTCCATTACACCGCCATCTCGGGCGACGGTTATCGTTCGTTACAGGAAGGCGATTCCGTAGAGTTCGAGATCGTGGAAGGGCCGAAGGGACCTCAGGCGGCCAACGTAAAGAAGACAGCGGCCTGACCAGTCCTTATCCGCCATGACGGTTTAACCTCCACGGCCGGCGGGATTCACGCCCCGGACGCCAAGCGCTCGGTATCCGCCGGCCTGCAGTCCCACCGCAATTCGCCGTATAATCTCCCTCATGGAAAACCGAGAAGTCGCCCGCATCCTCCGCGAGACCGCCCAGCTCCTCGAAATTGACGGCGCCATGTACAACCGCTTCCGCAGTTACGAGCGCGCCGCCGAATTGCTGGAAAGCCTCGGCGAGCCGATCGAGGAAATCGCCAAGGACACCGACAAACTCACCGAGCTCCCCGGAATCGGCGACCGCATGGCCGATCACATCCAGGAAATCCTCCGCACCGGCGACTACGCCACGCGCCAGAAGCTCCTGAAGAAATACCCACCGACGATTCTCGACCTCCTGAAACTCCAGTCCATCGGCCCAAAGAAAGTCGCAGTGCTTTGGAAGACCTTCAAGGCCGGCACCGTGGAAGCCGTCGAGAAACTCGCGCGCGGTGGAAAGTTGCGCCTGCTCGAAGGCTTTGGAGAAAAGAGCGAGCAGAACATTCTGCGCGCCGCCGAAACCTTCAAGAAATCCGCCGGCCGCTTCACCTTGAATGACGCCGACGAGACCGCGCAGAAGCTCATCGCGCACATCCGAAAGCTCGGAGCGCAGGTCGACTCCGTCACTCCCGCGGGCTCGCTGCGCCGCGGCAAGGAAACCGTCGGAGACCTCGATCTTCTCCTCACGATTGGAAAGAAGCACACGCCGAAATCTGTCGAAGCTATCGCCGAGCACATCCTCGCCTATCCGGAAATCGAACACACGCTCGCGCGCGGCGAGAACAAAGTCAGTTTTGTCTTGAAGAGCGGATTGCAGGTGGATGTCCGCCTCCTCGACAAGGAAGTGTTTGGCGCCGCGCTGCTTTACTTCACCGGCTCGAAAGAGCACAACGTCTCGCTTCGCAGCCGCGCGCTCAAGATGGGCTACACGCTCAACGAATACGCGCTCAGCACGCTGAAAGGTGAAAAGCCAGTCGCCCGCGCCACCGAGGAAGAGATCTACGCGAAACTCAAGCTCGATTACATCCCGCCCGAGCTGCGCGAGAATACCGGCGAAATCGAAGCCGCCGAACATCACAAGCTGCCAAAACTAATTGAGCAGCGCGACATCCGCGGCGACCTTCAGATGCACACCGTCGCGAGCGACGGCAAGAATTCCATTGAAGAGATGGGCGCCGCCGCACGCGATCTCGGCTACGAATATATCGCGCTCACCGACCACTCGCAGGCCGTCACCGTCGCGAACGGCATGGACGAAAAACGCACGCTCGAGCAAATCAAAAAAATCCGCGCCGCGCAGAGCAAAGTTGCAGGCATCCGCCTCCTCGCCGGAATCGAAGTGGACATCCGCAAAGACGGCTCGCTCGATCTCGAAGACGAAGTCCTCGCGCAGCTCGATGTCGTCGTCGCCTCCGTCCATTCCTACATGAACCTCGAGCGCGCCGAGATGACCGAACGCCTCCTCGCCGCCATCGAGAATCCGTACACACACATCATCGCGCATCCCACGGGCCGGCTTCTCTTGCGGCGCGAGCCCTTCGTCTACGACCTCGAAAAAATTCTCGACTCCTGCCGCGCCCACGGCGTCGCCATGGAATGCAACGCCGCGCCGGACCGCCTCGACCTCCGCGACGCCTCGCTGCGCCTAGCCCGCGATCGCGGCGTGAAGATCGTCATCTCCACCGACGCGCACAGCACCCGCAGCCTCTCCACCTGGATGCGTTACGGCGTCCTGACCGCCCGCCGTGGCTGGATCGAAAAGAAGGACGTCATCAACACGCTTCACCTCGATGCTTTTCTCGCCGCCCTCCGCCCGAAGCCCGGCGCGCAAACCACGCATAAACGCGCGAAGGCCGCAAAATCCCGGTGACAAACCTCCCCGGCTCTCATGTGACACTTTGCCTTCTACCAGCGTCTCTACCCTCAAGCGGGTTCGCGCAAACCCTTGCTATTAGGGGCCAGGCGAAAAATTCGACATTGCCGGGGAACATTTTTTCTTTAATTGCGTATTGGATATCAGGAAGTCCGGAGGAGGTATTACCATGCGCCGATTTGCTTTCGTGATTGTTACCGTGCTGTGTCTCGCCGTCGCGGGCGCCGCTCGCGCCGACAACTGGTCGAAGACCTACCCCATTTCCGGCCGTGCCCATCTTCGCTTCACCACACAGGACGGCGAAATCGACCTCGTCGGGACCAACGACAAGCAGGTTAGCGTCACCGTAGATACAATCGGGCGGCGTATCAGCCCGGACGACGTGACAATTGAGGAGCACCAAACCGGCGACAGCGTGGACGTTCAAGTCCGCGTGCCGCGCGATCATTTCCATTTTTTCATTTCGATTGACACCGGTCGCCGCTCCATCCACATCACAATCCATGTTCCCACCGACTCCGATATTGACGTCCACACCGGCGATGGCCGCATCAGCGCGACCAACGTCAAGGGCGAGACGCGCCTCGACTCCGGCGACGGCAGCATTCACGCCGACCATTTTCACGGCAATGTCCGGCTGCATACGGGCGACGGCCACATTGAAGGCTTTGACTTCGACGGCGCACTCTACGCCGACTCCGGCGATGGCCACGTCTCCGTCCGTGGACGCTTCGAGCGCCTCGACGTCCACACTGGCGACGGCAATATCGAAGCCACCGCCGAAACCGGCTCGCGCATGACCGGCCCGTGGACCCTTCGCACCGGCGACGGCCATATTTCCATGCGCCTGCCCGAAAACTTCACCGCAGATTTGGACGCACACACCGGCGACGGCCGCGTCACATTCGCTTACCCGCTCACCGTTTCCGGCACATTGGATCGCGGCACCATCCGCGGGAAAATGGGCGCCGGCGGCGAAATCCTCACGCTCCGCTCCGGCGACGGCTCGATCTCCATCGATAAACTTTGAACCCGCTGCGCAAACCCCCAAATACTCAGTCATCCTGAGCGGAGCGAAGGACATCTGGCTCCGCTCGCGGGGCCAGGACCCATGTGTAGCTAACCTTCCGTGCCGAAGTATTCTGTCTGACCGGCAGACACGCGGCAGACAAAAGATGAGACATCCGGAAAGCCTGAGCTACCCGTCATTCTCCTTCCATCTGTGCGAGGCCAAGCTTTCGTTTCTGTGCCGAAGTACAGGTGTTAGTATCAAGGCGGAGATCCTTTGGCCAGAATCTTTATCAGTTACAGACGGGGAGACAGCATCGGGCATACAGGCCGTTTGTTCGACCTCCTCTCCAAGCACTTTGGCAGCGAGCAAGTCTTTATGGACATCGACACGATCGGTCCCGGCGAAAACTATGTGGAGGTCATCGAGAAGACGTGCGAGTCCTGCGAGGTTCTTCTGGCCGTCATCGGACGCTCCTGGGTAAACGCGGTCGACCAAGATGGGAATCGCCGGCTGGATGATCCTGGCGACTTTGTCCGCCTGGAAATCAAACACGTCCTGGAAAAGGGAGTCCGCGTGGTGCCGGTCCTGGTTGACGGTGCGCGGATGCCAGACGCCAAGGTTCTTCCGCCCGATTTGAAAAAACTTGCTCTTCGCAACGCGTGGGAAATCAATGACAAGAGCTTTCACCATGACGTCAGCCAGCTCATCGAAGCTCTTCAGAAGATGCAACCGACGCTGCAACCATCGCCTTCACCGCCGGAAATTGAACAATCGCGCCTGACGACCGGCGCAAAGGGATCCGCTGCAATGGCCGATGAGCGGCGCCCGGACCAGCAGTTTGCCGGTATTAGCCTGAAAACTATTTATATAGGGGCTGCTGTGGTTGTCGTTCTGGCGTTGGTGTTGGTTACATACTTCGAGTTGTTCAAGTCAACGCCTTCAAATCCTGCGCCAACAGCAACGGGGTCGAGCGGGACTTTCGATATTCCATCCTTGCAGGCCAATGTAGGCGCGCCGTTACTCTTTTTCATGTTCGCCCCGAACCGTCCCTTGCCACCCCCCGGGCAGAGACCCTACGCAACTAATTTTCATTCGGCGCTCTCTTCCGGCAAGAGAATTTTCTGGAAAATCAGCGTCAATTTTCAGGGTCAATTTCCGCCACAGGATTACCAAATCCAAAGCATTTGGTACCGCGACTCCAAAGAAGTGTTTCGCGGCACCGGAACATATAAAGGCTCGGACATCTCCACGCGCGCCTACCACAACCGGTATGCTTGGGATCCGCCGGAGGGACACTTGCCTGTGGGACAGTATCGGGTTGATTTGTTCATTGCCGGGCGACGGATTACATCGGGTGATTTCGTTGTGCAGCCTTAGCACAGTTATTTGCCCGGCGCATTTCTCAGGAATCAGACGTCGGTCGTGTAGTGCTCCTTCCCTCTAATTTTGAAACTCAGGGCTTCGTTCTCTTGGTACGGGTCGAAGACTCGAGTACGACTTGTGGCCCTGGCTCTTATCGAATGGCACGCGGCTCGGCGTGAATGCGAAAGCTCACCGGTAGGCTTCGTAGAGGCTGGGAAATTCTTGCTGAAGATGTTTGACTTTGGGAAGGTCAAACGCCGCGATGTAGGGATTGTCCGGATTGTGAAGGGCGAAGTCCTGATGATAGTTTTCCGCTCGATAGAATGCTTTCAAAGGAACAATTTGCGTGACGATCGCTCGGGAAAAAAATCTCGCCTGTTCGAGTTGATTCACATACGCCTGCGCAATACGCTGTTGATCCGGGTTCGCAAAGAAAATTGCGGAGCGGTACTGAGTGCCGGTGTCCGGACCTTGACGATTTAGTTCCGTTGGGTCATGGGCGACCGAGAAAAATACCTTGAGCAACTGGCCTAAAGTAATCTTCGACGGATCGTAAACGATTTCAACGGATTCGGCGTGTCCCGTCGTGCCGCTGCTGACCGCTTCGTAGCCGGGATTCTTCACCGTTCCGCCAGCGTAGCCCGCGGTCACGTGCGCGACGCCCTTCACATGCTCGTATACAAGTTGCAGGCCCCAGAAACATCCTCCCGCGAGGACAACCTTTTCCTGTCCCGTTTGCGCGGCAAGAGTCTCGTCTACCACCGGGTCAGGTATCGTGGTCCCTGCGCTCGCCGCATTGCCGCGGGGGATTGCTGGCGAGACGGCAAGCGACACCGAGAGAAGCACAAGAGCGGCTAAAACGGGTGTTACCAAACGGCTCATCACACTACCTCCCGTGATCCATGGGACGCGTGGCCCGAAGGCCGCCCATGCTCTTCTCAAACGATTCACAATCGAAGAATACCACTTTCGGACGGGTACCCCATCATTGGCGAGGCCGAACGTGGGAGCTTTAACTGTAGGAATTAGGACCTGAAAGGCCCCATGATTCGACAGGCTCGCCACTGGCTGTTTCCAGATTCAGGTCGAACATGTGGCACATGGCGATGTAGTTTCATTGCTTCAGGGGAATGACAAAGGCGCCGGGGATCCCACGATCCAAAGTTGCAAACGTTGCCCTGTGGGCCTTTGCCAACTCAACGAGGTGGCCGTCGGTTGTCTGCTTCGGACTCTTGACCCACTTTGGAAGACGCGAGATGTCTTGATCGTCAGGTAAAAATGTCCAGTCAGCCTCTTTGCTGTTCTTAAGCTGAAGCAATAACTCGCGCGCTTGCAGGATCGAAAGTCCATATTGCTGGGCTTGGCCCAAGACGCGCACGAATCCCAATTCGGTTATCGAACATGTAGCCATCTCCGGCTTTCCCTTCGCGGAAAGGCGGTCGATCCAGGCGGCAACCCTCGCGTGAAATTCGTGATCGAAAACACCAAGCGCCAGCAATGAATTCACATCGAGAAGATATCTCATGGAAAATCGGCGAGGATCTCGCGGACCTGTTGACTTGTTAGCTTGAAACCTTTGGCGCTCGCTTTCAAGACGGGCAGACCGGTGACAGGATCCTTGACAATTCGCGCGCCTCGGCGGCGTTCGCGCCGCGGCGTAAGGACGATGCGCTCGCCTTCGAGCCTGGCCTCCAGGGAGTCTCCGGGTTGCAAGCCGAGCCTGCGCCGAATCCGGTTGGGAAGGACAACCTGCCCCTTCGTGGAAACTCTGGTTTGCATGGTAAGACAATCTTACCAAGATTGCAGTCGGCAGGCAACCCATTCTGCAATTGGATCCGGGCTTCAGTTTTCAAAGTGGCGGGGCTGGGAAGAGTGGGAGGTTTATGTTGCAGGCTTTGCCTGCCTACCCTGCGTGGCCGGCAGGCAGGCTGCTCGCGCCCGCGATTGCATAATCGGAGCAAGCTGTGATGGCGCTTGCAACTGCGCGAAAAGGAGAACTGAGTTGTGACAACGCCTTCGCTCCTATCGAGTGCCCCCGTCCCATATCCTCAAGGAACAATCACGGCTGATCCACGCTCAGTTTCTTCTTTGACTGCTTGAAGGGCCTTGTTTGCATCTTCCAGTCGAAAGACTTTGACTTGCGGGCGAATATTGAGATCCTCAGCGATCTTCAGAAAGTCGCGCGCATCCTGTCGAGTCATATTGGCCACACTACGTATCTGCCGCTCGCCCCAAAGAAGTTTGTCGTAGTCAAAGGCCGGCATTTGATCCAGATGAATTGCGTTGATTGCCACCACTCCACCTTTACGCAAACTAGCGAGGGCGCTGACCACGACTTTTCCGCTGGGAGCAAAAGTGACCGCACGGTCGAGATCCACGGGCGGCCGCTCATCTTCGTTGCCAACCCACGTCGCGCCGAGGGAGGCAGCCGAGTTGCGATGAGATTCGCCTCTCGTCACAACATAGACTTCGCATTTCCAGGATTGCAGAACGGGCATCGCCAAACTCGCGGAGCTCCCAAAGCCAAAAAGCCCAACTCGCTCGCCAGGTTCAATCCCCGCGACACGCAAGCTGCGAAAGCCGATGATGCCGGCGCACAGGAGGGGAGCGACATGTACGTCATCCAAACCAGCAGGCAACGGAAAGGCGAAATCTTTGCGTACAAGCGTATATTCGGCATAGCCTCCATTCACCGTGTATCCGGTAAAAGTAGGCTTATCACACAGATTTTCCATTCCATTTTGACAGTACCAGCAATCACCATCTACGCCGCCAATCCAGGAAACGCCTACACGTGTTCCCAATGGCAAATCCGGTGTCGCGCCTTCAACCAGTTCCCCGACAATTTGATGACCAGGAATGAGTTGCGGTTGAACCGGCGGTAGATCTCCTTCAACGATGTGCAGGTCTGTACGACAAACCCCGCAAGCAACTACCCGAAGTACAACATGCCCGGGTTCAAGTTGTGGACGGGGAACATCCTTAATTTGCAGGAACCGTCCAGTCGCTCGCTTCGCTGGCGTAAAAATGGCAGCTTTCACTTTCCCCAAACCCCTCGAATCCAAGGGCACATTCGCAATGAATCTCCTTCCCGGTCAGGAGTTATGTGCACTTGCCCTTTTCGCGCCGAACATTGCAATCATTTCCCGGTTGAAGGCGGGCAGATCAGAAGGCTGCCGACTGCGGACCCAATTGCGGTCAAGCTCCACTTCCCGGTCCGCCCATAGGCCGCCGGAATTGCGAATGTCATCCTGGATTGTGTAGTAGTTTGTGAATGTTCGTCTCTTCAACGGGGCCCGCACAAATCCGGCCAGACCGAACGTCAATTATCCCGAAACAACCTGCAAAGTGTTTTCGTCATGCCCGGCTCAAACGCGGTCCGCAACGCCGTAAGATTGCAGAAATTTAGAGCGAGGGAGCTCTAAATTTAGAGCTCCCTCGCTTGGAATTCATTATTTTACTTTGCCTTACTGGGCATGTCTGTCGATTTCGTTTACAAGCTCTCGCGCCGAGGCGGGAACAGGAACTTTTCCGCTAAGAATGTCATGGCGGTCTACACCGCGGCCGTACATGGCTTCGTCGCCACTTTTGTCGGCTTGCACCACGGTTCCGTCGAGAGCCACGCCAGCGAAAAGGCCTTTGGCACGCGAATAAGACAGAATCTCAGCAGTCAATCTCACGTCGGTGCCGGCGGCAGCGGTCCGGCCCACCGGTCCGGCTGCTACAGAGGCGTCGGCTCCAAGCTTGAATTTATCGCCGAGCAGGCTTCCCAAGGCGTGATCGTTCATGAACAGCAACACGATGTCGGTGGAAGAGCCGCCGATCTGATATCCCACGCTTCCGCCTTCAATCGCCACAAACATTGGGGCGCTCCAACCATGCCGGGTGCGACAGGTTGCCAGCCCCCGGCCGTAGCTGCCGCCGAATACAAAGGCAAACTTCACGTCTCCTGGAATGATGGCGATACATCTCGCCGTTTTCAGTAGATCGCGAGGAATGCCTTTGTCCGGAGTACTCATGATCTCACGGAAGACCTGAGTAGCCTTGTGAGCGCGATTTACATCGTCCTCGCGGTCCGAGGCGACAAGCGGTAGAGTTGCAAGCAGAGCCAGAGCCAGCGTTGTGCTAACTACAAGACGTTTCAACATTTTTTTATCTTCCTCCAAGTTTGAATTCACTAACCAAAACGCGTTGCCAATTCATTGATTCCAGGACTCGGTTCAACTCGCGCGTGTGCAAATCACGCGTGCAGATTAATGGGACGGTCGTGGACGAACCGGATTCTTGGTTCTTAACCTGCGGCTCGTTCACCAACAGCTGAACAGATTTCTTATTCGGACGTCTTGCCCTTACAGCCGGGATGCCCGCGCAAACAAGCCTCGTCGTGTGTCTTTTATCCCGTCTACGTATCAACCTCGGGTAATCCAAGAGCGAATCCTAGCCGCTGAGGAAAAGCGTTTCTGTTCAATAAGGGACACATTGCAATCCATTCCGCTAACCCGTCATGGCGCGGCTAGTTTAGAACCGGGAGGCATGTGCTGCGGCTGGCGAAAGGTGGCAACGTAACATCTACTGCTCCGCCGCAGGCGGGTCGGCGTAATAACCGCGGCGAGCCTGAACGCGATAGCCGCGGTCTTTCGTTTTCACCTCGATCTTGTGGAAGCGTGAATCGCGCACTGGGTTGGGCATGTAGTAGCCGAGGTAATACTGGCTGTGGAGTTCCTCGGCAATTTCCGCGAAGGCGGCCCTGAGTTTGTCGCGCCCCTTTACCTTGATGACGCGCCCGCCGGTCTCTTCCGCAAGGCGGCCCGCGTTGTGCGGCCCATCGCTTTGGAAAATGTGCAGGACGTCGCAGTCGTCATTTCCGGCGTGGGAAAATTCGAGGACGTAGGCGATCACGTTGGATTCCTGCAAAGATCGCAGCGCCTGTTCCATCGTCGTCTCGCTATGCGCGTCATCGGCGAGCGCGAGGATCACGATGGCCTTGCGCCCCACCTCGTGCGCGAGATACCGATTCGCGCCGACGCCTACGGCGTCAAACATGTGCGCCTCGCGCAGCATCTTCTCGGGCGAGGGGAACCTCGCCGGAGGGATTCCGGTCGCGCCCGCATTTTCGTCGCGCAAGCTTCCGGCCGAGCCAACCTGCGCGCCGTGCATGATGCTGAAAACGCTTCGCGAGAGCGCGTCCAATTCCTGCGAAGGCTCCTGAAGAATGTTCACGCGGACATCAAAGCTCAGAACAAAGGCGAGGTCGTTCGGGCGCACGACCTGCGAGAGAAACATGTTGGCCGCATCGGCTTCCGCGCCGAGAAGAGTCGCAAGCCGCGTGCTCGTGTCGAGCACCACTCCCAGGTTCAGCGGGACGTCGCTCTCGTGGCCGAAAGCGTCAATCGGCTGTTCCCTGCCGTCCTCGAAGAGGCGGAATTGCTCGCGCGGCAGGTTGGTGATTAGCGCGCGCTTGTCGTCACGCACGGTGAAGTACACCGGCACAAGGTTGACCTCGCTGCGCACCGTGCCCTGCGGCTGTTGAGCTTGCCGCTGTTTCGGGTTTTTCTGCGCCGAAGGGGATGTCGCGCCGGCGCCGATCAGCACAAACGCGGCGAGGGTCATGGCCGCAAGTATTGAGATAAAAAGGGGGGATATCGCCCGCTTACCCATTCACATTCACATTCCTCTCGCGGCCGGCAAGAGCGGCTTCGCCGTGTGGTGGTAGATGTTTCAAGACTACATCACAGTTGCCTCGGTCGATAGACCGGTTGCGATCGGTAGTGGGCTACCTTGAACTCAAGCGTTTAGAAACCCGAATAATGGTCAAACTCACTAACGAATAGAACAGCGTGTTCGTGGCTGTCGCCGTATACCACATTGAAACGCTATGCCCAAATAAGAGCGATCCGAGGGCCAAACCAGGGAAAAACATTATCTCTAATACGGATGCCGGAATGTGCTGCTGGAAAAGAAGGCCGAGCGCCACTACAGCAATCCCTAGCGAAAGTGCCGCGAACAGATGCAATGGTTTCACGCTACCACTCTTTCCGCCCTCTGCACGTATGCTTCCCACAAGGCCACCAGGTCGGCCACATTCCACAGCCGCGCGATGCAACGCGTTGCAAATCGCGGCGGCATCGCTCATAGTATCGGGTTTCGCGTTGTGCGCGCGAGTTTACAAGAGAAAGGCACAGTGGCTTTTGGCATCGCGCCGCAAGCAGCGCTCGCAAGGCAGCCAAGGGGAAGGTGAATGCGCCGTCCAACCAGTATCGCTCCGCCGAAGGGAAAGCTCGGCATTCTTACGCCGGGCATGGGAGCCGTCAGCACGACGTTCATGGCCGGCGTCGAATTGGTGCGGACGGGGGCGGCGCTGCCCATCGGCTCGATGACGCAGATGGGGACGATCCGCCTTGGCAAGCGCACCGAGGGCCGCACGCCTCTGGTGCGCGATTTCGTGCCGCTCGCGAAACTCGACAATTTGGTTTTCGGCGGCTGGGACCTTTATCCGGACAGCGCTTACGAAGCCGCGGCAAAAGCCGGAGTTCTGGATGCAGGTCATCTCGGAAAAGTAAAAAAGGTTCTCGGCGCAATCAAGCCGATGAAGGCCGCGTTTGACCGGAATTACGTCCGCAACCTTGACGGCAAGCACATCAAGAAAGCCAAGAACAAATACGACCTCGCGCTGCAAATCAGGGAAGACATCGCGGAATTCAAGAAAAAGTCCAAGGCGGACCGGCTGGTGATGGCCTGGTGTGGCTCGACGGAAATTTTTATGAAGCCCGGCGAAGTGCATTCAACGCCCGAGAAGTTCGAGCGCGCGATGAAAGAGAATCACCCTGAAATCGCGCCTTCCATGCTTTACGCGTGGGCTGCGATGACGAGCGGCGTGCCCTTCGCCAACGGCGCGCCGAATCTGACCGTGGACATCCCGGCAATCCAGGAACTCGCCGCGCGCCATGGCGTGCCCATCTGCGGCAAAGATTTCAAAACCGGCCAGACATTGATGAAGACCATCCTCGCGCCGGGATTCAAGGCGCGGTATCTCGGATTGAATGGATGGTTTTCGACGAACATCCTTGGCAATCGCGACGGCGAAGTGCTGGCCGACCCGGATTCGTTCAAGACCAAGGAAGAATCGAAGCTCGGCGTGCTGGAATATATTTTGCAGCCGAAGCTCTACCCTGCTCTCTACGGTCATATCCATCACAAGGTGCGCATCGAGTACTATCCGCCGCGCCGCGACAACAAAGAGGGCTGGGACAATATCGATATTTTCGGGTGGCTCGGCTACCCGATGCAGATCAAAGTTGATTTTTTGTGCCGCGATTCGATTCTGGCCGCCCCGCTGGTGCTGGATCTGGTTTTGTTCCTGGATTTGGCGCAGCGCGCGGGGTTAAAGGGAATCCAGGAATGGCTGAGTTTTTATTTCAAGTCGCCGATGTGCGCTCCGCAGCTTTACCCCGAGCACGACTTGTTCATCCAGTTGATGAAGCTGAAGAACACTCTGCGCTGGCTGATGGGCGAGAGTTTGATCACCCACCTCGGCGAGGAATATTACGACTGAATGCGAGCGCTCTTAACGCGGCGGCGCAGAGAACGCAGCGGGCGCAGAAAAATCCACAGAGAGACAATTCATTGGACTGAATGGACTGGCGCGAGTGGCGCTTGACGCTTCCACTCGCTTGCGCTATTGTCGCGCGTACCTCGGTACGACTGCCACTTCCCCACACGAAGGAGAATGATGGACCCCAAGACGGTTTTGGAGTTTGCCAAGAAGAACAACGCGAAGATCCTCGACCTACGATTCATCGACGTACCCGGCATCTGGCAACACGTCAGCTTTCCCATCGCAGAACTCGACGCCAAGTCATTCGAGGATGGCTTTGGCATGGACGCCAGCTCAATTCGCGGCTGGGCCTCGATCCACGAGTCGGACATGCTGCTGATCCCCGACGCGCGGACGCACTTCATGGACCCGTTCCGCGACACGCCGACGCTGGCGATGATCGCGGACGCGGTGGACCCGCTCACGCGCAAGCCCTACCCTCGCGACACTCGCTTTATCGCGCGCAAAGCCGAGAATTATCTCGCGAAGTCGGGCATCGCCGACCAGGCGTTCTTCGGCGCCGAAGCGGAATTTTTTATTTTTGATAACGTGCGCTTCGATTCGCAGGCCCAGCACGGCTTTTATTTTATTGACGCGGAAGAAGGCCGCTGGAATTCCGGGCGCGAGGAGCACAACCTCGGTTACCGTCCGCGCTTCAAGGAAGGCTACTTCCCTGTTCCGCCCACGGATCACTACATGGATCTGCGCACGGACATGGTTTTGAAGATGGAGGCGTGCGGCATGACCGTGGAATGCCATCACCACGAAGTGGCGACTGCGGGCCAAGCCGAGATTGACTTCAAGTTTGACACGTTGCTCAACGCCGCCGACAACATGATGAAGTTCAAATACATCGTGCGGAACGTTGCCTATCAATACGGCAAATCGGTCACGTTCATGCCCAAGCCGATTTTCGGCGACAACGGCTCGGGGATGCACACGCACCAATCCTTGTGGAAGAAGGGCAAATCGCTTTTCGCGGGCGATGAATATGCGGGCCTATCAAAGACGGCCCTCCACTACATCGGCGGTCTGCTGAAGCATGCGCCGGCGATTGTCGCGTTTGCCGCTCCCACCACGAATTCCTATAAACGGCTCGTTCCGGGCTACGAAGCGCCGGTGAATCTGGCGTATTCGCGCCGCAACCGTTCGGCCGCGGTGCGCATCCCGATGTATTCGGACAATCCAAAGGCGAAGCGCGCCGAGTTCCGTCCGCCGGACCCATCGTGCAATCCGTATCTCGCCTATTCGGCGATGCTCATGGCGGGCCTCGAGGGAGTAGAAAATAAAATTGATCCGGGCAAGCCGCTTGACAAAGATATTTTCGAGATGTCGGCGGAAGAACTGAAGCATGTGCCGTCGCTGCCCGGCTCGCTCGATGAATCGCTAAAGGCGCTCGAAGCGGATCACAAGTTCCTGCTGAAGGGCGACGTCTTCGACAAGGAGTTCATCGAGAACTGGTGTGAGTACAAGCGCAAAAAAGAAATCGATCCCGTGCGCATGCGTCCGCATCCGTACGAGTTCTCGCTTTATTACGATATTTAGTTCTTGCGGATTTGAATTTCGCAATCGCCCGTTCCGATATTTCGGGACGGGCGATTTGCTTTGAGAAAAATATCAATGGGAAACAGAACATCGTTCCTCGGTTCACGACCGCATGGAAGTGCGATAGGTTCTCTGCTAAGCTTTTAATCTAGTTATGGTTTACTGGTACCTCTTCTCTTTCGTTGAGTTTCTCTTCAGGGTAATCTTACACGCGATGAATCTCTTTCGAACGTACAGGTGGCCGGAACAAAATGCAAAGGTCATGAGTGCGGAGTATTCAACCGGATTATTAGGATGCCCTGAGGTCACGATTGATTATGAGTACCCCGTCGGGGGCATTAAGTATGCGAGCTCTTACAGCAAACCCTTCATTCTTAAGGACTCCGCCATAGATTGCGCGCGTGACCTTTCATCTTGGAAAAACGTTGACGTTCGCGTAAGCCCTAATGATCCATCCGCCTCCGTTTATCTCAGATCTTAGGGAATCTCCGTGGCGGGCGAACCGTTCTAGTCGTTCCGTGAACTGAATCACTTGGCACTTATCCTAACCCTCTAATCCGCATTCACGCGAAACGCGTCCTCTGCTACCCTACATTGCAATCATCATGGCGCGGGACCTCAGCATGATCGGCGAATTCATTTTCCTGGTAATTCTGCGCGCGGCGAGCTTGATCCGAAGCTACCGATGGCCGGAAGTCAATGCACGGGTACTGAGCGCCGAGTGTCCCGAGAAACCAAAAGGGTGCACGGTGGTCACGATCGACTATCTATACTCGATCGAGGGTCAGAAATTTCGCGGTTCTTACCGCAAACCTTTCATCCTTCGGACCTCAGGCCAGGTTTATGCTCACTTGCTTTGGTATCGCGGAGAATCGGACGAGCGGGCGAAGGTGAACCCCAGGGATCCATCGGCATCCGTCTATCACGGATACTAGGCGTGGACCGGGTGAGTTGGTGTTTGCCGCGCGGGTCGAATTACCCGTGGCAATCGATATAGAGAGAACGGAAAGCAAAACATACAAAAAGTGGGACTCATGAATAGCCCCAAATCCTTCCGCTTTGATCGAAGATCAAAATTGAAACTTGAGATGTAGGAAGACACCAAATTCGCCTTATAGTACGAAAATGAGACAGTATTCTTGACGGAGGCCGCTTTCCAGAGCAGGATGATTGTATTGGCAGACTCGCGATGTCCTACGAATTCAAAGTCGAGATTGACCGGGAAGAAGACGGCAGATGGATCGCCGAAATCCCCGCGCTTCCCGGCGTAATGGCATACGGGAAGACGCAAGCTGAAGCTGTTGCCTCCGTCCAAGCCCTGGCCCTTCGCGTGGTCGCTGATCGTGTTGAAGAGCAGAAAGAGGGATCAGGCGGACAGCTATCTGTCACTTTCGATTGCCGCCCGTGAGCCACTGGCCCGCCGCGAAGGCTCGCAAGGTTTTTCACGCCCTTCTGAGGATTGGTTACTGCGTCAAAGCAGCGAAGGGCTCGTCGCACGTCCAACTGACTCACCCAACGCGAGGCGAATACACCTGGGCCTTCCACGACTCCGATGAGATAGGTCCTAGAATGCTCGCGCGCATCGCGAAGCATACTGGATTAAGACCTGAAGACCTTTAGGCTCCTTGTCGAGACATAACGTGATAAGACGCCGTGTGCCCATCGATCAGAGCGCAGGACCGCCTTCCGGCCCACACGTCCTGCATGCGCCCCCACCCCCGCCTCACGCGGAGTTTCCTTCCAACTGTCGCCAGGTCTGGCGCGAAACAATCAGGCGGACGCAGCCTTGCTGTGCTCCTTGACCGCTTTCTCGATCCCCGGGCGCGCATTCGCCAAATCTTGCGCGTTCATCACCGGAAAGATTGTCACGCGGGCGTTGAAGGCCAGGAAGAACGGCTCGGCGATACCTGGTATCTCCGAGGTGTCCTTCATGTCGAACACAATGTATCCACCCCGTTCGCCGCTCCCACCAGCGCCGAAATACGCGGCTTCGGGCTTCAACGTTTCCAGGATCTTTTGAAAAGAAGGCCCGAAGGCTCCTGTGCTTGCCGCCTCATTTCCGGCCTCAACGGGAATCGTAAACTGCATCATCATCCGCATTTTGTGTGCTCCTTTCCTCTCTCATTGGAATTTCTGGCAGGATGGGAACGACCCTGCGTTCAATTTCTATCCGCCGCGCTTATACACCCCTTGAGAAAACAACGTCAAGCCAAATTGAAGCGTGGACGAGACATTCCGCGACAGAAAGATTCCGGGCGCGCCCGCCCAAACCTCCGCATTTTTCCGTCTCGTTGAGTTACGGCAGTGGTCCTCTTCGCCTGTGAGGTCGGTCGAAAAAAGAGCAGACCGGCTTCCGGGCGCACCCGTCCAAATCCAAATCACTTGCCCGCGATTCGCTATTGCTGCTTGCAGCTGTCGCGGACCATCTCCAGTTTCGTTACGAGCAGATGATTCTGCGGCGACGTGTCACCGGGAGAGCCACTGTCCTTTGATTTCTGCGGGATAGTGCCGGTCACGGTGACGGTGTGGCCCACGTGCGGACGAAGTGAAACGGTCTTGCTGCGAAGGTCCCACAATTTCCCGTTCTCATCCGTTAGCAAGTAAACGTTCGCATCTGCGCCCTTCCTTAGGCAACCGGTCACAGTTTGCATCGAATCATCCGCATTGTCCTGCGCCACGGCAACACCATGAACGGCGATCATGGCCAAGGCAAGAATTCCGATTGCGAGGATCAGCTTCATATCTTCCCTCCGTCAAATTCGCACCACAAATTATTGGAATTATAGACCGTCCGGAACATACACAGCGGTTTCGGCTTTTGGGATTTTCCCGCAGCCCCCGAAAAGACTATGCAATCAAGCCGGCATTTCCGATTTTAGCCGGGATTTCCATTTTGACTTTCCGGCTGACCGATAACGTATACCCATACTCATCAGCATGCAACGCTCCCGCCAGGTTTTTGAGTGCGCGGGTGCCCCTTGATCCAATCAAGACGCCGTTTTCGCCCGCCGCGGCGGGGAATTTTTCGCTTTCACCACACTCAAAATGTAAGCGGGAAAATACCCACCCGTCCCTGGTCGCCCGCGCCTCGCTCAAATCCATGTAGTTGCTTTGTACCTCCGGAATTCCTCGCCGAATGCCTTTTCCAAAACGCTTTCTTCCTTCAAAGCTCGAACCAATTGGAAAGAGTAGAACACGAGGAAACATACCAGCGGGATGATCTTGCCCCATGCAATCAGCAGCCCGACGTAACCGATCCCGGCGAAGTAATAAATCGGATGCCGGAATTTGGAATAAAGACCTGTCGTCACCAGCGCTCTCGCCTTCGCCTTCACGCTGAATGACGCACCAAGCTGCTGTCGCGCCACCATCCAAAGTACAAATCCAATTACGCCAATCGTCATCCCCGCAATGTATCGGGCGCTCCAGTTCCAATGGGCGAATAGATACGCCGCGAACGCCACGTAAATCCCCGCGTCAATAAACTTCACAACCTTCACGGCTCACCTCAACTCGCGAACAATCCCCATCGGCAAGGAGGGCTTTCTGACGTCTTCCACGGCTCTAGTATCCCCGCGCCAGGCGCGCCCCGCAAATCGTCAGAAAGTTTTCGGGGCGGTGATTCTTGGCTCAGAGGTCGCTGAGTCGCAGACGAGCTCGCATCCAGCAACGCAGATCCCGAAGGTGCGACCACGATTACGCAGGGCACGCACAAATCGTTTCGACCTATCAAGCAGATCGATGCCGGCCTCCTGAATGTTGGATACGCCGAAGCCGGCTCCGCCGAATGCCCTCCTCGGCATACGAAGGTATCGAACGATACCTGCATCCAATGGGTTTCTTTTCGCGCTCTTGATATAGTCACGGATGTGCATCGGGTGTCGAAAGACTCGACACCGCGATGAACATGTGTTGTCGGACAACTATGCTATTGAAATGACGTCATACTACATCAGCCACCAAGGAGGCTAACGATGAGCATTATCGATAAGGCGCTAGAAGCAAACCGCAATTATGCAAGAAACTTCAATCCACCGCCGGGGAATCGTCCGTTCCCCAAAATCGCGGTTGTAACCTGCATGGATCCTCGCCTCTCAGACCTCCCTGGAATCCTGGGGCTGCCGCAAGCCGATATCGACGTGATCCGAACCGGCGGGCCGGCGGTAACAGAAGATGTGATCGCAGAGCTTATTGTTTCCAACCGTGTCCTCGGAACGACGGAGATCATGCTCCTCAATCACACCGGCTGCGGATTCACAACATTCACTGACGAGGAGGTGAACGCGAAACTCTCTGCTTTAACCGGCGACGCGTCGCCCGCTCCGATGCGCTTCTTCTCTTACAAGGACCCTGAACAGAACACACGGGAACAGATCGAGAAGGTCAGATCACATCCGTGGATCGCGAAAGAAGTTCCTGTGCGGGGTTTTGTTTTTGACGTGAATACCGGTCTCCTCCGGGAAGTGCAGCCAATCGCAAAGCATACTGCTGCCTGAAAGAATCTGGGCACTGCAGAGCGCGTCTCATCTCGCTTACGAAGTCCGGCGGCTATCACGGGCCAGCTTGCCAAGTGATACGGCTGAGCTGGCCGCATATCTCATCGGGAAAACCATTGTGCGCAAGACCGGGCGAAACAGGATTAGCGGTCGTATTGTCGAGACAGAGGCTTACCCACCGGGCGATCGGAGTGGGCATGCTTATCATGGACGAACGGCCAGAAACCAATCCCTATTCTTGGACAGGGGATTTGCTTATGTGTACTTCATCTATGGTACGTCATACGTACTCAACGTCACGGCTGACGAGCCGGGGGTTGGCGCAGGAGTGCTGTTGCGCGCCATTGAGCCTCTTGAAGGAATCAACCTGATGAAACGGCTCCGCAAGACCGACAAACTCATGGATTTGGCGAGAGGGCCGGGACGGCTTGCGGCTGCATTGCAAATCGACCAGCGGTTGGACGGAGTTGACCTGTGTTCCAACGGTCCGCTTTGGCTTGGGACTGCGGTTCGAGAGACTGCGCGCGTTAGCACAACTGTGCGCATCGGCATCACGCGTGAGGTGGGCCGGCTGCTGCGTTTCTTTGAGGCCGGCAGCCCGTTCGTTAGCGGCCCCCGCAACAAGATAAGAAGTCGTTAGGCTTGCACCGACTCGATTCGAATTCGCAATCGTCCGCTGGCGGTTCTGATGAAGGGTGCGTCTCGCCCATGATCAAGGGGTGGGTGGGTCAGCTTTTGTTCGTGTGTGGCCCATCCTTTTTTCGTTGCGAAAAAAGGGTGGGGCGTCCGCTCGATGGCGCACTTTCACTCGATTTTCTTGTTCGAACACTAATTCGAACAGGTTTTGTAACAAATCTTCTCATAATCCCTACATAATTCTCTTGACATTAGTTTACTCTTGTTGCAACATGGCCCATGATCTCCCCGGTCGAGAACTCCGGCCCCTACTTGTTGGTAGCGCCGCGGGGCCGTGACCTCTTTATGTCGCCGCGGGGCTCCAGCGAACCGGACCCCGTCCGCAAAGACGAATGCTCGCACCCCGTAGGCAAAGGCGAAACCGCGCCCCTGCTAAACCCCCTTGTTCTCAATCACTTGCAGGAAAAACAACAATTGCGCCCCTCCGCGCCCCTGCGTAAGGGCGTATATGCACATGACGCAGATGGTGGGTTTTAGCGGGAATTGACGAGAAATCGTGGGAAGTGGTGGTTGAGAGAGGTTGCTTCCGCATATGAGTACTAGAAGGGTTGGCACAACGGCGCACTTGAATTGTTAGTCTGTGGTTAGGTATCATGCGCCGCAATGCCACAAACATTTGCCTTGGCCTACTACGCCATAAAGATTCGAAGCCTCGAAGATCGAGAATGGGAGCCACTCTCCAATTTTTCGGATGGAAAGGATTTCCTCGATTTCTTGGAGAGTTTTTTCAAGGAACTTAAAAGCCCATCGCAGAATGACGCACAGCAACAACTCATACGAGTCACGAAACTAGAGGAAGATGACGACAATGAGCGACGTATCTACGGTATTATTGAGACAGGCCAGTTCGGGAGAGAAAGTGACATCGTTGATATAAAAACCCACAAAACCGTCCATCACAAGAAGACTACTGAGGCCGACATGCTGCCTTTTTACTTCATGGCAGAAATTCCACAAGGTACCGATGAAGGGTTCTTAATCTTGCAACGATCTGGCAATTACGGAATTCGACAGTTTTTGTCTCAAATGGTGACGACCAAATTTGAGGCAGAAAATGACGATCACAGTGTGGTCATTTTTGCCCTTGCCGAAGCCGGTGACATAGCCCGATACCAAGCAGGAAGAATTGAATCCATTCGCTTCATTCGATTTAAGGTAAGTACAGACGTAACGGATTGCTTCGACAAAGGGCATCAAGAGGAACCTGGACGCATTGAGCTTGTTGTTTATGCGAGACGTAAACACCATCTTCCTCTTGGGGAACGACTGCATCAGTTTTTCTCAAAAAACAAATCCCTGCCGCAACTATTCGCTTTGGATGAGCACAACTTCAAATATGACGACATAAAAGTCACCTCTCGCGTGGGCAGTGCTCGTAGAACGGTTGATTTGGCTAATCCGAAAAAACTGCGGTCCTATCACGACGTTACCGACTCCGTGACGATGACCACGGCTGGCCACCCTAAATTTGAATCAATCCACCAACAAGCGGAACTGCTAATGGAACGAATTAAGGAGCAGACATACGGAAATGGCAAAAATTGATGTTACGGGCATTATCCGCAGCCATTTGAATACACTGCGGAATTACCCAGCGAATACTCGAAGCATATTCGATACTTTTGTATTCTTTGGAATTCCTCTAATCGCAGCGGGCGTGACTGCATACATTCATTGGGGATACTCCATAGATGCACTCAATGCGATGCTCGCCGCGTTCGCCATTTTCGCCGGTCTCCTGCTAAACCTGCTGCTTGTTATTTTTTCGCTTTCTCCGGACTCAGAAGCGCCGAGCACCTTTGCCAGAGTTAAATCGAGATTTATTCGCGAGGTTTTTGCAAATATCGCCTTCGCCGTATTAGTCTCGGTGTGCATTGTCGTGACTTCTCTGTACGGAATCATGCGAATCAAATCGGCAGGTGCACCGCTGGATCATACAGGGCCGATTTTGACTTTCCTCGTTACCTTTCTGACTTCTAATTTTGTTCTAACACTTTTGATGATTCTAAAAAGAATCCACGCTATGATAGAAGCAAAACTAAGTCAAGATAACGAGAGACCCGCTATACGCAGAGCTTCGTAGGTGCTCCCGCCCGCTTACCATAGTCTGAAACAATGCCTTTCAGGATGTCTCGCGTCAAAGCGCAGCCTGAATTGGGGGCCACCCGGAGATCAGTTTTCGATACATCATCGGCTTGGTGTTCGCCATGCACTTACTTAACTGTCTCGGAGAATATCCCTGTTTCAACCTCACGGCGATTGAAGCGGAAACTGAATTCCGCGCAGTAACGCGATAGACGTTTGTAGCTCACACGATGGAAAGAGCCAAGTAGGCCACGCTTGAATAACCAAAACACGTTTTCAATGTGATTCGTCGTATCCTCGCCCTTTCCGTAAGTCTGACTGTGATTGATCGTAACGTGGGCGGGTGGCCGAGACATAACGCGATGAAAAGATTTCGGGTGCCCCGGACGGCGGCTTCGCCCGCCGCGGCGGGGGGTTCTTGACTAGGGTTCAGCCCAAGATTGACAGCAGAAAGTCCTCACAGGAAATCACGACGGGTGGGGCACGCGGCCCAAGAATTCCTATCGCGGCATCTCTTGGTCACCCGCCCGTAGCTTTCCGGTCTTGGACATAAGAGATAAGATTATGAGTCAAGAATCCAGGGGCAATTATGACTGAACAATCTGAGGTAATTAAACATGAGGATCTGAAGCGCATCCAAAAGTTCGCCACAGAGAAGCTCGCCCCGTACATTGCAATAATGAATGAGAACATTGAACGCGTGGGTAAACTTGTGACTGCCGCGAGCCAATTGGATGGACCGATTAGACAAGAAATTCTGCGTTCTGTGATCGTGCTAACTCATGCCTTTCTCGAGGACTTTCTTCGCACCATAGCTATCAATCTGTTGCCTGAACAAAACGAAAATGTCTTAAATGACATACCACTTGCCGGTCTTGGAAGTGGTGGGCGCGCTGAAAAATTTTACCTTGGCAAGCTCGCCAGTCACAGGGGAAAGGCGATTGATGATGTCATTCGCGAGTCTGTTTCACAGTACTTAGATAAGTCTAATTTTAATAGCGTCAGCGAAATTGCGGTTCTCCTAGTAAGTTTCGGCTTCAATGTGTCAGAGCATTCCGCCGAGTTTCCACTCATTGAGGAAATGATTCAGCGGCGACACGTTATTGTACATCGGGCAGATCGAATGAAGGGTGTCGGCAAAACTTCCACCCAGCCTCAGCCCGTTGATTCTGTGATTGTTGGAAGATGGGTCAAAGCTACTAATACATTCATGCTTGGTTTGCTTGCACCCACTTTTAAGAAACTGAACTCACCTGAACTAATCGTGAAAAAGCTCGGAATCAATATTGAGGACGAATAGCAGGCTATCGATTGCTGGACTGGGTGCCCTAGCCGCCTCTTGTGGCCGCCGCGGTGGGGGTGAATGACTGCGTACTCAATTTTGAAGACGGAGAATCCTCGCGCGTAGCCACACCGAGTGAGGCACTCGGCAATCAAATGACCCCACGATGGGCTCTAACTATTGATCTGTGATCCAATGCGGCAACAAGCGTTCAAAAGTGAGGGTAATCATTGATTTTCGCGGCGGATGATTCTGAAATCATGATCGAGGGCCGGTTGCATACAATTCTTGCAGCCGTGTGCTTCGAGCATCCCGATGAAACAAGGGCGCAAATAAGAAAGATTAAGGCGCGCTTTGGCATGCGTAACGAGGATGAGATCAAATGGAATGGTACCCAGCTCGAGAGTCAGCAACAACGAGAGGCCATGAGCGAAGACCTTCTGGGTGTCCTCTCCCGCTCACAATTTTTTGTAACGGTCTGCGAAGGGACCGATCGCCAATTGTCGCTACAATACCTTGCGATTCAGTTGGACGACTTCTTGCAAGCCCGCTCGAAATACGCCGACGAACCTTCAACAGTCCAACTAACCTGTGATAACGGAATTATCAAAAACGGATCAGCATTTGAGCGGTTCCTAAAGCAAACGAACAGGCAGAGGCTTGTCCTAATTGAATTCAACAGCGTCAGCTCGCAATCGGACGAATTGATTCAGTGTGCGGACATATGCGCAGGTTTCTCTCGCCTCCTAATTGATTTGGCCTTAGGTCGACCAAATAGGCGACTCGTATTGCTCGAGAAGTTTGACGACGGCTCTACGAATACTGTTGACCTAGACCTGCGGCATCTGGTTCTTTTTTCCTTACGGTATTCAATGTGGGGAGAAGTTGCTCCTCCGCGCGATCCGGACAATATACAGTACGACGGTACATATCCATTCCTACATGCCGAAGGACGAGGATTAAGGATCCACTCGACTATTTCCCAGGAGACTGTTTCAAAAACATATCAAATGGCTGGGGTTGTTTATTACGGATGTCTTCACTAGTTCGGCCGACGGCCTGGCGTATGACCCAGCCGTTGTGCCTTGCAAGGGATGGGCACTTGATTCAGATAATCGCTCCACCTCGATCTCCTCATTCGAACACCCATTCGAATGAGTTTTGGGCAAAATCTTCCCATAATTGCTAAATAATTCTCTTGACCAATGTTAACGCATGTGGTAACATGCCTTATGAAATCCTCGCTGGAGATCTTCGACCCCTACTTGTTGGTAGCGCCGCGGGGCTGCAGCAAAACGCACCCCGTCGAAAAAGACGAAACCGCGCCCCACCTAACTCCAATGTCTCCAATCACTTGTAAACAAGATGGCAATTCCGCCCCTTTCGCGCCCCTGTCTAACCTCTTTATTTTCAAACACTTGCAAGAAAATCTACAATTGCGCCCCTTCGCGCCCCTGCGTAAGTCCTTTAGAATCAACAAACCCTTCAAAATACGCGCCCCACGTAAACTCAATGAATTCAATCAGTTACAAAACCGCGCCCCTGCTAAGTCCTTTAGAATGATAGCGTTCCAGAAATTAATTTTTTTTCTCTTCACATCCCGATGGTTTTTATCGGAAAGGAGGGTTTTTTGAGATAAAAGCTACCTTTGCAGGTGTTCGCGGCTTCGCTGCTTTCCGCCAGCCGCCGCCTGCCTGCCGGCAGGCATGCGGCGAAGCCACTCGTTTTGTGATCCACACTGGCCTGTCCGGTGACCTGCCTCACGGTGCGGCGCGCGGGCGATTGTGTTATCGTCTTGCGTTTCGAGCGACCACGAGGAGCGGCGAATGAAGAGCACCTATAACGGCGTGGCAGTCCCTTCCGGCGGGCAGGCAATCGGCTACGCAAACGACAAGTATCAAGTGCCCGATCGGCCGGTGATTCCGTTTATCGAGGGCGACGGCACGGGGCGCGACATCTGGAAGGCGTCGCGGCGCGTGTTTGACGCGGCGGTCGAGAAAGCCTACGGCGGGAAGCGGCGCGTGGCGTGGTTTGAGGTGTTCGCCGGCGAAAAGGCGTTCAACACGTTCAAGGAATGGCTGCCCAAGGAAACTGTGGACGCGATCCGCGATTTCCGAGTGGCGATCAAGGGCCCGCTGACGACTCCCGTGGGCGGGGGCATCCGCTCGCTGAACGTGGCGCTGCGGCAGCTTCTGGATTTGTATGCGTGCGTGCGCCCGGTGAAATATTTGACGGGCGTGCCCTCGCCGGTGAAGCATCCCGAGCGCATGAACATCATGATCTTCCGCGAAAATACGGAGGACGTGTACATGGGGATCGAGTGGCAGTCGGGAACGCCGGAGGTGAAGAAGCTGCTCGAATTCCTGAACAGCGAAATGCTGAAGGGCAGCGGGAAACAGATCCGCTTGGATTCCGGCGTGGGCATCAAGCCGATTTCGCCGTTCGGGACGAAGCGCCTGGTGCGCCGCGCGATTCAATACGCGCTGGAAAATAAAAGGCGCATCGTGACGCTCGTTCACAAGGGCAACATCCAGAAATTCACGGAAGGGGCGTTCCGCGACTGGGGCTACGAAATCGCGCGGGACGAATTCCGCGCTCACGTGATCACCGAGCGCGAAAGCTGGATCGTTGACAACAAGGACAAAAACCCGAACCTGACCGCCGAGCAAAACGCGGCGATGATCGAGCCGGGACTCGAGCAGGCGACCGAGGCGTTTCGCAAGGAAGTCGCCGCGGAAGTGAAGGGCGTGCTCGACGCAATCTACGCGACGCACGGGCGCGGCCAGTGGAAGCAAAAGCTGATGATCAACGACCGCATCGCGGACTCGATCTTTCAGCAGGTGCTGACGCGCGCGGATGAATACGAAGTGCTGGCGACGCCGAACCTGAACGGCGACTACCTTTCCGATGCGTGCGCGGGGCAAATCGGCGGGCTGGGGATGGCGCCGGGGTCGAACATCGGCGACGGGTACGGCTGCTTTGAGGCGACTCATGGCACAGCGCCGAAATACGCGGACAAGGACGTGATCAATCCCAGCTCCGTGATGCTTTCGGGCGTGATGATGTTTGAATTCATCGGCTGGCCGGAAGCGGCGCGGCTGATCGAGAATGGAATCGCGCGGACGATTTCGCAAAAGCGCGTGACGTATGATTTGGAACGCATGATGGAGGGCGCGACGAAGTTGAAGACCTCGGAGTTCGCGGGGGCGATTATTGAGAATATGGGTAAAGCAGCGGCGGCGGATTGATAGGTAGTGCGCAATAAGGAAGTAAACTCGCCGGCCGGGACGCCGGCGATATAGACCAATTTGAGAGGCCGCGAATGAGGAAGAAAGTCACGGTGGTGGGCGGAGGAAACGTCGGGGCAACGACTGCGCAGCGGATTGTGGACCGCGAACTGGCGGACGTCGTGCTGACGGACGTGCTCGAAGGAGTGCCCGCCGGCAAGGGGCTGGACATGCTGGAGGCGGCGCCGATTACGAAGTCGGGCGCGCGCTGCACGGGAATTTCCACGGCGCAGGGCGATTATCGCGAGACGGCGAACAGCGACGTGGTGGTGATCACCGCTGGATTCCCGCGCAAGCCGGGGATGAGCCGCGACGATTTGCTCAAGAAGAACTATGACATCCTGAAGGACGTAATCGAAAACGTGGTGAAGTATTCGCCGAACGCGATCCTGATTGTGGTGACGAACCCGCTCGACGCGATGGCGCAGACGGCTTTCAAGCTGAGCGGATTCTCGAAGAACCGCGTGATCGGGATGGCGGGCGTGCTGGATTCGGCGCGCATGAGCACGTTTGTGGCGATGGAGTTGGGCGTGAGCGTGGAGAACGTGCAATCGTTTGTGCTCGGCGGGCATGGCGACGACATGGTGCCGCTCCCGCGGTATTCGACCGTGGCGGGGATCCCGCTGCCGGACCTGCTTCCAAAGGAAAAGATTGACGCGATTGTGGACCGCACGCGGAAGGGCGGCGCGGAGATTGTGAACCTGCTGAAGAGCGGATCGGCGTACTACGCGCCTTCGGCGGCGGCGGTGGAGATGGTGGAAGCGATCCTGAAGGACAAGAAAAAGATTCTGCCGTGCTCGGCGTATCTCGAAGGCGAGTATGGAATCAAGGGATTGTTCGTCGGCGTGCCGGTGAAATTGGGCGCGCGCGGGATCGAGCAGATCATCGAGATTAAATTGACGGCGGATGAGAAGGCGGCGCTCGAAAAATCCGCGGCATCGGTGAGGGAGTTGGTGGCGGTGCTGGGGGTTTGAAGAAATGCCTCAGGTCCTCCGGCGCAACGTGCCGGCGGGACGTGAGCTGCAAGGATTCGGCGCGCCCCAGTCTAATGGCCCGGAGATTTTGGCGCGGCGGCCGGCGCGGGAGCAGTGACGACGCGCGCGGTCCTTATGTAATCGAGGTTCGGAAAATTCTGCTTGAGATAGGCCTGCCCTTCCATCGTTATCTTTTCCTGATCCGGGCTCTCACCATATTCACCGCTGATTTTATCGACGACGTCCATGCCAGAAATAACTTCGCCGAATGGCGCGAAACGGCTCTGGTCGAGGAACACATTGTCGCCAAAGTTTATAAAGAACTGAGTCGAGCGGGTATTGGGATTTGACTGCGCCGCAAAAGTAACTTTTCCCCGTGTGTTGCTTTGCTTTACGACGTCATCCGGTATGTTTGCGTTCATCCACGCCTTGTTCACTTCGGGGTAAGGCGTCAAACCGAATTGAGCCATGAAAGGGCGGGGCGTGCGGATGACGCGAAAGAAGGCGCAGCCGTCGAAATAGTGGTGTTTCACAAGATTGTAGAAGCGGTCGGCGCCGTGGGGCGCCCAGTCGCGCGTGACATGAACGACAAATTCGCCCTTACTGGTGACGAACTTCACGTCGAAGGTGTCGGGAGCCTTCGCGTTGAGCGCGGCGGGCGTAAGGAGGGCGGGGTCAAAGAGCATCGTATTCGGAGGCAGGTCGTGGCCGCGATTGGCGGAGGGCGCTTTTGAAGCGGGCGGGTTGGATTGAGCGGCGGCAAGCGCAACAGCGGCGATTAGCACGACTGCAAGAAATGTACAGAGACGGTTTTTCATTTTTCCCCCAAATTTCAAATCAGATTTAGCCGGGCGGAGCAAGCCCCGCCCTAAAAGACCTAGAATACAACTCGCTTACTTCTAATGCGCGCCTTCCAATTGGCGGCTGACGCGCTCGGCCTGCTCCATCACGCGAAGGGTATTGCCGCCAAGAATCTTGCGAATGTCGTCCTCCGAGTAGCCGCGGCGGAGCATCGCTTCGGTGAGCTTCGGCAGCTTCGAGCAATCTTCCATTCCGAGCGGCATGTCGGCGCCATCGAAATCGGAGCCGAGGCCGACGTGGTCCGCGCCGACGAGTTTCACGGCGTGGTCAATGTGGTCCACAATGGCTTCCCAACTCACTTTGGGAAGCTTGCCTTCCGCCATCATCTGGTGCGCAACCCTTTCGTCGGCGCGAATGGTTGCGGCTTCATCGCCCTGCACGGCTCTTTCGGCTTCGGCGGTGCGCGCCTTTAATTCGGCGCTTTTGAGCGAGGCGTCGCGATAGGCCTGGCTCAAAAAACCGATGTGATAGTTGATCTGGATTACGCCGCCCTTGGCCGCGAGTGCCTTGATCATGTCGTCGGTCATGTTGCGCGGAGCGTCGCAAATGGCGCGGCAGGAGGAGTGCGAGGCGATCATCGGCGCTTGGCTCGCGTCGAGCGCGTCGTAAAAAGTTTTGTCGGAGACGTGGGAGATGTCCACGAGGACGCCGAGGCGGTTCATCTCGCGGATGATGGTCTTGCCCAAAGGAGTGAGGCCGATATGCTTTGCGTCGTCACCGGATGAGCCGGCCCAATCGGTGTCGGCGGTATGAGTGAGCGTCATGTAGCGGACGCCGAGCGCGGCGAACAGGCGAAGCACGCCGAGGTCGTTGTCAATCATATGGCCGCCTTCGACGCCCATAAGCGCGGCGATTTTTCCCTGGGCGTGGGCGCGGCGGACTTCTTCTGCGGTGGTGGCGAGGGCGAGGTCCTGCGGATGTTTGCGAATCTGCTCGCGGACGGAATCTATCAGGTCGAGAGCGCGCTTGACGCCGGCCGGGCCGGTGACCGTGACCGGGCACCAGATGGAAAAGAAAATCGCGTTCATGCCGCCTTCGCGCATGCGCGGGATGTCAATGTGGCCTTCGGAGTCGCGATGGCCGAGGTCGAAATTCTCAAAGAGGAAGCGCTGCGGCGTGTCGTCGTGCGTATCGAGCACAATCGAGCTGAAGTGGAGCTTGTGGGCGCGATCCGCGATGTCGTCAGCGGGCACGGTGCGAGTGAAAAGCGCGGCGAGGAGAAGCAGACCGCCGGCGAAAGCAGCGTATCGAATTCGCATGGGACCTCATCCTATCAGCCAACCGAGCAGCGCGTTTCGGATGGCGTCGCGATTGACCTGCGCGATGGACTCAGTCAGAGGAATGAGTTTCGGGCAGGCCTTGACACAATTCTGTGCATTTCCGCAATCCTGGACGCCGCCGGGGCCGCTGATGGCCGCGAGGCGTTCATGCGCGTGCATGCCGCCCGTCGGATGCATGTTGAAAAGACGCACCTGGCTGATGATAGCGGCACCGACGAAGTTATTGTGAGAATTTATCTGAGGGCAGACCTCCAAACAAATCCCACAGGTAATACACCGCGAAAGCGGATAGGCCTTTTCCTGGACCTCGGGCGCGAGTCGGGGGCCTTCGCCGAGGTCGTAGGTGCCGTCAATCGGCACCCAGGCCTTGACGCGCTTGAGGTTCTCGAACATGACGCCGCGGTCCACAGCGAGATCGCGGACGACGGGAAACTTGGTCATCGGCTCGAGGCGGATGGGCTGTTCGAGATGATCCACAAGCGCGGAGCAGGCCATGCCGGCGCGGCCGTTGATGACCATGGCGCAGGAACCGCAGACCTCTTCGAGGCAATTCGATTCGTAGGTGATCGGCGTGGAGGGCTTGCCATCGCGCGTGACGGGGTGTTCGGCGATGTCGCGCAGGCAGATGATGACGTTCATGTGCGGGCGCCATGCGAGCTCGAATTCATCCCAATGCGGGCGTTCCTTCGGCGCTGCCTGGCGCTTCACGCGAACGATGACTTTTTTGTTTTCGGCCATACTGCTGCGCCGCCCTCCCTACTTTGCCATATCGTAACGCCGCGCGCGCAAGGGCAACAGCGAAGTGTCAACGGGTTCATAAGTAAGCTGAATCTTTCCGTTCGCCCACTTCGCGCGAGTGGTCTTGAGCCAGCCGGCGTCATTGCGCAAAGGGAAATCGGGTTTGTAATGAGCGCCGCGCGATTCATCGCGGGCGAGAGCGCCGAGCGCGATGACGCGCGCGAGGATGAGCATGTTGTAAAGCTCGCGCGTGAAGGCAAGCGTCTGGTTCGACCACTTGGTGCGGTCGGATAGATTGATCTTCTTGAAACGCTCGAGCAATTCCTGAAGCTTCGCATCGGTGCGCTGGATATCGGGATTCTTGCGCGTAACGGTGACGTGCTCCGTCATCCAATCGCCCATCTCCTTCCAAATGGTGATGGGATTCTCGGAGCCCTGCTGCGAAACAAGCGCGCCATTAATTCCCTGCTGGCGTTTCTGTTCGCGCTCGAAGACGGAGGAAGGCACGCTCTCGCACCCGGCGTCAAGGCCGCGGCTGTATTTCACCGAAGCGGGCCCGGCGACCATGCCGCCGTAGATGCAGGAGACGAGCGAGTTCGCGCCGAGGCGATTCGCGCCGTGGTACTGATATTCGCATTCGCCCGCGGCGTAAATCCCGGGGACGTTCGTGGCCTGAGTGTCGTTATCTATCCAGATTCCGCCCATGGTGTAATGCACTCCGGGGAAAACTTTCATCGGCTCGACGTGTGGGTCCACGCCAACGAATTTCTCGTATATTTCGAGGATGCCTTCGAGCTTGCGGTCGAGAACTTCGCGCGGGATGTGCGTGAGGTCGAGATAGACGGCCGGCCGGCCGGCGACGCCGAGCTTCAACTCGAAAACGACTTTGTGGATTGCGCGGGTGGCGACATCGCGCGGGACGAGATTGCCGTATTTCGGGTACCACTCCTCGAGGAAATAGAAGCGCTCGTTCTCCGGAATCGTAAGCGGGGCGCGCGCGTCGCCGGGCTTCTTGGGCACCCAAACGCGTCCGCCTTCGCCGCGAGCGGATTCGCTCATGAGACGGAGCTTGTCCTCGCCGGGAATGGCGGTCGGATGAACCTGGATGAATTCACCGTTGGCGTAGTCCACGCCCTGCTGGAAAAGAGCGGATTGCGCGGTGCCGGTGCAGACGACGGAATTAGTCGAGCGGCCGAAGATGGAGCCGTTCCCGCCGGTGCAGAAAATCGCAGCGTCTGCGGGAAACGTTTTCACTTCCATGGACTTCAGATCCATGGCGCAGATGCCGCGGCTGACACCGGAATCGTCGAGAACGGCGGAGAGAAAAGTCCATCCTTCGTACTTCGTGACTTTGCCCTCGGCCTCGAAGCGGCGGACTTGTTCGTCAAGAGCGTAGAGGAGCTGCTGGCCGGTGGTGGCCCCGGCGAATGCGGTGCGATGGAAGAACGTGCCGCCGAAGCGGCGGTAGTCGAGATGGCCCTCGGGGGTGCGATTGAACATGACGCCCATACGGTCGAGGAGATCAATGATGCCGGGCGCGGCGTCGCACATGCGTTTTACGGGCGGCTGGTTGGCGAGGAAGTCGCCGCCGTAGATGGTGTCGTCAAAATGCTGCCAGGTGGAATCGCCTTCGCCCTGGGTGTTCTTGGCGGCGTTGATGCCGCCCTGCGCGCAGACGGAATGCGAGCGCTTTACGGGAACAATGGAAAAGAGTTCGACGGGGATGCCGGCTTCGGCCACGCGGATGGTGGCCATCAGTCCGGCGAGCCCTCCGCCGACAACGATGATCTTAGGTTGCCTCATTTTTGAGCTAGTAAGTATGCGTCCAGCGGATGCCAGCCGAACCGGAAACAGATGACGGTGGTGACGCTCATCACCAGCATGATTGCGGCGATGGCGATTCCGAGATAACCCGCGGCGCGTTGCGAACGCACGGTGGCAGCGAGGCCCCATTTGCAAACGAAATTCCACACTCCCACGCCGAGGTGAATCGAACAGGCGGCGACGCCGAGCAAGAAAAACGCAAAGAACCAGGTGCTTTGCATATCCTGATTGACAATGGCGTAGGTGGACATGCCGTGAGTGAGGAAGCGTTCGGTGTAAAGGTGCCAGCCGAGGAAGGCGAAGGCGACGAGGCCCGTCCAGCGCTGGAGAGTGAACATCCAGTTGCCCACCCAGGGATATTGGGAGACGTTTATTTTCCCGCGATACCAGACATAGAAGCCGTAAGCAGCGTGGTAAAGAATCGGCAGCCAGATGATCCCGATTTCGAGCGGAAGGCGCCAGGGTATGGTCTGAAGCGCGCGCGAAGCTTCGTTGTATTTTTCCGGACTGACCAGGGAGTAGCTGTTTTCAAAAAGATGGTCGGCCATATAGGCGCCGACGGGAATTATTCCGGTAAGTGAATGGAGTTTGCGGAGTAAAAAGCTGTGATCTGTCGGGCCAGCCTGGGCGGGCATGAATTCTCCGGACGCGGATTCCAGGATTTGAGTATAGAAACTCCGCGAGGGTATTGCAAGGCGCGTACGCAGGTCAAATTGAAGGGGAGTTGAGAAAATGTTTCGTTATAATACCGGTTGCCTCAGGAAACTCGGCCCGAGGGGTGGATGAAAGATTCATCAAAAGCGGTTTTTGAACTTGACGATTTTCTCTCCGAATTGGCGGTCAGTTCCGTCCCGACAAACCCGGAAAACCTTGCGGCGCTCGCGGGAAAACTTTCACAGGCGTTTGGAGTAAAAGCGGATGAGGTGGCCATCCTGGGCGTCGTGGGAAACGGGAAACATCTTCAATTCGTGATCCCGGAAAAACTGCGCGCGGTGGGGACCATACCGCTGAACAGCGCGACGGCGCTCGCTTCGCGGACAGCGCGGGAAAAACGGGCGGACGTGGAGAATTCGTTCGCGAACTCACGCCACATAAGCGTGTTTGAGGGAGTCCCTCTGAAGCTGGGGCAGAATGAAATGATCCAGAAGATCATGAGCGCAGCCATCGTCCACGAAGGCAAGGTGGCGGGGGTGGTACAAATCTCCCGCAAGGGGCGGAACGCACAGGCTGCGGGCCCGGACTTCAGCGCGGAGGATCTGCGAAAACTGAAAGGTCTTGCGCCAAAGCTTGCCCCGGTCGTCCTGGGACCGCGAGAAAAATAATCGCACATGACAAAAAAATACTCAGGACTGGCTTGCGTTGCCGCGATCCTCGCCTCGCTTGCGATTATTCCGGGGCACGCGCAGCAGGGCGCGGCCGGACACGTCCATATCGTTTTGCTGGGGACGACGGACATTCACGGCAATATTTTCCCTGTGGACTACTACGCGAATCGTCCGGCGAACCGCGGACTGGCGAAAATTGAGACGCTTGTAAAACAGGTGCGGGCAAGCGAACCCAACGTCCTGCTGCTCGATTCCGGCGACATTATCGAGGGAACGCCGCTGGCGTATTACTTCGCGCGAAAAGAACCGGCGCAGCCGAATCCGACGATCGCGGTGATGAACGCGATGGGATATGACGCAGCGGCCTGCGGCAATCACGAATTCAATTTTGGGCTGGAGGTATTGTGGAAGGCGAAGCGCGAGGCGCGCTTTCCCATCCTGGCCGCGAACGTGAAACAGGAATATGTGAACGGCGCCGGACATTTTGAATCATTCATCATCAAGAAAGCCGGCGGGGTGCGAGTGGGGATCGTCGGGTTCGTCACGCCGGGAATTCCGCGCTGGGAGATTCCGGCGCATTACAAGGGATATGAATTCGAGCAGATCGTCGCGTCGGCGAAACGAGTGATCCCGGAAGTAAGGAAACAGGCGGACCTCGTCGTGGTGATAGCGCATTCGGGTTTGGGCCCGGATCCGGCCGCGAACCAGCAATCCGGTTCGGATGAAATCTCCGGCGAAAATGCAATCCTTGCGCTTGCGGGGCAGGTGCCTGGAATCGACGTGATCCTATTCGGCCACACACATCGTGAGGTGGCGCAGCAAATGGTGAACGGCGTCCTGCTTGCGCAAGCGCGAAACTGGGGGCAGTCGCTGGCGCGAGCGGACGTGGAGATGGAAAGGGATGCAAACGGGGCCTGGCACGTGAAGGAAAAACATTCCGCAGTGCTTCCGGTGACGGATTCGACCGCAGCGGACGCCGAGATTGTGAAATTGGCGCAGCCGTATGAAACGGCGACGCAGAAATACCTCGATACGCCGATTGCGACGAGCGCTCAAGAGATGCACGGCGACGTTTCGCGGTATCAAGATGATCCCCTGGTGGACTTGATCCACAGGGTGCAGTTGGACGCCGGTCACGCGTACGTCTCACTGGCGACGATGTTTTATCCGGCGCTGAAAATTCCGGCAGGGCCGGTGACCCTGCGGCAGTTGGCAGGCCTTTACATTTATGAGAACACGCTGTACGTCGTCGAAATGACCGGGGCGCAGCTCAAGGACGCTCTCGAGCACGCGGCGAGCTTTTTCCCCCAATGGCCATTCGATACTTCAAAACCGCTGCAACTTCCCGGCTACAACGCGGATTCCGCGGAGGGAGTCAGCTACGTGATTGATCTTACGCGGCAGGTGGGCGACCGCATTCGCAACTTAACGCGGCAGGGAAAACCGCTCGACCCGGCGGCGAAGTTGCGGGTTGCGGTCAACAACTACCGTTACACGGGCGGCGGACACTACGAAGTATTCAAGGGGCTGCCGATTGTGTACCGGTCACCGGAAGAGGTCC
This sequence comes from uncultured Acidobacteriota bacterium, assembly GCA_963838945.1. GTDB lineage: Bacteria > Acidobacteriota > Terriglobia > Acidiferrales > UBA7541 > DASTCZ01. The sequence continues at coordinate 355,948 of CAWITC010000013.1, read as the reverse complement.
GCGAACTGATTATAGATTACGTTTCAAAGACAGGCACGATCCCGACAACCTCCGCCGGCAACTGGAGCATTCAGCCGCGCGAAGCGGCGCAGGCTTTGATTGCGGAAGAGCGGCGGCGCGGAGCGCCACAGGCGGCAGGCGCGCCGAGCAGTTTCCGGTGAGCTTCAGCTTTCGCCGCCACCGGGCGCGAACAAACATTTCTCAAACATCGTAATTCGCATTGACACTGCCGCGTGTTCTTGTTATTTTCGCGGACGCCTGCTTTTGTGAGCGAATTTCTCTAGCGGAGGCACCGAAGACCGGCACTGTCCATGGCGTTCGTCGCGAAAAGGATTTTCCTGACAAAAGGTGTCGGCAAACACCGCGAGCGGCTTTCCAGTTTTGAGCTGGCCCTGCGCAACGCGGGGATCGCTTCGTGCAACATCGTCCGCGTCTCTTCGATTTTTCCTCCCAATTGCAAATTGATTTCGCGCAGTGAAGGGCTGAAGCACATCAAGCACGGCCAGGTGGCGTTCACCGTGATCAGCGAGAATTCCACGCGAGAAGCGCACCGGCTGATCGCCGCGGGCGTGGGACTGGCGCTGCCCGCCGACAAATCCATGTATGGATATCTCTCGGAACACCACTCGTTCGGAGAAACGGAAGAGATCGCGGGCGAGTACACGGAAGAGCTGGCCGCGGAAATGCTGGCGACAACGCTGAACGTGGAATTTGACGCGGATCTTTCCTGGGACGAGAAGAAAGAAGTCTACCGAATCTCGAACAAGATCGTACGCACGATGAACATCACGCAGTCCGCCGTGGGCGACAAGCGCGGGCTGTGGACGACGGTACTCGCCGCGGCAATTCTCCTCGAAGGCGATTAGCCTCGCATCCTAGCCGTCATTCTTAGCCCCCTCATCCTCCGTAATCCCTCGTCCTTCCTATGCAGCTTTGATAGTCAATATCTAGGCACGTAGCTTGAGGTTCGGGTCTCTCCTAAATACGTATTGACAGTGACAATACTCCTGAGTATAAGTATCGCCTCAAGACCCAGGCGTACTCTTGGAGGATTCTATGAGCCGGACCCGTTCTTTGCTCGTGAAATGCGTCCTTGTCTGCCTTCTGACACTCCCCACCGTGACGACTGGACAAACTCCGCCTGCGGGCATTGACCAGTTGCGCCAGGAAATCGCCAAGCTCACTTCGATTCAGTGTGACCCCACGACGCCAATTGCAGCCCTGGAATTTAACGGAAATCGCCTTGATCGGCGGAAAGACCAACTGGCGCTACTGCTGAAGCAGCGCATCGCCGACCTCCAAACGAGCGCAAAGCAATCCGGCGTCGCGCTAACAGATGACGGTAAGAAGGAAATGAATGCGCGGGTAACTGCGGTGAATGAGGAACTAGCGAGAATGACGGCGCCGATTTCCGCGATTTGCAGGGATTCGGGCCAGACAGTTCGCAACGGCTCGATAACGGATGATTCCGGGATAACTTACGGTCTTTCGGAGAATTCCTACGTACAGAACCAGGACCAAAACGGTGGGACCTCCAACCTCGGTCCCCAGACAGCGACAATTTCTGCGAATTCAGGACAAATACCCGCATGGCAGCAGACGTCCTCTCCCCACCAACACGCATCTCTGCCTACGAGCTATGGAGGTTCACAGGGAGGTTCTGCAGCGGCATCAAATCAGAATGGCGGGACAACCTCAAATGCTTCGACGACACAGTTTTGCGAGGACTCCACACCGCCTCCGTCTCCGTGTATAAATCACCCTTACGAACACACGATCCTAATCACAGGAAAGGCCTCCAAGGGCACGAACGTTACGGTCAAGGTGAATAACAAAGCTTATCCAGAGCAAGTTGCGATCGGGGATGATGGGAATCTTTCCTATTCCTTAGGAATTGGAAAGGAATTAGCAAAATACGATATTCTTGAGGTCGACTTCCAAGCTCCTGCTTCAACGCCTTCGGGTTCCCTGCCTCCTGCGGTCGTTGTCGGGCCTATTTCGATCCGAGAAAGGTCAAGTCAGATATGCACCGTCCCCGTGACAGGTCAGGTAACGCCGCCGGTCACGACCGCGTGTCTTAACCAAGTTCATGCTGGAGATGCACAGGTCACTGGAAGAACCCCCTTAAAGAATGGCAAGTCAAATGTGAATGCTTCTGGGATCATAGTCAAAATAGCGCATGTCACGCTGAAAAATCCCACAGTCTCAGTCAGTACAGACGGAACGTTCAGCGTGCAGTTCAATGTCCCCACTCCAAGCGTCTACGACGATGTCGAGTTGGACGTTACTGACAGCGACGGCAATGCGACCGTTCTGGGACCGGTCAAACCTACTAAGGCGTTGAGTCCTCCAATAAATTGGTTTATGCGCTCTGTTGTGGGAATTGATATAAGTGGTGCGAGTTCGCTAGCCACACATTCCGATGCATTCCTGGAGTTCAATGTTACAGCTCCGGTGGCGTGGACCAGGAAAGACAAGAACAACAGTGTGGCGAATCTCTCTCCATTGAGGAAGGGAATTTGGCTATGGCTGAACCCCAGAATTACATCCGATCCCCAGCAAACAGCCAATGTGCTCACCAGCGTAACAACTTCAAATCCAACGTTCAATTCCCTGCTGAGTACACAATTCAACCAGGCGATCCAAACGTTTGAACTTGTGGGGGGGCCTGAGGTGGCGATTAAGCCAGTTCATATCCCGAATTCCGCCACAGATTCGAATAATAGTTTTGGGTTGTCATTCGTCGCTGGCGTTGGATTCATAACTCCGTTGACGACAACTCAAGCCAACGTTCAAGAGTTCACTCTTCCATCGAGTCTCACCCCAGCCCAAGAGCGACAACTCTTTAATCTCGGTCCGACGGCTGCCCTCCCGACAATTTGCCCCCCGATGGTCACTACATCGTGCGTAAACACCATAGCCTTTCTTCCGCCTAACCGTGCCCGCTTCTACCAACAATACTATGGTGGGATCCGGCTCAAGTGGTTCTATTTTGGACAAAATGACAGCGACTTTGGTGGAATGTGTATGGACCGGGATACTTTCGGCACTTGCAATATATTCCCGGGCATCGTCGACATTGGTGTCGGCCAGAATTCGGCCATCAGCGGCGGGAACCTCCATGGATGGGTTCTTCGCACCGATGTTTTCTTCCCTCTCTGGTTTAATCCGGCTTTTCACATTTTCTTCAGTTCTTGGGTGCACCTCGACAGACATCAGGGAAATTCGTCTCAAATCCCTATCCTACTTGATCCGGTGGAGGGCGCTCCCGTTTCTGTCAATAGCGGCAATGTTCAAGCTGTGTCCTTGGGGACTGTGAATCGCGACTACTATCGGCTGGGAGTAGGTATTGACCTGGTGACCCTGATTAAGCACTTCCAAGCAGACAAGGCTAAAAACCAGAACAGTAACGGGACTGGAACGGGGACTGGAACGGGAACGGGGACTGGAACGGGTGGCGAGAATGGCGGTGGGAGTCCGCCCGCAGGCGCAAGCAAAAAGGGTGCGTCCGGCAGTGGGACACAATAGCGGTCGACTCAGGAACTAACCGGCCGGTCCACTCGATTCCTTCGGGCTCACCATCGGGGCATCCGCTATCAGCTCAGGCGTTCACGCAAGCGTTCAAGGTTTTCCGACCAGAAGGCTTTCATTGCGACGGCTTTCTTCGAGCTAGCCATTTTCATGTGATCAACCACGACCTGCGTCTTCCCGGCTGCCTTGGGATAGAAACGGATTTCGATTCGGCTGGTGTTGCCGTCCCAGGCGCCACGGAGAGTTTTGTTAGGACTCGCCGAGGAAACCTCGAGCGAATCGCCCTTCAACCAGGAGCGGCGTGCCTGGGGATCTTGCCAGGCGGTGAAGACTTCGGCGACGCCGCAGGCGAACGTGCGGCTGACGGACGAACTGAAATCGCCGGCGCAGGTTTCGTAGACTCCGCGGAGCCCATGCTTCTGTTCGTATCGCGTAGCAATGTTCTGCATCCACCACATGGAGACTTTGTGCTTTTCATAAAGAAGGCGGCCGATTTCCGAATGCTTCATCTTCCGTGCGCCGGCATTGTCGAGAATTGAAAACCATTCGGCCCAGGTTTTCCCGGTTTTCGCTTTAACGGCTTCGTCCGGGGCTTTTGGCGCTTTTGCGCCGATCTTTCCCTTCGCGCTCTTCTTCATCGGACCTCCCGAGATTTCCCCTTCCCTGAATCCAGTCTTCGGCACGCCAATTTTATTTGCATGCAAGCCAAATGAATAGTACAAGATGAGTCGGGCCTGAAGAGAGCACCCGCGCCAATTCCAGAGAGGTGAAAAATGGTGGCATTGCTAGCGTTACTTCAAGATGTGAATCTCCTGGGATATTCCATATCCCGCTCACTGATTAGTTGGATCATTATCGGCCTGATCGCCGGGTGGCTTGCCGGAACGCTCGCACGCGGGCGGGGTTACGGATGCATCGTGAACATCATTCTGGGAATGGTCGGGGCCGTGCTGGGCGGCTGGATCTTCACGAAGCTGAATATTGCCGGCGGAGGATGGCTTTACAGCCTCGCGGCTGCGACGGTCGGCGCGGTCGTGCTCGTGGGAATTGCCAGACTCTTCAGTGGAGGGGACCGCGACTGAACGTCACCGGCGCGAAGGGATCCCTCCCCTTCGAGTGGGAGCGCTCCGCGCTGTGATACGATGCTCCGCACGCAATTGCGGAGCGCAATTTGAATCACAAATCACTCTGGGCCATACCTCTCGGCGGTCTCGGCGAGTTCGGCATGAACATGCTCGCCCTGCGCTGCGGCGACGACATCATCGTCATCGATGCCGGAATGATGTTTCCTGAAGCCGAATTGCTCGGCGTGGACATCGTCATCCCGGACATCACCTACCTGAAGCAGAACCGCCACATGGTGCGCGCGATCCTGCTGACGCACTGCCACGAAGACCACATCGGCGCGCTGCCGTATATCCTGCGCGACCTGAACGTGCCGATTTACGGGACTCGTTTCACGCTCGCGCTCGTGCGGCGGCGACTGGATGAGCGGAACCTGCTGGACAAGGCCGTGCTGAAGGAAGTTAAGAGCAGAGACGTCATTGAGATCGGCCCGTTTAAGATTGAGTTTATCCACGTGACGCACAGCACGATTGATTGCGTCGCGCTCGCGATTCGCACGCCGGCGGGAGTGGTGATTCACTCCGGCGATTACAAAATGGACCCCACGCCGCCCGACCATCAGCCCTTCGATCTTCACACCTTCGCGCGATATGGATCGGAAGGAGTGTTGGCGCTTTTCAGCGACAGCACAAACGTCGAGCGGCCCGGCTACACGCCATCGGAGCGCGCAGTTTCGACTCGCTTGGAGGAGCTATTCCGGACCGCGCCGCGAAAAGTGCTGATCTCGTGTTTTGCCTCGTCCGTACACCGCATCCAGATCATCGTGGACCTGGCCGCGGCCACGGGCCGAAAGATCGGCTTCGTTGGGCGCAGCATGGTGGACAACGTAGAGCTCGCGCATGACCTTGGACAACTGCGCATTCCGGACGGGATGGTCGTGCGGCCACAGGACATCAAGTCCTTCGACCCGCACAAACTTGTCGTGATGGTGAGCGGGAGCCAGGCCGAACCGATGTCGGCGCTCTCGCGGGTGTCGGTGGACAACCACCGGATGTTGTCGGTGGAAGAAAACGACACGGTGATTCTTTCCGCGCGAATCATTCCGGGAAATGAGAAATCCATTTTCCGGATGCTCGATCACATGTTCCGGCGAAGGGCGCTCGTCTATTACGACAACAACGCAGGGCTGATTCATGTGTCCGGCCACGCCAGCCAGGAAGAACAAAAGCTGATGCTGCAGCTCGTGAAGCCGCGCTACTTCATCCCGCTTCACGGGGAATACCGGCAGCTATTCCGGCACGCGGCGATGGCGCATCAATTGGGCGTCGTATCAGACGAAGTTCTCCTGCTGGAGGACGGCCACCCGATCGAATTCACGGAAAACGGCGCCTTCCGGCGCGAGCCGGTTTCCGCGGGGCGCGTGTGCGTGGATTCAGGGTCGCTCGAGGAAATCGAGGAGGTCGTAATCCGCGATCGAAGGCATCTTGCGGAAGACGGCGTGGTGGTGCCGATCGTCGCGATGGACAAGCACAACGGGCGGCTGGAATCGCAGCCGGAAATCGTCACCCGCGGATTCCTTCCATCCGATGACGGCGCGGAACTGATTGCCGGGGCCCGCGAGGTGGTTCTGCGCACGATTGAGCAATCCAATGCGGAGGAAAAATCCGACTGGGGCGTTATGAAAGAAAAAATTCGCGTGGACCTGAAACGCTATTTGAACAAGCAGACGGCGAAGCGGCCGCTGATCCTCCCTGTGATTCTCGAAGTCTGACGCCAACCTCTCATTCTTTTTGCCCATCGTTCCCGAAATCTATTGTCTTGCTACAATTCACGCCCGTGAGCTATCCGCTGCGCCCATTTGTTTCTACGGACTTCGACGCGCTCCATACTCTTGACCGCGACTGTTACCCGCGCGGGATCGCGTATTCGAGGCAAGAACTTCGTTGGTATCTGGCACAGCCGGGCGCGATCTGCTTCGTAGCGGAGGCGGACGGCACAGTAGCCGGATTTATTCTTGTGGATGCGGACCCACCGCGGGGTCACATCATCACGATTGACGTAGCGGAATCGCACCGGCGTCGCGGCATGGGCACGGTATTGCTGGGCGCAGCCGAACGAGCGCTAGCCGAATGCGGGGTCGTTACAGTGGAAATCGAAACGGCGACCAACAATGAGGCCGGACTTCACTTCTGGTATGTTCACAAGTACCGGGATGTAAGACTGTTGCCCGGCTACTATCTTGGACGGATTGACGCAATCCAGATGCACAAGACATTAGCCGGGCCAAGGGAGACCTGATCCAGAATGTCACTTTTTCAGGCAATCGTGCTGGCGGTCGTTCAGGGACTCACGGAATTCCTGCCTGTCAGCAGCAGCGCTCATCTTGTGCTCGTTCCCTGGTTTCTGGGATGGAAAGAACAGGGGCTGGCGTTTGAAGTGGCGCTGCACGTGGGTACGCTCGCTGCCGTCCTGCTTTACTTTTGGCGGGATTGGTACGAGCTGATCCTCGCCGGATTTGGCGTGCGAAGCTCTTCGGCGATGACGGCCGAAGATTTTACATGGAAACGGCGCCTGTTCTGGTTTCTGGTTGCAGGCACAATTCCGGGCGCAATTGCCGGACTGCTTTTTGAAAAAACCATAGAGGACCGCTTGAGCCAGCCTGTGCCGATCGCATCGGCGATGATATTGATTGGACTCGTGATGTGGTGGGTGGACCGGACGGCTTCGCTCCAACGGCATATGAAACAGATCAGTCTGGGCGATTCGATGGTCGTTGGGACGGCGCAAGCGCTGGCGCTGTTTCCCGGGGTGTCGCGGTCGGGGAGCACGATTGTCGCGGGGCTGTGGCGCGGGATGACGCGCGAGACCGCGGCGCGATTCTCGTTCCTGCTTTCGACGCCCATCATTGCGGGGGCCGCACTGAAAGAATTGCCGAAGCTAATTCACATGCATCGCACCGGCACGCTCGACATGAATCTCTCGACCCTTTTGATTGCCATCGCCGTTTCCGGGTTGGTCGGCTATGCAGTGATCGCTTTCTTTCTGCGTTACCTCCAGACACGCACGCTCAACGTTTTCGTTGTGTACCGGGTCGCGCTCGGTATACTCATCCTGTTGCTCGTGTTCCTGCATCTGGGACCAGCGCGATAGCGCCCGCGCCCCCAGTGCTCAATTCATCGCCGCTATCCGCCCAGTCAAGGAGAAGTTTGTGCGCTTATTGACGCCGACGGAAAACCATCGCCTCAACGAGTTGATTGGCTTCCTGGGAGCCACCATGGGCCTACTCGTGGCGCTGAGTTTGCTTTCCTACAACCCGCACGACGGATCGCTGAATGTGTCCGCCTATTCGCCGGATTCGCACCCGGCCACGAATTGGATCGGGCCGGTAGGCGCGCACGGCGCGGACTTGCTCTTCCAAGGCTTCGGGTATGCCGCATTCCTTCTGCCTGCTGGAATTTTTGCGCTTGGCGCGCGATGGTTCCGCAGCCGGACTGCGGAATCGCCTGTCATGAAATTGACCGGCTGGATAATGTTCGTGCTCGGGCTCCCCGCCCTGCTCTCCCTGTGGCATTTTCCGGAGGTCCGAGGGGCCGCGCCGCCGGGAGGCTTGATAGGCGACCTGCTGGCAGCAAGTTTGGTGGCGGCGTTCAACAGCATCGGAGCGCAACTGGTTGTGGTCGCCGCGTTGTTGGCGGCGCTATTCCTCACCACGCGATTCTCATTCCTTGGCTTGCACGAAAAGCTGCAAGGCCCACTCGGTAAGGTCACGTTTCTGAACCGCGTGAAGGAGCGCTGGGCCGCATGGCGCGAGGATCGCGAACAAGCGCGGCTCCGCAAACGCGTTGAGGAGATAAAAATTGCCGGACGCCAGCCCGTGCCTCCGCAAGTAAGCGCTTTCAAGGAAGCATCCGTTGCGGTGGAAGAGGATGAGGATGAAGAAGCGCCGGGCGGCGGGAATGAAAAACTCGCGAAACGTCTGCCTGTAATCCTGCGATTCAAGGAAAAACTCACTGGAAAAGGCGATCCGAACCAGCCCATGAAGCCGGCGGCCGGCCCGAAGATTGCGCATGGCCCCGCCAATTTCCGTCTGCCTTCTCCCGGACTCCTTCGCCTGGCCGAGCGCGGCGAAAAACTGCAGGAAGAGGAGCTGAAGAGCTGCGCGCGCGGCATCGAGGAAAAGTGCAGGGAATTCGATGTCGGCGGGCACGTGACGCAGATCAACCCCGGGCCGGTCGTAACCACTTACGAATTCAAGCCCGAAGCTGGAATCAAGTACAGCCGGATTACAGGGCTCGCGGAGGATCTATGCCTCGCGTTGCGCGCGGAATCCATATTGATTGAGCGCATCCCGGGAAAATCCACGGTGGGCGTCGAGGTGCCGAATCATCACCGGCAGACGATCGTCCTGCGCGAAGAAATTGAGTCGCCGGAGTTTGTCCATTCCGCATCGAAGCTCACGCTCACAATGGGTAAGGACCTGATCGGGCGCCACCGCGTGACGGATCTGGCGCTGATGCCGCACTTATTAATTGCGGGCGCAACGGGAACGGGCAAAAGCGTCTTCCTGAACTCGCTGATTATCTCGATGTTGTACAAATCCACCCCGGAAGAACTGAAGCTGGTGCTCGTAGATCCGAAGCGGCTCGAACTTGGTCTCTATGAGGACATTCCTCACCTGCTCGCGCCGGTGGTCACAGATCCCAAGATTGCCTCGAATGTGCTGCGCAATGCAACGCGCGAAATGGAAAAGCGGCTGAAGCTGCTGGCGCAGCGCGGCGTGCGCAACATTGACCAGTACAACCGCACATTCAAGCACGGAGAATCGCTTTCGCTTTTCGATGACGCGGAAGAGATGGAGCACAAGCCGCTGCCCTACATCGTGATTGTGATTGACGAGCTGGCGGATTTGATGATGGTGGACACCAACAACGTCGAAGCCTCCATCACGCGCCTGGCGCAAATGGCGCGCGCGGTTGGCATCCACTTGATTCTGGCGACTCAGCGGCCTTCCGTGGACGTCATCACCGGCCTGATCAAGGCAAACTTTCCGGCGCGCATCTCATTCCGAGTGGCAAGCAAGGTGGACTCCCGGACAATTCTTGATTCCAACGGCTCCGAATCGTTGCTCGGGCGCGGCGACATGCTTTACCTTCCGGCCGGATCTTCCCGGCTGCACCGCATCCACGGGCCGCTCGTCACGGAAGAGGAGATTTCCTCCGTTTGCGATTTCTGGCGCGCGCAGGCCAAGGCCGTTTACAACGAGCAGCTTCTCGAAGCCCCGAAGGAAGATGCCGCGGGAGGAGAAGAAAACGCGGGTGGCGAAAGCGATGTGGACGACGAACTGTATCAGGAGGCCGTTCGCGTGGTGTGTGAAATGGGACGCGCTTCCACTTCCACGCTGCAGCGGCGGCTGCGCATCGGATATGGGCGCGCCGCGCGTCTGATTGACATTATGGAGAAGGACGGCATTGTGGGTCCGCCCGACGGCACCAAACCACGCGAAGTGCTCAAGAAAAAAGAGTGGATGCGGGAGTTCGACGAAACGATGAAGTGAACTTACTCGCAGCCCACAACGGCTTCGACCTTGCCCTCAATTCTCTGTGCCGGGAGGCATCTGCCCTGCCTTTTTTAAGAATGCGGAAAGATTTGCCTGCTGCAATGATTTCAGCTCGATGCAGGCATTCGCGCGATCCAGAGCATTGCGAAGCGGGCGTTCCGTGCCGGGCAAGTTCTGGCTTGCGAAGAATCATTGCGAGTCGTCTCTCAACTGCGCATCCTTCGATGAGCCTCTCCGGCGTATCGAATCGTTTTCGCACGCCCTTTACTCACGCCATATCTTCGCGCTTCACTCCCCCGGACGAATTTCGTTTTTCGCGGCGCAGTGTGTAAAATGTTTGCTCCTCAGAGTGCCGGGGTAGCTCATTGGTAGAGCGCAGCCCTGAAAAGGCTGGCGTAGGCAGTTCAATTCTGCCCCCCGGCACCATCGTATTGCGGGGAATAGGCATTTAGATTTCGTCGCCCTCCATTTCGTCCTTATAACTGCCCCAATTTCATAAAGATAGCGGTGACATGTCCGCGTACTGCGCTTGCGCGGAGGATTGACAGGGGACGTGCCCAAAGTCAATCTACAGGCATTCGCTCATGCCGCTAACTCATTCAAGAAAGGTTTGGCTTTACTGGGTTACGGCGCTGGTCGTCCTCGCCGCCATTTGGGTGGTCTTCGCCTACGTTCTTACTCCCATAACCATCGAAAAGGCCTACCGCGGCGAGAGCCTGACAATTTTTAATCGCATGATCAGAGGTCAATCGCACCTTCCGGTCGCCGAATATCTCGCTCGCTGGAGCCGGCTCACGACCAAAATTTCGTGCGGTCTGGCCGTTCTATGGTTTTACGCGCTGCTTGCCGTGGTGGGACTCACCCGGGAACGGACGAATAACCTGAGTGAATCCGCGGGCAAAGTGGTCATGTCAAAGCGGCGCCTGTTGGTCTTCTACGCCCTTGGCGCTGTTATTTTCGGTGGTTCGCTCGCCGACATCGTGCGGGACACCGAGCATTGGCCATTTTCTCAGTACCCGATGGATTCGGAGGTCTTCAGCTCCAAGACATTCTCGATGTTGCGGCTCTACGGCGTGGTGCAGAAGTCGCCCCTCGTCGAAATACAGCTCTACAACACCTCCTTCATTGAGCCGTTCGATAATTCGCGGCTTTCCGCAGGGCTGGCCCACACGCTGCAGGTAAACCGCCAGGATGAAGCTGTCGCGGATTGCCTGGCGCGGTATGAAGCTTTGCGGCGCGCGGGACGTCACCGAGGGCCTCCCCTCGTCGCCATGCGGCTCTATATGGTCACCTGGACCCTCGACCCTTGGGTGAGCAATATCGATCGGCCGGACCGCAAGGAGTTGTTGGCGGAAGTGGCTCCGCCGCGCGAGGGAAGCCATTGACATGGCTTTCCTTCGCAATCACTGGAATCACTTTTGGTTTGAGGCCGCCCTGCCTGACAATCTTGGCCTCTGCCGAATCATTCTATTCGGCGCGATGTTCCTGTTTTACGTGCTCACGCCTTGGCTCTTCCCGTCGTGGGGCTATCGCGAGAATTTTGCGCCCTGGGGGTCCGTTTCCCGCGCATTCTGGAACCCGGTTTGGTTGATGTCCGTTCTTCACTTGCCGCCCGCATCTACGCAAGGTATGGCCGCTATCCAGATCGTGTGGAGAGCGGCAATGCTGTTCAGTTGTATCGGCCTGTTCACGCGAATCAGCACGGTGATTAGCTTTGCGTTTGGACTTTACCTCGTCGGTGTTTCGTCCAGCTTCGGAAAAACTCATCACTTGGAACAAGTCGTGATCTTTTCGTTTTTGATCATGGCGTGCTCGCGATGCGGTGATGCCTGGTCCATCGATGCGCTGATCCGCAAGCGGAGAGCTCAAAAAATCCAGGGCCCGCCCGAAATGAGCGGAGAATACACCTGGCCTGTCCGCATGATCTGGGTCCTCATCACACTCATCTATTTCGCAGCAGGCATTTCAAAGGTGCGGCACTCCGGCTTCGAGTGGATTAATAGCGACAACATGCGTAACACACTGCTTTCGCACTACTACCACAGTTCCTCCGCGGACCCGCTCACCACGTGGGGCCCTTTGATGGCGCGGTCAGCGTTGATGTCGCGGTTGTTGGCTGTGTGTGGGATGGGCTTCGAGTTGGTGATGCCGATTGCTTTGTTCAGCCGGCGCGCCCGCTGGGTGCTGGTGCCTGGCATCGTAGCGATGCAAATCGGCATTTCCATGCTGGTTGGCCCCAATTTTTACCAGATCATGTTGTGCCAATTGCTCTGGGTCCCATGGGATCGCGTGGTGGCGTACGCTTGTCCGCCTCGGAGAAGCCTCAAACTTCCGGGGTTCGCCGCTGCAAAATTATCAGCGCCTCCCCGTCCTTCGTAGGGGCGCCGCATGCCGCGCCCGCCTTTCGTCCTAGACTCATGCCGCCCCCCCCCCATCTTTTCGAGCGCAGCGAGAAATCTCCCTTTTGAATTGTCCCCCGCCCGCTTCTTCCTCCCGTCATCCTCTCCCTTTCTCGACATCCCGAACTCGCCGCCCGCGCCGCTTCCTTGTCCTTCGTAGGGGCGCAGCATGCTGCGCCCGCTCTTTGTCCTCGCCTTGTGCCGGTCCCACCCCCACCCCCTATCTTTTCGGGATTGTATCTTTGACAAACCCAATTCAACCTTGCAAATCAGACTCGTTGCGCTCGATCAATCCCCAAAGCTCGCCATCTTTGCCTTCAAATCTCACAGCTCCAGCCCTGACCAGAATCTTCCTCAATTCATCTTCTCCGAAGCCTCCAAGTTTCTTACTGATCGCTTCAAAGCTACGTTTCTTCCAATCAGGACGGGTCAATAGAATTCTTGCCGCCGCTTCTGCCATGAATTCGGTGCGGAATTCTGTGCGGAGCTTGCTCCTCTGAATTAAAAAGGCAAAGACAGAAGTGACAACTGCAACGAGAAATGGAAGTAAAACCGTGGTCAATGTTTCAGCGCCTGCATGGTGGACATGATTCATTTTGGGCATCCCCTCCGTTTCCCAGATCGCTTTCCCCTCCTACCTCATTCTTCTTACAAGCTTCTCAATCCCAACAACTCCGGCAACAATAGAAGCTAGGAACAAGAACCACAAAAGCACAATTGAGAAACAGCCAATCTTGCTCAATGGACCGAAAATATAACTCAAAAAGCCGTAAGGTTTTCCCTCATCTATTCGCCTTGCAAGAACATCCGCACTTACCTCAATGACAAGAGCAGTGCCGCCCATCACGACGGAACAAAGCACCCACCCCCACCACGGCAAGCCAGAGGGACTCATTCCTTAGTCTTTTTGATTGGTTTTGGTTTCGGCTCTGGCTTAACGTTGAGGATTGCCGAGACAGCCTCTCGAAACCGCAATGGGCGCAAACTTAACGCTTTCCCCGTATTCATCGTATTCTCCGTTTGCGTCGTTTTCACCATTTGTTCGTTCTTCATCATCTCCCTTCCTTCATTGGCCCGGGTGCCCCCGACGCCGGTTTCGCCCGCCGCGGGCAAAGGAATGGGCCACGCGGAAAGGCCGAGCCGCGCGCCAAATAGAAAGTGCGTCAATCCTTAACAACAAGAACTGATACGCCTGGCGCATCCTCAAGTCCACGCTTAAATTCCGCTTCATCGCGGACCGTTCCAAGATCGTAGACGACGTAAAGTTGGCGTTCGTATTGCGTACCGTAAGCCCGAATGTCCGCGTTGATCTCGTCCACTATCGCCCTCAGCTTGTCCGGTGATTTCGCCAGCTTGACTTCTAAACATAGTTTCAGGTTTGGAAAGACGAAATCTGGAACGGATTCCTTGCCCGAAACTTTTACTCGCCCGGTTTCCCTGTCGTAATCCGTGCCCCTCGCCATTCCCCGACCAACAATCAGCGTTTCAATAGCGTTCTGGAACCTCCACTTCTTTCTCCGGAGGTGTGTAGATAGCCTTGCGCAAATTGGCTTGGATGAAGTCCCTTAGGTTATTTGTTTCGTCCTCGGCATACCCAATTGCCCCTTCCAGTAGAGACTTCAAAAGCGCAGCATTTGAATATGCCGAATCAAAATGCAGCTTTTGCTCGATCCAAGTGCAATCTGCCCATCCCCTGGTCTTGTCCAGGTCGAACATATCGAGCATTGTTGTGTTCGGGAGTAGTGGTGCAGCCTGTTTCACTAAGTCGTTGTATTTACGCATAAATGTTCTGTAACTGCTGTACCTCCCGACATTTGCTGCTTCGCCACTAACTGTGGCCGTGCTGGTGCGCATTGCTCCAAGCAAGGCATTCGCGTTACTCAACAGTTGTTTGAGTTGATCTTTTTTCTCCACGTTCGGACCTCTCGAGATAGACAACCGTAATGTTGGTCGTTGTCCGTCATCACGGGGGCACAAAGATGGCGGGTCGTACAGCCATTCCTGAGATTTTGCATTTGTGTGTCCGCACGCCGAGATGGTACCACCGAGGGCCTTCTAATAGGAGTAATATGGCGCGGTCTGCTGGTCGGCGGCTGCGCGGTGCAGCCCACGTCAAAGGCTGTGTCACCCGCTCCCTGTGAGGCGATGCGCCAACTGGCTAGAGGTTTGCTCTTTTAGTGAGTCGAATTGCCAGGCTTTTTTGGGGCTGATTTGCGAGCATCGCTGTCCCTGTGATTATTTCGCCCTGCACGTTGCCTGAGAAATGCAATTCGTAGTCCCCGGGCACGCCTAGGACGCTCTCAATTGACGGGTCAAAATTGTGGACAGCAACCCGCGCTTTTAGCAGGCGGTCACTTTCTTCGTATGTGCCGACCCATGTAAATCCGTTGTCGCCGCCGAATACTTTCCCTCCGATCAAAACGACAACGCCGCCGCTGGTGAATTCGGGCCTTTGAATTTGAAGAATCCACAGCCCATCGACCATTTTGTTTGCCCCCGCCGCACCTGAAATATCTCAAAAAGGTGCCTACATATTGTAGTATTCTTTTGTCGCCATTCGACTCCAATGTTTCTCGGAATAAAATTCGAAGCCTGGCTGACCATCATAGCAATTGTGCTCGGCCCATTGCTGGCCTTTGAGGTGCAGCGCCGGCGAGACAATAGACGCGAACGCCGCAATCGGAAACTAGAGATCTTTCGCAAGCTGATGATGACTCTGAAGGCTCCGTTGGCTCCAAGCCACGTTGATGCCATAAACAGCATCCAGGTGGAGTTTTATGCCACTAGGGGGCAAGACAAAGATGTGCTTGAGGCTTGGCGACTTTATACGTCGCACTTAAACCGAACCCATAAACCGGACGATAAGTGGATTGAGAAGAAGTTCGATCTTTTAGTTGAACTCGTTTACCAAATTGGGAAGAGCCTCGGATACAAGAACATCGACAGGGCCGCACTTCGGGACAATACGTACATTCCACAAGGCTATGTGGATGTCGAAGCGGAATGGCACAGGATTCGTAAGGCGTGGTTGGAGGTTCTTGACGGGCAGCGTCCGCTTTCAATGACGATGCTTGGACCAGTGCATGTGGAACAGCCAATGAAGACGATAGAACAAATCGAATTCCCACACCCCGCGCAGCCTGCTCTTCCCCCCGTTCGAGACGACGAACACTAAATCCTTTCCGCAATGATGGTAAAATACTGTTCCGAGATCAGTCGGGGACTCGGTTGCGATTTACAGCCGTGTCCGTCGCCGTTCAACGTCGGTGCTTTGGCACATGACAACGGCACACTAACATAAGCGGAAAGGCACGCGACGATTTACCCCCGACTGCTCTCAGAATCCTTGAAATTGGTGGTCACAGGGAAAGAGAAATGAGTGCAAAAACTTGGAACAGAATGGATCAGCTTGTCGCGGACATTCGTATGCTTGCTGCGATGAGGCATGACAACGAAACCTGCCGCGATGCTGATCAGGTAAACGTTTTGCTGCGGAATCTGGCGACTGAGATTTGGATCGAAGATCAACGTGGGGTGGACCAGGAGTAAGGCCTCTTGATCAGAGTGCCTTTTTTAGGTCAATTCCGATCCCGGCCGCGTCAATCTCCTTTGCAAGCTTAGAGCGCCAATTCCCGGACTTGTCGTAAGGGACATAAAGAACGCCACCGAAATTGGAGGGGATTTCAACTCCTTTAATGTAGAGTGCGCAAACGTGCTCGCGCCCAAGCTTCCCGATGAAATAACCTAGTTCAAGGATTACGTTCTGACGCGACCTCTTTTTCAACACTTTCTTGTTTTTTTTGGAGGCTCCTACGTCGTCAGGCGTCAACAAAACAACGGCAAAATCAACGTCAGAGTATTTTTCAACCTTTTCGATGATCGTCTTACTTCTATTCGGCAACTCGTGCAGGATGATTACTTCCAGGCCCAGCCTCTCCAAAAATCTGGCGACCGTTTGTTTTGCCTCCTCGGCGTGTCCGTGCGCTAGGAAAACCTTCCGAGACTTGGGGGTTCCACTTAAATTTGGATCCACTGTAACCCCATCCGACGTTCCCCCTATCTTAAATTGAGGGTCGTCTGCCGTCCCGCTTTCGCGGTCGTCTATCGGCGATATTTGTTCTTGTCCGGGCGCTTCGTCAATCTGCTTGAGTTGACGTGCTATGTATTGGTCCCAGAGACTATCAAGGTCTGTCATCTCAACGATGCGTTCATTGATCCGAACGTATGATATTTCGGCGTTTTGTGGGTTACTCCCCCAGGCTGCGAGGATCCTGAATTCAGGTGCTAGATACAGGCCTAGCTTGATTGTCCCCGGCTCTAGTCGGTCGTACATCTTGCTTGCATGAGCTTCGATCTCCTCGAATTTGAAGTCTGTCTTCACGGTTTCCACTTCATACAGATTTTGGAGTACGTGCGCCACAACTTGCACCGCTCTTTTTGCCTGAAACAGAATTTCCTCGTCCCCACACAGATAAAATGCTAGGGCTAGCGGGAAAAAACTCTGGCTGCCGTCGTTTGATTTCAAAACATTTAGGCTCAACAAATGGTCAATTGCGTCAGCGGACTTAAATCGTGTGTGCAGCGGCCTTCGCTCCATAGGCTGCCCGGTGGTCATGAAGCGATGTACGACTGCCTTGACGATTCCCGACTCTATTCCTGTGAGCACTTCATTAGAAGTTTATCATTACCAATTGAATCTGTACTCCTAGAGGCGAGTGACACATCCTTTGCTTTGAGCGTGGCCCATCATCTGCCTCGAACAAAGACTGGGGCACCTGACTCGATGCATAGCTCCACCCCGATCTCCCATTCGAACGCCCATTCGAATAAGATGTGTAACAAATCCTCCCATGATTCCTATATAATTCTCTTGACATTAGATTACTCTTGTTGTATCATGGCCCATGGACTGCCCGCTGGAGAACTCCGGCCCCTACTTGTTGGCAGCGCCGCAGGGCTGCGACGTCTTTAAGTCGCCGCGGGGCTCCGGCAAACTTCTTTCGAGCGCTGCGGGGCTCCAGCAAATCGGACCCCGTTAGCAAAGACGCCAACACCCCGTCGGCCAAGACGAAACCGCGCCCCTGCTAACTCCAATGTCTCCAGGCACTTGCGAACAAGATAGCCATAGCGCCCCTTCCGCGCCCCTGTCTAACCTCTTTGTTCTCAAACACTTGCAGGGAAAACCACAATTGCGCCCCTCCGCGCCCCTGCGTAAGTCCTTTAGAATCAACAAAGGGTGCAAAACACGCGCCCCACGTAAACTCAATGAATTCAATCACTTACAAAACCGCGCCCCTGCTAAGTCCTTTAGAATGATAGCGTTCCAGAAAAATAGTTTTTTTTCGCGGCAATCTGCGGCATAAAAGAAAGGAAAACGACCTGAGAAAGGAGAGCGGCTCAGCCCCTAAGCGTTTCCGAGAGTGACGCCAGCCACGGCGGCTCCGCCAGTAACCATCGCAGATCCGTCAGCCGTCGCGCCTCTGCAGAAAAGGCAACTCTTAAGTCGTGGATTTCAATGGCGGACAGAGGTGTGGCGAACGACAGAAATCAACCGCGGGATTCAGAAGCGGCCAGTTTGCTCCGCAGAGCGATATATCGCGGGTGGCTGCGGATCGGATTCAGGTACGGATCGTTCTGGATGATTTTTTTGTCGCCGAATCCGCAGGCGATGGATTTCTCCAGGCAATCGATGGCCTCCTCAGTCTTACCGAGGATGGCATAGATGCATGCCAGGTTGTAGCAAACGGCGGAATCCTCCGGGTCAATAGCCAGAGCGCGCCGCGCCCAATCCAATCCGCGTTCATGCTGTCCGAGGCGGCACAGGTTTTGCGCGCCAAGGTAGAGCGCGCGGACGTCGTCGGGATGCATTTCGAGGTGCTTCTCGATGACTTCCACGGCATGGCGATGCGCGGCCTCGACGATGGAAGCGTTCACGCCCATCCCCTCATAGGTATTGGCCAGCAGGCTGGGGGCCTGGTAATCGTCCGGGCGCACGCGGCACGCTTCCTCGAACAGCTTCGCCGCTTCCTTCAATTGCCCATGAATCAGGCACGATCGGGCATAGAAGTAATAGGCCTCAAATAGATTTGGGTTCAGCCGGATGGCGGCTTCAAATTCGTGCCGCGCTTCCTCATCGCGCTCGAGCAGAGAAAGCAGATGGCCGCGCGAAGCGTGCGCCTCGGCCAGTTCCGGATCGAGGTCCAGCGCCTTGCGGCTTGCCGCGTCGGCTTGCTGCAGGTTTTCATTGCTCGGCTGCCAATAGAACTGCAGAAAAGAATGGCAGTCGGCCAGCCCCGCCCACGCGCGCGCGTAGTCGGGATCAGTTTCGATCGCGCGCTTGAACATGTTACGCGCGGCCTCCATGCCTTTTCGGCGGAACTGGTGGAAATACTGCCTTCCCCGCAAGTAGTAATCGTAGGCTTCGACGTTGGCGGTGGGCACTTTCTCGATGACGCGCTTCTCTTCCTCGGAGAGCATTACTTGCAGCGCCTCGGCAATGTTCTTCGCCATTTCGTCCTGAATGGCGAAGACATCTTCCATCGTGCGATCAAACCGCCGCGCCCAGATGGAGTGGCCGGTGCGCGTTTCCACGAGTTGCGCGGTGATGCGGATGCGGTTGCCCGCGCGCCTCAGGCTGCCCTCCAGGACGTAGGCGGCGCTCAATTCCTGTCCGATTTGCGGCGCGGTGATTTGCTTGTCGCGGTATGCAAACACGGCCGAACGCGGGAACACGCGCAGTTCTTTGATAGCCGAAAGTTCGGTGATGATATCTTCCGTCATGCCATCGCGGAAATAGATGTCTTCCTCGCCGCGGCTCAGGTTTTCAAAGTAGAGGACCGCAACCGACCTCTCCGTTTGGCCCGAAGCCGGATTGGCCCGGCCGGAATCAATTTCGCGCTTCAGACGCTGCAAATCGGCCTTGAGCTGGGCCGCGGATTGATAGCGCGCGTGCCTGCTTTTTTCGAGCGCACGGCCGATCATCTGTTGCAACTCGGGCGGCACATTCGGACTCACTCGTGCGATGGGCTGGGGCGTGCGATTCAAGATCGAGTCGAACACCATGGCCGAAGTGGCTCCCGTGAATGCCTGGCTGTGCGTAGCCATCTCATAAAGCACGGCGCCGAGTGAGAATACATCCGTACGCGAATCCACTTCTTCGCCCCGCGCTTGCTCCGGCGACATATACGCCACCGTCCCCAGCGTCGAGCCCGGGCTGGTGAGCATTTCTTTGTCCGGCCCCAGCGTAGCGACCGCGGACGCCAAGACCGATTCGCCTGCGCGGCGGCGCTCCAGCAGCTTGGCGAGCCCGAAATCCAGAATCTTGACTTGCCCGCCTTCGGTCAGAAAAATATTCGCCGGCTTGATGTCGCGATGCACGATTCCCTTTGCGTGCGCGGCCTCAAGCGCCTCCGCCATTTGGATGCCGAGTCCGATTAGGTCTTCGGTGGCAAGCCGGCTGCCCGCCAGGCGGGCCTTCAGAGTCTGGCCTTCCAGCAGTTCCATGGCAATGAACGGCCGGCCGTCGTGCTCGTCGATGTCGTAAATGGTGCAGATATGCGGGTGGTTCAGCGCGGAGGCGGCGCGCGCTTCGCGTTTGAAGCGCTCAATGGTCAATGGATCGGTAGCGAGCTCTTCCGGCAGAAACTTTAAGGCGACCAAGCGTCCAAGCCGAGTGTCCTCGGCCCGATAGACGACGCCCATCCCGCCGCCACCCAACTTATCTTGGACGCGGTAATGGGAAACGTTTTGCCCGTTCATATTGTTGTGTAAGCCCCAAACATGCGCGCAAATGTTACGTCGCGGGTCTAACCAAGTCAATGAAATGCGCCGGGTTCATCGGTGATCAAATCCGGAAAACCGGGAGAATTTAGGCTGGATCTCCTTTTTTCTCGCGTCGCAGCGTCCAGGCCCCCCGGCGCCATTCACTTTCCTTGAATCAATGCAGGGCGTCAGAGACTTTTTCACGGCTGTGGAGAAGTGGAAGCAGAGCTTGAGCGGTGTGGCTCAGTTTTTCGTCGCGGCGATGCACCAAATACAGCCGCCGTGGAATGTTGAGCTGCTTGATCCGCAATTCCGCCAGGTCGCCGCGCAAAACCTCATGGCGCACACACATGGAAGGCACGATGGCGACGCCCATTCCCATTTCCACGAACCGCTTGATGCTTTCAATGGTCGGCAGCTCCACTTCCCTGTTCAGCGGAACATGGTGGCGTTCAAAAAGCTGAATGACCTTCCAGCGATGCTGCGAATCCACGATGTGCGCGATGAATACTTCCTTGCCCAATTCTGAAATCTCCACGGAGCGGCGCCGCGCGAGGCGATGGCCCGGGTGAACAATCAGGGTCAGCTTGTCCTTGAAGAAAGGGATCGCGGCGAGCTTGGCGTCCCTGGGAACGTACGAAATCACGCCGAGGTCCAGCTTGTAGTTCAACAACAGACCAGGAATTTCACGCGACGACGTGCGCAACACTGTAATTTTGATTTCGGGATGCCGCTTCCGGAATCGCGCAAACACCGGAAGCAGAGCGTGAATCGAACTTTCGTTTACGCCGAGCGAGAGCCGGCCGCGGCGAAGTCCGCGAAGGTCTTCAATGCCCCGTCGCGCATCCTCGCGGAGATTCAGCATCCGCTCGGCATGTTCGAGGAGGACCTCGCCGGCTCCGGTCAACCGCCCGGCGCGCGAGCCGCGCACGAAGAGCGGCTCGCCGGCCCATTCTTCCAACTTACGGACCGACATGCTGACCGCCGGCTGCGTGCGAAAAAGCTTCTCCGCTGCGCGCGAAAAACTCTTCTCCCGGGCAACGTTCAAAAACACCTGGAGCTCATTCAGGTCCATGGGCGCCTCCCTCTCACCATAAGAAATGCTTATAGTATATCTAACTATTATAAATTGGACAGTGGCGCGGCGCCAAGATGTAATGAGCGCCGGGGGATACCGTGGATCGCGTTTGGTTTTTCGATACGACTCTCCGGGACGGCGAACAGTCGCCCGGATTTTCGATGAACGTCGCGGAGAAGCTGCGCATGGCGCGGCAACTCGAGCGGCTGGGCGTTGACATTATCGAAGCGGGCTTCCCGATCTCTTCGCCGGGCGACCTGGAAGGCGTGCGTGCCGTGGCGCGAGAGGTTCGCGGTTGCCGCGTGGCCGCGCTGGCCCGCGCGTGCCAGAAAGACGTGGATGCCGCGCTCACGGCGATTCAATCCGCCGCTCATCCGCGCCTGCACATCTTTCTTGCGACATCCGATCTGCACCTCCGCTACAAACTCCGGATCACGCGGCAGGAGGCTCTGGACTCGATCGACGCCATGGTGCGCTACGGCCGCAATCGCTGTGCGGAAGTCGAGTTTTCCGCCGAAGATGCGAGCCGCAGCGATTTGGACTTTCTCTGCCGCGCCATCGAGATCGCGGCGGATGCAGGCGCGACGATCCTGAATTTGCCGGACACGGTCGGCTACAGCATCCCCTCGGAACATGCCGCGATGTTCACTCGCGTGCGCGAGCATTTGGGAGACCGCCCGGGCATCACGTTGAGCGCACATTGCCATAACGACCTGGGACTTGCGGTCGCGAACTCCCTTGCTGCGATCGGCGCCGGGCGCGCGTCAAGTCGAATGCACGATCAACGGCATCGGCGAACGCGCGGGGAATGCCTCGCTTGAGGAGTTGGCGG
The DNA here is from genome assembly GCA_963838945.1 of uncultured Acidobacteriota bacterium. Taxonomy (GTDB): domain Bacteria; phylum Acidobacteriota; class Terriglobia; order Acidiferrales; family UBA7541; genus DASTCZ01. The sequence goes on along the minus strand of CAWITC010000013.1, from coordinate 333,725 downwards.
TCGCGCTGGCCGTGCGAAACGCCCATTTCAGCCTGGCCTCGGAAATCAGGCTCCGGGAGATTTATCCCACGAGCCGGCTGCTGGCGGAAATTACCGGTACGGGCGTGGCGCCGAACAAGGCCGTAGTTGGCGCGAATGCATTCGCGCACGAAGCGGGCATCCATCAGGACGGAATCATCAAGAACCCGCTAACGTACGAAATTATTTTGCCGGAGGCAGTGGGAGTGCCGCAGCGGAAGCTGGTGCTGGGCAAACATTCCGGGCGCAACGCCGTGCGCGCGCGGCTGGTGGAATTGGGCCACCACCCGACGGATGCGGAATTGGACGATTGCTATCGGCGTGTCACACGGCTCGCGGATCAGAATAAAGTCGTCTCCGATCGCGATCTGCTCGGATGCCTGCGACAAGCGCGCCAGGGACGCGAAACTACTGTCGCGGCCGCTGCCGGCGAGCGCGCTGCCGCGAGCTGAACTTTCATTACGGGAGCCCTGCGTTAAATGCCTGAATCGCCCTCGAAATCATCAAAGTCAAATGGCGATGGAAATTCGACTCGCCGGCGCATTGTCGTTCTGGCAGGAGACGGTATCGGGCCGGAAGTCACTTCTGCCGCCGTCACTCTGCTGAAAAATTGCGCCGCGGAATCCGGCCTTCAATTTGAATTCGCGGAGATGCCTTTTGGCGGCGCCGCAATAGACCGCTGCGGCAAACCGCTGCCGGAGGAAACTCTCGATGCCTGCCGCGCTGCTGACGCCATCCTGCTTGGCGCTGTCGGCGGGCCGAAGTGGGATTCCCTGCCCCTTGGGAAGGCGCGCTGAAAGCGGGCTGCTCGGGCTGCGCAAGGAGCTTGGCCTCTATGTAAACCTTCGCCCGATTCGAGTCCGGCCAGCGCTCGTCGGCGTTTCCGCGCTGCGGCCGGAGCGCGCCACGCGGCGTGGACCTCGAAATCGTGCGCGAACTCGCCGGCGGCATTTATTTCGGCGAGCACCGCTCCGAGGGCGCAAACGGCGCCGAGCGCGCTTCGGATCTCGAGTGTTACACGTCGCAAGAGATCGAGCGGGTCGCGCAGTTTGCATTCGAGCGCGCGGCAAACCGCCGGAACAAGCTGACCTCGGTGGACAAGGCCAACATCCTTGCCAGTTCCGTGCTTTGGCGGCGCGTGGTGACTGGTCTTGGAGCCAATCATACCGGAGTGAATCTGGACCATATGTACGTGGACAACGCGTCGCTTCAACTTGTTCTCGCGCCGCGGAATTTCGACGTCATCCTCACCTCGAATATGTTCGGCGACATCCTGAGCGACGGCGCGGCGGGCGTCGCCGGCTCCCTGGGCCTGATTCCTTCCATGAGCTGGGGGCTTGGGCCGTCGCTTTACGAGCCGATCCACGGATCGGCGCCCTCGCTCGCGGGGCGCGACGTTGCGTGCCCCATTGGCGCGATATCAAGCGCTGCGATGCTCCTGCGCGAAAGTTTCGGGATGCACAATGAGGCCGCCGCAATCGAATCCGCGGTGGATCATGTTCTCGAAAGCGGCGTCCGCACTCCGGACATTGCCGCGCCCGGCGACCAAATCGTCGGATGTTCGGGATTCACCGCGCGCGTCGGCGAAGCGATCCACGAACGCTTTAGCCACGCCGAGCGCTACGGCTGGGGCGTCTAACCGGCGGCCCGATTTCCCTCCGCAACATCGCACTGCTCTTTCATTCACTGAAACGCTTTCCGCGGAATCGTCATCCAAGACGGTGAGTATCCAAGTTCTGTTGCTTGCACGATTGTTCGCAGACTGGGGAATCGCACGCCCGGAGTCTCGATTTGAAGAGAACGTTTCGCTGGTGGCTTGCGTTGCTCGACGTCACGGCGCTTCCTCTGCTGACCGTTTGGGTCATCTGGCGCGAGCCGCCGGCGGTGTCTCGTGCGTGGATTATTCTTCCCGTGTGGCTCGCTGCGAGTTTCCTGATTCAGCGGGACACGCCGAAGACTCTTGGATGGCGCGCGGATAATTTTTTGCCGGCGTTGAGGCGCGCGACATTCGTCCTAGCCCCAATGGTCCTCGCGCTCATTGTGGCCGGCCTGGCGATGGGAATGAAGGCGCCGGGGCTGGAAGCGTTTTCACCGAAACATTTCTGGAATTATTTTGCCTTCTGCCTGTTACAACAAGTCGGGCTGAACTCGTGCCTCACGAACCGGCTTCTCTTCATTACGGAGCGGCGCGCTGCCGCCGTTTTCCTGGCCGCGCTGATCTTTGCAGGGTTCCACTGGCCGAATCCCGTCCTTGTGCCCGCCACGTTTATCGCAGGGCTGGCGATGGCCTGGCTCTTCGCGCGTGAGCGCAACATCCTGCCCATTACAATGTGGCACATGGTTCTTGGCGTGACGCTGAATTGGGCGCTTCCAATCGCCTGGCACCACGCTATGCGCGTCGGGCCGGGCTACTACACTTTTCACATTCCAGGAAGCTAGAGATTGAGGGAGTTGTAGCGGCGCGCGACAACGGATGGAATCCGACCTGTCGCCGATTTCTGACTGAATTCTTTCCCGGACCATTGGCCGGGGATTGCACGGCCGCAATCGGGGCAGCAACCATTCTTCAGGCGATTTCCGGTCACCTCATGCCATGAGCGCCGGATCAAGGTTGCGCCGCATCCGGGGCAGAGCGTGTCTTTCGCTCCACCGTGAATGTTGCCTTCATAAACGAAGTGCAGCCCCGTTTCGCGGGCGATGCGGTGCGCCATATGCAGCGTTTCGGGCGGCGTGCGCGGTTTGTCCTGCAACTTGAAATCCGGATGAAACGCCGTGAAGTGAAGGGGCACGTCCGGCCCAAGATTTTCCATCACCCACTCCGCAAGACGCCGGACTTCACCCGGATCGTCGTTCAGCGTGGGGATCATAAGATTTGTAATCTCGAACCAGACATTTGTCTCGCGCTTCAGCCAGGTCAGCATTTCGAGCACCGGTTGCAGGTGCGTGAGCGTGATGCGCCCGTAAAATCCTTCCGTGAATGCCTTCAAATCCACATTGGCGGCGTCCACGTGGTCGTAGATGTCATGGAACGCCTCGCGCGTGATGTAGCCATTCGTGACCATCACGGTCGCGATTCCCTGCTCTCGCGCGGCGTGACAAATATCCACCACGTATTCGCCCCAAATCGTCGGCTCGTTATATGTAAATGCGATGGAAGGACAGCCGTATTGCCGCGCCAGCGCGACCACGTCTTCCGGAGGCATGTGAGTCGAGTGAACCTGATCCTGTTTCGATTTTGAGATGTCCCAGTTTTGGCAGAAAAAACAGCCCATGTTGCAGCCCGCTGTGCCCATGGAAAACACGCGCGTGCCCGGCAGGAAATGGTTGAGCGGTTTTTTTTCGATGGGATCAATTTGCAGTGCGGCAGGCGCGGCGTAGCCAAGGCTATAGAGTTTCCCGCCCTGGTTCACGCGGATGAAGCAGAACCCGCTCTGCCCTTCCCCGATATGGCAATGCCGCGGACACAGAAAGCAATGCACACGGTCGCCCGACATGGGCTCCCACCAGCGGCCTTCGTGGAGCGATTCCGTTTTTTGCAGGACATTCAGATCTTGCATGAGCAGAAGAAACCTTCGAGGAACACCAATACTGCACGCTCAGTATACTACAAGCGGGCCATCACGGCCGAAGGCGCCTATTATTCGTACCGGAGAACTATCATCGGGTCGACGCGCACGGCGCGCCGCGCGGGCAGATAGCAGGCGGCCAGAGCTACGGCGAACAGGAATACGGGAACGGAAAGAAACGCGATTGGATCGTGTGCGCTCAGGCCGAAAAGCAGAACGGAAAGAATCTTCGATACCGCGGCGCACCCCACAATTCCGATCAAGATTCCGATGATCACAGGCCGCATTGCCTGCCTCACAATCAGATTTTTCACGCTGCCGCCGGCGGCGCCCAGCGCCATGCGGATGCCGATTTCGCGGGTCCGGCGTCCGACCGCACAGGACACCATGCCGTAAACGCCAAGCGAGGCCAGCGCGAGCGCCAACATGCCCAACACGCCGGCGATGATCGCGACGATCCGCGAGGGCGCCCGCCGGTCATCAAGGTTTGCTTCCAAAGGCGCGATGCCAACTAGGAGTTCAGGATCCAAACTGTGGACCGTTTTGCGGATTGCCTCAGCCATCCCCGCATTCGCGCCGTGGCTGTGGACCAAAATATTCAAATGGGTTTGATCATTCTTTCCCGCGGGCAAAAACAGGAAAACAGGATGAGATTCGGTCAGTTCATCAAAGTTCGCGTCCCTTGCGACGCCGACAACTACGAGGGTTTGCCTTTCGTCAGGATCGACGATTCCTTTGCCGATGGGATCCTCGCCGGGCCAAAATTTCCGGGCCATTGCCTCCGTGACGATCACAACATGACCGCCCGCAACGGAATCCGCGTCCGTAAAATCCCGACCCCGCACAATGGGAATCCCGAGCACTTCGAGGAAGCCGGGCGTCACATTGTTCAGATGAAACTCTTCCTCACCCGGCTTTTCTGGAAATGAAAATACAGATCCAATGTGAGCGCTGCTCAACGGCGTCGTCGAACCTCCTGCAACTCCATCCACGCCAGGAATCGCCACAAGCCGATTTTTCAATTCGTGATTGAATGATGTGGCGCGCGCCGCGTCGTAGCCCTCCTCGGTCATGTCAAGAGTCACGATAGCCGTGTTCTTCATTTCAAATCCGGGATCAATGGTTTGGGCATGGTAAAGCCCGCGCAGCAGAAGTCCGGCCGCAAGCAGGAGAATCATACTGAACGCAACTTGCATGCCAACAAGCACGCGCCCCGAGAAACTGTTTGCGCGCCGCCCGCTCGCTCCCGCGGTACCCGATGACTTCAGCGCATCATTTATGTTCGCTCTCGATGCGCGAAGCGCAGGCGCCAATCCAAAGGCAAGACAAGCTAATACAGAAATCCCAAACGCAAAGGCGAGAACACGCCAGTCCGGTCCCACGTTCAAGCCAATCGTTCCGATTTCATCCTTAGGCATCTTCGCAGATGCAAATGCGACGATTCCGTCCGCCGACCACCACGCGAGAAACACACCGAGGACGCCACCCATAAGCGCGATGAGCAGGCTCTCGGTGACAATTTGCCGAACCAGCCGGATCCGGCTCGCGCCAAGTGTGAGGCGGATGGACATTTCCTTTGCGCGCCCTGAAATGCGCGCCAGAAAAAGATTCGCCAGATTTGCGCAAACCACCAGCAGAACCAATCCCACCGCGGCAAGAACAACCAGTCCCGCGTAAATCACGTAAGGCCGCTCATCAGGCAGGTCAAATGTTGAGGCTCGATCGATTGCCAGCCGCGTATGGCGGCCGGGGTGAGATCCGTCCGCTCTGGCTGCAATCACACCGAGTTCCGCTCGAACTTGCTCAATTGACACGCCGGGACGGAGGCGCCCGAGCAACATAAGCCAGCTCATATTGTCTCGACTCAATAGCTCACGCGACGGATGTATCGCTAGTTGCATTGTGATGGGCGCCCAGAACTGGGCTTCGGTGAATTCGGTGCCGTCAAAACCCGGAGGAGCGACACCGATGACGACAAACTGAGTCCGATTCAAGCGAATTGCTTGCCCGATGATGGAAGGATCCGCGCCGAAAACGCCGCGCCACAATTTATCGCTGATCACAACCACTGCGCTACTGCCCGGCGCCGCGCACTCGGATTCAAAAAAGCCACGGCCCAGCGCAGGCCTCAGACGAAGCACCTCAAAGTAATTACACGTCGCAAGCTCTCCGTTCAAGCGTTGTGATTTTTCGCCGCCGAGCGTTGCTTCATCAAGTGCCGTGTATGCCGTCAAGCCATCAAATACATCGCTCTGGTCGCGATAGTTCTTGTACTCCGAGTAGGAAACCATACTCTGTTCGCCATGCACTCCGCGGTTTACATTTCCGGTGAAAATCTCCGAAATGCTGACAACTTCGCCTGCTTTCGGAATCGGAAGCGGACGCAGCGCTGCGGCGTTCAAAATCGAAAAAACGCCGGCGTTTACGCCAATGCCAAGCCCGAGGGTCAGAACCGCGACAACAGTAAATCCAGGCGTATTTCGCATCGCGCGCAAGCCGTAGCGGATGTCCTGCCAAAAAGATTCGAGCCATGGGAACGACCACATTTCACGAGTGGTTTCCCGTATCCCCGTCGCGTTTCCAAATTGGCGCCGCGCATCCAGGTGAGTTTCTTTCTCATTTCGCGCGCCGGCATCGGAGTTGGTCCGTAAGCTTTCTTCGCGCTTGGAAAGATGGAAGGCAATCTCGTCCTGGAGATCGCGGTCGAATTGCTTACGGCGCACCAACGCCTTCAACCGAAGCCATGTCTTGTGCATCCATTCAAATGCCATCGCGACCTCCTTTTGCGGGCCTATGCAGGCTGAATCACACGACCAATGGCGGCGACCATTCGGTTCCAATGCGCCAGCTCGGCTTCGAGATATTTCCTGCCGGTTGCCGTGAGCTTGTAATATTTTGCGCGGCGATTGTTTTCCGATACGCCCCATTCGGCGGCAAGCAACCCGCGCAATTCGAGGCGGTGCAGCGCGGGGTACAATGCGCCTTCTTCGACGCGGAGTGCGTCTGCAGATCGCGTATGGATTGCCTCCGCGATGGCGTAGCCGTGCAAGGCGCCGCGCTGCAGCGTCTTCAAGATGAGCATGTCAAGCGTGCCTTGCAGCAGATCGCCGGTATCGGCCACGACGCCTCCCCTAAGTGACTAATGGGAGTGAATCATGCTCTCCCATAAGCTGTCAAGGGGAAAATCGATTGTTAGAATGCGGCGGAAAAGTGAAGGGGGCGGACGCGCTCTCCGCTCTGCAGATCACAACGGGCTATTCGTGCCGAAGCGCGACCATCGGGTCAATCCGTGAGGCGCGGCGGGCGGGAATCCACGCCGCGAGTCCCGCGACGATGAGTAGAAGAATCAGCGCAAGCAGCCACGCAAAAAGGTCGAACGCGGGCACTTCAAATAGCATCCCGCGCAACAGCCGCGCGATCCAGAATGATCCTGCCAGCCCTGCAATTGCGCCGGCAATTGTCCAACGCGCGGCTTTACCTAAAAACAAAAGAACGACGGAATTGGGTGTCGCGCCAAGCGCCATGCGCACGCCGATCTCGCGCGTTTGACGCGAGACAAGAAAAGAAATTAAACCGAGAAGACCAACGGCGGCGAGCACAAGGCTCAATGCGCCGAACGATGTGAGAAGAAGCGCGTCAAACCTTGGCGTGGCGACGAGTTGGCTCACACGATCCCGCATGGCAAAGAAATTCACTGGGACGGCAGGATCCAAATCAGCGACCGTGCTGCGCACGAAAGCGGCGAGAGCCGCCTCCGGCATCGAGCTGCGCAAAATCACGGCGGCGCGCAATGGCGCACCGGGCCCACCGTCAGCCGGGAAACCAGCATCAGGAGCATGGAGCCGGAGAACATAATACTCGGGGTCTTCGGACACCCCGACCCCGCCGTTCCTGATGTTGTTGATGACGCCCTTTACGTTGGCGGCGACGCCGACAACTGTGTACCAGTGCGAATCCTGCGCGAGCCGCACGCGGCGGCCTGTGACGTCCACGGTGCCGAATAGGCGCTCAGCAAGCAGCGCGTTCAGAATGACGAAATCCTCGCCGGAACTGCGGTCCGCTTCCGCGAACGGCCGTCGGCGCAAGAAGGGGATGCGAAGGGCGGAAAAATAACCCGGCGTGACGGCGCGCCAGTCGACCATTCCACCTGTTCCCGTCTCGGTCTGCGGCCTGCCTTCAGCCTGCATGATGAAGTAAGGCCTCGCGCGCATCCCGCCCGAGGGTGGCAGCGAGTCGCTGACCGCAAGTGCGGCAACACCTGGGAACTGCGCGAGCCGCTGTTCGAGCGACTCGAAGAATAGCGTTCTCTTTGCCGGTTCCGCCGCATAGCTGGCGCGCCCGAGCGTAATCTGTGCCGCGTAAACCTGCTCGACATCCATTCCAAGGCTCACACTTTCCAGGTTCCAGAGCGCGTGCAGCAATAAACCGGACATCGTGAGCAACACGAGAGAGCCGGCAATCTGAAAAGTTACGAGCGCCTGAGAGAGCCGCGGGCGCGAAATACCGACAGTGCGTCCCCCGACGAGATCCTGCCCTCGAGGCAATGTCCACGCCGGCGCGAGGCCGAAGATAATCCCTGAAAGCATCGCTGCCGCGAATGCAAATAAAAGAACACGGCCATCGAGCGCCGCCTCCGCGAGCCGTGGGACTTGCACACCTGCCGCGGATCTGATCAGGCGCAACGCAGCCCAAGCAAGAGCGCATCCAGCCGCGCCGCCTGCCAGGCCAAGCAGCATACTTTCCGTCAGCGTCTGGCGAATCAACCTTGCGCGACCCGCCCCCAGGGCAGAACGCACGGCCATCTCCGGCCGGCGCGACGCCGATCTCGCAAGAAAAAGATTTGCTACATTGGCGCAAGCAATCACGAGAAAAGCAGCCACGGCGGCCAGGAGAACCCAGAGCGAGAGCCGGACTTCGTGCGTCTGATAATCCCGCAGCGACCGAACACTTAAGCGGATCTCTTTTTGAAAGTTGGGCGGCGCACTTAGGATAATTTCCGCAAGCAGAGGCTGCAACTGTTCCGCAGCCTGTGCTGGACTGACGCCTTCCTTCAACCGCCCGAATGCGCGCACCACGCGGCCAGCGCCCGCGCCCGGACCTGATTCATCCATTCGTTGCGGGACGAGCAAATCAGCTTGGGCGAAAGTTGGCAGCTCAAATTCGCGCGGAAGCACGCCAGTGATTCGCACCGGCTGGCCATCGAGCATGAATGTCCTGCCGACGACTCCGGGATCGCCTCCGTATCGCGCTTGCCACAAACCATATGAAAGCAACGCAACGCGAGGGGAATTCGGGTGATCATCATTGGCTGTGAAGTCGGCACCGAGCAATGGGGCGAGGCCAAACGTGCTAAGAAAACTCGATTCCACTTGCGCGCAGCTCAGGCGGACGGCGCCGGATTCCGTAATGTCGCAATCCGTGACGCCGCTCCACGATGTGACAGCCGAAAATGGTTTCTGCTCCCTCCGCAGAGAAAAATAGGAAAAACCAAACATGAATTCGCGCGGCTCGAGGGGCACCAGGATGCCGACAGCGACCAATTTCTCACCCTGTGAATACGGCAACGGCTGAAACATTGCGCGGTCCGCAATGCTGAACACGGCCGCTGTTGCGCCGATCCCCAGCGCAAGGGTGAAAATCGCAATCGCCACAAATCCCGGACTGCGCCGGAATTGGCGCAAGGCGAATCGAGCGTCTTGAATGAATTCCCTCAGCATTTGCGCGCTTCGAGTCACGGCTTGTTCCGGCCCCCTGAGATTGTCCGACACCGAAGCGATCGAAGAAGTTTCCACAAATCAGCGGGAATCAGCATTTCGCTTGCGGCGCATTTCGTGGCGGCGCTCTTCGGCCCATTTAAAAAAGCTTTGGAGGCGCTTACGTTCGCGCCACGTGAGACGGAAGAACGTGCGCGCGTCACCCGGCACCGCCGCAGGACCGAAAAATGTTTCCATGCGCCAGCGAATGTAGGGGCTGCGCCACGGGCGCAGCCGGTAGCCCTTGGAAGCGATCCAGTAAAATCGCAGCGCGTTCAACACGTTTCGAGTGAACTTAATTCCAGTTATTTCTGAATGAACCGGAATGGATGATACCTGCTGGAAGCGTGGAAACCAATGGATGCTTCAGGCTTTTTTGGAAAGCTCCGCGGAGAACTTCTCGAAGAATTGCGCGACAATCTTTTTCGCGGCGGCTTCGATCATGCGTTGGCCGACCGCAGCAATCATCCCTCCGACCTGCGCTTCCCCTTCGTAATGCAACTCCGTCTGCTTGCCTTTGGAGCGCAACTCGACGCGCCCCTCCCCTTTGACGAAGCCGGGAATGCCCTTGCCCTCCATCTTGAGCCGCATGGAATGGGGAGGCTTCTTATCCGCCAGTTCAAGGGAGCCCGCATATTTGCCGGAAATTGCCGCGAGGCCAAAACTTACGGCGGCTTTGAAGCGATCGGGGCCGTCCGGATCGAGCCGCTCGCAACCGGGCAAACAATTCGCCAACATGACGGGATCATTGATCGCCGCCCACACTTTTTCGGGCGGGGCGGCGAGCGTCACGCTACCGGAAAGCTTCATTTTGTGTTGCCGGATGCGCGCGCAGCGGCGGTCTCGAGCGCGCGCCGCGTGAAAACGATGGCCATTTCGCGCCGGTAGTCCGCCGACGCATGGAGATCGCCCAGAGGTTCAATGCCGCGCGGAGCGAGCTTCGCGGCGTTCGCGATTTCTTTTTCGCCGGCCTTCTTGCCCACCAATGCCTTCTCCGCCGCCTCCGCGCGAAACGCCTTTGGCCCGAGCCCGGTCACGCCGATCGCCGCAGACTCAATCTTTCCACTCTCGTTAAGCGAGAGCCGACCGGCCACGCCGACAATCGCAAATCCCGACGCCGGCTGATAGAGTTTCTTATATGCCGCGCCACTGCGCCCCTTCTGTATCGGCACGCGAACTTGAGTGAGAATTTCGCCGTGGCGGAGCTCGGTCGTAAGCATGTCCACGAAGAAATCGCGCGCGGCTATCGTTCTCGTGCCTCCGGATGTGGCGGCTACGATCTCCGCATCCAATGCCAGAATGGAAGCGGGATAATCAGCCGCGGGGTCCGCATGAGCGAGGCTTCCGCCAATCGTGCCGCGGTTCCTCACTTGCACATCGCCAATCTCCGCGGCGGTTTCGGAGAGCAACGGACATTTTTGAGCGAGCAATTCCGAAGCCGCCACCTCCGCGTGCGTCGTAAGCGCGCCGACGGCGATCATCCCCTCTTCTTCGCGAACATAACTCATTCCGCGCAGCCTGCCGATATCAATCACGAACCGGGGCGAGGCGAGCCGCAGCTTCATCAACGGGAGCAAGCTGTGTCCGCCCGCAAGCAACTTCGCTTCGTCACCGTGGCGTTCGAGCAGCCGCAAGGCCTCTTCAAGAGTTTTCGGTGCATGATAGTCAAAGGACGAGGGAATCATCGTGCCCTCCTTCGCTTCGCAGCTTTTGGCCGCGTAGCCGCGCGCTTTGCGGGCTTCGCGGATTTCGCTTTTGCTTTTGCATCGCCACGGCCGGCGCCGCCCGCCGCGGGCGCCGCGCGTTTACCTTCATGCATCAGGCGCCAAATTTTTTCACGCTTGAACGGCATGTCCACGTGCTTCACGCCAAAGGGAGCCAGCGCGTCGGCCACGGCATTCGCAACGCAGGGCGTCGCTCCAATCGTGCCCGCCTCCCCGACACCTTTCACGCCCATCGGATTCACCGGAGAAGGGGTTACCGTGCGCCCGGTCGTCATCCACGGCACGTCTCCCGCGCGCGGGATGGCATAGTCCGTCAGCTCGCCGGTGATGAGTTGGCCTTGGTCGTCGTAAACGGCCTCTTCGAGCAGCGCCTGCCCCACGGCCTGCACAATGCCTCCGTGCACCTGCCCATCGACGAGCAGTGGATTGAGGACGTTGCCGCAATCATCCACGGCCACATATTTATCCAGGCGCACGTCGCCGGTTTCCGCGTCCACTTCAACCACGCACAGGTGCGCGCCAAATGGAAAAGTGAAATTTGTCGGCTCGTAAAAAACCGTGGCGTCGAGACCCGGATCCACGCCCGCCGGCAGATTCTTCGCAATGTAGGCCGCCGAGACGCAATCCTGGAATCCGACGGATTTCTTCGGCTGCTGCTTCGAGTAAATCTTCCGGCCTTCGAGAACCATTTCGCCCGGCTCGGCGCCGGCCAGGTGCGCCGCAATTAATGAGAGCTTCTCTTGGAGCTTAACCAGCGCTTTGTAAACCGCTGTGCCGCCAACAGCGGTGGCGCGGCTGCCAAATGTCCCGATGCCGTACGGCACGACCGCGGTATCGCCGTGCGTAACTAAGATATCGTCCGGCTCGAGCCCGAGCATATCCGCGGCCAATTGCGAAAACGATGTCTCTTGCCCTTGACCGTGCGGCGACGCGCCGGTCAGTACATTTACTTTACCCGTCGGCTCGATGCGAACCGTTGCGCTTTCCCAGCCACCGGCAGGCATCGCGCTTGACGGCCCCATGGCGCAAATCTCGACGTAGGTGGACACGCCAATCCCGATGTAGCGGCCTCCCTTGCGCAGCTTCGCCTGCTCCGCGCGCAGCTTTTTGTAGTCAACCTTTTTCATCAGGAGATCGATCGCGCCCTGATAGTTGGCGCTGTCATAGATGAGTCCCGTCGGCGTGGCGTACGGAAATTCCTTCGGCAACGGGAGATTCTTGCGGCGGAGCTCGAGGGGATCCTTCTTCAGCTCGACGGCCGCGACATCCATCGCGCGTTCGATGATGTACGTCGCCTCGGGCCGGCCTGCTCCACGGTATGCGTCGGTAGCCATTTTATTCGTGAGCACGCCCGTGATTTCGACGCGCACCGCCGGAACCTTGTAAAGCCCGCAAATCATCAGCCCCGTCAGAGTGGGAATCAGCGGCGTGAGCAACTGATAGTAGGCGCCGAGGTCGGCGATGATACGGCAGCGCAGGCCTAGAAGCGTGCCGTCGCGTGTGAATGCCAGCTCGATTTCTTCAATCTGGTCGCGCCCATGAATCGTCGTCTGAAAATTTTCGCGGCGCGATTCAATCCACTTCACAGGCCGGCCGGTGTGCATCGCGAGGTAGCCCACCAGCGCCTCTTCCGGATAGACATTCAACTTGCTGCCAAATCCGCCGCCCACTTCCGGCGTAATCACGCGCACGGAATATTCCTGCACGCCCAGCATCGCGGCCACCTGCGTGCGCAGAAGGTGGGGGATCTGCGTCGAGGACCAAATCGTCAGACTCTTCTCGCCGGCCTTATATTCCGCCACAACGCCGCGCGGCTCCATCGCCACGGGAATCAAGCGCTGATTAATCATCCTCTGCTTGACGATTTTATCCGCCTGCTCAAACGCCTTCTTGACGTCGCCGCCTTCCAATTCCCAGCGGAAGGCGACATTGTCTTTGTGCTGGTCGTAGAGAGTCTGCGCACCCTTGGCCATGGCCTTTTCCGGGTCCACGACGGGCGTCAGCGCCTCATAGTCCACCTCGACCAGCTCCGCGGCGTCGCGCGCGGCATAGCGGTCCTCCGACACCACGACGGCGACAGCCTCTCCCACAAATCGCACGCGATCCTTCGCCAGCACGGGCCTCGCCGCGGACTTCATGTCCGGAATCACTGCGGCGCATGGGACCATTCCAATTGCCGTCCCTAGATCCGCCGCCGTAAGAACGGCTACGACGCCCGGCGCGGCCTTCGCTTTCGAGGTGTCCACGGAACGCACATGCGCGTGCGCATAGGGCGACCGCACAAACGCGGCATGAAGCATCCCGGGCAGCGCGATGTCGTCCACGTAATGCGCCAGGCCCTGGATCAGGCGCGGGTCTTCCTTGCGCTTAAGCGGCATGCCGATGAACTTCTTCGATTGTGCCGTAGACCATCGCTCCCCCTCTTTACCGGATGCGGTCTTTGCGCCGCGGTTCAGCGCTTGCGGCCGCGCATCTTCTTCGCGGCGTATTGCACCGATTGCACAATGTGCTGGTAACCCGTGCACCGGCACAGGTTGCCGGAAATCGCCTGGCGGATTTCCGCTTCGCTTGGGTCGGAATTCGTGCGCAGCAAATCGACCGAGCTCAGGATCATTCCCGGAGTGCAGTAGCCGCACTGCAAGCCGTGGCATTCCCAGAAGCCTTCCTGCACGGGATGGAGTCCCCCGCCACCGTGGGCTGCTCCGTTCCCGTTCCCATTTGCCTTCCAGGTCGCGGCAAGCCCTTCGATGGTCGTAATTTCGCTGCCGCTGGCCTGAACGGCGAGTACGGTGCACGATTTCACAGCCTTGCCATCAAGAAGCACGGTGCACGCGCCGCACAAAGATGTCTCGCAGCCGATGTGCGTGCCCGTGAGGCCGAGCGTGTCCCGCAAATAGTGCACAAGCAGCAGTCGTGGCTCGACTTTGCCCTGATAGGATTTGCCGTTGATTTGGAGTTGTATTTCGACGGCCATTGAACCCTCATTTCTCGGCGCTGGGATGGTGCAGCGGACAACAATTGAGGAGCGAAACGTTACTCCCGGAAGGATGAAAATTCAAGCTGAGGCAGGAAAACGCGGAGAGGCTACGTTGCTACGCGCCGGACCCAGATGCGGCTCGTAGCGGGCGCGCCCAGATGAACCCGGCGGCCGCCCATGCTGAGCACCATTGTCTGATCGTATTCGCGGCGGGAAACGCGCAGTCGAACGCCGGGCTTGAGTTTCAATCCGGCGAGAAACAGCAGAAACTTGGGATCCCGCTCGTAAACGGAGAGGATTTCGGCGGTCTGCCCGGCTTCGATTTCGCTGAGTTGCACGGCGCCTTTGCGGCGAAGTTTGGCAAGTCCGCCCAAGAGCGGCACGCCATGGGGACAATTGCCTTGTGAGCCGAAGCGCGCGAGCAGCAGCGCCTCGACTTCCGGCGAAATTCCGTGCTCGAGTTTCTCCGCTTCCTCGTGAGCCTTGGCCCAGTTAAGTCCGATCACTTCGGTGAGCAGTTTTTCGGCAAGCTGGTGCCGGAGCGCGAGGTGCTGCGCGACGCTGCGGCCCTTGGGCGTAAGATGAATGCGGCCTTCGCGCCCCAGGCGCAAATAATTGTCGCGCGTCATGCGCTTCAGCGCCGCGGTCACGGCAGGCGGCGTTACGCCCAACTGCTCCGCGACGCGCGCGCTGATGGGCTCTTCTTCATCCTCGAGCATCTCCCAGATGGCCTTCAGGTAATCTTCCTGGGAGACGCTGGTTTTCTCGCGCCGCAAGAATCCTCCTCAGCCTTCCGAAACGGTTCCGGCGATCCTCGCCGCGCGTTTAGCCCTCAATCGCGCGGTGAATTCCGCGATGCGCGCTTCGATATCGTCGCATGTATCGCGATAAGAGTTCATCTCCATGCCAAAGGGGTCGGGCACGGGCCAGTCTTCTGTTTTGTCCGCCTCCGCCGGCAGCACGCTACCCACGGGGCTCCCGGTCATGTTGATGATGATATCCGCATTCTTCTGCGCCGCGCGGGTCAAAGGCTTCGAGTGCAAATCATCCACGCCAACGCCGCGCTCTTCAAGCACGCGAAGCGTGAGCGGCGCGATAAAACCCAGCGCCATCGTGCCGGCGCTCTCGGGCATCAGGATGTCCTCCGCGCGATGACGCGCGATCGCCTCCGCCATCGGGCTGCGGCATGAATTGCCCAGGCAGATGAAAAGCACGCGGTATCGTTTTGCGAGGGTCAAGTTACTTGCGCTCGCGGGCAAGCTTCAGAAGATACTCGTGGATGGTGAGGTCGGAAGTCAACTCGGGATGAAAGGTTGCCACAATCATATTCCCCTGGCGAACCAAAACCGGCTTCCCCTCCGATTTCGCGAGCACTTCCACGCCGGGACCCATCTTCTCAATGATTGGCGCGCGGATGAAAACCATTTCGAGCGGATGCCCATTGAGCTTTGACGGGCCCTCACGCACTTCGCTCGCCAACTGGCGGCCGTAGGCATTGCGCGCGACCACGATGTCCGCCAACGCCAGGGATTTCTGCGGCGGGTTGAGGACCTCGCGCGCCATTAGAATTGCCCCGGCGCACGTGGCGAGAATCGCGCCGCCGCTCTTGGCAAAATCCGTAATCGCCCTGTCGAGCCCTTCCTCCCGCAGAAACTGAAGCTGCGTTGTGCTTTCGCCGCCGGGGAGGACCAGGGCGCGAACGCCCTCCATATCGGCAACTGTCCGGACAAAGATTACTTCCGCGCCCGCGCGCTCAAGCGCCGCGCCGTGCGCCTCGTAATCTCCCTGAACGGCCAATACGCCGACCTTTATCGGAGAGTTTGCCCGCGAACTGGTCATTTTCCGATCCTGTCGAGGAAACTTCCATCGAAGCGGCGCGCAATTACCACCCGCGCGTCTGCAGCAAATCCTTTTCCTCAAGCTGGCGGACGTCAATTCCCTTCATCGCCTCGCCCAGCTCTTCGCTCGCCTCGAGGACTGCCTTTGCGTCGTTGAAGTGAGTCGCGGCCTTCACAATGGCTTTCGCGCGGCGCTCCGGATCCGATGACTTGAAAATGCCCGAGCCGACGAACACCGCCTCCGCGCCGAGTTGGCGCACAAGCGCCGCGTCCGCGGGCGTTGCGATTCCGCCTGCCGAAAAATTCGGCACCGGCAGTTTTCCCGCCTGCGCGATCTGCCGCACCAGCTCGAGCGGCGCGCCCAGTTCCTTCGAGGCGTGAACCAGTTCGTCGCCGCGAAGCGTTGTCAGCCGGCGCATTTCGCTTGTGATCGCGCGCATATGCCGCACCGCTTCCACGATGTTCCCGGAACCCGCTTCGCCCTTCGTGCGAATCATCGCCGCGCCCTCCGCGATGCGCCGCAGCGCTTCGCCCAGATTGCGCGCGCCGCAAACGAAAGGCACGCGGAAGTCGTGCTTCCACACGTGATTCTCTTCGTCTGCGGGCGTCAACACCTCGCTCTCGTCAATGAAGTCCACTTCGAGCGCCTCGAGGACCTGCGCCTCGGCGAAATGGCCGATGCGCACCTTCGCCATCACTGGAATGCTCACCGCGCCCATGATGTCGCGGATGATTTTCGTCGAGGCCATCCGCGCCACGCCGCCTTCCTTGCGGATGTCCGCAGGCACGCGTTCGAGCGCCATCACCGCGCACGCGCCCGCTTGCTCGGCGATGCGCGCCTGCTCGACGTTCGTGACGTCCATGATGACGCCGCCCTTGAGCATCTCCGCGAGCCCAACCTTCACGCGCCACAGGTCCGCGGGACTCTGCCCGTTGGCTTTCCCTTTCACTCTCCCATTGCCCTTGCCGTTTACTTTCGCCATTTGTCTCTCCCTTGCTTGGATTTCGAATTCCTAGTCCGGCGGCTACTTCTTGAATTTAGCCGGATCAATGATCACAAATCGCCCGCGCCCGCGCGCGAGCACGCGTCCTGAACCATCGCGAATCTCGCCGTGATGAAGCATCTGCCGCCCTTCGCGGCTCATCTGGTACGACTCGACTACGATTTCCTGGTCCACGTAAATCGGTTTCAGAAACTCGACCTTCAACTCCGCGGTGACGGCGCGAACGTCGTTCAGCCGGCAAACCTTTCCCATCGCCTCATCGAGCAGCACGGCGATGATGCCGCCGTGCAGCACCCCGTGGCTGCCCTGAAAGTCGCTGCCGATCTTGAACCGGCCTGTCACGCGTCCCGTTTCCGTGTTCGCTTCAAACGTCAGCTTCATCCCATGCGGATTCGCGCCGCCGCACCCAAAGCAGGCGTTCTCCGGCCGTGGAGGAAACTGTCGCACTGTGGCGCTCATACCAGCGCCAGCCGCGCGGTTTCTTCCCGCCGCGCACCGCGCTGGCGCTTGCGCATCTCCTGCCGCAAGAGATCCGCGAACATGGCAACGCCGCGCGTGATTTTCTTTTCATCCAAACTGGTAAAGCTCAGCCGCAGCGTATTCGGCTGCGGATTCTGCTGAAAGAAATACCGCCCGGGGGCAAAGAGCACTCCGCGTTCGCGCAGGTGGATCAGCAATTCACTTGCGTCAAATCCAGGCGGCAGCTCCACCCACAAGCACATTCCGCCGGTCGGTTCCGTCCAGCGCGTCCCCGACGGCATATGCCGCTCGAGCGCCGCCGTCATCACCGCCAGCCGCTTCGCGTAGACCTTGCGCATCTTGGCGATGTGGCGCGCCAAGTGGCCACGCCGGATGAATTCCGCGAGAATCGCCTGCGCGAGTTGATCGGTGTGCAGGTCGGTCGTCTGTTTTACCAGCCGCAGCCGTTCGATGACGCTCGCAGGCGCAACGCACCAGCCAACGCGCAAACCGGGGAACGCCACCTTCGAAAAACTGTCGATTTGTATTACAAGATTCGTTTTGTCGAGCTGTTTCAGGGGAGGCACGATCGCTCCCGATCCGTGCAACCGCGCGTAAATGTGATCTTCAACGATGGGCACCTGATGCCGCCCGGCAATCTCCAAAAGCTTGCGCCGGGAAGCCAGCGGCATCGTCGTGCCCGTCGGATTATGGAAGTCCGGCGTGAGCACCATCAGCTTCACGCGATTGGAAAGCAGCGTCGCTTCCAGCGCAACGAGGTCCACACCCTGCGGCGAATCGGGACTCGCGCCCGATTGCACCGGCACTCCCAGACAGCGCACCCTTGCGGACGAAAAGATCGCAATGGCGCCGGGATAGGTCGGGTTCTCCATCAACACGGCGTCACCGGGCCGCAGAAACGCTTTGCAAATTAAATCGAGCGCCTGCTGGCAGCCGCCGGTGATGAGAAGATTCTCGTCCTTGAGCGCGAGTCCTTCGGCGCGAAGCATCTCGGTGAGCGCGCGCTTCAGCGACGGATAGCCGTCCGAGGGCCCAAATTGCAAGAGTTCAGCGCCTTCGCGGCGCATCACGGTCTGGCAACAATGCGAAAGCTCTGAAATTGGGAAAAATGTCTCGTCCGGACGGGCCGTCACAAACGAAATGCTGTCCGCCATCGCGGGCTGCAGAAGACGGCTGAGCGTCTCTTCGCCGCGTTCGTCCGCGAAAAGCGATTCCCACCGCACGGTGCCATTTCCATTGAGCGTTGGAGGGGCAGGCGTAATCGCGGAGCCATTCGTCGCGCCGCAAATAAACGTCCCGCGCCCGACGTGCCCGCGGATCAATCCATCGGCTTCCAATTCCGCGTAAGCGTTCGCGACCGTGGTCCGGTGAACGCCCAGTTGCATTGCCAGTTCTCGCGTTGCAGGTATGCGGTCACCGGGACGCAGATCCCCGCCATGCACCAGCGCGCGAAGCTGATCGCGAAGCTGGACGTACAGCGGGATGTGACTCTCGAGCTGTAATTGGAGCGGAAGCATTGGCTCTTTGTGCCAGGCCAATCTACACCCTGATTATGAGGTGTAAAGAGCCAATTTGTCTATGAGGCCGAATTCCGTTAAAAGAGACCCGCTCAGGGAGCCCCGCGCAGGCGGAACCTCTGGATCTTCCCCGTCGCCGTCTTCGGCAAAGCGTCGAGGAATTTCACTTCCGTGGGGCACTTATATCCCGGCAGCCGGATACGCACGAATTCCCGCAATTCCTCTCCCAGCGCGGGCGTGGGCGCGACATCCAGCGGCACTACCACGAACGCAAGCGGGCGCGTGAGCCCCGCCGCATCAATCACTCCCACAACCGCCGCTTCGGCAACGGCCGGATGGCCGAGCAGCGCGTTCTCGACTTCCGTTGGCGCCACCCACATCCCGGACACCTTCATCATGTCGTCCGCGCGTCCGCAATAGTGATAGTAGCTCTCGGCATCGCGATAGAACTTGTCGCCGGTGACCACCCATTCGCCCTGCTTGGTACGCGCGGTCAGCTCCGGGATTCCCCAATAGCCGGAAAACGCGCTCCCGCCCTTCACCCACAGATTTCCAATCTCTCCCTCCGCCACGGGCCATCCCGCATCATCCACGATTTTTGCGTCGTAGCCCGGCACCGGGTCGCCGCAGCTCCCCGCACGCACGCGGCCATGCCGCGCGGAAAGAAACATGTGCAGCATCTCGGTTGAACCGATGCCGTCCAGAATCTCAAGATCGAACCGCGACTTGAAGCGCTCAAAGATTTCCGGCGGCAGCCGCTCGCCCGCCGAAATCGCCAGCCGCACCGAAGAAAAATCCGCGGCCAGCCCGCGATCCACCTCGCGCAACAATGCGGCATAAAAAGTGGGCACCGCAAAGAAAAGCGTTGGCCGGTGTTTGGCAAGAAGCTCCGCCGTGCGCTCGGGCCGCGGACGCTCCGGATCGAGCACGCAGGACGCGCCCACCGAAAGCGGGAAATACATCCCATTCCCCAGTCCGTAGGCGAAGAAAAGTTTGGAAACGGAGTAGGCGCGGTCCCCGGAAGTGATTCCGAGCACTTCTTGCGCGAATCCGCGCGAGGTGACCAGCATGTCTTTGTGCAGATGAACCGCGGCCTTGGGGGTGCCGCCGCTCCCCGAAGTGTAAAGAAAAAAAGCCGGGTCCGTCGCTCGCGTTGGCCGCGCGGCGATTCTTTCATCGGCAGAGCGAATCCAATCGGTCCAACGCTTCATCTTGGCGCGGCCATTCGCGCCATCTCCCACAACCACAATGGCGTCCGCGGAAAACTCGCGCGCCGCGGGAAAAAACGCCGCAAGCGCCCCTTCATGCACAATCACCAGCCGCGCGCCGGAGTCTCGCAAATAATGAGCATAGTCCGCCTCGCGCGTCATTGGGTTCACGGGCACGGCGACCGCGCCAATCTTGGCCGCGCCGAAAAACGCCGCCATAAACTCCGCGGAGTCCGGAAGAATAATCAGGACACGCTCGCCCGGCGCGATCCCCTCTCGCGCGAGAGCGCAAGCAACACGATTCGCCAGCGCCGCAAGCATTCCGTAACTTACGGCCGTCGGTTCTCCCACAATTGCAATGCGATCAGGATGCTCGGTCGCGGGGCGGTCGAGGAAATAATCGGCGATGTTGAATTTCTCGGGGATGTTGAATTGCCCGGGGATTTGGAATGATGGGGGCGCGCCCGTGCCGGCCTGCTCTCGCATGCGGGCATTCTACGCTGCAGGGGCCCGCGGCCAAAACCCCGTGTGGGCTAGTTCACTTTGCGGATTGTGATTGCCCGAGCTTCCGCAGCCGCTCTTGCAGCTTGCGCCGCAGCGGCGCGGGCGTGTTGGGATTAAACGCCACCAGATACCACAGTGGTTGGCTGCGGTCCTTCGATAGCCACGTGAGCGTCGCCGGTTCGGCATTCGGATGCCGTGCGACATTTTCCCGAATCGCGGCGTACGGGTGCTTTGCCAGCCGGCTCAGCGTCTTCGCCGAAACGCGAGGGTGCTCGCTGATCAATCGCAACAGGTAGAAATCGCGCTCCGGCGCCTCTCGCGCGAGCTTCTCCAGCGATTCAGCCCTCGCCTCCGCGCTCAGCACCAGGCCCACTTTTTCGTCCCAGTCCTCGTTGATGGAGTTCAATTCCTGCGTCCGCGCATGGATCAACTGTTCGATCGAGCGCCGCTCCTGCTCAAACCGGGGCCGGGTCACGCTGGTATTTTCAATGGAATCAAGCACGCGCAGCAGGTGCTGCCGCTCGCCGAATACGATTTGTGTCGTCCGGTCGGTGTGGTGCTTGTCGGAATGCTGGACTAGATCTGAGCGTCTCATCTTCCCCTCGGTACGACGGAGGCATTCGAACGCGACTTCGAATGCGAGTCTTTATTATCAAGCCGCCATTCGAGTGCGTCCACAAGCCTCAATCGCACGAGTTCCTCGGCTGCAATACCAAAATGGGACGCTCGAGTACTGGAACTAGGCTTCGGAGTCGCCACTTGCCGCCCATGCAAGTGTGGCGTAATTTGAAGAGCGCTGGCGCAGCCGTTCCCGGGAGACATCATGTCCGCTTTTGAAGAGCACAAAGAGGAATTGGCGCATTATGAGCAAATGTTGGGGCGGCATCGCGGGCGGCTGGCCGTCTCGCTCGACCGCGTGACCAACGCCATGGTCCTGGTGGGCCAGCACGGCGTTTATTGTCACAGTCAGCGGAATCCCGCGAAGCCCTCCATGGATATTCAGATTATCCAGCAGGAATTGACCAGCGCGAAAGAACTGATTCAGACCGTGATGGAAGAGTTGCGCCAGGAACGCGAACAGCGGCTTCGCGCGCAGTAATTCTAAGTTTCCACGAAGCGCTCCGATGTCTTACATCTCCTGCAGGAAGGGATTTGACTCGCGCTCGTCCCCGATGGTCGTCACAGGTCCGTGCCCCGGAAACACCACTGTCTCATCCGGCAGTGTGAGCAGCTTGGTGTGCAAAGAACTGAGGATATCTTTCATCGAGCCGCCCCAGAGGTCCGTGCGGCCGATGCTCCCCGCAAAGAGCGTGTCACCCGCAAACAAAGCGCCGGAGTGGGCCAATTCACTTCCCTGCATATCGATTCCCTCCCGCCTCGGCAGATAGAGGCACACGCTTCCCTCGGTGTGTCCCGGCGTGTGCATGACGCGCAATTCGTAATCGCCCCAGCGAATCCCGCGGCCTTCGCGAAGGAAATCGTCCACTTCCGCGATCGGCGGTGCAGGCATGCCAAGCCACGCCGCCTGCATGTCGAGCGCGCGGTAAAGCTCGAGATCGCGCTCGTGCATCATCACCGGCGCCCCGGTTGCTTCGCGCATCTTTCGCAATCCGCCAACGTGATCGATGTGCGCGTGCGTATTGAGGATGGCGCGGACCTTCAGATCATAGCGTGCGATCACTTCAAGGATGCGCTCCACTTCATCCCCGGGATCAATCACGATGGCTTCGTGTGTCGCGGGGTCGCCCACGATGTGGCAGTTGCACTGCAGCATCCCGACGGGCAGAATTTCGTGAATCAGCTTTGCGCCGCCGGGATCGCCATTCGCGCCTCTTGGCTTTCCGCTCAATGTTTTTCCCTACACGCCGCAGTATAACATCGCGCGTTGCGCTCCCCGCGTTTGTGCTTCTGTTAAGATAGCCGCGAGAGAGCTTTTATCAATGCCGCTCGACACCCCATTGCGCGCCATCCATGAAGCCGCGGGCGCGCACATCGCCGAATACCTCGGATGTCTCCTCCCGGCGCGCTTTTCGGACACGCGCGAAGAGTATCGCTTCGCCCGCGAGACTGCAGGCGTTGCCGACAAGAATTATCGCGCATTCTTTAATTTCACCGGCCCTGACCGCGTGCGCTACTTGAACGCCGTCCTCACAAACAATGTCCGCGATCTGCAGCCCGGCGAGGGCGCGACTTCCCTTCTGCTCAATCCGCAAGGCCACATCCTTGCCGAAATTGCGACGATCGTAATGCCCGACCGGATTCTTGCCGTCACTTACGCGACGAGCCGTGAGCGCGCTGCAACAACGCTCGAAAAGTTCATCATCATGGATGACGTCACTCTCGAGGACGCGACCGGCCAACTCGGCGCGCTTTCCGTCGAAGGCCCGCGCACGCCCGATGTTCTCCGCTCGCTTGGCGCGCCCTCGCTCGACTCACTTTCGGAGCTGGGTCACGCGGAAGCTCAGATTGCCGGCGTTCTGTGCCGGATCGTCCGCCGCTCTCCCGGAGGCGTTCCGGGCGCTGAGTTCATCGCGCAACAGGGCGACCTGCCGAAGTTGTGGCAAGCGCTCGTGCAGGCCGCGCGCGCCGCCGGCGGCGGACCGATTGGTTATGAAGCGCTGAACGTCCTGCGTCTCGAAGCGGGAATTCCCTGGTTTGGTTACGATTTCGACGAAACCGTCATTCCCCACGAAGCGGGCCTGGAAAATTCGCACATCAGCTACACAAAAGGGTGTTACACGGGCCAGGAAATTGTCGAGCGAGTTCGCTCGCGCGGCCACGTGAACCGCCGCCGCGTCGGTGTTTCTTTTTCAGGAGCTTCCGTCCCTCCGCCGAAAACGCCGCTCCTCGCCGGCGGGGCGGAAGTCGGACGCGTGACGCGCTCAGGTTTTTCCTACCTGCTCGAACGCCCCATCGCGATGGCCTATGTTCGCCGCGAGAATAATTCCCCCGGCAGCCACCTTACATGGTCCGGCGGCGAAGCAGAAGTCATTGAGTTGCCTCTTTTAGCGGCGCGCGCGCAAACTTAACTGCTCATCATTTTTATTTTGCACGGAGGTTCCCATGGCCTGGCTCTTGTTGCTTCTCGCGGGATTCTGTGAAATTGGGTGGGCGATCACGCTCAAATACACGCACGGTTTCACGCGCTTCTGGCCGAGCGTGGGAGTCTTCGGCGGCGGCGTGGTAAGCGTTTATTTGCTGGGTCTCGCCACAAAAGAAATCCCCATCGGCACGGCTTACGCCATCTGGACAGGCATCGGCGCCGTTGGCACCGCGCTGCTGGGGATTGTGCTTTTCGGTGAGCCGCGCACGGCAATTCGCCTCGGCTGCATCGCGCTGATCGTTGCGGGGATTATCGGACTGCGGCTCGTTTCGCAAACGTAAGCCGTCAGGAAAAGGAATTAACCCTTGAGGTTGAGCGCGCGCCGGAAACTTCCGCGCTCGTTCTGAATCTTTTTCTGCAACTGAAGAATGGCGTAAAGCAACGCCTCCGGCCGTGGAGGGCAGCCGGGAACGTACACATCCACCGGAATCACCTGATTCACTCCCTGCACGATCGCGTAATTGTTGAACACTCCGCCGGAAGTTGCGCACGCGCCCATGGAAATCACCCACTTCGGCTCGGGCATCTGGTCGTAAAGCTGCTTGATCACCGGCGCCATCTTCACCGAGACGCGCCCGGCGATAATCATCAGGTCGGCCTGACGCGGCGATGGGCGAAATACTTCCGAGCCGAACCTCGCCACGTCAAATCGCGCCGCGGCCATCGACATCATCTCAATCGCGCAGCACGCGAGGCCAAACCCGAGCGGCCAAATCGAACTCTTCCGGCCCCAGTTGATGGCCTTGTCGAGCTGCGTGAAGATCACGCCCTCATCGGAGAGAAACTTCCCGACATCTTCGGGCCGCTCCAGCGTTGCGTTTTTGCCCAGCTCGATGCTCATGGCAGGTCCGCGTGCCTTCCTTCAACAGCAATTGTCGCACACCAATTCGGTGCGGACAACAAATGGCGCACATGGACTCGTGCGCTCACTAACACGAATGGAAATGGAATGATTGCGGCAAGCAGCTGACAACTTAATTCGCTGGCGGCGAATTGGGCAAAGAATTGCGCCAGGAAATCGGCCAAATCGTCAGCGTTCCGTATCGCTTCTGCGGCGGCTTGTGGGCAGCGTCGCATGAACGCTTTGCGCCGCCGTGGGAGCCTTCGCTTCGCGCGCAATCGCTACCGCGGGAGCCTCTTCTGCGTGCCCGCCGTGCGCGCCCGCGGCGGCGCCGATGCCCGAGGGCGTCAGAGTCAGCGTCGTGGGAATCACGGCGCCTTCGCCTTCGCGCTCGAAGACGAGCCCGTCCTCGCGCGAATCCCAGTCAATGCACAGCACGTCGCCGAGCTGCACCTGCTCCGTCGCCAGCAGATTCGCCAACGGATAAACAAGGTGGCGCTCGATGGCCCGTTTCAGGTGACGCGCGCCGTACCGCGTATCCGTGCCTTCCTTCAGCAGGAAATTCCGTGCGCCCGCAGTCAGCCGGAAAAGGAACTGCCCTCGCGCCGTTTCCAATACGCGCCGCTGCACCATCCCAAGCTCGATTTGAAGGATTTGCTCGAGCTGCTCATCGCGCAGCGGGTGGAACACCACAACTTTGTCCAGTCGGTTGAGGAATTCCGGCGAGAATTTTCGCCGCGCCGCTTCCGTGGCCGTGCGCTCGACTTTCACATCGAGGCCGTCCGACGGCTTGTCCGCGGGCTGCACAAATCCCATTCCGCCGTTCATCAGCTCGGTGATCTCTCCGCCGCCGAGGTTTGACGTCATGAAGATCACGGTCTGCGACAAATCCACGCGCCGGTTGTCGCCCAGCGTCAGCGTGGCCTTGTCCAGCATGCCGAGCAGCAATTGCCACAGCGCGTCGCTTGCCTTCTCGATTTCGTCAAACAGCAGGAAGCTGAGCTTCATCTTGTCCGTGTGATACTTCGCCAGCTCTTCCTGCGTGATCAGCGGATGCGTTTCACGATGACCGAGGTAGCCCGGGGGCGAGCCAATCAATTTGGCAATCTCGTGCGAGTGTTGGAATTCCGCGCAGTCCACCTTAATCACGGCGCGCGGGTCGCCGAACAGGATCTCCGCCGTGGCCTCGACGATGCGCGTTTTTCCCGAGCCGGTCGGCCCGAGGAAAAGGAAGTTCCCCACCGGCCGCCCCGGCGAGTTCATTCCGGCCGTAAAAACTTGATACATGTCCACGACCACCTGGACGGCTTCCTCCTGTCCGACAATGCGGGCGCGCAGGGAAGTCTCAAACTCCTGCGATTCCAGGCTCCTCCGGGATGGGTCGAGAAAGTGTGAGCGGCTGTTCATATCGCTTCCCTCTTACCGGTACAACCTTTCGCCCTGCAACGCGCGGAAGCTGACCTCGCCAAACTGGTCCAACTTTACGCCCACCGTCGAGTGAAGGAGCCGGAGCTGCATCAGGATCTCCCGCCCCACTTCGGGTTTCCCCGAGAGGTTTAACAATGGCGGGAATAGGTCGGCCAAATCAAGATTCAAAGAACGCATTGTGTCTAAAAGTTTCTGTACGGGGGCCGAACGCACGTCGAAGAGTTCCACACGGCTGTTGACCTCTTCGCGTAGTTCTGTCCAGTCCAGATTCAAAAATGGGTGTTCGCGGTTTACGTGGCGGACAACGTCATCAGTGATGCGCGGACGTTCGCCGAGCCGCGCGAGGTGTAATTGCCTCACCTTGCCGCCCTTGCGGATGTTGTGCACCAGATAGTAGGCGTTGCCTTTGCGTCTCAAAAAAGCCATGTTCATCGCTCCTAATTGAGCGTGGGAGACGTAGTGTAGAGTCCTTCCACTACACGCGACAACTGGCCTTTAGTACAGTCGTGCCGTTCTGCAGCTTATCGGTTACCTGCCCAGGCGGGACCGGCCGTCTGGGTGGTTGGCCGGCGAGTTGTAGGTGCGTCTCACGCTCATCGTGTGTCCGCTCTCCTGTTTATCTAACACATTAGATGCGGCATGGTTGCGGAAAGTGGCCCGAAATTGCAATAGTTGGTTTACGCAAATGAAAAATCTCGGCATTCGAAAAGGAAATCCAACAAAAAACTCCTGGGAGCCGATCTATCGGCAGGTGAAACTCATTCCGCGCGGCCGCGTAATTACTTATGGGGAGCTGGCGCGCGTTGTCCGCCTGCGCGGAGGTGCGCGCGCGGCCGGCTATGCCATGGCGGCATGCCCACGGGGACGCGGCATTCCCTGGCACCGCGTGCTTGGCGCGGGCGGCCGCATCCTGCTGCGCGACCCGGTTTCCGCGCTCCAGCGCAAACTGCTCGAAAGCGAAGGCGTGCAATTCATTGGGAATCGCGTGGACATGAAACTTCACGCCTGGACCAGGCCCCGGCACAGCAAGCCGCGTTCGCGGGCCGCCCGCTGACTGTGCTATAAACTTGGAACTCGACTCGTGGCCACCTCCATCATCGAAGTCCAGGACTTGAAGAAGAATTACGGCGTCGTAGAGGCGCTGCGCGGCGTCAGCTTTGCCGTCCAGGAAGGCGAGGTTTTCGGCCTGCTCGGCCCAAACGGCGCGGGGAAGACCACCGCGGTGGAGATTCTCGAAGGTCTGCGCCAGCCAAATGCGGGCCTCGTGTCCGTTTGCGGAATGGACCCACAGAGCGGCGGCAATTCCTATAAACAACTGATCGGCGGTGTGCTGCAGTCCACCGCACTTCCCGAAAAAATGAAGGTCGCCGAAGCGCTCGAACTCTTTGCCGGCTTCTACAACCGCAGGCGCTCTACGAATGATTTGCTGAAGCGCTTCGGTCTCACGGAAAAACGCGGCGCGTTTTACTCCCAGCTCTCCGGCGGACAAAAGCAGCGCCTCGCGCTTGCGATGGCGCTCGTCAATGAGCCGCGCGTCCTCTTTTTCGACGAGCCTACCGCCGGGCTCGACCCGCAGGTCCGCCGCGAAATCTACGACATCATCGAGGAGTTGAAGTCCGAGAAGAAGACGATCCTCATCACCACGCATTACATCGAGGAGGCCGAGCGCCTCTGCGACCGCGTCGCCATCATGGACGCCGGCCGCATCATCAAGAGCGGCACGCCCCGCGAATTGAAGCAGGCATCCGCGGGAACCACGCGAATCGAAGTTCGCCTCGCGCGCCCTGAAACAGTGGAGACTTTCAAGCAATTGGAAGGCGTGGCGGACAGCCGTGAATTCGACGGCTACTACGTCGTTCACTCCAAAGCGGTGCCCAAGACCATCGTCGCCTTGGTCAAGCATCTCGAAAACACGGGCAACGAACTCGCCGGCCTGGAAATCGCCACGCCGTCTCTCGAAGACGTCTTCATTGAATTAACCGGCAGGAGGCTGCGCGATTGAGAAACGCGATTGCACTGACTGGTAGCCGCATGCGCCTGATGTTGCGCAACAAGCTTTTCCTGTTTTTCAGCCTCATCATGCCGATGACCTTCCTCTTTCTATTCCTCGGCATATTCTCGCGTGGCAATCCTTTTGTTCTTCCCTTAATGCTCGCTCAGGTTGTCGCCATAACCGTGATGGGAAATTACTGGGGCTTGAGTGTTCAACTCGTAATGTTCCGCGAACAAGGCATCTTGCGGCGTTTCCGGTTGGCGCCAATCGGAGCCAGCGACTTGCTCATTTCCAGCATTATTGCGAACTACGTTCTCACCCTTCCAACGATTATTATCGAATTCGTTTTGTCGCGCCTGGTCTTCCACGTGATGTCGTTCGGAAATCTCGGGATGGTTTTCCTCCTTTGCACCCTGGGAACGGTTTGTTTCGCCTCGTTGGGCCTCATCATCGCCAGCGTAACGAACACAATGCAGGAAACCCAGCTCATCAATCAATTGATCTGGTTTGTTTTCCTTTTTCTCTCCGGCGCCACGTTTCCGATCTTCATCCTCGGAAAGCACGTCGCGCAGGTCGCTTATTACTTGCCCGCGACCTACCTTGTGGTCGGTATGCAGCGGGCCATGCTGCATAGCGCCGGATTTTTGAGCCTGATTCAAGTGTTCCTTTCGCTGATCGGCACCGGCTTGATCGCCTTCATTCTCTCCGCGCAACTTTTCCGTTGGGACCCGGAGGAAAAGGCGCCTCGCAAGGCAAAGCTCTGGGCCCTGGCTACCATCATTCCATTTCTCGCTTTGGGTATTTGGGAAAGCGGTCACGCCGATTTGCGATCAGAATCTCAATCGTTTTTCGAGTCTGCCGGCCAGCAGGGCTCGCAGCCGCCGCAAACACCACAAGCCCCGCGCGCGCCGCAAACTCCACCTCAATAACTCTGCAGAACCTCGAACTCCTTCCGAATTCGGACGGCCAATTTGGTACCCGCCACTCCTTCGCTCCAGTACGCGCCGGCCATTGCCACCAATTTTCGTGTGCTATAATCCGCCTCGTTGAAAAGGGTCGTCCACACCAACTCTTCTCGCGGAGCGAGCCGATGAGCATCCCAGTCACAGAATACATCTGGCACAACGGGAAATTGATCCGCTGGGAAGACGCCAAGATTCACGTCCTCTCCCACGTCGTCAGTTACGGCTCCGCTGTTTTCGAGGGCATCCGCTGTTACAAGACCAAGCAGGGTCCCGCCGTTTTCCGCCTGAAGGATCACATGCAGCGGCTGGTGAATTCCGCGCGCATCTATCGCATGGAATTGCCGTTCAGCGCTGGCGAGCTTTGCGGCGCCGGCACGGAACTCATCCGCTCCAATAAAATGCAGGAATGTTATTTGAAGCCCATCGCGCTGCGAGGCGTAGGCGAAGGCGGCGTCAATCCCTTCCCTTCTCCCGTCGAGATTTACATGGCCTGCTGGGAATGGGGCAAGTACCTCGGCCCCGAAGCGCAAGAACAGGGCGTGGATGTCTGCGTCAGCTCCTGGACGCGCATGGCGCCGAACACTTTGCCCGCCATGTCCAAAGCCGCCGCGAATTACATGAACTCGCAGCTCATCCGCATGGAAGCGATGGTCAACGGCTATAAGGAAGGCATCGCGCTCGATTCCAATGGCACGGTCAGCGAAGGCTCGGGCGAAAATATCTTTCTAGTGATGGACGGCGCCGTCGTCACGCCGCCGCTTTCCGCGAGCGTCCTGCCGGGCATCACGCGCCGCAGCGTGCTGACCCTTTGCGCCGATCTCGGCATTCCTGTCTCCGAGCAGGTCATCCCGCGCGAAATGCTTTACATCGCCGACGAACTCTTCTTCGCCGGCACCGCCGTTGAAATTACTCCGCTGCGCTCCGTGGACCGCATCTCCGTCGGCAACGGCGCTCGCGGCCCCATCACCAAACGCATTCAGGACGAATTCTTCGCCATCGTCACCGGCGCGAAGCCGGATCGCCATAACTGGCTCACTCCCGTCGCCGTTCCCGTTACCGCGGCTCGTTAGTCACTCAAGAATTCCTCTTTTGACTGCCAGCGCCCCTTTCAGTAGAATCGCGCCCGAACGAATCCCCGGTTCCCATGTAGCATCATTAACGTCCTGCATCCACGGTCTGGAGGGCGATTCATGTATGGAAAGTCGCAGAAGTTGTTTGCGGAATTCGTCGGCACTTTCACTCTGATTTTTATCGGGGCGGGCTCCATTTGCGCCGCGCGATTCCTCAACACAACGAATCAAGTCAGTCTCGGCCTATTGGGGATCGCGGCGGCCCACGGTCTGGCCATCGGCATCATGGTCACCGCCCTCGGCCACATCTCTGGCGGGCACTTCAATCCCGCGGTGACGATCGGTTTCTGGGTCACGCGCAGGCTCAGCTCGATGGACACAATCCTTTACTGGATTGCGCAGCTCGCGGGAGCCACTGCCGCTGCCTACATGCTTCGCTGGCTCATCCCTGAAGAAACCTGGAAAGCCGTGCAACTCGGCGCGCCGGACCTCGCGCGCGATCTCACGCGCTTCCAGGGCATGGCGATTGAGGGGGTGCTTACTTTTTTCCTGGTCTTCGTCGTTTTCGCCACGGCCGTAGACCCTCGCGGCGCCTTCAACAAGATCGCCGGATTCGCCATCGGTCTCACCATCACCATGGATATCCTGATGGGCGGGCCCTTCACCGGCGCGGCGATGAATCCCGCCCGCGCCTTTGGCCCGGAGCTGGCCGCCAGGTTCTGGCATAACGCCGGAGTTTATTGGGTTGGACCGCTCCTCGGCGGCGTTGTGGCGGGGTCCATCTACGACGTCTTCTATCTGAAGAAGCCATGAAGGGAGACGCGCCATAGAACGAGGCAAGTCAGATAAGAGCCCGGGCAAAAATAATGCCAAGCTCTCGCGGCGCGAACTAATTGCTGCGGCGCCGCTGGCGGCTGCGGGATTCGCGGCGGCAAGTGCGGGATCCTTCCTCGCTGGCCGGGTAGAGGACCTCCAGCGCCCTCAGGCTACCAAGAAGGGCGGTGGACATTTTGAGCCGCTCCTTCCCTTCAAGTACGACATCGAGGCCACAACAGGATGGATCGGCGAAGGCGGCTCGGCCAAAGAAGCCAACGTTGAGGAATTTCCCATTTCGCAGAGCATCGCCGGCGTCTCCATGCGTCTGAAGCCCGGCGGCTTACGTGAGCTTCATTGGCATGCCATCGCCGCCGAATGGGCCTACATCATCGAGGGCAACGTCCGTGCGACGGTCATCTCTCCCAATGGCCAGGCCGAATCGGCTGACTTCAGCCACGGCGATGTCTGGTATTTCCCTCGCGGCCACGGACACGCCCTCCAGGGCCTCGGCCCGGGAGAAGCGCACTTCATCATCGTCTTCGACGACGGTCACTTCTCCGAGTTTGGCACTTTCAGCATCACCGACTTCATGAACCAGATGCCTCCGCGTCTTGTTTCGCGGAATCTAAACTTGCCGGAATCCGTGATCGCCGAATTTCCCAAAGGCGAGGTTTACATCACGCCCGGCAAATTGCCTCCGGCCATTCCAGAAAGCCTTCGCAACGGCGACCCGGACACAAATCAGTTCCCGCACAAGTTCCGCCTGGGTGCGCGTCCCCCCGCTGTTTTCCCCGGGGGCCAGGAACGACTCGTCTCTTCCGTTGAGTTCCCGATACAAACCACGGTCTCAGCCGTGCTCATGGACCTCAAACCCGGCGGCATCCGGGAATTGCACTGGCACCCCAATGCAGACGAATGGCAATACGTTATCTCCGGACACACACGCGTTGGCATCTTCGGCGCGCACGGCCGCTCCCTGACAGATGAATTCGGCCCGGGCCAGATCGCCTTCATCAACCGGGGCTTCGGCCATTACGTTGAAAACATCGGCGGCTCCGCCGCGCAGATTCTCATTCTCTTCAGCAGCGGAACCTATCAGGAGATATCAATTTCCTCCTGGCTCGCGTCCAACCCGCCTTCGATGATTGCCGACAATTTCGGCTTGACCAAAGAGCAAGTGGACTTGTTGCCAAAGACGCATCTGGGCATTCTCGGATAGCCCCATTCCAGTTTTCTTGCGCCAAGCGATTGGGAGTCTCTCTGACTGGAGCCTCATGAAACGCAAAATATTTCCTTCTGCTGTTTTCAGTCTTTTCATTCTGGGGACGGCTTCCGTGCTGTTGGCTATGCCTGCGCTCCAGAACCCCGCGCAGCCGGGCGGCATCGAGGGCAAATGGGAAGGCCAACTCGGCAGCGGCGCAAATCATCTGCGCGCCGAACTTCAATTAACGAAGCTCGCTGACGGCACATTGGCAGGCCAGCTAAACAGTCTTGACCAGGGCGTCTCGCTCCCCATGTCCGCAATCCGCTTCGAGAACAAAAAGGTTCACTTTGAGATCCCGCCTGTCGGCGGCTTGTACGACGGCGAATTGAATGCCGCAGGCACAGACATCACCGGAACTTGGATCCAGACCGGCGTTCCCGCACAGCCGCTCAATTTTCATCGAGCAACAGCCGAAACCGAGCAGCAACCGCCCGCCTCAGCCCAGCCGGCCGCGCCTGCGACGAAGCCTTTTACGGCGCCCCTCGACACCTACGTTTCCATTCCTCCCACCCCATTCGCTGCCAACGGTAAAGTTCATCTCGTATATGAGCTGCACGTTGCGAATTATGGCGCCGCGGATTGTTCCTTCACGCACCTCGATATCCTTTCCCCCGGAAGCGATAAACCCCTGGCGAGCTTCACGGCGGCGGATCTGGAAGGAATGACAACGCGGCCCGGCCAGCCCGCCGCTTCACCAAAAACCAAGCTCGCCCCGGGAACAACCGCCGTCGTATACCTCTGGCTCACCCTCGATAATGCGCAAAATGTTCCGGACGCCCTGCGCCACAAGATCAGCATGAAAGTCGGCGCCTATCCCGAAGACCTGACCATTGAAACTCCTCCGCTCGCAGTGGATCGCAAACCGGTCGTCGTGCTGAGCCCCCCTCTCCACGGAGACAATTGGCTCGCCGGAAATGGCCCCTCGAATACATCCATTCATCGACGCGCGCTGATCCCTGTTGACGGCCGAAGCTGGATTTCGCAGCGCTTCGCGATTGACTGGGTCCGGCTTTTCCCGGATGGCCCCACCTTCCATGGAGACAAAGCTGACAACAAGAACTACCGCGCCTACGGTGAAGAAGCCCTGGCCGTCGCTGATGGCGCCGTCACTGAAGTGAAAGACGGAATCCCCGAAAACGTTCCCGGGCTTGCTTCGCGCGCCGTGCCCATTACGCTCGAAACTGTCGGCGGCAATCACGTCCTTCTGGATTTGGGCAACGGCATCTTCGCGTTTTACGCACATCTCCAGCCGGGCTCAATCCACGTTCACGTCGGAGACAAGGTCAAGGTGGGACAGGTGCTCGGCCTCGTCGGCAATTCTGGTAATTCCACCGAGCCGCACCTCCACTTCGATATCTGCAGCAGCAGCTCAATGCTGGCCTGCGAGGGCCTGCCCTACGCGCTTCCGTTGTTTGACGTCCAGGCCATCGGGCCTGCCTGGAAATCCGCCGAATCGAAGGACGCGCCCGTCATGCACAAAATGGAAATACCCGTCGAGAATCAGATCGTCCGGTTTGTGATTCCTCCCCATTAGGCGCGCTCGCGTGAAATAGGCTCAGGACTCTTTAATTGAGCCAGAAGATGACGGTTACCGCGAGGCAGATGGCTGACATGAAAGTGTGGGCGCAACGATCCTAGCGGGTATGGATACGATGCCAGTTCTTGAGCCTGCCGAACATGTTCTCGATCTTGTATCGCTGGCGGTAGAGCGCGGGATCGTAAGGGATCGGCGCCTTTCGGTTCGCCTTTAGCGGGATGCAGGGGATTATCTCGCGCTCGACCAGGGCGGCTCGGAACCAGTCGGCGTGGTAGCCTTTGTCACCGTGCAGGACCTTGGCCTTCGGGAAGGCGTCGATCATCAACCCGCGGCACACCATGCAATAATGGCAAATGCGGTTCGATCCGGCGCATCTGTATCGCCGGCAGCCAAATCAATTCACTCATGACGGCGCCTCCTCGCGGCTGCATTGAATCAGCGGCTCGATCGTTGCGCAATTACTTCGGACAGTTCACATGGCTTTACGCCAAAAGGATCTGCTTTGATGCCAACCCCCTCTATTCTGGTAGCAACGTGGGACAACGGTCTATTCAGCGTCACTGGGAAAATGGTCCATCAAGAGCTCGCCAATCAATCGGTTCGCGGTCTGGTGGCCGATGGACGTGGAAGAGTGCTCGCAATTATTGGCGGGCATTCGCTCTGCCGGCGATCCTCTGATGGCGAATGGACTGAGATAGCAAAAAGCGAATTCGAGCTTTCATGCAGCGTGCCAATTGGAAACGCTGTCTTTGTTGGAACCGACGACGCACATATCCTGCGCGTCGATCCTGACGGCAAGCAGCAACGTTTGGCGGGTTTTGACGCCGTAGCGGGCCGCGACAGGTGGTACGCAGGATCGATGATCATCGACGGCAAGCGGGTTGGGCCGCCGCTTGGAATTCGTTCCATGGCGGCGACATGCGATGGCGCCGTGCTTCTGGCCAACGTCCACGTTGGCGGTGTTCCGCGATCAACCGACGCCGGCTTAACGTGGCAGCCCACTATCGATATCGATTGCGATGTTCATCAGGTCTGTGCACATCCAACCCGGCCCGACATCGTGATAGCGGCGGCGGGGGTGGGTCTTTGCATGAGTCGCGATGCTGGAGCGACATGGACTATCGAACAGCAAGGACTTCACGCCAATCATTGCTCTGCCATTGCTTTTGGGAGAAACGACATTTTCGTGTCGGCATCCACCGACCCTTTTGCGAAGCAGGGCGCGGTTTATCGGCGCCCGATCGACAGCAACGGTCCGCTACAGCCTTTGGGCGGAGGCATGCCGAAGTGGATCGACGGCAAGGCCGATACCAACTGCATCGCGACCCGAGATTCAATGGCCGCAGTGATCGACCGATCTGGATGTCTTTACGTGTCGCATGACGATGGTGCTACCTGGTCGTGTCCATTTGCTCGTCTATTTGATCGTCTAACTGTTCCAAGCGGGCTTCACATCTGGTGACCTCGTCACGTCACGCCAGCAATTTAATGGATCCTTATCCTAATGCTCCTCTGCGAGCGCAATACACTCTACTTCGGCTTCGATGGCGCATTCGCGATTTGCTGCTCAATCGCCGTGAGCTGATATCGATCCATCAGAGCGTTGACGTCTAGCGAGCTCTCGAATTCTTTACTCTTCAGATCCGCCGCGATCCGACGGAGTTGCCGGACATACTCAGCGGCCTTTTTTCGAGCAGATTCTTCCAAAGCGATTGCGGCGTCTTCGACTTCAGGTATCCGGTCCTTCTCGAATTGGTCCACCGCGGCTGTTAGCTTTCCGCGCTCATCTACTGCTTGGGATCCACGCGCGGCAAAAAAGGCCCGATTCTGGCGGAGCAGCGCCTCTATATCCGAATGGACCCGATTCGTCACTGCTTTCCAACTATCCGGCTCCGAGCCGGGCTGTTCGGGCGTCTTCGGGAGTGTCGATGGCTTCGCCACGCTCGGTGAATCGTAAAGTGAGTTGAAAATCAGTTTGTAGGTTCCGAGAGATTGGCCGCGCCATTGCGGCCGGAAACCGAACAGATAAACGCGCCCCTCTCCATAGAAAACTTCCAGAGCCGCGGCTTTGCCTTGAATGCGCTCGGGATGCAACAGATATCCGCTCGCCAGGGGGTTGCGGTCATCTGGATACGTGGCCAGGATCTTCCCGTGAAACGCGGACTTGGCCTCGAACGCCGGCCCGCGTTCAAACATCACGATGGGATCACGCGGCATTCCCCAAACCGACGGCAGGGTTACATCACGAAGCTCGACCCGCAACAGCGAACCGGAGCAATAAAAATCATCCGGCTTCAGGTTCTCCAAAACATTCGTGACCGGCAATTTGAATGTTTCAATCGCCATCAGTGACGCGTTGTTGAAAGTAATCAGAGTGCCCCCGCCGCGAACGAACGCACGCAGCGCCTCCACACCCGTATCGCCGATGCCACCCACGTATTCCCCGGGAACCGAACCGGGAGCAAAGCCGTTGAGGATTTGATTTGTCCCGGCGTCGGGCAGGATGATCCCGTCAAACCGGTCGAGCAGGTGTCCTGCCTGAATGTCTCCATTGCGCAGTGTCGCAGGCGCGAATCCGTAGTTCTCCAGAATCCACCTTGTCCATCCCTCGTCAATGTTGCCAGTCCAAGACCGGTACAATCCGACCCGCGCCTTCTTCACCGCAATCAAATCTTGTGGAGACTTCTCGGCCGCCTGCGCAACAAGCGAGGTCTTGTTTGCGATCTCCTCCATTTTCTCCCGGCCGATCCCCGAGACCACGATTGTGCCCGCTTCGGGGCCGCCCGCCGCCGGGCTGGTGGTAAAACCAACCTGACCACCCGCCGCAAAGACTTCATTCATGGCCTTAAAGCTGTAGTTCGATCGGCGGCTAATCAGGTATGTGTTGCCTGTCCCTTTCACGCTTCCGGCAGGCGGTGTGAATTGATCGAGCTTCCGCAACTCGGCGCGCTGCTCCGCACTCACTGGCTGAAGCACAGCCGCGACTTCCACGCCCATTTGCATGGGCAGTGTCCAGCCGGCGACATCGTACGGCCGGATGGGAGGACCGTTCGGGCCATCCCGCAAATCCGGATACTGCTGCACCTCGAAAAGCTCTTTTACCAGCCCGGCGAATGGCTGGTCCATCAAAACCACCCACGATCCTGGTGAATACTTTCGGCCATTTGCCGCGAATGGCTGTGCACTCTGATGGACTTCGATCCCGTTGATTAATAATTTCTGCACCAGCGTTGCCGCCGTGGGCAGATCGCGCTGCTCCACCGGAATCACGTAAGCGTATGGCGGGTTTTTTTGAAATCGTTCGATATTGTGCCGCCCTGCCTGATACTTGTTGTAGAGCAGCTCTTCATGATACTTCGCCGCGGTATCCAAAACGGACATGGACGCGCCGACCATGTAATGCACGGCGTCGCTCAGCCTCCACCAGCCGCCCGTCCACGGACTGCTGTAGAAAACTTCCGACCTCAACGGCTGCCGGTCCTTTGGAAATTCGTCCACAGTGTAGAAATGCGGCGTTGCGTAGCGGTAAAGCGCGGTTTCCGTGAAAAAGGAAATCGTGTTCCGGAAAATTCCCGTGAAATCCTGGAAGCCCGGATACCAGTTGTCAAAGCCGACGCGGTTGATCGAGCCCGGCATCTGGTGCTCGTCCAGATACGCCGCCATATCCACCCCCAGCGCATTCAGCCATCGAATCAGAATCGGATCGATGTTCGAGGAAATCGGTTCGACGAACGGCGGTATGAAAATGCGCGCCGGGAACGGGGCCGTCTGATGTTGACAATAGAAAACCTCCGGGTTCCATTCCAGCTCGGCTCGCGTCACTTCCTGCGACTCGAGCATGTTGTTCATGTAGCCGTCGCGGTTGTTGTCGTGTCCGACGTATTCCTGGAAAAGTTCCGGCATGGGGCTGACTTCATACGGCGTGCCCACATTCTTCCGGTACCAGGAAACCACCATGTCCTGTCCATCAGGGTTCAGCGTCGGCCACAACACCAGAATCACTTTGTCCAGGATGGCATCCACTTCCGGGTCTCCTTGCGTCGCGACCAATTTGTACGCAAGCAGGATGGAATGCTGCGCGCCCGCCACCTCCGTGGAATGCATTCCCCCGTCAATATGAACGATTACTTTTCCCTGCCGGGCCAGCGCCCTTGCGGCGGCTTCATCCAATTCGCGCGCCTGCGTCAGGCGCCTTGAAATGTCTTTGTACTTATCCAGCTGCGCCAGGTTTTCCGGCGACGATATCACGGCGATTTCCCAATTCAACCCGCGCGTCGTCTTGCCCACGGAAAAAATCTTGATCCGATTCGAGCTCTCCGCCAATTTGTGGAAGTACGCCAGGGACTCTTCGTAATTGGCAAGGTAGAAGTCATCACCCGGCGTGTGGCCCAGCACCGAAAGTGGGGTGGGAACAACCACCTGACCGGCAGCCGGACCAACACGCAGAAACATCAAGAGCGCTACGCAAATCGCACAACGAAACTTATTTTTCGCTCGCATGCCGCGGATGCTACCGGGAAATAATATGAATGTAAACCAGCATTTCTATGCCGTAATTCCCCGGCCTGAGAAGTGGTCCTGGAAGGCAAGCCGCAACCCTGTCACGTTACTAGCCCGAAACCCGTACCTCAGGTCAGCTTGTTCCGCCCTTCGCCGGGTGCTAGCGTGAATTGAAGCGCCCCTTCGGGAGTTCTGCACAATGGCCCTGAGCATTGACGATCTGCTGCGACGCGCCGTCGAAAACAAAGCCTCCGACTTGCATCTGAAGGTCGGCAACCACCCGTATCTCCGCATGGATGGCGTGCTCTACCCGCAGTCTGACGTTCCGCGTGTAACACCCGAAGAAATGCTCTCGATGGCCTTCAGCATGATGACCAACCGGCAGAAGCAGAAATTCAAGGAAACCGCCGAATTGGACATGGCTTACGGCGTCGCGGGACTCGGGCGCTTCCGCGTCAACGTTTTCCAGCAGCGCGGCAACGTCGGCATGGTGCTGCGCGTGATCCCCACGAAAATCCGCACCGTGGACGAGTTGAACCTGCCGAGCGTCATCGAACGGATTTGCGAAGAGCAGCGCGGCCTCGTACTCGTCACCGGCACGACCGGTTCCGGCAAGTCCACCACTCTGGCCGCGATGATTGACCGCATCAATTCGGAGCGCTCCGACCACGTCATCACCATCGAAGACCCGATCGAGTTCCTGCACCGCGACAAAAAGAGCTTCATCAACCAGCGCGAAATCGAAGTGGACACCGCAAACTTTTCCACCGCACTCCGCGCCGCCTTGCGTCAGGATCCCGACGTGGTCCTCGTCGGCGAAATGCGCGACCTCGAAACGATTTCAACGGCTCTGCTTGCAGCCGAAACCGGCCACCTCGTTTTCTCAACTCTTCATACTCTTGACGCTACGGAAACCATTCAGCGCATCATCGCCGTCTTTCCGCCGCCCGAGCAAAAGCAGATTCGCTTGCAAATGGCCGCGACGCTCAAGGCCGTCATCAGCCAGCGCCTGGTGCGCCGCGCCGACGGCAAAGGCCGCGTCCCCGCCGTCGAAGTCATGATCGCCACGGCTTACATCCGCGACTGCGTCATCAATCCTGACAAAACGCGCCTCATCCACGACGCGATTTCCGCCGGCACCAGCCAGTACGGCATGCAGACCTTCGACCAGTCGCTCTACGATCTTTACACGCGCAACCTCATCTCTTTCGAGGAAGCGCTGCTCCGAGCCTCGAACCCGGACGACTTCCGCCTGCGCGTCCAGGGCATTCGCTCCACCGCCGACGCCGCGCGCGAGGAGATGGAGCGCCAGATGACCGAATACGAACGCACCGTCCGCCGGTAACAAAGCCGCGCTTCACCTCGCCGGAAATCCTTTGATTACAAGTGCCCGCCGTTCCAAGTTCGTTCGCAGGGAATTCAAGAAATCTCCCGCCGGGTCTTTTTGTCTACAATCCCTCAAACCCTTGGCTAAGCATTGCGAAGGGCGCCCCCTGCCTCCATCCTTGCCTCCTTGCTCCGCTGCATCTATCCTCGTCTCGTGCGTGGACCCCGCAAGCTTGCTACCGAAGAGCAACTTCATGCCGCGGCGCTGCGCGCGCTGATGCGGCGGGCGCATTCCGCATACGAGATGCGCATGGCGCTCGAGCGGCGCGCGGAGGATGAGTCGCTCGTGCGGCCGGTGCTTGACCGGCTGAAGCGGGACAACCTGCTCGACGATGCGCGGTATGCGCGGGAGTTCGCGCGCACGCGCGCGGCACATCGCAAGCAAGGCCGATTCCGCATCGCGAGAGAGCTGCGCGCCCGTGGAGTTCCCGATCGTCACATTGAAGCGGCGCTCGACGAGGCGTTTGCCGAAACGAACGAAGAAGAGATGCTGAAGAAACGTCTCGAAAGAAAACTAAAATTTGTGCGCGGGCCGCTCAATGAACGCAAGCGCGCCTCGCTTTATTCGAGCCTGTTGCGCTCGGGCTTCTCATCGGACCAAATTCGCCGCGCGATGCGCGGCGCTACGGGCGGCGCGGCCGACGTCGCCGAAATCGAAGCCGCGGAGGACGAATAGCGGATGCCGCCAAGTACGCCCACCAATCCTGAAGCGATGGCGGCATTTATCGCCGCCAATAACGGCGCTCTACTCGCGGAGCTCGCCAAGAAATTGGCCGAGTTCCAGCAGCCGGGCCAGCGCGAGCCGGCATCCACTGCCGCGCTTGCGCGGCCGCGAGCGCTCTCGGCGCTCTACTGCCTTGTGTCCTCAATACACTCCAAAAACAGCGCTGTTGCGATTGCGGGACAATTCCCTGCCTATCTCGCGGCCACGCGGCAGGAACTGAAGCGCCTGCATACCGATTGGCGCGGGCCGTTCACGATCGAGAGCACCGTTCAACAAGGCGTTGGACTTTATCTCCGCGATGCGCCAAACCTCACCGAGTTGGTGCGCAGCAAACCCGATTACGTGTTCGCCGAGGAATTGGACCGGGTCCAAGACTCCGGCGATTGGCTGGCAATATTTTCGCTCAAGGCGAAAATTCAAATCCTTGAAGCCATGCGCATCCGCACCCACGAGGCGGCTTATCTGCCGCTTGATGCGGTGATTGAGTCCTTTCTGCGCCGCACCGCCGATTCGTTGGGCCGAATGCAGCCGGAGTTCTCCGGATCCTAATCATCCCAGGTTGTCGTTACATACCCCCCACCCCCCATCTTTTTGTAAGAGTGTGCGCCTAAAGGACTTACAGCCACGAAGAGCGGTAAGAGTATGCGCCTAAAGGACTTACGAGTTTTACATTCAGTAAACTAAGTCCATTAGATTCAATTACTTACGTTTTCGGCTGAGAAGTGGCTCGTAAGAGTATGATAATAAAGGACTTTAAGTCCTTTAGGCGCATACTCTTACGGGAGGGTCTTGCCGTAGGCCATTCTCCGTTCCGGCAGGGGCGATAATTCCCGTTTTGGGAATCAATTCGAATGGCTTGTCGCAGACTGCAATTCATATTACCACAGTGTCATAGAATGTGTCAATAGAAATTTGCTGCCGAGATATGAAATTTGGAATATTCGTCGTGATTACTTGAGTGGCCGATGCGACGTCTGAGGCGGGTTCGCTGTTGTGACGGAAGCTGTGAGGCAGAGGCAAAGCATATAATTCGGCCGAACAAATGAAGACTTTGGCGAATCCGCGCGACCGGAAAGAAGTGCTTGAGCGCTTGACCAAGGTGCGGGTGGACAGCGCGCGGAGTTGGGGGAGCATGACCGCCAATCAGATGGTTTGTCATCTGAGTGATTCGATCCGAGTTTCACTCGGCGAGAAGGACGCCAGCTCTGCGATTACCTTCTTCAACCGGACGATCGTGAAATGGGTCGCGTTGCGGGTTCCTCTGCCATGGCCGCGCGGGGTGAAGACTCGTCCCGAGGTGGATCAAAAAATCGGAGGCACTCGGCCAACTGATTTCGCTTCAGACGTGGCGACCCTGCACGCCTTAGTGGAGCAGTTTTGCAGTGTGGAAGGCGAGTTCGCTCCGCATCCGATGTTTGGACAGATTTCGAGAGCGGAACGCATGCGCCATGCGTATCTGCACATGAATCATCACTTGAGGCAGTTCGGGGCTTAAGATGATTTTGAGTCCGAGGCGGTTGATCTGGTCACACGATTATTGTTGCCTGCCCTTCTCAGCCGAATAAAACGTGAGATATGTCACCAGTTCCCGCGACGATGATTCCATCTCGACCTGGAATTCACTCACAATATCGTTGAAATAATTGAAGCACCAGACGGCCGGAATGGCGACGAGCATGCCCAGGGCGGTTGTGACAAGCGCTTCGGCGATTCCCGAAGCTACTATGGAGAGGCCTGTCGCGTGGGTAGTATCGATTCCTCTAAACGCATTTAGAATGCCAACCACTGTTCCCAAGAGGCCGACAAATGGAGCGGTTGCGGCAATGGTTCCGAGTCCGCTGAGCCTGCGATTGAACTCAGCGCGATTCAGAGTCATTACCTGCCGCGCGCTGCGCCTTGCTGCGTCGATTTTTTCGGATTGCGAAAGCGAAGGCGAGGCCGACGTGAAAGCGCGGATGCCCGCGGCGACGATTTTTGCCAGGTGACTCTCCCCTTCTCCTTCGGCAACGCGCTGGGCTTCGGCAAGATCTCCATCTCGAAAAGGCGCGGCGGAAAGGCGGAGGAAGGATCTGGTTTGCCTGCGAGCCGCGGCAAAACAAAAATATCTATCCAGACCGACGACCGCGGCGCGGGCAAGCATGGCAAGCAAGAGGACGACGATGTCGCGGGCAAACGGGCTCATCGAATCGTAGGCCCGGCGAAGATCCCAATCGGCTATGTGGGTCATGGCGGGCTCCTTTGTTTTCTTGGACACCGGATGCGCGGGATTTGTGCCGAGAGACGCCATAACCTAAATGTGCTAACTTGACCGATGTGTACAGCCGACGTATGGTTCCTGTGCCAAGTTAAGATTGAAATCGGGAAAATCGCTCAAGGATTGGCCGGAGACGCCAAGGATGAATTGTCTAAATTGCGGGACGGAAATGACGAACAATGCAGTTGTTACGAAAAAGGACCGGATTTCGTATGACATGTGCGAAAAATGCGGGAGCCTCTGGCTGGACGCCGGCGAATTGGACAAGATGGCCTTCCAGGTGGAAGGGAGCATCGAGTATTGCGAGAAAGAAAAGGACCCCGAACCCGAAAAACAAGTGAAGAAATGCCCGCGCTGTGACAATTCCGATCTGGAAAAAGTGAGATTCCTGGAATCCGAGGACATCTTCCTGCACACCTGCAGGAACTGCGGCGGCTTCTGGCTCGATGGCGGGGAACTCAATCTGATTGACAAGGACCTTGCCAGGATCATGCCGGTGAAGGGCAAGGGATTCTCGGATTTCGTCAACAACGTTCATGTGCCCTACTGGTTCCAGAGGGTGAAGAGGAAGAGCAGCGAGACGGATATTCGCGTCGAAGCTCCGCCGATTCCAAATGCGAAGATGGAAGGAACCACGACGGACAAATGTCCTTTGTGCGGGAGCAGCCTGAATCTTTACAAGGTTTTCTCAATAAAGATTGAAGGCTGCCCGAAGTGCAAAGGGATTTGGCTGATCCAAGATGAATTGCGCGAGCTGAAGAATAAAGTCGAAGGGCCGTCGCTGCGCTGGCTGAACGATGAGATCGAGAATATCGA
The DNA here is from genome assembly GCA_963838945.1 of uncultured Acidobacteriota bacterium. Taxonomy (GTDB): domain Bacteria; phylum Acidobacteriota; class Terriglobia; order Acidiferrales; family UBA7541; genus DASTCZ01. The sequence continues at coordinate 290,439 of CAWITC010000013.1, read as the reverse complement.
CAAGACAAGGTTGATTGCCGGCAGGCGCGCGTGCGTGAAATGCAAGACAGAGAAAATGACCTCGGTAATCTTTGGGAAGTCCGCGATTGTTGTGGATTGGTGCCCGAAATGCCATGGAATGTGGCTCGATCGCGGAGCGTTTGAAGCCATCGTTGATTATTTGAAGGACGAATTGTCTCACATGCACCACAAGGAAATAGAGAAGCAAGCGGCGGCGGATTTGAAGCGCGTCTGGAGCGGAGGGCCGGAGAGCAGATTTGAAGAACTCCTGGACGCGAGAGCCGCAGTGTCCGCAATGATCAATGCGACGATCTTCGAGCATCCGAAGCTGCGAGATTTCTGCATGAGCCTGCCCAGAGTTCCGTAGTAGGATTAAGGGCACTCGTTCCCGCCAGGCGATTCTCTGCATCACTAATTACCGTGTCGGACGCGCGGCACGCTCCAAATTCAACACATCATTATCTGCGCTATACTCGACGTCGGCTGGGACCGCTATTAACTTACGGCGTAGGGGGCCTTTGGCCACAAAACCGGCTGATGAAGAGACCGCGATGAACAAAACAGCCAAATTAGGTTTGGCAGGCGTTTTAGTCATGATTTTTGCGGGCTCGTTGCTACTATTGAGGTATCTTGAACAGGATAAATACGGCGCGTATCATGCGGGCGAAAACGGCGTCAGCTATCCTACCTGCGTCTACTGTCCGAAGCCGGACTATCCAGACGAAGCCCGCAGGTCAAGGTATCAAGGCTATGTTTGGCTGGAAGTACTCGTCCTCAAAAATGGACGTCCGAGCCCCGATAACATTGAGGTGACGAGGGGCCTCGGAATGGGGTTGGACGAAAAAGCCATCGAAGCGGTCCGAACCTGGGAATTTAAGCCAGCCACCGGGCCGAACGGCAGGCCAGTCAAGGCATGGACTCGCGTCGGGGTGCATTTCAAACTTTTCTAAGAAATCCCTCCTCTCTGCGGTCAGATACGCGTTGCGAGGCGCGCGCGCGGTCTGCGATAATGAAAATTCAGCCTTGCAAAATGCGATGACTGTGCGTCGAATGGTCGTGTATTCGGGGATGATTGCATCCGCGTGAGGGGGATTGTGACCGGGAACGAAATCCGCGAGATGTTTCTGCGCTTCTTCGAGGAGAAGGGGCACCGGCGCGTGCGCAGCTCGTCGCTCGTGCCAATGAACGACCCGACGCTGCTCTTCACGAACGCGGGGATGAACCAGTTCAAGGATGTGTTCCTCGGTCTCGACAAGCGCGACTATGTGCGCGCGACCTCGTGCCAGAAATGCGTGCGCGCGGGCGGGAAGCACAATGATCTCGAAAACGTCGGATTCACGAACAGGCACCACACATTCTTCGAGATGCTCGGCAATTTTTCGTTCGGCGATTATTTCAAGAAAGACGCGATTGCATTTGCGTGGGAGCTGCTGCTTTCGGAGAAGTGGTACGGCCTGCCGCTCGACAAACTTTATTTCACGGTGTTTGGCGGGGCGGAGGTCGCGCCTGGAAATACGCTGGGCGTGGATGAAGACGCGAAGAAACTCTGGATTGAGATTGGCGCGCCGCGCGACCGCGTGATTGCCGTTCCGGGCCTGAAAGAGAATTTCTGGGCGATGGGCGACACGGGCCCGTGCGGGCCGTGCAGCGAAATCTTCTATGACATGGGGCTTGCCGGCGTTGACAACTCGCAGAGCCCTGAGTGCGCAACGGGCACGTGCAAATTTCCGTGCGATTGCGGACGCTACGTGGAAATATGGAATCTTGTCTTCATGCAGTTCAACAGGAATGCAACCGGGACGTTGAATCCCCTGCCGAAGCCATCGGTGGACACAGGAATGGGCCTCGACCGAACCGCGGCGGCGCTGCTTAACCTGCGAGATCCAAGTAAGGTGTCGGATTACGATACAGATTTGTTTCAACCGCTGATTGCCGAGGCGGCCAGGCTGACCGGAGCGGATGCGACGAAAGTGGAGAATCAACCGTCACTGAGGATTATCGCGGACCATTCGCGCGCGGCCACATTCTTGATTTCTGATGGCGTGGTTCCCTCGAATGAGGGACGGGGGTACGTGTTGCGAAAGATTGTTCGAAGGGCTCTTCGACATGTCGAGAAACTTAATTCGAGAGCGGTGCACCCAATTCTGACTCGTATGGCTGAGACCGTCCGCAGGGAAGCGAAGGATGCCTACCCAGAAATCGAGGAGAATGGGGCAAAAATTGACGGTATTCTTGTGGCGGAAGAGCTGCGATTTCAAGCTGTAGTGCAGGTTGGACTGAAAAAACTTGAGGAAATGATAAAAGATGAGAGAGCAAAGTCCCCCACTCAGACAGAGTATTTCATTAGGAAGAATTTTAACCGTAACGATGCCGAGAAAATGAGCGAGAAGGTGCGTGAGCTGTGGCGGAAGATAGGGTCGCCTGCGGCACCTTTAGACTTTCGTACTGCGGTTCAGGAGATACTTCCCCACCAAGGTGCTGTGCTCCAGATGAATGTGACGGATGACCTGTTCAAGGTACAGACCCTGAATGGCAATGACGCATTTCAAATTTATGACACTTATGGGCTACCGAAAGACTTTATCGAGGACGTATCCCGTGATGCCCATATTTTCGTGGACTGGAAGGGATTCGAAAGTGCGATGGAGGAGCAACGAACGCGCGCGAAGGCGTCCTGGAAGGGGGCGCACAAGGAGGTTGCGAATCCGGTCTACGTGAAGATAGCGGAGGCGTGCAAGACGGAGCCGGATTTTTATTTTGGGGCGGCGGCGCGCGACTGCCGGATTGAGGCAATTGTCACGAAGAACGGCGCGGTGAAGGAGATCAAAGCGGGCGAGGAAGCGGAAATCGTCCTCGACCGGACGTCGATCTATTCCGAATCGGGCGGGCAGGTGGCGGACACTGGAAAGTTTTACGATAACGCGGAGAGCATGGAGCTGGCGGAGGTCAAGGGCGCGTACTACCCGGTGGCGGGCCTCGTCGCGCACAAGATTGTGGCGAAGGAAACGCTGCGCGTGGGCGATCGCGTGGCGACGCTTGCCGACGGCGCGCGGCGCGAGCACATCAAGCGCAACCACACGGGCACGCATCTGATGCACTCCGCGCTGCGGAATATTCTCGGGACACACGTGAAGCAGGCGGGCTCGCTCGTGGAAGCGGGGCGGCTGCGCTTCGATTTCTCGCACTTCGCGCCGGTGGATCCGGCGGAACTGCGCGACATCGAGCAGCAAGTGAACGAGGAGATCCGCCTGAACAACGAGCTGCAAACCGACATCCTGCCTCTGGACGAGGCGCTGGCCTCGGGCGCGCTGGCATTTTTCGGCGACCGGTATCCGGAGTCGAACGTGCGCGTGGTGACGATCCCGGACGCCAATTCCCCGCGCGGCTTTTACAGCAAGGAGCTTTGCGGAGGGACGCACGTCGTGCGCGCGGGCGACATCGGCGTGTTCAAGATTTCGATGGAGTCGTCGGTGGCGGCGGGAGTGCGGCGCATTGAAGCCGTGACGGGCGTGCGCGCGATTGAAGAATTTGCGCGGGCCGAAGAGACGCTGCGCGCGCTGGCAGCGAAGCTGAACGCCGCGCCGGAGGAACTTGAAGCCGCGGTGCAAAAGCTGCTCGACGCGCGGCGCGAACTCGAGAAGCAGCTTGCTTTGGCGCAGCGAGCGGCGGCGCAGGGCAGCGTGGACGAGCTGATGGCGGGCGTGCGGGAGATTAAGGGCGTGAAGATCGTCTCTGCGCAGGTGCCGACGATGCCCCGCGAGGCGCTAAGGGGATTGGTGGACACGCTCCGGCAGAAGCTTGGGTCGGGCGCGGTGGTGCTTGGGATGGTGGAAGACGGGAAAGTGGCTCTTATCGGAGGCGTAACGAAGGACCTGACCGCCAAACTCCATGCAGGCAAGATCATTCAAGCCCTCGCCAAGGAGGTGGGCGGCAGCGGCGGCGGCCGGCCCGATCTGGCCGAGGCTGGCGGAAAAGACACATCCGCCCTGAATAGGACTTTAGGACTAGTGCCAGCCCTCATAGACCGGATGCTATAATTTCCCCAGGCGCTAGAATTGAGCCCCGGAGGGGTGTTTTCGCCTGCCCCGGGAAGACTGCTGTGGAATGTTCACTCAAATCGGCTATGGCCCCCCTTCCAGAAAAGCGTAAGACCGTGCGCGCAAAAACGAGAATCGCTATCTTATTGACAGCACTGGTGTTAGGGGCAATGCCGGCGCAGGCCCAGATCGTCTCAGCCCTCGATGAACATGGTAACAGGGTGTATTTCAACGTCAGCGAGGCGCCGCCGGTAGCGAAAAACGGCAAACAAACTGCGACATCGCCAGTCGCGCCGCAGGACACCTCGAACGCGGTAGGCAGGAACCAATCCGGTTATGCAATGAGGACGTCGCCCACAGTTTCAAACGCCCCGAGAACCATTTCGCGAGACCGGCTTGAGGAACTCATTCAGACCATCGCCGCGCGGCATCATGTGGACCCGGCGCTGGTGCGGGCGGTAATCCAGGTGGAATCGGGCGGCAACCCGGCGGCGGTGTCGCGCAAGGGCGCGATGGGGCTGATGCAGCTCATGCCGGAGACGGCTTTCCAGATGGGCGTGACGAAAGTGTTCGATCCGCAGGAGAATCTCGAAGCGGGAGTGAGTCAACTGCGCTGGCTGCTGGTGCACTATGGCGGCGATCTCGACAAGGCGCTCGCGGCGTACAATGCAGGAACGGGCGCGGTGGACCGCGCCGGAGGAGTGCCGCGGATCCGCGAGACGCGCGACTACGTGCAGAGAGTGACGAATAATTATTTCCAGGGCTCCGCGGGCCAGCCCGGAGGCGCGAATTCGTCTGGATCAAACCGGGCGCCAGGCGCGGCACCGCCGGCCAATGCGACATCCAATGCAACATCCAATGCGACATCCAATGCAACGTCGGCCGGCAAAAGGGCAACGGGGGGAAACACGAATTCGTCAAGCAATACAACTGCGCCCGCGGCGACGCATCGTATCTATCAGGTGCGAGACTCGCAGGGACGGCTTGTTTGGGTAAACGAATAAATCGTCTGAACTGCTAAACCGGGTCAATCGCGAAGCAGGGCCTCCGGTCGATCCGGGTGCAGGATCGAAGGTGAACGATTCGCGTGGCGTAAAGAAATCTTACCGCTCGTTTGGGTGTTTCACTGGTAGCATTGGTCTCTTGCCGTGATTCACGGGGGAACAATCCGCAAGTGGGTCAGCAGAAGGTCCCAGAGCCGCGCATTGGCTCGGAGTGCGTCCACGTGCGGCGTGGTGGCGCTGCTACTTTTATTTTGCGGCGGAGCATTGCGGGCGGATACGGCACCCGCGCGCGAAAAGGCGAAGGAGCAATTCGACAAGGCACAGAAAGAGCGCGCCGCGCTGGAAGTGATTCCGGAGCAGCAGCGAACTCTCGAGCAATATCAAAACCTGGTGAAGTCCTACCGCCGCGTCAGTCTGCTGACGGCAAGCGCGCAGGAAGTTCCCTTCTCGCTGCTGACGGTGGGCGATCTCTACCGGAAAATGGGCGATCGCTTCGATCCAAAGTTTTACCAGTATGCCGTGGACACCTACCAATTTCTTCTGCACGAATATCCGCAGAGCCGCTATCGCGAAGACGCGCTCTTCGACGTGGGCGAAATCGAGAAGGAAGACCTGCACGACTTTGCGCTCGCGGAGAAATCGTTTGAGGAATTCCTGAAGCTGCACCCGCACTCACCGCGCGCGAAAGACGCGCAGGCGGCGCTTGCCGCGATTGCCAACTCGAAACTGACAGCGAAGAAGAACTCGACGCCCGCGACTCAAACCGGCTCGCAGGCCATCCCAAACAACGCACCGACGCGGACAGCGGGTCGAGGGCCGGGGCCGGCATCGGGAGCGGCATCCAACGCCCCGCCGAATCCGGATGCAAGTTCCGCGCCGAGTTCACCGCCAACCCAAATCAATCCCGCCGAAACTATGGAAGAGCCGCCACCGGGCAGAATCGCGGAGGTACGCGAGATCAAGTCGTGGACGACGCCGGACTACACGCGAATCGTGGTGAGTCTGGATGCGCCGGTGAAATATCAGGCGGCGCGCATATCGAATCCGGAGAGAATTTACTTTGACGTGGAGAACGCACGGCTGGGCCGCGGGGCGACGAGCGCGCCGATTCAAGTCGAGGGAGAATTTCTGAAGAGCGTGCGCGTGGCGCAGAACCAGGCCGGGGTCGTGCGCATCGTACTGGAAGTGTCAAAGATAAAAGATTATTCGGTTTTCCTGCTGCGCGACCCATACCGCATGGTTGTCGACGTTTACGCGCAGAAAGGCACCTCCATTGCGCAGAGCGCGCAGCCGAAGACGCCGCAAAACACAAACTCAGCGGCGAATAACGCAGCGAACACCGCGTCCAATGCGCCGGCCTCGCACATCAATTCGCGGACAATTCGCGCCAGCAGCCTAAAGCAGCCTCCCGCGCCTGCACCGGAGCCGACGCGCGATGGGCAGCAATCCCTTACACGCGCGCTGGGCTTGAAAACCGGCCGCATCGTGATTGACGCCGGGCACGGCGGGCACGATACCGGCACCATCGGCCCTAACGGCTTGATGGAGAAGGACTTGTGCCTCGACATCGCGCTGCGGCTGGGCAAGATGATCGAGGAGCATCTGCCGGGGACGGAGGTCATTTACACCAGGCAAGACGATAGGTTTATTCCGCTCGAGCAGCGCACGGCCATCGCCAACGAATCCAAGGCGGACCTGTTTATTTCGATTCATGCGAATTCAAGCCCGGACCCGAACGCGCGCGGCGTGGAGACCTACTACCTGAATTTTTCACCGTCGCCGGAGGCGATGCAGGTGGCGGCGCGGGAAAACGCGACGGCACAGGGAAACGTCCACGAATTGGAAGACCTGATCCAGCGCATCGCGAAGAACGAAAAAATCGAAGAATCGCGCGAGCTGGCGTCCGACATCCAGGACTCGTTGAGCAAGCGCCTGCAGAAGGCGAGTCACAGCATCCGTGACCGCGGAGTGCGAAAGGCGCCGTTTGTGGTGCTCATTGGCGCGAATATGCCATCGGTGCTCGCGGAAATATCTTTCATCAGCAACCCGTCGGATGAAACTTCACTCCGCAGACCGGACGGGCGCGACCGCGTGGCCGACGGGCTATACAGGGGAATCGAATCCTACCTGAAGAGCACGAACAGCCTCGCATTCCACCAACAGCCGAAGCCACCCACTAACGGCGGCCCGGAGTAGCGCCGGGCGGGAACCAGCGGTAGAATTCCGGAGTCTAATTCTCAGAGGGGCTAGTGCGGCGAATTCTGCTTTTTTGCTTAATTGGATGTTCCCTGTTGGCGACGGCGCATCGGGCGGCGGCGCAGGGATTGCTGCCGCCTTCCTTTGGAAGCTGGAACTCCCGCGGAAGAGAGCCTGTTACGCTCGACCAGGCTGCCGGAGCGGACGCGGCGGCGATTCGAGAGTATGGCTTCGTAGCCATCGAGCGCGCGGGATATGCGCGCGGTGCGGACGCGCTGAGCGTTACGCTCTATCGCATGGCGGACCCTTCGGGTGCGTATGGAGCCTTCACGTACCTGCGGCCGGCGGGGATGGCACCGTCAAACGCGCCGCAATACGCCGCGGCGTCGGCGAATCGGACGCTCGTGGTTGTCGGCAACTTCCTCATTGACGCAACTGGCGCGCCGATCGCGCAATCGCTGAAGGATATTGAGAGCCTGGCGGGAAGGCTGAAATCCAGAGCTGACCACCGTCCGTTTCCCTCGATTGGCGGACATCTACCCACCGAAGGAAAGGTGCCGGGTTCCGAGCATTACTTTTTGGGGCCGATCGCCCTTCACACGCTGCTTCCGGCAGGGTCGGGAGACTGGCTGGGCTTTTCGGACGGAGCGGAGGCAATCTCCGCGCGGTTCAGGAAGGGCGGGCAGGAAGCTACATTGCTGATTGTAGAATTCCCGACCCAGCAGATTGCCGCGAGACATTTCGAGTCCGCCCAGGCAATCATTCACCCGAGCAGCGGCGCTCCCGCAACGGGGAGTCCCATTCTTGCGGCAGAGCGGGATGATGACCTCATATCCATCGTGTTCGGCCAGAGTTCTCCTGCGTTTTCGGATGCGCTACTGAAGAAAATCATCTTCGGCCATAATGTTGTTTGGGATGAGCCAACTTACAAAGCCACGGACTTGAGCTGGCCCGTGTACGTTGTTGGGGCATTTACCGGTACTGGTATCATCATGTTGTTCTCCATTGTGAGCGGGATCGGCTTCGGGATGATTCGAGTTTTGGTTAAATTCCTCTTTCCCGGGAAGGTTTTTGACCGCCATGGGTCAATTGAAGTGCTTCAGTTGGGTCTTACGGGCAGGCGCATAAATACAAAGGACTTCTACTGAATCTTTACCTTCGAACATTCCCTAAAATCTGTTCATTTCAAGGGATTTCTGTGGATATTCGCGTAAGCCATTGATTCTAAAGGACTTTAAGTCCAATGGATTCAATGCTTTATTTGCTTGACTCGAAACTGGCGGCTCTTTTATGCTCCCCCGCGAGGAAAAAGAGTTCGGGGCCTTCCGCGCATAGGCCTGGAACGATTCTCCCCTCTGGAGAGCCCACCCTTACGGGTGGGCTTTCTGTTTTTTGGGGATCATTGGCTTGCGGCGAATCCTGCCGCCGAGAGAATCAAGGATTGAAAAGCGGATTCCCTTCCCGGAGCGCATATCCAATTTGAGGCAGGCGAGCCGTACGAAACCATCTGGATAGAAGAGAATTCATTGGTGGAATGACCGCCGCAGGAATCGCGGCCGGGGATTGTGCGCACGGCGCCGATTTGATTGTCACGGCCATGCATCCAGCACGCAAAGCAACGCACTCGATCGACCGATCGCTCCGCGCCCGTTTTCAACGATAACTGTCATTAACAGTCATTGAATCCCGCAGCCTGTCCCTCGCAGAGGGACAAGACGGAATCCTTTGGATTGAATTGAATTCTTTTTCTTTCTGCATCCCGTTAAATGGGCGAATCGGACAGGTGACATTCGTCACTCGTCGAAGTGACGCCCGTCACAGAGACACGCCAATACGGACGCCTATCGTGTGACGTAAGGTATCCCAGGGAATCGAATGGATCAAATCATCGAGAAATGCACGGAACTCCTGGAAGACATCAATTTTGCGGGGGTCCGGAAATGGAAAGAGGCACACTCCGGCGGCAAGGCTGTCGCCTATTTCCCGGTGTACGCCCCCGTCGAGTTGATTCATGCGGCGGGGATGCTTCCGGTTGGGTTGAGTGGCGCGGGCGACCGCCTCGACATCCAACACGCCGACGCGCGCTTCGGATCATTCATTTGCTCGATCGTAAAGACCACCATGGAGATGGGGTTGACTGGCCATTTGGAGCCTTTCGACGCGTTTTTGTTTTCCTCGATTTGTGATTCGGCACGAAATCTCTGCTTTGTGATGAAGAGGAATTTTCCCACGACTTATATTGACTTCATACATCTGCCGCAAAACCCAAGCTCCCCGGCATCGAGCCACTTCTTAAGCGAAGAATATCGGCGAATCCTCGGTGGCCTCGAAGACCTCTGCGGCCGCAAGATTGAAGACGACCAAATTCGGAATTCGATTTCAATTTATAACCGGAGCCGAGCTTTAATCCGTGAAATTTACCTTCTCCGCGCCCGTGAACCTCACCTTGTCCGGGCGTGGGAATCGTACTTGCTTGTGAGAGCCGGGAACCTGCTTCCCGTCGAAGATCACATAAGGCTGCTCGAAGACGCATTACCGAAATTGCGCGCGCGGACGAACAAAAAGCGGGATTCGATCCGAATCGTCGTCGAGGGTTCTTTTTGCGAGCAGCCGCCGCTGGCAATCCTGCGCCTGATCGAGGAAGCCGGTTGCTACATTGTGGCGGATGATTTTGCAATCGGCCAAACGTGGTTCGAAAGCGATGTTCCGACAGAAGGGGATCCCATCCTGGCGCTGGCGAAGAGCTACAACGATTGCTCCGTCTATTCCTCGGTACGCCATGATTCCAGGCGGCCACGATGGCTGGCTCTGCCGGAAAAAGTAAAAGCGACGAACGCCGATGCCGTCCTGTTTCTGATTGCCAAGTTCTGCGAACCTGCCTACTTCGATTACGTTCCTTTCAAGCAGGAATTGGAGCGAGCAGGCATTCCCCACCTGCAAGTGGAATTTGAGGAAAAGTCATTCACCTTTGATCGAATCCGCATGGAGGTAGAGACTTTCGTGGAGTCGCTGGTATTTGACTAGGACGTGACCTATGGCTGAAAAGACCGAATATCGCAGCAGCGTTCATCAGAGCCAGAAGGACTTAATGCTTGCGTGGTACGAGAAATTGGACCGCGCCGCAAACACGGGCGATCCGCCCACAGTCTCGATGATGATCTCCGGCAATTGCGTCGAACTTCTGGAGGGATTCGGAGCCGTGCCTCTTTATCCAGAAGTGAACGCATTGCAATTGGCGATCCGCCATCAATCACTGGAACCGATTCTCGCGGCTGAAGAATTGGGGTATGCGGCGGACAATTGCGCCTATGTGAAGGCGGACATCGGTTGCATGTTGAAAGGCATCACGCCAACCGGCGGAAAACTTCCAATCCCCACGTTGATTCTATGCAATTTCGTCGGCTGCAACACTTATCTAAAATGGTTTGAACATACAGCCAAGCTTACGGGCGCTCCGTTGTACGTGATTGACATTCCCTTCATGCGGACCGACGAACCGATGAAGTCGGACGTGGAGTACGTGGTCCGGCAACTGGAAGAAACAGTCCAAAAATTGGAGGAGCTGATAGGCCGAAAATTCGATTACGACCGATTCCGGCAGGCGGTGGAATGTTCAGGCCGCACCGAGGATCTTTGGTCGCAGATTAAACACCTGGCCCGCAATCGCCCCTCGCCCTTCGACGCTTACTTCGACGCGATTACGTTGATGGGTCCCCTGTATGTCTATCGTGCGAAGCCCGAAGGTGTGGCATTTTTCGAAGCCGCGCTGGCTGAAATGAAGGCCAAGCGCGACGCCGGGCAGGGGGTCTATGAGAAGGAGAACTTCCGGTTGGTCATGGAAGGCCCCCCACCGTACCCCTATTTCCGCACTTTCCGGGACATGTTTGCGAAGTGGCAGGCCTGCGCGGTGGCTTCAACGTATTCAACCGTCGGCGGATTGTGGGAGTTTGGTTTCCGGCATGACCCGGACAAGCCGTTTGAGTCCGTGGCTCTGCACATGATCCAACAGAACGTGACGAACAGGAATTACTTGCAGCGTTATGAACAGATCCGGCGCTATGTCGAAGAATGGAACGCGGATGGCATCATCATTCATTTTGTGAAGAGCTGCCGGTTGTTTTCGGCTGGTCAGGGTGACATGCGCGACTACTTCACCAAACAGCTTGGAATCCCCACTCTTTACATCGAGTCCGACTTGGAAGATCCGAGATACTTTTCCGAGGCACAAACGAGGACTCGAATAGATGCCTTCTTTGAATCACTAGAACACTCAAAGTTAACCGCAGCCGCCAAGCACTGGACGTAGCCGGGAGCCGTCATGCGAATCGCAGCGGGAGTAGATGTAGGGTCGACACAAACGAAAGCCGTCATCCTTTCGGATACCGACGGCATAAAGATTATGGCGCGGGCTCTTGTGGACACGGGTGCAAATGTCCAGAAGGCGGCGGAGAGAGCATTCGACAAATGCTGCGCGGAAGCGGGCATGAAGACGGAGGAGGTCGGGTACATCGTCGGCACCGGGTATGGCCGTTACAAGATTTCGTTTGGGAATGCGCAAATGACTGAGATTAGCTGCCATGCGAAGGGCGCCCAATTCCTACGGCCCGGCACTCGCACGGTCATTGACATGGGTGGCCAAGACTCGAAAGCGATCAGCGTTGGCCCGAATGGCGAGGTCCTGGACTTTGTAATGAACGATAAATGCGCCGCTGGAACCGGGCGCTTTCTCGCCAACGCGGCTGAAGTGATGGGGATTGGATTGGACGAGATCGGCCCACTCTCACTGAAAGCGACGCGCCCAGTAAAAATCGCCACCGTGTGCACGGTTTTCGTCGAATCGGACATACTTTCCTATCTCGCTCAAGGGAAAAAGGGTGAGGACATACTCGGAGGCGTGCATCTCGCCATCGCCAAGCGAACGATGTCGCTGGCGCGGCGGCTCAACATAGAGCCCGAGGTCACGTTGACAGGCGGCGTGGCGCGCAATATCGGAATGGTGCGCGCGCTTGAAGAAGTACTGGGGCAAAAGATAGAGATTAGTCCGGATGCCCACTTCATGGGGGCGCTGGGCGCGGCACTCTTCGCAATCGACAAACTCGATCAAAGCTTTGAGTTCGGTGTTTGGAAAGGCGACCATGCCAATCGTAGCGGGGATTGATTGCGGGACGAGCTTTACAAAAGTTCTGCTGCTACTGCAGGAAGACGGCACGCCCCGAGTGATCGGCAAAGGCCGAACACGAAGCGGTGTGAACGCGGATGACGCCGCGAACGAAGCATTGAAGCAAGCGTTGGATGACGCGGTCGTGAATCGCTCCAAGATCGAATATGTTTCAACAACGGGATTTGGACGCTATGGCGTAAGTTTCCGCGACATTCAGGTGACGGAAATCACGGCCGCGGCCCGCGGAGCGCATTTTCTCAATCCAGGGACCGTAGCCATCCTGGATATCGGCGGACAATGTACCCGCGCCATAGGCGTGACCGATACCGGCAAAGTCAAACATTTCAAAAGCAACGATAAATGTGCCGCAGGATCGGGGATGTTCATTCAGCGCGCCGCCAAATACCTCGAGATCCCATTGGAAGAAGTTGGAGAGCTTTCGCTGCGAGCCACGCACCCTCAGCCGATTTCAAGCGTTTGCGCCGTACTCGCTGAAAGCGAAATCATCAACCACGTCAGCGCGGGAGTAAGCGTGGAAGATATCTTGAGAGGCATCCACGAGTCGCTTGCGGATCGCGCAGGGGCGTTGCTCAAGCGCGTAGAGATGAAAAGTGAATTGACGCTGATCGGAGGGGTGGCGAAACAGGCAGGAATGGTGAGAGCGATTGAAGACCGGCTGAAGATACGCGTCTGTGTCCCAGACCATTGTGATTTCGTCTGCGCGCTCGGAGCGGGGTTGTTGGGGTTAAAGCGATTAGCCAACCAGCAGGCCACCGCAGAAGCCAGGTAGTCATGCGCATTGAAGGTGCACACGCATACCAGTTGACGACTTCCGGCAAACCGCTGGAACTGATCGAGTTGCCTCCACTAGAACCCCGGCCGAATGAGGTCGTAATTCAGGTAATTGGTTGCGGAGTCTGTCACACCGATGTGGGTTTCGCGTATGAAGGCATTCCCACGCGCAGGGCGCTTCCGATTATTCTTGGACACGAAATCTGTGGACGGGTTGTTGCGGCCGGGGAAAACGCCAGCAGTTGGGAAGGACGCCTGGTCGTCGTGCCCGCGGTGATTCCTTGCGGGAATTGTGTCGCGTGCATGGCGGGCCGGCCGACAATTTGCCGCAACCAATTTATGCCAGGCAATGACGGGGACGGGGGATTCGCAACCCATGTGCGCGTTCCCGCGCGGGGTTTGTGCGCCGTCCCGGAACCGCTTCCGACCGGTATTCGCCCCGAACTCCTTTCCGTCATAGCCGATGCAGTTACGACGCCCTGGGAAGCGATTCGCCGCGCCAAGGTCGGCCCCGACGATGTGACTATCTTTGTCGGTGCAGGAGGTATCGGTGGCTTTGGGGTACAGATTGCCTCCTCATTAGGCGCGGCAGTTGCCGCCATTGATATCGATCAGGAGAAATTGGACCTTGCTTCCAAACATGGGGCCACTTGTGCGATTAATTCGGCGAATCTGGACGACAAATCGGTCAAGACGGTGGTTCGCAAATTCGCCAAAGATAGCGGCCGACACGGAATCGGATTGAAGATATTCGAGATGAGCGGTACAACATCCGGCCAACAGATTGCCTTCGACCTGCTTGACTTCGGAGGGTATCTGGGGATTGTTGGGTATACGGCAAAGAAAGTGGAAATCCGCCTGTCGAATCTGATGGCTCTGGATGCAACTGCACGGGGAAATTGGGGCTGCCCGCCGGACCAATACCCAGCGGCGCTTGATCTTGTCCTCAAGGGAAGAATTGCGGTTCAGCCGTATGTGGAAGAGCACTCTTTGGAGAATGCCCCCGCGGTTTTTGACGCAGTCGCACGAAAAGCAATCCGCCGACGAGTGATTCTGAAGCCAAACGGAAATGGAACCGCATAACAAGGAGCAAGCATGAAGAACCACAATCTGGTTGAAACTCCGTCCCGGAAAAACATTCTTGTGGAGCGCCGCCCAGTGCACGCTCAAGACGGTTCTGTCGTAGCTGGCCTCCACAACCTTTGGATTACGCTCAACAATCCGTCAGAGCTGAACAGTTATACGACAGAGATGATCAAAGAGATCATTCTCGCGCTAAGAGAAGCCTCCAATGACCGGGCAGCAGTTGCTGTCGTGATAACGGGAGCGGGCAATCGCTCATTCTGCTCAGGCGGAAACGCTCGAGAGTACGCGGAACTCTATGCCGGCTCGCCGGGGGAATATCGCCAGTATATGCGGCTCTTCAATGACATGGTGACCGCCGTTCTGCATTGCGACAAACCGGTGATTTGCCGCGTCAACGGAATGCGAGTAGGCGGAGGACAAGAAATTGGGATGGCGTGCGACTTCTCTATTTCGAGCGACATGGCAGTGTTCAGTCAGGCAGGTCCCAAGCATGGGTCGGCTCCCGATGGCGGGAGCACGGACTTCCTGCCGCTATTTGTGGGCATAGAAAATGCAATGAAAAGCGCGACGCTTTGCGAGTCATGGAGTGCTCATCACTTTTATTGGCTGGGGGGGTTGACCCAAATCGTCCCAGTAACTCGCGTGAAAGACAAGTTTATTGCGAATCCTCTGGTCGTGACAGATCGCATCGTTGACGACTACGGCAGAGTTGCCTTCGGCGAATTCAAGACGGGTGAAGCGAAGGGACACGGTCAGGAATTATTGGCATCTGCACATATTGACATGAGCCTTCTCGATGAAGCCGTCGAACAAATATGCACCAAACTGCTACACACGATGCCCGACTGTTTGACGAAAACCATCGAAAGCTTGAGGAAGCACAAGCTCGAACATTGGGACCGCAATCGCGAGACCAATCGAGCGTGGCTATCACTGAACATGATGACGGAGGCCAATGCAGGTTTCCGTGCCTTTCAATATGGGGACAAGAAAAATCGTGAGGTTGATTTTGTGCGGTTGCGGCAGCGCCTGGCTGAGGGAGTCCGCTGGAGTGAGGAGCTTGTGGAGGAAATCGCACCTTGGGTAAGAAATTCAGTTCCTCATGAGGTTCCGCGGTGACACAACTGGCAGGAATCGTTGCGCTTGTGTCCAGAGTCTCGGGCGCAATCGGCAAGGCCATCATTCAATTGCTCCAGACTGCGGGAGCAAGGGTTACTTCGCTGGACTTCGAAGCACGAAACCTGAACCGGGATATCGCGTCGATTTAAAATCATACATTGGGTCTCGCCGCCACACCCGCCAATTCGAGATAAAGAAGACATGCGGGGCCGTACAGCGCTGCATACGGCGGCGACAAATGGAAATATCGAGGTGTGCAGGTTTTTCCTGGAAAAAGGCCTCGATCCAAAACAAAAAGGCAAGAGTTTCATGGGCGTGCAAGAAGCCGCCGAGCTTGCCAAGCATCCGGAGGTTGCCGCGATGCTCCGCGACTGGATTGCCAGCCACCCGAGCTAGGCAGCTGGCATAAGACTGGAAGGACTCTCCCTACGTGAAGCTAAACCCTACGGGGGGCTCGACGCGCCGGTCGAGCCGATAACGGAATTCGCCTGCAGTCACTCTCCTGAACCACGAAACATTTAAGAGTTTGGAGCGTCCTATACTGTGACCCTTCCTGTTGACAATCAACAGCAAGGGGCGTACTTTCCTGTTGATTTTCTACAGGAGGTGTCCCATTACCGATCCGCGACTCGATGTCCTGCAAGGCACACTCGATCTAATGATCCTAAAAACGCTGGAAACCATGGGGCCGTTGCACGGCTATGGCATTGCGCGCCGGCTGGAACAGGTCTCCAGAGACATGATGAAACTCAATCAGGGGACGGTGTACCCGGCACTGCTGCGCCTTGAACAGCGGGGATGGATTGGCTCGAAATGGGGCGTGTCCGACAACAACCGCCGCGCGAAGTATTACTCGATCAAACGCGCGGGCCAGCGGCAGCTCGCTGCGGAAACCGAAAACTGGGAGCGACTGACGGGGATTATGGCGCGGCTGCTAAGGGCGACCGAGGAATCTTGAAATGGCTTGGCTGCGCGTTCAATTGAAACGAATCTCAGGATTGTTCCATAGGAAAAAATCCGAGCGCGAACTGCGCGACGAGTTCAACGTGCACTTGGAAATGGCTGTTGAAGAGAATCTGCTGCGGGGCATGACCAAAGAAGAGGCGTCGCACGCGGCGCGGCGCGATTTCGGTGGCGTCGAGCAATTTAAGGAAATATACAGGGAACGAAGGGGGCTGCCCATGCTGGAAACTTTTCTGCAGGACCTGCGATTCGGCGCACGAATGTTGCGCAAGATTCCCGGCTTCACAGCCGTGGCGATTCTCACGCTGGCATTGGGAATTGGGGCAAACACATCGATTTTCAGCATCGTAAACGCGGTGCTATTGCGTTCCCTGCCGTACTACGACCCCAGTCGTTTGGTGAAGATCACTTTCAACAATCCTGGAATAGGTTTGCGCGACATCAGCTTCTCTGTCCCCGAGTTTGAGGATCTGAAGTCAAGAGCCGGTGTCTTCGAGGAAGTAAGCGTTCTCCAATCTGGGCCTACGGACTTGACCGGCGGCAAACAACCGGAACATCTTGAAGTGCTCGAAGTGAGCCCCAACTATTTTTCCATGCTTGGCGCATCCCCCCAAATCGGGCGACTTTTTGGCCCCCAGGATTTTGCGCTGGGTTTCGCAGAAGCAACCGTGATTAGCGATGGCTTGTGGCGCCGCTCTTTCGGCGGTGACCCGAATATTCTCGGGAAGCGTCTGTGGATGGACAACGACCCGTACACGATTGTGGGAGTGGTTCCTGCTGGATTTCGCCACCCCGGGACGACGGTCGCCAAGGATGTCGAAGTCTGGGTAACATGTGGATTCAGCGGAGACCCTTACCCAAAACCCGCGCGCAACTTGAGGCTGCTGCCCGAGGCAATCGGACGGCTGAAGCCTGGCATCTATGTAACGCAGGCTCAGGCGAGACTGACGGCAATGGCCAGCGAACTCCGAACTGACTTCCCGAATGATTATCCTCCTGAGGCCAAATGGTCCATCGAGATCCAACCTTTGCAGGACGCACTCGTAGGCTCTGTGCGTCCCCAACTGCTGGTATTGATGGCCGCAGTAGTCCTAGTCGTGCTAATCGCATCCGTGAATATCGCAAACCTTCTGCTGGCTCGCGCTTCAGGAAGACAGAGAGAAATGGCACTTCGGATGGCGCTTGGGGCAGGCCGTTTTCGCATGGTGCGCCAGATGCTGACGGAGGCGCTCGTGCTCTCCTTTATCTCGGGTGTAGCAGGCGTGCTCGCAGCGAAATTGACCTTGAGTTTCATCCTTCGCTTCGTTCCCGCTTCAGTTCCCCGGCTTGCCGAAGTGGGTGTCGACCGGACGGTGCTGCTTTTTGCCCTTCTGATTTCCATCTTCACCGGGATCACATTTGGGCTCGCTCCAGCTTTCCAGGCAATGAAAGCCGATATGACTGCCGCAACTCGGGAAGGTGCTCAGGGCTCCGGTTACAGCGCTAAGACGTTCCGGTTGAGGAGTCTGCTGATTGTGTCTGAATTGGCGCTTGCTGTTGTGTTGATGGTTGGAGCAGGCTTGCTCCTGCGGACTTTCTGGGGATTGCTTCAAGAGAATCCGGGCTTCAATCCTTCGAGAGTAATTACTGCAAGCTTCTACCTACCGGTACCGAACGATCCCAAGATGGATGTGTATGCAGACTTCTCAAAAAGGACATCTTTTTTCCGAGACGTCATTCGGCGTGTGGCCGCGATTCCAGGAATCGATCGGGCCGCCATGACCTCGGACTTGCCAGGCGCACGTCCAACAACAACCGCCGCACTGGTGATTGAGGTCCGCGCGGCCGATTCATCGCAGGGGTTAACAGCGGAAGTAATTCGAGTGAGCCCCGATTATTTCATGCTGATGCAATCCCCATTGATTCGTGGGCGTTTTTTCCTTGAAAGCGATGAAACAGGAAAGCAGGACGTAGCCATTATTGATGAGACTACGGCGCGGCGCTATTGGTCGGGCATTGATCCTGTCGGCAGGCGCTTGCGGTTGGGGGGAAATCCCAGCCTTCCCTGGGTAACCGTGGTCGGAATCGTCAAGGATATGAAGCAAGACGGACTCGATACAGATGGTGTTCCCCACATTTTCGGACCAATCTATCAACAATCGGGGTCGAGGGCTCGGGCCAAGAGCGTGGTCGCGCGGACATCCATGCCTGCATTACTCCTCGAATCACAAATTCGGAAAGAGATACAGGCTGTCGATCCCGGTCTGCCAGTATTCAATGTCCGGTCGATGACTGATGTGATGGATGTTTCTATTGCTCCGCGCCGATTCTCGGCGGAATTGGTTGGAGTGTTCGCGGCCGTCGCGATGCTTTTGTCCTCTATTGGCATCTATGGATTGCTGGCTTACATGGTTGGGCAGAGGTCCCGCGAGATTGGAATAAGAGTAGCCCTGGGAGCCCAGCGGTCAGATATCCTCAAACTCATTCTCGGTAAAGGATTATTGCTGGTCGGCGCTGGAATTTTAGTTGGGTTAGTGCTCGCCGCGGCCGCGGCGCCGACGATTGCGACTCTGCTTTATGGTGTCCATCCGTTTGATGTGAGTGTCTTCGTGACGGCGCCGCTGGTTCTATTGATCGTCGCGTTTCTGGCCACCTACATTCCGGCTCGCCGCGCGACACGCGTGGATCCGTTGATCGCGCTTCGATATGAATGAGCGGGCTGGAATTGAATTGAAATGACGACACTTCGTGAATTCGGCAAGCGAATAGCCGGACTTTTTGGCAAGAGCCGGCGCGACGCTGAACTCGATGACGAAGTCGCCTCGCATCTGGATTTCTTGGCGGAAGAAAAAATTCGGCAAGGAATGCCATCGGAGGAAGCCCGCTTCGCCGCGCGGCGCGATTTCGGCGGCGTCGAACAGTTCAAGGAAATCCATCGGGAACGAAGGGGGCTGCCCATGCTCGAAGCTTTTCTGCAAGACCTGCGCTTTGGAGCGCGGATGCTACGCAAGAATCCCGGGTTCACGGCCGTGGCGATTTTGACGCTCGCGCTGGGGATCGGGGCCACGACTTCCATCTTTAGCGTCGTCAACACGCTACTGTTGCGCCCACTTCCATACCGGGATTCCGACCGAATTGTCGTGTTACTGGAATCCATTCCAAAACTTGTGCCGGGGAAACTCCCAGTCTCCGCGCCGGATGTAGCTGATTTTCGACGGCTGAGTCATGTCTTTGAAGATCTCGGTGCGTTTTCGACAAACCCGATGGACCTTTCCGGAAGCGGTTTGCCAGAGCGCGTGGCGGCTGCGCGAACCTCGGCGGCGGTATTCCGCATCCTCGGGACGGCGCCCGCGTTGGGCCGGACCTTCACGGAAGATGAAGACAAGGTCGGAAGCAACGTCGCGATTCTAGGCTACGCGCTGTGGCAGTCGTATTTCGGAGCGGACCGCGACATCGCCGGAAAGAAAATTCTCCTGGACCGCCAGCCTTACACCGTTATCGGCGTAATGCCGAAGAGTTTCGAATTTCCCTCCAGTGGCTTGCCCTTCTTCACTCCGGCGCAGATGTGGGTGCCAATCGGGTTCAATCCGTTCGAGCTTGGCCAGCGAGCGGACAATTTTGATTTCGGCGTGCTGGCGAGATTGAAGCCCGGGACAACTTTGGGCGCAGCCAACTCCGACACGATGCTGGCCGCCCAGGAAATTCAGGAGCAATTCTATGCGCCGGAGTTCCGGGATCGGTCGAAACTAGCGTTGGAAGCAAGTGTTACACCGTTGGCGGAATTGATTGTCGGTCCGACGCGTACTCTGCTGATGATATTGCTCGGCGCCGTGGGGCTTCTGTTTCTGATTGCTTGCGCGAATGTCGCGAACCTCTCGCTAGCGAGGGGGACGCAACGGCAAAAGGAAATTGCCGTGCGCGTTGCGCTCGGAGCGGGGCATAGCCGGCTGGTAAGGCAACTTCTCGTCGAAAGCAGTCTCTTGGGGCTCATCGGAGGCGCGCTTGGGCTTTTCGCGGCATATGCCGGGGTGAAAGGACTGGTGGCGCTCGCGGACCAGATCCTGCCGCGAGCGCGGGAGGTCGCGCTTGACCCAAGGGTGTTGCTGTTCACGCTTGTGCTATCAGTGTTTTCCGGCGTCCTGTTCGGAATCGTCCCGGCACTTGCGGCGACGAAAACAAATTTGAACGAAACCTTGAAGGAAACGGGCCGGAGCGAGTCGGGCGCACGCGGACACCGGCGCACTCGTGATGCTTTTGTTGTCGCACAGATGGCGCTAGCGCTGTTGCTGGTGGTCGGGTCGGGCCTGCTGGTCCGGAGTTTTGTTCGCGCGCGACAGACGGACCCCGGCTTCCGTCCTGAAAACACAATTGCGCTTTCGATTTCCTTGCCCGGCTCGCAGTACAAGCAAATGTCGCAGGCGCAGACATTCTTTGACCGGCTCGCGGCGCAAGCGCGCGCAATCCCCGGAGTCGCCTCGATTGGCGTTGGCACAGACCTGCCGCTGAATTCCGAATGGACCCGCATCTTCACCGCGGAAGGACATGAGACCGAGCAACGCAACGGCGTACCCGCGAATTTTCACACACTCGTGGACGGAGATTACTTTCAAACGCTTGGGATCCCGCTCGTGCGCGGCAGGTTTTTCAACGACGCGGAAATGCATGGGCAGGGCGACGCGGTCATCATTAGCGACGGGATGGCGAAGCGCTACTGGGCAGGAGAGGATCCGGTCGGGCGGCGGCTGAAGTGGGGAGTCGCGACGGCGAAGAATCCCTGGCTCACGATCGTGGGCGTTGTGGGTGACGTAAAACAAGGGCCATTGGATGCCGCGACCAACGCGCATACTTACGAGCCATTTCAACACCAATGCCAGGGCCCTGTCGCCTTCCCACTTTGTACTTCCCGCATACTTTTGCTGCGTTCGCAAGCGTCCACTAATGGGCTAGTCCCGTCGGTGCGAAACATTGTTCAACAACTGGACTCGCAGCAACCGATCGGGCGCGTATTCGTGATGGACGATATTATTTCCAATTCGCTCGCGCCGCGACGGTTCAACACTTGGCTTCTGGGGGCATTTGGAGGCGGAGCACTGTTCCTGGCGGCCATAGGCGTTTACGGAGTGATTTCCTACGGTGTTGATCAACAGACGCGGGAACTAGGAGTGCGGATGGCGCTTGGCGCGCAGGCGGGGGATGTTTTGCGGCTCGTTCTGCGGAGAGGGTTGACGCTCGCGGCAATCGGTCTAGTGATCGGCTTCGCCGCGTCGCTGGCCGCTACGCGGCTGACGGTGAGTCTGCTCTACAACGTGAGCGCGACGGATCCCCTGACATTTGCCACGGTGGGGGCGTTGCTCGTCGCAGTGGCGCTCGCGGCTTGCTGGATTCCTGCGCGGCGCGCGATGCGCGTGGATCCCGTGGTTGCATTACGCTACGAATGAGAATTACTTGAGGGCTAGACACAGCGGTTAAATCTGGCGATGAAGATGCTTAGGGAAATTTGGACGCGATTGCTTGGGCTATTCGGCAGTGCTCGCAACGAGGCCGAGCTCAATGACGAATTAACCGAGCATTTGGCACTGGCTGAGGAAGAGCACGTGCGCCGCGGGATGTCGCGGCGAGAAGCGCGCTACGCGGCGCGGCGGGATTTCGGCGGCGTCGAACAGTTCAAGGAAATCTACAGGGAAAGAAGGGGGCTGCCCATGCTGGAGACTTTTCTGCAAGACCTGCGGTTTGGCGCGCGAATGCTGCGCAAGAATCCCGGATTCACCGCAATTGCCGTGGTCACACTTGCACTGGGCATCGGCGCGAACACAGCAATCTTCAGCGTCGTCAATTCCCTTCTGCTTACTCCACCGCATTTCAAGCAGCCCGACCGCCTCGTGATGGTGTGGGAGGACAAGCCTTCGACGATGTGGCATCAGGGACCGGTGTCACCAGCCAATTACTTTCAATGGCAGGAGCACAACACTGTCTTCGAACAAATGGCGGTGATGTACGACGATCACGTGAATCTTACGGGTGAGTCCGATCCCGAACAAGTCGCGTATCAGGCCGTAACGCCGAACCTGCTTGCGATGCTGGGCACGGACCCGATTCTGGGAAGGACGTTTTCCGCGCAAGATGGCGTGCCGGGCAACGATGACATTGTGATTCTGAGCTACGGATTGTGGCAACGGCGGTTCGGCGGCGACCGAAACGTGGCCGGCAAGAAAATCCAACTCGACGGCCATCCGAACACGATCGTCGGAGTCATGCCGCGCGGATTTCAGTTATTCATCAAGAGAGGGTCATTTACCGGCGAAGAGGCTGAGTTGTGGTCTCCCATTGCATTTACCCCCAGGTCCCGCATCCCTCGCGGACGATATCTGACGGCGGTTGCCAGACTGAAACCTGGAGTCAGCGTCGCGCAAGCCCAAACACAAATGGACGCAATCGCGAATTCCCTCGAAAAACAGTGGCCCGATTTCGACAAGGGTTGGGGCGTGGAGCTTGTGCCGCTGAAGGAACAACTGGTCGGACAGATTCGACAGTCCCTACTGGTCCTGTTAGGCGCTGTCGCGTTTGTGTTGCTGATGGGGTGCACAAACGTGGCGAATTTGCTGCTCGGCCGCGCTGCGGGGCGTCAAAGGGAAATTGCGGTCCGCGCCGCCTTGGGCGCGGATCGAGGGCGCGTGATAAGGCAATTGTTGACAGAGAGTTTGATGTTGTCCGGACTGGGCGGAATAGCGGGGCTCTTGCTGGCATTGTGGGGTACCAGGGCGTTGCTCGCTCTTGGACCCAAGAACATGCTCGGCACCGCCCCAGTGAATCTTGATTGGCGCGTGATGGAATTCACGATGGTTGTTTCGCTGGCGACTGGAATTCTCTTCGGGCTGGGGCCGTCGCTTGTAGCGCTTTCCTCCAACCTGATTGAAACATTGAAGGAAGGCAGCCGCGAAGCGCGGAGCGGAAGGCATGGAAACCGTCTGCGGGCCGCGCTCGTGATTGCCGAAATGAGTCTGGCAGTGATCCTGCTCGTCGGCGCTGGATTGCTCGTGCGGAGTTTCCGTCTGCTGACCTCGGTGGACCCTGGATTCAATCCTCACAACTTGCTCACCATGAAACTGTCATTGCCAAACGCCTCCTACGCCGATGATGGAAAGAAGATCGCTTTCTTTCAACAACTGCGTGAGCGCATTGCCGGCCTGCCCGGCGTAGTCGCGGCCAGCGCCGATAGTTGGCTGCCCTTTACGACCATGGGCGCGGCAACCGGATTTCAAATCGAAGGGCAGCCAAAGCTTTCCGACGCCGACCAACCGGTCACGGATGTCCGAGTGATTGAGCCCGACTATTTTCACACGATGGAGATTCCGCTGTTGGCAGGGCGTGAATTCAATGATCGGGAAGCCACTTCCATATCACACGTGGTCATCGTAAATCAGGCGCTGGCCAACAGATATTTCCGCAGCGAAAGTCCCATCGGTAAACGAATAACGGTCGAGATGGGCGGTCCGACTGAAAAAAATCCCTCACTCATCATCGGTGTTGTTGGTGATGTGAAGCATGAAGGGTTGAACACGACACCGGGCGCAATGGTGTACTGGCCACATCCGGAGTTGCCGCTTCCATTTACGACATTCGTCGTGCGAACGACTCGGAATCCACTCGCCTTGATTGGCGCGGTACGTCAACAAGTAAAGCAATTGGACCCGAGCTTGCCGATTTCAGATATCGCCACGATGGAACAGCGAATGTCGGATTCGGTTGCGCAAGCTCGATTCAGCACCCTGTTGCTGGGAATCTTCGCGATCGTGGCGATTGTTTTGGCATCCGTCGGGATCTATGGCGTGACGTCATATGCGGTTACTTCCCGCCTACATGAAATAGGGATTCGCATGGCAATTGGCGCGCAGCCGGGCGAAGTTGAGCGAATGTTCATCCGGCAAGGCATGATTTTCACGCTGGTGGGTTTGGGCCTGGGCCTTGTCGTTTCATTCGGACTTACAAAATTGTTGGAAGGACTCCTGTTCGGTGTGACGCCACACGATCCTATAACTTTCGTCGAGGGGGCGGCACTTCTTTCTCTCGTCGCGCTTGTTGCCTGTTACATACCCGCCCGCCGCGCGACACGCGTGGATCCGCTGATCGCACTTCGATATGAATGAGCGAATTGGATTGGACTTGAAATGATTTCGCTTCGTGAATTCGGGAAGCGGCTTGCCGGGCTTTTTGACAAGCGCCAGCATGACGCTGAACTCGAAGAAGAAATCGCCGCCCATCTTGACCTTTTGGCGGAAGAAAAAATTCAACGAGGTATGCCGCGCGAAGAAGCGCGCTACGCGGCGCGGCGCGATTTCGGCGGTGTCGAACAGTTCAAGGAAATTTATAGGGGACAAAGGGGGCTGCCCATGCTTGATACTTTCCTGCAAGACCTGCGGTTTGGTGCGCGAATGCTGCGCAAGAATCCCGGGTTCGCGGCGGTGGCGATCCTGACGCTGGCGCTAGGAATTGGAGCGAATACCGCCATTTTCAGCGTCGTCCATGCGGTTCTTCTAAGCTCGTTGCCCTACCGGCAGCCCGACCAGCTTGTGAAAGTTTGGGGACGGTTGACCGGTGAAGGAATACCGAGAAACTGGTTTTCGGATCCGGAGTGGTTCGAGCTCGTGGACAGGAACCATGCCTTCGATCAGGTCGCTGCGTATTACGCGAATAGTGGCGCGAACGTTGGAAACGAAGACGCAGCGCCTCAACGAATCACACGCGGAGGCTCTACAGCGAGTCTATTCCCTTTGCTGGGCGTACAGCCAATTTTGGGCCGCTCCTATTCGGCCGAGGAAGACCAGCCCGGTCATAACCAGGTCGCCGTCATCAGTTACGCGCTTTGGCGATCACTTTATTCGGGCGACCCGAACGTCGTCGGCAAACCGATCCGCTTGAATAATCGGCCTTACACCGTTATTGGCGTTCTACCAGAAGGATTCGATTTTGCGGGAGACAATCAAGTCTGGACTCCGCTGGCGCTTGACCGCACTCATCCGGGTAATCGTGGCGGGCATGCCTGGCAGGTGATCGGACGGCTCAAACCGGGCGTGAATCTGGCGCAGGCTTCCACGGACATGAACCTTTTCGCGCAGCAACTGGCGCGGGAATATCCGGCCTACTACAGAGCAACGATGGGTTGGGACGTTTTCGTGGTTCCGCTACGCGAGGAACTCGTCGGGCAGATTCGCCCAGCGCTTTTGATCCTTATGGCGGCAGTGGGAATTGTTCTGCTGATTGCGTGCGCGAATATCGCCAACCTACTGCTTGCGCGCAGCTCGGCGCGCGAAAAAGAGATGGCCATTCGTGCATCGCTCGGAGCGGGAAGATGGAGGACCATCCGCCAACTCTTGACGGAAAGTTTTCTGCTTTCGTTGATTGGCTGCGCGGTGGGGCTGGCCTTTGGCGCCTGGGGAATGCTCGCCATCCGCGGTTTGCATGGAAGTGTTCTTCCACAGGTAGGCAAAATCGCACTGGAACCGAGCGTACTCTTGTTTACGCTCGGAGTTGCCCTGTTGACCGGGATTCTCTTTGGGCTCGCGCCCGCAATCCACGTATCACGTCCGCGCCTTCACGATTCGTTGAAAGAAGGGGGACGAGGAGCGAGCGGAGGGCGCAGCGGACAACGGCTGCGCAGCGTGCTGGTGGTGACTGAGATAGCTTTTTCGCTGCTGCTCGTCACCGGAGCGGGGCTCACAATCAGAAGTTTTCACCGGCTTCTTCGCGTGGATCCCGGCTTCCGCACAGACCATATCCTGACAATGCGGTTGAATCTTCCTCCCCTTACGTATCCGATCGGGACGGCCCAGTTCCAATTTTACCGGCAGCTCCTCGAAAAGATTCGCGCGCTGCCGGGAGTGCAAAGCGCGGGAGCAATCACTCAACTGCCGATGGGCAATTCGTATTCATCCGGGTCCGTGGTCGTTGAAGACTCCACAGCGTCAGTCCTACAGCACTTGCCCAATCTGTCTTACGGGTATCTGGAGACGGACCAGCGTTTCGTGACGCCCGGCTATTTCGAGACCATGAGGACGCCTCCCATTTCCGGCCGCGTGTTTTCCGATGCGGACACGGCGGCTTCCCCGCTGATAGCAATTGTGGATTCAGAATTCGCCGCGAATCTTTGGCCGGGCCGGGATCCATTGCAAAAGCGTATCTCTATCAATACCGGCACCGATCCGAACAATCCGAAACCGGTTTGGTGCACGGTTGTGGGCGTTGTGTCGCACGTCCACAACTACAGCCTCGACGTGGGAGGCCGCGTACAGGCGTATTTTCCGCAGGCTCAGGATCCCTTTGGCTCTTCTGCGGCGATGTTTCTCGTCATCCGCACGGCTCAAGATCCCAGATCCATCGCAAATTCCGCCCGCGCACAAGTAGCTGCGGTTGACCCGCGAGAGCCTGTGTACGCCGTGAGCACGATGGATGAAGTGGTCGCCTCGTCAGTGGAACAGCCGAGACTAAGTCTCGATCTGCTCGGACTTTTTGCTGCGGTCGCAGTCGTGCTTGCAGCAATTGGCATATACGGCGTGATGGCTTTCGCCGTGAGCCAGCGAAGCCACGAACTCGGCATCCGCATGGCGCTGGGGGCGCAACCGCGCGATATCTTGCGAATGGTGATCGGTCAGGGAGCGCGGCTGGCGCTCGCGGGAGTTGTACTGGGGCTTGCGGGAGCGTTGTACCTGGCGCGTTACATGGCGCCGCTCCTTTACGGCACTGGAACACGCGACCCGATTACATTTGCAGTTGTGCCGCTTCTGCTGATGGGAGTGGCCCTTGCCGCCAGTTGGATTCCGGCGGTTCGCGCCACGCGCGTGGATCCCATCGTGACTTTGCGCCACGAATGAAAAGGAATGATATTGCTTCGCACGCTGATAGCGCGAATCGCCGGAATATTTCGCATGAAACATTCCGAACTGGAACTGCGCGATGAATTCAGCGCGCATCTGGAAATGGCGGAGGAAGACAACCTTCGCCGGGGCATGACGAAAGAAGAGGCGCGGCACGCCGCGAAGCGCGATTTTGGCGGCGTCGAGCAAATTAAGGAAGTATACCGGGAACGGAGGGGGCTACCTGTGCTGGAAACTTTTCTACAAGACCTGCGATTCGGCGCGCGGATGCTGCGCAAGAATCCCGGGTTCACGGCCGTGGCGATCCTGACGCTCGCGCTGGGCATCGGCGCGAATTCGGCGATCTTCAGTTTGGTGAACGGAGTCCTGTTGAAGCCGCTTCCCTACTCCAATCCGGATCGGCTTGTGAACCTTTGGAATATCGGCATGCCCAAAGGAGCCTTGCTCGCGTTGAAGGAGCGCAGCAAGACACTGGACATCGCCGGCTACACATGGGATGACGGCTACAACGTAACCGGATTGACCGAACCATTGCGGCTGGTGGGGTCGCGCGTCTCGCCCGATTTATTTTCATTGCTCGGAGTTCACACTGAAATCGGCCGAGTGTTTCTGCCGCAAGATCAGACGCCAGCGCAAAGTCACGTCGTGATTCTGATGCACGGGCTTTGGGAGCGACTTTACGGGCAGGACGCGAACGCAATCGGACGATCCATTACAATTGAAGGCACTCCCTGCGAAATCATCGGCGTGATGCCCGCAGGCTTTCGTTTTCCAACGCCGGAAACGGAGTTCTTGCTTCCGATTACTACCGACACCGCCGCAAGCAGCCTGTGGGGCGGATTTATGTACAGGCCCATTGGACGTCTGCATCCCGGCGTCACGCTCGACCAAGTGAAAGCTGAGTACCACTCGCTCGTTCCGCAAATCGTGAAGCTGTATCCCTGGCCGATGCCCGCGCATTACGCCGAGTGGTCAACCGTGACCCCGCTAACCGAATCCCTCGTGGCGAGCGTGCAGACAAAGCTCTATCTGCTTCTCGGCGCCGTGGGGTTAGTGCTGCTGATCGCATGCGCCAACGTCGCGAACCTTATGCTGACACGCGCATCCTCGCGCCAGAGAGAGATCGCCGTGCGCAGGGCGCTTGGCGCGGGGCGCATGCGACTGGTGCGCCAGATGCTCACAGAGAGCGTGCTATTGGCAACGGGCGGAGGAGCACTGGGGCTTGCAGTGTCGTGGGCAGGCCTTGCGAGCTTGAAGAGCCTGCTGCCAAATGACACGCCGCGTCTGGCTGAAGCGACTCTCGACTGGCGCGTTGTTGGATTCACGGCATTACTTGCGATAATTACAGGGATCGTATTCGGCATGGCGCCCGCGCTCCGCGCAACTCAGACGGATATCGAGCCAGCGCTGCGTGGCGGCTCATCGAAATCAGGAGCGGGCCGCGGGCAGCGGAGGCTTTCCTCAGCGCTGGTCGTAAGCGAATCCGCGCTGATGGTCGTACTGATGGTGAGCGCGGGGCTGCTGCTAAAGAGTTTGTGGCGCCTCGCTCACATGGACACAGGAATTCACAAGGACAATATCCTGACTGCTGTGGTCACGCCGCAGGCGCGTCTCTGCGCTCAAGCTGACCAATGCATTGGGTTTTTCAATGAATTGGTGCAGCGCGCTTCGGCGCTGCCGGGAGTCGAATCCGCGGCCATTGCAGACAAAGTTCCCCTGGACGGCTCGAATTTTACGGCTCTCGCCGTTGAGAACCGCCCGGAATTTACGAGCTCTTCACCGCTCAACGGATACGAGTTCACTGTGAGTCCCGGCTTCCTGCGGACATTTGGCATTCCCCTGATCGCGGGGCGTGACTTCACAGAAGCGGATCACGTTGGCGCGCCCGGCGCGGTGATCGTAAGCCGCGCGATGGCTCAATATGTGTGGCCGGGACAGGATCCAGTCGGGCGGCACATCAAGCCCTCGTGGGTGAAAGATTGGTTTACGGTGGTGGGCGTGGTCGCCGATGTGCGCGAATTTGCGATCTATCCCGAGGGCGCACAAGGTCGGATGAACGGAGACATCTATTTCCCCGCTGCTCAAGGGATAATGTTTCCCCTAACGGATGGGCGGCTCATCGTGCGCGCCAAAGGCAACCCGAAGCAATTGTCAGCAAGCATTCGCGCGACAGTTATGGCAATTCGCAGCGATATCCCCGTCAGCAGCATCCGGACGATGGACGATATCTTTTCGGAGGCGGTTTCCGCGCCGCGCTCAACGGCATCACTCTTTTCGCTCTTCGCCGCTCTGGCGCTTACGCTTGGAGCGATCGGGATTTACAGCGTGGTGTCTTATTCCGTCGCGGAGCGTACGCAGGAAATTGGCGTGCGTCTGGCCATCGGTGCGCAACGCATCGACGTGTTGCGGCTCGTGCTAGGCCAGGGGATGCGGCTTGTGTTTGCGGGAATCGTTCTTGGAATCGGCATGTCGGCTGCAGCGACTCGTTTGATGGTGAATCTGCTCTACGGAGTGGGACCGGCGGATCTCGCCACGTATGCGGGCGTTACGCTGCTGCTCGCGCTGGTGGCGGCGCTGGCCTGCTATCTGCCCGCGCGACGCGCGATGCGGGTGGATCCGGTCATTGCATTGCGATACGAATGACGATCGCGAGAAGTCTTGAACCGGCGATAGGACAGGGTCTGCCGGATTGCCTACGCTTTCAGATGTCATGGCTTTACGTTTCTTTTGCTGCGCCATCCATGCTCAATAGACGGCCGATGCGGCGGTGTGGGGTTCGTCACACCAACCTGTGACCTTGGTCACAGAACGTATCCGGTCCAGCCTCGACAATCACAATGGTAGCGGTGATCCATGCCAATTCTGTTTCAGAACTCGTGCAGGCCCTTCCCGACACGAATGCGCGTTCCTGCTAAACACAGCACAAATCAATACATTCATGAGGCCGGCAAGTCATGTGCTCCAAGGCCGGCAAGAATCCGCTTGGGAGGAATGCAATGAATCAACAACACGTGGTAGCTGCAGAGAACGCAGAGATGGTTCACGGGGAGCACGTCGAATTGCGAGCCAATCTCGGAGAGCTGGATCAAGCGCTTAACCGCCTACGCTTCGATTTGGGAAACCGAGGCACCATGAGCGGTGCTTCGGAAGTATGGTCCATGGTTCGGCGTTTCCAGGTGTTGTTGCCCTTGCATTTTCAAAATGAGGAAAAGGGATTGCATGAAAGAGTATCGGTTGTGAGTCCCGAGCTAATGGAATTGACCTTACAGTTTAGGCTGGAGCATCAGAATCTAGCCGGTTTATTCGCTGCGTTCGCCGAAGCTGCGAACAACCTTAAACGCACAGACGACGTAACCGCCGAAATCACGCGCACCAAATTGCTCGGAGACGCGTTTACGAATCAAATGTTCCGGCACATTGCCACCGAGGAAACTGAACTTGCCGGCTTCCTATGAGGACCCAAACAATGTCTGAGGCGACAGCCGCGATTGGGTACCCTCAACCTTGTGCTGAACCGGGAGTGCAGAGGCCGGCTGAGGACTCACGCCCATTTGATCGCCGGCGGAGATTACGAGCCGAACCCGCTCACCCAATGAAGCGGCCTCCCCAGGACCGCTTGAAGGATTTTCAGGAAGTTAGCCTTCCGTTGACATTCAATCAGGCGGTGCAGGAAGCCAACCGCTGCCTTCAGTGCGAGCACCAACCCTGCACCATTGGCTGCCCAGCGCACAATGAGATCCGGGATGCCCTGTGGCTTCTGAGTCTTGGAGATGTCCGCGGCGCCGCATTGAAATTCATGGAAACATCGAATCTCCCCGACATATGCGGAAGGCTGTGCCCGCAGGAAAAGCAGTGTGAAGGGGCATGCGTATTGCAAGGCGCCGAGGCGCCCATCGCTATCGGGAAGTTGGAAGCCTTCTGTGTGGACTCATTGCGGGACACTTTGGGCGGCTTCCCGAGGCCGGAATTGGCTTTGCCCCTTGGGACGCGCGTGGCCGTTGTGGGGTCCGGGCCTGCGGGTCTTGCCGTGGCTGAGGAACTCACAAAACTAGGCCACGAGGTAACAATCTTTGAGACCTGGCCTTTTCCGGGCGGACTTCTTATTTATGGCATTCCGGGGTTCAAGCTCAAGAAGGAAATTGTTGACGCGCACATACGATTCCTAGAGGAGATGGGGGTCAAATTTCGCTGCAATACACATATCGGCAAAAATCTGACCGTGGATGACCTCTTAAAGAAGCACGGGTTTGATGCTGTATTTTTGGGGCACGGGGCGAGCGCCGGAACCCGGATGAAAACTCCCGGCGAAGACTTGAAAAATGTATATAACGCCACCGAGTATCTCGTGCGCGCCAATCTGCCGAGCGAGATGTTGCCTGAGGCCATGCGCGGGCGGCCGCACGCAGGGCGCAAAACCGTAGTTGTCGGCGGGCGGGGACACGGCGATGGACTGCGTGCGCACAGCGCGCCGGCTCTCTCCGGAAGGCCAAGCCTGGTGCGTCTATCGCCGGAGCGAAGTCGAAATGCCGGGGCGGTTGGAAGAGCGAAAGAATGCGCGCGAGGAGGGCGTCAAGTTCGAGTGGCTGACGCTGCCGGTTCGTTTCCTAGGCGATTCCGAAGGCAAAGTTGTCGCCTGCGAATGCATTCGGATGAAACTCGGGAAACCGGATGCCAAGGGACGCCGCACCCCGGAACCAATAGAGGGTTCCAACTTTGTGCTCGAATGCGATACCGCTGTGATTGCGATCGGCTATGGTGTGGAACAGGAGATCGCTCAAACGACCGAGAATCTGAAGACTACCAAGTGGGGAACCATTTGGGTGAACTCCGAAAATGAAAGCGACACCTCCCGGCAAAACGAGATTTGGGCGGCCGGGGATTGTGCACACGGCGCCGATTTGATCGTCACGGCCATGGTCCCGGCACGCAAAGCAGCGCGCTCGATCGATCGATCGCTCCGTGCTCGTATTCAGCGATAGCTGTCATTGAACCCCCCAGTCTGTCCGGCGCCGATGGACAAGTGTAACGTTCGCAACCATCAAGTCCAGCTGAGTGGAGAGTTCGGTGATACGCGAACAACTACTATCTAGGGTAAGCTACGGGCAGCGGGGCGGCTATGGACTCTCCCATCCAGTTTGAAGGGAAGCAGCAAGATCTTCGCGAATTAGGCCGGCACTGAGATGATCTCGTCTATACGGCCGTCTTGAAAAAGCGGGTTGCCGTGCTTCCCGGCGAAGGTCAAATCTTAGCCAAGGCGCACCTTGGCGTCGAGTGTAAGACCGGGCTGAATGCGCGCGATCAAACGACAGGTGAATGGAGTGATGTTTCGGACTCTCGTCGAGGCGCTTGTAAACTCAGAGCGCTAGATGCTCTCGAGCTTGCAGAGTGAAGACTTTAAGGAGGGCGTTCCGTAATTTCTCGAGAAGTGCGCCCCTGCTCTCCGCCACAGATAAGGAACTCCAGTGAACTTCGAATTCAACGATAGAGTGAAGAATCTGCAGCACCGATTGCTGGCTTTCCTGGATGAGCACATTTATCCGAATGAGCGGCGCTTCTACGACGAGATCGAGCAGCATCGGTGGTCGCCCACAAGGATTATCGAAGAGCTCAAGCCGAAAGCGCGCGCCGCCGGTCTTTGGAACTTGTTCTTGCCGGATAGCGAGCACGGTGCAGGGCTGACTAATCTCGAGTATGCCCCACTTTGCGAGATGATGGGCCGCAGCGCGATGGCCCCGGAGGTCTTCAACTGCTCGGCGCCGGACACGGGCAATATGGAAGTGCTCGCCCGGTATGGCACTCTGGTGCAGAAAGAGCAGTGGCTCAAGCCGCTGCTTGCAGGGGAAATCCGGTCGTGTTTCGCGATGACCGAACCCGCGGTAGCCTCGTCGGATGCGACGAACATCGAGGCTAGTATGGTCCGAAACGGCAATGAGTACGTGGTCAACGGCCGGAAGTGGTGGGCTTCGGGAGCGGGTGACCCGCGTTGCAAAATCGCAATCTTCATGGGCAAGACAGCCCCCTCGGCTCCCCTGCATAAACAGCAGTCGATGATTCTGGTACCGATGGACGCACGGGGAGTAAAGATTGAACGGTTGCTGACTGTGTTCGGATATGACCATGCACCGCATGGTCATGGGGAAGTCACGTTTGAGAATGTACGGGTTCCGGTTTCGAATATGTTGCTCGGCGAGGGACGCGGATTCGAAATCGCACAAGGGCGGCTGGGGCCCGGACGCATCCATCACTGCATGCGGTGTATCGGCGTGGCCGAGCGAGCCCTGGAAACAATGTGTAAACGCGTGCAGTCACGTATGGCCTTTGGCAAACCACTCGCCGACCAGGGGACCATACGCGCTGGCATTGCAATCTCGCGCATGGAGATCGAGCAGGCCCGGCTGCTTACGCTCAAGGCGGCATACTTGATGGATACGGCCGGGAATAAGGCTGCGCGTGCCGAGATCGCAATGATAAAAGTCGTGGCGCCGAATGTGGCCCTGCGGGTGTTGGACCGTGCCATCCAGGCGCATGGAGGCGCCGGTGTTTCGCAAGACACGTTCCTGGCCCGCGCATGGGCAGATGTGCGGACTCTTCGTATTGCCGATGGGCCGGACGAAGTACACTCGGAATCAATCGCCAAGCAGGAACTCCGAAAATGGAGCAAGTCTCCGGCGAAACCAGAGGCGCACTGACCGTCAACCAATACTCACAGCACTCCAATTTCTTCCCCAGGAGGCACTCATGCCAACTCTCGTGGTGGAAACACTTCCTTCGCTCAAGGATTATGTGGGCCGTGAGATTGCCGTAACGGATTGGCTCACGATGACGCAAGGCCGCATCGACCAGTTCGCCGAGTCCACGGACGACCGGCAGTGGATTCATGTCGATCGCGAACGGGCGCAAAAAGAATCGCCCTTCGGCACAACGATTGCGCACGGTTTCTTGACGCTCTCTCTTCTGAGCCAGTTCATGAAGCAGGCGATTCAGTTTAGAGGCGGCGTCCGAATGGCGATCAACTATGGCTTGAATCGTGTCCGTTTCCCTTTTCCAGTTCGCTCGGATTCAAAGATTCGCGCCCGCGTTGGGCTTCAATCCCTGAAGGAGCTTCCCGAAGCGCTGGAGGCCGTATTTTCCGTATCGTTGGAGGTTCAGGGATCGGAGAAGCCTTGTTGTGTGGCTGAGTGGATTGTCCGCTACTACCCCGAATGATTGAAGGCACGCCCTTCAGAACGGACGAAGCTGTGTCTCTTAAATGCCAAACGGTCAAATACAACCGGATTCGGCGGATTGCAATGATCCGCGCAAGAGAATCTTGACTACTTCCGGCATCGAGGCAAAGCGCGAGTCCTTTGTCAGCCCCTGTTGATAGCGGTAATAAATCTGCTGGACAATCACCGCGACCTTGAATCGAGCAAAGGCCAGATAGAAGGCCATATTGGACACATCGTGGCCGGTCGCTCTGGCGTAGCGCTCGACGAGCTGTGCGCGCGTCAGGCTACCGGCACAGGTTGAAGGACACCAGCGAATTTTCTGTAACTCATCCGGGTCCTGTGGATCGACCCAGTAGGCCAGTGCCGTGCCCAGATCCGTAAGTGGATCACCGATCGTAGCCATCTCCCAGTCCAGCAAGCCCACAATCCGGGTGATGTCGGCCGGGTCCAACACAATGTTGTCGTACTTGTAGTCATTGTGGATCAACGCAGCTTTGCTTGTTTGAGACATGTGTTCATTTAGCCAGACGGAGATGCGCTCCACTTCTGGGAGGTCGTGAGTCTGCGACCCATGGTAGCGGTCGATCCAGCCCCGCACCTGGCGCTCGAGATACCCTTGTGGCTTGCCGAGATCGCCCAGACCGATCGCCACGTAGTCCAGTGCATGCAGCCGAGCGAGGTTATCAATAAACGACTCACTCAACCGCCTGGCCGTCTCAGCCGCAAAAGGCAAACCGGGGGGCGGATCTCTGCGATTGATGATCCCCCGGATCGGTTCCATGAGGTAAAAGGGCGAGCCCAATATGGATTCGTCATCGCAATAAAAGAGGACCCTAGGTGCTATCGGGTAGGCGGGATGTACTTTCGACAGTACGCGATATTCTCGGCTCATATCGTGCGCCGTCTTGACCTTGCTGCCAAAGGGCGGACGGCGGAGCACCATTTCCCGATCGCCGAGATGTACCAGATATGTCAGGTTGGAATGACCACTCGGGAATTGCTCGACGGCAAGTGGTCCATTGCCGCCGGGAAAATGGCTTAGCAAATACGGTTCGAGCCTGGACAGGTCGAGCTCTTCTCCTGCTCTCACAGCGGTCGGATCATCTCGAAGGTCTTGCCCTGTTCGGCTAATTTCTTCAGCAAGGGTGCGGGCTCCCAGGTCTCGCCGTGCTGCTGGTGGAATTCACATATGCGAGCGTAAACTTTCTTCAAACCTACGGTGTCGGCGTACCACATCGGGCCGCCGCGATACGACGGGAATCCATACCCGTTGAGATAAATAATGTCGATTTCTACAGGGCGCAACGCAAACCCTTCTTCCAAGACGCGTGCGCCCTCATTCACCAGCCCAAAGATGCACCGATCTATGATCTCTTCATTCGAGATCTTGCGCTGGGGGATGCCAGCCTCGGCGGCCCACGTGCGTATAAGATCCGAAATTTCACGATCCGGAATGGCGCGCCGGTTCTCGTCGTATTTGTACCATCCGGCGCCGGTCTTCTGTCCATAGCGTCCGAGTTCGCACAGCCGATCCTCGGCGAGCGCCTGGCGCACGCCGGGCTTTTCGAGGTGGCGATATTCCTTCCGGATGCGCCAGCCGACATCGAGACCTGCGAGGTCGCCGGTCGCTAACGGACCCATCGCCATACCGAACTCGCCTAGCGCGTTGTCCACAGCTTCGACGCTCGCGCCTTCTTCCACGAGGAATTGCGCTTCGCGGCGGTACGGATGAAACAAGCGGTTGCCGACAAAGCCGCGGCAGTTGCCAACGAGCACGCCAACCTTGCCGAGTTTCTTCGAGAGCTGCATGCAGGTGGCGATCACTTCTTTGCTGGTGGCCTTGCCGCGCACGATTTCCAGCAGGCGCATCACGTTTGCAGGGCTGAAAAAATGCGTGCCGATGACAAATTCGGGCCGGGAGGTCGCCGAAGCGATCTCATCAATGTTAAGCGTGGATGTATTGCTGGCCAGAATGGCGCCGGGCTTACACACGCGATCGAGTTCGCCAAAGACTTGCTTCTTGAGCGCCATGCCTTCGAACACTGCCTCGACGACCATATCCGCGCCGGGGAATCCTTCGTAGCCAAGCGTCGGCTGAATAAGCCTTAGCCGTTCATCAACGGATTGCTGAGTGGAGCGGCCGCGCTTCATCGAATTCGCATAGTTCCTCTGAATGCTTGCCAGCCCGCGATCAAGTGCTCCCTGATCCGCCTCTTTGAGCAGCACTCGGAAGCCCGCATTCGCAAACACCATGGCAATGCCGCCGCCCATGGTTCCGGCGCCGACGACCGCGACGCTGTTGACGGGAATGATCGGTGTCCCCTTCGGGACGTCCGGGATCTTGGCGACTTCGCGCTCGCCAAGAAAAACGTGGATGAGCGCCTTCGACTGATCTGAGAAGAGGCATTCCTTGAACAACTCCCGCTCTACTTTGCAGCCTTCCTCGAAAGACAACTTCGTCGCTGCCTCCACTGCGTCAATCGCTGCGAGCGGCGCCTTCAGGTTGCGCTGTTTCTTGCGCGCCGTCTCTCGCGCGGCGACAAAGATAGATGCGTACTGCGCCGGTGTACCGAGCTTGTCGTTGCGCTCGCGAGTTTTGGGCGCAGGCTTCCCTGCGATCTCGCGCGCGAAAGCGACGGCGCCTGCCAGCAGATCGCCTTCGACGAGTCGGTCGATGATGCCCCATTTCAAGGCTTCCGGTGCCGAGACTGGATTGCCTTCGGCGCACATCTCGACGGCTTTCGCTACACCCGCAAGCCGAGGCAGGCGCTGGGTGCCGGCCGCGCCCGGAATGATTCCGAGCTTTACTTCAGGCTGGCCGACTTGCGCGCTTGGGACAGCCAGTCGGTAATGACCGGCCATAGCCAACTCGAGTCCGCCGCCGAACGCGGTTCCATGAATCGCCATGACAACCGGCGTCCGGCAATCTTCAATGCGCAGCAGCAGAGCCGGAAATTCCGATGCGCGCTGGCCGCCGCCGGAAGTGATCTTGCCGAATTCCTTGATATCCGCGCCCGCGACGAACGTGCTTCCGCTTCCGATAAGTACCGTAGCTT
This sequence comes from uncultured Acidobacteriota bacterium, assembly GCA_963838945.1. GTDB lineage: Bacteria > Acidobacteriota > Terriglobia > Acidiferrales > UBA7541 > DASTCZ01. The sequence goes on along the minus strand of CAWITC010000013.1, from coordinate 252,970 downwards.
TGAGGCTGTCGTCCTTCTGAATATATTCGATGGCATCGGAAATCCCTTCCGGAACCCCGGGGCTCAACGCATTCACCGGCGGGTTGTTGATGGTGATGACTGCAATACCGTTGTCTTTTGTGAGAAAAACCATTTCGCTCATGGCAGTCGGCTCTCTCTCAAAGATGGGAACAAACTTACGAAAACGGGGGAGCCGAAGGTCGGACTTGAGCCGGCGACCTGCCGATTACGAATTGAGTACTTCGACTCCATCCCACTCAATCTAAACAAGACACAATATCGCATAGTCGCCACTTTTCGGGTAATTCGGGACGCAATTTGCAGTCTACGCGGTGTTGTTGCAATGCTCTGAAGTATAATCCACCAGTCGGGCGATTTAATGAAGGAGGACAAATGGGCGAACCATCATACGAGGAACTCAAAGCACGAGTTGCTGAACTGGAAAGGCAGTCAGGCGGTCGTCGTTCAGGGGAGCTTGAATTCAGAGTCGGAGAAAAAGGCGGCGTGAGCGTGTACGGGCTTGGTCGCTTTCCTGTCACGCTCTATTATGAGCAATGGATTCGGCTCCTTGATGCTGGCGAGAAATTGAGGGCGTTCCTCGAAAAGAACAAAACCGAGGGCAGGCTGAAGTTGAAGGAAAAATAGGCTGGTACAAGAACCGTAGTAAATGGGTTATGGCATTCGCCGTGCTTGCAGTTAGCGCCGCGATACTTCTGTTCGCAGGCGTAGCGACTCAACGTTTCCTCCGTTTTTACATTCATCCGTAACCTCATTCTCCCGATTTTTTTCAATACTCTCATGTGTTTTTGGACAGTAAGGCAATCGCGTGCATGAGACGATTTGGGCCTGTGATCTTTGGTTCGGAGAAAGGAAAGAACACTGAGAATCAATGCGAACAACTGCTTCTAAGAGGTTGAGATGAAGTCAGTGGGAGTCGGAACATTACACGTTGTTGAAAACATGTAACTTACAGAAAAAACGGGACGCCGGCGCAGGTGGGCAGATTTTGGTCGCGGGGCGCGGGCACGATTGCGAAGATAAAAAACAGAAGAAGCGCGACGCGTAATGCCAGTGAATGAGTGACTTCCATATTTTTGCTCCGAGTCTTCGAAACGAAAGGAGACACGACGGAAAGTACGTGGTGGGTCCAACTTTGTTACACACGAAATGACGCTAAGCCCGGAAGGCCACTTGGCGATTTGGGGCAAGCTGCCGCCACAGTTCTCACGGAGTGACGAAAACGTTGTTCAGGGCTCAAAACTCTGGGGGCGGGCAAACAGAGTGAGAGCCTTGCGAGAGAAACGAAATGGGCAACTTAGTTCCCTTGACATTGCATCACATAGGGAGCAACATCGCAGGCAGACGAAGGGCCTGCCACCGGAACGCAAGATCGGTGTTCTTCTTCGCGCCCGCGAAAGGCAAGCGAGTTTTCCTTCAGCAGGCGGGAACGATGTGGCCCGCTAGAGTTCCTCGGGAGGTGTCAGATGCACCGAAAGGCTTCCTTCCTTTTTGCATCACTCTTTTCAATTCTGGCGATTGTGGTGGTGACAGTGCCGCCGGCGCATTCCGACGAAGTAAGCCACGCGCGCATTGTGCGGCTGAGTTTCGTGGAAGGAGACGTGGCATATCAGCGCCCCGGATCCACATGGCAGCGGGCGATGATGAATCTCCCCATGCAACAGGATTTTTCACTGCGCACCGACGCGGGATATGCGGAAGTGGAGTTCGAAACTGGATTGGTGATGCACTTGGCGCAGAACACGCAGGTAGGATTCACCGGGTTGAGTATGATTGACGGGAGCAAGGTGACATCGCTCAAGCTCGATCATGGAACGATCATCGTGACGGCAAATTTGTCGCGCAACGATCAGCTTTCGATCGCGGCGGGTAACCTGGATGTGACGGTGCCGCGTAGCGGGCGCTTTCGTGTGGACGCAGCGGAATCGCGGAATTATGTGACCGTGTTCCACGGCAAGGTTGACGTGGCGAACGGGTCAAGTACCTCTGGGGTGGAAAGCGGAAAAACTCTGCATTTTGTGGCCTCCGAAAACGCGTTCAGTGTGGACCGCAGTCCGCAACCGGATGCGTTCGACAAGTGGGCAGCAGAGCGCGACCAAGCGGAGCAGACTGCGCAAGTGGAAGCGGGCGATTTCGTTTCACAACGGAACTATGCGTATAACGTCGGAGATCTTTACAACTACGGGCTCTGGTTCAACATTGCCGGATACGGAATGGCGTGGCAGCCGTACGGGCTTGGCCAGGGCTGGATGCCTTTTGGCAACGGAATGTGGATGTTTGACGATCCGAGCATGGACTGGATGTGGATGAGCAATGAGCCATGGGGCTGGCTGCCATATCACTACGGCGGTTGGGTGAACATCGCGGGCGGGGGCTGGTTCTGGGTTCCGCAGAATCTCGGAGTGTTCCAGGGAGCGACGGCGGGTTTTGTAAATGTGGGAAATCAGGTCGGATGGACACCGACGTTGGCGACGCCGACAAATCCGGGAAAAATTAGGGCGGGAGGGAGCGCGCCAATCCAGGTTGTATTTGCGGGCAGCGCGTCGAACAGCGTGATCATGGCGGGGCTGCGCGGACAACTTACATCGGCGGCAACGTTGAAAACCGTTTCGAGCCCCGCGGCATCGTTTCTGCAGCAGGGTGCGCCGACTATGGCGACTCTGGCGGCGTCCGGAGTAACGGTGACGGGGCGCGCGCCGGGACGGCTGATGAGTACCTCGCTCGCGTACACGCCGCACGAAACGGTGGGCGAGAACAACGGAGGGCAGGCGAATCTGAGCGCGCCGGGCGTACGGCCGACGGCTCTGGCTCCGCATTCGGCGGCAGTGCCCGTTGTACGCGCGCCGAGCAAGTTCGCGAGCTCATATTCAGGCGGCAAAAACTCCGGGATTACGCCAGCGAGTCCCAGCGCATCCGCCGCAGGTTCTCATGGAAAGTCCGCACCGGCGAGCGCTTCCAGCACAAGCGCCGGTGGGCACTCAGCGGGAGCAGGAGCTGCGGGTGCGGGCGCCTCAGCATCGGGCAAACACTAGTTGGGCGCGAAGGGCGCTGCGAATTCGCAGTTTCAAGACGACTTACAGGCATCTTGCATGATGTTGCATGATGTTTGCTAGCAGGATGTAAGCCTTCGCCCATATCCCGCCTGAAATCGAAGAAACACACCAGTAGGGCACCGAACATATTTCAGCCGTGTCGAGCACGAGATCAGGAACGTGTCACTCTTGGATATCGAAAAGATCGCCAAAGGTCTAAAGAAAAGCTTGCCTGACCTATTCAACAGGGTCTAACCGCGGGACCGAGGCCTGGGACCCTGTCGGATTGCGGAAAAGGTTCACTTCACTCCCTCCTTGCGCTCCGAAGAGCGCTTAAGAACTCTACCTGCCCGAAATCCCCAGGTCTTTCGGAAATCAGGTGCGTAACCTTCGAAGTCTGCGGACATGAACACGTCAAAATATAGTTCAAAGACCATGTTCAACAAATATCGTTTCTGTGAGCTACGGACGCGTCCCGATTCCAATACAAAACGTGAGCAATCTGAGAGTGCAAGGATGCTGCACTTGGGGATATTTCCCGCAGTCGGAGTCTGAGCACAAAACTCAGGGCCATTTATCTGAGTTGGACAAGACTCTCCAGTGGCGCGGCTGGCGCGCTTTCCACCGCAGGCTCGCTACCTACATTCACGCTCTACGCGTGGACGACAAAACGATTCAGGAGATCTTGCGGCACAGCAATATCGGACTCACGATGAATGTTTACGTTATGAGCTTGGCCGCTTCGGGAATTAACGCGATGGACCTGCTCGTAGCGGAGTTGCAAAAAGAAACTTGCAATATCCTTGCAACAAATCAAATTGCCCATCCAAACTGGGAGCCGTAGTTGGTTTTCTCACCGAGGGATAGATGGAGCCGAGGGGCGGACTTGAACCGCCGACCTGCCGATTACGAATCGGCTGCTCTACCAACTGAGCTACCTCGGCCCGCTCGAGAAACGGAAGCGTTAGAAATTTAGCATCGCGACAGCAGGCCGTCAAACCAACTGCTTCGCGGTCAGTGCGAGGCGGGATACATCAGCCAGCCCATGGCGAAGGCAACCAGCAGGAATGCAAGGAATGCCCACACGACATACCGGAGGCGCGAACCGAGCCGCCGTCGGCTCAGAAATGCGAATACCACCGACACGACGAAAGCAAAGAGCAGCATCGTCTGAAAGTGTGTGAGGTTCATCAGTTCTTCTTGCCACGAGAGACTTCGAGCGCATCGAGTACAAAGAGAAGATTCAGCACTCCCGCGGTCGCCAGCACGCGCGTACCGTAGTCCCCTGCCGCATGCGAAACGTCCGCTCCGGCCTTTTGGAGCGTATGCGCGAACAGATAAAAAATTCCCGCGCCGGCGTCCGCGATAAATCCAAGCAGACCGAATGCGTCGCCCCTGTCCGGAGGAAAGATGTTTCCGCGCATCCAAAGACCGGCAAGCGCCATCGTGCCTACCGTAATGAAGCCAATTGCGGCGCGCCCCCAGCGGCGCTGCAAGAGATGCCCCAGTCCCGGAACGAGCCACCCCGCGCATGCGATGAAAACAACGTGCGCTTTGCGCGATGTTTCCTCCGGTGGTGGAGCGGCCGGCTGTTGCTCTGCGAGCAGCGGTGCGAATAGCTCAGGGCTGAGATCCGTGGAAGGTTCCGGGGGGGCCTCAGGCATGCGAGATGCGGGTTCAGGCGTCTCTTCCGGCATTCCGTTTCAGGCCAGCAGCGGCAGAATCTCGCTCTGCACGGCGCCAGTAACGCCCGCCTCCTTCTCCCCTACGTAGACATTCACTTCCGTGCGCACGCCAAACTCGGGAGTGTAAATTCCTGGCTCGACGGAGAAGCATGTCCGCGGAATGATACGCCGCACGTCATGGCTTTCGAGATCATCCATGTTCGCGCCCGCGCCGTGCACATCCTGGCCGATATTGTGGCCTGTGCGGTGGACAAAATACTTTCCGTAGCCCGCCTTGCGGATGACGTCGCGCGCGGCGCGGTCCACCTGCCAGCCTTCAATCGTGCGTCCGGCAGCGATGGACTCGCGGACAAAATTCACCGCGGCATCGCGGGCTTGCCGCACAACGGCGAAGACCTTCGCATATTTCTCCGGCACTTTCGCGCCCAGGTAGCCCATCCAAGTGATGTCGTAATAGACGCTGCCCGGCTTCGCGAGTTTTCCCCACACGTCGAGAAGAAGCAAATCCCCGTCACGAATTGGCGATGAGCCTTGCCGCCGCGGCTCGTAGTGCGGATCGCCGCTGTGCGGCCCAACTGCGACGATTGGGTCGCCATCGGCTATAAGCCCATTCTCGCGGAACTGCGCCGCCATCCACTGCTGAAGATCGTATTCCGTGAATGCCGTGTGGCCGCGCACGAGCTTTGCGGCATGCTCGAAGGCCGCGCGCGTAATCCTGTCAACCAGCCGGCCCGCGGCCAAGTGTGACTCATGTTGTTCATTCGACCAGGCCGCCTCGAATAACTGAACGAGATTCGCGGAGCTTGCGACCTTTCGCTTCATGCCGCGGATCAATTCCATCGTGCCGGCATCCACCAGCGAAATGGACGGGATGGCATTCTTCGGCGAATATTGCATTGCCACGGTCTTTGCCCGTCCCAACAATCGGGGCAGACTCCTCTCCATCTCCTCGCGCGCCGCGTACTGCATCTTCTCGCCGGGCAGACTATCGAGCGTGGCTGACTCGATGCGGTGCACCAGTTTTCGCGGCGAGCCCTTCGCCGGAATGAAATAAAACCAGCGCCTCTTGGCGAGGCAGTCCGTGAGCCCCAGAACTCGATAGCCAATCGGGTCGCGGTGAAGGATGTCGTAGAAAAGCCAGCCGTCTAGTTTTTCTACGCGCAGTGCTTTCTGGATTGCTTGAATGTCGGGCATGGGACTTGTCATTTCCTCTGTATTGATTCCGCTTTGTTCAGATGCAGGCGTTCATGCTCGCGGTGCTTCAGCCACTGCGAGCGCTTGGATCTGTGCCGCCGAAACGCCGCGCGCCTGCACACGCTTTGTACGGCTATGCTCGCCGCCAAGAATCTTAACAGCCGCAGCAGGCACGTTCAAACGAGCGGCCAGAATCCGGCAAAGCGCTTCATTGGCGCGATTATCTAAGGGAGGGGCCGTCAGGCGAACCTTCAGTGCACCTTCCCATTCTCCGCCCACTGAATCGCGACTCGCGCGAGGCTGCACGCGAACGCGAAACGTCACTGCGCCGCTCTGCTCCGTAGGGTCAATCGTCAAAATCGCTGCCTTCTTGTTTGAGATTCGTCCTGCCGCAATCGCCTAAAGAATAGACTCCGCCTTCAATGGTTGCCGTTCTCCAAACAGCGCTGTGCCCAGCCGTATCTCGGTGGCGCCCTCTTCGATGGCTGCTTCAAAATCATGCGACATTCCCATCGAGAGCACCGGGAGCGGCCGCTCGTAGCGAAAAACCAGGTCGTCGCGCAGTTCCCGCAACGCGCGGAAAAACATGCGTGCCTGGTCCGGCACATCAAAATAGGGAGGAACGCACATCAGGCCCCGCAACTCGATCTTTGGCGAAGCGAACGCGGCCTCCACGGCCGCCGGGACTCCTACCTTCTCAAGCCCCGTTTTAGCTTTTGCCGGATCCATGCGAACCTCCAACAAAATTGGAAGCGGCCGGTTCCCATTTAAAGATTGCTCAAGATCGTGAATTTGCGCAATCGAGTCCACGGAATCCACAGTGTCAAACAACTGAACGGCGCGAGCTACTTTGTTGCTCTGCAAATGGCCAACCATGTGCCACGTCGCATCGAGGTCCTTCAGCCGATCCCGCTTTGCTTCCCATTCCTGGACGCGGTTTTCTCCAAAGTGCCTGAGCCCTGCCTCATAGGCTGCCCGGATCGCCTCGGCGGGATGCGTCTTGGAGACAGCCACGATGGTGATTTCCTTCGGATTGCGTCCCACGCGATCCGCCGCGCGAGCGATACACTCGCGCACGCGGTAAAGATTCTTCGCAATCGTTTCCGCCGAAGCAGGCATGGCGGCGATTTTAGCACGGCGCCGCAGCACCGCGTTCCGTCCGTGGAGCATGGCGCACCCCCGCGAGATTGCGGCGCGCGCGCCTCTCACGCTAGACTGCCTTGGGCTCTTTGAAGGAACATCAATTGGACGGCGCGTGACAACTCGCGGCAAATTCATCGCCATCGAAGGGATCGACGGCTCAGGCAAACGCACGCAACTAGAATTGCTCGGGCGCGCGCTGGAATCGCGCGGCATCGCCTGCGTGAGCGTGAGCTTCCCGCGTTACGGTTCTTCGTTCGGACAGCTCGTCGCGCGATACCTAAACGGCGAATTCGGGCCACTTTCCGCTGTGGACCCCCACTTTTCCGCGATGCTGTATGCCGGTGACCGTCTGGAAGCCAAGCCGGGATTGGAGGCGGCGCTCTCCGCTGGTAAAACGGTCCTCGCCGACCGTTATATTGCCTCGAATCTAGCGCACCAAACCGCGCGCGTCGCGCCCGCGGAGCGTGATGAGTTCCTCCGTTGGCTACACCGTCTCGAATACAACCTTTACGATTTACCTGCCGAGGATCTCGTTTTATTTCTTCGCCTTCCGGTCTTTGAGGCGCACCGGCTCGTGGGGACAAAGCAAGCCCGTGGCTACACCGCGCTCCGGCGCGACTTGCAAGAGGCTGATGTCCGGCATCTCGAGCAGGCGTCGCTTATCTACGAACGCCTCGCTTCCGCGCCTACCTGGATGGCGATCGAATGCGTCTCGCAACCGGCAGGCACCCTGCTCGCGGCTGAGGCGATTCACGCTTCGGTCCTCGCTGCCGTCGACGCGCGGCTTCCAAGCCTCGTTGGCCACCCCAAAGGTGCTCGCTGATGGGCTTCAAGGATTTTCTCGGCAATGAGCGCGTCGTCGCTTCCCTGCGCGGAATGCTGGCTGCCGGGCGTGTACCCAATGCCCTGCTGTTCCTCGGGCCGCGCGGCGTTGGCAAATACACTCTCGCGCTTATGTTTGCTCAAGCTGCGAATTGCGAGCGCTTGCATGACGATTTCTGCGGGGAATGCGAAACCTGCCGCAGGATCGCAAGGCTCGCCAACCCGGCTCCCCTCGTCGAGCAAGGCCTTACCGAGCGCGGCGAAAGCCCCGATTCGGCCACTGTCGAGCGCGTCCCTCTTCTTCTGCAAACGCATCCCGACGTCTGGGCCATCGTCCCGGATCCAATTCGCCTCCGAAATCCCGTGGCAAGGCCAGTAATCCACATGGGGCAATTGCGCGCCGTACAGCGCGCGGCCTACTTCCGTCCCGAGTCACGGCGGCGCGTCTTCATTCTGGACGGCGCCGAAACCATGCGGTGGGACCTTGCGAGCGTTTTCTTGAAAATCCTAGAGGAGCCGCCGGAAAGCTCCACGCTCATCCTGTTGGCGCCCAGCCCCTACCGGCTTCAACCGACAATCGTCTCCCGCTGTCTGCAGTTCTTCTTCGCGCCGCTCGCCCCCGGGCAAATGGAAGCGCTTCTCCAGTCCCGCGCCCAGCTCTCTCCAGCCCAGCGAGCACGCGCCACCGAGCTGGCTGAGGGCAGCCCCGGCATCGCGCTTGGCTCAGAAATCGAGAAAGCCTTCGAATTGCGCCGGCAGGCGCTGCGGATTCTGGAAAGCTCGGCGAATGTCAAACTACCTGCGTTGTTCGGGCAAACGAACCAGCTCATCAAGCAGCAGTGTGTGCCATTCGAAAACCTGTTGGACGCGCTCTACAGCTTGCTGGCCGATTTGCTGGAATTAGTCGCTACCCCAACCCACCCGCAGCTCCGAAATCCCAGCCTTCGCAAGGAGTTGACGGCCCTGTCCTCACGCGTTAGCGCGGGCTGGGTCGCACGGGCCATTCGTGGTGTAGACCAGCTCTCGAGCCGCAATCGGCGCAACATTAATCGCCAATTGGGCCTGGATGCCCTTGGTATCTCGCTCTCTCAACGATAGCCAGCGTTGACCGGGGGGGCCTCTTTTTTTTCCCAACACTTGAAACGCATTAGGCCTCGCGTGCATCTCACAAAATACAGACCCATAGCCGGTTGGGGGATTCCAATTTCCTGGGGGAAGTCTCGATGGTAAATCGTAGATTGTTTCGTCCGTCCCTGACGGAGGTGAAGGAACAGGGATCACTGGCGCGTGCGCATCACACGCCTATCCAGCCGCAAAGCAAGAAGCCCACGCCTCCGGAGCAGACCCACGCCGAGAACTTCTATTGGGTCAAGCAAATGCAAAGCCGCGCGCCAGTCGCCATTGTCCTGGCGGATGGCGAAGTGCTCCGCGGAGTCGTCGAATGGTACGACCGCGATTGCATCAAGCTCACGAGGTTTGGCAGCCCTAACCTGCTCATCTACAAACAATCCATCAAGTATGTCTACAAAGATGGCGAAGAGGCGGCGATGGGCGGCACGAACGGGCAGTAACCTTCGCAGGCCCAAGAATTGGAGCGGCGCTAGGCGCGTTCCCGTTTCGATTCTACGCGCGAGATTGCGTACGTAATGAGGGCTTTGGCGGCAAGTGTCCCAGCAGCGTCTTGGACCTCACACTCGACAACAGCCAGGGTTCGACCCAGCCGCAAAAGCGTGGCTTCCGCCACGATCCTGCCTCTATCCACAGGCTCGAGGTAGTTGATCTTCATCTCGACGGTCGCAATCCGCGTCATTCGCGGCAGCAAGGGGTAGGCTGCCAGCGCTCCTGCCGTATCGGCCAGTGACGCCAGAATCCCGCCGTGCACCACGCCATGCACTTGCTTGTGGCGCTTCCGCACCTGCATCGACATGATGGCCGTGCCGCGCTCAATTGACTCCAGCTCGAAACCAAAGAGCCTTCCCGGCACGCTTTTCCGAATACGCAGATCAAGTTCAGCTTTGCTCCAAGTCGCGCCTTCTTCCGCTGAATGACCGCGCTTTTGACCCGGCATTTTGTGTCCCTTCATCCCGCCGACTGCCCCCCGTCTATTGGCAGCGCCGCGCCCGTAACCCAGGCCGATTCGTCCGAAGCTAAATACACCGCGAGGTGCGCAACCTCGTCCGGACTCGCGGCGCGCCCCATCGGGATCATCGCGATGCGCTGCCTGCGTGCTTCTTCCGGGTCCGGGGCACGCGCAAAGAGTTCGCGGGCAATTTCCGTCTCGACCAGCGATGGGCAGATGCAATTGACGCGGATTTTTTCATGCGCGTGGTCCATTGCCATCGCGCGCGTTAGCATAGTGACGCCGCCCTTCGCCGCCGCATACGCCGCGCGCTGCTTTGCGCCCACAATTCCATAGACCGAACCGATGTTGATAATCGAGCCTCCGCCCGCGCGCCTCAAATGCCTCAACGCGGCCCGCGAGACGAGGAACGTGCCCTTCAGGTTGATATTCACCATCATGTCCCAATGAGCTTCCGAGGTCTGCTCTGCGTTCCCCGGCGCCATCGCCCCGGCGTTATTCACCACAACGTGCAGGTGGCCGAACCTCTCAGCCACCTCATGTATGACGCGCTCGACCTGCCCGGTCTGCGTCACATCGCATTGCAAGACCACGGCGGAGCCGCCCGCGTTGGAAATCTCCTCGGCCACAGCCGAAAGAGGCTCGAGCCGCCGCCCCGCAAGGCCCACTTTGGCACCCTCCCGGACGAACGCCAGCGCGCACGCCCGGCCGATCCCCGTGCCTCCGCCCGTAATCAGGGCGACTTTTCCCGAAAGCCTTGTCACCTGGAGTCCTCCTCAGGCGTCTAATAGTGAACCGAGCGAGGGGCGAATGTAGCATCCGAATTCGGGCCCCGCAAGCAGGTGCTTTCTGGCGTCGCTCGAGTCACAGTATGCGTATAGGAATTACATGTTATCCGACTTACGGCGGCTCCGGGGTCGTCGCTACGGAGCTGGGCATCGAGCTGGCCGCGCGGAGCCACGAAATTCATTTCATCAGTTACGCGCCACCCATCCGACTGCCCGCGAAAGCCGAGCGCATCTGGTTCCACGAAGTCGAGGTCACCAATTATCCGCTCTTCGACCATCCGCCTTACACGCTCGCGCTGGCCTCAAAGATGTTGGAAGTGGCCGAGTCCTCGCAACTCGACTTGCTGCACGTCCACTACGCGATCCCGCATTCCGTCAGCGCGCTCCTTGCGCGCTCGATGGCCTTGCCGCGCCGGCTGCCGTTCATCACCACGCTTCACGGCACGGACATCACTCTCGTCGGCAGCGACCGCAGCTATCTGCCCATCACACGTTTCTCCATCGAAGAGAGCGATGGCGTTACCGCCATCTCGCAATACTTGAAGAATAGAACACTGGATGAATTCGGGACGCGCAACCCCATTGAGGTAATTCCGAACTTCGTGAACTGCGATTTTTATCATCGTAACGATGACCCGAACGCCCGCGCCGCCTGGGCGCCCAATGGCGAACCAATCTTGATGCACCTTTCCAACTTCCGTCCCGTGAAACGCGTCACCGACGTTGTCGAGATCTTCGCGCGGGTCCGCGAGAAAATGCCCGCAAAGCTGGTCATGATTGGCGATGGACCTGACCGCGGAGCCGCCGAATGGCTTGTGCGACAGAAAAAACTGTCGCGAGACGTTTTATTTCTCGGCAAACAAGATCATGTTTACGAAAAACTGGGGCTGGCGGACTTATTCCTTTTGCCCAGCGACCTCGAGTCGTTTGGATTGGCCGCGCTGGAAGCAATGGCTTGCGAAGTGCCGGTGGTGGCGTCAAATGCGGGCGGACTTCCCGAAGTCGTCGAGCACGGCGTGGATGGCTATCTCGTGCCGCCGCGCGACGTCGCTGCCGCGGCAAAATACGCGCTGGACATTCTTTCGCGTTCGGACCGCGGGCGCTCCATGGGTCAGCAGGCCCGCATCAATGCCCGCCGTAGATATTGCGCCAATGACATTATTCCGCTGTACGAGGCTTACTATCAGAAAATCCTCAACGCGAACACTGCCGCCGCGCGCGCGTAACTGCAATTACCTTTTCCCTGACCTCCTAGGTTCCTATGGACCCAGCGCCGCGACGCCATACGTCGCGGCGAGAAACGCCAGCGCCGCGAGCATCGCGGCATCGCCCAACCGGTTCGCGCGGCGCAGTGAACCGTCATAATAGAAAATCTGAAGTGGAACGCGGAACAACCAGAAAACACACATCGCCGCTGCCAGGAACCGACCAAGGCCATGTCCGCTCGCAAGCTCGCCCGCAAATCCAAAAGTCAGCATGGCAAAGAGCAGCACAATTCCGGCGACATAGACCGCGTGGACGAAAAATACTTGGCGGATAATCGGGGTTACGCGAGCCAGGTTTTCGCGGTAGCGTAGCTTCCCCGGAAGATAGAAATTTGCCAGGACAATCGCTACTTGAATAATCCCTGCCGCAAGAAGACACGATCTAATGATGTTCATCGCACCCTCCCTGCTGAAAGATTCCAAATCGCAACTGTGAAGTTGCTTGCCGAAAGAAAGCCGAAGAGTAATGTCAGCAACGTGTGCCCGATGATGAATCGTTTCCCCTTCGGCCAATCCTCATGCGAGTAGTAGGTGAAATCCACGATGATTCGCAGTAGCCAATACGCTCCGATGAAGAAAGCCAGCACAAGCGCAGCCCGGTCGCCGCGCAGCATTTCGTTGTGGAGCACGAGAATCATCACGCCGAATGCGGCAATCGCGTAGACCGTAAAGCCGCCGTAGGTCCACATAAGTTTTCGATTGAATGGCAGCAGTTTTGCCAGATCGGTATCCCAATGGAGTTGGCCTGGCACCTGTATGCTTGCGATGAGTACGCAGAAATGACCAATCCCGGCCAGCCACAATGCGATGCTCAACAAGCCTTCCATGTGATCTATCGCCGGCACGTCAGCACCCTCCTCCGATGGCCTGCAGGAAAGGCAGCATCACTCGCATTGCGAACCAGGGATGAAAAAGCCAATAGGCAGGACCCACCGTAAACAATGCCATCCAAGCCCAGCCGGCGACCCCTTTCGCGAGTCCCAGCCTTATCCCAAATGGCGATCGCTCCACCAAAACTCCAATCCCTTGAATCAAGAAATATGCGGTTGGCAATCCATAGCCGCCTCGCGCGGGGAGAGAAATCACTACATCATGGACCAGCCCGGAAGCAAGAAACGCGCAAAGCGAGGCCAGTGCGACTCCGGTCGTTTTCCGTAATGGCACGAAGATCCAGCTATAAGAGAGTTGCCTGAAACCAAGATTCCATCTTTTTCCCCAGAATTCACTGAGCGATCGGGATTGCAACGGTTTCCGCATAATGGGATCAGCACACACTCCTACACTTCGCCAAACGGCTGAAAGCAAGTGAAAGATCCCAAAGTGCAGAAGAAGGATGAGCCCGAGCATGCCGATCCATGCTGCTAACAAGGGCTGCGGGACTCGCCTCACTACAATCCAAATCAACGAGGCGCCCAAGAAAGTCTTCGCCAGCGCGCTGTTCCACTCGCGCAGCGCGACTTTCGTTACTGGTTCGGTCGTATCAAGGAATTTCCTGGCATCCATGCCGGGCCACAAAAACAGGAAAGCAATGCTGCGTTTCCAGCCCGCATTCCGCACTACGGTGCGCGCCTCGTGAAAGGATTGCCATTTGCACGCGCCAAAGATCGCCGCGGCGAGGAGCCACATGAATACCCATGGCTCGAATTGTTCGCGAATCGAAAAAATGATAAATACAAAAACAATAAGAGGAAGCCACCGAGCAATAAGGATTGTCCGATGGAAGTTGCTCTGTTCCTCAACAGACTCGTGGGCTGATTCTTCCTCGATGGTTGACATAGCAGTTGCCGATGAACGCATCGCGATGCCTCAAGCGACTCGTTTTACCGTGCGACCCTCACCGGTGGTCTCTCTCATCGCGCATTGCGTGGCGGCACCTTGAGCCGCCGCGCATTTGCGGTGTGAGGCCACCCAGCGGTAGCCTGCGTCGAGCGCGCGCATCCCGCCAGGCAGCTTTGAAAACCAGAGCACAGGCCGCGCCCACCAGATTTCGCGCGCCAGCGCTACGACTGCACGCGCGCCGCCATATTGCCTGCCATTTTGCGAGTCGTCCGCGAGCAGCACGCGCATCTCCAGCAGAAGCTCTTCCTCCGCGAGACCGAGCAACTCACCGACGCGCGGGTCCTGCAACGGGGCAATTGCAAATCCGCGTTTTGTTAAAGCAGGCGCGAGCCAGAATGCAATCCGAGTGCAGAATCCGCATTCGCGGTCGTAGAAAAGCCATCCGCGTGCGTGGCGGCCCTTCGCGTCGGTGAATTCGGATGAAAGCGAAATCATGGTTTTGCTCCGTTGCTACCCTTGCGCCAGTTTCTTTGCCTTTTTCGATCCGGATGCAAATGGAATCAGCGATCCGCGGAGTACAGACAAGGCCTTCAATGTCCCGCGCGGCATGAGCCGCGCTTTGTCATAAATCATCGTCATGGTGGACATGAAATCGATCATGGCCTCGATCCGCTCCCGCGTGCAAGCGTCGGTCGAGTTCTCTTTCTTCACTTCATCCAGACACTCGCCAAGCATTTTCACCGTCGGGTCAATCTCGCGCCGCTTCCGCTCTTCCAAAATGATGCGGAACATCTCCCATACGTCTGTCATGGTCACGAAATGGTCGCGCCGGTCGCCAAGCAGGTGCGTCACGCGAACAATCCCCCAACCCTGCAGTTCGCGCAGGCTCGTGCTGACGTTGGAACGGGCCACGCCGAGAGTCTTCGCAATCTCGTCCGCGTCAAGCGGCTCCGGAGAGAGATAAAGCAGCGCGTGCACCTGGGCGACGGTGCGGTTGATACCCCATCGAATACCCATCTCTCCCCAGTGGAGGATGAACTTCTTGTGGACTGCAGTTAGGTTTGGCATCGGTCCCTTCAGTTATTTCTGTCATTACAGAAAATACTGTAAATAGTGTGATTTGTCAAGCCCTATTTCGGCTATTCGCTTTTTCTTCGGTTTGCGAGATCCGAATTGCAGCGCGCCGCGGGGCTAAAGCAAGGAGGGTGTGGGGACGACTTCGGGGATTTCGATGCGGATGCGAGTGCCTTCCCCTTCGCGGCTGTGGATGTCCATTTGGAAATCGGCTCCGTAGAGGAGTTTCAAGCGTTCGTGGACGTTGCTGATGCCGATGCCATCGACATAGACCTGGCCGAGCCGCTCTTCGGGTATACCGGCACCATTGTCTTCGATTTCGATGGCCAGACGGCCGTCAATCATCGTCGTCCGGATGCAAATCTGGCCGCCTCCGAGCTTCCCTGCCAGGCCGTGCTTCAGTGAGTTCTCAATGATCGGTTGGAGCATCATGCTAGGAACAAATGCGTCGAGCGAGCGCTCGTCCACTTCCTTGAAGACCTGGAGGTTTTCGCGGCCGAAGCGCACGACTTCGATGTCGAGGTAATCGTCAATAAAGCTCAATTCATCGCGCAAGGCAACGAAAGTCTCATGTTTGCGCAGAAGGCGCCGGAGGATGTTGCTGAGCTTGACGACCACGACGCGCGCCATGTCCGGATCAAAACGAATCAGCGAGGCGACAGTATTCAGCGTGTTAAAAAGAAAATGAGGATTGATCTGTCGCGAAAGCGCGTCCATGCGCGCCTTGAGCAGCAATTGTTGGTGCTGTTCGAGGTTCATTTCGATGCGCGTGTTGTTCCAGATCTTGAGCGGCACGGCGACGGCCATTGTTGTCGCTACGAGAATCAGTCCGAATTGCCATGTCCCTGGACCACCGATGTAGAAAAACCACTTTGGGTGAAGATGTGTCACCTTGCCGAGGATTTGACGGGCTACCTCCAGCAGCACAATCACCGTCATCGGCAGCATTGCCCAGGGCACCTGGCGGTTGCGGACCAGCCGCACAAGAGAGCGTGGAATTCCCAGAAAAGTGAACGGGCCAAAACTCCAGATGTCTTCCGTATTCGGCATAAATTGTCGAACAAGACCGCCGACCAGGCCCGCCGTAGCCGCAACGGGCATCGAAAGCCATTCGTGGCCAAGAAAAGCTGGGAGGCTGATGATTGCTCCACCCAGAGGTCCTACAACTCTCCCGCCGAGTAACCCTAAAATGAACGCACCTTCGAGCATAAGGTCGGCGAAATGATACGCAGGTCCGATAAGGCGCAGAACGACTCCCAGAGCAAGCGGCGGCGTCAGGAAAAACATCAGCTTAACCTTCAGGTCGTAGTCGCGGACTTCTGTGTAGAGCACCTTTCGGAATGTCGCCGAGCGGACCACGATTGCGGAGATAGCAGCCGCCGCTCCCACCTTCAGAAGCAGCGTAAATAACAGCCCCGTATCTCCGGCGAGAGGATTCATGCGGCCTCGATGCAGATTACGTTAGCCAATCGGGCGGGTGATGTAAAGCCGCGGAATCGCCTCGGATTCCAGTGATGAATAGTCCACAATCAGCGCCTTATTGCGGGAGGCTCCCCATCCAAATCAAGCGTTGAGGACCCTGCTGACAGAGTGAATCGTCCGCCGGACGTCCACCTCGGAAGTCATCCAGTTGCATACGCTGACACGCATCGCGCGGCGCCCGCGCCACGTTGTGCCGCCGAAGAATGCTTCGCCCGTTGCATTTATGGCGGCAACGACCTGATCCGTGCGGCGGTCATGGTCTTCCTCAGTTGCGCCGGGCGATTGATCGAGGAACCTAACAAGGCCTTGATTGATGGCCGGCTCCCAGAGAACTTCCGCTCCTGGCAGACCGCCGATCCCCATTACGATCGAGTGCGCGTGTTTGCAACAGTTTTCAACGATGGACGTGACGCCGCTGTGGCCAAGCTGCCGGAGCGCCGCATAGGTGGGAAAACCACGCGCGCGGCGCGACCATTCCGGATTCCAGTCCATTTCGTCGCGAGCGTCCGCCTCGTGGATTAAGTATGGCGCCTGGTGGGTTAATGAATTGCGGTGCGCAGCCGGATCCGCTACGAAGGCGTAGCCGCAATCGTAGGGGACGTTGAGCCATTTGTGGCCATCCGTGGCCCATGAATCCGCTTGTTCGACGCCTTTTACCAGGCGGCGGTACTTCGGACTCGCGGCGGCCCAAAGACCAAATGCTCCATCCACGTGGACCCATGCGTTGTGACGTTTCGCGATGGGAATTAGTTCTTCAAATGAGTCGTAGGCTCCGATATTGACGTCACCCGCTTGGAGCAAGACAATTGTGGGCGTTTGGGAATCCGTGCGCATCTCCCTCTCAAGTGCATCCGGCTGTAGGCGATCCTGTGAGTCGGACGCCAGAATTATCATCTGGGATTTTCCGAGGCCGAGTAGGCGGATCGAGCGTTCGAAAGTTCCGTGGCGCATTCCACTCGAAACTATGCGGATGGGCGGAGCCCCAAAGAGGCCTTTTTCTTGGACATCCCAGCCGCGCCTCGCCAGCAACGCATGGCGTGCAGCCGCCAGACAAGTCGTATGAGCCATCTGGCACCCAGTAACGAGAGCGAAACTGGCATGCGCTGGCAGCCCCAAGATTTCCTTCAACCATCCACCCACGACTTCCTCGACGACAGCAGCGGCCGGCGCGGTCGCGTAGATTGCAGCGTTCTGATCCCATGCTGACGTGATCCAATCGGCGGCCAGTGCGGCAGGAACAGAGCCTCCGATGACCCAACCAAAAAAGCGCCCGCTGGCGGAGCCTATAAGTCCTCCTTCTACATCCCGGGCCAAGTCCCTGACCACCTGTTCAGGCGGCGTGCCTTCGCAAGACAGCGGCTTTCCAAGCCGCTGTCGCAAGGTGTCGAGATCAACGGTTGAGGCGACAGGCGTCTGGTCGAGCCTTTCGAGGTGAGAGATCGAAGTCCGGTACGCGAGATCAAGCGAATCTCTGAAATGCGAATCTAAGTTGGCCATGAACCAATGTTAAGACGTTGATCCATGAGAATTCCATCCGATTCTTGCACGCAAACCTTTTTTATTGCGGCCACTTTGGACTGCGGACGAAAGCCTGTCTCATGGAGTGCCTGCTATACTAAGAACCTTCCAATGCGCCGGAAACTCAACTCCGACAAAAGACACCATCCTCATCTTTCGCGCAAGATGCGCGCAAAAAGTACGGGGCATCACGTGCGCATCATCGCTCGTGCAAAGCTGCCGACAAGATATGGGGCGTTCACGATCCTCGGGGCTGAAGGTGCGACGCCACAGGAAACTGCGATTATCCTCATGCGCGGTGACGCAAGCGCGGCGAATGGGAGCAAGAGCGGCGCAGGCAAAGCGCCCCTGATACGCATCCATTCGCAGTGCCTGACGGGCGACGTCTTCACTTCGCAGCGCTGCGATTGCCGCGCGCAACTCGAATTGGCGCTGCGGAAAATTGGCGCGGCGCCTTACGGTGTACTGCTTTATCTTCCCCAGGAAGGGCGTGGCATCGGCTTAATGAACAAATTGCGCGCATACGAACTGCAGGATCGCGGTATGGACACGGTGGAAGCAAATGAACAATTGGGATTTGCGGCCGATTCGCGCGATTACAGTTTTTCGGCTGCCGTGCTGCGCAAACTGGGCATTCTTCGCGTGCGGTTACTTTCCAACAATCCCGATAAGGTGGAGCAGCTCGAAAAAGCGGGCATCCAAGTTGTGGAACGGATTCCCTGCCAGCCGCGCGCTTCGCGCTCGACGCGGTCGTATCTCACAACCAAGAAGACCAAGCTCGGCCACCTGCTCGCAGGCCTATGAAGGGGGGAATGCCTATGACTCGGGCGATCCAGCAATCGGTTGTCCTTCCGGCGCCGCCAGACGAGTTGTTCCGGACATTCCTCGATTCCAAGGCGCACGCGGCGGTGACCGGCGCGCCCGCGAAGACCAGCAAAAGGGTTGGAGGGAAATGGAGTGCGCACGGTGGCAGCATCTTCGGGCGAAATCTTGCAATCGTGCCCGGACGGATGATTGTACAGGCCTGGCGTTCTTGCGTTTTCAAGAGGCACGAGCCGGACTCGATCCTTGTGCTCACTTTCAGCGAGGCGAAAGGCGGCGGCAGAATCGACCTCGTTCACGTAAACGTGCCATCGTATGACCATAAAGGCGTCCGTGAAGGGTGGCCGAAGTATTACTGGAAGCCGTGGAAGGCGTACTTGAAGCGCAAACGCTAGCCGCCTCCGACGAAATGAACGATTTCGTAGCGGTCGCCGGGAGCGACACCTGTTTCCTGCCAGCGATCTTTGGGAAGAATACTCAGGTTGCGCTCTATGGCGACGCGGTTAGCGTGAATGCCGAGGTGGGCAAGTAATCGAGGAACGTCGAGCCCCGCCGGGACTTGCTTCTGCTCGCCATTAACGGTAATTTCAACGAATCCGGCGGCCGAGCCGTGCGGTTGACTTTCACCCTTGCCGCTCACTGCGATTGTACTTTCTTCACGGAACTGACCTTGGGTTTAAGGCGATAGCGGACTTCGTCTTTTCCCGCTACGCCCGATGCGCGAATAATCAACTCTCCCCCGCCCGGTCTAAGTTTCGGCATTGGGAAAACGAGCGAGACGCGTCCCTGAGGATCGCTGCCCGCCTGAATGCGAAAAGGCGGCTCGGCGCCCTCGAGCACAACCTCGATCATGACTCCCGCCGCGGGCTTGCTGGTCGCGCGGCCGCGAACCTCGATGTTGAGCGAAGCCGTGCCGAGAACAAGCCAAGAGCTGGCATTCAGCAACCGTACTTCAATGCCTCTCGGGAACTCGATGGGGACGCGAGAGATGATGGGCGGAGTGGAAGGCCCCGGCGTCTCAAATTTCAGCACGCCGGAGCGTAAGTCCTCGACCACGCTCCGGTGCTGAGCCTCGACGCGCTCATGCAAGGCGGCGGCCGGATCCGCTAAAGCCTTGTCATCAAACCCCGTCACGCGGCGGTACATTACGCGCCCGCGAACGTAAACCGTCGTGTCAATGACGATATGGGCGGGCGAGCCTGTCGAGCGCGTTTCTGTCTCCACATCAAAGGCCTGGCCGCCGGCCTTTACACTGGAATGAGTGCCAATTCCCAAGTTTGAAGTCTCTCTTGCTCCATAGACTAGACGCCGCAGGATCTGCACTGGTGATTTGACCGTGCGGCGGCAGGCCGTTATTATAGCGTCTCGGGCGATGGGTGGAAATCCACTGGAGAGTTATGCGCCGCTTTTGATTCACCTGCTTGCGGCGGTGCTGCTGTCGGCAGCGCTCGTCGCAATTTCCATGCTTGTCGGGTACCGGCGGCCCTCACGCACCAAAGAGCAGGCATACGAGTGCGGCGTCAATCCATCCGGCGACGCGCGGGAGCCCTTTTCCGTCAAGTTTTACCTCGTAGCAATGCTCTTCATTTTGTTCGATGTCGAGGCCATTTTTCTGTACCCATGGGCGTACGTGTTTCGCGCGCTGCGCTGGTTTGGTTTCTTTGAAATGCTGCTTTACATCGGGATTCTGATGGCAGGATACGTATATCTCTGGAAGAAAGGCGCGCTGGACTGGAATCGCTAGGCCGCGCGCCGCTCACCAAATTACATGCCAGAACCTGACGAGGTGCAAAAAGATGCAATCGCCCAGCGTCTGCGCGCCTGGGACCCACAGGCCGTCGCGGAAGTGCTGGAATATCGCGGTGAGCGAACGCTGTTGGTGCCAAGGTCGCACCTTCGGCGCGCGGCTGAATTGCTGGCGGGCGACCCCGACCTGGGATTTAACTTCCTTTCCGATATTACCGGCCTGGATCGCTTCCCTATTGAGCCGCGCTTTGAATTGAACTACCACATGGTTTCCCTTGCGCACCGCACAACGCTGCGGCTGCGCGTGCGCGTGCATGGGAGCGATCCCATCGTTCCGTCCGTGACGCCGGTATGGCCGACGGCGAATTGGCACGAGCGCGAGGTCTTTGACATGTTCGGCGTGCGGTTCGAGGGGCATCCCGATCTCAGGCGAATCCTGATGCCGGATGACTGGGAAGGCCATCCGATGCGCAAGGATTATCCGGTGGAGGGCTACCGGTAATGGGCACGGCGACTGTCAATACGGTTACCGGCGCGGCCAAGACGATGGTCCTGAATATGGGGCCGCAGCACCCTTCGACGCACGGAGTGCTGCGCGTGGTTCTGGAGTTGGAGGGCGAGACGGTTATAAAGGCGACGCCGGATATCGGTTACCTGCACACAGGGATTGAAAAAACCTGTGAAAGACTGACCTACTCGCAAGCCATCACGCTGAGCGATCGGATTGACTACCTCGCCCCACTTTCAAACAACCTCGGCTACTGCCTGGCCGTGGAAAAGCTGCTCGGAATCGAAGTGCCGAAGCGAGCGCAGTACATCCGTGTGCTGCTAACGGAATTGACGCGCATCGCTTCGCATCTCGTCTGGATCGGGACACACGCGATTGACCTGGGTGCGATGTCGGTGTTCCTCTACTGCTTCCGCGAGCGCGAGGATGTGCTGAAGATTTTTGAGATGGTCTCCGGCCAGCGGATGATGACGAGCTATTTCCGGATTGGCGGGCTGGCTCTCGAGCCACCGCCCCGGTGGCTGGAGCCCGTGGACAAGTTCCTGAACTTGATGCCATCGCGGCTGGACGAGTATGAGAATCTGCTCACCAAAAATCGCATCTGGTGGGCGCGGACAAAGGGAATCGGGATCATCAGCGCCGAAGATGCGATTGCGCTTGGCATGAGCGGGCCTTCCCTGCGCTCGACAGGCGTGGGCTATGACGTGCGCAAATTCTTCCCGTACAGCAGCTATGACGAATTCGATTTTGACGTTCCGGTGCGGACGGAAGGCGATTGCTACGCGCGGTACATCCTTCGCATGGCGGAGATTCGCGAGAGCATCAAGATTGTCAGACAGGCGATAGCGAAAATCCCCGCGGAAGGCCCGATTAGAACCGATGCGCCCGGAATCGTGCCCCCGCAGCGCGAGAAAATGAAGACGGAAATGGAATCGCTTATCTACCACTTCAAGATATTCACGGAAGGGTTTTCGCCGCCGCCGGGCGAGGTCTATCAACGGATTGAATCGCCGCGCGGCGAACTGGGCGTCTTTGTGGCTAGCGATGGCTCGCCGAAGCCGTACCGCGTGAAATTTCGCGCGCCGTCGTTTGTGAATTTGCAATCACTTCCGAAATTGGTGGAAGGCAAGCTGATCGCGGATGTGGTGGCATGCATCGGGACGATCGATATTGTGCTGGGAGAAGTGGACCGCTGATGAAACTGCCCGAGGCACTGGAGACAAAATTCCAGACGCTGCTTACGCGCTACCCGATTGAGCGTTCTGCGCTGATCCCGATGTTGCTCTACGCTCAGGATACATATGGATTTATCAGTGACGAGATGATCGGAGAGATTGCGCGGCGGCTGGACTTAAATGAGCTGCAAGTCACCGAAACACTCGCGTATTACTCGATGCTGCGGCGTAAACCTGCGGGAAAATATCACGTGCAGGTATGCACAAACGTGGCCTGCATGTTGCGCGGCGGGAACAAAATTCTGGAACATGTCGAACGAAAACTGGAGATTGGCCACAAGGAAGTGACAAAGGATGGCGTGTTTTCGCTCGAGGAGGTCGAGTGCATCGGCGCTTGCACCGGTGCGCCAGCCATGCAGGTAAATTACGACTTCTACGAAAACTTGTCCTCGGAAAGCGTGGACCAGATTATTGACGCGCTGGACGCGGGCCGGAAGCCCGCCCCTGCGCCGCGCACGTCGGGCTCGGTCCACGAGCGGAATCCGGCGGAAGTGGGCGTCATCAGCCGGCGATTCGGCATAGAAGATTCACACAAAATTGATGTGTACTTAAAAAATGACGGCTACCAGGCGCTCGAAAAGGCGCTGAAGCAAATGACGCCGGAACAAATCATTGAGGAAGTGAAAAAATCGAATCTGCGAGGCCGCGGCGGCGCGGGCTTCCCGGCAGGCATGAAGTGGAGCTTCGTGCCAAAAGACATCCCCAAGCCGAAATACATCATCGCGAATGCCGACGAGAGCGAACCCGGTACTTGCAAGGACCGGCCGCTTCTCGAGATGGATCCGCACCAATTAATTGAAGGAATGGTGATCGCCGGCAAAGCGGTGGGGTCGCACCAGGGCTATATTTACGTCCGCGGCGAGTACCGGATTGCGCTGGACATTTTGGATGGCGCGGTCGCAGAAGCTTACGCGCGAGGATACATTGGGAAAAACATTTTGGACACGGGCTTTGATTTCGACCTCGTCGTTCACACGGGCGCAGGCGCATATGAATGCGGCGAAGAATCTGCTTTGATGGAATCACTCGAAGGCAAGCGAGGGTACCCGCGCATCCGGCCGCCTTTCCCCGCCGTAGTTGGTCTCTACGGCTGCCCGACCGTGATCAATAACGCGGAGACGCTGAGCTCCGTGCCAAGTGTGATTCTGAAGGGTGCGGAATGGTACGCGGGGCTCGGCTCGCCGCGCAATGGGGGCACGCGGCTATTTGCGATTTCCGGCCACGTGAACCGCCCGGGGATTTACGAGCTGCCAATGGGATTTAACCTCAAGCGGATGATTGAGGATGTCGCGGGGGGCGTGCGCGGCGGAAAAAAACTGAAGGCCGTGATTCCCGGCGGGAGTTCGTGTCCGCTGCTCGCGGCCGGCGAAATTGACGTTGCGATGGACTTCGATTCGGTGGCGAAGGCCGGCTCGATGCTGGGATCGGGCGGCACGGTAGTGATTGACGAAGAGACCTGCATGGTCGATTTGGCGCGGCGCATAATGCACTTTTACGCGCACGAATCCTGCGGTTGGTGCATTCCCTGCCGCGAGGGCACGGCATGGCTGCGAAAAGTGCTGGATCGGTTCCACGAAGGAATGGGACGGCCGGAAGACATCGATTTGATTGATGAGCTCTCGAAAAACATGCTCGGGAAGACTTTTTGTCCGCTGGGCGATGCGGCGGCGATGCCCACCATCAGCATTGTGAAGAAGTGGCGGAATGAATTCGAAGAACATTTGAAGGGCCGGTGCCCGTTCCGGCCGGCGGAAGTCTTGGCGGCGCACTAAGCGATTTGCGGAACACATGGCGGATCAAAAACTCATCACGCTGAAGATTAACGACCGCGAGACGCGCGTTGCGCCCGGATCGCTTGTGATTGAAGCGGCTCGACGGCTGGGGATCGAGGTGCCATCGTTCTGCTATTATCCCGGGCTCTCGCTGCAGGCGGCCTGCCGGATGTGTCTCGTGGAGGTGGAGAAAGCGCCGAAGATGCAGACTGCGTGCACGCTCACGGCCGTGGACGGGATGATCGTGCGCACGGACACACCACAGGTTCACGCCGCGCGAAAGGGCATGCTGGAATTCCTGCTAACGAATCACCCGCTGGATTGTCCCGTGTGCGACAAGGGAGGCGAGTGCGAGTTGCAGGACATGGTCTTTCAGTATGGCGCGGAAACAAGCCGGTTCATCGAGGAAAAGTATCACCAGCCCGAGGAAAAATGGTCCGAGGCCGTGTACTACGATGCGCCCCGCTGCATTTTGTGCTTTCGGTGCGTGCGTGTTTGCGATGAAGGAATGGGCGTAAAGGCGCTCGGAGTCGGGCAGCGCGGCGTGCATTCGGTGATTATTCCCAACCGCGAAGATCATCTCCAATGTGAAGAATGTGGAATGTGCATTGATATCTGTCCGGTGGGCGCGCTGACAAGCGGGACGTATCGCTACAAGACGAGGCCCTGGGAAATGACCTACGCGCCGGCGACTTGCGCGCATTGCTCAAACGGGTGCAAGGTCACGCTAAGCGTCCGCAACAATGAGATTCTGCGCGTGAACAACCGCGACCTGACTGGCATCAACGGCGACTTTTTGTGCGCGAAAGGCCGGTTTGGCTTCGATTTCACAAGGCATCCCGAGCGATTGCGGTTACCGATGGTGCGCCGGAATGGAAAACTTCAACCAACCACGTGGGAAGAGGCTCTCGGCGAGACGGCGGCTCGGCTTGCAGAGGTTCACAAGAATAGTGGCGGCAGCGCGATTGGGTTTATCGGCTCAAACCGGACGACGAACGAAGAGAATTATCTGCTGCAACGGATTGCGCGCGCCGCATGTGTCACCAATAACGTGGACCACCACCGCACAGCGGATTATGCGGGGCTTGTCTCCGCGCTGGGGGCGAACGCCGCCACCGCTTCGGCGCCGATGCAGCAATTGGGAGAAGCTCGCGCGATCCTGCTGATTGGAAACGATGCGACAAATCAGAATCCGCTCGTCGCATGGCAAATTCGCGCGGCGATTCGGCATCACGGTGCGCGACTCTATGTGTTGAATGCGCAGCCATGTGCCTTAGATCGGAAGACAAAAATAGCGGTAATTATTCAGGGCGGCGAGGCCGCCGCAGTGCGCTGGCTGGCAACAGGCCGCGGGTCCGCGCCGGGAGAGCTTGCCGCACTGAAAGAAGCCCTGGCCAAGGAATCAGACATCTTCATTTTGTTCGGCGCGAGCGTTGCGGGTGCGGCTGTGCGCGACCTCGTGGCATATGGTTCCTCGCTCGGCGGAAAGACGCGCTACATGGCGCTGGGCGACTACAGCAATTCGCGAGGCGCTTCCGACATGGGTCTGCTCCCCGGCCGGCTCCCCGGTTACGCGATGGTCTCCGACGGCGCGGCGCGCGGCCGATTCAGCAAGCTCTGGGGCGCGGAATTGTCAGCGGGCGCGGGTTTGAGCGCGAGAGAAATGCTCGCGGCGGCGCAGAGCGGGAACCTGAAAGCGCTCTATGTTGTGGGCGCAAACCCCGTGAAAACTTTTGGCGTGAAGGATGGAGAGCGCCCCGCGGGGCTGGAATTCCTCGCGGTGCACGAACTCTTCATGACCGAGACTGCGCAACTCGCTGACATCGTACTGCCCGCAGCTTGCAGTTACGAAAAAGACGGCACGATTACGAACACGGCGGGCGAAGTGCAGCTGCAGAGACGCGCGATGGACCCAGCGGGCGCGCGGACGGATTTCGATTTGCTGCGGATCCTCTCGCACCAGTTGGCAAAGTTTGGACTGGGCGGACCGGTTTCAATGCGTTCGCCGGAAGCGATCTTTGATGAAATTCGCTCGAGCGTGGCAGGATATGACATCGCGCTCCCCTCGCTGCTTACGGGCGGGGCCGCAATGGCTGCGCCGCGAACCGCGGTGGACGGGGCGTCGGCTCCCGCGCCAACAGGAACTGTTTTTTCGTCAGGTGACAATCTTTTCACGAGCGGTTCTCTCGGTCGTTATTTCACGATGATTCCGTCTCTCACCGAAGCGAAGGCCCAGCCGTGAGCGAATTCCTGGCCCAGCATTCTTTGCTTGCCACGTCGGTGGTGAAGACCGTCATCATGCTTCTTTTCGTGCTGACGGCGCTGGCGTACCTCACCTGGTTCGAGCGAAAAGTCGTGGCTCACATCCAGTCGCGTTGGGGTCCGTACCGAGTTGGGCCGCACGGGCTGTTGCAGCCGCTGGCGGACGGAATCAAATTCATCACAAAGGAAGACCCGATGCCCGCGGGCGTGGACAAGTTCGTGTACCTTCTTGCGCCCCTGCTGGCAATGGCATTGGCCCTGACGGCGCTTGGTCTGATTCCTTTCGGCCCCGGGACGATCAAGATGTTCGGTCACGAAACGACGGTCGGCATCAGCGATTTGAATCTCGGACTGCTCTTTCTTTTTGCGATTACGTCGCTGGGCGTATACGGAGTTGCCCTGGCAGGGTGGGCATCAAATAGCAAATATCCGCTGCTCGGCGGGCTGCGCAGCTCCGCGCAAATGGTGAGCTACGAGCTTTCGCTGACGCTATCTGTTGTGGGCGTGCTCCTGATAGCTGGCTCGTTCAGCCTGCGGGAGATTATTCAATCGCAGAGCGGATGGTGGCATCACATCCCACGGTGGAATTTGATCGCCGGCCCAGCGCCGCAAATCCTGGGATTCTTTTGTTATTTCATGGCCGCCGTGGCGGAAACTAATCGCGCCCCGTTTGACCTTGCAGAGGCCGAGCAGGAATTGGTCGGTGGATTCCACACGGAATATTCGAGCATGACATTCGCGATGTTCTTCATGGCCGAGTACGCGAACATGATCACGGTTTCCTGCCTCGCGACGATTCTTTTCTTCGGCGGATGGCTCTCGCCGTTCCCGGTTTTTGGCTGGTGGTCTGTGACGCAGTATCTGCCCGCAGCCGTATTCGTGATTTGCGGCGCCATGCTGATTTGGGACGGCATTCGCTACATCACAGCGTCGGGCAAGATCGTTCTGCCTGTCATGGGATTGGTGCTCTGCGGTGTGGGCGCGCTGAGCGCGATGCCGTTTGCCATTGGCTTCATTCAGGGACCATTCTGGTTCTTAACGAAGGTGATCTTCTTCCTGTTTGTTTATGTTTGGGTGAGGGGAACGCTTCCAAGGATTCGGTATGACCAGTTGATGGGCATTGGATGGAAGCTGCTGCTGCCGGTCTCGCTGGCAAACGTGGTTTTGACGAGCTTTGCATTGGTGGTGACGCGTCGATGACAACGCTGCTTTTCTTTGCGCTCGCGGCCATTGCCGTCGCCGGTGCCGTGAGCCTGATCCTTCAGAAGCACCCCATTCACAGCGCCCTTTCGCTGATTGTCGTGATGGTATCGCTCGCGGGGCTTTATCTGCTGCTCGGTGCCGAGTTTATTTCCGCGGTGCAAATCATTGTGTACGCCGGCGCGATCATGGTGCTTTTTATTTTCGTCATCATGTTGCTCAATGCTGGCGAGGAAGAGCGCACAAACTTCAGCCGCATGGCTGCCTTCGTAGGTTTGCCGCTCGCCGCGGTTCTCGGAGCAGGGCTCATCTACTGGGTGGCGCGCGAAGGCTCAAATGCGCCAGGCGCGCCGTTGGCTGAATCGGCCACGCGGCCGGTGGCGATGCTGCTTTTTCAGGATTATTTGTTCCCGTTCGAGCTGACCTCGATTCTGATTCTCGTCGCGATCCTGGGAGCGGTGGTGCTGGCCCAGCGCGATGATGAAAAGGGATAGCGCACAAACAAATGGTCCCGTTTTCTTATTATGTCGTCTTGAGCGCACTGCTGTTTGGGCTGGGCGTGATCGGCTTTCTCTTTAAGCGGAACATCATCACGATGTTCATGTCCATTGAGTTGATGCTGAATTCCGTGAACCTGGCCTTCGTCGCATTCAGCCGGGCGCTCGGACAATTGCAGGGGCAGGTGTTTGTTTTTTTTGTGATTGTGGTGGCGGCTGCGGAAGCCGCCGTGGGGCTGGCGATTGTGATTCTGATTGCGCGTAACCGTAAGTCGCTCAATATCGAACGCGTGGACCTTCTCAAGCTCTAATGTTCGTCCTCTACTATCTGTGGATCATTCCGGCGCTGCCCCTGTTGGGGGCGGCGATCATTGGCATCTTTGGCAGGGGCTGGCCCCGTGCAGTGACGAATTCCGTCGCGCTTGGTGCCACAGGTTTGTCATTCGTCGCGGCGGCTGAGCTTTTTCGGGAATTCCGCTCGCTCGCCCCGTCGAGTGTTCCCTGGGTGAAGACCTACTTCACGTGGATCTCCGCCGGAAGTTTTCGCGCCGACTACTCACTCCAGGTGGACCAGCTCACGATGGTGATGTTGTTGGTGGTGACCGGTGTTGGCTTCCTGATTCACATTTATTCGATGGGGTACATGGCGCATGAGGGTGGCTACGCTCGCTTCTTCTCCTACATGAACCTGTTCATGTTTTTCATGCTGACGCTAGTGCTTGCGGCGAATTATCTGGTGATGTTTGTCGGCTGGGAGGGCGTGGGGCTATGCAGTTATCTGCTCATCGGATTTTATTTCCTGCGAAAGTCCGCGACGAACGCAGGCAACAAGGCATTCTGGGTGAACCGCATCGGCGATTACGGCGTCTTGCTGGCGATGTTCCTGATGTTCCGCACATTCGGCTCGCTCGATTTCGGCCACGTACTCCCCTCGGCAGCATCGTGGCCCGTGGAAGCCACTGGGCAATTCGGCACGATGACGTGGATTGCGTTGCTGCTGTTCATGGGCGCGATTGGGAAGTCCGCGCAGATCCCTCTCTACGTTTGGCTGCCGGATGCGATGGAGGGCCCGACGCCCGTTAGCGCACTCATTCACGCGGCGACGATGGTAACCGCGGGCGTTTACATGGTCGCGCGGTCGCACGTGATTTTTCTGCATTCGCCGATGGCGATGCTTGTGGTGGCAGTGATTGGATGTGCGACGGCGATGTTCGCCGCGACGATTGGGCTGGTTCAAACTGACATTAAGAAAGTTCTCGCGTATTCCACGGTTAGCCAACTTGGGTACATGTTTCTCGCGTGCGGAGTGGGCGCGTTTTCCGCCGGCATCTTTCATCTAATGACCCACGCCTTCTTCAAAGGGCTGCTCTTCCTGGCGGCGGGCAGCGTTATCCACGCGATGGGCGGTGAGCAGGACATGCGCCACATGGGCGGTCTCCGAAACAAAATCCCGTGGACGTTTTGGACGATGTTATTCGGAACGCTCGCTATAACGGGCATTCCGTTCTTTTCCGGGTTCTTCAGCAAAGACGAAATTCTTTCCGCGGCCTATCTGAGCCCGTACGGCGGCGGCTTGCTCTGGGCGGTCGGAATTCTTACCGCGCTGCTAACTTCGTTTTACATGTTCCGGCTAATCTTTCTGACGTTTTACGGCGGCGCTCGTTATGACGAGCACGAAACGCACGTCCATGAATCTCCCAGGAATATGCTTGTGCCTCTGGCTGTGCTCGCCGTTCTGAGCTTGATAGGCGGTTGGTTTGCAGCTCCCGCGCTTTGGGGCGGCAAGGACCACTTTGCCGGCTTTCTTGCGCCAGTTTTCACCATGGCTTCGGCCGCCAGCGAACGTGCTGGCGCCGCGGGCGAGTCGGCCGGTTCCATCGAGTTCCAACTCATGGGCGTCGCGATTGCCGCCGCGCTGATCGGGCTTCTCGTCGCGTGGTGGATGTACGTCAAGCGCACGGAGCTGCCGGAGAAGCTGGCTGAATCCATGAAAGGGCCTTACCGGCTGCTCGAAGGAAAGTATTTCGTGGATGAGTTGTACGCCGCGACGATTGTCAATCCTCTCGTGTGGTTTTCGCGGCGCGTACTCTGGCAAACCGTCGATGAAGTCATGATTGACGGCACGGTGAACGGTTTGGCGGACGTCGCATGCCATACGGGCGACAAGGTCCGCAAGGCGGAATCAGGAAATGCGCGTAGCTATGCCGCGTGGATCGTCGTTGGAGCCGTGGCGTTTGCTGCCCTCCTTTTGTGGCGGGCGGTGAGCTAACGTGACCACGAGCCATTTGCTTTCGGTTCTCGTGTTTCTGCCGATGGGCGGATCGCTGGCGTTGTTATTGTTGCGCGGCGACGACCACACATGGATTCGCCGGCTGGCTCTCGTAATTTCCGTCGCGGAATTTGTATTGTCGTTGTGGTTGATTCGAGCTTTCGACTCTTCCGAACCGTCGTATCAACTCGAGGAGGCGCGTAAGTGGATCTCCTCGCCGCCAATCAACTATCACATCGGCATAGACGGAATAAGTCTGTTCCTCGTGATTCTCACGACGCTACTCACGCCCATCGCCATACTCGCGTCATGGAATTCCATCAATGAACGTGTCAAAGGGTTCTTCGTCTCCCTGTTGATTCTGGAGGCCGGCATCATAGGAGTGTTTGTCTCGCTCGACTTGGTCCTTTTCTTCCTGTTCTGGGAAGTGATGCTCATCCCGATGTATTTCCTAATCGGCATCTGGGGTCATGAGCGGCGGATCTACGCAGCTGTTAAATTCGTGTTGTACACGATGTTTGGCTCGGTGTTGATGCTCGTGGGCATTCTGTGGCTGTTCAACAAGACCGGATCATTTGATCTGCCGGCGATTCAAAGCGCGCTGCAATCGGGCCGTGTGGCGCTCTCTCTCCAGGAGGAGATGCTGGTCTTTGGCGCGTTTTTCCTGGCGTTTGCGATCAAGGTGCCGCTTTTCCCGCTGCACACGTGGCTGCCGGACGCGCACACGGAGGCTCCGACGGCCGGCTCCATCATGCTCGCGGGTGTGCTCCTGAAAATGGGCACCTATGGGATGTTGCGTTTCTGCCTGCCGCTCTTCCCCGCAGCGTCTCATCAACTGGCGCCATTAGTCGCTGTTCTCGCGATTATCGGCATTTTGTATGGCGCGCTCGTCTCGATGGTGCAGACGGACCTGAAGCGTCTCGTCGCCTATTCATCGGTGAGCCACCTCGGCTTCGTCGTGCTAGGCATCTTTGCTTTCAATGTGACGGCCGCGCAGGGCGCGCTCTATCAGATGCTGAATCATGGCATCTCCACAGGCGCGCTCTTTCTTCTCGTCGGAATGCTTTATGACCGGCGGCACACCCATGAAATCAGAGAATTCGGCGGGCTGGCAACGCCAATGCCTGTTCTCGCGGCATTTTTTCTTTTCGTGAGTCTTTCATCGCTCGGCTTGCCGATGCTCAACGGATTCGTCGGCGAATTCCTTATCTTAAACGGGACATTCCAGCAGCACGGTCGCTGGGCGGTATTGGCTACCATCGGAGTAATCTTCTCCGCGCTCTACTTGCTATGGGCTTACCAGCGCACGTTTTTTGGCGGCGTCACGCACGATAAGAATCGCGCTCTGCCAGACGCGAACGCGCGCGAACGCAGCATGCTATGGGTGATGGCTGCCATCATTCTTTTCATGGGAATCGCCTCGCCACTTTTTACGAGCCGCACGGAATCTTCCGTGCTCCAGGTTTTCGGGCAAATGAAGCGCAGCGATAATCCGTTGCCGATCTATGCGCAGCGGACCGCATTGCCCGTGACGCCGGCACAGGAAGCGCGGAGGCGCTGATGTTTCCCTCTCACCAGGACGTGATGCGTCTCGCGCCGGAGATCGTCCTCTGCACAGCTGGCATCCTCATCATGCTCATGGAGCCGTTTGTCGGGCGCGCGGGACGGCGTGCAGTGGACGTATTGGCCGCGCTTGGCGCCGCCGCGGCACTCGCAGCCGTCGTGCTGCCAATGCGAAGCGCAGGGACAGCGTTTTCTGAACTTCTGCGCGTGGACTCGTTCAGCGTTTTCGTTCATGCGATTGTGGGAACCGTGGCCCTGCTTGCTGTGCTGGCCGCGCCGTCGTATCTTGACCGCGAAGGCCTCCCTCACGGTGAGTTTTACGCGCTGGTCCTGCTCGCCGCGGCAGGGATGGGTGTCCTCGCAAGCGCGCAGGACCTCATCACTGCTTTTGTCGGACTCGAAATCAGCTCGATTGCAAGTTATATCCTGGCGAGTTACCGCCGAGATTCGCCGCGGTCCAATGAAGCTGCGCTGAAATACTTCATGCTGGGCTCGTTCGCCACGGCGTTTTTTCTTTATGGTGTAGCGCTCATCTACGGAGCGAGTGGGACAACCTTCCTTCCGAGGATTGACGCGGGCACGACTCAGCCCACTCTTCTCGCGCTAGGATTGGCGCTCCTCTTTGTCGGCCTTGCGTTCAAGGTCGCCGCCGCGCCCTTCCAGCTTTGGACACCGGACGTTTACGAAGGCGCGCCAGCCCCTGTGACCGCGCTCCTTTCCACGGGGCCCAAAGCCGCGGCATTTGCTCTCCTGTTGCGAACGTACATGACGGTCGAGCACGCGAGCAGTCTGTGGTTCTGGGCGCTATACATTTCCGCGGTGGTTACAATGTTCGTGGGCAATCTCACCGCGCTCGTACAAACGAACGTCAAGCGGATGCTGGCCTATAGTTCGATCGCCCATGCGGGCTACATTCTTGTTGCTTTTGCCGCTCACAGCGCGCTCGGCACGGCCGCAGTTCTGTTTTATCTTGCTGCGTACGCACTCATGAAGCTCGGTGCGTTTACGGCGCTCTCTTGGCTTTCCGGCCCCGGCGAGCGGCACCTGGAATTGGACGATTACGCCGGTCTCGCGAGTCGGCGGCCAGTCGCGGCGGCGTGTTTCTCGCTTTTTCTGTTCTCGCTGCTGGGGCTTCCGGTAACGGCGGGGTTCCTCGGCAAGTTTTACATCTTTGACGCGGCGCTGAAGTCAAATCTCATCTGGCTCGCCGTCCTTCTGGCCATCAACACAGTGATCGGCGCGTATTATTACCTGCGAGTGATTGTCGCCATGTATATGCGCCCTGCGAAACGCAGCTTTCCAACGGAGAGCGTACCCGCTGGCGTGGCGGCGGTGCTTGCGCTTGCCGCGACTGGCACGCTTTTCCTTGGCCTGTTCCCCAACTACGTCATTGACTACGCCGCGCGCGCCGCGACGATGCTGAAGTAAGCCCCGCTAAACAACCTCCAGCCTCTTACTGTCGCCGGAATCTCAGTGGTCATTCTCGCGCCGCCAATTCAAAAGAAAATGCCCGGAGACGGACGCCTCCGGGCACTCAGAATCTGTTTTCGCTTTTATTCAACCTTTGAAGATCAAGGTGAAAATAACTACCAGCGTAAACAGCGCGAGCGTCTCAACAAAGACAAGCCCTAGAATCATTGAACCGCGAATCGCGTCCGCCGCACCCGGATTGCGCGCCATTCCTTCGCAAGCGGAAGAGCCAATCCGCGATTGAGCGTATCCGCACCCTGCCGCGGCGAACGCCATGCCAAATGCGCCGGCGATTGCGATCCAGTTCGTCCCGCCGCCGGTTGCCGGGGCATCCGCGGCAAACGCTCCGGGCGCGATAAGCAAAACTGCTGCAAGCACAGCCAATACCGTTGCTGTCCTTTTCATTCTGCTTCTCCTTTTTATGAATTTGCCGCCAGGAGGTGGTTCCCGGACATCCCTCGTGCAGTCGGGCTCACACTGAAGCAGCGATAATGCCGAATAAGAACCGGTCAATGCTCTTTCGCAACCGCCATTCCAAGGTAGATCGACGGCAGGATCGTAAAAACATAAGTCTGAATGATTGCCACGAAAATGTGCAGGCCGATGAATGCCACCGGAATAATCGCGGGGAAAATTCCGATGATGACCCCAAGCGCGGGGATTTTTGCCCCGGCGCCCAGCGCGGGTCGCATCAGCAATCCGAGAAAGATCACGTAAATCAGTTCGCTCGAGAACATGTTGGCCCAAAGACGCACGGTCAGCGAAAGCACGCGAGCCGTCGTGCTGATGATTTCCACGGGAAACAGAAGCGGCGCCAAGTATGGATTGGGGCCCGCGAAATGCTTCATATATCCGCCCCCGCCATGTGCGAGGACACCCTGGTAATTAAAATAGAAAAATGTGATCAAAGCGCAGGCAAGCGGCACTGTTTTTTCCACGGTCGGCGAAGAAAACACTGGGAAAACGCTAAAAAGATTGCTGATGAGGATGAAGAGCGCGACTGCCCCAACCATGGGGATAAACTTCCGCCCCTCATGATGAGGGATGTTCTCGTCCAGGCAATCTTGGACGCCGAATTTGAGAGGATTCGCCAGCAACAGTTCGCAGCACTGCTGAAATGCGCCCGGCCGCTCGACCGAAAGGCGTCTCTTCAAAATAAGCGAGCCAATCACCACAACCAGAAAGACCACGAACGCCATCACAACATGTTCCGGAATCGGCGTCGCGGGATTGTTGGACTTAATGTGCAGCCAGTGGAGAAGCGCCACTGCGGCCGAGCCGAACACCTTGTTCACGAAAACTGTCAACCACGAGATGTGTGGTTCCATTCTTCAGCTAGCCCGTCTCATGATTTCGTAAATGCTTTCTGCCATCACTGCCGCCCCAAGGGCGCACAAACCCGCCAGCATTGCAACGACAGGAATGTTCCACATAGCCCACGTAGTATACAACAACACCCCAATCACTCCGTAACGCCCGAACATCTTCACCCACACCCACATGGAGATACGCGGCTTGGGAGCGCCTTCCTGTGCCAGTGCCACGCGCACGACAGCAGTGACTCCCTGCTCGAACCATCGGAAGTTCAACCAAGCAAGCAGACCGCCGATGGCGATTCCCGCGCCCCACTTCGTATAGCCAGAAATCGCAGCTGCGGCCCCCGCCACCAAGCCAAAAGCGAGCGTCATGCTTGCGATGCGCCGCTCCGCCCGGGTAACCCACTCATGGGTTCGTTGCGTCATTTCCATTTTTTCGAGGGGACTCCGGCTTTTTCGCGCGCCGGAGCACGTCTCTCACACCAACGCCAAATCCGATTACTCCGAGACCAATCATCAGCCAGGGTCCGGTGTGCAACAACCGATCCAACAAATAGCCGCTAACGCCGCCCACAACCATCGCGCCAACTAGCGTGATAGACAGATCCATCGCTTGGCCATACTGCCGCTGCCAGTTTCCGGAGTTTCCTCCCGAGGGCGGTGACGATGATGGATCTTCAGTGGCCAAGGGGGCCAAACGGCAGGAAGAGAGAGTAGTTTGCGAGCCTGATAAATGGCTCCGGGTAAATCCCCGCGGCCAGTACGACGAAGCCCGACACCGTCAGGGCGAGCGTCTGCCACGGATTCAAAACCGGCTTTACCGGGTCCGTGCTCTCCTTCAGCATAGCATGCACGACCACACGGAAATAATAGTAGAGCGCCGGAATCACGTAGAGCGCAGCGAAAATTGCAAGGTAGTAGTGGCCCGTCTGGAGAAGCGCGAGAAAAATGTAATACTTCCCCAGGAACCCGGCCGTCGGCGGTATTCCCGCGAGCGATAGCATAAAGATCAGCATCAGCACCGCCGCCATCGGACTGCGATGAATCAGACCGTTCAGGTCTTCCAGCTCATCGCCGATCATCCCCTTCCGGCGAAGAATAATCACCACCGCGAAAGCGCCGAGGTTCATAAATGCGTATGCGAATATATAAAACGCGACTCCCACCAAACCTGTCTGATTGCCCTCCGGCCCCGTGCCCGCGGCAACCAGGCCAAGAAGAATGTATCCCACGTGCGAAATCGAAGAGTAAGCCAGCATGCGCTTGATGTTGGTCTGCGTAATCGCGGCGAGGTTGCCAACGGTCATGCACGCGACTGCAACCACGCCCAACAATCCTTGCCAGTGGTCGCGCATCGGCCAGAAAACTGTCTGGAAGAGACGCATCAAAAGCGCGAAACTCGCGGCACTGGACGCCACGCTCAAGTAGGCCGTCGTCACAGTCGGCGCGCCTTCATACACATCAGGCGCCCACTGATGGAACGGCACGGCGGCGACTTTGAAGAAAAGCCCCGCAGCCACAGTCACGAGAGCCAGCATGACAAGCGCGTCAGTCGGCGGGCGGTGAATCAGGGCGCTCGTGATATCCACGAGATTCGTCGAGCCCGAAAGCCCGTAGAGAATCGAAAACCCATAAACGAGGATTCCGGAGCTGAACGCGCCGAGCAGAAGGTACTTGAGCGCGGCCTCGTTCGAGCGCCGTTCACGCCGCAGGAATCCAACCATGATGTAAAAGCTGATGGCCATGGTCTCCAGGCCGAGGAACTGAACAATGATGTCGAGCCCTTCGACCATGAACATCATCCCGATCGTGGCAAACAGCATCAGCGCATAGAACTCGCCGTGGTTTTCCTGTTCGACCTCGAGATACCGGATCGAAAGCAAGATAATGAGGGCAGTGACGGTGAGGAAGAGAACACAAAAAAACATCGAGAAGTGGTCAATCAGTATTGTGTTCGCGAAACCTATTGCGTCCTCGGGGCTGTGCAAATCACGGTGCATCCTGCCAAATGTGACGGCGCTGAAAAACACTCCCATCAGGGCAAGGACGCCGTTGAACCATTTCTGGCCGGGCTCCACCAAAAAATCCGTAAGGAGTATGGCCAATCCAAACATGGCAAGCATCAACTGCGGCTTGATCATAACCAAGTCGTGGGTCTGCATGAACCCGAACAGGTGACCCAGCCAGTTTAGAATTGCGGACATTCTCTCCCCTAGTGAGTTGGCACCGGAGCCGGCGCTGGAGTCCCCGCGGGCAACGATGTCATTGGTGCCGCCGCTTGCTTGTAATAGTCCGGATTTACCTGCTGGACAATCTGTTGGACGGGCTTTTCCAGGATGGTGAAGTACGGCTTCGGGTAGAGCCCAATCCAGAACGCCCACAGGACCAGTGGAACGAGCGTCACGTACTCTCGCAGGTTCAGGTCAGGCAGGTTCGCATTCGCCGGATTCGTCACCGGGCCAAACATCACGCGCTGGTAAAGCCACAACAGATACGCCGCGCCGAGCACGATACCCAGGACGCCCCACACGCCCCACGTCTTGTTCACTTCAAACACGCCGCTGAGAATTGTGAATTCGCCGATGAAGCCGTTGAGCAGCGGGAGGCCGAGCGAGCTGAGGGTAATAATCATGTAGATCGCGGCAAAACTCGGCATCGGCGTCGAGAGCCCACCAAATTCGGAAATTAAGCGCGTGTGCCGCCGCTCGTAGAGCACGCCGACAATCAGGAAGAGCGCTCCGGTCGAAATGCCGTGGTTGATCTGCTGGAGCACGCTGCCCGCAATGGCATTCGGCGTGAGCGCGAAAATTCCCAGCGTCACGAAACCCATGTGGCTCACCGAGCTATAGGCGATGAGCCTCTTCATGTCTTTTTGCATCAAGCAGACGAGCGCTCCATACACAATTCCTATGATCGAAAGGATGACGACTAAATGCGCGGCGCCGCGCGTGGCCGCTGGAAGCATTGGCACGGAGAATCGTAGGAAGCCGTACGCGCCCATTTTCAGTAGGACACCCGCCAGAATTACAGAGCCCGCCGTTGGCGCTTCCGTGTGCGCGTCGGGGAGCCAGGTGTGGAACGGGAACATCGGTACCTTGATCGCAAAGGCGAAGAACAATCCCCAGAAGAGCCATTTCTGCAAGGCCAGCGGGAACATCGGCGTGGCGGTCAAAAGTGTCTGAACGTCAAACGTGTAAACGCCTGTCAGGTCATGGTATTTAAAGTACATCCCAAGAATGGCCAGCAGCATCAGCACCGATCCGGCCAGCGTGTACAGGAAAAACTTAATCGCCGCGTAGAGCCGCCGCTCGCTTCCCCAGATCCCAATCAGGAAGTACATCGGTACGAGCGTGATTTCCCAAAAGACGTAGAAAAGGAAAAAGTCGAGCGACATGAAAACGCCCAGCATTCCCGTCTGCAAAATCAAAAACAGAAGATAGAACTCTTTCTTGCGCGGCTGAATGGCGTTCCATGCTGAAAGAATGGAAATGAATCCGAGCACGACGGTCAACATCACGAGCAGGAAGCTGATGCCGTCGATTCCGAGCGTGTACTTCGCGCCGATCGACGGGATCCAGTTTACGTTCTCCGTGAACTGATAGCGCTGCGGGGAATTCGGCTGGAACCACCAAATGAGTGGCAATGCGACGGCCAAGCCCGCGAGCCCCCACAGGTTGCCCCAGATGCGATGGAAGTTGTCCCACGAGCGCGGGATGAAAAGCATCAACAGCGCCCCCACCAGCGGGGTCAGCAAAACAATGCTGAGGATGTGATTGTGATAGAACTCCATTCCTCTTCCCTCGCCTTCAGTGCACCGGCAGCCGCACCAGGTGCAAGTAATATCCGAGCAGCGCAATCAATCCCAGAACGATCATCAGCGCATAGCCGGAAACAATTCCGGTCTGCGCCAGCCGCACGGGCCAGCTGAATATCCAAACAATCCGCGCCGAAAGATTCACCAGCCCATCCACGATCCACTTGTCATTCCAAATGGAAACCCGCGAGATGACTCGCGTCACCAGCCCCACGCCGTTCACGCCGGCGCCGTCAATCACATTGCGGTCAAAAGCGCCCAGCGTGGTTCCCAGGTCCTTTGTGCGGTTCACGAAAAGCGCGTCGTAAATCTGGTCCACGTAATACTTGTTGGAGAGCAGCCTGTAAGTGCCGCTCCAGCGCGCGGCAACTTGATCCGGCACCTCGGGGCGATTCACGTACCACTGGCGCGCGAGCCAGATGCCGCCAAGCGCGATGAGCACGGAAGCAAGCATCAGAAAATACTCAAAGCTGTTACTGTGCGCCGTCTCGGCAGCTCCCGAT
The DNA here is from genome assembly GCA_963838945.1 of uncultured Acidobacteriota bacterium. GTDB lineage: Bacteria > Acidobacteriota > Terriglobia > Acidiferrales > UBA7541 > DASTCZ01. The sequence goes on along the minus strand of CAWITC010000013.1, from coordinate 214,113 downwards.
TCGGCGGCATAGTGCACAATCACGGGACGAAGGAAATTTGCGAATCGATCGCTGCCGCCGAGCGACGCCGGCCAGCCAATCCACCCGCCGATTATGCTCAACACTGCAAGGACCGTCAGTGGAATCGTCATCGATGGAGGCGATTCGTGGATGTGGTGCTCCGCTTCATGCTCCACGTGCGACTTCCCAAAAAACGTCATGTTCACCAGCCGGAACATGTAAAACGCCGTCATGCCCGCGGTGATCCAGCCGACCACCCACAACATCGGACTGCGCTCAAAGGCCGCTCCGAGAATTGCGTCCTTGCTGAAAAATCCAGCGAGCGGCGGAATGCCCGCGATCGCCAGAGTGGCCAAAAGGAATGTCTTGGCCGTCGTGGAGATCTTGTCCCAAAGTGCGCCCATTTTGCGCATATCCTGTTCGCCGGACATCGCGTGAATCACGCTGCCCGACCCAAGGAAGAGCAGCGCCTTGAAGAACGCGTGCGTCATCAGGTGAAAGATGCCCGCCGTAAACGCGCCGACGCCGAGCGCGAGGAACATGTAGCCCAATTGGCTGATGGTTGAGTAGGCCAGCACACGCTTGATGTCGTTCTGCACCAGCCCCATCGAGGCGGCGAAAATCGCCGTCGCCGCGCCCGTCACTGCGACAACGTCCATCGCTATCGGCGAAAGCTGAAAGACCGCGTTCATCCGCGCCACCATATACACGCCCGCGGTCACCATTGTTGCGGCGTGAATTAGCGCGCTGACGGGCGTGGGACCTTCCATCGCGTCCGGCAGCCACACAAAGAGCGGAATCTGCGCGGACTTGCCGGTTGCGCCAAAGAAAAGCAGCAGCGCGATGGCCGTCATCACCGGCGCGCCGATTTCAAAATGTCCCGCGACAATTGCCGGGGCGATTTCATGGAAATTGATCGTCCCTAGAACTCCGAGCGTCAAAAATATGCCGAGCAATACTCCGGTATCTCCGACGCGGTTGACGATGAACGCCTTGTTCCCCGCGTCCGTTGCCGATTTTTTCTGAAAGTAGAATCCGATAAGCAAGTAGCTGCACAGCCCCACGCCCTCCCATCCCACGAACATCAACAACATGTTGTTCGCGAGAATCAGCGTGAGCATTGAAAACATGAACAGATTCATGTAGCCGAAGAAGCGGTAGTAGCCGCCTTCGTGCCCCATGTACCCGACGGAATAAATGTGGATGAGCAACCCGACTCCGGTGACCACGAGGACCATTACGGAGCTAAGCGGGTCGAGCATCAGCCCCCACGGCACGTCAAACCGCATCAACTGCCCGGCGGCGTTGTGCATCCAACCGGCGGGAACCCAATCAAAGAGAACCATCTGGACAATGCGGTTCTCCGCGGGCAGAGCAAGCAACTGCCATACCGCCCCGGCCGCGTAAAGGAACGACACCGCCACGCTGCTGACACAAAGCGCGCTGACGATCGCATTCGAGAGCCGCTTCCCAATGAGCAACATGAGAAGAGCGCTCGCCGCCGGGAAAAGCGGAATCAGCCAGATGTGCTCGAGAAAGTATCCGTTCGCCATTTCAGAGACCGGCTACCATTTCAGCAAATCCATTTCGTCCGCGAGCACCGTCTCGCGGTTGCGGAAAAACGCAATCATGATGCCGAGGCCGACCGCGGCTTCCGCGGCGGCGTCCGTGATAATGAATATCGCAAACGCCTGACCCGCCGGATCGCCCCAGAGCCGCGAGAATGCCACGAGGTTGATATTCACGGCGTTCAGGATGAGCTCGATGCTCATCAGGATGATGATGACGTTGCGGCGCGTCACCACGCCGATGACGCCGATTGTGAACAGCGCCAGACTCAACACCAAATAGTGCGTAATCGAGAGCATCGTCTTATACCTTGCGTTTCCCCATCACCACCGCGCCAATCATCGCAACCAAAAGCAAAATGGACGCGATCTCAAACGGCAGCATGTACCGTCCGAAGATCGTCGCGCCGATGTATTCCGTATTCGGCTCGAGATCCGTCACGGGCGCTGGCTGCATGCGGAAAAGCGGCTCCGTCAATCCCACGTGCGCGTAATGGAACACCATGTACACCTGCGCGCCCAAAGCAACGGTGAGCAGCAGCGCCACAAGCCACAGGCGGTTGAACTGTATTTGACGGATGGCCACGTCCAAATTCACGAGCATAATGACAAATATGAAAAGAACCATGATTCCGCCGACGTACAGAATCACCTGTACGATGAACAGAAACTCCGCGTGAAGCTGCAGGAATATTCCCGCTGTCGCCAGCAGCGCGGTGATCAGAAAGATGGCGCTGTGCACTGCGTTCCGGCGCGTTACCACCAGGATGGCCGAAATCACCGCCAGCCCACCGAAAAAATAGAATCCGATCTGGTCAAACATCCATTTTCCTCAAAAACTATCCGTAGCCGGAGAAGTCGGTGCCTGCTCGCTCTTCTTCAAAAGCCACGCGGCGATCAGGAGCGTGAGCAGCGTCGTCACGGCGACCGAGGAGATCATTCCCCAGCCATAGCCGCCCTGCTCCGGCCGTCTATGCAAGTACAAAGCAATGCCAAGGCTGAACACGTTCACGATGGAAACCGGGATCAGGAAATGCCAGCCGAGGTTCATCAACTGGTCAAAGCGGTAGCGCGGAAATGTAAACCGCAGCCACAAAAAAAGATAAAGATACAGTCCGACCTTCAGCAAGAACCAGAACGCGCCGTGCACTCCGGGTTTCATCGCAAAAAATACGCTGCCCGCCGGCGCAAACTGCGGCAGCCCCAGTACTACCGCCAGCAGGAAACACAACCCGGCCACGGCCACCATGAACATTTTTTGAACTGGCACAGGTTGCTTCGGCGCGCGGTAGAGCGAATACCCGGCAACCAGAATCATCAGCAGCATCGGCACATAATCCAGAAAATCGGCCCGGTGCCAATTTGAAAATGGCCGCAGCCACCCGCCCAAAAATAGCGTCGTCGCAATCGATGCGACGACGATCATGTTTGTATACTCTGCTAGGAAATAGAGCGCCCAGCGGAAGCCGCTGTATTCGGTCATGTATCCCGCGACGAGTTCGGATTCCGCTTCCGGCATGTCAAAGGGAGCGCGATTCGTTTCGGCGATGGATGCGACGAGGTAAAGGAAGAACCCGACGGGCGCCACAAACACAAACCAAACATGGCTTTGCGCCTGCGCCTCGACGAGTCCGCGCGTGCTGAGCGTGCCGCCGAGCATCACTGCGCTGACAACCGCCATGCCCGCGGCGGTTTCATAGCTCACAAGTTGCGCCGAGCTGCGCAGCGCGCCCAGCAGCGAATAGTGGCTATTCGACGCCCACCCGCCCAGCACAATCCCGAAGATCCCCATCGAGCTGACGCCCAGGACGAATAGAAGCCCGACGTTTACGTCGGCGATTTGAAAGAACGGTCCGAACGGAAGCGCGGCCATCGCGAGCATAGCCGCGCTCACGGAGAGCAGTGGTGCGAGCCAGAAAATCCACTTGTCCGCGTTTTCGGGAATGATGTCTTCTTTGATCAGAAGCTTCAGCGCGTCCGCGATGGGCTGCAGCAATCCGTGCGGCCCCACGCGCATCGGCCCGAGCCGCGCTTGCATGTCCGCCATCACTTTGCGCTCGAGCAAAACAACGTAGCCCGCCAGCAGCGGCAACACGGCCACAATCACCAGCGCGAAGAGCAGCGACAATAGATGTGGCTTGAGGAATTCGTAGAGTGTGCTCAGCATCGCCTGCGTTCAGCTCCCTGCCGGTACGTCAACGATCCACTTCCCCCAGCACGATATCCAGCGTCCCGATGATGGCGACCACGTCCGCCACCAGATGCCCGCGCGCCATCTTGTCGAACGCCTGCAAATTCACAAATGACGGCGGACGAATCCTCACGCGGTAGGGCTGCGTCGTACCGTCGCTCACGATGTAGTAGCCCAGCTCACCCTTGGGCGCTTCGATCGCGTGATACACCTCGCCCGGCGGCGGCTTCAGCACCTTCCCGATGCGCGCCATGATCGGCCCCGTGGGAATATTTTCGATGGCCTGCATGCAGATGCGCGCCGATTGCCGCATCTCTTCCATCCGCACCATGTAACGGTCGAAGGTGTCGCCGTCCTTCCCGGTCGGAATGTCAAACTGGTATTGATCGTACGCGGCATAGGGCGCGGCTTTGCGGATGTCCCATTGCACACCGCTCGCGCGCAGCACGGGTCCGGTCGCGCCCATCGCGATAGCATCCTCGCCGGATATCACGCCGATGCCCTTGGTCCGGCCAAGCCAGATGCGATTGTCCGTGAGCAGCGTCTCGTACTCGTCCACCTTGTGCTTGAAATCCTTGCAGAAGCGCTCGACGTCCGCTTCCAGCGTGTCATAAGCCTCGTATTGCAGCCCCCCGATGCGGAAGGCGTGCGTCGTCATCCGCGCACCGCAGTACTTCTCAAAAATCTTGAGGATCTCCTCGCGCTCACGGAAGCAATAAAAGATCGGCGTCAGCGCGCCGATATCGAGCGCATGCGTCCCCAGCCATACGAGATGCGAAGCGATGCGCTGCAATTCCGTGAGGATCGTGCGGATCACGCGCGCTCGCGGCGGCGCCTCCGCGCCCATCAGCTTCTCAACCGCCTCACAATAGCCCAAACCATTCGACACCGCCGCCACATAATCCATCCGGTCCACATAAGGCGCGAATTGTGCGTAGGTGCGGTGCTCGGCGATTTTTTCAACGCCGCGGTGCAGGTAGCCAATGATGCATTCCGAACCGACGATCTTCTCGCCGTCGAGCTTGAGCTTCACGCGCAACACGCCATGCGTGGATGGGTGCTGCGGACCCATGTTGATAATGATTTCGTCGGCGCCAAGGACAGTTGTTTCGACGTTCGTCGAATCCGGACTGTACATGTCGCCCATCTATTGTCCGCTCTCGATTCCGAGATTCTCGCGAATCCACGCGGTGTCTTGCGTGAGAATGTCGTAATCCTTGCGCAGCGGAAAACCCTGCCATTCATCCGGTAGAAGAATTCGCTTCAGATTGGGATGGCCCTCGAAAACAATGCCAAACATGTCGTAGGCTTCGCGCTCGAGCCAGTTCGCCGTGGGCCATACGGACGAAACGCTTGGAACACTCTCACCGTCGCCTGCGTGGCCCTTCAGCCGCAGTCGCTCGTTTTTCTTGAATGAGTAGAGATTCAGCACCACGTCAAACCGCTTCTCGCGGCGCGGCCAGTCCACGGCGGTTAAGTCGCAAAGCAAATTGAACTGCTCGTCATCGCGTGTGTATTTTGCGATTTCGAGCAGCCGTGCGCCGTCCACGACGAGGATGGCTTGCCTGCGGTCCTGCCAGGCTTCGCGAATGGCCTCGCCGAAGCGCGCCTTGTAACGCTTTACAAGCTCGTTGTCGAATGGCTCCGCCTTTGGCGGCGCTTCCTTCGCCGGAGCGGCAGGTCTTGGAGGCGCAGCGCCACCGGCGACTCCTCCGGGAGCGGCAGGTTTGGGTGGCGTGCCTTTCGGAGGTGTTGCGCCTGTTGAAGCCGGAGCAGCAGGCTTCGGTGTCGCTTCGCCGGATGGCTTGCCTGCCTCGGCAGGCCCATCGCCTGGGGCACTTGCAGGTGTCTGCTTATCCTCTGGCTCGTTGGGCATTTTCCCGGAATCAGTTCAAAGAGGCTGCCGGAGGCGACCACTCCTCGTCCTGCATACCGAGTCAGCAGCCCACGACTCAGAAACCGTATTTTCTAACATATGGCGCACAACTGCGCAACGCATTCCATGGAAAACTCGGAAAAATCTGGGGAGGAAAATCAACGAATAAAGGAATGGCGCCTACACCCACTCGAGCGCGCCCTTGCGATAGAGCCAGACGTATCCGGCCACAAGAATCCCGAGGAAAACAAACATCGTGGCCATCAAAACCAACGGCCAGTTCATGGTCTCCGTTGCATTGACATTCGCGTATGTGACAGCCCACGGAAAAAGGTAGATTGTTTCCACATCGAAAATGACGAAAAGCATCGCGATGATATAGAACCGGGTCGAGTATCGGCCGCGCGCGTCGCTTTCCGGGGGGATGCCGCATTCATACGGCTTGAGCTTCGCGCCGGTGGAAGTTGACGTGGGGCGAATCAGCTTCATCAAGACAATCGTCACGGCCGGAAACGCCGCGGCGAGCGCTCCGAAAATGATGATCGGAATGTATTCGCGTGGCATTGCTCTGCGAAGAGCATCCTATCACAGCCGTCAAGCGATGGAGCCCGAGATTGCGCCGCGGCGCAAACGTGTGTGATATATCTTCCGCGAGAATGAGGAGGCGGCGATGACTCAACTTAGCAAGGGGTTTAAGCAACGCGTTTCCTTATCGGTATGCTTACCGATTTTCTTGCCGATGTTCATGCCGATGATGTTTGCGCTCTTCGCTCTGCTTCCCATGTTCGCAGCCGCACCGCCTCAGAACTACCTCTATCGCACTGAACTCATCCAGGCAACACCGGGAAAACTTCTCGAGCTGATTGACCTCTACAAACAAAAGGCGGCGCTCGATCAGCAAGCGGGCGATGAACCCGCGCTCTGGATGCGCCATAGCCAGGGCGACCGCTGGGATTTGCTCCGGCTCATCCCTATGCAGAGCTACGCCGAGTATTACAAACCAGAGCGCATTGCGGCTCGTGAGCGCGCTGCGTCGAATGTAGCGTGGATGAGAAGAATGCATGACGATATTGCCTGGGAAGAGGACATCATCGTCTACGGCCCGCCGCTTGATCCATTACGCAAAGCATTTGCGGACGGCGGCTTATTCCACGTCGAGATGTTTGAATCGTTGCCCGACAAGCGCGCAGAACTGTTTCACGAGCGGGAGATGGAGAATTCCTATTCCGCCGCTCTCGGCCAGCCGGAGAACTTCATCTTCGTCCGCGACCAGGGCGCCGCGTGGGACCTCTACTCCATCGGAGTTTTTCGCGACCTCAAACACTTCGCTTCGAGCGGCGACGCCCTTCCGGAAGCGCAAGCCGCCGCGGCCAAATCGGCAGGTTTCACGTCGCCTTCCGACATCGGCCCGTATCTCCGCACACTCATCCGCCTGCACCGCGACACTCTGGCCGTTGCGATAAAATAGCTTTTGCAATCAAAAAATATGTGGCGCGGACTAATCGTGGCGGGCGCCGCGAAGAACGTCCACGGCATGAGGAAGAAGATCAACAATGGCATCCAGGGATTCGCCCGCCCCTTTCGGGCTGCCGGGCAGATTCACGATGATTGTCGCGCCGCGAACACCGGCTATGGCGCGTGAAAGCGCTGCGCGGGGCGTGGATTGGCGCCCACGTTCGCGCATCATTTCAGCCAGGCCCGGCACAAGTCTGGTGCAAATTTCCGTTGTGGCTTCTGGAGTTGAATCGCGCGGCCCCAATCCGGTCCCGCCCGTCGTCAGCACCAAATTCACTTCGCTTGAATCCGCAATCGCAGCAAGCCGCGCGCTGATCTGGGCTCGCTCGTCGGGAAGGACTTCTTCCAGCGCGACGTGCCAGCCGAGCTTCGCGCATCGGTCGCGCACGGCGGGGCCGCTCTTGTCCGGGCGTTCGCCGCGGGACGCGGAATCGCTGATGGTGAGGATTGCCACTCGAATCATGAGAGACCCGCCGGCGGGAATCAGCTCTGAACCTGGCTGTTTGCTTCATCGAGCAGACGCATCGCTTCCATGAGCAAGCCCGTGGTCTGCCGGGTAATCGTTTCGCGATCCGTCGTCGCGGTGAAATCGATTTCAAATTCGCCTTCGGTCCAGTGCACCACCGGATAGAAGGCCTCTTCGCCTTCGGTTTTTCCCCGGCGAGCGTGCTTGCACTGGCCTGCGACAAAATACATTTCGCATTGCTCGCCGCCACGGCGCACCGTCAGTCGCCCCGATTTCTGGCCCATTTCGAGTGACTGCACCAGATCCGTGATTCCCAGTTCTTCGAGTCGCCCCTGAATCACTCCCGGACGTGCGGCCTGCCTCTGTAGCTTTTCAAGGCGAAGACGGTCCGCAACAACCTTCGCGCGGTTCACAACATCTTTGATGAAGAATGGCTTCGGAACAAAATCCTCGACGCCATCCAGAAGAGGCCGCAACTTTTCCTCGATGTCTCCCTTGCTTGCCACAAAAAGAAATGCGATGTTCTTTGTCTGCTCGCGTCCGCGCAATTTCTCGAATAGCTGGCGGCCGTCCAATCCGGGCATCCGGTAGTCCGCGACGATCATGTCCGGCGGCGCGTCAATCGCCTTAAGCAAAGCGTCCGCGCCATCGCTTGCCGCGGTGACTTCGCCCAGCGAGGAAAGACCGTCCGCGAGCAATCCTCGCACCAGCGGATTATCGTCCACGACCAGGATGCGGATGGATTTTGGTGCCGTCATTTTGTGTTCACTTGCTGCGAAATGCAGACCGGTTGCGGCTTCGTCCCTTGCGGCGTGCTGGAGGCCTCGTATAATCGCCGCTCTTTCCGCCGCGCTTCTCGACGAGATGGATTTCCTTGATTTCCATGCCCTTATCCAGGGCCTTGCACATGTCGTATATGGTCAGTGCCGCGGCGGAAACGGCCACCAGCGCCTCCATTTCGACCCCTGTCTGTGCCTGTGCCGTGGCGCGGGAAACGATCTCCACGCCATTCTTGCATAGGCGAAGGGTCACATCAATGTGACTGAGGGCCAGTGGATGACAAAGAGGTATCCATTCCGAGGTTCGCTTGGCTGCGCTAATCCCTGCAATCCGCGCGATCTCAAATGGATTGCCCTTCGGCGTTTGCAGTCTGCGCACTTTGCCGAGCGCCGCCCGCCCGATTTCAATGAAGCCTCGCGCCACGGCCGTGCGCGACGTTACCGGCTTCGCGGACACATCCACCATCGCCACTTCCCCGCCCTTCCGATAGTGCGAAAACTTCGCCAACTCGGCGTTCCTCCCCCATCACGATTCGCTACAGCTTCCCGCCTCTTGGCAGGACGTCAATCCATTCACCCGCTTGCCATTGCAACTTGTCCTGGCGTACCACAATAAAGCAATTCGAGTGCGTCAGCGCATTCACATCGCCGGATCCATGCCATGGCAGCGCCCGGACGACCGGCTCGCCTTCCGGCCATTCGATTCGCGCGGGCAAAAAATGCGCGAGGTTCGGCTTCTCGTTTAATGGCGTGGCCAGCTTCGCGCGCAGGAACGGCAGCGGCCTCGGTGGCGCACCACCGAGTATATCGAGCGCTGGCTGCACGAAGAGATCAAACGTCACCATCGTTGAAACTGGATTTCCCGGCAGACCAAATACGGGCTTGCCATTGCATTGGCAAAATACGGCGGGACGTCCCGGCCGAATCGCGACGCCGTCGAAAAATATCTGTGCGCCTAATTCGCCCAGCACCCCTTCCACGAGATCATATTTGCCCGCGGAAACCCCGCCGGAGATTACGAGTGCGTCGCAGCGAAGCCCCTGCTCGATGCGGGAACGCAAATCCTGGATTTCATCCCGTGCATTCCCGAGAAATACCGGCTCGCCACCGGCCGAGGCAACCTGCGCTGCGAGCGATATGCTGTTGCCATTGCGGATCTGCAACGGGCCGGGCGTTTCTTCCGGGCTGACAATCTCATCGCCGGTGGAAAGAATCCCGGCGCGCGGCCGCGCCCACACTCCAAGTTTGGGCTTCCCCGCGTGTGCCGCGAGAGAAAGCTCGGCGCAGCCGAGCCGTGTTCCGGGCTCGAGCAGCGTCGCGCCCTTTCCGGCTTCGCTGCCGTGCAGCACAATGTTTTGGCCGGACTCGGCAGTTCGCTCGAAAACAATTTGAGTTTGCGCGCGGGATTCCTCGGCGCGCGTGTACTCGATCATGACTACGGCGTCGGCGCCCTGCGGCACCGCGGCCCCCGTCATGATCTGAACGCACTGCCCTGCGCCTACGGTACCAACGAATGCCTGGCCGGCGCGAATTTCGCCAATCAACGCCAATTTTGCGCCGGGCGCGCGCAGATCCGCGGCACGCGCGGCATAGCCATCGCGGGTAGCCCGGTCAAACGGCGGCGAATCCCGATCCGCGAGAATCTGCTCGGCGAGGACGCGGCCCTGCGCGGCATCGAGCGCAACTGTCTCACGCGCGGGTTTTTGCGCGAGCCCCTTCACCACCTCGATGACTTTTTGCCGGGCTTCAGAGAAAGACAGCATCGTAGAATTGAACCGCGCTAGGCGCTCATCCAAGTATCGAGATGCGAATCTCGGCAGACAATTGTCGCGTCCCGCTCAGGGCCAGTCGAGATCATCCCGATTTCAACGCCGATCTCGTCCGAGATAAACCTCAGATAATCGCGCGCCGTTCCCGGAAGTTGTGCGGCTTCGCGCACACCGTACGTAGAGCTTTGCCAACCTCGGATTGCATGGTATTCCGGCTCGACCGCGCCGAACTTGCCTGCTTCTGCGGGCATCTCGTTGATCGGCGATCCTTTATAGCGATAGCCGACGCACACTTGGATCTCGCGTTGAGTGTCAAACACGTCGAGCTTCGTCACGACGAGCGACCCAATGCCATTCAGCATCACGGCATAGCGAAGCATGGGCAAGTCGAGCCATCCGCAGCGCCGCGGCCGTCCCGTGACGGCGCCATACTCATTGCCGCGGTTGCGCACCTCCTCAGCTTCGAGGTCGGGCATCTCCGTGGGAAATGGCCCGCCGCCGACGCGCGTCGTGTATGCCTTCGTCACGCCGACGACGCCTGTAATTCGCGTTGGCGGGACGCCGCAACCCGTGGCCGCGCCGCCCGATGTCGCGCTCGATGACGTGACGTAGGGATACGTCCCGTGATCAATGTCGAGCATCGTGCCTTGCGCGCCCTCGAAGAGCACCGACCGGCCGCCATCCATCGCCTTGTTCAGATACACGGCTGTATCCGTAATGAATGGCCGCAATTGTTCCGCCTGCCGGAATGATTCTTCCAGCAAACTCACGGTATTCAGCTCAATGCCGTACGCCGCGCGGCAGAGCATATCTTTTTCCATGATGACGCGCTCGAGTTTCGCCCGAAAAACTTCTGCGTCCATGAGATCGCAGATGCGCAATCCGCGCCGCGCCATCTTGTCTTCGTAGGCCGGACCGATGCCGCGGGCGGTCGTGCCGATTTTCCCTGCACCGCGCGCGATTTCCGCGGCTTTGTCCATCTCTCGGTGATACGGAAAAATCACGTGCGCACGGTCGCTCACGTGCAGCCTGCCGGAAACGTGAATTCCGGCCTTTGCGAGACTTTCCACTTCGCAGATCAGCGCCGCCGGGTCCACCACGACTCCGGGACCAATCACCGCATGTTTTCCCGCCCGCAGAATTCCGCACGGAATGAGCTGAAGGATAAAGCGCTGCTCGCCAAAAATGACCGTATGCCCAGCATTATGTCCCCCGGCGAAGCGCGCGGTGATGTCGAAGCCCGCGGCAAGGTAGTCCACCACTTTGCCTTTGCCCTCGTCTCCCCACTGCGCGCCGACAATGATGATCGCTTTGGTCACGTGAATTACGCCGATCCTTCCGCATTCAGGCCGCACGCCGCCCATCCAATCAAAACATGGAAGGCAACGCAGCGTCGCGCGGAATCAGCAGAGTCTTAATCCTACGCGGCGGATGTGTTGAACGCAAGCTGACATCAAGCTTCTATCGAGCTTACCTCATGGTGAAATCTTTCGGTTTTCCAGAACTGTGCAAGCCCGCGTTTCAGTACCGGACCTAAGTTCAGAGCCTCGATTTGGTCTCCACCTTCTGAAGCCGATTGCCATTACGAGGAAGGTTTCCGGCACCGCGTTTCTGTTTTCACACAGCGCGCCCCGAAAGCTCTGCGTGGCGAAAGCAGTCAACCCGATGGTCATTCACCATTCCGACGGCCTGCATCAATGCGTAGCAAATAGTTGACCCAACAAAACCGAACCCGCGGCGCTTCAGCTCTTTGCTCAGCACATCCGATTGCGCGGTTCGGCTGGGCACCTGGCGCGGAGTGCGCCACCGATTCTGCCGCGGCCTGCCGTCCACGAATTGCCAGAGGAATTCATCGAATGAGCCGAATTCCTTTTGCACCACGAGGAACACGCGCGCGTTTTCAATCGCCGCGCACATCTTCATCCGATTGCGGATGAGCCCGGGATTCCGCAGCAACGAGCGAAGCTTCTTCGTATCATAGCGAGCCACGTGTGCTGGATCGAATCCGTCGAATGCTGCACGATAAGCCTCGCGCTTCTTGAGGATCAGCTCCCAGCTCAATCCGGCCTGATGCCCTTCGAGGACGAGGAACTCGAATAATTTCCGGTCGTCATGCAACGGCACACCCCATTCCCGGTCGTGGTAAGGGATGCTCAGTTCCGTTTTCGCCCAGGAACAGCGCCGCTGCATGGAAGTGGAATCAACCGAGGTGACGAGCGAGGGCCTTCGTAATCTGGTCCTTGGGGAGCGCGCCGACGATTTGCTCGGCAATCTGGCCGCCCTTAAAAAGAAGCAGCGTGGGAATTCCGCGGATATTGAACTGGCCTGGCGTATTAATATTTTCGTCCACGTTCATCTTCAAAACCTTCAGCTTGCCCGAATATTCCTTTGCGATTTCGGCCACCGTCGGGGCCAGCGCGAGGCACGGCCGGCACCATTCAGCCCAGAAGTCCACCATCACGGGCTGCGTCTTGCTTGCTTCAATCACATCACTTTGAAAAGTATTGTCGGTCACACTTGCTACGTTATCTGCCATGGATTCCCTTTCCCAGCGATTCGGCCCCCGCGGCCAAAACATTTTGTATCACCGAATTAGATGAAGATTCCAGATGAAGGTTTCGGGCCTTGCGCGCAACATCATACAGCTCGGCGTATTCACCCGCCGACGCCCGCCACGAAAAATCGCGCGCCATGCCGTTGGTCTGCAGCTTCTGCCAGGCTTGCGGATTCGCGTAAGCCTTCAGCGCCTGCCGAATGCACGCCAGCAGCGCCTTCGCGTCATACTTCTCGAACTTGAATCCCGTTCCGCGCCCGGTCGCGGCATCGAACGGCTCAATCGTGTCGTCAAGCCCGCCAGTCGCGCGCACCACCGGCACTGTGCCATACCGCAAACTATAAATTTGATTCAGTCCGCAAGGCTCGTAGCGCGAAGGCATCAGGAACATATCCGACCCGGCTTCGATCTTGTGAGCCAGAGTGTTGTCATAAGCGATTTTCGCGCCGACTTGTTTCGGATACTTGCCCGCCAGCTCGCGGAAGAGAGCCTCGTAACGCGGCTCGCCCGCGCCCAGCGCCACAATTGCGACGTTCTGTTTTACAAGATCTGCGGCAATCTCTTCGATGAGGTCGAAGCCCTTCTGCACGGTAAACCGCGAAACGATGCCGATGACTGGCCGCTCCAAATCGCTTGCATCGAGCTTGAATTGACCGAGCAAATCCTTCTTGCACGCTTTCTTGCCCGAAAGGTCCTTTGCCGAATACTTGGCGGCGATCAGCGAATCTTTTTCCGGACTCCAGATGCTGTAGTCCACGCCATTCAATATGCCCCGCAGCCGGGCGCCGCGGTTTCGTATCACGCCGTCCAGCCCATGGCCATATTCCTCCGTCTGGATCTCCTGCGCATACTTGCGGCTCACGGTCGTGAGATAGTCGGAGAAAACCAACCCGCCCTTCAGGAAATTCACCTTGCCGAAAAATTCCATTGCATCCATGCGAAAGAGACTTTCCGGCAAGCCCAAATCCGCGAGCGTGTCGCGAGGAAAGAGTCCGTGGTAACCCATGTTATGAATCGTGAAGACCACGGGTACGGTGCGCAGCAACGGGTCGGCCTCGTAGAGCGTTCGCAGAAGCACCGGCACAAGCGCCGATTGCCAATCATGGCAGTGAATCACGTCGGCGGGCCAGATGTGCTTGGCGATTTCGATGGCTGCGCGGCTGAATTCACCGAAGCGGTCGGCGTTGTCCGGATAATCCTTGCCCTGCACGCCATAGAGCTGATCGCGGTCAAAATATTCGGGATCGTCCACGAAAAAATAGCGCACGCCGTTCACAATCGTGCCGTCGGCGATGGCGGGAAAGCGAAGGGAGCGCCCGAAAGGAATTGTCATGCTGGGCATGAGAACGGTCGCCGCCTTTGTTCCGCGATAGCGCGGCAGTACAACGGCTACTTCATGGCCCAGCTCGACGAGCGCCTTCGGCAACGCTTCGACGACGTCCGCCAAACCGCCCGTCTTGGAAAATGGAAGACCTTCTGAAGCGACAAAAAGGATTCGCATATTTGTTTGCGCGATTTACGTTACTGGACGGAACGAGCCGCGTCAAGCACCACGCGCGCGACGCGTGCGTAACAATCTTGTTAGACTGCCCCCGTCAGACTGCTTTGGCAGGCTGGCAACGAAATGTCGCCGACTCGGTTGGGACAAAACTTTCTTGCGGATGCCGGATGGCGTGCGCGAATCGCCTCGCTTCTCAACGCACGCGCCGGCGATGTTTGGGTCGAGATCGGCGCGGGCCACGGTGAAATGACGGAATTGCTCGCCGGGCGCGGCGCGCGCGTAATTGCAATCGAATTGGACTCCCGCCTGGCGGAGGGCTTGCGCAAGCGCGCGGCGGCATGGCCAAACGTGGAAATCGTCGAGGCAGATATTCTGGAGGTGGAACTTGCGCAGCTTGCGGGTGCGTCTCCATTCAAGGTTTATGGCAACATCCCTTACTACATCACGTCGCCGATTCTGCACCGAATCTTTGACGCCTCCGCAAATCACCCCGGAGCATTGCTTTCCACGCATCTGGTGATGCAGTTCGAGGTTGCCGCGCGACTCACCGCGCGCCCGGGGAGAAGAGATTTCGGCTATCTCACCGTAGCTGCGCAATTCCACAGCAAACCGGAAATCCTGCTGAAAATTCCTCCCGGTGCATTCCGGCCGCGGCCGAAAGTGGCTTCCGCTCTCGTGGGATTGCGTTTTCCCGGAGACAGCGTGAATCTTGGCGTTACGAACACAGAGACATTCATGAAATTTGTCCAGGCATGTTTTGCGCACAAGCGGAAGACATTGGCAAACAATCTGCGCGGAATGCGGCTCACCGAGAAGAGCCGTCCAGCCGTTGGGGATGCCATTCAGGCGCTCAAAGAGATTATGAGCGAAGCCGGGATTGCAGCGGGCGCGCGCGCCGAGCAGTTAACTCTCGCGCAATTTGCCGCGCTTTACCATGGCATCGGAAATTCTTGACGCCGACCGTGGAATCACTCTCTCATTACCGAGACCAGCCGGTCCGGAAAATCCGAAATAATTCCGTCCACGCCGCTCGCGATGAGCGCCTGCATCTCCGCAGGCTCGTTTACCGTCCATGCGACGATTTTCAAATCCGCCCGGCGCGCCGCCTCGATGAGCTTTGGAGTGATTCTGTCCGCGCGCGGCAGGAGCTGCCGCGCGCCCAGGGAAACTGCGCTCTCGATCGAATCCAGCCCGGCGCGCGCGACGAGCAAGCCCGTCATCGCCATGGGCTCGATGCGCCGCAGAGAAAGTAGGACCGCCGGGTCAAAAGAAATTACCGTTGCGCGTGCCAGTTCTCCTGAATCCGTAAGTGCTCCGGCCAAAGAGCGTTCCATCGCCCACGACTCGCTGGGTTTCAATTCCAGGTAGAAAAAAACGCCGGCCTCGCGCGCGAAGACCAGAATCTCCTCCAGCGTGGGCACGCGCTCTTCCGCGAATGAGAGACCGCCCGCATCCTTAAACCAGGCTCCTGCATCGAGGGCGCGCAATTCCGCCAATGTCATTTTTGAAATGTGGCCACGGCCGTCTGTTGTGCGGTTCACGGTCGCATCGTGCATGGCCACAATCCTGGCGTCGCGCGAAACCTGCAAATCCGTTTCGATGAACTGGGCGCCCAGTTCAACGGCAAGCCGGAAGGCCGCGAGCGTGTTTTCCGGCGCGTGGCCGGAAGCCCCGCGGTGCGCGATGTTCCACACTGTTTGGCGATGACTCGTCTGCATTGTCAGGCTGCTGCCCATGGAGGACCGTTCAGTTCGACAGGGAAGGAGTGCCAAGCTGGCGGGAAATCCTTCGAGACGCTTCTCGCGCGAGTTCGGCCACGCGCGGAATGCTGCCGGGATCGAGGTGCGACACCGTTCCGCTCAAACCAATCGCCGCTACCACGGATCCGTTTGCGTCAAATATGGGCACAGCCAGGCAGCGCGCTTCCAAACTGTTTTCCTCATCATCCACCGCGAATCCCTTTTCGCGAACGATGGCAAGTTCCGCGTGAAACCGCCGCGGCGATGTGATTGTCTTGGGCGTGCGCTTCACCAGTCCGTGTTCGCGAAGAATGGCGTCCACCGCTTGCCTCGGAAGATGCGCAACGAGCACCTTGCCAACGCTGGTGGAATGCACATACATGCGCCGCCCGACCCAGGTGTCCATCTTGATAAAACCCGGCGCTTCGACCTTCTCGATGTAAACCGCTTCGCCGTGATCGAGCACGGCGAGGTGCGCCGTAAGTCCGGTGCGGTCCACAAGTCCGCGCATTGCGGTAATCGAGATTTCGCGCAGCCCATATCCGGAAAGCACTTCGCGGCCGAGGTTCAAGAGTTTCAACCCGAGCCGGTAACGGCCGCTTTCCGTTTCTCGCCTCAAGTACCCGCCTCGCTCGAGTGTACGCAAGATGTAACTCGCCGAGCTCTTCGGAATACTCAGCCGCCGGCTGATTTCCGCGTTCGTCAGTCCTTCGGTTTGTCCAGCGGTCGCCTCCAAAATGGCGAAGGCGCGTTCGACGGCGACGGAGGGTGAGACATTTTCCGGCATAGCGCTCCAATGAATGTCCGGTTGCCTTCCAAGGCGTGCGGACTGTGAATTTTAGTTCAGCATATTGAACACGAAAAGCGTGGCTGCGTCAAGGTCTCAATCACAAAGACTGAATAGTCGTTCAATATACCGAACAAGGAATCCGCCCGCGGAATTCTATTGTCCCGTTGTTGGAAATTCTGCTCACATTCCTACCAAAGCAAGAAACTCAGTTCCCTATCACCTTCGCGTGGTCCCCATAAGTCCTGTCATATCAAAGGGTTACAAACGCCGGAGCGAACCCCGTTTGGCAGCACGCTTGCACTTTCGATGCCCAATCTGGAACACGGGAGTGGCACCTGACACTGGTATCTTCGCCCGGAGGATAGCGTTGAACAAATCTGTTCGAGGATTCGAGCATGATGGCTCGCGTGGCATCTCCGTGATATCGGATCGCGTCGTGCCGGTCAATTGCGCTCCGCCAACTTTCGATCCTGGTAAGGACCTTCCCGCCGGCTTTCTAAAATTTCTAATGTCGCTGAACCGCGCGCTCGGCCCATTAAAAGCATCGCTGATTTCGCGCCGAGCGTCGCGCCTTTCCGCGGCTGGGCGCGCTTGTTTGCCCGACTACCTGCCTTCTTCACCCGCGACTTCGGAACCCTGGCGCATTGAGCTTCCTGATTGGTGCCAGGATCAGCGCAATCAGATGACCGGGCCGGCCGACGATGCAGACCTCGTCGTCAAGATGCTCAATTCCGGCGCGCCGGGAGTCATGCTCGACCTGGAAGACTCTGTGGCAAACGTGTGGCCCAATATTCAGCGTGGAATTGAAAATATCGTCGCCGCGTTGCATGGCGACTTGACCTACCTCGATCAGAAGCGCAACCGGACCGTTTCCATTTGGCCGAGCTCGACGGTGATTTTCACGCGTCCTCGAGGCTTGCACATCCATCAGGCGGGGGTCGTCGCGGGGGAGTTGATCCCCGCTTCGCTTTTCGACGTTGCCCTTGTCGCGTGGAAGGTGGAAGCATCCCGACTGAAGCATCCGCTCTGCTTTTACATTCCCAAGTCGGAATCCGCGGAAGAAGCGGTTTGGTGGAATGCGCTATTCGACGCAATCGAAAAGGAACGCGGCTGGCAGCGAGGCTGGATCAAGTGCATGGCGCTCGTGGAATCGCATCCGCTGGCCTATGAGATGGAAGAGTTCGCGTGGAATCTCCGCGATCACATCCTGGGGTTGAACCTGGGCCGATGGGATTACATGGCCAGCCTGATTCATTTCAATCTTCACGACCCGAATTGGGTGCTGCCCGACCGCAACACCATTCCGCATGATGTCCCTTTCTTCCAAAACCTCCGCAAGCGAATGCCGGAGATTTGCCACAGACACGGGTTGCTGGCCATCGGCGGAATGACCGCTCTCTATCCGAGCCGCGAAGACAGCGACTTGAACGCCCGTGCGCTCGCCGTTCTCGCCGCCGACAAGAAAAACGAAGCCAATTGTCATATGGATGGCGCGTGGACCGGACATCCCGACCAAAACGAGATCGCCGTCGCTCAGTTCCCTTTTCCCAACCAACTTTCGGCTCACGATTCAGATTCGCCTGCCCGCGTTGACTTGCGCCCTGTGCCCGCGGGAATCGGCAAGCGCACGCTGGCGGGGACCCGCGCTGCCATCCGCACAGTGATCCGCTATCGCGCGGGAGTGCTTGCGGGGCGCGGAGCGAGCCTCCTCGATGGCTACATGGAGGATCTGGCCACAGATCGCATCTATCGGTTGATGATCGCCCAAAGAATGCGGCACTTCTCCAAGGCTCCGATTGTTGACGAGCAGGGCAGCCATGTGGCGCATATATCGACGCTCATTTCACAGGTTTTTGATCAGGAGCTTACGCACCTTTTGGCCGAGCATTCCGCCGGCTCAGATTCGGACGAAGCCATAAGATTCCGTGAAGCGCGCCGCATAAGCGAGGAAATGATTCTCTGCGGCGAATTCACACCCGCGTAAATTTTTCGCGGGATTTAACGAGCTTCCGGCCTGGTTTCGGTCAGTTTGGCGCGCAAGAGCGGAGGAGGTTGTAAATGGCAAAGCAGACGAATAGCAAGGGGAATTCCAAGCGGGTAGACGCACAGAACTCGTGGGAAAACTATCCGCGCTGGGCCGGCATCACTCGGCCCTACACCCACGACGATGTCGCGCGCCTGCGTGGTTCCTTCGCCATTGAACACACCATCGCGCGCCTCGGCGCGGAAAGGCTCTGGAAGCTGCTGAACGAAGAACCCTATGTCGCCACCCTCGGAGCCATGACGGGTAACCAGGCTGTCCAACAAGTTCAGGCCGGATTGAAAGCCATCTACGCGAGCGGCTGGCAGGTCGCCGCGGACGCCAATGATGCCGGTGAAATGTATCCCGATCAGAGCCTCTATCCATCGGATAGCTGCCCAAACCTTGTGCGCAGGTTGAATCGCGCCATGCTGCGTGCGGACCAGGTGGACTCCGTCGAAGGCCGTAAAGACATGTACTGGCTTGCACCGATTGTCGCCGACGCGGAAGCCGGCTTCGGCGGCTCGCTCAACGCATTTGAATTAATGAAGGCCATGATTGAAGCAGGCGCCGCGGGTGTCCACTTCGAGGATCAACTCTCATCCGCGAAGAAGTGCGGCCATCTCGGCGGCAAGGTTGTTGTTCCCACGCGGGAGTTCATTGAGAAATTGGTAGCTGCCCGCCTCGCAGCCGACATGATGGGCACTCCTACGATTCTCATCGCGCGCACAGACGCCGACAGCGCCGGGCTTCTTCTTTCCGACGCGGACCCGCGCGACCATGCCTTTATCGCAAGCGGCGATCGCACACCCGAGGGCTTCTTTCCCTTCCGCGGCGGAATCGAATCCGCCATCGCGCGCGGGCTCGCATACGCCCCCTATGCGGACTTACTCTGGTGCGAAACTTCGACGCCGGATCTTGATGAGGCGCGACTGTTCGCGGACAAGATTCATGTCAAATTTCCGGGCAAGCTGCTCGCCTACAATTGTTCTCCCTCGTTCAACTGGAAGAAAAAACTCGATGCCTCGACGATTGCGCGCTTCCAGCGCGAACTTGGAGCCATGGGCTACAAATTCCAGTTCGTCACATTGGCCGGATTCCATGCGCTCAATCTTTCCATGTTCGAGCTCGCGCGCGGCTATTGCGCCTCGGGCATGAGCGCCTACTCCGAATTGCAGGAGCGTGAATTTGCCTTGGAAAGCGGCAGCGGTTACCGGGGCGTCAAACACCAGCGGTTCGTCGGGACGGGGTATTTCGACGAGGTTGCACAGACCGTTGCCGGAGGAAAGTCTTCCACAACTGCGCTGGCTGACTCGACGGAAACCAAGCAGTTCGCCCACGCCAATGGAAACGGTCAAACGAAAATGGACCTGCCGTCCTCGCATTCCGATAATGCTTCGCCGTTCGACATCGTTTCGGCAACGTAGACTGCTTCAATGAGGCCACACGGCCTAAGGCGCTTCGCAGCAGTACTTGCCCGATTTTGGGACGAAGCTCCCCAAAACCGGGCAGTCCCATTTTGAAATGGGGCTTTGACAATCCGTATCTAACTGAAAACAAAGGACATGCAGCGCACCCAATTGGCATAAGGCCTGCCATTCTCCTTGGTGAGAAAAATGGCCGCCCAACCCATTTCAGCCTTCCACCATGACCCATCGCTTTTCGAGCTGGCGCGGTCCGGCGATTCCGACGCGTTTGTGGCGCTAGCTTCCACCTGCGACGCCGCGGTCTATCGCGTGGCCCTTCGGATTACGCGGAACCCGGCCGACGCGGAAGACGTCCGCCAACAAACCCTTCTCAAAGCATTCGCGAATTTCGATCAATTTCGCGATGGCTTCCGGTTTGCCGCCTGGATAACCCAAATTGCAGCCAATGAATCGGTGAGCTTATTGCGGCGGCGGCGTGATTCCCGTTGGGTGAGCCTGGATGAAATGACGTCGGACCACGATGGCGTGAGATTGATGCGGGAACCGAAGTCCAAGCGCGAGAGCCCCGAACAATCCTGCGCACGTCTTGAACTCCGCAACCGACTGATTGAAGAACTCCGGCGGCTGGATCCATCGTTGCGATGCGTCTGCCTGCTGCGGGACGTGAACAATCTTTCCACGGAAGAAACCGCCGACCAGCTTGGACTGACTCCGCAGGCTGTCCGCACGCGGCTATTCCGCGGCCGCCTCAAGCTTCGCGAACATCTGCGCGGCTTCTTCCAACCTCACCAAAACGAAACGCACTCCGCGCTTCCTGAGGCGGCCTGCGGCGATTAGCTTTTGTACTTCGCGAAAACTCCAGAGCGCTAGTTGGAAGTCTTCGGTTTCGGTGTTGCGGCCTTCGGCGGCTTAGGCGGGGGGATCATGTAGTCGCCTTCCACATCAACCACTGCGCTCCCGTCCGCGTTCGGCGTAACTGTATATGTCCCTTTGCCCGTGATCCCCTTGAGCTTTCCAGTCCCGCCCGTGTAGGACCATGTGCCGTGAATCGGAACCGCTGGCTGGCCATCTTTTACAGTGGTGGAGTCATGGAAGCTGACGAAGAACTTGTCACCATTGTCCATGTTGCCGACGTAAGTTCCATTGGTTGTGGCTTTGGTGGACCACATTTCGACAAACTCAGTGGACATGCCATCTTTTGATTTTGCACCCTCCATTTCCATGCCAGCTGACCAGGTGCAACTGAATTTCTGCAACGTCATGGTGTGTCCGGTTTTGTCACCGGCGTCGGCCGTGCCGACCACGTCTGGTTTGGGACAATCCTGTTTACCGGTAACTTTCGTCTGCGCTCCGGCCGCTGACACAAGCAAGAACGCCAGCCCTGCAACCATCATGATGCGTGTTTTCATCGAACCTCCTTCAAGTTGTGAAGTAATTTGAAATCTTCCTGGACTCACACGGCGAGACATCACTTCGAATTCGCGTAAAAGCATCCCGCTGCGGAATCGTTGGGCGCATCTTCCGCCGTTTTACACGCCAAGTCAACGGGCGCTTTCAAAATTTAGCTCAGCGAATGAGTTGACGGTTTGCGGGGAATCCACCGGTGCACCGCGCGGCAATAGTCCTCGTACGAACCGTTGAATTTCTTGCGCAACGTCGGCTCTTCGTAGAAGCACACGAACAGGTGCGCCGCAATCCACATCCCCGCGCCTAGGAGGAGAATCGAAACGGAATGTTCGTAGAGCGCGAATCCGATGATCACCAGCCCCGCGCCCACATACATCGGATTGCGCACCCATCGGTATGGCCCAGCGGCCACCAGTTTTCGCGGCGCGTCAAATGGCGCGGGCGTACCCTTGCCTCGCACGACAAATGTTCCCACGCATGTGAGCGCAAACGCTGCGCCCAGCGCCATGCATGCAATCCCTAGCGGCCGCATCCAAACAGGAAGCGTGACGCCCAGCGCTGCATCGTACCGGCGCACCCAGAACGCAGCATAGCCCCAGAGAAACAGGAATCCCGTCGCGTAAACAAGGGAGCGGACCGCGTCAAACAGCGCTCGCATGGCGCCCTCCACGCAATCTCAGTGGAATTTGGAACTGGTGCGATTATGCGCTCAATTCCCGCAAAGGCAGCACGAATGTCTCGAACACTTCAAACGCTTCGCGCAGCATCTCCTTATATTTTTTCCGGTCGTAGCCGTACCACCCGTCCCACAGCGCGAAGGCTTTCACGCGGTCGTTTGGCACGCGGGCCTTGGAATTGATAATCACGTATTCGACCGTCTGCCCCGGACGCAGCCGCACGCCATTGCTGTAAAGCTGTTGCGCTACGATGGCCGTCAGGTTGGCCTTCTGATATTCGCGCGGCTCGCGCGTCAGCCGTTTGCAGATGATCAAGTCTTCGATGGCCACCGCGCCGCTCTCCAAACTTTCTTCATAGCGCTGCAGCAATACCCGCGCTTCGGCGAGCTTCCGGCAGTAGCCGTCGTAGTCATGCGCTTCCGCGAGAATTTCGAGCGCCTGCTTCTGCATCCGCGCGACGATCGGCGGAGTGTCATGCCGCCGCGACTCCAGGCCGCGCACCTTCAATTCGCCCTCTTCGCTCACCGCGAAGAACCGGTTCGGCACCGGCACATCCTCAAATTGTCGCGACGGCAGAAACACAACATAGCGGTAAATCGCCTCGATCGCCAGCGGCAGGCGCGTCAACCGCTCGATCTCCTGCGCCAGTTTTTCATAATCGCCGCGCGTCGCTCCGTGTTTATAAACGTAGAGCGAATCCACCAGCGCGTGCAGCACTTCGTAGCCCCTGTCTTCGGCGGTCTCCTTGGCGACGAGCAGCGTCTCGCGCGCCACGGCGTTGATCGCCTCGTGCGCTTCGATCTTCCCGAAGCGCGCGTTCTTGTAGCCGGTGTAGCCGAAGCAGCAAACCAGCAGCCACTTGAGCGAATCCCGCTGCAACTTGTAATGCTTGGCCTCGCTTGGCGGCGCTGCGCGGAGCCGCTCCTTCAACTCTCTGCGTTTCGTAATCAGCCGCTCGACCACGCGGCTCGTAATCCCGCGTCGCTGCCGGCAAACGTGGTAGCCCAGCTCCGGCACCGCGGGCGCGTCCGGACAGCACGGGCAATTCACCGTCTCCGGCGAGATGTTGAAGCGCGCCATGATGCTTGGATATTCGCTGACGAAATCCAGCTCGGCGACATTCGTAAAAAATCCCAGCTTCGGCGTGAACACCAGCCCGCCCCGGTCCGCCAGCAAAAGTTGGTCCGGCGGCTTCGGATCTTCCGGCTCGGCTTTTTGCCCCGGGATGAGCACGCCGTCGCGCCAGGCCAGCTCCATCTGCATGTAGGAAATCCCCGTGCCCGTCGTGGTGCGCGAGGCGTACTGCACGGGCAGCTTCGTGACGCGCGCCAGCTCCCACAGCCCCGCGAGATCGCATTTGTCCGCGATAAAAGAATTCTGCGTGTCCACGTGCAGCCGCCCGCAGAGCGTCGTCGTGCTGTTCTTGAACAGGATGCGCCCGTAGCTCATGTAGCTCCGCGCGCGGCTCTGCTGCACCTCCGCCGCGGCGTCGCGGTTGAGCGGCAGCGCGAGACGCAAGCGCGCGGCCTGCTGCTGCAGGCGCGGCAGGATCATCGCGTCGCCCCAGTCGCTCAGGATCAGGTCCGGGTCGTGCCGCTTGAGCAGATGCTCGAAGGCCACGGCGGCGGGCTCGCCCGATTCGTCAAGCTCATATTCCCTTCCCCCCGCTTCGATTTCGAGCGCCGCTTGCCGTCCGTGCGCGGGGTCGATCCGCGCGCACCCGCCCAGCCGCACGCGCATGATTTCGAGCGGCGGCAATTCGTAATCAAGCGCCCATTCGCTGTCGCGGCATTCGATCGCCAGCACGCGGTTTTCCGCATCCACCTCGGCTTCCACACGCGCCATCGGAAAAATGTTTCGCTCCCAGCAATAAAGCGAAGCCAGCATCAGGTCGCTGTTGTAGAACTTCAGCGATGGATCGAAACGCTGCACCCAGCGCACCCAGGACGAATATTCATTGGGATGCAGCACGGAAATTTCCAGCACCACGCGTGGCTCGCGCTCCCAGATATCCATACGCTCCGCGCGCCGGCACGCGAGCGCGTAGCTTTTCTCCCCCAGCGCGCGCGCAAGCCGCCGCAAACTTTCCTCGCGGCCGGACACATAGAAGCACGGCGCGAAGCCGTCAATCAGCAGGTGGCGCTTTTGGTTCGGCTCCATCAGCCACAGCTTCATTCCCTGCGGGCTGGGGTAAAGGTCGAAGATCCATCCCTGGATTTGCATGGTGAGTCTCTTTCTGCAAAACAATCCGTTCGAGCGCTTCGAGGCGCTTTTCCTGCGCCAGCGCGATGGAAAGCAAAATGGACTGCATCGGGTCCTCGTCGCACTGATACGTCGCCGCCTGCGTGTAGCAGCGCACGTAATTGAAGAGCCGGTCGAAACGCTCCTGATCCTCGCGGCGCAGCGCGCGGCGGAATTTTGACCAGCGCTGCGCGGCCTGCTCGATCAGTTGCCGGAATGTGGGTATCGTGCGTCCCATGAAATTTTTCCCTCAGCGCGTGGCAGGCAGCGCTTTCGGCAACGCCTTTTCCTCCGCGAGCCGGAGCTTGCCGTCTTCCTGCTCGCTGAATCTCCACACCTGGTCCGCCTGCGCGCACAGCAACTGAAAAAACTTCTGCCGCGGCGTGCGAAACGATGCCGCATCCGAAAAAACCGCCACCGGCAGCCCCACACGCGCGTGCGCCCTCAACGCTTCAAGCGCCTCGCGGAATGACGCCGCCGCTTCCCGCTCGCGCACGTCCTCATCGAAATACAAATCCGGCAGCGCCGTCACGATCAGCGCCTGCGCGGGAAACTTTCGCAGGAGCCGCGGCACGCGCACGAGCAGTTCGGTCAACTGGAAGCACGTGAACGCGCGCGCCACGCGGATATTCTGATGGAACGCGGAGCTGGCCTTTCCCGCGCGGCGCGCAAACCGCGCGATCAGCAGCGGGTCAAAGCGGTTCGCGCCGTCAAGGCACAGGACGCGCTTCCCCTCGGCGACGAGCCGCGGAAGGAAATAGTGCGAAAGGCGCGGCGCGTCCGGATGCCCGTGAAATAGCGCCAGGCCGCGCACAGGAAGCGCCCAGGGCCTTCGAGGCGATGGCCGAGTGATGTCGGATGGCGGAATGAAAAGAGAGCCCATGGCGCCGGGCGAGGACGTTCGGGGAAACGTTCGCGCTGAAGGAGAGTATAGGCGAATAAAAAGCGAAAAATCAAGCTTGACATTTCGCTTTTTATTCGCCTATACTCCGCTCCGGTAGAGGTTACGGGAGGCGGGCGCGGCGCTCGGCCCCATTGTCCAAGCGACTCTCACGGGCCGCCGCTTCGCCCGCCGAACAAATGGATGGGTAAATCGGGCCGGGCAAATCCGGCTCGGTAAATCTAATTTCCGCCCCGGCCGCCGCTTACGGGCAGCGGCGGAATCACGAAATCCTTCGGCGGCGTAACCCCCAGCAGATACTTCACGAAGTAATCCCAGCGCCGGCGCGCCAGATAGACATTCGTCCCTTCCCCATGCGCCATGTTCGGCACGAAGAGCATGTCGAAATCCTTGTTGGCCTTCATCAGCGCGTCGGCGAAGCGCATCGTCTCGACCGGATTCACGTTGTCGTCGATGTCGCCGTGTTCGAGCAGCAAGTGCCCCTGCAGCCGCGCCGCCATCGTCACATTGGAATCATTCGCGTAGCTCGCATCCACCGGGTATCCCTGAAACGCCTCGTTCCACACCGCTTTGTCGAGCCGCGGGTCGTGGTCGCCCGAAGTGGAAACGCAAACTTTGTAAAATTCCGGAAACGCCAGCATCGCATGCGCCGCCCCGTAGCCGCCCGCCGACGTCCCGTAGATCCCCACGCGCGCGAGGTCCATGTAGGGATACTTCGCCGCCATCTGCCGGATCAGCGCGACGTGGTCTTCAAACACTCCTCCCAGATTGCGATACGAATAGTTGTGGAACTCGCGCGAACGTCCCGTCGTCCCCCGCCCGTCAACCATCACCACAATAAATCCCAGCTCCGCCATGGACTGCTCCGTGCCCAGCGCCTGACTGAACGCCTTCGGCACAAAGTGTGAATGCGGCCCGGTGTACACATACTCGATCACCGGATATTTTTTCGACGCATCGAAGTTCGTCGGCCGCCAGATCGCGCCGTAAATGTCCGTGGTTCCGTCGGCAGCTTTCCCCTTGAACGGCTCCGGAAATTTCCATCCCATTTTCGTGAGCGCGGCCACGTCGGCTTCCTCGAGCGGCATTGCCGTGCTTCCGTCGGGCGCGCGCCGCAGCACCGTCTTCGTTGGCAGATCGATCCGCGAGATGTTGTCCACAAAATATTTCCCGTCGGGAGAAAACTGAACCGTGTGGTTCGCATTCTCCGGCGTCAGCAATGCGAGGCCGCTCCCGTCGAAGCGCACACGGTAGAGATGCGCGAGATACGGGTCTTCGCCCGCCTCGCGCCCTCCCGCGGTGAAATAAATCTGCCGCCCCGTTTCGTCCACGTGCACGATGGTGCTCACGGCCCAATCCCCGCGCGTGACTTGATTCTCCATCTGCCCCGTCTTCGCGCTGTAAAGATAAATGTGCAACCAGCCGTCGCGGTCCGATGCCCACAGAACCTCCGCGCCTTCTCCGACGACGTTGTAATCCGCGTTATAGGTATCCACGTGCGGCTCGGCGCGCTCGGTCATCATCTCGCGCACGGCCCCGGTGTCCGCGTCCACTTCGCGCAGACCCGCGGCCTTGTAGCCCCGCTCCTGCCACAGGTAATAAAAACGCTTGCTGTCTTTGAACCATGTCGCCCGCGAAGGCCCGCCGTAGTAATACACATCGAGCGGCGCGGCCTGCACGTCCGTCCGCTTTCCTGCGAGCACGTCGAACACGATCATCTCCGCCTTGGGCAGCGCCTCTCCCGGCAGCGGATATGCATACGTGAACGTCTTCGGACGCATTTGATCCGGCGGCACAAATTGCAGCGCCGTGAAGCGCCCCGCGTTGCGCGAGTCGAGGCGGTATGTCAGCAGCTTTGATGAATCCGGCGCCCACTGCACGGCCGCATCCATGCGCGGCTCCGCGGTCCCCTGCCGCACCATCGCCGCTAGCGAAGGCAGTGGGGTCGCATAGTCGTAGCCCTTTTCACCGTCGCGCGTGAGCTGCATCTCCTGCCCCGTCGACGTGTCGCGCAGCCAGAGGTTGTACCCGCGAACAAAGGCTGCCCATCGCCCGTTTGGCGAAAGCACTTCGTACTGCGCGCTTGCGGGCGTGGTGTCGCGCTGGCAAACGTACTCGGTGATGGTGCACGACCATTTTGTTTGGTCCGCCTCAAATTGAATCGACTTCCCGTCCTCGCTGTAAGTAAACGTTTCAAACGGCAGGTTGTTCGCTTCGTAGTTGCGCCGCGCCGCGTGCGTGAGCGCCGCCGCCAGTTTTTCATGATCGAACGCCGGCCCCTTTGTCGTCTGCGCGGGATCCACCACCACGAATTGCTTATTGCCGAATGCATCCGTGCGGTACCAGAAGCGGCTTGTGCCGTTAATCCAGTGCGGCGCGACGTCGCCCATCCTCACCAGTCGCACGGCGTTCGCCTGGATGAACTTTACCGCACGCTGATAGTCCTCGGCCGTGCCCTGCGCGCGGCACGCTCCCGCGCACGCCGCGGTCAGCGACAGGAATCGTATGGAAAATACAATCAGGCGTTTGAACACGGCTAACCCTCCGCTTTGCATTCGGCTCACAATCTTGCCGCGGCGGGATTCTAGCGCAATTGGCGGCGCGCTAAAACTTTGTGACTTCGCTGAAGTGGAATCCGCGCACCTTCATCGCGGGCACGACCATTTCAAAGGACTCTTCGCCCGCCGAGCGCACGGGCTCGCTCATCGCTTCGACGTTTGACAGCATCTCGAGAATGCCCTGATTGAACCGGAAATTCCGGATGCCGCCCGCGAGCTTTCCGCCTTCAATCAGAAAGGTTCCATCGCGCGTCATTCCGGTGAGAACCTTTTCGTAAGGGTCTACTTCGCGGATGTACCACAGTCGGGTGACGAGAATTCCGCGGTCCGTTGAAGCAATCATCTCGTCGAGCGAACTCTTCCCGCCCTCGAAAACGAGGTTCATCGGCGCTTCGCCGTATTCATTCGGCAACGGAAAACCGTGTCCCGTTGGCCTGGCTTTGAATTCGCGCGCCATCTGCTTCGCGGTTGCGCGCGAATAGACGAGGTTCCGCGGCGTGCCCTTGTCCACAAGCATTACCTTCTGCCGCGGGACACCCTCGCCATCAAACGGCGTGCCCGTTTGCAGCGGATGATACACGTCATCGGAAATCGTGATATTCGACCCCATCACCTGCTTGCCGATTCGATTGTTAAAGCACGAGCGCTGATCCAGCACCGCCGTGCCTGCGAAGTCGTAAAAGAGAAACCCGACAAGATCGAGTACCGCTGCCGGCTCCAAAATCACAGTGTAGCGGCCGGGAGCTAGTTCGCGCGGCTTGCGCGACGCTGAACATTTTTCCGACGCCCGCACAAAAAGCGCCTCCGGATCAATCCGCGTTACATCCGGCGAATTGGCCTTCTGCCAGCCGGAGGAATCTGCCTCGAGCACCGTGACCGAGAATTCGCCGCGCGTTTGCTCGTGCATCGCGAAAAGCCCGCGGCTATTCACCAGCGCTGATTGCGTCGCGCCCGTCGTGAATATGCCCGCGACCGTCTGGTCCCGCTTTGTCGCCGCGGCGCAGACGCGCGCCACCGCCTTTGCGCGCTCCTGCGGCGTACACGAAGCCGTCCGGTCGAAAAACCGGTCCACGCGCGCGTATTTCTGCGGCCCCGGCATCGGCAACATATGTGGATTCTTCGCCTGGCTCTTCGCGATCGCCGATGACGCAGCCACCACGCGCGCCAGCGACTCATCGTCCGTACGGTTCGTTGTCGCGCGCGCCGTGCGGCCATCGAACACCGTGCGTACGGAGATGGAAACATTTAGCTCGGCGACATTTTGATGGATGGTGTTATTCGCGAATCGCGTCAACGCGTCGGAAGTGCCGTCAATCATCACTTCCGTTTCATCGGCGTCGCTCAGCTTAAAGACTCGCTCCGCGATGCGCCGCAACTCGCTCTGCGTGAGCATCTGCTCGCGGGCGCTGCCCCCGCGCGAGCGGGTCTTTGCCACTTTTGCTTTTCGAGTTTTCTTTGCGGGGCTCATCAAATGATTTACTTGGCGAACGCCACTCCCACGCGCACATTCCGAAAGCGCGCCGGCGACGCGCCGTGCCCGGTGCCCATCGTCTGCATCGGCTGGCCCTTGCCGCAATTCGGAGTGCCCCAGAGCGTCCAGTGGTCGCGCGAGCAGATCGCGTCGCAGCTATTCCAGAATTCAGTTGTGATTCCGCTGTAACTCGGATGCTTGATCATCCGGCCCTTCTTGCCGCCCTTGATCTCCCAGCCGATCTCCGTCGAAAACTGAAAATGGTAGCGGCGGTCGTCAATGGACCACGAGCGGTTCGTCTCCATGTAAATTGCGTCGTCCGTATCCGCGATCAAGTCGTCGAATTTCCACGCGCCCGGATGAATGCTGATGTTCGTCATGCGGATGATCGGCAGGCGGTTCCAGCCTTCCGTGCGCATCGTCCCGCCGCTTCGATTCAATCCAATGGAAGCCGCCGTCTCGCGGTTTGAAAGATAGCCGCGGAATTGCCCGTCCTTAATGATGTCCGTGCATTGCGCCGGCACGCCTTCGTCGTCGTAGCCAAACGTGCCAAGGCCCGGGCCGTGCGCGAGCCGCGCGTCGGCCACCACGTTCACGATGTCCGAGCCGTACTTCAGCGTATTGAGCTTATCGAGCGTCAGGAAACTCATCCCCGCGAAATTCGCTTCCATGCCGAGCACGCGGTCGAGCTCGATCGGATGGCCGATGGATTCATGAATCTGCAAGCCAAGCTGCGAGCTATCGAGAAGTATCGTCCGCGTGCCCTCAGGGCACTGCGCCGCGCTGTGCAATGCGACGGCCTCCTCCCCCACGCGCTGCGCATTGCCGGCCAGATCGAGCGATTCCACCAGCTCGTAGCCCGCGAGCATGTGCTGCCCGCCAAAGCTATTCGGATAACTGCGTTTCTGGATTTCGGTCCCCGCGAAACTCGTCGCCACAATCCCCGCGCCGGATTGCACTTTCGTCTGGTGAATTCGAGAACCGATGCTCGACGCGAAAAACATCTCGGTCCGCACGAAATTCATCGACGTTTCCGCGACCGTCACGCCCTTCACCTTGCGCATCTCGGCGTCCGCGGCAAGCAAGTGATCGAGCTGCCGTTCCATTGGGATTCGGAATGGGTCCTTTACGAAGGGGTTCTGCCAAGTGTCAACGTACGCTTGTTCGGGAACCATCTTTACGTCGTGAATTTTCGCCAGCGCCGAAGCTTTCGCAATCGCCACGGCCTCCGCCGCGCACGCGTCAATGCCTTCGCGCGTCAAGCGGTCCGTTGCAGCGAATCCCCACGAACCGCTTGCCAGCGCCCGCACGCCAATCCCCAGCGACTGGCTTTCCGAAAGATTTCCCATCTGCCCGTTTTTCGTGGAAAGATCGCGGTGCCGGATGTCCATCACGCGGACATCGGCATAAGAAGCGCCCCTGATTTTTGCGGTGTCGAGTGCCCAGTCAGCCCAGTCTTGCATCATTCCGCGCGGCCCATTTCCCCCAAGAAGTAAGACCAACACTTTCCCAGAAACGCGCCCGGCGCGTCAATCTATTCCGCATTATTCAGTTTCATCGAAATGAAAGACCCTGGAAGAGTCTGGCTCTTACTTTCGTGTTAGATTGATTTCAGCTGATTCGTCATGTGAGGCCGTTGTGCCCAAGAAACAGAGATCCTCGAAGAAGAAAAAGATTTCTGCGCGCGAATTCCAGTCAGAATTCACCAAGATCGTTGCCGGCCATCTGAGTGGCTTACGACCAGAAGAACAAGATAAGCTGCTGCAAACCGCCCATCGACGCGCCAGCCATTCTCCTTGCGCTCCTTTCAAAACACTCGGATAAATCTATTACCCACAAACAAAGAACGGCGGCCAGGACAGGCCGCCGCGTTAAAAAATGTAAGTCTTGAAAACCTCGCTAGCTACGTCCCCTCATCCCAAGACGCCAGGTATTGCTCCTGCTCCGGCGTCAGCTTGTCAATGTGCATGCCCATCGACTCGAGCTTCAGCTTTGCGATGTGCTTATCAATATTCTCCGGCACTGGATAGACTTGCTTCCCAAGCGACGCTGCGTTTTTCACCATATACTCGGCGGCAAGCGCCTGGTTCGCGAAGCTCATGTCCATCACCGCGGCGGGATGCCCTTCCGCGGCCGCAAGATTAATGAGCCGCCCTTCGCCGAGCAGATAGAGCTTGCGACCGTCGCGTATCGCGTACTCTTCGACAAACGGCCGCGCCACACGATGAGCGCTCGACATTCTTTCGAGCGCCGGAATGTCGATTTCCACATTGAAGTGGCCGGAATTGCACATCACCGCGCCGTCCTTCATCTTTTCAAAGTGTTCCGCGGCGAGCACGCTCTTGTTGCCGGTCACGGTGACGAAGATGTCTCCCACTTTCGCGGCTTCGTGCATGGGCATCACGCGGAAGCCGTCCATCACCGCTTCAATCGCCCGCACCGAATCAATTTCCGTGATGATCACGTCCGCGCCCAGGCCCTTCGCGCGCATCGCAACGCCGCGCCCGCACCAGCCGTAACCCGCGATGACGATCTTCAGCCCCGCAAGCAGTAGGTTCGTCGCGCGGATGATGCCGTCAATCGTGGACTGGCCCGTGCCGTAGCGGTTGTCGAAGAAATGCTTGGTCTGCGCGTCATTCACGGCGATCACCGGAAACTTCAGCGTGCCGTCCTTGGCCATCGCCCGCAGCCGGATTACTCCCGTCGTTGTTTCCTCTGTGCCGCCGATGACGTTGGGAATCAGGTCCGTGCGCTTCGTCAGAAGCTGCGTCACCAGGTCCGCGCCGTCGTCCATCGTGACTTGCGGCTTATGTTCGAGCGCCGCGCTGATATGCGTATAATATGTCTCATTATTTTCGCCCTTAATCGCATACGTCGGAATGCCGTAGTCGCGCACCAATGAGGCCGCCACTTCATCCTGTGTCGAAAGCGGATTCGATGCGCAGAGCACCACATCTGCCCCGCCATCGCGCAGCGTGATCCCAAGATTCGCCGTTTCGCTCGTCACATGCAGGCACGCGGAGATTCGCACTCCCTTGAGCGGCTGTTCCTTGACGAACCGCTTCCGGATGAGCTGCAGCACGGGCATCTGCTGGTTGGCCCATTCAATTTTGCGCTTGCCGGCATCGGCCAGCGCCATGTCTTTTACGTCTCCTGCAGTCTTTAATGTAGTCGTCAAGCGTCTGCTCCTGAAATCGAGAGATTTGGAACTGTTGGAGTTGGTATTACCGCCGCACGGCAACTTCGGCGATTGCCACCGCGGGCAAGCCCGCATCTCGGCGCAACGCCGCCGCGCGGTCCGTGTGTTCCCATGTGAAGCCGGACTCATTGCGGCCGAAATGTCCGTAGGTAGCCGTCGGTCTGTAAATCGGGCGCCGCAGGTTCAGCGCTTCGATGATTCCGCGCGGGTTCAATTTGAAATTTGCGCGAACAAGCTCTGTAATCTGGTCGTCCGGAATCGTTCCCGTGCCGAATGTGTCCGCCATCACGGATACCGGCTCCGCCACTCCAATTGCGTAAGCAAGCTGCACTTCCACACGCTTTGCAATGCCTGATGCCACCACATTCTTTGCGACGTATCGCGCCATGTAGCACGCCGACCGGTCCACCTTGGTCGGATCCTTGCCCGAAAGCGCGCCGCCGCCGTGACGGCTGTAGCCGCCGTAGGTGTCCACGATAATTTTGCGCCCGGTCAGGCCCGCATCGCCCATTGGCCCTCCGACAACAAATCTTCCTGTCGGATTGATGTGGTATTTCGTGTTCTTGTCGCGCAGTGAGGTGGGAACCACGTGCTCGATCACCTCGTGCTGGATCGCTTCGTGCAGGCGCTCATTCTCCACGCTTTCACTGTGTTGCGTCGAAATCACCACGCAATCCACGCGCACCGGCCGGTGGCCTTCGTATTCCACCGTGACTTGCGACTTTCCGTCCGGCCGCAGAAAATCCAGTTTGCCCGACTTCCTCACTTCCGCCAATCGCCGCGCCAACTTGTGCGCCAGCATGATCGGCAGCGGCATCAACTCTTCCGTCTCGTCGCAGGCGAAACCAAACATTAAACCCTGGTCCCCTGCGCCGCCTGTGTCCACGCCCATAGCGATGTCCGGCGACTGCCGCTTGATGGACGACATCACCGCGCAGGTTTCGGCATCGAAACCAAACTTCGCGCGGTTGTATCCAACGTCGCGGATCACTTCACGCGCGATTTCAGAAAAATCGACGTACGCCTCTGTGGTGATCTCACCCGCGACAATCACCAGGCCCGTCGTCACCAGTGTTTCGCACGCGACGCGCCCCATCGGGTCATCGGTCATCACGGCATCGAGCACCGCATCCGACACCTGGTCGGCAATTTTATCGGGGTGCCCCTCGGTGACCGACTCCGAGGTGAACAAAAAACGGCGGTTATCCTGTATCAAGACAATCTCCTCCACAACACATTGAAGCAATCTAAATGCCCAAATTCACCAGGATTTCGAGAGGGCGACAAAATTCACCGTAACATGGCCTCCTAACCCTGTCAACGCATTGAATCTAAACGGATTAGGTGAGCATTAAACGGCGGAATCGGCGCTCCAAACGGCGCCCAGCAACGCCATGAGGTGACCACTTATTGGAAGTACTCTTCTCCTCCGCACCCCGTCATTCCTCGTCTTCCCCTTCGGGGCCCATCACTTTTCCCGTCTTCCGGAACAACAAATAGGATCGGATGAATGGGTCCAGGTCCCCATCCAGCACGCGCTGGGGATCGGCCACCGAAAATTTCGTCCGGTGGTCCTTCACCATTTGGTAGGGTTGCAGCACATAGGATCGGATCTGGCTGCCGAAACTGATCTGCATTTTCGACTCGTCCAGTTTCCGCGTCTCTTCCTGCCGCTTCTGAACCTCCAAATCGTAGAGACGAGCGCGAAGGAATTTCATCGCCAGTTCGCGGTTCTTGTGCTGGCTGCGCTCGTTCTGGCATTGCACCACGGTGCCCGTACGGAATATGCGTGATCCGCACCGCCGTCTCGACCTTGTTAACGTTTTGCCCGCCCGCTCCGCCCGCGCGGAAAGTGTCAATCCGTATTTCTTCGGGCTTCACATCGATCTCGATCTTGTCGTCCACCTCGGGAATCACGAATACCGACGCGAAGGAAGTGTGCCTCCGCGCCGCCTGGTCAAACGGCGAGATGCGCACCAGCCGGTGAACTCCGCTTTCCGTGCTCAGCAGCCCGTAGGCATTCTCCCCTTCCACGAGCACCGTCGCAGCCTTGATTCCCGCTTCTTCGCCGGGCATCGAATCCATCAACGTTGTCTGGAAACCGTGACGCTCCGCCCACCGCAGGTACATCCGCAACAACATTTCAGCCCAGTCTTGCGACTCCGTCCCGCCCGCCCCCGACTTGATCGTCAGAATCGCGTTTGACGCGTCGCTTTCGCCCGCAAGAAGCGTCGAAGTCTCCAGCTCCGAAACGAAATTGTCCCCGGCCTTCAGCTCTCGCGCTGTCTCTTCGAGCAGGTTTTGCCGTTGCGCCGCGTCCAATTCTTCTTGCGCGAGGTGTATGTACGTCTCGAGGTCGTCGCTGATCCTCCGCAGCTTCGTCTCCGCCGCAATGCGCAATTCGAGCGCCTTGCGCTCCTTCATCAGCTTTTGCGCTTTCACTTGGTCTTGCCAGAAATCAGGCTCGGTTGCTTTTTTTTCGAGTTCGGCTAGCCGCGCGCGGTCCTTCGCGACGTCAAAGGAAACTCCGCACGAGCGAGATGCGGGACTTCAATTCGGAGAACTGCTGTTCGAGGTCTTCGATGTGTTCGACAGGCATTTCAATAAACCTTTTAAACTATGATGCCTTTTTCCCTGCTATCGAAAGCGCCGTAATGAATGTCGCCGCAATCGCGCACACCAGCGGAAACCAGTCTCCCCAACGCGTGTATAACGTCAAATCGCTTCGATATCCGTATGACGTATCCAGCGTGCCCCGCGTATCCGCCGCCAGCCGCGCCGTCTCGTGCCCATATGGGTCCACCGTCACGGTGAAGCCGTTGTTTGTGCACCGCAGCAGCCACCGCCGGTTCTCAATCGCGCGCACACGCGCCATTTCCAGGTGCTGCTCCGGCCCGGCGCTCCGCCCAAACCAGCCGTCGTTCGAGATATTCACGAATAGCTCGGCGCCGTTGACCGCAAACTTTCGGACTTCGCCGGGGAAAACGGCCTCATAACAAATGTAAACTGAGAACCGGCGCCCATCCGGCAGCGTTCCGACCCTGTATTCGCTTCCCTGCTGGAAATTTCCCAC
Organism: uncultured Acidobacteriota bacterium; assembly: GCA_963838945.1. Classification (GTDB taxonomy): domain Bacteria; phylum Acidobacteriota; class Terriglobia; order Acidiferrales; family UBA7541; genus DASTCZ01. The sequence continues at coordinate 178,391 of CAWITC010000013.1, read as the reverse complement.
CTCGACCGTGATGCTTCGTATGAACTTGAACCAGCTCGCCCATGGCGTGTATTCGGAAAATGGAACGAGATGAATTTTATCATAGAGAAAAGTCTGCCGCCCTGCGGGGTCGTGAAGCACGGCGCTGTTGAAGAATTGCCAGCCGGCGCCCGGTTTCGCCCTCGCCTCAATCACTCCCGAAAGAAATCCGTCGCGCGTCTGTCTCCCGATCCGTTCCGTCAAGGCGGCGAACCACGGCTCCTGCATCGAAAAAGGAGTCGGCACTTCCGGCCACACCAGCAGCCCCGGCGCGCGCCCGTCAGAACCCGGCGTGGTGCTCATGTGCTCGAGTTGATTCATATCCGCGGCGTGCAAATCCAGCCAATTCCCCGGAATGTTTTCTTCCTCGGGGAAATTTGGTTGTACCAGCCGCGCCGCGTGGTCCGGCTCCTCCATCGGCACCCAGGCATCCCCGAACACAGCGATTCCCCCAATCACAATTGCAAGCGAAGCCGCGGCGTACAAAGGGATGCGCGATGCCTCCCTCCATCGCACAATCCCCCAGAAAAGCAGCGCGTTAAATCCCACAACTACGAAACTCAGCATCCAGATGCCGCCGAACGTCGTCATCTGCGCCAGCGCCAGGCTGTGCGCCGCGGCGTATCCAATCAAATTCCACGGAAAGCCGATAGCCGGCAGCTTTGACCGCCCGAACTCCAGTGCTACCCACAAAAACGGCGCCGCCAGGCACGCGCGTCCTGATCCGCGCTTCCAAATCCACGCAATGGCCCCTGCAAACGCGGCCGGGAAAAAAGACGCCGCCGCCACAAGCGAACCCAGCGCCACCGCGGACATCAGCGGGCTCACATCGCCATGGATGCGAAAAGTCGCATAAAGCCATGTCAACGTCGGAGTGAAGAACGCCAAGCCATACAGGTACCCGCACAGCGCCGCGAATCGCGGCCGCACATTTGCCGCCGCGGCCATCAGCACCGCCACGCTCACCCATGGCCCAATCGGAAAATGTTTGGAAGGAAACGCCGCGACCAGAATCAAGCCTGACGCAACTGCGAATCCAAGCCGCAAAGCCTTTTGTTGTCCCGGAGCGGCTCCGGCAGGAATGGAACGCTTCCCGGTTTTCGCCATCAGCGCTTGACGATCGGCTTGAAGCCCTCTTTTTCGAGCGCCGCCCGCGCCTTGTCCGCCGATTTCGTGTCCATGTATGGACCGACCTGCACGCGGTAGAAATGGTCCGCTCCGGGTGCAAGCACAAACGCGGGAAACTTCTTTTGCTGCAACTCCTGCGCAATTTTCAGCGCGTCCTTTTCAACCGTCAGCGCCGATACTTGCAGCACGATGGCTCCCCGCGGAATCAGCGGAGCATTCTGCGTGCCGAGCGCTGGCGCGTTCCTCACAGCATTTGTAGGAGGCTGTGCTGCTCGATCGTTCGCGGGAGCCACCGGCTGCGACTTTGGAGTCACTGTTTTGGCGGGCGGCTGCGTTGCGCCATTATTCGCGCTGTTAGGAGCCGTCTTCGAGGGCGCGGACGCGGACCGGTTCGCCATTGGCGGCGCAACCGGCTGCATCACCGGCGCCGACACCGCCGGCGGCACCACCGGCGTTGACGCGATTTCTTCCGGCCCTGTTTCGGATGCGCGCACCTGTCCGCTCACCTGGTTGCGCCCAAGTTCGTAGCCGAGCACGAACACTACGCCGAAGATCACCACCATCATCAAGAAAAGCCCGACCAGATGGCGGCTCTCAAGAACTACGTCTCCGCCTCCGCTCTTCTTCGCTCCGCTTGTCATCTCTTATTTCCCCTGTCCTGCTAATTTCGCCCACCCCGCCAGGATGTCAATCGGCAGCGGGAAGACAATCGTCGTATTCTTCTCCACCCCGATCTCCGTCAATGTCTGCAAATATCGGAGCTGGATCGCGGCCGGCTCCTTTTCCAGGATCCCCGCGGCCTCCGCCAGCTTCACGGACGCTTCCAGTTCTCCCGCGGCATGAATCACCTTCGCCCGCCGCTCGCGCTCGGCTTCCGCCTGCCGTGCGATGGCCCGCTGCATGGACTCGGGAATATCCACTTGTTTGACTTCAACCTTCGATACCTTGATACCCCAGGGCTCCGTATCCTGGTCAAGGATCACTTGCAGTTTGCTGTTAACCCTTTCGCGCTCGGAAAGGATCTCGTCCAGCTCGAATTGCCCGACCACGCTGCGCAGCGTCGTTTGCGCGAGCTGCGACGTCGCGTACAAATAGTTTTGCACCTGCGAGAGCGCGAGGTTTGCCTCCACCACGCGGAAATAACAGACCGCGTTCACCTTCACCGACACATTGTCCCGCGTAATAATGTCCTGTGGCGGCACGTCCAGCGTCTCCGTCCGCAACGGAATCCGGTAAAGCGTCTCGATCGGCCAGAAAACTACGCGCAATCCCGCCATTTTCACATTCGGCTGCATCCGCCCGAGCCGCAATACCACGCCCCGCTCCCATTCCTTGATTACATACAGCGAATTCCAGAACCAGATAAGAAACACCAGCCCCAGGACGGCCCAGAAAATTGAAATCGCTTCAAACATCGCTGCCTCCGTTTCGATTCCGAAACCTCATTCCCCCGGCTCCCGCAAATCCATACCGCTCTCCATCCGCGCTGATGAGCCTACTTCGCCGCGGGCTCCACGTAAAGCGTCAGTCCCTCCACGCGGGTCACGCGCACGCGCGTCCCCGCCGATATCGCCGGCCCCGCCGCCGCCGCGCGCCACAATTCTCCGTGGACGCGCACCATCCCCTTCGGCGAATCCGCCGCTCCAATCGCCTGCGTCGTTTCCCCTTCCGAACCCACCAGTTGCTCGATCCCCGTCGTCTGCTTCCACGAACGCGATTTCAATACCAGCCGCATCAGGAATACGACCAGCAAGGCAAACGGCAGCGTCACTCCGAGCGCCACTTCCAAACTCACTCCGCCGGCGGTCAGCGGCGACTTGATCAGCATCAGCGCCCCCAGCATCATCGCCACCGCTCCTCCCGCGCCCAACACCCCGTGACTCGTCACTTTTGCTTCCAGAATAAACAGCGCCAGCGCGAGCATTATGAGCAGCAGCCCCGTCAGATTCACCGGAAGAATGTGCATCGCGTACAACGCAAGGATCATGCAGATTCCGCCGATCACTCCCGGCGCGACCATCCCCGGATGCGTGAATTCCGCGTAAAGTCCGAGCACTCCCACGATCAGCAGAATGAAAAATACATCCGGCTGCACAATCCGCGATAGGAAACGCTGGCGCGCCGTTTGCCCCAGCGTCTCGATTTCCGCGTTCGCCAGATGCATCGTCAGCGGGCTCCCGTCGAACCGTTTAATCGTCCGCCCATCCAGCTGGCGCAGCAGGTCTCCCTCCGAATTCACCACCATATCCACCAATTTCCCGTCCAGAGCTTCCCTTTCCGTGAACGCCTTCCCCTCCGTCACTGCCGTCTCCGCAATCGTGACGTTGCGTCCGCGCGCTTCCGCATAACTTCGCAAGAAGGCCGTCGCATCGTTCAAGACCTTCCGCTTCATCGTCTCGTCCACGGTCACCGGATACCCGCCGATCTCCAGCACCGGCGAAGCCGCTCCCGTGTGCGTCCCCGGCGCCATGGCCGCCACGTCCGCCGAAAGCAAAATGAAAAATCCGGCGGACGCGCCGCGCGAACCCGCGGGCTCGATGTAAATCGCCACCGGAACCGGCGAGTGCAGGATGTGCTGAATGATTTGCTCCATCGACTCGCTCAGCCCGCCCGGCGTATCCATGGAAATCAGCACCAGGCTCGCGTGCGATTCCGCCGCCTGACCCAGCCCGTTATCAATGTACTCCGCGAGCATCGGCTCGATTTCGTCTTGGATTTCGAGCCGCACCACGCGCGGCCGCGCGCTCGAATCCGCGGATGCCGCCGCTCGGCCGCCCCATCCGCCTCCCATCCACAAAGCCATTACCGCAAGCGCCAAAGCGATTCGCGCGGCGTCCAGCCACATCCCTCGCAACGCAACCATCTTCTTGAATTCAATTCTCATCGTGCGGCTCCCGCATTAAATTCCATTCGCACGCGCGCCATCCGTGAAAGCGCCGTCGCGTTCATTTTCGTGACATCTTGTTTCGGACGCACCGCTTTCGGGTCCTGCGGCGGTGCGTCCGCCCGCAAAGCATTTGCTTCCTCGGTTTCCCCGTTGTGATCGAGCGAGGCCAGCAGCAGCGCCCTTGCGTCCTGTGCATCCGGCTGCAACCGCAGCGCCTCGCGCAGAGCGTGCCCTGCCGCTCCCCAATCGCCCAGAAGATACTCCGCCAATCCAACGTTGAACCAGTAATCCGGTTCGCCCGGATCGATAAGCTGCGCCTTCTGGAAATCGGGCAGGGCGTCCTTGTACCGGGCCTGCCGAAGGACTGCCGCGCCCAGATTGTTCACCACTTCGGGCGCGTCCGTCCGCCCCGGCGAAGCGGAGCCTGTGTGCCCCGCGAGCGCGGCAAATGCCGACTCCGCCCCCAGCGGGTCGTTCTGCGTCAGCCGGCAAACACCCGCCGAGAATGCGGCGTCCAATGCATGCGGGCTGCTCGCCGGGACCCGCGTCAACCAGCCGAGCGCCGAATCGCACTCCAGCCTCGAGTAGTAGGTCTTCCCGATGGCATAAATTGGCTCATCCCAGTCCGGATCCAGCCGCGCCGCTTCACGCAACTCGCGCATTCGCGCATCGTCTTCCGCTGCTTGCAGGCCCCGCACATAATATTCGAGCGCATCCGGCTGGATGCGTGCCCCCGCGCTCAAGAACTGCCGCGCCGCGGGTGAAGTGGTGTCGCAGGGAGCGTCTGGCGCAAGCGCTCCATGTATCTGGCATAGCACACGCCACGAAACACGCGTGTTGATGTCACCCAGGCCGTCCAGCGGTCCTGATTCCTCGATCGCCGCCGAAAGTTTCGGCGGATTCACGCCCATCACGTGCGCCGTCACGCGCAAGTTCGCTCCATCTGGAACGAATTCGCCGAACACAACATAGTCCGCATCAATTTCGGCCGCGATCTTGAGCATGGTCGCGCGCGTAAAACGCGAATACGCCGGGAGCCCCAGCTTTTCCAGCGCCGCAAGCCTTTCGTCCCGCGAAAAAACCATCGGCCCGTGGCCCTGGAGCCGGTCGACTGTCATTTCGGCCAGACCTTCCCCCAGCCAGTCCTTGCCAGCCTCGTGCCCTGCATTTTCAAAGGGGAATACAACCGCTGTTTCGGCCCGCGCGGTGGAACTGCTATTCGCGGGCGCCTGCGCCGCGGCAATGCTGCAAGAACCGGCGGCAATCGCAAGAACTGCCGCGTAGCCCAGCCACTGCCGCCCAAGTACGGCCTTCATCTCCACGACATTCTAACAGAACCAATCAGGCAGGGTTGCGCACAATGCGCTTGAAATCGCGCCGGGTGGAAAAAACGCAACCGTGGTCGCGGCCGCTATCCAATCCCTTGCGGCTTCGGCGGAGCCACAGGGAGTCCGGCAGACCCAGGATCGTCCGGACCGTCGCATCGTTGAGTACGCCGGAAAAAACCGGGTCCGTTTTCGCTGCATCCATGCCCGTATAGCCCTCGTCCCGCGCCTTCCTCAAATAGTAAGCGCAACGGCTGGCGTCCCCTGAGGATGCAAACGATCTCGCCAGCAGAAAATAGAATTTGCCATAATCCCCCGCCGAATGATGCTGAATGACCGACCCGGTCCGCCCCCGGTGCTCGAAGACATCCGGATCGATCGCCAGTGCGTGTTGGAACGCCGCGAAGGCCTCCGGAACGTGTTTGCTGTTCAGGTAGGCCAGCCCCATGTTGCTGTAGAAAGTGGCGTTCTGCGGGTCCAGTTTGATCGCCTTCTTATAAGTTCGCACGGATTTGTCCCACTTCGTTTCTTGAAAGTAGACCGTGCCCATGTTGTTCCAGGCGTCCCCGTCTTTGGTGTCCAACTTCGCCGCGCGCTGGTAGCTTTTCATCGCCTCGTTGAACATGTTCTGTTGTTGGAGCGCGATCCCCAGGTGGTTCCAGAGCATTGCGTCATTTGGGGTCTCTTTCAAAAGCGCCCGGTAGACCTCCGCCGCGTTTCCATAATCCTTGTGGATCATGTCGAGCGCGGCGCGCTCGAGCGATGCCTCTCTCGCTGAATCTTGTGTGGTGGGCGCGGAGGCCTGTGGCAGAACGGGTTTGGAAGTCTCGGAGTATTGCTGAGCAGAAGCGGGAACCGCCAGGGCCAGTACGGCGCTCGCCATCCAGATGTTTCTCATGGCGATACCTCCAGGAAACGATTGGGCTGCAAGGAATTTAGACACCGCTAACGCTTACTTTGTTCCTTGCCGCTAGTGCCATCCACTTTACCAAAAACCAGGTTCCCCGGCGCGACTTTCTTTCCTGCCTGCTGCCGCGGTGACCGCCGGCGCGTGAGCCTGGTTTTCACCGCGACGCTTCCGCATTAGTGTCCGGTGTCGCGCCCATGTTAGCGCCCGCCGCGGTCGCCTCGTAACAATCGGCCAAGCCGTCCCAGCCATCCGGTTCCAGGCACATTCGACGTGGGCCGCACGCCGTTCGGCTCGCAATACTGCGTCGGCTGCGTCCCCGCGATGAACACTTCTTCCCGGCTCTCGGGGCACTGCGTCGTCGCAAGCTGCAATGTTTCCGGGTCAATAGCAACCTTCGTGATTCCATCGGGCGCCGCGAAGTCCTGCACATCCTGATACGCAGGCAGCGCCACCGCGCGCATCATGAATTCCGCCCAAATCGGACCGGCGGTTAATCCACCCTGTAAACCCAAATCGCGGTTGTCGTCGAATCCCACCCACACAATGCACAACAGGTTCGACGTATATCCCGCAAACCAGCCGTCGCGCGATGTCCCAGTCTTCCCCGCCGCTGGAGCCTTGAACCCGCGCGCGCGTACCGGCGCCCCGGTGCCCCGGTTGATCACGTCCTGGAGAACATTCGTCACCAGGTAGGTCACTCTCGGATCCAGCACGGGATGCGTGTGCGGGTCATTATGTTCGAGCACTGAGCCATCTCCGCTCACGACCCTTTGCAGGGAGAGCGGCTCGGCCCGCACGCCTCCATTTGCAAACGCCGTATATCCGGCCGCCACCTGCAGCGGCGTCATGTCGTATGCGCCGAGCGCCAACGCGGGCGTCGCCTGGATGCTCGGCTCTTGCAGCATTCGCCGCGCCACATCCACAACATGCCCGTAGCCCACAAGCTCGGCCACCTTCACTGTGGCTACGTTCAGCGAATGCGTCAGGGCCTCGCGCAACGTTACGGTGCCCATGAAATTTTCGCCGAAATTGTCCGGCGTGTACTCTTTGCCGTCAAAATTAAACGTCGTCGGCTCATCCACAACCGTCGTGATGGTCGTGACGATCGGGCCGCTCCCCTCCACCGCGTCATCGAACGCCGCGGCATACACAAACGGCTTGAACGCCGATCCCGGCTGCCGCTTGGAAAGCACGCGGTTCAACTGGCTTTGTCCGTAGTCGCGCCCGCCGACCAGCGCCTTGATCTCGCCCGTCTTCGGGTCGAGCACGATCATCGCCACCTGCGCCTTCGGGACCGGCTCATTCGAGTGTTGCTTGGCAAGTTCGCGCTTCCAGCGCGCGTAATGGTTTGCAAGCAGCGCGTCCACGTTCTTCATGCCGATGTCCACCGCCGCGACCGCCGCGCGCTGCAACTGCGGATCGAGCGTCGTATACGCGTGGTAATTCTGCGAAAGCAATTCCGATTCGTCGAAATGATCCAGCAGGTCGTCCTTTACCATGTCCACGAAATACGGCGCGGCCCCGCTGTCAAGTCCGCTCCGCACCAGCCGCAACGGCTTGTGCTGCGCGGCCTGCATCTGCTCGGCGGTGATCATCTTGTCTTCCACCATTTGCGAGAGCACGTGGTCCCGCGACTCCGCCGCACGGTCCGGGTGCTCCTCGGCCGTCGAGTAGTGGTTTGGCCGCCGGATAATTCCCGCGAGAAACGCGGCCTCTTCGAGCGTCAGCTCGCGCGCGTCCTTGCCGAAATACGCGAGCGCCGCCTCGCCGAATCCATGGATCGCGAAACTGCCGCGATTGCCGAGATAGATCTCGTTCGCATAGAACTCGAAGATTTGCTGCTTCGTGAAGCGGTGCTCCAGCTCCAGCGCCACCAGCGTCTCCGCAAGTTTCCGCCGCCAGGTTCGCTCCGTAGTGAAGAAAAAACTGCGCGCGAGCTGCATGTCCAGCGTGCTCGCGCCTTGCGCCCGCGCGCCATGGCGCAAATCCGCCCAGGCCGCGCCGAGCACACGGATCATGTCAAAGCCGGGGTGCTCGAAAAATCGCTTGTCTTCCGCAGCGAGTACCGCGTTCACCAGCACCTTTGGGATATCCTGAAAACGCACCGGACGCCGTTTCGCGCGCGACTCATCAAAGAGATTCGTCAACAGCTCCGGCTCGATCTCCGCGCTGTCGACCGACCCTCCCGTCGAAATCGCGCGGATGCCGCGGATTTGCTTTCCCGCAAAATCCACACGCAGCGCGTTGCCGCCGCGGAAATACGACACCTGGCCCGGATAGATCTCGATTGTGTTGCCGCGCGCGGCGTAGCGCCCAATGCCCGATGCATCCCCGTTTTCCCGGTAGCCGCTTTGCTGCAGATAGCCGGCCAGGTCCCCAATGGCGATCGTCTGCCCGGTGAAAATGTGAGCCGGCGCGGTGAAAATCCCTGTGGTGTGCTCGAAGACGTTTCCGGAAAGCCGCTGGTCAATCATCCGGCCGTAAACGATGTAGTAGTACGTGAAGATGCCGAGGCCGGTGAGCAATACCAGCAGCGCGCTCCCGAGCAGCGCCAGCTTCAGCCGCGACTTCCAGAATCCCCCGCCCAGGCGGACGCGCAATCCGCTTCTCCTCTCAACTTTCCCTGCATTTACTTCTCATTGGAATTGTACCGAAAACGGGCCGGTCTTGTCGGCATGCAATTGAATCGGTTGCCGCGAGCTGGGTTTTTGGTTTGTCTGCTCTACTGAACAAGCGACTGATTGTCGGTCGAAGGCGTAAAGTGCAGGTGAAGGTCGTACACCATCAAATCCACGATAACTGTGTAATCCACCAAAATCTTCAGGCCCCGAACGTCATTCTGTTGAATGTGGATGCTATCCTTGGTCGCGTCAACTCCCCGCCTCTGCATCTCCTGGAAGATCCGGTCGCGAATTGCCTCGTCGTTGTATTTCCCAAGTGAGAAGAGCGCTTCCTGCCGCAAATCATCCTCGAACTGATAGTTGGCGAAATAGGGCGGAATGATTTTGATGGAGATGTAAACAAACGCAACGAGTATGGCCGTCCAAATGACGACGCGCAGGCGGACTCCACCGCGAGCGCTCCGCCATCGCACCATTAATGACCCAGCTCGATCTTGGGATCCTTCCGATTCCATACCCAAAATCAGGCTAGCATCCGCCCTCACGGGTGTCGAGAAAGGCGGCCGCCGCGCTTTCCCGTTGAGTTACCTGTCCATCCGGGCAGGAGCAGCGAATTCCGTCACCAATCGAAATCCGAGTCTGTGGTCAGTAGGCGTTGAGTCAGTAGGCTTTGCCGAAAATGGCGCGCTCTTTCGCGGGATTTCCGCAATAGACGCACTTGGCATCGCTAGATTTTGGGCCGGATTTCTGGCCGATCGTCTGGTCAAGCGGAATGCAGCGCATCGTCGCGCGCGTTTCTTCCTTGATCTTGGCTTCGCAATCGGCGCTGCCGCACCAGAAGGCCAGCGCGAAGCCGGATTCCACGGCCTGCTTGAATTCGGCGTAGTTCGCGGGCTCGCGCGTGTTGGCTTCGCGGAAAGCGAGCGCCTTCGCGTGGAGCGAATCGTGAATCTCATCTAGCAACTTGCCGACGGTTGCGGCGATGCCGTCCATCGAGGCGGGCGACTTCCCTTCCCGTCCGGGCTTGTCGCGGCGCGCAAGCATCGCGCTATTTTTCGCCAAATCTTTCGGGCCGAGTTCGATGCGCAGCGGCACGCCGCGCAACTCCCAGTCGTTGAACTTGAAGCCGGGACTGACGCCATCGCGCTCGTCGGTGATGACGCGGAAGCCCGCCTTTACCAGCTCCGCTTTTAATTTGCGCGCAGCTTCGATGGTCTGCGCGCGCTCTTCGTCGGTTTTGAAAATCGGGACGATAACGGCCTGGTAGGGCGCGAGCCTCGGAGGAAGCACAAGGCCCTGATCGTCGCCGTGGACCATGATGATGGCGCCGACGAAGCGCGTCGAAAGGCCCCAGGAAGTTGTCCAGCAATATTGCTGCACGCCGGTCTTGTCGAGATATTTGATCTCAAACGCTTTGGCGAAATTCTGGCCGAGGTTGTGCGACGTGCCCGACTGCAGGGCCTTGCCGTCGCCCATCATCGCCTCAATCGCGTAGGTGACGTCGGCGCCCGCGAATTTTTCGGAATCCGATTTGCGCCCGGGGATCACGGGGATCGCCGCGTCGTTGATGGCCATGTCCGCGTAAATGTCCAGCATCTGGCGCGTTTCAAATTCGGCTTCGTCGTAAGTGGCGTGCGCGGTGTGGCCTTCCTGCCAGAAAAATTCCAGCGTGCGGAGAAAAAGTTTTGTGCGCAACTCCCAGCGGACCACGCTGTTCCACTGGTTGATGAGCACGGGCAGGTCGCGGTAGGACTGAATCCACTTCGCGTAGGCGTGGCCGATGATCGTTTCCGACGTGGGGCGGATGACGAGCGGCTCTTCCAATTTTTCGCCGCCGCCGATGGTGACGACGGCCAGCTCCGGCGAAAATCCTTCGACGTGGTGCTTTTCTTTTTCGATGAAGCTCTTGGGAATGAGCAGCGGAAACGCCGCGTTCATGTGGCCGGTGGCCTTGAAGCGCCGGTCGAGCGCGGCGGTGATATTTTCCCAGAGCGCCCAGCCGTAGGGCCGCACAATCATGCAGCCGCGGACGGGCGCGTAGTCGGCCATCTCCGCGCGGAGCACGACCTGGTTGTACCACTCGTTGTAGTCTTCCTTGCGGGAAGGCAGCTTTTGTTCCGCCATTTTTTAAGGGACCGCTCCTCAATGTTGTATTTGGTTCGGGTACATTAACACGCTCGACTCCGGGACGCATCAGGATGCGGACAACAGTGGCGAGTGGCTGGTGCCTAGTGGCAAGTGACTTGTGGCTAGTGGCTAGTGCTCCTTTCCCCCCACGCCAACATATTTTTTTTGGAACGATATGATTCTAAAGGACTTAGCAGGGGCGCGGAGGGGCGCAATTGTGGTTTTTCTTGCAAGTGTTTGAGAACAAAGAGGTTAGACAGGGGCGCGGAGGGGCGAAATTGGAGTTTTTCTTCCAAGTGATTGAGAACAAAGAGGTTAGACAGGGGCGCGGTTTCGTCTTTGCCGACGGGGTCCGGTTCGCTGGAGCCCCGTGGGGCTACCAACAAGTAAAGGCCGGAATTCTCTAGCGAGCAGTTCATGGGCCATGTTACAACAAGAGTAATCTAATGTCAAGAGAATTATATAGGAATTATGGGAAGATTTGTTACAAAACCTATTCGAATGAGCGTTCGAATGACCAGATCGCGGCGGAACGATCCTTCGAGCCAACGCGGCGAAAATGCGGCGACCCACTTACATGCATCGAAGGGTATGCGATGATCCGAAAGAGAGGGCAGGAACTCTGATGAAGGCCATTCGTAATTACTCGAAAGCAGCGGTGTTCCTCGCCGCACTGCTGGCTGCGCCGACGCTCTGGGCGCAAGGGCCTCCCTATCAGACCGACGATCCGACGCCGGTAGACTATAAGCATTACGAGGCTTATATCTTCGGCGGCGTGGATGGCACTCCTGCGGAGTACGACACACTGGGCCCGGCATTTGAATTCAACTGGGGGGCGATTCCCAGAATCCAGCTCCACGCGATTCTGCCCTTCGGGGGCGTCTTCCCATCGAACAGCTCCATCTATGCTCCGGGCGGAATGGGCCCTCGCGCATTCGGCCTGACGGATATGGAACTGGGCGTGAAGTTCGGTTTCATAAAGCAAACGAAGCACCGTCCGCAGATCGGGTCGTTCACCATGTTGGAGATTCCGACCGGCAGTTATGCCAAAGGGCTCGGCGTAGGACGGGTGTGGTACAAACTTCCCATTTGGGTGGAAAAGGACCGGGGGCCCTGGACCGTTGATGGCGGAATGGGATACGCAATCGTCAGGCAATTTCAGTATCGCAGCTTTCTATATGGCGGATTTCTGGTTAAGCGGGAAATCAACAAAAAGCTGGAATTGGGGGTTGAGGTCTTTTCCCACGCGCGGGAGGGATTGGCTGCTCCTCAAACACAATCCTCGACGATGATCGATGCAGGCGGTTATTACCACTTCAAGTTTCCCGGTCTCCAATTTCTTTTTGCGTACGGCCACTCGATCGCCGGGCAGACGGAGAACTATGCTTATCTTGGCCTCTACTATACGTGGGGAAAAGACGACAAAAAATCGGGCGCAGGCGACGCAATGCTCTCCAGGCAATTAATCCAGAATGGATTTCATTGATTTGTCGGGTGCCACACACGTCGTCCGCCGCGGCGGGCGTGTGGAGATTTTTCGTCCTTAACTTTGAGTGCGCCGCGAGTCACCCCCCCCCCCGCCGCCTGCCTTCCGGCAGGCATGGCTGCAGCCCCGCGGCGCTTCCAACAAGTAGGGGCGCTTCGCCTTGTGTAGCGCCGCCCTCCGTGGCGGCGAAGTTCAGATCCCCATTTGCCGGTAGGGATGCCCAGCGAGCAGTTCATGGGCCATGTTACAATAAGAGTAATCTAATGTCAAGAGAATTAGTTAGGAATTAGGGGAAGATTTTACACAAAACCTATTCGAATGAGTGTTCGAATGGGGAGATCACGTTAAGATAGTTCTTTTCGAGTCCTTGGTCGGGCAATGGCGTTGGGAACCTGATGACGTTCTATGTTCATTTCGACGACAGCGGGACACACGCGGAAGGAAGCACGGCTGTCGCTGCCTGCTGGGTCTCTACGATCGAATCGTGGAGGAAATTCGCGACGCGGTGGGATTCCATCTGCGCCAAAGAAAACCTGGGCGTGTTCCACATGGCTGATTTTGCAAGCGCTCATGGTAGCTTTTCACACTGGCCTGAAAGCGAAAAACTCCGCGTCTTAGATCGACTCTGCGATGTGATTGACGCTTCCGTGTATGCAGGGTTCGCGTATGGTGTGATTAAAAAAGACTACGAAGATCTGGTAAGTGAGGCTTGGCGGAAGGAGCATTTCGGGGAGAAACATTATACGTATGTTCTCCGTCAGTGCATCGGCCGGATGAGTGAGTGGCGACGCCAGTTCTATCCTTCTGCGTACCTCTATTACATTTTCGATAGGATGGGAAAAGGAAAAAAAGAAATCATCGCTGTGATGGATGCCGCAGTTGCCAAGCGTAAAGAGCTGAAGGGTTATGGGTTCCAGAGCCGCAAAGAAATTCGACCGTTACAGGCCGCCGATATATTCGCATGGACCACATTTCAATGTATGCAGCTTGCTGCCTCAAACAGGCCATTGAAAAGAATCGCCGCCCATTTGGTCAAAAGAATCGGGAATTTTTCCGCATACCACAGATTGACTACCCCGGCCTCACGCGAAGGATTTGCCAAGTGGATTGAATTGGAAAAATCCGCACACCTAAAGCTAATCGGCGCTGGGCACATGCTTTGATTTGCCGGGTGTCTCCATACGTCGCGGTTGCATGCGGGGAATTTCTGCCTTCAATCTTGAGTGCACCGCGAGTCAAAAACCCATACGCGAAGTCGGCGTCTGAGGCACCCACAAACTTTCCAGTGCGTTTTCTCTGGATCACCTGTCCTAGGTGCGGATGCGTCGAGCGGCGACCTTTCTTTTCCTCTTCTTTTTGAATTGTCGAAGCAGTTTCGGATCAATATCCAGAACTTTCCGGCGCTCTCCCGAATTAAGCCAGTCCAAACAAATATCTAATCTGTCTGTCCACTCGGCATTCGCGGCCTGGGAAACGGGCTGAAAAATCTCAATCAAGGAATTGTCTTCCCTTCGTGGGATCAACCAACTTCCCACTGTGAACATGAAGCTGTCCCATTTTCCAGTTGATGGGTGAAGGTTGACTGCCAGAATATCGAATTCGCCAAAACGGTAAGGCCTCGTATTCTTCTTCGTCCGTTGATCAATCCCGCCACGGGTCTTTTGAACCTCGACAACATACATCTCTTTTGGATAGTGTCGATTTGCCTCAGCCGCGAGCATTGGCTGCTGCTTTCGCATTCGCTGCAGCTTGACTTGTATTCGCACTTCCCTGTGATCGGACCCTCGCGACCGAATCAGAAAATCGTATGGCCGGTCGTCTAAGAAATCCAGAATCTCCCAGTTTCCTAGATCTCCTAACACGCTTCGTTCAAAGATGGCCTCAGCGATAATTCCTCGGACGCCGCGCTTAGTTAGGTCGGAAGACCTTGCAATTGCGCTCAGAATTACATCAGCGCCAACACCCCATTCCTTTTCCAGCAGGTGCGCAGGCAAGCGCGTCTTGAGATAGTCAAGAAGGCCCACGCGCTCGTCGTCCGTGACTTCGTCGATTAGCCTCTTTAAGTTATCCAGATTCTTACTCATTTTCGGGGTCGTCCCGACCGCCTAGCCTTGTAAATCTTCACATCGGAACGTCTCAGCAGGATCTTTCCCCCAATAGCCAGAACACGGAAACGGCCTTTTTTGATAAGTCGAGAGATCGCCTGTCGGGAAACACCCCGGATTCGGGCTGCTTCCGCCTGAGACACCCAATCATTCATAGACTTATTCATTCGAAATAAATAGGTTGACAACGTCAATCTATTTGCGATACCGTCTTTCATTGAAAGTCGACCATAGCATCACATTAGCTCTGGCAAATCCGCCAAAGGAACGAGACAATACCTCAGGAAAACGTATGTCGTCCAGCGCTGCAACCAAACTAGGAAAGAATTATTTCTCTGAGGGCCATCCGGCCAGACTTCTTGAGAATGCGCCATATTTCGCGACGGACAGGGGAGCAGCATACCTAGGGGATTCATTGGAATTGCTCCGTTCACTACCCACCGGGAAGATAAATTTGGTTATCACATCGCCCCCGTATGCGCTGCATTTCAAGAAGGCATATGGAAACAAGAACAAGACAGAGTACGTGGATTGGTTCTTGCCTTTCGCGCGGGAGATCCACCGCGTCTTGAAAGACGACGGCAGTTTTGTACTCAATATCGGCGGCAGCTACAATTCCGGGACACCAACACGATCTATCTATCATTTCAAGTTGCTGGTCGCACTTGTCGAGAACCTTCATTTCCATCTGGCTCAGGAATGCTTTTGGTACAATCCGGCAAAAATGCCCATGCCTGCGGAGTGGGTCACGGTCCGGCGAATCCGCGTACGCGATTCTGTCGAGTACGTCTGGTGGTTCTCAAAAACGCCTTGGCCCAAAGCGTCGAATCTTTCTGTCTTAAAAGAATATAGCCAAGACATGATCCGTCTCAATCGAACGGGGGTACGGGGCACTGTGCGTCCGTCGGGCCACGTGATTCGCCGGTCGTTCAGCAAAGTTGATGCAGGTGGTTCAATTCCGTCAAATGTAACTGAAGCAGCCTTGAGTGAATGGCCAGAAAGCATGCTCAAGATGGGAAATAACTCGGCAAATGACGCCTACACCCTTCGATGTAAAGAAGCGGGGATCAAAATTCACCCCGCGCGATTCCCAGCACCACTCCCTCATTTCTTCATCAAAATGCTTACGGATACCAACGACATCGTAGTCGATCCTTTTGCGGGGTCTAATACGACAGGTTCTGTTGCTGAACGGTTGAACCGACGCTGGGTAGTGGGTGAAGCTGTTGAAGAATATCTTAAGGCGGGAATCTTCAGATTTGACGACAACGCGCAGCAAAAAAGCCTTCGCCAAACTGGTCTTTTCAAGTAAAGCTAGCGCGCCCACGGCGTAGACTGTTGCTGCTGGGCGAGTGGCGCAGCCTTTCCACAGAGTTTGTTGTCTTCTGCCCGCACAAGAAGATGATACCACCGAGGGTCTTCACCGGGGAGTAACTCACCACGGCCGGGTGGCCCACACGTCGTCCGCCGCGGCGGACGCGTGGGGATTTTCTGCCTTCAGTTCTGAGTACATCGCGAGTCAAAAACCCCCCGCCGTGGCGGGCGAAGCCGGCGTCTGGGGCACCCACAAACTTCCCAACGCGCTATCCCTCGGCGACCCGCCCAAAGTCAGCTTCATTAGGAGCCATTCAGCGCCGTCCAAGCGGCTAGGGAGTCCATGTAGTCCCTCCAATGTACGATCTTTCTGTTCTCAATTGTGACAAGCGAGATTAGTCTATTGTCATAGGGTGCGCCGCTTGAAAGAATCTCCCCGTGCACTTCGTATTCGAGGATGACGACGCGGCTATTCTGGGTCCGATGTACAACAAGCGCGTCGCTGGAGTGAAGCTTGATCGTCTTGCCGTATCCCGAGAGGCTCGCCATCAGATTGGCTCGTCCTCGAATCGTCACAGGCCAGCCCGGAAAGTGATAACGGGACTCGAAGATTCCGTCATCGGCGAACGTATCGAAATAGTGTTCCCCATCAACCAGCCCGCTCAAGCCTCTTAGGACGATTTCGAAGAATGGGTCCAGCGCTTCAAAAACTGCGTATCTGTTTTTTTTCATAAAGAACTCCTTGGCACCCGACATGGGCGTGCCTGTATGCGTCTAGAGAATCGCAATCTGTCGTCTAGAGGGCAAGACTGTCAATGGCCTTTTCTGTGTTCGGGCTGATTAGATGACGTTGTCGGCTCCTTTCTTCCGAGCCTTGGTCGTTTAGCGCAACCAAGTCTACTTGGGAGAAGGAGCCGACAACGTCATCTAGTCAGCCCAAGCCCAGCATGAGCACTCGCACTTTGCATGTTTGACTGGCGGCGCGCGGCCCACGACAATGAGCAGGGAGACGGCGATGAGTTTTGGGAATCTGGAGTGGCTTTTCCCGATTGTGGTTACTCTTCACAATGCGGAAGAGGCCATATGGCTTCCAGGTTGGTCCAAACGAGCCGGCCGCTGGCGTTTGCCTTTTTCAAGTGCCGCAGAGCCGCAGCAAACTTCATTCGAGCGCGTCGGGGCTGCAGCGAATCGCACCCCGGCCGCAAAGACAACGGCGCCCCGTCAGCAAAGACGACTTCTGAGGGCGGGCGTTTTTCGTTTTGGCGTGGCGGTGTTGACAGTGCTGGCTTTCGCGGTTACGTGGCTTAGCGCCAGATCGGGCAAACAGACCGTTTGGACCTACCTGGCTTTTGGATATATGGTCGCGGTGTTGGCCAACGTGCTGATCCCGCACGTCGCGGCGGCAGTGGCGCTGCGAAGCTACGTGCCCGGTGTTGTAACGGCGGTGACGTTGAACTTGCCGGTGTTGTCCCTGCTGGTGGTGTTGGCGGTGCGGGAGGGTTACGTTTCTGGCTGGAAAGCGGCGGAATATGCAGCAGGTGTGAGCGGTTTCCTGTTGCTGTATGTCGCGGCGGTTTACAAATTGGGGAGGGCGGTGGAGGGCTGAAGACGGTTCGCGGGGCGGCCTACCTATCTTCGCAGACAGCGCGGCTCCGCAAGGCTCGGAGGCAGACAAATCCAACGAGGAGAATATCCAATGAAACGCAGCGTCATGCTAACCATCGCTTCCCTGCTCTCGATCCTCTTCCTGACGCTTCACGTGACGGACGACATCGTCCGCGGGATGGATAAGGCACGGCCGGCAAACCTCATTGCTTTGCTCGTCCTGGCCTTCTGGATGTACGGATTGCTGGTGCTCCCCGAACGGCGACCGTGGTACATCATCACCCTCCTCGGAGGGATTGCTGCGGCGGGCATGCCAGCCATCCACTTGAGGGGGACGGGAATCGTAAACGTCGTCAAGTCCAGCGGAGGCTACTTCTTCCTTTGGACGCTCTTCGCGCTCGGCGTGCTCGGGGGCTTCTGCATCATTTTTTCGGTGCGCGGACTGTTGAACCCGCAATGGGGGCAGCAGTCCAAGTAGCGCAACAACGCGAGTCAGTGTGTGCCGATTAACTGCGGCGAACCATCCGACCAGCGGAGCACCGGAATCAGGAACTCGGTTACCGGCTCCGGCGTGCCCGCAATTTCGAGTTGCCCCTGCATTACCGGGGAGCCGTGGAGGTCCGCGCCCCACGGGGTACCTTTGGGAAGGTAGAACATCAGGTGGGACATGTTGTGGCCGTCGTCATCGGTAAGGTACGCGTCTTTCGACATCATGTAGCACAGCGCACCGGGCTCCACAGGCGGCAGTTCCTTCTTTTCGGCCATGGCCTTGAGCCGCGCGAACATTTGATCTTTGGATAGCCCGACCAAGGCCCACTCGGCTCGCTTGAGGATGAGCGGCAGAATGCTTCGTGCCGCCGGCGGATTATAGCAGTCCGGGCCGCGCAGTTTGGGATTCCAGAAGTCAGGGGAATCGGAAGGAGAATTCCAGCCACGTTCCACAAGACACGTGAAGCCGTTCTTGCCTGGGGCCGCGGCTTCGTAGCCATGCCTTCCGAGGACCAGGACCGCAGCATCGCTCGAGATCGCCGCGGGGGCCGCGCTCCGTGCCAGAGCGATCTCGGCATTCCGGTCCGCAATCAAATATTGCTCGACGGGAGCCATGCTCGGATACGTTGCTCTGGCGACCGGCGCCTGCTTTGCCCACGCGGCGCTTAATACGACGGCCAAAATGAATACAGGGAATGCGATTGTGCTGACGATCTCTCGCTTCATTGCTGCCTCCTAGGACTGAGTTGTTTCCTTGTGATGCGAGCGTGGCGAGTGGCGCTGCCTTCGAGCCGTTGGGGGGTTTGCCTCCACAGAGCGCTGCAGAAAATCTAAACGATATTAGGGAGTATTGCCAGCCGGCTCCCCCTATAGGCCGGTGAATCAGCCCTTCCGGATGGCCCATTCCTTTGTTCGCGGCGGACAAAGCGTGTGGCGTTCGTCCTTGTGCCTAAGGGTAATTTTTACCCCATAATTTTCGTTGACATTTATTATAACTCTATGGTAATCTGTAGCTCAGGTTGCGGCAGCAGTACGCTATTGAGTTTGCGTCGTTTGCATCCCGATGATTTGGATCGGGACCAAAACGGGAAACCTGCCTGCCGGTTAGCCAGGGTAGGCACGGAGTCGCCCCTGCCGGGAGCGAAAGTCGCATGTGTTGCAACCACTCCGTAAGAGTAAGCGCCTAAAGGACTTAAAGTCCTTTAGAATCACACTCTTACGAGGCATGTGACGCGCAAAAACTTAAGTCATTGATTCTAATGGACTTAGTCTAATGAATGTAAAACTCGTAAGTCCTTTAGGCGCATACTCTTAGCGCTCTTCGTGGCTGTAAGTCCTTTAGGCGCACACTCTTACAAAAAGATAGGGGGTAGGAGGGATGTAGCACAGGCTTCAGCCTGTGTGGGGTCGACCGAACGAAAGATCACAGGCTAAAGCCTGTGTTACTTGGGCGACGGCGGCCGTCGCGTCCGGGGGTCAAGGCGCGGCGACGAAGGGATTGTCCGACGTGACCGTCAAGCCCTGCAGCGCGGCGCGCAAATCCTGAAAAGCCGTGGCCTTGCCAGTGAGCTTCTGATAGTTCGCCGAAAGCGTGGCGCCAGCGGCCTGAACAATCTGGGGGATCGAGAACCCGAGCGAACGCATCCAGTAGATGTAAACGATCGCGCATCCAGTGGATAGGGCATTCTGGTCGGTCTGTTCTGTCTGGCTGACCCAGTCGGGGAAACCGGCCTGCGCCCAGGCCGGGCCGGTTGCATACGCATCCAATGCTCCGGACGGCGTTTCCCGTTCGGCACAAAAGCGTGAGAGGCCCTCGCCATTGCTGAAGCCGCAGTTCCATCCGCCGCCCTGCGGACCCATGAAACTCTCGCTCAGTTCGGCGACGTAAAGGCCGACCTCCAGGTCCAGGGGGTTGACCGTCGTGCTGGCAAAGGTCGCGTCGAGGTACAAAACGCCACCGGATGCGAAGTCGCAGCCATAATGATATGCGCCGCCGGAGCCATCGTTATTTCCGCTCAGAGGAGCGATGATGACCTGAACGGCGCCCCCGGCAATGCCGAAGAAAGTCTGCATATCGTTATACGGACCGGTGACGGCGCCTAAAAGTTGCTGGGCGAGGGCCAGACCCGGAGCGCCGAGCGCCGGGTCGTAGGAGACGGTGATGTTGCCGGCGGTCCCGACTTGAGTAGCGGGATAGTCCAATCCCACGCGCGCAGCCGCGGCAATCTGATCGGCAGTGCGCGCTTTTCTTTTTCCGCCGGGGGGAAGAAGCTCTCTTAGGTTTGCCATGCGGAATCTCCTTTTGGGCTCGGAACCGCTATTCTATCCAATCAGATTGCGGGAAAGGAGGTTTATTAGAAGCAAATATTTTTGGCGCCGCAGGCAGGCGGCACGCGAAAGTGACGTACACAACGAAGGGGGCGAATGCCGCGAATGAAGTACAGCTACCCCTAGCCTGCTCTTCAGACCAGTTTTAACTTTCCGGCCGTGGGGATAGGCTATTCATGCCGTGGATGTGCTCGCGCATCTCCATTTTGCTCTCAACTTTTTTGGGGGGGGACGATTCAGGCGAGGGAGTGCAAGGCATTCACCACGCATGCTAGGAATTCAAATGTCAAAAGTTAAGTATCTCGTGCTTATTCTGTTGATGCTGATCCCCAGTGTGCCCGCGTCGAATCCGACGATTACGGGCGCTCTTACAATTACGGCAACGCCATTTCCCGTCGCCACGCAGTATCAGCCCTATTCCTCCGCGGCTCTCGCAGCCACCGGCGGAGTGCCGCCGTACGCCTGGAGCGTAACGACTGCCGACGCCACACTGCCCGAGGGGATGACGATCGACCCGTCGAGCGGCGCGATCTCAAGTGAATCGGTGGGCGGACAAGGCGGATATCAATTCCAGGTGCAGGTGAAGGATGCGGCAGGCACAATCGCCACGGCGCTCGAGACGATAAACGTAGTCGCCGACAACACCTATGGCGGGTGCGCGATTTTTCCCCCGGACAGCATCTTCCACCACCGCGTGGATTCACTTCCGGTGGATACGTCGCCTGCGGCTCCCATTCCTTCCGCATACCAATCGTCAATCATTCGTCCATTCTTCGGTTCGGACGCCGAGCCCGGGCCGAACGGGATTCCGTTTATTCGCGTTCCGTTCAACCAGCCGCTCGTAAGCATGACCTGGACGGCTTATCCGGGCGAATCCGATCCTTCCCCCTACCCGTTTCCTGCCAACGCTCCGATTGAGGGTTCCGCGAACAGCGGCGGAGACATGCACGTGCTTGTGCTGCAAACCGCGGGAGGCGGAAAGCAATGCCAACTGTGGGAAACCTGGGAGGCTTCCTACAATGGAGATGGAACGTGGGACGCCGCGAACGGCGCCCACTGGGATTTGGGCACGGATGCGCTGCGCCCGCTCAGCTGGACGTCCGGCGATGCCGCAGGCCTGCCCATTATGCCGCTCACGGTAAACTACGATGAGGTTGCCTCCGGCGCCGTTACGCATCCGATTCGATTTACACTCAATCGCATGCTGAACGGAATTGTGTGGCCGGGACGCCATGCCGCCGGCGTCGGATATTGCAGCAATGCAAGCGGGGCGATTCCCGCCGGGTCGCTATTGTCTCAATCCTCGCCGCCGACTTCATGCACCTGGTCGGGACCGTCGGGAGAGATTTATCGGCTGAAGGCGGGCGTGGATATTTCTGTTTGCAGCAGTTCTCCGGAATCGACGGTAATTTTGAAAGCTATGAAGAACTACGGAATTATTCTGGCCGATAACGGGATGTCCGGGGGGCTGATCGGCACGCCGGACGCGCACTGGAACAATTCCGATCTGGCTTGTCTGAGGAATTTCACGCTAAGCGAGTTTGAACCGGTAAATGTAAGCTCTCTTCAAATTAGCGCAGATAGCGGAGCGACTCCAAGCGGCCCCAAACCAACTCCTCCAACCAACTTAAAGGCAAGCGCAAGCGCCAATTAGGATGGCGGGCGCCGGCTCGGATTCGGAGAGAAAAGTGAAATCGTTGAAGCAAACGCCGCGATGAAGACAGCGAGAGATTTGTTTTGGGCAGCGAAATGCCCGGCCCCTGCGAGACGAGGCGCGCTACAGAAATCCAAGCAGGATTAGAAATGCAGGCGGACGCCGAGCTGCGCGGCGAAGCCCAATCCGACTGTAGTGCCCGGGCCGAAGAAGTCCCCCAGAGCTCCCGCGGGAACACGCAATTGGTTCAAACTCGTGATGGGTTGCGATTGCGAGCAGGATGGGTTGAGACAAATTGCGGTGGCATTGGTGAGGCTATTGACGGGCAGCGCGGCCAGATTTGTGACGTAATTCGCGCCGGGATTGCTTCGATTGAAGAGGTTGAAAAATTCCACGAATGGCATCACGGACCAGCGCTCATGAAACACAAATGGGCGGCTGACGCGCATGTCCACCTGAATGTAGGGAGTGCCGCGAAATTCGTCGAGAGTGGTCTGCACGCCATTGACGATGGCGCGGTCGTCCAGAGGGTCGCCGAAGCCATTTACGTCCACAGGGGTAGTGAGCGTAAATGGCCGCGCGCTTTCCGCCTGCGCAAGCGGGGAAATCTGAATGCCGCCCGGGGCGATGTAAGTGCCCGCGAGAACGAATCTGTGGCGCACGTCTTCTCCAGAAGGGCCGTAATCGCCCTTGGCAAACGGGTCCAACGGATTGCAGACGCCATTCACATAATCAAATAATTCGCCGAGGACGCAACCCCAAGTCTGGGCCTTCGCAAGCGTGTAATTCATGGTGAGGTTGAACCGCCGCGCAACATTTCCCTGTAAATGGATGGTGAGTGCGTCGTAGCGCGAGCGATTGTCGGTGCGAAAAACATCGATGTCAGGAACATTCGCCATTTGCGCGGCGGAATCCTGCGCGAAGAGCGGCGAAAACAGCGTCTCGCCCGGCACGTAGGTGTAGCGCCGGTAGCCGTGAACGCCGGTTTCGTGGGTGTATTCGGCGCTGACAGCCCAATTGGCATTGAAAGCGTGTTGAACGCCCCCGGTGACATGCAAAGCGTAAGGGGTCTTGTAATTGGGATCAATCAACGCGCCTGAGCCGCCACTGGCAGCCCCCGGAATGCATCCGGGATCGCCGGGATGGACGCAAACGCCCGCGGGCATGTTGACGCCTTGCAACGCGGTGACCCAACCGTTTTGCGCGAGATCGTTGTCGTAAAGCCCGATGCCGGCGCGAATCACGGTGCGTTCGCTCGCCCCGAGGGCGTATGCAATTCCGAGGCGCGGCTGAAACTGGAGTCGATCGTCGTGCGGCGCGCCGTTGATAAGAGATATATCCAGAGCCTTGAGGGTGAGGAGGGCCGGGTTATCCAATTGGCTGCGCCCGGATGCCATGAATAAACCGAAAGTGGTTTCGTAACGCAAGCCGTAGTTGATTGTGAGGCGCGGCGTCAGCCTCCAGGAATCTTCCGCATAGAGTCCGAGCCGCTGGACATTTTGAGAAAAGCTTCCGTCCGCGGCCGGCCTGAATGTACACGTCGTACCGGGCGTGACTGTCAGCGAACCCGAAGGCGTACAGGTGAGGTCCACGGTGAACTGTTGCGGGTTGCCGAGATAATTCGCGGGATCCATTGCGAATACGGTTAAGTTTTCGGCTGTGCCGGAAAGCGCGCCGCTCAGCACCGGTTCATGCGTGAAGTTCACGCCAAAGCGCAGCGCGTGATGGCCGATCGAATGGCTCACGTCATACCGAAACTGATACTTTTCCTGATTGCGGAGAATTGGAAAAGCCGTGATGGGTGTGACGAACTGGTTGTCGCCTAGCGTTTCAAAACCCGAAATTGTCTGGGCGGTGGAGCTGAAGGGGAACGCGAGCGCGAAACCAAGATCGGAGTTGGCCTTTTCCGTGTGATGCAGATAACTCGCGTCAAATGTAAATGATCCGAGCCACGTCTCATTGAATGAGTGCGTTTGGCTGATCAACAGGTTCAGATAATTGGAAAAAGCGGCCGCGCCCGTCGAGGGCAGCGTGGCCTGCTGCACTAGGTCATTGTGCGTCGTGTAATTGTCGTTCGCGAAGCGCGCGGTCCACTGCGAGCGGGACGACTGCGTCCAATCGAGGCGCGCGTCTCCCAGATAATCGCGAAATGGGACGGGAACACTTGAAGGCACGTTGATCGAGCTTACTCCCGGGATCAAACCCTGCGAAGCAAGCGTCGCAAGCGCGTTGAACTGAGTGATGCTCGAGGGGCTGTATGCAATGCTGGCATTTTCCGGAACATAGTCAAACGACGAAAAAAACCACAGCTTGTCTTTTTTCAGCGGGCCGCCGAGAGCCGCGATGTAATTCTGGCGCGAGAAGGGCTGCTTCGGTTCGGGCGGAGGATTATCAATCGGAAGGCGGGCGTTCAGGGCGGCCGCGCGCTCATAGAAAGCGGCGTCTCCGTGCCAATCGTCTGTGCCGCGCTTGGTCATGATCACGACAGAGCCGCCCGTGGTGCGCCCGGTGTCGGCGTCCTCCTGCGCGGTGCGCACGGCAAATTCCTGTATGGCATCCGCGGAAAAGTTTTGAAGGAAGCCTCCGATGTAATCATCGGAGTTGTCTCCGCCGTCCACCGAAAGATCAACGTTTAACCCGGAGCTGCCGCCGAACGAAACCGCCATCGTGCGGGCCTTGGTCGGGTCCGAAGGCTCGACCGGCTCCGTTCCGGGAACGAGAAACGCGATGTTCGCGAAGGTGCGGTGCGCGAGTGGAAGATCGCGCAAATCCTGCACGGTAACGACGCCCTGATGCACCGCCGTGGTCGTGTCCATGGGTTGCGTGGTGATGGACGAAGCTTCCGCGGTCACGTCCACCTCTAGGCGGGCAGCCGCGGGCTGCATCGTCACCTTGATGTCATTTACGGAGCTGATTGAGATGGTGACGTCCGACTGCACTTCGGCCAGCCCCGGCGCATTTATGGTTACGTGGTAGGGGCCGGGCAAAAGATCGCCGAGCCGGAACTCTCCCTGGCTGTCGCTCGTTGCGGTGCGCTCGAACGATAATCCCGCAGCCTTCACCACGATTTTCGCCGAAGCAACTCGCCCTCCAGTCGAGTCACTCACAATTCCGGAAAGGGATCCTCGAGCGTTCTGCGCGAACGCGCCGACCGAGGTAAGCAAGCAGACCAGCGAAAAGAGAATGCCGCGCCCCAGAGACATGACTCTCCCTTGGTAACTGCGAATGAAACGAAGATTCTTTCAGCGGGAGGAAATTACTACCAGCGCTAGTTGCTGGAGTTTTGTTGACCGCGCTGCATGTTGAGCGAAGAAGCCCGCCACGGCGGGCTGCGCCGCAAACAAAGACGGGCATAGCATAAAAAAGCGCGGCGGAGGTCGCGCAGATCCATCGGATGGGATGAGATGGGATGGAACGAACGCTTCTGATAGAATTGCGATTCGCGCTTCCACGAAAACTCAAATGAGCGAATCCACGGAAAAACCGCGCATCGCAATGGGGGCCGATCACGCCGGGTACCACGCGAAGGAAGTGATCAAGAGATATTTGATGGAGCAGGGATACCCGGTCGAGGACCTGGGGACGTGGTCGGATGAATCCGTGGACTACCCGGATTACGCGAAGAAAGTGGCAGAGCGCGTCGCGGGGGGCGAAGACCAACTCGGCGTGCTGGTGTGCGGCACGGGGATGGGAATGGCGATCGCAGCGAACAAGGTGGAGGGCATCCGTGCGGCGGTGGCGCACGACGCAATAACGGCTCGGCTGGCGCGCGAACACAATGACGCGAACGTGCTGACACTCGGCGGCCGTGTGGTGGACGACGCGCGCGCTGTGGAAATCGCGAAGGAGTTCTTGAACGCAAAGTTCACGGGCGGAAGGCATCAGCGGCGGATTGACAAGATTACGGAACTGGATCGAGAGCGCGACGCCGCGTGCGGCAAAGGGCAATCCGGGTGACAACCGACTCAAAAAATACCAGCAGGATGAACGCGCCCCTACGCGAAGTGGATCCGGACATCGCGGAGATCATCGAGCTGGAAACGCGGCGGCAGACGGAGGGGCTCGAGCTAATCCCTTCGGAGAACTTCGTTTCGGAGGCGGTGCTCGAAGCAATGGGCTCGGTGCTGACGAACAAGTACGCGGAGGGTTATCCGGGTAAGCGCTATTACGGCGGGTGCGAATACGTGGACCGCGCCGAGCAGCTTGCGATAGACAGAGCAAAGCAGCTCTTCGGCGCGGAGCACGCAAACGTACAGGCGCATTCCGGTTCGCAGGCGAACATCGCCGTATACATGTCCGCGCTGCAGCCGGGAGACACCGTGCTCGGGATGAACCTGGCGCACGGCGGGCATCTGACGCACGGACACCCGCTGAACTTTTCGGGGCGGATGTACAAGTTCGTGGCTTACGGCGTGACGAAGGAAACCGAGACGATTGATTATGACGAAGTCGAGCGGCTTGCCAGCGAGCACAAACCGAAAATGATCGTCGCGGGGGCGAGCGCATATTCGCGGATTTTCGACTTTCCGCGGCTGGCGGAGATTGCGAAATCCGTGGACGCGCTGCTGTTTGTGGACATGGCGCACATCGCGGGGCTGGTGGCGGCGGGCGTGCATCCGAGTCCAGTGCCCCACGCGGATTTTGTCAGCACGACAACGCACAAAACCCTGCGCGGGCCGCGCGGCGGGCTGGTGCTCTCGAAGGCCCAGTATGCAAAGGAATTGGACAAGCTGACGTTCCCGGGGATTCAAGGCGGACCGCTGATGCACATCATCGCGGCAAAGGCCGTGTGCCTGAAGGAAGCAGCGACGCCGGAGTTCCGCGCATATTCCCAGCAGGTGGTGGCGAATGCGCGGGCGCTCGCGGCGGCGATGGCAAAACAGGGATTCCGGATCGTGAGCGGCGGGACGGACAATCATCTTTTCCTCGTGGATATTCACTCGAAGGGGCTAACGGGAAAAGACGCGCAACCGGCGCTGGACCGCGCGGGAATTACCGTAAACAAGAATGCGATCCCCTTCGATCCATTGCCGCCAATGACCGCGAGCGGGATCCGGATGGGCACGCCCGCCATCACGACGCGCGGAATGCGCGAGGCGGAGATGGCGCCGATCGCAGCGTGGATTGCAGAAACGCTCGGGCATTTGAACGACGCGACGACGGAAAAACGCGTGCGCAAGGAAGTGGCGGAATTTACGGAGAAATTTCCGTTGTACGAGCGGCGGTATCATGCGGCGGATGGAACGCCGTACCGCGCGGCGGTGAAATCGTAGCAGCCTGCCCTTGCTGGACCGATATCAATCACCGCTGAAGGTGATGGATTTTTCGGCTCGATGAAGAACGCCGGCCCTCAGGATGACAACCACTCTTAGGGACTTCTTTTAGTCACACTCTCCACTGTTAATTCTGCGAAGCGGCCGTTGCTGATACGGAAGGCGCGGACTGGATTTTTCGCGTTGAGACTCGGCGAGACGATGAAGTATGCCACGTCGGGATAATAGGCGCGTTCGACGTCGGCGGGCGAGGGCGCATTCTCGCCGCTTGGATGCGAGTGGTAAATTCCGAGTAGCTCCAAGCCTTGCGCTCGGATTTCGCGGAATAATCGAAAGAGTTCTTCCGGCGCGATTTCGTAAGCTGTCGCGGGCGTTGGGTGGACGTTGCGCGCGGGGAATATATCCGTGATGACGCCGTCGCGGCCAGCGAGGAGGCCACAGGATTCGCTAGGTTGGTCTTGCTGTGAGTGTTTCAACATTCCAGCGAGAGCGATTGGTCCAACGCACTGGCGAATCATTCGAAGGTCCTTGGAGTGGACAGAGAGTTGTGCCGAGAATAGGATTTGCACCAGAACGAATCCCTTACACATCCTCTGGCGGGAGGGAGGAAAAATGAGCAAAGGAAAAATCCGGGCATACGCCTACCTAGCGTCCCTGGGCTTCGCCGTCTCCTTTGCTCTCCATCTTTCCACATTCTTCTTAAGAGTATCGTTCACAAGGCTCTTTGCCGAATTCATGTTACCACTCCACTTAGGAGCAATTCTGCTGTTCATTCCGACAATCTTTGCCATGGTCTACATCAGTCGCGCTAAGCTGGGCTGGCACTCTTTCTATCGTTGCTCACCCATAATCTGGTTTCTCTTAATTCCGACATGCCTTCTCTATACCCTTTTGAACTTCTTTTTCGCGATGACCGCGAATCAGGAACGAGGCAATTTAGAGAAGATAATGGCATTGGCTCTGCGAAACTTCAGCGGGTTCTGGATGTTCTTTTTTCTGGCGCAAACTTGGGTACTTCGGACTTATTACAGAATGGTGTGGGCGGAAGGAAATCGAGACCAGTCATGATGGCCGATCTTCCAGAAGTGAACTTGTCAAAGAGACGGGGCGGCGTTCATGCCGCCCCGAATTGATTTGACGGCGCAAGGTAGATCGCTAGGCGCTTTGGGCTTTGCGGCGGAGGAAGGTCGGGACTTCGAGGTCGTCGGCCTGAACCTCCTGAATGATTTCGGCCGCGGGCCGCGGGGCCTCCCGGAGAACAGATTCCTGCTGCGGGTCGCGCGAGGCCTTCCAGGTCTTCGGCAGATAGGAGGGCTTCTGCTGGACGGGTTTGCGCGCGACTTCGCGGAAGCCGGCGGCGATGACGGTGATTTTCACGGACTCCTTCATCGCCTCGTCGAGAACCGCGCCGAAAATGATGTTGGCGTTCTCGTGCGCGGCCTTCTGTATGACGGTGCTCGCCTCATGGACTTCGTGGAGATTGAGACTCGATGAGCCGCAGACGTTGATGAGAATTCCCTGCGCGCCCTGGATGGAATTATCTTCGAGGAGCGGGCTGTTGATGGCGCGGTTCGCGGCGTCAATGGCGCGATTCGAGCCTGAGGCGACGGCCGTGCCCATGACGGCATAGCCCTGGCCATGCATGATGGCCTTTACGTCGGCGAAATCGCGGTTGATGATGCCGGGCACGGTGATGATGTCGCTGATGCCCTGCACGGCCTGGCGGAGAATGTCGTCGGCGATGCGGAAGGCCTCAAAGAAGCTGGTGCCGCGCTCGACAGTTTCCATCAGGCGTTCGTTGGGAATGACGATGACCGTGTCAACGCAGCCGACAAGCTCGGAGAGCGCGTGCTCGGCCTGCATCATGCGGCGCTTGCCCTCAAAGGCAAAAGGTTTGGTGACGACGGCGACAGTGAGCGCGCCGAGTTCCGTGGCGAGCGAGGCGACGACCGGGGCGGCGCCGCTGCCCGTGCCTCCGCCGAGGCCGGTGGTAATGAAGACCATGTCCGTGCCTTCGAGCGCTTCGATGATGTTTTCCGTGTCTTCGAGGGCGGCCTTCCGGCCAACCTCAGGGTTTGCGCCAGCGCCGAGCCCTTTGGTGAGCTTGGCGCCGAGCTGAAGCTTCATGGGCGCCTGCGAGAGTTTGAGCGCCTGCAAGTCAGTGTTGGCGGCGATGAATTCGACGCCTTCCACCTTCGCGCGGATCATGCGGTTGACGGCATTGCAGCCGCCGCCACCCACTCCTATGACGCGAATCTTCGCGCCCTGCAGGATATCTTCGCTGAATGAAAGCCTGATCCCAGCGTCTTTCGGTGACATAGTTCTCTCCCCCCAATTTGAACTTTGAACAGCATCCGAACCGAAAGCCCGACTGGGCTCCGCGCGATTCCGGCCCGGCAAATCCAATTCGAACTTCTACTACTGGCCCGCGAACATCGCTTTGAGTCTCCCGACCAGCGTCGCCGGGCGCGCCGCGACCTGACGCCGCGCCTTCACGCCATAGAGCAACAGGCCGACGCCGGCGGAATACTCGGGCTGGGCAAATTCTTCCGGCAAACCGGGCAGGCTGCGGGGCGCAGCCACGCGCACGGGCAGCGAGAACATCCGGTCGGCCAATTCCGGCAAACCCATCAGGCGCGAGCCGCCGCCGGTGAGGACCAGGCCGGCGGGGATCAGCGCGTCAAGGCCCGCGCGCCGCAACTCGTCCCGGACGAGTGAGAGCAATTCGTGCGCGCGCGGCTCGACAATATCGTTCAACATGCGCGTGAAGACGGTGCGCGGCGGACGGTCGCCGACGCTGCCGATTTCGATGGGCCGGTCTTCCGCGAGCAACTCGCGCCACGCGCATGAGTAGCCGCGTTTGATGCGCTCGGCTTCCGGGACGGGCGTGCGCAAGCCAACGGCAAGATCATTCGTGAAGTGGTCGCCGCCGATTGGGACGACAGCAGCATGGCGGGCGACCCCTCCGGCAAAGACGATCAGATCCGTGCTGCCGCCACCGATGTCAAGCAAGCAGCAGCCGATCTCGCGCTCGTCCTGCGTGAGGCATGCCTCCGCGGCCGCGAGCGGCTCGAGAACCGTGTCCGCGACGATGACTCCGGCGCGATTGGCAGCCGTCACGAGGTTCTGCGAGGAGGAGACCGCAGAAGTCACGATGTGAACATTGACTTCCAGGTGCTGGCCGACCATTCCAATCGGATCGCGGATGTGATTCTGCGTGTCGAGGAGGAATTCCTGCGGCAGAACGTGAATGATCTCGCGGTCCTCGGGCAGGGTGATGGCGCGCGCGGCATCAATGGCGCGCCGGACGTCGTCTTTCTGAACGTCGCGAGCGCGCTGGCCGAGCGTGATGCCGCCGCGGCTGTTGACTCCCTTCACGTGGCTCCCAGCAACACCAAGAATCGCCGACTCCACGGGCACTCCCGCTGCGCTCTCGGCCTCCTCAACCGCGCGGCGGATGGAACTGACCGTCGCGTCAAGGTTCACGATGAGTCCCTTGCGCAGCCCCTTCGATTCGGCCGCGCCGAGCGCCACAAATCGCAATCCGCCGTCATTGAACTCGGCGACGAGGACGCACGTTTTTGTGCTGCCGATGTCGAGCCCAACAAGATACCGGTCTTTCTTTGCCAATCCGCCGCCCCAACTTTCATGCCGCGCGCGCTCCCTGCATGGGCCGCGCGCAACGCCGATTCAACGATTTTTCCCCGGTCGAGCCGGGCCGCCGGCGCTATATGCCGTGGCCCTCGATTCGGGATTGACCACGACCTGCTTGGAAAAGCGCAGGTCCACCGATTCAACGCGGCCCGCCGTGGCGCGCCATTGCGCGATATTGTCCAGCAGCACGCGAAACTTCGATTCGAAATCCTTGTTGCCGAAATGCACGAGCAAGGGCCCCTGATCTTCGAGACCCGCGATCCCCATCTGGCTGAGACCTGCAAGCGTGGCGCGAACGTCCGAGGCGTCGGAGAGGTCCACCTCGCTCACATGATCGGAAGCGCCGGGCTTCACCTGATTCATGCTGCGAAGAAGATCCGTGTAAAGGCCCATGCGGAGCGCGCGGTGGGCGGGGGAAACCGATTCACTGACGCCGCTCAGGACCGGAAAATGAAAATCGCCTTCGATGGGGCGCTCGAGAATTACGCCTTGCGCGTCAATGAGACCCACGTCCGTGCCGGTGCGAAGAAATGCGACGGGCGAACGCTCAACCAACTCGACACGGATGCGATTCGGCATGATGCGCGAGACGACGGCGTGCTCGACCCAGGGGATGGCCTCCAGATTCCGGCGCCGATTGTCGAGAGAGATTCGCAGAATGCTCTTCCCCACGTCGCTGGAGAATTTTTCGACAACGGTTTGGCGCGCAACGTACCGGCTACCCGTGACATCAATCTGGTCGAGACTCTGCAGGGTCACGCGCGGCGAAAAAAGGAAGAAGCTGCCCACTTCATAGAGAACGAAGCCGCCAGCCAGCAGGATCGCGCCGGCAACAAGAATCCGCCGGTACGCAGGCCAGGTGCGCTTACCGAATTTCCTGCGGCGCACTTCGACGGGTTTTTGCCGGCGAAGATAACGAGGTTCTTCGTCCGCTAAAACTTCCTGCGGAATGGCTTCCTGTTCGCTGGCCATGCTCGCTTTCCCCATCGAATTCTACTTCCAGACGATGACTTCCTCTTCGAGAGTTACGCCATAGGCCTTGTGGACCCGCTCGCGGACGTCGGCAATGAGCGAAAGCATGTCTGAGGCTGAGGCGTGCCCGGCATTGACAAAAAAATTGGCGTGGCGATCGCTGACGCGCGCGTCGCCCACGTGCGAACCCTTGAGGCCCAGCTCATCAATCATCCGTCCGGCGCTCGCGCCCGGCGGATTCTTGAATATACAGCCCGCGCTTTTCTGATTGAGCGGCTGGCTGGAACGCCGCTTTTCATTACAGATACGAATCCCAGAGAGAATATCGCGGTAGGGTTTGGAGGGTAGCTCCAGTTTCACCGAGAGCATAATATCATCGGGCGCGAAAGAAGTGTGACGATATTCAAAGGAAATCTGATCGCCCTTGAGGGTTTCCAGGCTTCGCGCCGAGGCGCGGTATAGCTCGACCTCGCGAACATAGCTGCCAATCTGCATGCCGTAGGCGCCCGCGTTCATGCGGAGCGCGCCACCCACCGTGCCGGGCACGCCGATCAGGCCTTCCATGCCGCCCAGATCGTGCTTGGCGCAGTAGGTGACCATGCGGCCGAGATCCGCCGCGGCGTCCACGGAAGCGAAATTCCCTTCCAGACGGAATTCCGGGTCCGGCTTTACGAGATGCAGAACAATCCAGGGCAATTCGCCGTCGGTGATGAGAACGTTTGTGCCGCCACCGAGGAACCGATGCGGATAGTTCGCTTCGTCCAGGAGCCTGACGAGCTCCGGCAATGAGCTGTGGCGGCGGATCAACAAAAGATCGGTTGTGCCGCCAATGCCGAGCGAGGTGCGCTCGGAAAGCGCGGCACAGGCGACGCGTTCGACGCCAAGGGCGGGCAGCGCGGCAAGAATCTTCGGACTCTCAATCTTCACTCAACAACCTCATTCTAAAGGGCTCATTCCAAAGGGCTCATTCCATCGTGCCGGTGGAAACTTTCGCGCCAAGGAGAATGGCCAACTCGCCGATCGCGCGGCCAATGTTTCCCGCGCCGATGGTCAGAATGGCGTCTCCCGAGCGCGCCTCTTTGAGCAGGTACTCAATCCCATCCTGCATCGAGCTGCGGTAGGCGACGTTTTTGTGCCCCGCCGCACGGATTGCGGCGGCAAGCGCTTCCGCCGTGATGCCGGGAATCGGCTGCTCGCTTGCGGCGTAGATGTCTGTAATTACGAGGACATCGGCCTGATTGAAGGCGCGGCAGAAATCGTCCCACAGATGCAGCGTGCGCGTGAAACGGTGCGGCTGGAATAGCACCAGCAGGCGGCTGAACCTGCACAGCCGCGCGGCTTCGAGCGTGGCGCGGATTTCCGCGGGGTGATGACCGTAGTCGTCAATCAAAGTGATTCCATTTATGACGGCCTTCAGGTCGAAGCGGCGGCCAACGCCGGTGAAACTCTCCAGGCCTTCGCGAATCAGTTCGGCGGGAATGCCGAGATAGAGGGCAACGGCGGCCGCGGCAGTTGCATTGCTGACATTGTGGATGCCCGGGGGCATGGGCAAGTGAAACATGCCGAGATCATCGCCGCGATAGGTGAGGCGAAAATCGCTCTCCAGACCTGTGTGCTCGATGTCGGAAATGACGAGGTCGGCCTGGCTCGAGGTGCCGTAAGAAATCACGGGCCGGGCGACATTCGGTAGGATGGCCTGCACGTTCGGCTCATCCAGGCAAAGGATGGCCGCGCCGTAGAAAGGAACGCGGTTTACAAATTGCGTGAACGCGCCCTGGATTTCTTCGAGCGATGCGTAGTGATCGAGGTGCTCGCGATCTATCGTGGTGACGACGGCGACGACGGGCGCCAAAAGAAGAAAAGTGCGATCGCTCTCGTCGGCTTCGACAACCATATAATCGCCGCGGCCGAGACGGGCCGTTGTTCCGGCGGCGTTGACGCGTCCGCCGACGACGAATGTGGGGTCAAGCCCCGCGGCCGCGAGAATCGCAGCGACCATGGAAGTTGTCGTGGTCTTGCCGTGAGCGCCCGCGACCGCGATGCCGTATTTCAAGCGCATCAATTCGGCGAGCATTTCCGCGCGAGGGATGACCGGAATTTTTAACTTGTGCGCTTCTACGACTTCCGGGTTGTCACGGCGGATCGCGGAGCTGACGACGAGGACGTGGGCTCCCGCGACGTTTTCCGCGCGATGGCCCTCGTAGACCTTCGCACCGAGATTGGCAAGGCGATCAGTGATGCTTGAAAGTTTTGTGTCGGAGCCGGAGACGGCGTAGCCCAGGGTGAGCAGCACTTCGGCGATGCCGCTCATGCCGATGCCGCCGATGCCGACCATATGAATGCGCTTGAAGTTGTGGAAGGAAACCATCATGGACGCGCCACCTGTTCGATTAATTTGACGATATCTTGCGTAGCCTGAGGCGCCGCGAACTGGCGGGCCTTCGCGGCCAGACCGGCGATTTCATCCGGCTTGGCCAGCAGGCTCATGATTTCATGAGCAAGCCGCGCGCCATTCAATTTACTCTCCGGAAGCACGCGCGCGGCGCCCGCTCGTTCGAGCGCCTGGGCGTTGCGCAACTGGTGGCTGTCGGCTGCCCCGGCAAATGGGATGAAAATGGCGGCGCGGCCGACCGCTGCGATTTCGGCGATGGTCGTCTGGCCAGCACGGGAGATGATCAGGTCAGCCCAAGCGAGGCGTTCCGGCATATCCATTAAGAACGGCTTTACCTGCGCGGTGAACTCACAGGAGAGATAGCCGGCGCGGACGTCTTCATATTCCCGTTCGCCGGTCTGATGAACAATGAGAAGCTCATTTTTCCACTGCTTCAGGAGCGGGAGAGCTTCTTTTACGGCGCGGTTGATGGGACGCGCGCCCTGGCTGCCGCCGGTTATCAGAATGCGGAAAGGCGGCTCAAGACGGCGCGGGGAGACATACTTGAATTCGGGGCGCACGGGGCAGCCCGTGACAACCGCTTTTTTACCTAGCCGCCGGGCAGTTTCTTCATAGCCGACCGCAACTCGCGTTGCGAACCTTGCGAGAATGCGATTGGTCAGGCCCGGTTCCGCGTTCGGCTCGAAGATTACGACAGGAATCCCTTTCATCGCTGCGGCCAAAAGAATGGGGCCTGCGGCATACCCTCCCAGACCAAAGGCAACATCGAAGCGGTGTTTGCGCAGGATCGCGCGCGAATCGAGATAGGCTGGGCCAAGCATCGCCAGGTGCCGCGCGAGTTTCATGCCGCCCATTCCCTTCAGCCCGGCTGACCGAATGTGTTCGAGTGGAATGCCGGTGGGGGGCACGAGCTTATTCTCGAGGCCGCGCTCTGTTCCCACGAACACTGCTTGCCTCCTCTCTCCAAGAGCTTCGCCGTGCCGCAGCCATTCCTGCGCGACCGCCAGCGCCGGGAAAACGTGACCGCCCGTTCCTCCACCCGCGACAAGCATCTTCATGGCCTCGCGGCCTTCTCGTTTCCGCAGCGCATCGCTCTAGTTCGTCTGCTGACTGATATTCAGAAGCACGCCGGTTGCCAGCAGCATGACCACCAGGCTTGACCCGCCGTAGCTCATGAATGGCAGGGGAATCCCTTTCGTCGGCAACATGCCGAGCACGACGCACAGATTGATCAGCGCCTGGCTCACGACCATCACCGTTATGCCAAGCGCGATGAGGCGTGCGAACGGGTCGAGCGACGCAACCGCGGCGCGAAGCCCGCGCCAGGCGTAAACAGCGAAAAGAGCCATTACGAGCAGGCCACCGATAAATCCGAACTCTTCGCAAAATACGGCAAAAATGAAATCGGTGTGCGCCTCGGGGAGGTAGAAAAGCTTTTGCTTGCTTTCCATCAAGCCGACGCCCGTCAGGCCGCCCGACCCGACTGCAATAAGCGATTGCAACAATTGGAAGCCGCTGCGCTGAGGATCCGCGTCTGGATGGCGGAAACTCGCGACACGCTGCAAACGCCAGGGCACGAAGATAATCAGATAAAGGATGTACGGAGCGGCCAGCGCGCAAGCACCCGCGAGATAGCGCATCGAGACTCCGGCGACAAAAAGCATGCCGAGGGCAATCAGGAAAATTTCAATCGCCGTGCCCAGGTCAGGCTGCTTGGCAATCAGCGCGACCACGATCAGCACGGGGACGAGCGCGGGAATGATCGTATTCTTCAAGTCATTGATGCCGGCGCCGCCCGATCTCATGCGCCGTTCGAGGAACCACGCCAAGTAGGCGATGACGGCGAGCTTGGCAAGCTCGGATGGCTGCAATCCCACCGAACCGATGGAGATCCAACGGTGAACTTCGTGGCGCGTGTCGAGGAAAAACACGGCCACCAGCATGGCCAGGACAACGAAGAGACCCGAGAAAACCACAGAGGGTTTGCGCAGTACGCGGTAGTCCACATTCATCACAAGGAGCATCACCCCCGCGCCCAGCGCGAGCCAGATGAGCTGGCGCAACAGAAAGTAATAGGCATGGCCATGCTGTTCGCGTGCTGTGACCGCGGAGGCGCTGAAAACCATTACGGCGCCGACTAAACAAAGGACGACCGTGGAGAGGAACAGCCAGCGATCGGTTTCGAGTCTGCGAGGCATTATCGGATGCGCTTAACTCGCGCGGGCGCGGTTGCCCGCGGCGAATTCCTCCTCGAGCAAGCGAACACGCTGCTTGAACACGCGTCCGCGGTGCTCAAAATTGTGGAACTGGTCAAAGCTGGCGCAGGCCGGCGCAAGAAGCACGGTGTCACCGGGCTGCGCGAGTTCGGCGGCCCTTGAGACAGCACTTTCTATCGTGCCGGGGGACTCCATGCGTATGGCGCCCTGAATCTGCGAAGAAATTTTCTCCGCGGCGGCGCCGATAAGCAGCGCGAC
The DNA here is from genome assembly GCA_963838945.1 of uncultured Acidobacteriota bacterium. GTDB lineage: Bacteria > Acidobacteriota > Terriglobia > Acidiferrales > UBA7541 > DASTCZ01. The sequence continues at coordinate 141,629 of CAWITC010000013.1, read as the reverse complement.
TTTTGCACGCTGACGAAGCGGCTCGCGCAGCAGCGTGAAGTCGCCGCCCTTGTCTTTTCCACCGAGGATAACAAGCAGATTGCCGGGAAACGCGTCGATTGCCTTCAGCGTGGCGTCCACATTGGTGGCCTTCGAGTCGTTGTAATAACTGACGCCGTTTATCTCCGCGATGAATTCGAGGCGGTGCTCGACTCCCGCGAAACTCCGCACGCCGGATGCAATCGCAGACGGAACTACGCCCGTGAGGAATGCGGCTCCGGCGGCGGCGAGAACGTTTTCGACGTTGTGCTCGCCGCGCAGACCTATGTCGCCGCGGCGAAGCAGGACTGTCTCCGCGCCATCGTCCCGCAAAACGATTTCGGCGTCGCGGAGAAAGATGCCCCGGGCGACGCGCTTGGTACGGCTGAACCAGAAGATTCTCGGGCGCGAAGGCGCGAATTGCGCGGCGCAATCGTCCTCCGCATTCAATATGGCCGCATCGGATTCCAATTGATTCTCGAAGAGCCGCGCCTTGGCCCGGCCGTAAATTTCGAGCGACGCGTGACGATCGAGATGGTCCGGCGTGATGTTGAGAAGCAGCGCGATATTCGGCCGGAATTTGTCGATCAGTTCCAATTGAAAGCTGCTGACTTCGGCAACGGTGACTGTGGCTTCGCTCGTCTCTGTCACGCGGGAAATCAATGGGGTGCCGATATTGCCGGCGACGATGGTTGGAATGTTCGCATTCTCCAAAATATGGCCGATCAGAGAAGTTGTCGTGGTCTTCCCATTTGAACCTGTGACCGCGATTAGACGACCGCTAAGGAACCGCGAAGCAAGCTCGATTTCGCTCCAAACGGAAATCTTAGAGGCGCGCGCGGCCTCAAGGTACGGCAGGTTGGCCGGCACGCCGGGGCTTGGAATGATTAGGTCTTGCGAGAAAAAAGTTTCTTCCAGGTGTCCACCAAATTCAAGCGCTACGCCGGCGGCGCGCAGCTTTGCGGCCGTTTCGGCAATGTCCGGCTCGGCGCGCTCTTCGGTCGCGGTCACGCGCGCGCCTCGCGCGGCGCAAAAAAGCGCAGTGGCAATGCCCGTCCGCGCCAGTCCTACGACCAGCACGCGCTTGCCTTCGAGTTCGATCCCCGGCTTCACCCATTCACCTCAATTTCAATGTCGTCAGCGCGAAGAGCGCAAACACAAGCGCTGCAATCCAGAAACGCACAATTACTTTCGACTCGCTCCATCCTGTTAATTCAAAGTGGTGATGAATCGGAGCCATTTTGAAGATGCGCTTGCGCGTCAGGCGATAGGAACCAACTTGCAGGATCACAGAAATCGCTTCGAGGACGAAAACGCCGCCAACGAAGAACAGCAGGATCTCCTGTTTGATAATGACAGCGATAACGCCAAGAGTGCCGCCCAGAGAAAGCGAGCCGACGTCTCCCATGAAGACATCGGCGGGATGGGCGTTGTACCAGAGAAATCCGAGCGAAGCTCCGACCAGCGCTCCGCAGAAAATTGTAAGTTCGCCTGCATTGGGGATGTATTGAATTTCGAGGTAATTCGCGAACCTCGAGTTGCTGGTCACGTATGTGAGAATCGTGAGCGCGCCCGCGGCGATGATCGTACAGCCGATGGCAAGGCCGTCGAGCCCGTCCGTAAGATTGACCGCGTTCGACGAGCCGACAACAACCAGCACGATGAAAAGCAAGAACGGGACAAATGCCAATGGCCAGATGTAGCGGGATCCGAGCAAACTGTGGACCACGAGATCCGGCCGAAAATTCTTGAAGAACGGCACGATCAACTGTGTCGAGTACACGCCCTGCGTCATCAGCCTGATCAAAACAATGCCGACAACGAGGCTCGTGACAATCTGCAGGATAATTTTCCCGCGCGCAGACAGGCCCCGATTGTGGCGGCGCACGACTTTGGAGTAGTCGTCAAGGAAACCAATGGCTCCGAATGAAAGCATCGCGCCAATCGCAAGCAAGATGTACGGGTTCCTCAAGTCCGCCCACAACAGCGCCGGCACAACGGTTGCGATGACTATGAGCACGCCACCCATAGTCGGCGTGCCCGCCTTGGACTGGTGGCTCTTCGGGCCTTCTTCACGGATGAACTGGCCGATTTGCATTTCGCGCAGGCGGCGGATCACCCACGGCCCGAGGACCAGCGCGATGAAGAGAGCAGTCAGGCTCGCGTAAGCCGTGCGAACAGTGATGTAGCGGAAGACGTTCAGCGCCTTGAAATATGGCCGCAGCACATCATAGAAGAGGTAGTAGAGCATCTCAGTGCCGCTCCGCCGCGCTTGAAACTCCAGCTCCGGTTTCTATCAGCGCATGCTTCGCGCGAATCGCTTCGATCGCGCCCTCCATCCGCACGCCGCGCGAACCCTTTACGAGAATAAGGTCACCCTTCTGAACAATTCCGGCGAGGAATTCGCCCGCATCTTGTGAATTCGGAAAGAACCGCGCATGAGTCTCGGCCATGCCCGCGGCAACCGCCGCCCGCACGAACTCGGCGGCATCTCCTTGCACCCCCAAAATGTAATCAAGCTTTTTTGCGGCGGCATAGCGGCCCGCTTCGCGATGAAGCACCGGTGAAGTGGTGCCGAGTTCGAGCATTTCGCCCGCCGCCAAGATGCGCCGGCGATAGCCCGGCGTGGCGGCGAGCAATTCCGTCACGCTCGCCATTGCAGCCGGACTCGAATTGTAGGAATCGTTGATGACCGTGAACCCTTCCTCAAAACGCAAGACTTCCCCGCGCATCGCGGCGGCCTTCATACGCGGCAGCACGTCCGCCGCTTCACGCGCGCCGATTCCCCAAACACTCGCAGCGGCCAGCGCCGCGAGCGCGTTGGCGACGTTGTGCCGGCCCACGAGCGAAACCTTTAATCGCGCCCGGCCTTCGGGCGCTACGAACGTGAACGCGGCGCCTTCTGCACCACAATCTTCAATTTCTATCGCGCGGAAATCCGCGTGCGCTCGCATGCCAAATGTCACAAGCCGCCCCGGTGCAACTCTCGCGAATTGCGCGGCGTAAGGGTCGTCAGCGTTTAACACTGCGACCGCGTCGCGGTCCGGCAAATTCTCGATCAATTCGCGCTCGGCGAGCGCAATCTCATCCAGCGACGCAAAGAATTCCAAATGCTCAATCGCAATCCGCGTGATGAGCCCGACTTGCGGCTTCGCAATTTCCGTCAGCCGCGCCAGTTCGCCGCGCCGCGACATTCCCAGCTCAACGACAGCCGCCTCGTGTTCCGGCTCAAGCTTCGCGAGCGTCAACGGCAGCCCATATTCGTTGTTCAGGTTCCCTTCTGTTTTCAGCGTGCGGAACCTCGCGGCCACAAGTGCCGCCAGAATCTCTTTGGTCGTTGTCTTGCCAACGGAGCCGGCGACTGCCGCGATGCGCCCGCCCCACCTGATGCGAATCGCTCGCGCCAATTGCTGGAGCGCTGCCAGCGTGTCGGGCACAGCGAAGAGCTTTTCACGGATCCCGGGGGCAAATTCCCCGAGCCGCGATTGAGCCACAACGGCCGTAGCCGCGCCGGCCGCGAGCGACTGCACGACAAAACCGTGTCCATCGTGACGCGGGCCGTGTATGGCGAAGAACAACTCTCCCCGGCCCACGGTGCGAGAATCAATTGACACACCGGCCAGCCGGGCCACGGAGTCAAGCCCTGTGGGAAGCGCAACACCCAGAGCGCGAGCCACTTGATCGTTCGTCCACCGCATGGCGTTCCGAGAGGGCTGGGCCGCACGACTCGATTAGGCTCCTGCCAAAGCGTTTTTGACGCCGGCGCGGGAGCTACCCGGCCGGTCTACGTCTTTCCCTTTCCATACCCCCGTTCCAAGAGCAACCGCCGCGCCACTTCGCGCTCGTTGAAATAAACGGGGCCGTCCTTCATCACTTGGTAGGTCTCGTGGCCCTTGCCAACCAAGAGAACAATGTCTCCAGGACGCGCTACGCTGTAGGCCAGCGCGATGGCGCGCTCGCGATCCGGCTCAACACGATATGGTGTGCGCGTGCGCTGAACGCCGACGACAGCGTCATTAATCGTGCGCAGCGGATCTTCACTGCGCGGATTGTCCACCGTCAGGATGACAAGATCGCTCGCGCGCGCGGCGGTTTCGCCCATGGCAGGGCGCTTTGTGCGATCGCGGTCGCCGCCGTTTCCGAAGAGCGTGATGATGCGCCCCTCGGGATGCAACTCGCGCGCGGTCACGAGCAGTTTGCGCAGCGAATCATCGGTGTGCGCGTAGTCAACGATGACGAGAAACTGCTGGCCGGAATCAATGCGCTCGAACCGCCCGGGTACGGAAGGAAGCTCGGCGATTCCCTTCTCGATTGCCCCGCGAGGAACGCCCATCGCCTGTGCCGCCGCGACCGCAGCAAGAATGTTGTAAACGTTGATGCGTCCAACGAGCGCCGAGCGGACCTCGACCTTCCCGTCCGGCGCATCGGCCGTGAATTGAAGACCCGAAAACGCAAGCTCAAATCTCTTTGTGGTGACTTCCGCGCCCTCTCCGAGACCAAATGTCAGCGTGCGCTTCGCGAGGCCGTGCAATTGCGGGCTTCGCGCGTCATCGCTATTCAGTACTGCCGTGCCGGGTGCGCCCGCGCCAGTACCTTCAAACAAGCGTCGCTTCGCGGCAAAGTAGTCGTCCACATTCTTGTGGTAGTCAAGATGATCGCTCGTCAGGTTGGTGAAGACCGCCACATCAAAATGGCAACCCCATAGGCGGTCCATGGAGAGCGCGTGAGAACTTACTTCCAGAACTCCCGCAACGCCGCCCGCGTCGCGCAGCTCCGCGAAAAAGCGCTGCATCTCGTAGGATTCAGGGGTTGTGTTCGTCGCGTGTACTTCGGATCGAGGCGTGCGATAGACGACCGTGCCGAAGAGTCCGGTGGTCATCCCTGCCGCATGGAAAATAGAATCCAGGAGGAAGCTGGTTGTAGTTTTTCCCGCGGTCCCTGTGATGGCAATGAGTTTCAGCGCCGCCGTAGGATGATCAAAAAAATTCGCCGAGGAAATCGCGAGCGCCTTGCGGGCATCGGGCACTTGAACCCACGTCACGCCGGCAGAGTTCTCTATTGCCGGCTGCGGCAGTTCGCTCACGACCGCGGATGCGCCCCGCTTTATGGCGTCAGAAATGAACCGGTTCCCATCCGTGGATTCACCACGAATTGCAAAGAACGCGGAACTGGGCGCCGCGTGGCGGCTGTCGTAGGCGATGCTCGTCACTTCCGCTGCGGCATCGGCGATGGGCTGGGTGGTAGGCACTCCGGCAAGGATGTCTCCGAGTCTCATGCCACGTGATGAGATTACAGCGCCCTTCGTGGGCGCGGTCGAATGCGTTGCGGCTTGTGTTTTGGCGGGCACGGTCAAAATCTCTTGTCTGTCTGCCGCGCGGCCGGAGCTGCCGAGGGCGCGGGGCGGCCGAATTGCACCGTGACCCTGCTTCCGCGCCGCACAGTCGTTCCAGCTTTCGGATCCTGGTCCAGTGCAACCCCCGTGCCAACCAACACGGGAGCGATTCCAAGCCGCGAGCACCGTTCGGAAACCTCGCGAACCGTCATTCCCGTAAGCAAGGGCAGCGCAACGGCCTCGCCTTCCACCAGAGCAAGCGTCGGCGCGGGCGTGTTCGGCGAGGAGCGCTGCGGCGGCGGCGCCACGATGTCCGCGGGGGCAGTCGCTGATTCCATCTGAGTCGGATCGAAGTCGCTCATATCTGCGCCGGAGCCCTGCGCATCGTTCTGATAACTGGCGCGCTGGAGGCGCGGGCTCACCGGAGCATCCTGCGGAATGTTTAAATAAGAAAGCACCTGCTCGGCAACTCGTTTGAACACCGGCGCGGAAACTTCACCGCCTTCATGAAGCCCCACCGGCGAATCCAGCGTCACCAGGATCGTGACCACGGGATTGTTGATGGGCGCGAATCCCACGAACGAGGCGATGGTTTGCGACTGTGAATAGTGTCCCGTGGCGGGATCAATCTTTTGTGCTGTGCCCGTTTTGCCGGCAACGCTGTAGCCATCGAGGCGCGCTTTCGGGCCCGTGCCTTCCAATACGACCCCCTGGAGCATCGAGCGCATTGTCGCCGCAGTGCGCGCGCTGATTGCGCGCCGTGTTTCGATTTGCTCCGTGGAAATGAACTTGGTGTCAGTCCGCATGCCCAGGACAACATGCGGCTTCACCCAAACGCCTCCGTTGGCAATCGCGTTCATTGCCGAAATGAGTTGTATAGCGGTGACGCCCACTTCCTGCCCCATCGAAATTGAGCCGACGGAAACCGGCGTCCAATTCTCGAGACGCCTCAGCATTCCGTGGCCCTCGCCCGGCAAATCAATCCCCGTTTGCGCGCCAAAACCGAATGCGCGGATGTAGTCGTTAAGTTTCGGCGCGCCAAGCCGCAGACCCAATTTGATCGCGCCGACATCGCTGGATTTCGCCAAAACCTGCGCAACGGTCAACAGCCCGAAGGGCTTGTGATCGCGGATGCGGTGACCCGCCACATAAATCGCGCCCATCTGGCAGTCCACTACCTCTTCCGGGTTCGTAATGCCTTCTTCCAGCGCTCCTGCAAGCGTGACAATCTTGAAGACAGAGCCGGGCTCGTACAGCGCGCCAATCGCGCGGTTCATGCGCGCCTCGGCTGAACCATCCCCTCGCAGGTTCGGATTGAACGTGGGCCAGTTCGCTACGCCCAACAATCTGCCGGTCGAGGTTTCCTCGATCAGGATCGTGCCGCTCGCGGCATGCGTATCCCGAATTGCATGCGCTAGCTCCTTCTCCGCAACATACTGGATGTTTTGATCCAACGTGAGGACAACATTCGATCCAGCCTCGGCGCCTCTCTCGGAACTGTCAAACCATCGCTGGCGCGCATCGGTGAGCACCATCATCCGGCCGGGGCGGCCACGGATTTGCGAATCGAGCGAGTACTCGATTCCCCCCAGGCCCTTCTCATCAACGTCCACATATCCGAGGACGTGTGATGCAAGCTGCTGCTTCGGGTAAAATCGTTGGCGCTCCGGAACGAAATAAACTCCCCGCAGATTCATCTCCTTGATGCGCGCGGCTTTTTCGGCTGGCAGTTTTCGCGCAATCCAGACGAAACTCGAAGACGCCGCCAACTTGGCGGAAATGTCTTCCGGCGAAGTGTCCAGGACCCCGGCGAGCAGCCGGGCGACCATATCCTGGTCGCTGATCTCCGCGGGCATGGCGTAGCAGGACTCCATGGTGAGGCTCATTGCCAGCTCGTGAAAGTTGCGATCGTAAAGAATTCCTCGGCGGGGGCTGACCTCTACGATTCTCTGTTGCTGGCGTTCGGCGCGGTTTAGGTAATCGCTGTAGCAGAACAATTGCAGATATGCGAGACGTGCGAGCGCGGCCCCCATCCAAAGCAAAACGATTACGGCCACCAACAACAATCGGACACGGGGACTGCGCCAATCCATTGGGCTTCCTAAGCTCCGGCTAAGTCTTCACGGGCACACAAATTCTTTCGGGGCGAACACTTTCCGCCACTTTTTCGGGCTCTCCTCCGAGCGCCCGCGCTTCCTGATTGCAAACGGGAACTATTGCGCCGACGGAGATGAAGTCCTCCGCGCCTGCGCCAAAACCGCTTCCGCCGGACCTTGCGAAGGCGCGAGCTGGCTCGCCTTGGGTGACGCAAGCCCGAGTTGCTGACGGGCGATTGCGTCAATCCGCCCCGGAGACCGCAGCGCGGAATCTTCCATCCGCAGCCGCTGGTTTAGTTCTGCGGCTTGCGCCTGCGAGGCTTTTAAGGCCTCCAGTTGATAGCTCATTTGAATGCACTGGAAGTGCTGCCACGCGTAGAGCAACGCGACAGCCGCGAGCAAGCTCCCCATGCCCACCAACCGCGCGCAAGCGCGCAGGCGCCGTGGCGCCGTCCAGCGCGCCACCCGGGAATTATCAATTCGCTTTACTGTGTGAAATTCAGTCACTGGCTGCCCGCCATTTTCTCCGCGGCGCGGAGCTTTGCACTGCGCGCGCGAGGGTTGCTGTCAATCTCGTGGACGGAGGGCTGGACCGCCTTCTTGGTGAGGATGCGAAGTACGCCCGCGCGTGATTGGTCTTGAAATGAATGCTTCACGAGGCGATCTTCAATGGAGTGATAACTGAGGACGACCATGCGTCCTCCCGAATTTAAAGTGGCAGGGGTCCGGCCAAGAAACTGCCCGAGTTCCTCCAACTCTCGATTCACCGCTATCCGCAGCGCCAGAAACGTTTTTGTCGCGGGATGCAGTCTCTGCCTTCCCCCCATCTTCCGAGCCCCTGCCACAACCGTTGCCAGATGTTCGGTCGACCGTATAGGCCGGGCCCGAACAATTGCTCTGGCGATTCTTCGTGAATCGTGCTCTTCCGCATTTTGGTAGAGCAGATCGGCTAGCTCGCGTTCGCGCCAGCCATTCACAATTTCTTCGGCGGTTTCATTCGCCGTGTTGTCCATCCGCATGTCCAGTGGCCCCGCCGCGCGAAACGAAAAGCCGCGCTCTGGACGGGCCAACTGCATGCTTGAAACCCCCAGGTCTGCAAGAACGCCGTCCACTGGTGGTAAACCCATTTTGCTTGCGGCCTCGTCAATCCTTCCGAAATTGGCTTGCACCAGCGTCACTTTGCTCTCGAACTCCCTCAGCCGCTCGCGCGCGATTTCCAGTGCTTGGACGTCGCGGTCCAGTCCGATCAACTTCCCCGTCGTTAAACGCCTGGCGATTTCCACGGCGTGCCCGCCCAGGCCCACGGTCGCGTCTATGTAAGTCCCATCCGGCCGAATCCGCAGCCAGCTAAGAACTTCCCCGACCAAAACCGGCGTATGCGCCGCTTCCAAGCTCTAGATGCCCAGATCGTCCAATGTCTTTTCGTCGTCTTGTGTAATCGGGCTGTTGTTGAGCTGTTCCTCGAATCGCGCGTGATTCCAGACTTCCAGATGATTCAGGTGACCCAGCACGTCCACTTCACCTTTCATCTGCGCCGCTTCCCGCAAAACTCCCGGAATTAGCAGCCTTCCCTGCCCGTCAAGTTCCACGACCTGACCGAAATAGTTGGTCCGGTTCAGGAACTTTTGCTTGGTCCGGTTATGACCGGAGAGCTTTGCGAGCTTCTCTTCGATCTCATTCCAGACCTTCATCGGGTAGATGTACGCACGATCACCGTTTTCGCTCGTCACGTAGAATCGGTCGCCCCACTCCTTGAGCGTATCCAGATAGACAGCGGGTATCTTCACTCTGCCCTTCTGGTCCACCTTCGCTGGAGAGTTTCCCCTTAGCATTTGGAACCACGCTCAAAGCTAGCGAAAAGCCAGCCAAGCTCACCACCTCTTTACACTTATCGCCACTTTCTCCCACTTTGTGCCACGATTTTAAGCAGGTTCTAATTCTTGTCAAGAGGAATCTTCTTTATTTTCAAAGATTTCTGTGGAAAAGCTAACGAGGCGTCCGGAGGCATAACCACTAGGGCTTGTGGGGGTGATGGTAACTCTGCCGAAGGCTAGCCCAGCGTATTCCAGCAAAATTGAAATGGAAATGTTGCCAATCAGTTACGGGCAGGTGGTAAGTGGATACAAGTCCCTACAAATCAGGATTCTGGCGGACCCGGAGGTGGCTCCGGGGCCGCGCCTACGCGCAGCCGATAAAGATACGGGAGCATTTTCTGCTGCTCGGGATTCATTCCTCGAATGAAAGCAGGATCGCTAAATTTGGCCTGTGCCTCTGGAGTGCTCATTCCATAGAGCTGATTCAAATGCTGTTGCATAAATCGCCTTTGATCGGGAGCCATGTTTCGCCAGGCCGGCAAAGCCTCCTGCTGCACATACTGCCGCTCCTGCGGCGTCATTTGCTCGAGCGCGACTTCCCGCGTGCGCATGATGCTGCGCTGTTCAGGAGTGAGGCTGTTCCAGTGCTGCAGTCTTTGGCGAATCTGTGCCTGTTGTTGTGGCGTCATGTTCCGGAAGCGTTCGTTGTTCCTCATGAATCGTTCTTGCTGCTCCGGAGGCATGTCTTGCAGCTTCTCCACGAATTTCGGCGGCAGGCCTGCACGGCCATTCCCCCCATGATTCCCTTTTTCTCCGGTGTTTTCGCTTGGAGCGTTGGCGTTCTTATTCTTCCCGTCATTCGCAGGAGGCTTGGAGCCGGTTTTGTTCGCCTGCCCCGGCTGTTTGCGCGCCCCGCCCTTCGCTGCTGTAGGCAGAGAGAGCCCACACGCCAGCAAAAGCAGACTGAGCCAGACTCCGAATTGCGTGAGACGCTTCATTTCAATTTTTTCTTGCTCTACTCAGCCAAACTCCCTAGACAACCATCGGCGCCGCCAATCAATCCTTCAGCGGCGGCACTGCGGGTTGCGACACGTCAAAACCCGATAGAACATCGTAGTTTTCAAGCACCGGCAAGTCCTGAATCATGCGGAATTCCGCTTCGCTTCCAACCTGCACCGGAGGCTGCATCGGACGCGACGAAAGCCAAACGCAAAATACGGCGAGCACAGTCACAGCCAGTGCGAATCGCGGAGACGGTAAAACACCCATCCAAAAACCCTGATGAACTGGCTCTGTCGCGAGCCGCGCACGCAGGCGCGCGTCGAATGCGGGCGAAGGCTCATGTTCCGAAAGCTCGCCGAGAATGTTCCAGACGCCCTGAAAACCTTCGATTCGCGCGCGGCACGCCGCGCAATCCACCAGATGGGACTCGACGGCGCGGCGATCGGACTCCTTCGCTCGCCCGTCCAGATAAGCAACCAATCGCCCTTCCATTCGTTCGCAGCTCATGATGCCCTCTCTACCCTACCGTTAGGAACTACCCGAAATGTCTGATTGCCTCCGGATACCACAAGAGGCGCCAATTGGACTCGCAAATTCTCATACGCGCGAAAAAGCAGCGATTTCAGTGCGCTTTCAGAGCAATCCAGCGCGCGCGCGATGTCCGAATAATCGAGCTCCAGATACTTGTGCAGCAGCACCGCCGCGCGCTGTTTATCCGGGAGTGAGTCCACTGCGCTGCGGATCATCGCAGCGCGATCGCGTTCTAAAAGTTGATGCTCGACGTTTGGCGATCTGTCCGCCACATCGAGCCGCGCCTGTTCTTGCTCGCCATCATCCACCGTTTGATCGATCGAAACATCCATCTGACGGTGGCGGCCATCGCGGATGGCATTCAGCGCAAGGTTCGTCGCAATGCGGAAAAGCCAGGTGGTGAACTTCGCGCTCGGCGCATAATCCTTCCTCGCGCGATAGACGCGCAGAAAGACTTCCTGCGCGAGGTCTTCCGCCTGCCCGGAATCCCGCACCATCCTATAGAGGAAATTGACCAGAGGTATCCGATAGCGCTGGAGCAAGAGCTCAAAGGACGTCTCGTCCCCGGCCCTTACGCCCAGCATCAATTGGACGTCCGACCTGGCCATGACCTCCACATTACCTCAAACCCTAATCCTGTCAAAAAGTTGCATGGAGGGGTGCCACCAAGGGGCAACCTGCCGGGGGGGCCCGAAACATGACTTGATTGGGGCTGGGGCACAGAGCAGCGCCTCTGCCAACCTAGGCGTTGAACAACCGGTGCAGCAGGAAAACCATCGCCAAGCCGAAAAACACAAGAATCGGCATCACCGGGCCCGGCTCACGGTTGACCTCCGGCATCAGATCCGACGCCGCAACGTACAGCGTTACTCCGCCCGCCAGCGGAAGCGCGTAGCGCACCTCGGTGCGGAGCGCACTCATCAATAAGACGCCCGCGACGGTTGCGATGCCGAGGAACACCGCGGCCCACAGCGAGCTTTTCCTGCTTCGGCCCGTGGCCATCATCAACGACGAAATCGCGAAGCCCTCGGGCAACTTGTGCAGAATGATCGCAAGGAAAATCACCCAGCCGAGCCACGTTGACACCAGAAAGCCCGACGCAATCGCGACGCCGTCAAAGAATGCGTGAATCAAAAGGCCCAGCAATGCGGAGAGGCCAACGTGATGGTGCGCCAACTCCTCGGTGTGCGTCTCTTCGCCGAAGTGAAAATGCGGCACGAGTGTGTGCTCGAAAAGGTGAATTAGAAAATACCCAATCAGCAGGCAGAGCACTGCGGCTTCGGTCCCCACGAGCTGCAGCGATTCTGGAAGCACATCGAGAAAAACAACGCCGAGCATGAATCCCGCGCCAAGCGCGAGAAAATATTTCAGGTATTGCCGCGACCAGTCGCGTCGAACGACGAATAGGCCGCCGAGAACATTACCGAACGCGGCGGCGAGGCCAAGTCCCAGAGCAAGCGCGATGCGTGTGGCTTCCATTGACGTCGGCGTCAGCCCGAGTGGCGGAAAAGAATTACGTCCCCTTCCTGTACCACGTACTCCTTCCCCTCCAGACGCAGCCAGCCGCGCTCGCGCGACGCAGCCCATCCTCCCGCTTCCAGCAATTGATCCCAGCGCACCACTTCGGCCTTGATAAACCCGCGCTCGATGTCTGTGTGAATTACGCCGGCCGCTTTCTGCGCCGTCATTCCGCGTTGAATCGTCCATGCGCGGACCTCCGGTTCGCCCGCGGTGAAAAACGACGTGAGTCCCAGAAGTTTATACGTCGCCTGGATAACGCGGTCGAGCCCTGGTGCCTTTAGTCCGTAAGCGGTAAGCAACTCGGCGGCCTCGGCATCGCCAAGCTCCGCAAGTTCCGCCTCGATCCGTCCGCAGATCGGCACGACCGTCGTATTCGGCTTGCCTGCGAGTTTGCCGAGGCCGTGCTTCTCCCCCGCGCGCTCCAATTCGCCCGCGTCCTCATCGCCCAGGTTCAGCACATAAAGCATTGGCCGCTGCGAGAGAAATTTGAAGCCAGTGAGCGTTTTCCGTTCTTCCGATGTGAATTCCAATTCGCGCAGCGGCTGGCCCGCTTCGAGCGCAATCCGGCATCGATGAAGGGCGGCCTGCTCGTGTTCCAGCGTGGGGTCCTTCTTTTTCTTTAGTTCTTTTTCCAGGCGCTCGAGCCGCCTCATCACCTGATCGAGATCCGCCAGCATCAATTCGAGGTCGAGATTCTCCGCGTCTCGCACAGGATCCGCGGAACCGGCTGGATGCGGAACTGCCGGGTTCTCGAAGACCCGCACAACGTGCGCCAGCGCATCTACCTCGCGGAGCTGCACAAGCGAAGCCGATTCACGCGCCTTTTCGCTCGCCAGCCCGCCGACATCCACGTATTCCACTGTGGCGTAGGTGACTTTTTTCGGCTTGAAGAGTGGCGCGAGCTGCTCCAATCGCTTTTCCGGCACGCGCGCGACGCCCACGTGCGTCGCCGCCTGTCCGGCGCGCAAATCCAGATGCGCCTTCGTCAGAATCTTGAAGAGTGTTGTCTTGCCGACCTGCGGCAATCCGATAATTCCTGTTTGCATCGAGCGGAAGTCTAGCACGGCGCGCGCGGGAACACGGAATCGCGGATTTCGCCGTAACCTTTCGCTCGTCCGGCAGTTTATGTTATGGAGAGCAGGAAACGCGGAGAACTTGTTGACGGCTGGCCAGATTGACGTGGACGAGAAGCTCCTTGTTGCTGCGGCGCAGAAGGACCCCGCCCGCTTCGCCGAGCTCTACGAGCTTTACTTTGCACGTGTGTACGCGTACATCGCGCGGCGGGTGAACGACCGCGACGCTGCGGAGGACCTCACCTCGGAGGTTTTCCATTCCGCGCTCGCCAATCTTCCGCGGTTCGAATGGCGCGGCGCGCCCTTCGGCGCCTGGCTGTTTCGCATTGCCGCGAACGCCATTGCCGACCGCTGGAAGCGCAACTCCAAAGAGCAAGGCACGCCCGCAGCGGAAGAATTCCATGAAGCCGATTACGCGGATGCCGGCCGGTGCGCGGCGCTCTTTCGACTTGCCGGCGAGCTGCCCGCGGACCAGAAGCGCGTGATCGAATTGCGATTCGCCGAAGAGAAAAGCATCCGCGAAATCGCGCAAGAGCTGCGGCGCACCGAAGGCGCCGTCAAGCAACTTCAATTTCGTGCGTTGCAAAAACTTCGGGAAAGACTGAATGAAAGCCATGGCTAAGCCATCGCCATTGGAACAACTCGACTGGGCCATTGTGGCGATTCTCATGCACCGCGAGGCGGGGCTTTCTACCCTGCCCGCGCGGCTCGGTGAATTGGCACGGATTGCCGCGGATCTCCGCGAGATGCCTCGCGTGGATTTTAAGGCTCGCTTGAAAACCGACTTGCAAAGGAGAGCAACGATGTCAACAGGAAGCAGTCAAGCCAAAGAAATCAAACTTGTGCGCGGAATGTTCCGGACCGTGACCCCCTACCTCGCCGCAGTCCGTGGTCTCGAAGTCGTCGAGTTCGTAAAGCAGGCCTTCGGCGGCGAGGAATTGTCTCGCGCACGCGGCGGAGCAGGCGGCTATCACTGCGAGGTGCGTATCGCGGATTCGATGCTTATGATGGGCGGCGGTGGGACATTCCAGGGCCCGGACAATCCAGCGGCAATTGAGCTGGCCGTTCCGAATGCGGATAGCGCCTACGAAAGCGCCATACGGGCTGGTGCAGTTTCAATTTATGCGCCGGTCGATAAACCCTATGGCGACCGCGAGGCAGGCGTAAAAGACGTTTGCGGAAATCTGTGGTATCTCATAACGCGCCGAGTTTCCGAGCATTCTCCCGAGGGCACTCCCACCGTGACTCCCAGCTTTGCCGTGCAGGGCGCCGCGAAATTTATCGAGTTCCTGAGGTCCGCATTTGGCGCGACAGAAGCATTCCGTCACGACGGTCCCGATGGCACAGTTCTCTACGCGAAGTTGCGGATAGGAAACTCATTTGTTTCAATCGGCGAGGCCCACGGCGAATTCCAGCCTTTGCCCTCCATGCTCTACATGTACGTGGACGACGCCGACGCTGTCTATCAGCGCGCGCTCGAAGCAGGCGCGGCTTCGCTTTATCCGGTCGCGGTTCAGCCTTACGGTGACCGTCTTGGCGGTGTGACCGACCCCTTCGGCCACCAGTGGTTTATCGCCACAAACGTCAAGCCCATCGCGCCGTAACCCGCTGCGGCAGCGCTGAATGCGACAATTTCGAGTCTTGCGCCGTCCGCGCCAACGAAACCAAGACGGTCAATCGCAAATTTTCCGCCGCGCAGTGGCAGGCATCCAATTTTATGCCGCACGAATCTAAGTAATTGGAATAGAGGTGCATCCGGGGAGCTGCCCGGCGCACTTATCAGTTCCGGCAATTGAAGTGACCTGCCAGCAGTCGACCACGTTGAAATCCCTCATTGCTGATTTATTGCAGGACTGTGTTCGCTAGCACGACTGAACGGTGAGATAAAGAGCCGCGATTCCGATCAAGAGCACGGCCCCTTCGAGCCAAACCGATACTTGATGCAGGCGATCAAATTGCTGAAAGAGCGGGCTGTCAGGCGGCGTGCGCTCAATCGAACTCATCTGCTGCCGCAAGTCGGCCATGTGCGCGGCAACGTAGAATTGCGAAACAACGGTGAGCGCGATCATCAGAATGACAGCAATAGCGGCAAGCCGCGCGGCGGAGGGAATCTGGCTCTGCCGCAGAAAATGTGCGACGAGATAAATCACTCCCGCCCCGATCCCGATTAAGTGCAAACGCCCCAGCGTGAACCCGACGATTGCGCCGGCCTGGTCGCGGCTCGCCAGAATGCCGAAAGCTCCCGGCGCGACAACGAAGCTCAGCAGGCAAATGCCGCCCAGCCATACCCCCAAACATAGAAACTCGATTGTTCGCAGCGCGGTTGACATCGCTAGATTTCGCTAGAATGGATTTCCGCCCCTGCCACATCCCCAGGGCGCGGCCAGAAATGGTGGGCGATAAAGGACTTGAACCTTTGACCTCTCCCGTGTGAGGGGAGCGCTCTAACCAACTGAGCTAATCGCCCACGGACTGAATACTTTAGCAGAACCGCGGGCCATTTTAACAGAAGGCGACACCTCAATCGATGCCGGCCACTTTCATTCCGCAACCAATTTCACAAACGCCGCACGGCCGCACAAGCCATGACGCGCGGCCAGTCGCGCAGCTCCGCCGCTCCATCGCGCAAGTCATAAAAGGCAAAGACGAAGTCATTGACATGGCGCTTGTCGCGCTGCTCGCCCGCGGCCATCTGCTCATCGAAGACGTACCCGGCGTGGGCAAGACGACGCTCGCGCAGGCGCTCGCCAAATCGTTCCATTGCACATTCCAGCGGATCCAGTTCACATCGGACCTGCTGCCTTCCGACGTCATTGGCGTGAGTGTGTTTAACGCCGCGCGCCAGGAATTTGATTTCAAGCCGGGCCCGCTCTTCGCGAACATCGTCCTCGCCGACGAAATCAACCGCACGACGCCGAAGACTCAATCCGCGCTGCTCGAGGCGATGAATGAAGCCCAGGTCACCGTAGACAACCACACGCACACGTTGCCGCAGCCCTTCATGGTGCTGGCAACCCAGAATCCCGTCGAGCATCACGGCACCTATCCCCTGCCCGAATCGCAACTCGACCGTTTTCTCCTCCGTATCCGCATGGGATATCCCGGCCGCGCGAGCGAAAAAGAGATTCTGCGTGACCTCGCGGGCCGCACGGCCATTGAACAGATTGTCCCCACAATGGAGGCCGCAGACGTCGCCGCAATGCAGAATGCGGTTGAACGCGTGCGCGTGGATGAAAGCCTGCTCGATTACTCGCTCGAAATTGTCGAGCGCACGCGTTCCGCGGAACATTTAACATTGGGCGTCAGCACGCGCGGCGCGCGAATGCTCCATCGCGCGGCGCAGGCCCGCGCATACTTGCAAGGACGCGACTTCTGTCTTCCGGATGATTTCAAGCAGCTGGTCGTCCCGGTATTCGCACACAGGGTCGTCGTCAACACGCGTTCTCTCTCCACGCAGAAGAAATCCGAGCAGGCGGAAACCATTCTTCGCGATCTGGTCGGATCGGTTCGCGTCCCGCTGTAATGTCGCAACCCATCGCATCCACGCGAATTTTCACCAACCTGCCCACCGCGGCACGTAGGCAATCAAAACCTGGCTGGCGCACCTTCGGTATCGCCATGATCGCGCTGGCCCTGGCATTTGGGCTTGCCATCTATTCAGGAGCTGCGGCGCAAGTGGGCGCGGTGTGGGCTGCCGGAGCCGCGGCGCTTGCGGCGCTGGGTCTCGCGGGCTGGGTGGCAGTCACAATCGTCCCTGCTCTCGCGCGGCGCACGCGTATCCGATTGTTCGTCAGCCGTGTGGATTATCGCGTCACGCGCGAAGGCGTGATTTTTCTCGTGGTTGTATGCGTTGTCGCATCGGCCGCGCTTAATACCGGCAACAACCTTTTATTTCTGATTCTCGGTTGCCTGCTTGCTGTAATCATAGTTTCCGGTGTGCTTTCGCGCACCACCCTCTCGGATATCGAACTCCAGCTTGAATTGCCCGAGCACGTTTTCGCGGGCGAGCCTGCGCCGGCAGTCGTCGAGTTGAGGAATCTCAAGCTGGCGCTGCCTTCCTTCGCCTTGACAGTGGCAAACCTGGCGCCGTCGAAGAGACACGCCGATCCCGCGGGCGTGTTGCTTGGCCGCCCCGTCTATTTCCCGTATTTACCGCGCAGGCAGTCAGTGCGAAACAACGTCGAGCTGCTCTTCCCCCGGCGCGGAATCTATCGGCAAGATGCGCTTGGACTGCGCACTCGTTTCCCATTCGGCTTCTTGGAAAAAACGCGCCGGCTGCCGGCGGCTGCGGAGGTCGTCGTCTTCCCTTCGATTCAGCCGACAGACACCTTCTACGAAGTCCTACCGTTGCTTAGCGGCGAGCTGGAAAGCTACCAGCGCGGTCGCGGTCATGATCTATATGCAATTCGTAATTTTGTCGAGACGGACAATGCGCGGTTTGTGGACTGGAAGGCCTCCGCGAAATCCGGCGCGTTCAAAGTGCGTGAGTTCGCGCGCGAGGACGAACGGCGCGTTCTGATTGCGCTCGACACCGCGCCGGTTTCCGCCGACAAATTCGAGCGCGCTGTTTCCTTATGCGCCTGTCTTGCGTGGCACTTCTACGAACTTGAATCCGTCATTGGATTCCGCGCGCTGCAAGCGGAAATTCCGCTCGCGCCCGCGGCGGACAATGTTTATGACGTGTTGCGGCAGCTCGCCGGCGCCCAGTGCGCGACGTCAAAGCCCACGCGGGATTTCCTGAATGAATTGGCCGGAGAGCCCGATGTATTTAAGATTGTGCTGACGAACAGGCCGCGCGGCTCCATCCCTACTTCCCTGTGGACGTCGTCGTACATAGTCTTCTTCGACTCCCTCTAGCTGCGCTCGCTGTGCGAAAATGGCGCGTGCCTCGCGCGACAAGAGTTCCTCCCGGCCCTGCAATGTTGAATTCAGCGCAGCTCGATCGTTTTCGCGGAAATCTCCTGGCATGGTTTCATCGCGCGAAGCGTGACCTGCCATGGCGGCGCATGCGCAACCCCTACCGCATCTGGATTTCCGAGATCATGCTCCAGCAGACGCGCGTAGCCGCTGTAATTCCTTACTACGAGCGATTTCTAAAGCGTTTCCCGAATGTCCGCGCATTGGCGGGCGCGCGGATGGAAACCGTGCTGCAGCATTGGGCGGGACTCGGCTATTACAGCCGCGCGCGGAATTTGCATCGCGCAGCGAGGGAAATCGTTTCGCAGCACGGCTGCCGTTTCCCGCGCGGATTCGACGAAGCTCTGACGCTCCCTGGCATCGGGCGTTATACGGCTGCCGCAATACTCAGCATCGCTTATGACCAGCCTCACGCAGTGCTCGATGGAAATGTCGCGCGAGTGCTCGCGCGCCTCGGAGCTGTGCGCGGTGCCCTGCGTGCACCGCGGCTATGGCGGCAATTTGAGAAAACCTCGGCGGCGCTGCTGGAGCCTCGCGCGCCCGGCGACTGGAATCAGGCCATGATGGAATTGGGCGCGACCGTCTGCACGCCAATCGCGCCGCACTGCGAGAAATGCCCGGTCGCCGCATTCTGCCGCGCGCGCGCATTGGGCATCGAGAACGAATTGCCCGCCAAACACAACAAGCGTGCAAAAGAGCAAATAACACTGGCGGCGGCAGTATTGCTCGACCCTCGTGGGCGCACGCTTCTTGTGAGCCCCGACTCTCATCAATCCGCGGCGGAGGAACAATCCCTGTTTTCAAATCTCTGGCAATTCCCCGCCGCGGTCGTGGCAGGCAAGCGCTCGGAAAGAAATCTCGCGAAGCTCCTGTGCGAGCGATATGAACTGAAACCCGCCAAGCTCGCATCACGGCTGGCTCCGCTCCCTTCAGCGCGACACACCGTTACGTTCCGCGAAATCACGCTGGCACCGTTTCTAATCCGCGTCGAGCGGCTCCCCGCTCCAAGCGGCGTTAAAGTGAAAGCCATCTCGCTGGGCGCTGTCTCGGAGCTGGCCGTTTCCTCAGCGACGCGAAAGATCGCGGCAGCCGCAATTGGCGCGCTGGCTTGATCATTAGACGATACAGGTTACTCGTTCGCGCGGCGGCCGCAGCCGTTTGCCGCGCGGCTGCTAGAATTTAGGGAGCAGCCATGCGCAGCGCCACACGTCCCGTGTCGTCATACGCTTCGAGTGTCCCCTCAAGGGTCTCCTTCGGATCTGCGTCCGTTCTCTCTTTGTATTTCGAGGCGTCGCTTTACCTGTTGCTTCTTACATCCGTTCTCACGCTGGTCTCGACCGGCAAGCTCGACATCTTTACGACGATTGCGGCGCCCGTTGCGCTGATCGTCAAAGGATTCCGCAGATGGCGCGGGCACGGACCTGAGTTTTCCGCCCGAGCGGCCACCATCTGCTTTGTCGCTTATTTTGCCTACGCGCCATTCGATTATTTCTGGGCGCGCAGCCGCGCCAGTGACGCGCCCAATCCCGCGCTCTACGCCGCGCTGCTGACGACGGTCCACCTGATGCTTTTCGCGATTGCAGTGCGCCTCTACAGCGCGCGCACGCGCCGCGATTCCCTGTTCCTGGCGATGCTCGCTTTCGCGGCGATGTTATCCGCTGCCGTGTTGACTGTGGACACGGCATTCCTAATTTTCTTTCTCGTGTTCCTCGCGCTGGGAATTTCTACGTTCATTGGACTCGAAGTGGAACGCGGCGCGGAAGGCGCAGTCACGCCACCAATTGATAAAAGTGGCGCCCAGGAACGCAAAGCGGCGCGTTCACTCGCGGTGACATCCGCGGGCGTCGCGGTCGCGGCGATGGCGCTTGGCGGACTTCTGTTTCTCCTTCTCCCGCGATTCACCGCCGGATACTTTGGCGCGTACGCGTTGAAGCCAAAGCTCATGACCGGCTTCACGGAAACCGTCGAGCTTGGCCAGATCGGTGAAATCCAAAAGAGCACCGCCGTGATCATGCGCATTAAAGTCGCCGGCAGCCCCGAGCGGTTCATGAGCCAGCGCTGGCGCGGCATCGCGCTCGCGCGTTTCGACGGTTGGCGCTGGTCGGCCTCACCCGGCGATCGCAAACGAGTTTATGCGGATGAAAATGGCTGGTTTTTCCTCTCGAACGCGCGCGACGTTTACGCGTCGAATCCGCTCAGCTACCGTGTTCTGCTCGAACCCGTCGCGAGCGACGCCGTTTTTGTCGTTCCCGGCGCGGGAATTGTCCGCGGAAAATTCTCGGCGGCTTCCGGGCTCGGCGAAGCGACACGGCGCAATTATTTGTTGGTGGATAGCGCGGGCTCGATCTTCAATCCGTTTCCGAGTTATTCCGAGCTGAGCTACGACGCCTATTCGCAACCCGTGACGTCGACTCCCGCGGAATTGCGCGCCGCCGGTGATGATTATCCGGAAGACATTCTTTCAACATACCTCCAAGTCCCGGATCTTGACCCGCGCGTCCCGCCGCTTGCGCTGGAGGCCGTCGCTGGCGCGGAGACCCCTTACGATAAAGCCGTCGCGCTCGAAAATTATCTGCGCACACATTATGGCTACACGCTGGACCTGACCGGCGCGCCCGGCAACGACCCGCTCGCAAATTTCCTTTTCGTGCGCCGCGCGGGCCATTGCGAATACTTCGCCTCGGCAATGACGGTGATGCTGCGCACGCTCGGCGTTCCCGCGCGATACATCAATGGTTTCCAAACCGGCGAATACAACAACGTCGGCGGCGACTTCATCGTGCGCGCGAGCGACGCGCACAGTTGGGTCGAAGCCTATTTCCCCGGCCATGGTTGGATTACGTTCGACCCCACTCCCGGAGGCGAAAGCGCGCCCCGCGGATGGAGTGCTTCCATCGGAAAATATTGGGACTGGGTTTCGCTGAAGTGGGACGAATGGGTGATCAATTACGATTTCCTCCATCAAGTATCACTCGCACAAGGCGCAGGACGCGGCGCGCGCGAGTGGGCCACCTCCGCTCGCACCCGATTCGACCATTTGCATGAGTTGATTGTGAGCCGTATGAAACTCTGGCAAGTGGACGCACAGAATTGGTCCGGCACACCCTTTTTGATTTCGGCGGTAGCCGCCGCTCTCACGTTGCTCGTCGGGTGGAAACCGATTCGCAAGCGCCTTGAAATGTGGTGGATGCTTCGCTCCCCTGCGCCCGGAATTCTTTCAGCAGAACGGGCGAGCGAGCACTACTCGGAAATGTTGCGCTTGCTCGGGCGCCGCGGGTTTTGCAAACCGGAAGGAACCACCGCGCTCGAGTTTGTTAAATCCATTCCGCGATTGGAACTGGCCGCGCCCGTCGGGCGCCTGACGGACCTTTACCAGTCCGCGCGATTTGGCGATGCGGCTGTCGAACCCCGGCGCTCAGTCGAGCTTCTGCGCGAAATTCGTCAGAAACTCTCCGAGATCGGGCGCAAGCACGCGTAAGTTCGAGGGGTTTTCATCCCTCTTCTCAAAACTGGCGTCGGCGAGAGTCCGGACTACGCCGTGTGCTAGAATTGTTCGCTCCCCGGAATATGTCGAACTCAACGATCAACACCAAAGTCGGTTTTGTCAGCCTCGGATGCCCGAAAAACCTCGTGGATAGCGAGGTGATGATGGGCATTCTGGCCCGCGCAGGTTATGAGCTGACGCCCCGCGCGGACGAGGCCGAAGTGCTCGTCGTCAACACGTGCAGCTTCATCGAGCCCGCGCAGAAGGAATCCGTCGAAGCCATCATCGAAATGGCGGAGCACAAGAAGTTCGGCGCGGCGCGGCGGCTGATCGTCGCCGGCTGCCTCGTCGAGCGCTTTCGCAAGGAAATCCTCGAACAAATTCCCGAAGTAGACGCCGTTGTCGGTACCGGCGAAGTCGAAGAGATTCTGGAAGCCGTGCGCGGCACCAAGGGTGCCAACGGAAATGGCGCGCCTCACGCCGGCGCCTCCGATTATCTCTACCATGACCTTACGCCGCGCCTAATCACCACGCCGCGCCACGCCGCATACATCAAGATCGCGGAAGGCTGCGACCATCCTTGCGCGTTTTGCATCATTCCCCAGTTGCGTGGAAAATTTCGCAGCCGCCGGTTTGAGTCGGTCGCGCGTGAGGCGGAGCAACTCGCCCGCGCGGGCGTGCGCGAAGTTACGCTTATCGGCCAGGACACGACCAGCTACGGCGAAGACCTCGGCCTGCGCGACGGCCTCCCGCAGCTTCTTGCGCGGCTTGCGCATATTGAAGAGCTTGCCTGGGTGCGCTTTCTATATGCGTATCCGAACCGCGTCTCGCAGCAATTGCTCGAAACCCTCGCCGAGCATCACCGCCTCGTGAAATATCTGGACATGCCACTGCAGCATGCCACTCGCAGCGTGCTGGCATCCATGAAGCGCGGGTCGAGTGGCGGCGCGTTCCTGAAGCTGCTCGAGCGCATGCGCAAGACGATCCCTGGTCTCTCGCTGCGGACCTCGTTTATCGTCGGCTTTCCAGGTGAAACCGGCGCCGACTTCCTCGAACTATGCGACTTTGTCCGCGCCGCGGAATTTGACTGGATGGGCGTTTTCACCTACTCCGATGTGGACACTGCAGCGAGCTTCCATCTTGGCGAGAAAGTGGCGGAAGAAGTTAAGACGGAGAGACGCGACCGATTGATGGCCCTGCAACGCAAAATTTCCGCGCGTAAATTGAAATCGCACATCGGCAAAATCGAAACCGCGCTCCTCGAAGGCGTCTCGCGCGAAAGCGACCTCGTTTGGGAGGCGCGCCTCCAGGGCATGGCCCCCGACATCGATGGCAAGGTGTACGTGAATGATGTCGCGCCATTGGATGGCCAATTGAAAGGCGGCCACGATCCGCAGCCCGGGGATTTGGTGCGCATCGAAATCACCGAAGCGCACGAATATGATCTGGTCGGCAGAATTGTGGATGTCGTGCGTCCCACAGCGCGGCGCGATGCCGCTGCAGCATCAGCATCAACAATGCCGCCCCATGCTTCTGTCCAGCGCATCGCGACAGGCGCGCCGCTCCGCGTTCTTCAATGAAGCACCAGTGCCCCATCTGCGCCGCTCCCACGGATTCCCAAACCGGCGCCGATTTTCCCTTCTGCAGCGAGCGCTGTAAAGAAATCGATTTGGGAAATTGGGCTTCTGAGCGATACAAAATCTCAGAACCCGCATTCGACGAAGATGAACTTGAACGCCTCGTGAACGGCGAGCCCTCTGACGGCCAATCTCAGCAGAAGCGCTCCGAATCAGAAGCCGAAGAAGACCAATGACTTCCGAACCCGCAGCGTCTTCCGGCTCCACCAAGAAACCGCGAATCAGCTATTTAATCGCGACCGCCTTCGGCCTAGGCTACTTGAAGCCCGGCCCCGGCACCTGGGGCTCGCTCGGCGGAGTTGCTCTGACCCTCGCGGTTGTCGCTCCATTCACGGAAACGTTTGCTCCCGTTTTCTCACCCATATATCGGCGCTTTCCATTCCTCATAAGTGGTGGTTCTAATTTGTTGCTGTATTTAGAATTCATCGTTGCATTACTCGTATCCCTTGGTGGTGTTCTTGCAGCGAAGAGAGTCGCACAGTTCTCGAAGGCAGAGGATCCACAAATCGTGGTGATTGACGAAGTTTCAGGAGTGATGATCACTCTAATTATTGGGCTCGGCTTCACTTACCTCCCGCTGCATGATATTCAGAATCCAGATTTCGTCGGATTTGGAATACTCTTCTTCTGGAGACTCCTCAACTGGAAATGTCTGCTCCTCGGCTTTATACTTTTTCGCGTCTTCGATATCTGGAAGCCGTTTCCGGCGCGGCAAGCCGAAAAGCTTCCCGGCGGCTGGGGCATCATGGCCGACGATTGGATTGCTGGAATCTACGCGGCTCTCGGACTTTGGGCGGCCCGCGCATTGGGCCTCCTGGCGTAATCTATGACACTCGCAATTAACGGACTACCACGCATCGATCGCATCACGCCGCCCGCCGCCATTCCCGGCGGAGAGATCGTCATCCACGGCAACGGATTCGCCTCGGCGAGCGCCGTGCGCCCGCGCGTGCGCTTCGGCGAAAATGAAGGCGAGCTGCTCTTCCATGCGGATAGCTACGTGATCGCTCGCGTCCCGGAAGGCGGCGGGGACGGCACCGTGCGCGTGGCCGCTCCCAGCGGCGTGAGCCAGCCCTTCGCGATTTCCGTCGGCGTGCAAATCGCGGACAACCTTCACCCGGTTGGAAATCCCGCTGTGGACACTGAAGGAAACATCTACGTGACCTTTAGCGGACAGCGCGGTGAGCGCGTCCCCGTCTCCCTTTACAAGATCACCTCGAATTACACGATCAAGCCGTTCACGACTCAGCTGGTGAATCCGAGTGGGCTCGCGGTCGGCCGCGACGGTTTGCTCTACGTCTCCTGCCGCCATGACGGCACAATCTATCGCGTCGGGCCCGATGGCCGCGCCGAGCAATGGGCCGAAGGCATGGGTATCGCCACGGGTCTCGCATTTGATCGCAACGGCAACCTCTATGTCGGCGATCGCAGCGGAACGATTTTCAAAATTGGCCGCGACAAAGAAATTTTTGTCTTCGCCACGCTCGAGCCTTCGCTCGCCTTCTACCACCTCGCATTCAGTCCTGCGGGAGAACTCTTCGTCGCCGGGCCGACCACTTCGAGCTTCGATCGCGTTTATCGCATCACGCAGGGCGGCGAAGTCACGACATTCTTCCGCGGGCTCGGGCGTCCGCAGGGTTTGGCGTTTGATCGCAAAGGAAATCTTTATGTGGGCGCGTCGCTGGGCGGGCGTCGCGGCATCGTTCGGATTTCGGAAGAGGGCAAAGCCGAATTGGTCCTCGGCGGCCACGGAATCGTCGGCATGGCGCTTCTACCCACTCGCCGCGCGTTTGTGGTGACGACCGGCGCGCTCTTCAGCCTCGATTGGGATGTCGAAGGCTTGCCGCTGCCGATTTAGGTCGGCATATCCTCCGATGGCGAATCTTCTCTGGCCGGAACCTGAAAAATGAAAGCCGAAATCATCGCCGTCGGTTCTGAGTTGCTAACGCCGGACCGAGTGGACACCAATTCCCTCTTTCTTACCTCGGAGTTGAACAAGATCGGCATCGAAGTCGTGCGCAAGGCTGTTGTCGGGGACACTCGCGCCGACATCCGCGAAGCCTTTTCGGAGGCTCTCTCGCGAGCCGATGTAGTCGTCGCTACCGGCGGTCTCGGACCCACCGAAGATGACCTGACGCGCGAAGCTGTCGCCGAACTGCTCGGCCGCAAGCTTGAATCGAGTCCCGAAGTCTTGCGCGCAATTCAGGAGCGCTTCCGCAGCATTGGCCGCCAAATGACCGAGAACAATGCCCGGCAGGCCATGGTTCCTGAGGGCGCGCAAGTCTTGGAAAATAAGCGCGGCACAGCTCCCGGCTTGTGGCTGGAAGTCGACGGCCGCCTTGTCATCCTGTTGCCCGGGCCGCCAAAGGAAGTGAAGGCGATGTTTGCTCGCCAGGTGGCCGAGCGGCTTGGCAAGCGCGCGAGCGGCAAGCGCTTGATCGCACGGGAATTACGCGTTTCCGGACTACCCGAATCGGATGTGGATCAGCGCATCGCTCCGATCTACACGAAATACACGGATGTCCAAACAACGATCCTCGCGTCGCCGGGTGACATTCAAATCCACTTGCGCACCTGGTCCGGAGACGCGCGCGCCTCGGAAAAACTCCTCGATGAAATGGTCGAGCGGATTACGATTGCGCTCGGCGAAAACCTGTTCTCCACGCAAAGTGAATCGCTCGAAGAAGTCGTTGCAAATTCGCTCATCGCCAATAAAGCAACAATCTCCACCGCGGAGAGCTGCACAGGCGGCCTTTTGGCGGAGCGCCTCACGCGCATCCCCGGAAGCTCCGCATATTTTCTCGGTGGCGTCGTGAGTTACAGCAATGAGCTGAAGTCCTCGTGGGTGGATGTGCCCGCCGAAATGATTCAGGCGCAGGGAGCCGTCAGTGCCGAAGTGGCGGTCGCTCTGGCCGATGGCATCCGCCGGCGCACGGGCAGTACGCTGGGTGTAGGAATCACCGGTGTGGCAGGCCCCGGCGGTGGCACGCCCGAAAAGCCGGTCGGTCTTGTGCATATCGCTCTTGCCGATGGCGGCGCGCCGCGCGAGCGCGGAATCTGCTTCCCCGGTGACCGCGAGCGCGTCCGCTGGCAGGCGTCGCAAACGGCTCTTGACATGGTGCGCCGCTACTTCTTGTTCGCCTCCGGAAAGCGCGGCGGCACGAAAGGCTGACCGCGAGTGCGGCTCTTTGTCGCGCTGGACCTCAATGAATCCGTTCGCGCCGCGATCTCGGCGTTCTGTGAGAAGCTGCGGCGCGCGCTCCCCGCGGCGCGCTGGGCGCGTCCGGAGGGAATTCACGTGACGCTGAAATTTATCGGCGAGGTAAATGAAGATCGCGCGGCCCCAATTCAAGCCGCGCTTGGGAAGATTCATTCCGGCGCGCCGGTCGAAATCACGTTTCGCGGAACAGGCTTCTTCCCGAATGAGCACCGGCCCCGCGTCTTCTGGGCCGGCATGGACGCTTCGCCGAATCTCGCGCAGATCGCCTCTGAAATCGAAGCTCAGCTTGAACCGCTCGGGATCGCGCGCGAGGCTCGCGAATTCCGGCCGCATTTGACTCTCGCTCGATTCGACGAAATTCGCGGCATCGAAATGCTGCACGCCGCTTTGCGGGAATCAGGCTCTCAGGAATTCGGCGCGGTGAAAACTTCGGAGATGGTTCTCTACGAGAGCAAGCTTGGCCGCGGCGGCGCGCGTTACACTCGATTGGCAACCTTCCATTTTTCGCCCGAGGCGCCGTGACCGCGGAAACGCTCAATGCGTATTGGTGGTTGCCGCTGGCAGGCTATCTCATCGGCTCCGCCCCTTTTGGCTTCCTGATTGCTCGAGTCGCCGGGCAGGGCGACATCCGCGCGGCGGGCAGCGGAAGTATCGGCGCAACAAACGTCACGCGCGTGGCCGGCGTCTCCGCCGGCGCATTGACGCTTCTCCTTGACGCTGCAAAAGGCGCGCTTTCTGTCTGGCTGGCTGCCTGGGTCACGGGCTACGCAGCCGTTTGGATGATCGCTGCCGCTCTGGGCGCCATCGTCGGTCATGTCTTTCCGATTTGGCTCGGCGGACGTGGCGGCCGCGGCGTAGCCACCGGCTTGGGTGCGTATCTTGTGATCTGCTGGC
Source organism: uncultured Acidobacteriota bacterium (assembly GCA_963838945.1). GTDB lineage: Bacteria > Acidobacteriota > Terriglobia > Acidiferrales > UBA7541 > DASTCZ01. The sequence goes on along the minus strand of CAWITC010000013.1, from coordinate 114,090 downwards.
CGGCAGCAGTCGCGGCATTGGCAATCTGGTTGGTGGTTGTTGGAGTTTCGAGGTACGTTTCGCTGGGCTCTTTGATGGCGACCGCATCGCTCCCCGTGCTGGTTTATTTCTTGTACGCGCCGGGCCACGCCCCCTCGCACGCCATTTCCATTGGGACGACTCTCGGCGCCATCCTGATTATTGTGAGGCATCGTCCCAACATTGCGCGCCTCGTGGCGGGGACGGAAAGCCGTATTACCTTCCGGCGAAGCCGTGTGAATTCATGAAAAGAATCGCCATCATCGGCGGAGGAAGCTGGGGCACGGCTCTTGCAATCGTCCTTGGCAGGAGCCGCCGCGAGCACGGACTTGCTTTGTGGGTACATGACGCGACACTGGGTGCGCGCGTCCGTGAAACGCGTGAGAACTCCGTGTATCTCCCCGGCTTCTCGCTTCCACCCGAAATCGATGTCACATCCGCTCTCGATGTGGCCCTCAACGGCGCGGAAATCGTCTTGGGTGTCATCCCCTCGGCGCACGCCCGCAATGTTTACTCGGCGATGCTGCCCCATCTGAGGTCCGGCGTCGCGATTGTCAGCGCGACGAAAGGGCTCGAACACGGCACGCTCCTCCGCATGAGCGAAGTGATCGCCGCGGTCTGCGCTTCTCCAGTAGGGTCTCGCGTGGCCGTCCTTTCCGGGCCATCCTTCGCCCGCGAAGCCGCGCGTGGCGATCCGACAGCCGTCGTAATCGCATCGCATGAACCTGGACTCGCCTCGGAATTGCAGGAAGAATTCGGCAGCGCCACATTTCGCTTTTACACGAACGATGATGTCGCCGGGGTCGAACTCGGCGGCGCCGTAAAAAATGTCATCGCCATCGCCGCGGGCGTTTGTGCTGGACTTGGTCTCGGCGGCAATACCATCGCAGGTCTTGTCACGCGCGGCCTCGCCGAAATGACTCGATTGGCGATGGCCCTCGGCGGCCGCCGTGACACGCTCGCGGGCCTGGCGGGCATGGGCGACCTCGTTCTCACCTCTACAGGCGCACTCAGCCGAAACCGCTCTCTTGGCGTTGAGCTTGGAAAAGGCCGCGCGCTCAGGGAAATCTTGTCCACCACTCGCATGGTCGCCGAAGGCGTCGGCACAACAGCCGCCACTCGCGATTTGGCTCGGCGCGCGGGCATCGAAATGCCCATCACGGAACAAATGTACGCCGTGCTATACGAAGGTCGCGCCCCGCGCCATGCCATCCGCGAACTCATGGAGCGCCGCCAGAAAAGCGAATAGCACCCAGAATTCAACCCCGTATCTATAAGGCTACTCGTAGTACTACGGTTTCATTCGCATTCCCGCGCATCTCCGTAAAATAGATTGGTTAAGCCCCCGTGCGTCCACTCGACCTCAATTCGCTGCTTCCTCGCCGCATCCGCATCCTATGGATTGTTCTGGGCGCGCTCTTGCTGGTCAGCATCCTGCCCATCGCTCTCTACCACCGCCAGGTGTTGCGCCTCAGCCAGAACAAGCTCGAAGATACCGAGCGGCTGCAACAAATTGAATTGACGCGCTCGATGGCCGAGCAAGTCCAGCTCTTCCAATCGACGCTGCGCCAGCAACTCATCAGCGAGCGCCAAATCCTCGCGCTCACCGGTTTGATTGATAATGTAAACGATCCCGCCAACGTGCCGAAAGTGACCCGCCTGCTCGAAAATTTTGTTGCCGGCACGCCAAATGTCCTTTACGTCACGGCGGTCGGCACCGACGCCAAAGGCAGCGGCGCCGGCGATTTCCACGCGGACCAGGACCCATTTGTCGCCAACGCGCTACAGCGCGCATTCATGACCACCGAGCAGTTGCTTGAATCTCACAGCGACCCTGTGGCTCTCGACCCCGGCAACCGCCCCGCATTTGTAATGGCGGTGCCGCTCGAAGTAAACGGCCGCTTTTCCGGAATGCTGGCCGCCGTCGTATCGCTGGAAGGAATCCTCGATCGGCTAAAAGAAGCGAGCGCCCACGACAGAACTGTTTTCATCGTGAACCACGCCGGCCATATCGTCGCGTACCCCGATTCCAAGAATTTCTTTCCCGGCACGGACTTTTCCACCCTTTCGCCACTCGTTGCCAAGATCCGCGATCTGCCCCCTGACTTCCGCGACACGGAAACCGTACGCTTCACCTTGAAGCAAGGGAGTCGCGGCGTTCCCATGATGGGCGCGTACAGCACTATGCCGGAGCTGAACTGGGCCGTGATCTCGCAGCGCAGCCTCGAAAAAGCACGCGAAGACGCCGGCGTCAACGAACTCAACAAGCAAGCGCTCTCCTTCGTGCTGGCTGTCACCTTCGGCGCTCTGATTCTTGGATACTTGTTCGCTGTAGCCATCAGCACACCCGTACGCCGGCTCGCCCAGTCCACGCGCGCCATTAGCCGCGGAGAATTTCACGAGCGCACGCCGGTTCGCGGCGCCGCGGAAATCAGCGAACTCGCCGAGACCTTCAACAAAATGGCCGACGACATCGAGCAGTACATCGAGCGGCTTAAGCAGGCCGCTCGCGAAAACCACGAACTCTTCCTGGGCTCGATCCGCATGCTCGCCGCGGCCATTGATGAAAAGGATCCCTACACGCGCGGCCATTCCGACCGCGTCGCGAAATACTCGCTCATCGTCGGACGCGAACTGAATCTTACCGATGAGGAGCTCGACCGGCTCCGCATTTCCGCGCTGCTCCATGATGTCGGCAAGATCGGCGTGGACGACCGCGTCCTCAAGAAACCCGGTGCGCTCACCGACGAAGAATTTGAATTGATGAAGCAACATCCGGCCAAAGGCGCGAACATCATGCGCCCAGTCCCGCAACTCGCCGAAATGCTTCCAGGCATTGAACTGCATCACGAGCACGTGGACGGCCGCGGGTATCCCTACGGCCTGCGCGGTGACCAGATTCCCCTGATGGCTCGAATCATCGCCGTCGCGGATACGCTTGACGCAATGACCACAAACCGCCCGTATCAATCGGCAATGGACTTGGAATTCGCGTTGTCGAGGATTCGGACCCTTGCCGGATCCAAGTTTGACCCCATCATAGTGGACGCTCTGGAAACCGCCGTCCAAAGAGGCAAAATCAAACTCAAAGCCACGCTCGTCGCCGTCTGAAGCTCACTCTCTGCGTTTCGGCATGTCGCCGCGCGTGAAGTCCCGCGTTCAATTCATTCGAGTTCAATCTGCTACAATCACCAATTCGGCGGTCTGCGCCGAATCAAACCGATGTTTTCCATTTTTGGCAAAAGCAAGTCCGGCGAGGAAAAGCCGGCTAGGTCGCTTCTCGACCGGCTGAAGGAGTCCGTCAGCAAAACGCGCTCGCAATTCGCAGCGCGCGTCGAAGGCCTGTTTACCATCGGCAAGAAGATTGACCCGGCGGTTCTCAAGCAACTTGAAAATGCTCTGCTCGCCGCGGACATCGGAGTGCGCACGACCCGCGAAGTGCTCGATGCCGTTCGTGAAAAGGTGGACCGTCATACGCTCTCCGACGCGGGCGAGCTTAAGAACGAATTAAAGCGTCAGCTTCTGGCAAGATTGGCGCCCGCGCCGCCCTCTGGAAATGGAGTTCCAGCGCCACCCGCACCGAATCCGGCTTCGTCTGCCGGCGCTGAATCCATTGGCGAGGGCACGCGCGTCATCTTTATGGTTGGCGTGAACGGCGTCGGAAAGACGACTACGATGGGAAAGCTCGCCAACCGCTTGCGCCTGGAAGGCCACACCGTCTTGCTTTGTGCCGCGGACACTTTCCGCGCGGCGGCAATTGAACAGCTCGAAATCTGGGCCCAGCGCGCAGGTGTAGAAATCGTCAAACAAAAGCCGGGCGCGGACCCCGCCGCCGTAGTTTATGACGCCGTGGCAGCGGCGCGCGCTCGCGGCACCGACGCTGTAATTGTTGACACCGCGGGCCGTCTGCACACGAAATCCAATCTGATGACTGAGCTCGACAAAATGAAGCGTACCGCGGCGAAGGTTGTCCCCGGCGCGCCGCACGAAATCCTGCTCGTCATGGACGCGACCACCGGTCAAAACGGCCTCGTCCAGGCGCGTGAGTTTACCGGCGCCGTTGGCGTTACCGGCATCGTTCTTACAAAACTCGACGGCACGGCCAAGGGCGGCATTGTTGTCGCGATCACACGTGAACTCGGCCTGCCCGTACAATTTGTCGGCGTCGGCGAAAAAATGGAGGACTTGGTTCCCTTTGACGCCGAATCTTTTGTGAATTCCTTATTTGATTGAGCCTTTCATGGCTGCTCCCGCGCACAAAAAACGCCAGAATCCGGATGAGCGCTGGATGGATCGCGCCCTCGCGCTCGCGCGGCGCGGAGAAGCGCTCACAAGTCCCAACCCGATGGTCGGAGCCGTTCTGGTGCGCAATGGCCGCGTCATCGGCGAGGGATATCACACCTACGAGCGGCGTAAGCACGCGGAAATTGTCGCCCTCGAATCCGCGGGGCGCCGCGCGCGCGGCGCAACGTTGTACATGAACCTCGAGCCCTGCTGCCACTGTGGACGCACGGGCCCTTGCACGGACGCCATTATCGCCGCGGGCGTTCGCCGGGTGGTCGCGGCGATGCGCGACCCCAATCCAAAAGTCGACGGTCGCGGCTTCAGCGAACTACGCGCGGCTGGCATCAAAGTGGAAGTCGGTTTGCGCGAGGCCCAAGCGAAGCGCTTAAATGAAGCCTTCGCGCGATGGATCACCTCGCACCGTCCCTTCGTCACTCTGAAAACGGCCATGACGCTCGACGGCGCCATTGCCTGGCCACACTCGAATCGCGGCCCCGGCCGCAATGCAAATCAAAGGTGGATCACATCGCCTCAATCCCGCAAAGGAGTCCAGCGCTTGCGCCACGCCTCCGACGCCGTCCTCACAGGCATTGGCACGATTCTCGCTGACGACCCGCTCCTCACGGATCGCACCGGCCTCCGGCGGCGGCGTCCGCTGCTCCGCGTCGTGCTCGATTCGCTCTTGCGGCTCCCGCCCTCTTCAAAGTTTGCGAAATCCGCAAAGGGCGACGCCCTCGTCTTCACTTCGCGAAAGACGATCGGACCGAGAATCAACGCGCTGCGCAAAATGGGAATGGAAATTGCTTACGTTAAGCAAAAGGGCGATATTCTCGATTGGCCCGCCGTGCTTCATCAACTTGGCAGACGCGATATCCTCAGCGTCCTTATCGAAGCAGGCACTCGCGTGAACTCCTCCGCGGTAGTAACCCGCGCCCTGGATAAGCTGGTAGTCTTTATCGCCAAGAAGATGGCAGGGCCGGGCGGCAAGCCCTGGGCAACCGAGCGCGCGGCCAGACGAATGAAAAATCTTCGCGATATAGAAATACGGCGCGTTGGCCCGGACGAGTATTACACGGGGTATTTTCGCGATGTTTACAGGGATCGTTGAGCAGACCGGAACCGTCGAATCGCTCGACAGGAGTGACGCGGGCGGCCGGATTCGTGTGCGCGCCCCGGAAATCGCCGGTGCGCTCGCCGTCTCCTCGAGTATTGCGGTAAACGGCTGCTGCCTCACCGTGGTTGAGCGGAACATGGAAAACTTCGCCGCCGACCTCTCGCCCGAAACGCTCCATCGCACAACCTTTGGTGAGATGAAGCCCGGCGCGCGCGTCAATCTTGAAAGACCGCTCACCGCGGGCAAGGAACTCGGCGGCCACTTCGTGCAGGGTCACGTGGATGGCGTAGGCCGGATCTTAAGCCTTTCGATGATCGGCGCATCGCGCTTCGCTTCCGACGGCGCGAATTGGTGGCTCGACGTGCGCGTGCCCGATGACCTCGCCGCCTATGTCGCTGAAAAAGGTTCTATCTCCGTGGACGGCATCAGCCTGACCGTCGCCTCCTGGCGCGACGGCGTCGCCGGTCTCGCGATTATTCCTTTCACGTATGATCACACAAATTTGCAGACGCTTTGCGCAAGTGATGCCGTGAATCTCGAAGCCGACATTCTCGCCAAATACGTTGAGCGTCTGCTCGATGCGCGCCGCGCGAATTCGGCCTCCCGCCTTACAGTCGAGCGCCTTGTCGAAGAAGGGTTCTAGTCATGCCGATTCTCGCTGCTTCGCCCTTGCTCCCCGATGGTAAAGCGCCAGACCAACAAGGACTGAGATCACTGTGCCGGCAATCAGTTTTGTCTCAAATCCCAATTTGTTGGTGGAATCTCCGGGCGGGATAAACGAGAGGCCAATCCCTAACAGGACACAGAGAAGTCCGGACCCTCCCACAGTCCAAACTCCAAGTTTTCCGCCCGGAATCAACACGGTGTCTTTGTGCGCCGCGCGGTCGCTGCGGTAGGAAAGCTTGATCGCGGCGGCAAACATGTAAACGAACGGAATGAAATAAAGAATGATCGCGGCGTCCACAAGAATTTGGTACGCGCTGTTCGCGGATTCGTTGATCTGAATCACCAGCAGAATAATCCCGGAAATTACTGCTTGGACCAATATCGCGACATATGGCGTCTTCCACCGCGGATGGATCTTCCCGAATGCCGCGGGCAAGTATCGGTCAATGCCAACGACAAACGGCACGCGCGAAACGCCCGCGACCGTTGACCCAACGCCGCCTGCGTTGCCGATCGTCACCAGCGCTGCGGCCAGCATCCCCACCGCGGCCACACGCAGCGCCGTCGAACCGAACCCGATTGCCTGAAACACGCCGCTCTTCGGGTCCACCGTGGAGGCGGGCAGGATCGTCAGGACTGCAATTGTCCCGACGATGTATATCATCGCAATGAGCACGCCGGAGCCGAGAATCGCCCGTGGAAATGTTCGCCTCGGGTCGTGAATTTCATCACTCATTGCAGACACCAGTTCCAATCCGGTAAACGCAAACGCAATTTGCGACCAGAAATTCACCGTATCCAGATTCCAATGCGGAAGCATCGCGGTCCATGAAAAGTGCGTCGCCGATCCATGCGAGTGCCAAAGGATCGCGGCAATCACAACAAGAATCATCAACGGGGTATAAGTCGCCACGCCCCCCGCATTTTGCAGCCACTTGCCGATGTTGAGCCCTACGATGTTCAATCCCACAGCGACAATTAAAAGCGCGAAGGAGCCGATCAATAAAAATGTCCGGTTCTGTGCCAGCCCTGCCGTTCCCGTGCCGCCGATGTAGGCGCACATCGCCGCGCTCGCGAGCAATAGGCCCGGAAAATAAAAAAACGTATAAATCCAGTACGTCCAACCGGCGATGAATCCGTGGAAATCTCCGAAGGCTTCCTTGGACCAGACGTAGAGTCCGCCTTCGTGCGGGAATCTCGTCGAAAGTTCCGTGATCACCAGCGCCGACGGCACAAAAAAGATCACTGCGGCAATCACCCACAAGCTGATGGACGATTGCCCGTTGTGCGCTGCGGCGGCAATCCATCGCGGCCCGAGCACCGTGGCGATGTTGAAGAGCAGCACATCCCAGAAACCCATTACTCGGCGGAGTTGCGGAGCGTTCTGCGGACCGGAAGGACTCGTCGCGCTCATGGCGCTACGCTCGCCTCATGCCTGGCGACACGCGGCACATTATACTGTGGCGTCCAGTGCGGGGATCAATTCGTCTTGCATCCGGAAATTGTGAAGAAACGGGTCCGGGCTCGCCTCAAAGTCTTTCCAGGGCCCGAAAAACGAGACGCGCCCATCCTGCAAGAAAATAATCGTATCGGCCAGTTTTTTCGCCAGATGCGTGTCGTGCGTTACCACGACCGAAGTCTTATGAAATTTTTCCTTCAGCTTCAAGATCAGGTCGCCCGTGTGCGTCCCCATCAGCGGGTCCACCATCGTCGTCGGTTCGTCATAGAGAATCGCTTCGGGGTCCTGCGCAAGCGCGCGCGCGATTGCCACATTGCGCTTCATCCCCGTGCTCAGCTCCGAAGGCAAGCGTTCGAGCTGGTCCGTCACTTCCAGCATTTCCGCAAGTTCTCGCACGCGCGTGTCAATTTCGTCGGTCGGAATGCCATCGCCCTCATTCAAAGGGAAAGCTATGTTTTCGCCAACCGTCAGCGAATCAAACAGCGCGCCGGACTGAAACACCATCGTCACCCGCCGGCGAATTTCCACGAGACGCCGCTCATCCCAGCCCACGATGTTTTGTCCCGCGATCACCACGCGCCCCGCGTCAGGCTGCAGGAATCCGAGGATATGCTTCAGCGTGACCGATTTTCCGACGCCGCTCTTCCCCATGATGACGGCAGTCTGCCCGCGCTCGACGTGGAAATTCACGTTGTCGAGCACAACGTGATCGTCGAATGCCTTCGTCACACCGTCGAATACGATGTATTGCTCGTCCAAGGTGTTGGCCCCTCACGAAAAGAGAAACGCGCCGCTCTATTCTGTGCGACTCAGGCCCCGGAATCAATTCATACCTGCGGCGGGTTTATTCATCCGCGCCCTCCGCGAATGCGTGACCGGGCCGGTGAATCCCCAGCTCGCGCAATTTTTCTTGCAGGCTCTGCCGGTGCAGGCCGATCGCCGCCGCCGTGCGCGACACATTCCATTTTTGCCGCTCGAGTTGTCTTGTAATGTACGCCACTTCAAACTTGCGCTTTGCCTCGCGGAAGTCCGGTTCCGAAAGCGGCCTTTTATCGCCCGCCGGCCTGCCTGCACGCGCCGGCCCCGGCGTATTCCACATTATTTCGTCGGGCAAATCCGCTTCCGTAATTTCGTCGCTTCGCGCGAATATCACGCTTCTTTCAAGCGCGTTTTTCAACTCGCGCACGTTGCCCGGCCAATCGTATCGCCCGATAGCCGCCAGTGCCTCGCGACTCAATCGCTTCATTTGACCTGCGCGCGAGCCATGCAGCTTCAGAAACGCCTCGGCAAGCAAGGGAATGTCTTCCTTGCGCGCTCGCAACGGCGGCACCTCGAGCGTCACCACGCGCAGCCGGTAATAGAGATCTTCGCGGAACCGCCCTGCCCTGAATTCCGCCGGCAAATCGCGGTGCGTCGCGCTGATCACGCGCACGTCCACGGAGATCGGATGCGTCCCGCCCAGCCGCTCGATGACGCGGTTCTCCAGCGCGCGCAGCACTTTTGCCTGTGTGATGGGATTCATGTCCCCGATTTCATCCAGAAAAATCGTTCCGCCCGAAGCCAGCTCGAATTTGCCTTTCTTCTGCTGAGCCGCGCCCGTGAACGCGCCCTTCTCGTATCCAAAAAGTTCGGACTCAATCAGGTTTTCAGGCAGCGCCGCGCAATTTAAGGCGACAAACGGCCCGGCTGCGCGCGGCGACCGCGAGTGAATCTCTTGTGCCAACAAGTCCTTCCCCGTCCCGCTCTCGCCGAGAATCAACACCGTCGCGTCCGTCTCTGCCACGCGCGCCGTCATCTCGAAAAGTCGCCGCATCTCCGGCGTTGAACCGAGCATCGGCCCGAATTGCCCTTCGGTCACTAGCCGCTCGCGCATGAATTTGTTTTCCCGCTCGAGCGTTGCCAGTCGCACCAAATTTCCGGCGCGCTTTCGCAGCTCCTCGACATCGAAACCCTTGACGAGGTAATCTGTCGCGCCGAGCTTCAGCGCGTCGACCGCCTTCCGCGCCGTATCCAGTGCGGACACAATGATCACCGGTTGCTCGTGTCCCTGCTCTCGCATCCAGCGCAAAAAAGTCAGCCCATCCTCGTCCTTCATCACAAGATCGAGCAGGACAAGCGCCGGCCGTTCTCGCGGGAGCGCCTCGCGCGCCGCCGCGACACTGTCGGCCTCGGCGATCCGGTATGCGTGTTCGAGCGCCCGGCGCAGTGCGTATCGCGCGGCGGGCTCGTCATCCACTATCAAAATTGTTTTTGCGGGCATCGTCATCCCTCCTGCTCCAGTGGTAGCCGCAACGGTAGCTTCACAACGAATCGCGCGCCTCGGCCGTTCGCAATCGGACTTTCGCAAGCCACTGTTCCGCCGGCTTCCGTTGCCCGGCGCTGAACAATCGCAAGGCCAAGTCCTGTGCCGCTCGGTTTCGTCGTAAAAAATGGCTGGAAGAGCCGCTCGCGGTTCTCGGGCGAGAAGCCCGGTCCATCGTCCGTAACCTCAATCTGTAGCTTCGATCCTTCGCGCATCAGTCGCACGGAAATCGAGCCGTTTTCCGGCATCGCCTCAATCGCGTTGATCACCAGGTTGGAGAAAATGTCCGCAAGCGCTTCTTCCGATCCACGCACCTCCGCGCCGTCTGATTCATCGTGCAAATCGAGCCGTCCGCCGCGCCGCTCCGCCTCGTGGCGCAGCAGGGCGACCGCCTGCTCCGCAACAGCGCCGGCTTCAACGCACTGCGGAGCCGCCCCTGCGCGCACCGTGGGCCGCGCATACCGCAGCAGTTGCGTCAGTTTGTTGCTGAGCCGGTCCAGTTCACCGAGGACCATCGCCAGATCCTGCCGCGCCGCGTGCGGCAGATCCTTGTTCTCGAGCTGCACCTGCAACATCGTCTTCATCGAGCCGAGCGGATTCTTCAGGTTGTGCGAGATGCTCGCCGTCATCTGCCCGACGAGCGCCATCCGCTCCCGCTCCGCCAGTTCCCTCTCAAGCTTGAGCTTCTGGTCAATTGCTCGGCAAAGCCCGATAACCGCGGGCAACTGCTCCGCCAGGAATTCAAGCGCTGCGAACGTCTCCCCGGAAATCACGGACCCGATTGGCACAGCAAGGAGTTCACCTATCTGCGTCCCCGGCTCGCGTTTTTTGGCTGCCTTGCCGATCGGAAACGTGACTGGCTGCCCGGCCCAACTCGGCCGCCTCTCAATTTCAGGTTGTTGCGGCGACGCTTCGTCCCCGTCTTGCAGCTGGATCTGCACTTGCTCCAACCCGAACTCTTCCCGGATTCGATCCTCGGCAAATCTCAGGAGGGGCGCCATCTCCCCGAGTTGCGCCTCTCTCTGCAGCTCCGACCCAAGTTTCTGCACTCGATCCACTTGTTCTTGAAATGACTTGCGCAACAGCCGGCTCGCTATTCGTTGCAGCGGCTCGAAGAATCCGACGAGGACAAACAGCAGAATCGCGGACGTCGCTTCCGGCGGAAGCACCGGCTCAAGCCACACGCTGATTCGCCTTACGACCCCGAGGTAAAGCAGCGCCAGGAAGGCCGCGGAAACGGAATAGACTAGATTCCTCTGCGCGCTGATCCCCAGAAAATTGAATCTCACGATCGCATATACGAGCCCGGCGCCCGGGAGGACTCCGGTCGTAAACAAAACCAAGGTGAGCAAATCTGTGGTTGTTCCCAAGGACTGCGCCGCGAAAACCAACGCAAGCAAAGTCAATCCAAGCACCAGGAAGCATGCGGCTAGAAATTGATAGAGGTGTTTCCCTCTCGAAACACTCGGACTCTTGGCAACGTGCCTCTTCCCTTTTGACGCGAAGACCCACTCAAATCCCGCGCACAAAAGAAGTGCTGCGGCGCTACCCACAGCCCAAATTGTGATGTACCAAACGGCGGAATTGGCAATCACTTCAAGCCTTCGAGATCTCATCTGGAGCAAATACGCAAAGGCAATGAGGAATGGGACTGCGATGAGATATCCGGTCGCCATCGCTGCGGTGTGCCATCTTTTTCTTTGCCAGTAGCCTTCCGATTGTCCGAAGGAGAGGTGAGCATGTATCAACAGCCCCGGGAACACCGAAAGACCGCACGCCATCAGGAATTCAGAAATTGCCATTGCCGATGTCATGGCGGAAGCATCCGTGTAGTAAATCGCGGCATTCATGAAAAGCAAGAGACCGCCGTAGAAAAGGAAAGTGGCGAGAGCAATGAAAAACAGAATGCGCTCAAATGTCCGCGGCCTGCGGTATCCAACGATCAAGATTAGGAGAAACAGGTTTACGAGCGTCCCTGCGGATGCAATAACAAGCTTTGCGTATTCGACCTTCGTAAGTGACATCTGTGGAATTCTAGCCGCTGATTCAAATGCAAATCAATAACCAAATGTAAGGTTTTCCTGACACCTGCTAAGTCATTGAGTATACAAGGTTTAAATGTGGAGACCTAATCCCAAATTGGAACTTTAGCCTCTTACACTCAATCTTTGGTGCAACAAAGTCCTTGACATGCTGCCCGCATTTCACTATATTAGCACTCGCACCCGGGGAGTGCTAACTGCAAGACTCGGGTACCTGCAAGCTTTAGAACGAACAATTCCGAACTACGCGACGGAGGACAAGCAAAGATGGCGGTAAATATCACTCCCCTGCATGACCGCGTTCTGGTCAAGCGGATTGAAGAGAAGGAATCCGTGAGGGGCGGCATCATCATCCCCGACACGGCCAAGGAAAAACCGCAGGAAGGCGAAGTCGTGGCCGTTGGCGCAGGCAAGATTGAAAAGGGCGAGCGTGTTCCGCTCGACGTCAAGGCCGGCGACCGCATCCTGTTTGGCAAGTACAGCGGCAGCGAAATCAAAATCGAAGAGCAAGAATACCTCATCCTTCGCGAGGACGAAATCCTGGCGAAGCTCAGCGGCGCGGCAAAGGCGGCAAAGAGGTAAGTCCACCAGCAAGGCGCTCTGCATAGGTTTTTCAATTCCTGAGGAGGAAGAAGTCTCATGGCAAAGCAGATTGTTACTGGCGAAAACTCCCGGCAGGCCATCCTGCGCGGAGTGAACGCACTGGCGGATGCCGTCAAGATCACCCTCGGCCCCAAAGGCCGCAATGCGGTGATCGAAAAGAAGTTCGGCGCGCCGGTGATTACCAAGGACGGCGTGACCGTCGCGAAGGAAATCGAGCTGCAGGATCCGCTCGAAAACATGGGCGCGCAGATGGTGCGCGAAGTGGCGTCGAAGACCTCCGATGTGGCGGGCGACGGCACCACTACCGCAACCGTTTTGGCCCAGGCCATCTTTCGCGAAGGCGTCAAGACCGTCGCGGCGGGCGCGAGCCCTACGGCACTCAAGCGCGGCATCGAACGCGCCGTTGAAGTTGCGGTCGAGGAGATCAAGAAGCTCCACCGTGACGTCAAAGGTGACATGATCGCCCAGGTCGGCACGATTTCCGCGAACAACGACAAGCAAATCGGCACCATCATCGCCGAGGCGATGAAGAAGGTCGGCAAGGATGGCGTGATCACCGTCGAGGAATCCCGCACGATGGAAACCACGCTCGAAGTCGTCGAAGGAATGCAGTTCGATCGCGGCTACCTTTCCCCCTACTTTGTCACTGACCCCGAGCGGATGGAATGCAATGTCGAGGACCCCTACATCCTCATCCACGAAAAGAAAATTAGCTCCATGAAGGATCTTCTCCCGTTGCTTGAGCAAGTGGCGCGCGCAGGCAAACCGCTTCTCATCATCGCGGAAGATGTCGAAGGCGAGGCTCTCGCGACTCTGGTCGTCAACAAGCTCCGCGGCACGCTGCAGTGCGCTGCCGTCAAGGCTCCGGGCTTCGGCGATCGACGCAAGGCCATGCTCGAAGACATCGCCACCCTGACCGGCGGCAAGGCCATCACCGAGGATCTCGGCATCAAGCTCGAGAACGTGAAGATGGAAGACCTCGGCCGCGCCAAGAAGATCACCATTGACAAGGACAACACCACCATCGTGGAAGGTCACGGCAAACCCGCTCACATCGAAGGCCGCGTCAAGCAGATCCGCGCGCAGGTCGAGGAAACCACCTCGGACTATGACCGCGAGAAGCTGCAAGAGCGGCTGGCGAAGCTTGTCGGCGGCGTTGCGGTCATCAAGGTGGGCGCGGCGACCGAAACCGAGCTGAAGGAGAAAAAGGCTCGCGTTGAGGACGCCATGCACGCCACCCGCGCCGCGGTCGAAGAAGGCATCGTACCCGGTGGCGGCGTAGCTTTGCTGCGCTGCATCCCGGCTCTGGATAAGCTGAAGCTCAATGAAGATGAGGCCATCGGCGTGAACATCGTGAAGCGTGCGCTCGAGGAGCCTCTGCGTCAGATCGTGCTCAATGCCGGACTCGAAGGCGCGGTCGTGGTCGGCCGTATCCGCGAATCCAAGGACGAGAATTTCGGCTACAACGCTGAAACCGGTGAATACGCCGACCTCGTCAAGGTTGGCGTAATCGACCCGGCCAAGGTCACGCGGCTGGCGTTGCAGAACGCCGCATCCGTGGCTGCGCTGATGCTTACCACCGAAGCGCTCGTTGCCGATATCCGCGAGGATGATAAGAAGGCCGCGGGTGCCGGTGGGCATGGTGGCGGCCCTGGCGGCATGGGCGGCGGGATGTACTGATCCCCTGCTCCAATCGAGATCAACCCATCAGAAATCCATGGGCGGCCGATTTCAGGCCGCCCATGTTATTTTGAGGTATCATCGAATCGCGCGGCGGGGGTAAATGCAGTGTCCGAGAACCACTTCCAATTCGCAACGGTTGAAGAGGCAGCCGAGGAATTCCGCCGGGGGAACCCCATCGTCCTGGTGGACGATGAGGACCGCGAGAACGAGGGCGACCTCGCGATGGCCGCGGAGAAAGTCTCGCCCGAAGCCATCAATTTCATGGCCAAGTTTGGCCGCGGCCTCATTTGCGTAACGCTTACCGAAGACCGCTGCGACGAATTGAATCTCCCGCTGATGTCTCCCGTGAACACCGCCGCGCACGGCACCGCATTCTGCGAAGCCATTGATGCGCGCCGCGGCACCTCCACCGGCATCAGCGCCGCTGACCGCGCGCTGACCATCCTCACCGCCATTGACCCGATTACTCACCCGGCCGATCTCGCCCGCCCCGGCCACGTCTTTCCTCTTCGTGCGCGCCGCGGCGGCGTCCTCGTTCGCGCCGGCCAAACGGAAGCCTCCGTGGACCTCGCGCGCATCGCCGGCATGACCCCCGCTGGCGTCATCTGCGAAATCATGAATGATGACGGCACCATGTCCCGCGTCCCCCAGCTCATCGAATTTTGCCGCGAGCACGGACTGAAAATGCTTACGGTTTCCGCGCTGGTCGCCTATCGCATGGCGCACGAACGCTATGTTCGCCGGGTCGCCGAAGCCCCGCTCGCAACCGCCTATGGCGATTTCCGGATGATTGTTTTTTCCAGCGAAGTGGACCGCGAGCAGCACATTGCGCTCGTCCGCGGCGATCTCTCAGATGCCGAGCCCGGCGTGCCTCCTCCGCTTGTGCGCGTGCATTCGCATTGCCTCACGGGTGACGTTTTCGCCTCCACGAGTTGCGATTGCCGCGAAATCGTCTCGCGCTCGCTCGAAGCTATCTCTGCCGAAGGCCGCGGCGTCTTTGTCTATCTGCATCACACCGGCCGCGGCTTTGCTATCGAGTCCGCCGTGCCGGTTTCGGGCGCGCTCCCTCGCATCCTCTATCACATGCGCGGACAGCTCGACCGCGATGTCGCCCGCCAGCGCATGGTCCAGCATGAAAGCGGCATTGGCGCGCAAATCCTGCGCGACCTCGGCCTCACGGATATCCGCGTCCTTACCAATCATCCTAAGAAAGTTGTCGCGCTCGCCGGATACGGGATCACCATCGCGGATCAGGTTCCGCTCGCGACAGACCGCTCGAAGTCCACTCATCAGGTGCTGTAGTCCGGGCCCTCCGCGCCTCTCTGCGGTGAACAATTTGGAGGTTTCTCTTATGGCTTCTTCGGAGGCGTCTTGGGCGGCGCCTGCGCTGGCGGTTTCACCATCACGTACTGCCGGACCTTGTCGAGCCGCTTCGAGCTGATGCCCCGCACCGCCTGCAAATCGTCCACGCTTTGGAACGGCCCGCTCTTCTTCCGATAGTCGAGGATCCGCTGCGCCGTCACGGGCCCCACGCCCGGCAACCGCTGCAGTTGCTCGGAAGTCGCTGTATTCAAGTCAATTGGCTTCGACGGCGGCGGAAGTTTCTTCGCCTTCGATTGCGCGCAACATGCGCCTGCGAGCAGACACAATGCCAGCATCAGAGCCGCGCACAGACGAATGGCCGCGTGTGGCGAAGTCCGGCGAAATATATTACCCATAGCTATACTATACCCTTCAGATATTTAATTAGGCAAGTGGGAATAATGGGAGACTCGTGTCCGGTCAATCTCCGCCTGATTCAGGCAATCTTGTCGTTAAATGCTTTTTCCCTGCACATCAAACATCTCCACTTCGCCGAACAATGCCGCTTGCCCGGCCACCGCATCACGGTCGCCCACGACGATGATCTGCGCGTTCGCTGAGTCGAAATATCGCCGCGCCGCTTCCAGCACGTCGCTCGCCTGCAGCGCGCGAACACGCTCCCGGTACTTTTCCAGGTATTCTTCCGGCAAGCCATCCAGCAATACG
The DNA here is from genome assembly GCA_963838945.1 of uncultured Acidobacteriota bacterium. Lineage (GTDB taxonomy): Bacteria > Acidobacteriota > Terriglobia > Acidiferrales > UBA7541 > DASTCZ01. The sequence continues at coordinate 97,891 of CAWITC010000013.1, read as the reverse complement.
CCGCCGAGTTGTCCCGCGATTCCATTCTGCGTCCCCAGGCCCAGTGAAAACACGCCGGACATGTAGTTGCGCGTGTCCGCGAGTTCGTCCTCTCCCACAGGCAGCGCGCGGATGCGGTCCAGCTCGTAAAAAGTCTCTGTGAGCGTGGCCGCGACCACATCATTCCGCACCGCCGCTCCTGCGGAGAAAAATCCATACTGCCGCAGCGCGTGCACGCTGCTCCGCGGACTGTAGGTGTAGCCCTTCTCCTCGCGGATGTTTCTCACCAACCGCGAGTTGAACGCTCCGCCGAAAAGATTGTTTGCAAGCGCAAGCCGCATCCAGTCCGGATGCTTGCGTGTGATGGCCATGTTTGCCGCCACAATTTGTGTTTGTACTGCTCCTGGTAGATGAACGAGAGTGACGCGGCGTCCGTGCAGCCTGGGCGGCTCCGGAGTCGCCGTCCGCTCGGGAGGCGAGCCCTTCCAGTTGCCGAAGGCGCCCTCAATCTCTTTCCACATCTCCTCGGAGGAGAAATCTCCAACCGCCACGAGCAGCGCGTTCGCGGGCGCATAGTTCTCACCGTAGTATGCAACCAGCGCCTCGCGCGAGTAAGCCTCGACCTGTTCTTCCGTCGGCGCGTAATTCGCATACGGATGCGCGCCGAATAGGACTTTCCGCACGCGCTCGGCCGCCAGGAAATCCGGAGTCGTCCGGTCAATTCGCAGCCCTTCGATTTTTTGGCGCCGTTCCCGCTCGAACTCCTCGGCCGGAAATTGCGCCTCGCGCACAATCTCGGACACGAGATCAAGCAGCGGCCGGGCGAATTCCACAAGTCCCGCGAACGCGACCGACGTCGTGTCCGCGCCCGCGGAAATGGAAAGATCCGCCCCCCATCCCCGAAGCGCGTCTTCGATCTGATGGCTTGTTCTGCGCGCGGTCCCGGTCCGCGCCACCGTCGCCGTCATCTGCGCGAGTCCGGGCAGCGCGGCAACCGCATTCCCGCTGCGGAAAAACAGGTCCGCTGTGAATTTCGGAATTGTGCGCGATTCGACCAGCGCGATTTCGAGTCCGTTCCCAAGCGTCTGCCGGAATCGCCGCGGCCACACAACAGGCCGCTCCGCGCCAAGCGGCGGAACTTGAGCATGCGAAGGGTTCGGCGCAGCGGAAGCCATTATGCTGCCTTCCTTCCCGCGGGCAGCCGGAAGACGATCGCGCGCTGCCCCGCCACAAAATATTTCTCCGCAACAGACCGCACCTGTTCGGCCGTCACGCTCGTGAATTTCTCCAGGATCGTGTTAATCAAACCGGGATTGCCGTCGAAAAGCGTGAAGCATGCCAGATAGTGCATCAAACCAAATCGCGGAAATCCCCCGCGCCCGCTTTCGAGCGTCGAAACAAAGTCCGAGCGAAACTTTACTTTGATCTGCTCTAACTCCACGCTGCCGATTCCGTTTTTGCGCGCCTCTTCGACAACCGCATCATATGCAATAAGAATTTGGCTCGTAAGTCACTTCCGGTTTGTAAAATACGTGCGTAACAATCTGGCAAGGTCCATTCAGCTCGATCAGGTCGCCTGTGTCTCCTGCAACCTCGACGGCGAGCTTCTGCTCCTGAACGAGCCGCCGGTAGAAACGCCCCGCGCGGCCTCCGTGTAGCGCGTAATCGAGCAGCGCCGCCGCATACCAATCCGGCGTGTGCCGCGCGGGCGCCCGGTAGCCGATTGCCACGGCCGGCAGCGTTCCGAATTTCTCCTCGACTATTCCGCGCCGCTCATCCGTTTGCGCCGGCTCGTTCACGTCGGCCGTCATGGGTTGCGCGCCGCCGAAAATGTCCTCGAAATGGCGCCGTGCGAGATCGAACGCCACTTCCGGTTCCACGTCGCCCACAATCACCAGCACGGCATTCGTTGGCACATAATAAGTCTTGAAGAATGCTCGCACGTCCGCGAGCGTCGCGGCATCCAAATCGGCGAAGTCGCCGTAAAAATTGTGCGCATTCGCCCAATTGCGGAACGCCACCGGCGGAAGATCCAGCCATGGGAATCCGCCGTAGGGCTGATTCAGCACGTTTACCCGCACTTCTTCCTTAACCACGTCCCGTTGGTTCCGCAGGTTTTCGTCGTCCACCTTCAGAGCGCGCATCCGATCGGCCTCCAGCCAAAGAACGCGCTCCAGCGCGTTCGACGGCACCGCCTCAAAATAATTCGTCAGGTCATAGTGCGTCGTGCCGTTCAATACTCCGCCGGAGGAATTAATCAGCTTGATGTGCTCCATCTTCCCGGCGTTTTCGGACCCCTGAAACATCATGTGCTCAAACAAGTGCGCGAATCCGCTGCGCCCGCGCGGTTCCAGGCGAAATCCAATCTTGTAATAGACGCCGACGGTCACCAGCGGCGCCGTGTGGTCCGGCGATACGACCACGCGCAGCCTGTTTTTCAGCGTCCGGCTTTCCACTGGAATCTGCAATCCCGGCAAGGGCATCCTCCTCAAACCTCAAATTGCAATTGAATGTACAAAACCACTCTTATCTGCGTCGTCCGCGTTTGTCCAGCCTGCTGGCCGGGCCGAATGCCCGATCGAGTTGCGCCAGCATGATTTCCGGCCGTCGCGCAAATACACGGGCGCCCAGCCGGTGGATTGCGGTATACGCATCTTGATATTCACGCGGAAAGCTTTGAAGCGCGCGAGCATGAGCGGCAATTGTACCAAAGTCGCCGCGCGCTGCCGGGCCCGTCCAGGCCGCGGCGGGCCCGAACTTTTCAAAGTTCTTCAGCACTTGGCGCGAAAGCCGAACCAGCGCGCTCGATGCCTGCCGCCGCGAAAAACCGGCTCGGGTAAGTATGGCCACTCCCGCCTCGATGAGCCCCAGCAAATGGCCCGCGGCGAACACGTTGGCGGCATGATAGGAAAGCTTGTCGCTGCCGCGGAGTCGCACCGGCTGACCGCCGACGCTGTGGGCGATCCGCCGCGCAATTCGGAGTGCGGCGGGTTTCCCTTCCATGACCATCCACACCCCCTCCAGCGGCGGTGCCATTCGCGACGAAAAACTTTGCATCGGATGAAGTGACCCTGTTGCCGCGCCAAGTCTTGCCAGCGGATCGAGCACGCTGCTATCCAGGGCGCCGCTCGAATGCAAGACTATTTTCCCGCGCCATTCCTCGCCGCCGACGCGCGCGAGCCGCTGCGCCACTTCGGAAATCTTGTCATCCGGCACCGCGATAAAAACGACGCTTGCTCCCAGAATCAGGCGCGTCAGCCCGCTGAACGGCTGCCCCGCGCCAATCGCACGCACTGCTTTCCGGGCAGTGGCCGCGGATCGCGTCACTACCACGGAAATATTCCACCCGGCTTCGCGCAAATCCCGGCCCAGCGCGCGGCCCACCCGGCCCCCCCCGACAATCGCCAGCGTTGTACCCATCCCCCGGAACCTCGCTCATCACCTGCTGAATGCTAGAATACCTGTATTGGCGCATTTAAGCGCGGAAATGTCGCTTTGCATATCGTTCACATTTTACTAACTTTGATTCTCGGTGTCATTGCAGTTATTTGGACGGTTCAATCCGTCCGCGCCGCGGCTGGCCTCATGCGCCTGCCGCGCCTTGAGCGCATTCCTCTACTCACCGATGAAAGTTGCCCGCGCATTTCCATCATCTTCGCCGCGCGCGACGAAGCTGAAAAACTTCCCGCCGCGCTTCAAACCATGCTTGCCCTCGACTATCCCGATTACGAGGTCATCGCCGTGGATGACCGCTCGGCGGACTCCACCGGCCGCATCATGGATGATTTCGCCGCCCGCAATTCCCGCCTCCACGTCCTGCATATCACCTCGCTTCCGCCCGGCTGGCTCGGCAAGCCCCATGCGCTCGCTCAGGGAACTCAGCTCGCCACTGGTAATTGGATGATTTTCACCGACGCCGACGTGCATTTCGCTCCGGATACGCTCCGCCGCGTGATGAAACTTGCGACAGAACAGCGCCTCGACCATCTTTCCCTTCTCACGCGCATGGTGATGGTTGGCTTCTGGGAACGCGTTGCCATGACCTACTTTGGATTGGGCTTCTCAATCGGCACCGAGGTCTGGCGCACGAGCAATCCGCGCTCTTCCCGCTATACCGGCATTGGTGCGTTCCAGCTCATCCGCGGCGATGTCTATGACAAGATCGGCGGCCATCGGCGGCTGGCTATGGAAGTTGTCGACGATATGAAACTCGGAAAACTCGTGAAACTCGGCGGTTTCCGGTCGCAGGTCGCCTTCGCCTCACAGCACGTTAGCGTTCACTGGCACGCCGGCCTGAAAAATATCATCCGCGGGACGACAAAAAACTTCTTTGCCGTTGCGGGCTTTCGAATCTGGTGGGTTGCCTTCCACGTCATTGGAATAATTTTGATGAGCGTCTTGCCATGGGCTGCTCTGATTTGGCTCTTGGCCGATGGAACTCATTCCGCGGCGCTGGTTTTCTCCGCGATCGCTGTTGCCATTCCTCTCTCCGTGCATACCGCCATTGCGATTCGCGCGAAGATCTCTCCGCTCTACGGCCTGACCCATCCCTTAGGCGCGCTCATCTTCGCCTGGATGCTCGTGCGTTCAACGGTCATCACTCTCTGGCGCGGCGGCGTCGTCTGGCGCGACACCTTTTATCCTCTTGCAGAACTTCGTCGTGGCCTGGTCTAGCCCTGTTTCTCCGCTGTCTTGGCGGGTTCCGCCGGGCTCGGCGCGAAGAGTTCGCCCAGATCCCGTTGTTTCAGCGCTCGCACGCGGTCTCGCAGCGCCGCCGCTCTTTCGAACTCGAATTTCTTCGCCGCCTCGCGCATCTGCGCTTCCATCTGCTGAATCGCCTCATGCAACTGCGCTTCGCTCGTAATATTCTCAAGCGCGTAATCCTCCATCGGCACGGTCATGTAGTCCGCTTCCAGAATCGACGCAAGCTGCATATCCACCGCTTTGTGAATGCTCTCCGGCGTGATCCCGTGCTCCGTGTTGTACGCCACCTGCTTTGCGCGCCGTCTTGCCGTCTCTCCAATCGCCTTCCGCATGGACTCCGTCATCACGTCGGCGTAAAGAATCGCCCTTCCTTCCACGTGCCGCGCGCACCGCCCCATCGTCTGGATCAACGCCGTCGCGCTGCGCAGATACCCCTCCTTATCCGCGTCAAGAATCGCGACAAGCGACACCTCCGGCAAGTCCAGCCCCTCGCGCAAAAGGTTGATGCCGATCAGCACGTCAAATTCGCCTCGCCGCAAATCGCGCAGGATTCGCACGCGCTCAAGCGTCTCAATTTCGCTGTGCAGATACCGGCAGCGGATGCCCACCTCGCTGAAATATTCCGCCAGGTCCTCCGACATTCGCTTCGTCAGCGTCGTTACCAGCACGCGCTCGTTTTTTTCCGCCCTCACCCGAATCTCTTCGACAAGATTGTCCACCTGCCCCTTCACCGGCCGCACTTCCACTTCCGGGTCCACCAGCCCCGTTGGACGGATCACTTGCTCCACCACAATCCCCGCCGACTTCGTCAGCTCGTAAGGCCCAGGCGTCGCCGACACATACACTGCCTGCGCCACGCGGTGATCGAACTCCTCAAACGTCAGCGGCCTGTTATCCAGTGCCGATGGCAGCCGGAAGCCGTAGTTCACCAGCGTCTGCTTCCGCGAGCGGTCGCCATGGAACATCCCATGCACTTGCGGAATCGTCTGGTGCGCCTCATCCACGAACAGCAGGTAGTCATTCGGCACGTAATCGAGCAGCGTCGGCGGCGCCTCGCCCGGCAAACGCCCTGCCAGATGCCGCGAGTAATTCTCAATGCCGTGGCAGTAGCCCACTGTGCGCATCATCTCGATGTCGAACATTGTCCGCTGCCAAACGCGTTGCGCTTCCACATACTTGCCTTGCTTCTCCAGCTCCGGCTTCCACCAATCCAATTCATCCGTGATGCCCTGAATCGCGCGCTCGCGCTGTTCCGGTGGCAGCACATAATGCGACTTCGGATAGATAGGCAGGCGCACAATCGGCTCGGCCTCATTCCGCAACTCCCCCGTCAGCGGGTCCATCTTCCGTATCGCGTCAATCTGGTTGCCCCACAGTTCGATCCGGTACGCGAAGTCCTCATACGGTGGATACACCTCAATCCTGTCGCCTCGCACCCGGAATGTCCCGCGCCGCAAATCCTCCGACCGCTCGTATTGAATATCGACGAGCTTCCGCAGCAGCGCCTCGCGCGCAACGGTCTGCCCGCGCTCGATCATCACCAGCATTCCGTAGTAAGCCTCCGGTGAGCCGAGTCCGTAGATGCACGATACGGATGCCACGATGATTACGTCCCGCCTCTCGAAGAGCGATCGCGTCGCGCTCATCCGCAGCTTGTCCAGCTCGTCGTTGATTGTGGATTCCTTCTCGATGTAAGTATCCGAGGACGGCAGGTACGCCTCGGGCTGGTAAAAATCGTAGTAGCTTACGAAGTATTCGACGGCGTTCGACGGGAAAAATCCCTTGAACTCATGGAATAGTTGTGCGGCAAGTGTCTTGTTGTGGGCCAGCACCAGGGCGGGCCGGTCGAATTCCTCGATGACCTTCGCCATCGTAAACGTCTTGCCCGACCCGGTCACGCCGAGCAGCACCTGATGCTTGTCGCCCGCCTGAACGCCTCGCACGAGCTGCGCAATCGCGGCCGGCTGGTCGCCCTGCGGTTCATAGCTGCTGGATAGCTTGAATTTCATCGTACGGCACTCTCTGCGCCCCCAAACACGTGTGCGCAATCCATCATTATAACGCGATTGGGGTTTACTGCTTGGAAGGAGGCATCAGCGCAAGTTGGGTCCGGCTTTGCACGATGCCTTGAAACAGCTTGCGGTTTTCTCCATCGAGTGACGAAACCGCGAAATCCATGTGCTCATTCGAGCTTTGCGTCAAGCTCACCAATTGTCCGTCTTTCAGAGTAAAGAAACTCAGGCTGTCGCCGGTAGCGTCCAGGGACCCTTCCGTCTTCAGCCCTTGTTTTCGGTAGCTCTCCGGAGTGGCGTCGCGCCCGGGGTGCGAACCCGCAAGGTCCAGCTTTGTCAAAATCACGGCGCACATCTCTTCAGCCGCGGCATTCTGCTCTCGCTCGGCATTCGCCGGGTGGCACGGTTCGTTTCTCAAGTATGTCGAGTGGATTTTCCAAACCAGCCCCGCGAGCGGCGCCTCCTCGAAGGGTTGGTCTGCCGTCCACGACTCCCCCACGGCCACGCCGCCGCGCGGCGCGCCCGACCCTGCCGAAAACTGCCCCAGCCAGGCGCGCATCGCATCCACCCTGCCCTGTACACCGCCCTGATCGAATCCCTTCACATCCGTCACGCTTCCCGCCGCATCCACGGTAAACTCAAATGACTTACCTTCCAACGCGGCGTACTGTGCCTGCATCGCGTCGGATGCGGGATCATAGGTATCGCTTTCCGTGGTTGCTGCCGACTTCTCGTACACAGACCGGATCCTCACGCTGCCGTCCGCCTGTCCTTTGGCGTCTTTGCCTACCGAGACCACTTCCATCCGCACGATCGCGCTCCACTTCAGCGTCAATTTCCCCCCGCCTTGAGGATCGCTCACCGCTCCCCCGCGGCGCTCCTCGCTCGTCATCGTATTCTCGAACTGATAGCGAATCACTTGGCCAGCAACATAATGCGGCGTGAGCGAAAGCCTTTCTCCGCCGGAAGCGCCCGGTTGCTTGGAACCGGTTTTCGCAGGTTGCGGCGCCGGATTCTGCGCACCGTTTTGCGCGCCCGTTTGCGCAAATCCCTGGCTAACGGTTGCCAACGCCAGGAGCACCGCCATGACCAATCCCCTGGCCAATCCCTTTGCCAATACGAAGATCAGTGCATGGATTTTCATCACAATTTATGATGCGAATCTCCGCCGAGAGGCGTTCCCGGAACTGCGGCGGACGGCGCTTGGCCCGAAGCCGCTTTCAGTTTCTTGTCAAAATACTCCGCCTCCGCCTTGTACGCCTTTATCCATGATCGATGCATCAGGAAATCGTGCACCTCATCCGGGAATACAATCTGCTCGAATTGCACGCCCTGCCTTCGCAGTAGCGCAACCATCTCCTCCATCTGCTCGAACGCAACGTTTCGATCGTCATCGCCCTGAATCAGAAGCACCGGCGACTTCCATGTCGAAATCGCTCCTACCGGTGACGCCTGCCGGGCCACGCTCAGCTCCTCTTGGCTTGGACTGGCCACTTGCGTTACCGAAGGCCCTGCGTTCGCTACTCGCTGTGCCCAGTCATGCACGCCGTGGAAGTCCACGCCCGCGGCGAACAGGTCCGAGTTCCGCGCCAGACCCAGCGCCGTCAAATAGCCGCCGTAGCTTCCGCCCCACAGACCGATCTTCGTAATGTCCACATCGTCCCGCTGCCGCAAATATTGCGCCCCCGCCACGATGTCTTGATACTCGGACGCCCCTTGCGCCCCGCGCTGCGGCGCCATCCGGAACGCGCGCCCGTACCCGATTCCCCCGCGATAGTTCACGGAAAGCACAATGTACCCGCGGCTTGTGAGCCACTGGTTCATCCCATACGAGTTCGAGTAGTAGTAAAGGTAATGCCAACCAAGCAGCATCTCTCGCACTGGCCCGCCGTGCATGAAAATAATCGCCGGGCGTTTTTCCCCCGGACGCATGTCCGCTGGCATGAAAAGTTGGCAGTGAATTGGAGTCCCGTCCGCCGCGTTCACGATCACCTGCTTCGGCGTGACGAGCTTGTCCGCCGGAAATTCCTTCGGCAGCGTCATCATCGCTTGCGCCTTCCCACTCGACGGCTGCGCCGCATTCCAGGCCCGCACCGTCGGCGTCGCGGGATGCTGCGCGTCCGAAGCAAAATACGCCAGCCATTTTCCGCTTGCCGTCACCACGGGGAACCACTCAATCCCCTGCCCCATCGTCACCGCTTCCGGCGCGCCTCCCGCCACGGAAACCGACCACAGATGTCTCCGGTCAATGTCGCCGCAATTGGAATTGAACAGAATTTTTTTCCGGTCGGGACTGAGGGACATGTACTCCATCTCACATTCCCCCGGAGTGAGCAATTGCGGCGTCCCGCCGCCCACAGGGATCGAGTACAAATGATCCCAGCCGTCCTGCTCCGATGAAAAAACAAGATGATCGTCCGCGCCCCAGTTGATCACATTCTGCCCGCCATTATTATTCAGCCCTCCGTTCGGCCCGCCGTCGCTTTGCCACGAACGGTGCGCTTCATCGCTCGCAAAGGAATAGACCCAGATCGCCACGCCTGCGCCGCCGGCGCCCCGGCCGCCTCCGCCGCCCCCTCTGCCGACACCGCCCGCTCCCGTCGTCAGCGTCCGCAGAAAAGCAATTGACTTCCCATCCGGCGACCATCGCGGATTCCGGTCGTTATCCACCGTCGGCGAAATCCACGAAACGCTTTTCTTCGTCGTGTCATAAACCCCGATCAGGCTGTGTCCCGACCGCGCAGACGCAAATGCCAGCCGCTTGCCGTCCGGAGCCCACTCCGCCGAACTGTTCGATCCGCGCGAATAAATTTCCGCGGGCTTACCGGCGCCGATTGGCGCGATCCAGATTTTTTCCTCTTTTTGATACGCAATCCAACCGGCAGCGCCGGTGCTGTGCGGCGAAATAAGCGGATTGAATCCAGTATCCACTTTGTGAGGAGTGCCCCCCGCCCAGGTCACCGTCCATACCGCGCGGTCCGCACCCGCTGGGTTGCTGTCCGGGTTCGGCAGTTCATTGTCCCGGTTCGGCGCGCCGCCGCGGAAGTAAACAAGCAATCCCCCATCACCTGAAAACTCGACATCTGTGATTTCCTGTCCATCATCCGCCGTGTAGTGCGTGATCTGCCGCGCGGTCCACGCCGGCGCCTCCGCGCCCCAGATGTTCCGCAAGCCCTTTGTATCCGCCACCCACGCAACGCGATCACCCGTAGGCGCCGCCACCAGAGAAGTTGTCTCCGGAAACGAGAAGCTCAGCACCTGCTCAATCGTGAATCCACTTGTCGCGGAGCCTCCCTGCTCGCGCGCGCGTGAAGACTTGCGCGGCGCGTTGCTTTCGCTCTTGCCGCTGCCCGATGCAAGCGGCGCGAGACTCAGCAGGCATATTCCAATCAAGAACGAGCGGTGAAAAGTTCTCATTTCTCTCTCCTCAGGCGGAATGGCGGTTGGATGTTATGTCTGCCGGGTTTTCGATGCAACCCCGGCGCTCCAGACGGAGCTAGTGACGCGCGGGCGGCGGCGCCGGTTGCGGCGCGCCCTGCGGAACAGCTTCGGAGGAGACGCGCGGCGCTTCCAGTAATCCGGTCACGCGGTATCTTCGGAGAGGGGCATCGCCGGCCATTCGCTCGGCGCTCCCCGTGGTGGCGCGCGGCCACATCTCGAACTGAAGGCCGCGCCCAAAATCCACGGTTCCGCGTCCTTCAAATGGCTCTTTGGAATCGAGCAAGGCGATCCTTTCAAAATTTATTTTTCGCGCGGATACCGAGAACTCCGCGTTGACCAGTGAAAATTGTGCGTCCGTGTTGGTGAAAGGGTTGTCGGGAACTCCGTCAGAAAGGTTGAACCCTCGAATCGTCGCGCCCTTCGCGGATAGCATCCCGGCGCCCTTCAAGGAAGCGAGAAGATTCTCCCGTCCAACCCCATGCATGGAAACTCGCACCTCTCCGGAGAGTTGTCCCGCGAGCTTCCCCTGAAGCGCCGGGCTCAGCGCGCCCAGTTCCGCGGCGTCCACATCCCTGGCGCTCACATGCAGCCAGTAGCTCGGGTCCGAATCCAGATTCAGAAGCAGCCCCCCGGAAATCGAGCCGCTGCATAGTTGCGCTTCAAATTTTGATAAATTGACGGCGCGCCCCTGCACCTCCACGTCGGCGCGCAAATTCCCCACATCAAGCGGCGCAAGATGAAATGATCCTGCTCTCAGGTTGCCGCGCGCATGCAATTCCGCCAGGGGACCAGTATGCGCCGCCTGCGCCGCGGAAGTATCATTCGCGGACGCGTCCTGCGAGGAGAACAACCGCGTGACCCATCCCGGCCGCGCTCGCGGTCCAAGCCAACGGTCTAATTCCGCGGCATCGAGGTGATCCGCAGTTAGATCAAAATTCCATCCTATGAATACCGGTTTTGTCGCCAGTGTCCCCGGATTCTCGCGCCTGCTGATAGTTCCCTGCCAGTGCGCTCCCAGCGCCGACGCTTTTTTCACCGTAATTCGCCGCTCCAACGGACTCAATTCGATGTCCGTTTCCCCTATTTCAATTGGCTGATTTAAGAGCGGTAATCTCAGTAACGCATTGTGCGGCGTCACCTGACCTGTAGGTTTCGGGAAATGCTCCCCGCTGGACCAGGACCATTCCAGTTTCGCGTCCAGCCCTCCCTCTGCGTCCCAATGATTGCTTATGGATTGTCCTGCTGCCTTTGCGGCTTGCAGTAGCCGTTCAATATGATCGAGCGCCGCATTCACTCGGAATTGATAGCGCCATCCGCGGGCATTCCTGGTTTCGTTCGAGTCTGCATCGCCATGGTCGAATGTGGCCATCCCGGTCAGCCATTCATGGGGCAGGTTTGCGAGAGCCCGATCGGTCAAGTGCAATAAGTCGGCGGAAGTTTTCTGTGACGGAGCAAACCACATGCCGGCATTCAGAGTGCCTGAGGATCGGTTCGCAGACCCTTCCATCCCGGCAACTTCAAAAAGTGGTGAGCCACTGAGCTTCACAAGGGCGCTCGTAGAATCCAGTCTTGCTTCGACAATTTGTATCGGCCAGCCGCGCAACTCTGCACTTGCATTCAAATATCCATCCGCGGTTAGCCCCTCTGCGACGCCGGGCTGAAACGCCCGGTACCAATAGAGGAGATCGGCGTACGCGATGTTCGCCGAAGCAATATGAACTTGCGGGTCTATTTCATGCGCCCAATTCACATTCGCTTGCCCTTCCACCCTCGAATGCGGTGCTTCCACGAGGAGCGTGTTCAGCAGAATCTGCGACTCTCCCGCCTCCCACGCCGCTTCCGCACGAATGCTCAATGACGGGTCACTCGCCTTCGCGGGAATGTCCCACCGGTGCGGCCCGGCGATTCTTGCTCCGAGCGAGAACCCCCACATCGGCGCGCTCGGCGGCGCGCCTTCCACCGCGGGCGCGGTTCGCGCCGTCAATTCCATTTGGAAGGTACCGCGCACGCCCGGATCGCGTCCCATGGCAAGACGCAGCACGTCGGCCAGAGATGCATCGCTCCATGTCACATCGAGCTCCGCGGGATGCAACCGCGCGGACGTTCCCGCGATGTATCCCACTACGCGAATTATCCCCGTGTCCTGCAAATGAACGGTCGCGCGCAATGGACGCGCCTCGAGCTCGATGCGCCAGCGTCCGGGACTTTCTTGTTCAATCGCTCCCTCAAGGTCCGCAAGTGCAAACGGGTGCCGGTCCGTTCCGCGGCTGAAGTTGATTCTTCCGCGCTGGATCTCGATGCGCGAGAGCTGGGCCCCCGGCCCCGGAGCATGGGGCCCGTAGAGGGTCGGCTTTGACGTGGCCGCCGATGGAAGCCAGCTTTCCACGTTCCAGCGTCCGTCGGCATTGCGCACAAGGTTGAGGCTTGGTTCTATCAAGTACAGCGCCCCGAGTTCGATCCGCCCGGAGAACAGCGCGCGCCACTGCGGGCTCACCGCTACGCTCTGGGCCCGCAGGAAGTACTCCTGGCCGAAGCGCGGGTCTTCGCCGATGGTGATGTAGTGAGCGACGATGCCGGGCGAGGGCAGCCAGCGCCAGTCGTAATAGCTCACCTCAACGTCGCGCCCGAATGCCTGCGCGAGCCGCCCCGATAGCAAGCGGTTCGCGCGCCTCGAGGAGGCGAGGAGCGAGAGCGACGTGCTCACAGCGCCAAACAGCAGCGTCGCGGTCACAAAAACTTTCAGCCAGCGATGAGAGCGCGATTTCGCCACGGAGAAACCTGTTTTCCGTTTCAGAAGCAGGGCAACAGTGTAGCGGTTTTTTGGCGGTTTGTGATAACCGCGTCAGCGGACTTGATGGAACATCCGGTGCCAGCGGGTCAGCGAGGGAAGGTGCAGCAACGTGCCCGCAAAGCTTCGCAATCGGACAGAGAAACTCACATCCTCCGCCTCATCCTCGGTTGAATCGATGGACCAGTAGATCACCACGGGTCCGCCCATAATGGCGGTGCGGTCCACGAAGCCCCAGAAGCGGCTGTCGGAGCTGCGGTCGCGATTGTCACCCATTACAAAATATTTTTGGGGAGGAACGATCAGCTCCCCATTGGAAACGTGGTCCAGAATTTGCTCCGCCCACTCCTGCCGGACCGCGGATCGCAACATGTAGCGTGAAGTGACCGGGGGAAATGTATCTCCGAACGGGTCATACATTGCCGCGGGGTCATGCACGACATAAGGCTCCTTTTGCGACTGCCCGTTCACGTACACCTGCTGGTCAACAATCCGGATGCGGTCGCCCGGAATCCCAATCACGCGTTTCACATAATAGGGATGGTCATCATAGGGGAACCGGAAAACGATAATGTCGCCGTGGCGGATCGGTCGGTAGGGCATCAACTTTTCATACCAGGCGCCCGTGCCGCCGAAGATGAATTTGTTTACGAGGAGGTGATCGCCCACCAGCAGCGTCGGCTCCATGGATTGCGATGGGATTTTGAATGACTGGACAACAAAGGTGGTAAGAAAGAGGGCAAGAATAATCGTGACGAGCAGCGACTCGATATATTCCCATGCGGAAACGTGTTCGCGCTCTTCGCTGCGCTCCGCAGCGGCTTCCACTTCAATTACGCTTGTCGCGTCCGCCATTCGTTTACTCTACTCCTTGGATGCGCCTTCCGCGGTTTCGGATTTTGAAGAATCGCGTGAAAGTTGCGCGATCACGCCCCGCGCGGCGGCCTGCTCCGCCTCTTTCTTGTTCATTCCTGTTCCGAAGGCGGAGGCGTGGCCCGCCACCCGCACCTCAACCTCAAATACCTTCCGGTGATCGGGCCCCGATTCGCCGATGACCCTGTAATCCGGGGAAGGCCATCCACGCCCCTGGATCATCTCCTGGAGGCGCGACTTGTGATCCGGCTCTCCAAGCTGATCCATTTGCCGGGGGATGGCCGCTTCAAGCAACGACCGATCCACGAAGGCGCGCGCGGCATCCAATCCGCCGTCAAAAAAAACCGCCGCTACGACGGCTTCATAAGCATCGGCGAGGACCGAAGGCTTGTCACGGCCGCCGGTCTTTTCTTCTCCGCGGCCGAGCCGGAGGTGAGCGCCAAGTCCCAGACGGCGGGCTGCTTCGGTCAGTGCGCTCGCATTGACCAGGCTGGCGCGGGCCTTGGAGAGTTGCCCCTCACGCCAGGCGGGAAAGCCCGCGAGAAGCGATTCGGTCACAACCAGAGTAAGGACCGCGTCTCCCAAGAACTCAAGTTTTTCGTTGTCCTCGTACGCAACCGTTGGGGGCCGCTGGCCGGGACCAGCAGGCGCCTCGCTCCGCGGTTCATCCGCCTTTGGCGGGGGGTTTTCGGCAAGCCAAGAGCTATGCGTCAGCGCTCGCTCGAGCCATTCCAGTGATTGGAACTTATGCCCGAGCAGCTCTTCGAGTCGCTCAGTGGCTGCCCCGGCCATCTCCACTGCCGTTATTGCCTTGGCGCGGGCGGTTGCGCTGGGGCCTTCTTCCTCTCATCCTTCAGGAGGTCGTTGCAGCGCTGCTGCATTTCCGCCTGCATTTTTGGGCAAGCCGCCTCGAAGGTAGCCACTGCCTGAGCGAATTGGCCGGTTCCATCGTAGGCGACTGCCAAGAGGTACATGTCCAGCGAGTCTGGAGTGCTTTCGAGCTTTGTCGCTTCGACCAACTCCTGAACCGCCAAAGCGGCCTTGCCTTCATTCAAATAGGCGAGCCCCATCGCGCTGTGACACATCGCGAGCCTTTCATCCCTCTGAGTATTGAAGGCGGCATCGGTGACATCGGGCGGCTTCGTCAGCGCATTCAGTTGCAGGATTCCCTGACGAGCGTAATTCTCCGTAGCCTGAATCTTCGGACCCGATCCCGGCCCACCAGGGATTTGGTGCGAAGAAACAATCGCCATTACAGGCAGAGCATCGGGGCTATTGGGATTCAATTGAAGCGCCTTTTGTGCCGCATCGCCGGCTTTATCGCCATCCCCTTGCTGCAAGTAAGCCATCGCGAGCTGCGCATACACCACCGCCGCGAAGCGGCTGGTTGGATATTTCTTCAAAAAGTCGTTGGAATCGGACACGACCTGCTTCGCATCCGTCGAGAGGGCGAGCTTTTTGAAGGCGGCAACTTCGGCCGGATCCACAGGAGGCGTTGTAGGCGGCGGGGTCGGCGCTGTCGCGGGCGGATTTTGCTGACCCTGTCCCTGCTGCTGCTGGGACTGCCCCATTCCCTGCTGGCCCATCCCTTGCTGGCCCATTTGTGCGCGGACTGCCGGCGAAAGCGCGACCAGCGCCGCGAGCCCGATCCCCAAGGATTTCCACATCAAATTCTTCATGTTGCTGTTTTTCCTTTCCACCCCGCGGTGAAGTCGAACCATTATACGACGAAACGAACAACTATTTCGGCTGCGGAATTCCCGGACCGCCCGGATGCCCCCCCGTCTGAGCCGGCGGCTCGTAAGGTTTCTCGATGCCGCTTTGCGCCGCCTGGCGCGCCCTCTCCGGCGCTCCTTGCACGGCCAGGGCGGCGCGGTACTCGGCAATCGCATTGTCGCGATTCCCTTCGCCGTCATTGATGCGGCCGAGATAGATGTGGGACCACGCCAGAATCACCGGGTCGGCATCCGCGCCACTCGCTGAGGATTGCGTCAGGCTAGTAAACAATTCCTTGGCGCGGTCCTTCTGCTTCTGGTAAACAGCCGCGATTGCCAAGCCGTATATCGCACGCGGAGTGGCGGGCCAGCGTTCCAGCACCTTTTCAAAAACCGCTTGCGCGCCGGCGCCATCCTGCGCCGAAAGAAGGCGCTCGCCCTGCTGAAGCATTCGATCGCGTTCGGCGGCGTCGGCGGCCTGAGCGCTGACCGGAGCCGCCGCCTCAATGGGCGGAAATTGCATGGCCTGCACGCGCGTTAACTCCGCCGCGAGGTCAACCCGCCTGGCCAGCTCCGGGAAATAGAAGGACATCGCGGGTTCTTCCTGCTGGAACCTTTCGAGCTGGGCCACGAGCGGACGCACAAGTACGAAACCATCGGCGTCGGCGGCATCCAGGGCGCGCTCGCGCTGAACGGGCGTCAAGCGATCGAGCTGCAGTTCGACTGCTTTGATAAGGCATTCGGTATAGAAGCCGGTGGTGTCCTCAAGATATTCGCGCGGCAAGCGAGGCGCACGCGAGGCGGAAACCAGGATCGGCCGCGCGCGGAGGACTGCGTTCCCGAATTTCACCGGCAGCGGGTCGAGCATGAAGTGAAGAAATGCGTGGCGGATCTCGGTGAGCGAGACGTTTTGGCCATCCAGAACAATCGCGTAGGCGTCGCCGTAGGTGCGGAAGTTCGTGCTCACTCCGACGAGAGGCTCGATATAGACGGTAAACGTACGCGGACTATCCGATTTGAATATCTCACGGAGATAGCCCATGGACTTCTGAACAATCTGCGTCAGCGGGCCCTGTAAATGCGCCATGCCGCTCTCATAGGAGGGCTCGACGCGCTTCCACGCCACTTCCACCTGAGCTTCCTTGTAAAATTTCACGAGGAGGCCGTTGAAGTCCTCGACGGTAAGCACGTCGGGCGGCAATTGTTCGTGGCGATAAATGTAGCGGAAGTCCGGCGGCGGTCCCGAGACCAGCGCAAGAGAAATGAACCGCGAAAGAGTCGCGGCGCGGTCCGCATTCTCGTGGTGATCGAGATACTGGTGGAGTTCGTCGGCGGCCGGCCCCACGTGGCGCGACATCTCGTCGGCTACCGACTTCCAGGGGGACGGCAGATCACCGGATCCAGTGCCGGTGTAATAGCCCGCGGCCCAGAGAGCGCACATGGCGGCGAATAGCTGCTGGTTCGACTCGATAGTGACCTGCGGCGTGACGGGCCGCAGGACGCGGGTCTGCGGCATGCCGGGCAGCGCGGGCGGCGGAGGCGGAGTCTGCTGCTTAGCTTGCGCGCGAGGCGAAGCAACGCCGGAGAGCGATAGGGCGGAAGCAAACGCAGCTGCGCAAAATACGGCCAGGAAATATACGACGAGGAAATTAGCGCGGGCGCGAGAGGCGCGCTTTGAGCGAATGTGGGGAAAATGTTGCGACAAGTTCAATTCCGCCTGCCCGAGTGAGGAAGCGCCATGCAAACTTGGATGCGGTTTGGCCGGGCGGCGTCCTTCGGAAAACAATGTACAAGTGGAGCGGAGTTCCGTCAAGGAACGCGCGGGGGCGGATTTGGAGTTCAATCATGCGCATTTGTGTCTTCCGGCAGGCGAGGCCGAAACGAAAAAAATATATTTTCTGGAACGCTATGATTCTAAAGGACTTAGACAGGGGCGCTTTGCACGAGGTCTGGAAGTGTCTGAAACTAATAGAGTTAGACAGGGGCGCTTTTTGGGGTGAATTCGTAACCTTGTTGATTCTAAAGGAGTTAGACAGGGGCGCGGAGGGGCGCAATTGTAGATTTTCCTGCAAGTGATTGAGAACAAAGGGAGTTAGACAGGGGCGCGATGGGGCGCAATTGCTCTCTTGTTTCCAAGTGATTGGAGACATTGGAGTTAGGTGGGGGGCGGCCATTGCGGCGGCGGGCGGCGAAGGCACGCTTGGAATGCAAATAACAGGAGCTAAAGGACTTAGGGTCATGCGGTCAACCGATCCAATCCGAAGAGAACTGAGTTACACACATAGTTACCATAGGACAGAAAAGTTGTCAATAGATAATTAGAGAAAATTGAACAAATTTGAGGAAGAGATTTCGAATTGCGGAGGAAAAGGCAAAACCTATTCGAATGGAAAATGAAATTTTAGGAGAAACAGCGCAATTTGAAGCCTGACGAACAAAAATCAAAAGCTCCATGGTTCGGCAAGCTCACCATATGCTGTTGGGGCGGTCGCCCTTATCGAGCGGCACCCGCGCACCTTCTTATCGCGTCATGTGTGGCCCACCCGCCGGACAAAGTTTTGGCGAGGCACAACCCACTCAGCCCGCTCGCGTGAGCTGGGCTTCATGAAGTGCAGTAGAGGGGTTCTGTTGCGGCAGTGCAGCACCCGACGGATTGCAATTTTTCGGTACCCACGCCGGCTCGTCTTGTTTCCGATGTGGCCGGGCCTTCCGCTCGAGCTTCTCAATTTGATCAACAGCTAGTTCGTATCTATCAGAAAAATAGCCGTACGTCCCCCCGCCCTTGAACGTACCGACAAAAGTTGCGAGAACCAGCCCGCCGCCTTCCGGGAATCTGCGGAAGAGCTTCAGAGAATGGCCTTCCAGACTTATCTCGAATTCCACCGATATCTTCGGTCCGGGCTCCGGACAGCACATGGGTGATTCAAGGCGCTGGATCTCAGTGAAATACCGAAATATGGCTCGGACACGGATTCGCTTTCCGGCGAATGCGGAAGGGTTTTTCACGAGCTGACAGTAGGTCACGTCCTGTGAGGTGGTTTCAGGATTGTTTTGTGCACGTACCGAACCGCAACCCAGCAGGAGGAGCATCAAGACAAACGTGCGAAGCCACATTTGTTATTTCCTATTGTGCGGGCGGCGGAACGATTCCGCCTATTCTGGACTTTTTGCAGGCACGGGCTGATGATACCACCGAGATTAGTCACCTGGAAGTAACCAGTCATTCGCGGGCGGATGCTTGTTTGGCCCGCCGTGGGGCGCCGCACACCTTCTAAGCGCGGAATCCGCGGGGAGGTCGCGAGTCTTTCTGGATGCTATCTGCCGTGGATGCGCATGTCGACGAGTTCGTCGGGAGTCAAATTCTTAAGCCCGCGCGCCTGCAATTCCCTTACCCACTCTGAAGTGACGCCATGAATCCGGAAATTAACCAACTCGTCCGCGGAAAGATGGTCGTACCCGGCATCCTTAAATCCGCGAACGTATTCAACGGTGACCCCATGAATTCGCAGGTTCACAAGATCGTCCATGCTTGGCCGGCGGACACCCAGGTCGGCGAGTCCGCGCGCAAATTCCGGACGGACATCATGGATTCGCATGTTCACCAGGTCATCCGCACTGACGCGGTCGTACCCAAGCTCGTGCAAAGCCCCCGCGAGCTCCGGCCTGACGTCATGGATTTTCAGATTGATCAGTTCATCGGAAGGTAGCTTTCCGAGTCCCTGTTCGCCCATCGCCTTTGCGTAATCGGGACTCACATCATGAATGCGAAGATTCACGATATCGTCCGGATCCGGCTTCCCCGCCACTGCGCTCAACATTGCTTTCAAATAATCCATCGAGACGCCGTGGATGGAGAGGTTCTCCAACTGATTGATGCTTACGCTGCTGAAACCTGAAGAGCGCACCTGCTGCACGTAGGCGATCCCGATGTTGTGCCGCGCGAAGCCGAAACAATCATCCACGGACAGTCCGGGATAGCCGAGCCCGGACATCTGGCGCCGAAAATCCTCGCGGCAGGCGAACCGGAACGTCCCGGATCCGGAGTCACCACTGAAATGACCATCGAGCGTGACCGTTCCCGCTTCGCGGTTGACGTCGCAATGCACGGCCGACTTTCCGAGCTGGTCCTCGCACACGTGCAGAGCGCGGAACTTCGCGAGGCTATCGGAGTGGCTCCAATTTGAATTTGACATTGCGGTTTGCATGCGCGCTTCAAACCGAAAATAATCCCGCGCCTCGTTATAGCTTGCCCGCCATTCGCCGCTTAAAGTGTCATCGCCGCTCAGGCGCCTGCTGAAAAAGCCAGCAAATAGCAACGCAATCGCGACCGCGAGTATCGCCTGCTTCATGTACTTCATTATCCGGACCTCCGCCTATAGAAAGAGACGCTCGGCGATACCGTTCTGTCACACCCGAGAGTCTTTGTTTCGCCACTCCCACGGGAGAATCCCTCGGGTCGGCAGATGGACCGGGATTTGGGCGTGCTCGCTGTGTTGCCTATCGCGCGCGCCGGCGACGCCCCTGATGGCCGTCACCGGGAAATAACCCGCCACCCGCGAAGGCGGGCCATAGGCTACAAAGAGGCGTTAGCCGCGGGGAGAACGTCGCGCTACGCTTCGGCGATCACCAAACTCGACGGGCCGGTGAGCGGGACGTGTTCGACGAACCGCCATCCGGTTTGCGAAAACCAGGCCTTAGCTTCGTCCACGCTGTAGACGTCTCCATTTCCGGCGATGACCAGGAATTCGCCGGCCATCAGCGCGGCCGTCAGGGGCTCCGTGTGCGCGGCGTTGGTCCAAAGATCCACGAGGAGCAGCCGTGCTCCGGGAGTGACCGCCTCGCGCACGCGCTTGAGGAGGCGTTGATTCTGTTCCGCAGTCAGCACATGCACGACATTGGCAAGAAGAAAAGCGTCATGACCCGCGGGAATGGGATCCGCGAGGAAATCGCCCTCGACGATTGCGACTCGATCCGCGAGCGGCGTCCCGTTCAACTTCTGGCGCGCGACGGATGCCGCAGCCGGGAACTCGAACAGCGTGTTTTGCAATTGCGGGCAGGATTGCGCAATCGCGCGAATAAATGAACCTGTGCCGCCGCCCAGATCCAAAAGGCGCCGGTGACGGTTGAAATCGTATTTCTGGGGGAGTGCGGCAGCCTGGGGCGCCGAGAATCCTTCCGCTCCTTCGGAAAAAATTTTCTGCTCGTCCGGAGTAAAGTTGAATTCCCCCGAGGCGCCGCGGCCCAAACGCACGGAATCCTCAAGCGTGATCCATCGGCGGTAGCTGAGGCGATTCCAGAAACGGGTGAAGGCGCGCATGTCCACCGGCCCCTTGCCACTGAGGTAAGCCTGGGCAACCTCACTGTTGCGATACGAGTCGCCCTCGCGATGCAGAAATCCCAGCGCCGTGACCGCGTCCACAATGATGCGCGCGGTGCGCGGCGGCAGCTTGAGGTCGCGCGCCAGGTCCGCGAGCGTTTTCGGGCCGTCCGCGAGCGTCTCGAAAATGCCCAGCTCGGCGGCAACGAAGAGATGTTTTGCCCGCATGAAGCCGATTGCGGTTTCGAATATGGGCAGGGGGTCAGGAGCATTGCCGGCGTTGATTGGGGAAGACTGTGTGCTCATTGGCGCCTCCTTGTAAATACCGGGGCATGCGTCACTGTGGCGCAACTGATGCGGTTGCGTTCAGGCCGCTTTCCGTCCGGTGATGATGCTCCAATAGCCGAATGTCGGTCTCACTTCTATATCGATGAAACCCGCTTCCGCGAGGGTGTCGCGCAACTCGCGGCCAGAGTATTGCTGTCCCGGCATCGCCACAAGCATATCCACATTAAAGGCGGCGACGGAAAAAGGGCCGGTGCGATCGTCATTGAAAAGCATTTCGTGGATGATGATGCGGCCGCCTTTCGGAAGGCTCTCGAAACTTTTCCGCGCGAGCGACAGACACGTATCGAGGGGCCAATCGTGGAATATCATGCCGTAAAAATGAAGGTCGGATGGGGGAAACGGATCCTTAAAGAAGTCGGCGGCATGAGTGGAGATTCTGCCGGAGCAGCCATACTTTTGAATGAATGTTACGGCGATGTCACAGATGATTTGCTGATCCAAAACGACGGATCGGAGAGCGGGCCAGGCGGTCACAGCGCCAATCGAATGCGCGCCCGAGCCGCCGCCAATGTCGAGCATGACTTGATGGCTTGAAAGATCAACAAGCCTGGGCCACGCGAGGCCAGGAGCGATACTGGCGCTGTGCATGGCGCGGGTGAAATTCAGGGCCTGCTCGGCGTGCCAGGAAGCAAAGGCGTTGTTCGGGTCGCCAAACGGGCCTTGCGGTTTGTCGGTCATGACGGCTTTGAGCAAGGATTCGGGCGACCACAAAGAGTAGATAGGAGCCCAGGCGTCAAAGAACCAGCCAAAATATGTCGGGCTTGAGGGAAGCAGGTAATCCTGCGAGAGGGGAGCAAGAGAATAGCGGCCATCCTTCAATTTCACGAAGCCCAATGAAGTACAGACGGAAAGAAGCGCTTCTGCCGGCCGCTTCGCGATGTTTTTCGCGCGAGAAACCTCATCGAGTGTAAGCGGTTTTTCCGCCAGGATTTCGAAGAGGTTGATTTGATGGGCGACAAGAACCGCGGGATATCCCCACAAACCCATAAGGACGTCCCACAGAGGGCGTTCATCGGACCTGGGGACTGATATGGTTTGAATTGGCTGACCCATAGAATTCCCTCCATTTCCGGAACCCAAGTGAATCGAAATACCTTTCGGGGGACGAACCTTGGCTAAGCGTCTGCTAAACCGTACTCCACGCAAAATTCTGTTGTCAAGAGGATGGAACAAGCAGAGATGAGCGGAAGCTGGAAGGACGGGCGGTGTCTCTTGCGAGTGGGTTATGATAGGAGAATCCGCCGGGCGGCGCGGGGAATGGGCCGCGGCGGAAACCTGCGATGCCGCTAGTGGACCTTCGCCAACTAAGCGCCAGCCAATTGGCTCCTCTGCTCGATGAAGAGGCGCAGCTCTGGCGGAGCGAGCTGCACTGGGACTATCAGCTTTCCATCGAACTAATCAAGAGATTCCTTGAAATGCATTCGCTGGCCGGGGCCGCGGTGATGGAGCACGGGCGCGCGGTGGGCTACGGGTTCTACGTAGTCGAAGAGCACAAAGGGATGCTGGGCGGGCTCTTCATATCGCCGAATGTGCCGCAGGCGCCGGTGGGAGAGCAAATTCTCGGAGACATTATGCAGACGATGCGCGGCGTGCCGTATGTGACGCGCGTCGAAGTGCAGGTCATGCCGTTTGGCGCGCCGCTCGACCGCGTGCTGGCGTCGCACGGGTTCCGGCTCTACCAGCGGCAATTCATGATCCTGCCCATCCCGCAGAGCGCGGCGGATGTTCCGCCGCTCGCGTCTGGACTGCGGCTTGAAAGATGGAACGAGCGGCAGATGGCGCAAGTCGCGGACCTGATTCACCTCGCCTACGCGAACCACGTGGACGGCGAAATCAACGACCAGTACCGGAGCCGCGCAGGCGCGATGAAGTTCCTGAAGAACATCGTGATGATGCCGGGGTGCGGACAGTTCGAGGCGCAGGCGTCATTTGTGCTGCGCGAAGTGGCGAGCGAGCACATCGTGGCGGTGGTGCTGACGTCCATGGTGGCGCCGGGCGTGGGGCACACGACGCAGGTCTGCGTGCTGCCGGGATTCCAGGGACACGGGCTGGGGCGGCGGCTGATGCTGGAGTCGCTGGCAGCGCTGCGGAAGCTGAAGGCAAACGAACTTTCGCTGACGGTAACGAGCGCGAATTTGGGCGCGGTACATCTGTATGATGATTTAGGATTTCGCGTGGTGAAAGTTTTTGCGGCGGGGGTGTGGACGGGGTAAAAGATAGTGGAGCTAGTGCGAGCCAACGCGCGGCAAAAGCGGAGCGTTAGACGGACCAGATTTGGCTGAGGACGCGCTGGAAATTCCCGCCGAGAACACCTTCCATATCGCGAGCGGAATAACCGCGGCGGATGAGGCCCTCGGCGATATCGCAGAACCGGCGAGCGAGCGCTATTTCTGCACGCGATCCCGCAACAGCCCTTTCAACTCTTTCATGAATTCCTTGACGTCCTTGAAATCCAGATAGACGGAAGCGAAGCGGACGTAGGCGACTTTGTCGAGTTTCTTGAGGCGGTTCATGAGCAGGCCGCCGACCTCGGTGGTGGTGCGCTCGCGCTCTTTGGCTTCGTGGACGAAGCGCTCGACTTCCTCGACGAGGGCCTCGAGCTTTGCGGTGGCGACGGGACGCTTCTCGCAGGCTTTCAGCAGGCCCTGCAGGATTTTCTGGCGGTCGAAGCGCTCGCGGCGGCCGTCTTTCTTGATGACCATGTAGGGGATCTCGTCAATGCGCTCATAGGTGGTGAAACGGCGCCCGCACTTGAGGCATTCGCGGCGGCGGCGGATGAGGTCGCCGGTGCGAGCTTCGCGCGAGTCAATCACTTTGTCTTCAACGTGCGAACAGAATGGGCACTTCACTTTGGGGCGTCCTTATCTTTTTCCTTTTGATGCTTTGGCGCGCCGCTGGCCAAATCGGGAACGAGCGTTTCCGGCACATGCATGCCCGCCGCTTCCGCTTTCGCTTCCGCGCGCGCAAGTTGGCGCAACTCGCCCATGGACCAGCCTTCGTGAATCAGCAGCGGGATGCCGATAACACTGACTCCCGCGAATGTAATCAGCCAGAGAACGATGGCGGCCGCGGCTGACGGCTCATTATCTATTCCCAAACCATAGGAAAAGGCAAGGAAGGCGGCGACCTGCGAACCTCCTCCGACGCCCGGAAGCTGCAGGAATGAACCGATCATGGTGAAGCCGAGCACGAACATGGCTCCGGGAATCGTGATGTCGCCCAAATCGCCGCCGAAGGCGTGCGCAATCCAATAGTAAATAAAAATTATCAAGCCCCAGTGCGCGGCGGTATAGAAAAGCGCTTCGAAGAGGTCGGAGAACGAGCGGATCGCGTGCAATCCATCGCTGAAGCCGGAAAAACCAGCGGCGAACTTGGCGCGCCACCCTTCCTTGCCGCGCCAGCCGTCGAGGCGGCGTTCGATCGCGCCGGCGCCGTGCAGACGAAAATAGATGAGAAATGCCACGGCCGTGACAATGATCGCCAGGAGCGAAATGCCGGCAACCCGGACGTGGGAAATCGTGTCTTCATCCGCGCCAGCCGCGATGAGCATCTGCGGAAAGAAAATCAGCGTCACGCCTAGGAATACGGCGGTCGCGGCGGTATCAAACAGACGTTCGAGCAGGTAGGTGCCGAACATGGCTGGGGCAGGAAGTTTTTCTTTTTTGGCAATCAGGAGCGGGCGGACCGGCTCACCGGCGCGGCCAAGAAGGAAGACGGAAGAAAAGCCAATCAGAGTGGCGCGGTAAATCCCCAGGATGCTGGACGGGCCGAGGTAGCGCGAAAATCGTTTCCAGCGGATGGCACGGATAAAATAGGCGACATAAATTGCCGCTAAAGATCCAAGCAAGTAGCTGAGCTTCGCTTCACGGACTGCTGCTTTCAGTTTTGCCCAACTGAAGTCCTGCGAATGGAGCATGTGTCGCGAGCGATAGGCAACCGCCGCGACAATACCGAGGATGACCAGCCAAACAAGTATTTTTCGCCAGGAGATTCTCATGCGATGGTGACGGTAAAACTAACCGGAGGGCAGAGGAGTGTCAAGGAAAGAGGCGGAGGGGAGCGCTGTGCGGTAAATGCGCGGAAATTGTTAATGAACTGTGACGGCGGGGAGGCTTTACCGCAGGGACGAAAAGATGGGGGGCGAGTTGGGAGCTCGCCCCAGAGATTGGATGCTTCGCCGCTGAATTAATGCAAGCGGACGCGCCTGGCGACGATGGTCGGCGTGGCGGGCGAGTTGAAGAGCAAGCCCCCCACGGAAACAGCGTTGCCGGAGCTCAGCCCGCTGAGGCCGATCACGTTGATGAATTGCGTGTCCGGGACTATATCCACCAGGATCAGGCTGACGCTCGCGTGTGTGAACAAAGGCGAGAGAGCGATCAGGGTGAAATCAGGAGGGTTGCCGCCCCCGTTTATCGTGCCGATGAATCCGGAGATTTCAGAAGGTTCGAGGGAGACGCTGTCCGCGGGGAGGTTGATCAGCGGCAACGCGGTCGGGCCAGGTGTGACCACAGGCGTAGCCGCAGGATGTATCTCAACGGTCTGCCCGGGGAGGAGCCCCGCAATGCCGGTGAACGAAAGACCCGCGGGGATCGTCACGCCATCGGAGTCCACGCTAAAAGTCGTCGAAGAGTTGGTTTGAACAGTGACAATCAAGCCGGGGATAACGCCGGTAAACGTCTCCTGCAGATCCTGAAGAACCATGTCAAATTGGTTCTGTGCCGCATTCACTCGGACGACGATTCCCTGCAGTGACGGGAGATTCACCGCTTCGAGCAATCGAACGTGAGCGGCGACAAGCGTGCCGCCGGGAATAAGGTTAACTTCAACTCGAACGACCTGGCCATCGGCGAGGCACGAGAAAGCGTCCGCGGGGCAGACCTGCTCGAAATTATATGTCGTGTTGCTGTTTGTCGCGATGACGGCGGAGAGATTTCCGAAGCCGGTCTGAATTGTGAAATCAGGCGAACTAATTCCGGACACGCGACCGATCAAATGGAACTGCTCGATCGGAGATGTCGGCGTGGGAGGAGTGACCTGAATCAGGGTGATCTGCGGCGAAACGGAAAGATTTCCCTGCACGGAAGCATTTACGTCAAAGTGCATTTCAAACCCAAGCGGCGAGTTGGCGGAAAGCGTGACCGGAAAAGGTGCGATTGGCGACGCAACCGATGCAGTCGCTTGATTCAGAGGAGGATTGAAAATGCAAATTTGACCTGCAACGCAAGTTTGCGCGCCGACAGTCAGCGTCTGGGTGGAATTATTAAGGACCGTCATTTGTGGATTAGCGAAGGTGGCCGTCAATCCATTGTAGGTGCCAGTGGGAACATTAATGTTGCCCAGGGGAGCGGTCTCCGTCTGCAAGTGCAAAAGCTCAACATTCATCGGGCTCAGGAGCATCGAGACCGGCGGGAGTGCGGAATTCGAAGGTTGAAGCGTAGCGCTAGTTATCTGGATCTGGAATCGCAGAATCGCCACACCCGCGGGCGGATCGTCGCCAATCGTGAGGCTGACGGGAACCGACGAGGGGTTTTCCGAAATGGGCCCGCTCGATAATGATTTGCTTCCACCGCAGCCGACAAGGGCAATCGCCAACAAAAGCGTGGCGCAAAGGGTGAGACCCATTAATGGCTTTCGCATATCTTCCTCCAACACAACTGGGCTCCAAGACAGCCGGGCTTCAAAAAGGGGCTCGAAAGAAGCGGGCGAAATTCTCCCAAGGCCTTCGGCACGAGATTCGGGGACAAGTAAATCGTCGCATAATTAAACCCGGTGGAGACCTATAAGTTTCGGTCCGGCGTCCCCAAATAGGCACACCTGACCCAAAGGCCAGCGCGGCCGGAGAGGCTTGTCCAAGGCGCGCGGCGCGGATAAGATGCTCCGCAATTGATCAATGCTTTAGGAGAAGACGCCTGCGGAACATTTTCGCCTCTTTTTACGTTTCATGTAGTGGAGGGCGAACACCGCCGCTGGCTGCGAGGCAGCTGCCATTTGGAGCCAGACGCTCAACTAGTCCAGCAGTGCATCCGGGGCGACGGTGCAGCCTGGGAGGAACTCGTGCGGCGGCATACGCGGCGCATCTACAATCTGTGCTACCGCTTCACAAGCCAGCGGCAGGAAGCGGAGGACCTCTCACAGGATGTTTTTCTGCGGGTTTATCGCACTCTGCCGAGTTACCGCGCGGCGTACGGAGCGTTCGGCACGTGGGTTACAAGCGTGACGCGGAACCTGTTGATCGACCACTATCGCCGCACGCGGCGCGACCGGCTGACGGACTCGATGGAAGACGTGATGCCACAGATCGAACAGAAGGAAGGCGCAGGAAGGCGTCCGGATCACGCCGCCGCGCTCGTCGAATTGAGCATGCATTTGCAAAAGGCGCTTGCGAAGCTTTCCCCGGATTTGCGCGAAGCAGTGATCTTGCGGGACCTGGAAGGGCTGGACTACCACGAGATCCAGCAGGTGCTGGAGGTGCCGGAAGGCACGGTGAAGTCACGCATCAACCGCGGACGCATTGAGCTGGCGCGTGTTCTGGAACAAATGGGAGTACGGCCCAACTGATGGCGCAATTTAGAAAATGCAGCGAAATAGAGATTGAGTTTGTGTCAAGCCCGGCCGGAACCGGGGGTATGCGATGAACTGGAACTGCGAAGAAGTCGAAGCAAAACTGAGTGAGTACCTCGACGGGGAGCTTTCCGCCGCGGACGAAGCAGGCTGCGCGGCGCACATCGCCGGGTGCGAGCACTGCCGGGAACTCGTCGCCAGCGTTCGCGGGTTGGTGGGTGCGATGCACGCGATCGAGCCGGTGGAAATTCCTCTGCGTCTCGTGCCCGCGATCCTCGAGCGGACGCTGGGGCCCAAAAAGGAAGCGCACGGGTGGCGCGCATGGTTTGCGTGGCTGCGGCCTGTCTGGCAACCGCGCTTCGCCTACGGAGCTTTGACGGTGATGCTGACGATGATGGTGCTGTCACAGGCTCTGGGCATCCAATGGCGGAAGCCGACGCTCGCGGATCTGAACCCGGTGAACCTCTATCGCTCCGCCGACCGCCAGGCGCATTTGATTTATGCCCGCGGAACGAAGTACTTCGGCGATTTGCGCGTTGTGTATGAAATTGAATCGAAGTTGCGATCCCTGGAGCCCGAGCAGCAGCAAAAAACTCCGGCGGCGCAGCCCGATTCGCCAGGAAAGTCAGAAGGCCCATCGAACAAACCATTGGATTTTGACCGCGCGGATTTCGGGCGCGGTCATCGGACGCGGCTGGCCTGCCTCTTCGGGCCTTTGCCGGCAAGGAGCATTTTATGAAATGCGCGGTTCATCCTGAAGTGGACGCCACCGGCTATTGCCGGAATTGCGGAAAAGCGCTGTGCGCGGGTTGCTCGCGAGAGGTGCGCGGCATGATCTATTGCGAGACGTGCCTCGCGGATATGGTCACGGCGCCGCGGGTCGCCGCGCAGACTACAGGGAGCCCCGCCCTGGCGACCCTCCTCGGGTTCGTGCCGGGGCTGGGCGCGATTTATAACGGTGAATACATCAAGGGTCTGATTCACGCCTGCATTTTTGTTGCGTTCATAGTGATCCTCAGCGGCTCTCATCCCGACTGGGTGTACCCGGCGTTTGGGATCCTGCTCGCTGCCTTCGTTCTCTACATGGCGATTGACGCAAATCGGACGGCCAAGGCGCGGCTCACGGGCCAGGTTCCCGAGGATTGGGCCAGCCAATCCGCGAATGCCAAGGTCATCGGCCCGTTTATATTGATTGGCCTGGGGATCATCTTTCTGCTTGAGAATCTACACCCCCACCTCTTTGACGAATTTTTTGACAAGGGGTGGCCGCTGATCTTGATCGCCATTGGCGTGTTCCTCGCCTGGCGGCGGGTCGGCGAAAAGAAATAGGAGAGAAAAATGTCCATTCGATGCCGTTGCCAGCGGTGCATGATTCGCGGGTTGATGGCGCCGGCGATTCTGATAACCATCGGCGCGCTGTTTCTGTTTGGTCAGGAGAATTGGACGTATGGTTTCCACCGCACCTGGCCTGTGATCCTGCTGGTGATTGGCGTACTCAAGCTGGCCGAGGCTCTGGCGTCCACGGAAGGCCACGGCAATCTGCCCCCAGGCGGAGGGCCGCAACAAGGCCCGCAACAGGGGCCGCCAATGGGAGCCGGACCGATTCCGCCTCCGCCGGCGCAAAGCTGAGGACTGGGAGATACCATGGCAAACCTTTATCCACGCCGCCGCTCGATATTCAGCGGACTGCTGCTGATCCTCATCGGCGCGCTGTTTCTGGCCCGCAATTTTGGAGCCGGCCTGCCCATATGGAACATTCTGTGGCGTTGGTGGCCAATGGTGTTCATCTTGTGGGGAGTGGCAAAGCTCTATGACCACTTCATGGCGCAGCGCACGGGCGAATCCGCGCCGCCGACGGTTTCCGCGGGTGAGATTCTTCTGGTGCTTCTCTTGCTGGCTGTGATCGGCGGCGTATGGATTCGCGACTGGGGCGTAAATCATTCCGGCGGAGAAGATTTCTTCGACTTTGATCCGTGGGGAAACACTTACACTTTTACAGAGGAAGTGCCGGCTCAAAAGGTTCCCGCCAATGCAAATATTGTTTTGCGAACAACGCGGGGAAGCATCACGGTTCACGCAGAGGACGCCGCGGAGATCAAGGCGACCGCACGGAAAACCTCGCGAGGGGATAACGAAGAGGACGGGAAGACTCGCGCGGACCAAGTGCATATCATGGTGTCGCATATGGACAATGATTTCATCATTGAGCCGGAGGGCGAAAACGGATCGAGCGGCGGAGCGGTGAGCGTGGACCTCGACGTTCACGTTCCGAAGGGGGCTACGGTCAATGCCCAGACCAGCCGCGGAAACATTGACATTACTGGTGTGGCAGGAAATGTCACTGTGACCGGCCGAAACGGCGACAATGCCGTGCGGCAAACGGGCGGTGACGTGATCATTGAATCGCATGGCGGGGCGGTGACCGTCACGGGAGTGGGCGGACTCACCCGTATCTCGGGGACCGGGAATGAGGTCGAGGTTTCGGACGTGAACGGAGTGGTCACAGTCGACGGCGAATACTATGGGCCGTTGCGATTTGCGCACCTGCCAAAAGGCGTCCACTTTGTTTCGCGCCGGTCGGACATGTCCGTGGGAAATCTGGCGGGGCGGATGGAAGTCAACGGGCCCGGCGACATGAGCATCACGGACGCTCCGGGCGACGTGACATTGACGACGACCAAGCGTGATTTGTCTCTTGAGAATGTGACCGGCCGAATTCATGTGCAAAATAACGGTGGGAATGTAAACGTGCGCCTCTCCGAGCCGCCTCACGAGCCGATTGAAGTCTCGAACAAAACGGGCGATATAGACATTACGTTGCCCGACAAATCGAACTTTGATGTAAGCGCGCGCGCGCACAATGGCGAAATCGAATGTGATTTTGGCGATCTGGCGTCCAAGATTACAAAGGAGCGCAACCGCGATGCCGTGCTCGAGGGAATCATCGGCACGCACGGACCAAAGTTTCAACTGCTGACCGTTTATGGAACGATTCGACTGCGCAAGGGAGCGTAGGCGGGGAAATCATTTCAGCGTTCAACAATCCGTTCGAGACAATCGAAAAATCCGGGAAATGAAACGCCGGCGCAGTCCGCGTTCCGGATTGTTGACGCGCCTTCGGCTCCCAGCGCGGCGATGGCGAATGCCATTGCGATGCGGTGGTCTCCGCGCGGGTCAATCTCGGCTCCGCGCAGGCGGCCGGCGGAACGTCCCGCGACGCGCAGACCATCGGGCCGCTCTTCAACTTGCGCGCCCATCCGGCGAAGATTCTCGGCCACCGCAGCGATCCGGTCGCTTTCCTTAACCCGCAGCTCGCGCGAGTCGCGAATCTCGACTCCGCGTTCCGTATACGGGCCGCACGCCGCGAGCATGGGAAGCTCGTCAATCAATTGCGCGGCCATGTCGCCCGCAATTTCGCCGCCTTCAATGGTCGAATGGCGCGCGGCAACATCTCCAAGCAATTCGCCGGCGGCCTCGCGGACAGAGACAATGGAAATGGAAGCGCCCCACCCGGCCAGCAGATCCAGCACCGCGGTGCGCGTGGGATTCAAACCGGCATCGTGAAGGAGAATGTTTGATTCCGGCAGAATGAGCGCGGCGGCAATGAAGAAGACGCCGGAGGAAAGATCTCCCGGAACTGACAGATTGCGCGGCTTCAATTCCGCGCCTCCCTTCACGCTTCGCGTGCGGCCCGCCTGCTCGACGCACACTCCGAATTCTTCGAGCGCCAATTCAGTGTGATCCCGCGTGCGGACGGGCTCGGTCACCGAGGTTGTGCCTTCCGCGATTAGCCCCGCGAGCAAGACTGCAGACTTCACCTGCGCGCTGGGGACGGGCAATGTGTAGTCAATTCCCCGCAACCGTTTGCCGTGAATCTCCAGAGGCGCGTAGCCGCCGTCCCTGGCGCGGATTTCGGCGCCCATCTGAGCAAGCGGCTCGATGACGCGCCCCATCGGCCTGCGCCGGAGGAGAATCATCACCCGTAATCGTGGAATCGAAGGATTGGCCGGCAAGGATGCCCGCCAAGAACCGCATGGTCGTGCCGGAATTGCCGGCGTCGAGATCGCGTCGCGAGCGGCGCAGTCCATGCAACCCCGCGCCTTTGATCGTTACAGCCGGGCCGGATTGCTCCACTTCCACGCCAAGGCGCCTGAGGCAATCAAGCGTGCTCAGGCAATCCGCAGATGGCGAAAAACGCTCGATGCGGCTCGCGCCACTGGCGAGCGCGGCCAACATCGCGTAGCGATGGGAGATGGATTTATCGCCCGGAAGCTTGACCGGGCCGCTTATCGCGCGCGCCGGAAGAATCTTTTTCTTCGCCACGGAGCGATTCTAGCACGCGCTGCGCACCGCCCCGGAGTCACGCAACCCGGCAGGGTGTTTTGCGAATCTAAGTTAGTGGGATATAGGTGTGGGATAAGGGTGGAAGACCTCAAAACGCAACAAAAGCGCAAGGAATTGAAATCCAGCTCTTGCGGAAGCGTAGAATAGAGTAGGAGGCCAGAGCCATGATGCACCGCCCACTGCAGATTCGCCGCCGCGGAAGGCCTGGCGAGATATTCGTTATTGCGATTGCCGTGGCCGCAATGATGTATGTCGGCGCGGCAGGGCGGGCGCACGCGCAGCAGTCCTCAGGTTCTCAGACAACTCCGAAGACGCAATCCTCCTCGCAATCGAGTTCTTCCGGCCAGTCAGGCCAGCAAGGCATGGGCGGAATGCAGGGCATGGAGGGAATGGATCACGGGCAGATGAACATGTCGCAGGAAGGGCAGGCCAATTCGCAGATGGCGATGCACTCCCATCAGCACATGGGCCCGCATATGCACATGACGGCCAAGCGCCCGGCGAGCGCGGAAGACTGGGCGAAAGCGGATGAGATT
The DNA here is from genome assembly GCA_963838945.1 of uncultured Acidobacteriota bacterium. GTDB lineage: Bacteria > Acidobacteriota > Terriglobia > Acidiferrales > UBA7541 > DASTCZ01. The sequence goes on along the minus strand of CAWITC010000013.1, from coordinate 65,273 downwards.
GCCTCGACGCTGCGCGACGCCATCGAAAAATATAAGGACTACCGTGTGGCCCTGCAGGACGGCTTCCGGCCATTCCTGCCGAACCTCCCCCAGCCGATGTACCACTTTACGAGTTCGGAAAACGCAATCGTTGAATCCTTTACTTTTGACGCCGCGCGGCCGACTTCCCTGCTCTACAAGAAAACGGCAAGCGGCTATGAGCTGATCGGTGCGATGTACACGATGCCAAAGAGCGCGACGGAAGATCAGCTGAACGAGCGCGTGCCGCTCGGTGTGGCGCAATGGCACCTGCACACGAACCTCTGCATGCCTCCGCGGGGCGCGCAATTTGACATGACGAAATATGGCCTGACCGGTTCGATTACCACCAAGCAGGCCTGCGACGCAGCGAGCGGACGATTTATCCCCGTCCTCTTTGGATGGATGGTGCACGTCTATCCATACGAGCCGACGCGCGAGAAGATCTGGGAACAGTAAGAGATTGGCAGGACTCAGGGCGAAATTGATTCGCACCCGGGCAGCCGGTATCATTGGAGATTCATGAAAATCAGAAAACCCAGCCGTACTTGCTCTCTCCGCATGCCCATTCGCGGAATCATCATGGCTGCTCTCCTGTTTGGCGCACTGGCCGGGATCGCGGCTCCGGCCGATTCGCCTGAAATCTTTCCGCTGGAAAAGGTAAAGCCGGGGATGAAGGGCGTGGCGTACACGATTTTCGCGGGAGACCAAATCGAAAAATTCGACCTGGTCGTTCTCGGCGTGCTGCCGGACCTGCTTGGCCCCCGAGAGCCGATCATTCTCGTGCAATTGCTGGGCGAAAAGGTGCAACACACGGGCGTTGTCGCGGGGATGAGCGGCAGCCCGGTTTACATTGACGGAAAACTCGTTGGCGCAATTGCGCTGAAATTCGGGCAATTCACAAAGGAACCGCTCGCGGGCGTCACGCCGATTCAGAACATGATGGAGGTCACGCCGCAATCGGCGCCCACCATCCGGTACTGCTGGAAACGCGCCGCCGGCAGATGAAAATCAGGTTTCCTCCCCGCACTATCCGATTCCAGATGAGATTGTCGCGCGAAGCGCGTGGCCAAGAACGGACTCTTCTTCGCTGAACGGCGGAGCGTTCCTGACGCCCATCGAAACTCCGCTCGTGGTCTCTGGAATCAGCCCTGGGGCTCTCGCGCAGTTCGCGCCTGAACTAGCAGGCTATGGGCTCGTCGCAACGCACGGCGGCTCGGGCACTCCGAGGCCTGATGACGCGAATATCGCCCCTGGAGACATGGTCAGCGTTGTCCTCGTCAGCGGCGACGCGTCCCTCGCGGCCTCCTGCACGGTCACCGCGATCACGGCGGACCGGGTCTACGCCTGCGGCCATCCCATATTCGGCTTTGGAAACGTTCAGTATCCTCTCGCAAGGGGGCGCGTGGTGGCCACGCTCTCTTCCGACATGGACTCTACGAAAATCGTGACCACCGGGGGGACCATCGGGACGCTTTCGCAGGACCGCCTCACCGCCGTGATGGGCACGCTCGGCGCGGGACCAAAGACGATTCCAATGGATATGGCCGTGGTTACGCGCAGTGGAGAGCGCGCATTCCATTATCAGCTTGCGAATGATCCGAAGCTGACGCCTCTTCTTGTCGGCCTGGTCGCCGCGAACGGGTTGGCATCGAACACCGCTTACAGCGACGGGACCACGCTGCGGCTTTCCGGTGAAATCGAGATTGCGGGCCATTCACCAGTACAGATCGAGAATATGTTTGCTCCGGTGGACGCTCCTGTCCCCGATATCGCGATCGTGCCGGGAGTGGTGCAAAACCTGTTCACTCGCGTGTACACCAATCCATACGAGAAACCGGTCATCGAGCACATCCGGCTGAAGCTGGAAAGCCTGCCCGAGCGCCGCGTGACCACGATCGACGGCGCGTGGTCGGACACTTCAGAAGCCGCGCCGGGCCAGACGATTCAGGTGAAGGTGCTGCTGCGCTCCTACCGCGGGCCATCGGAACTGCGCACGATTCCGGTCACCATCCCGCAGCAGGCGGACCGCGGCACTACCATGCGGCTCCTGGTGAGCGATTCCCTTTCCGTGGACCGCGCTACACGCCCGATTTCGGCGTTCGCCATCACGAATCAGGCGGGCGGGCTCGAGCAGCTCATCCATGTGCTCAACCGCGAGAGGCGGAACAACCGTCTCTATGTAACGCTTCTGCAGCCGACGACAACGCTTCTGCTGGAAGACAAGGAGTTGCCCAACGCGCCTCTTTCGACCGTGAACGTGCTGGATCAGCGGCGCGGCGCTCCCATTGCGACGGCGTTACGCGAGTCGCTTGCCGGGGAATGGTCGCTTCCGACCGAAGGCGTGGTTTCCGGCTCCGTCTCAATTTCGATCCGCATTAAGTAAAGGGCAAGAAGAGAGATGCGGCGGCCCGGACCCGCGTCGGATTTATCCTTCAAGGGTGGCTCCAGGAGAAATTGATCTATGAGACGAACGCATCCAAATCCGCGGCCTCGGCGCCGTAGCACCCATCCATCTTTGACTTGGCTGGCCGTGCTGCTGGCGCTGGCCGGCGGAGCCGCACTGCGCGCGGAGCACACGCGTTACTGGCGCCAGTCGACTTTTGAAGATTTCGACCGCGGCACGGCGAAGGGGGTAGCGCTGCGCAGCGACGGCAAACTCTTGCTCGCTCCGCGCTTCACTCCGCTGGCGGACGTAAACCTTGCGTTTCTCTGGGCTCTGCGAGCGGACTCCAAGGGCAATCTCTACGCGGCAGGCGGCTCGGGCGCCAAAGTGCTCAAGTTCGATGCCTCGGGCAAGGTGACGACTGCGTTTGAATCCACGGAACTATCCGCGCAAGCGCTGGCCACGGACAAGCAGGACAACCTTTATGTCGGCACGTCGCCGGACGGCAAGGTTTACAAAGTTTCGCCTACCGGAGAAAAAAAGACATTCTTCGACCCAAAGACAAAATACATCTGGGCCATCGCGGTGGATTCGGACGGGACGGTCTTTGTAGCGACGGGCGATTCCGGCTTGATTTACGCAGTCAGCCCGGAGGGAAAGGGCGACGTTTTCTACAAAAGCGATCAGGCGCACATTCGCGCGCTGGCATTTGACCGTCAGGGGAACCTGCTGGCGGGCACGGAGCCGGATGGGCGCATCTTGCGGATCGCGGAGTCCGCGGGCAATGGCGCGAACCGCCGGGGATTTGTGCTCTACGAAACTACAAAAAAAGAGATCACCTCGCTTGTCGTGGACGCCTCCGGAAATCTTTACGCTGCCGCAATCGGCGACAAATCGCGCTCGACAGGAATCACCTTTACAACCCCATCGGAGTCAAATCTGCCGACCCAGACCCCGCCGGTCCCGCAACCGGGCGGTCAAACTATAACCATTGGCGGCGCGCCCCAGCAACCTCCTCCGACCACCAGTTTCAGTCCCTCGCCCTCAGTGACCGGCAGCGCCGTTTACAGGCTTGCGCCCGACGGCTCACCGCAGCAGATCTGGAGTTCGCGGGATACTCTCGTATATTCGCTGGGTTTTTCCGCCTCGGGCAAGCTCCTCCTTGGCACCGGCAATCACGGCGTCGTCATTCAGCTGGATGGCGACAATCTCTTCACCAATCTTGTGAAAACGGAGTCGGGGCAAGTGACGGGGCTGGCGCAGGGCGCGGGCGGCAAAGTATTTCTCTGCACAGCGAATCCCGGAAGGGTCTTCACGCTGGGCCCCGAGGATGTGGGAGAAGGCACCTTTGAATCGCAGCCCCTCGATGCGCGATTTTTTTCGTCGTGGGGACGCCTTGAATGGTGGGGCGAAAACGCCGGCAATTCCGCCGCCGGACGCCCGCACGTGGAAGTCTTCATCCGTACGGGAAACACGTCCAGCCCGGATGACAACTGGAGCGCCTGGGTGGGCCCCTACTCGCAGAGCGGACAAAAGGTGGAAGCGCCGGCTGCGCGGTTCGCACAGTGGAAAGCCGTGCTGCGAAGCGCCAGCCCATCTCCGGTAATTTCCTGGCTCAGCCTCTCCTATTTGCCGAAAAACGTTGCGCCGCAGGTGGACGGCATTGCCGTGCAGGACCCGGGTGTTCGCATACAGGGAACTCCTGGGACTGGCGTGGCGTCGAACCCTTCCACCTCTGTTCGATTGAGGCAGCCCGAAACTCCGGGAGCGAGGACGACCGGAAGTTTTGGCGCGCCTTCGGAGGGCGATCGCACGGGCTCGCGATTTGAGGCTCCTCCGCAGGGCGCATTGCAGAAAGGCTTCCAGTCCGTCCTGTGGAGCGCGCATGATGACAACGACGACGATCTTGTCTTTCGGATCTACTACCGGGGCGAGGGCGAGAAGGAATGGAAGCTCCTGAAGGAAAACCTCCGCGAAAGGTATTTTTCCTGGGACACGAACTCCATGGCGGACGGCGCTTATTACCTGAAAATCGCCGCTTCCGATGAGCCGTCGAATCCACCGGGCGAGGCCCTCGAGGGCAGCCGTGAATCCGACCGGTTCGTGGTGGACAACACGCCTCCCTCGCTCGAAAATCTGGGGGCGGTGGCAACGGATTCTTCCGGCGGAGCGTCCCTCCACTTCATCGCCCGCGATTCCGCGAGTGACATCGCCCGCGCGGAATACAGCCTTGACGCAGGAGAATGGACGCTGGTCTATCCCGACGGCCGCTTGAGCGACGCGCCCATAGAACACTACGACGTCGCGCTCAAGGGACTCGCGCCCGGCGAACACACCGTCGCTGTGCGCGTCTACGACCGGTTCGAGAACATGACCGCAGGCAAGGTGACGATTCGCATTCCATCACCGGGACGCTGACCGGCGAACTCTCGAGCTTCTCTGCTCCGTATTTCGCCGGACTGCCCCGGCTTCACACCGTTGGGCAACCTGTGTGCTGTTATAATTGCGCGCATCTATTTGAGTGAATGCGATGGGCGATAACACACACCCGAATCTGGATGATATTCGCGAGGCGCACGCGCGCATCGCTCCTCACATCCACTGGACTCCGGTCTTCACTTCCACATCGCTCAATGAAATCGCCGGAGCAAAACTTTTTTTCAAGTGCGAGAACCTGCAGAAAACAGGCTCCTTCAAAATCCGCGGGGCGACAAACGCGATCCTTTCGCTCACGGATGAGGAAGCCGCGCGCGGCGTTGTCACGCCGTCCTCCGGCAACCACGGCGCGGCGCTCTCGAGCGCTGCACGCAGCCGCGGAATCAAGGCCTGGGTCGTTATGCCGAACAATTCGCCGATGGTAAAGCAGCGCGCCGTCGAAGCCTACGGGGGAAGCGTGACGCTTTGCGAGCCCACCATGCGCGGGCGTCAGGAAACTTGCGCGGAAGTCCAGGCCCGCACTGGAGCAATTCTCATCCATCCCTACGACGATGACAGAATCATCGCGGGCCAGGGAACTGCCGCGAAGGAACTCCTCGAAGACGTCCCGGACCTTGACGTGGTGATCGCGCCCGTTTCCGGCGGCGGTCTGCTTTCCGGCACCGCGATTGCCTCCAAGGGAATCCGCCCGCAAATCCGCGTGATTGGCGCGGAACCGAAAAACGCCGACGACGCGTTTCAATCCTCGCGCGCCGGAAAGATAGTTCCCTGCCCTGCGCCGGACACGATTGCGGATGGTTTGCGCGCGACGCTCTCTCCGCGGACCTTCGCAATCTTGCAACGGCTCGTGGAAGAGATTTCTACCGTGACCGAGGAAGAGATTATCGCCGCGATGCGTCTCCTCTGGGAACGGATGAAGCTCGTCGTCGAACCTTCGGGCGCCGTCTCCACTGCTCCGGCGCTCAACCGGCGAATCGGCGCCGAAGGCAAGCGGATTGGCATCATCCTGAGCGGCGGAAATGTAGACCTCGACGCGCTTCCGTTTTCCTGAAGCGAATTCAATTCACAGTCAATGTGACCGAAGTGGTCGCCGTCGTGTTCCCATTTCCCGTGGCCGTCACGACCAAGGAGTATTGCCCTGCGGGCGTGCCAAGCGCCGCCACCGGGGGGATGTCCTCTGACAAGCCAATACACCCGGCGAGGCAGGCTCCAGCGAGCACAAGAAGAATCGCGAGCGGGAACCAGGCAACATTCCGGCGCAACATCACGCGCTTCCACCGCATGAGAAAAATGAAAAGGAGTGCAAGCGCAACGAGAATCCCGACGTCACGAAGAATTCCCGTGGGCAAGACGGGTATGGGTCTTCGCGCCGGCGTGAGACCGCTCCCCGCCATCGTCGTCACCGCAAGTGTGGTGGACATTCCCGCGGTAGTGCCCGCCGGATTGAAACTGCATGTGGATAGCGCTGGACACCCCGAAACCGTGAACGTCACGGTGCCGGAAAGGGGCGGGGAAAAAGTGCCGATATTATACGACGTTGAATCTCCGGCGTTGATGGTCGCCGCGGCCGGCGAAGCGGTGACCCCCGCGGGCGAGGGCCCGCTGAAATTAAACACGGTTTTGCCGCCGCACTCGAAAACGTTCGGGTTCGCGCCGCTGCACAAGGAAGTATCGAACGCGGTGACCATGAAGAAGTAGGTCGTCGCGGAGGTGGCGTTGAATTGCACGCGGGACGCGCCGGCGCCGCTCGGGTCGCGATTGCATGCGATCTCGGTAAAGACGCCCGGCGCTCCGGTCACCACGTCAATCACTGCGTCGTACGCGCTTCCGGCGGTGCCCGCCGTGATGTTGCCGCCCGATCCCGATGTAAATTTCCACCAGACGGACTTACCAGTGGGATTGTGGCTGGACCCCGCGACGCAGCTTGGCGTGGGGTCTGTGGCCTCTGACGTTGCGGCAAAACTATCAATCGTATTCACAAATGAAGCGGTGCCCACGACCGTAGAATTTGCAAAGTTATCGTTCTGGGGCGGACCTGAACTGTTTACCGTAAGAATTTGACCGGGAGATGCCGTCCCGCCGCCCGGCGGAGGATTCGTGACCCCGATTATGAATTCGCCGCCGAATTGCAGCAAGGTGTGTGAGATCGTCACAAGAATCTGCGATCCGCCCGCATTCACCGAATTGACTACTACTCCGGTTGCGCCGCCATTGATCGTGACCAGGGCAGCCTGCGCGAAATTCGATCCGCTGAGCGTAACCTGCGTATCGCCAGCTCCCGCCGAAACAGCCGGCGGCTGGATTCCTGTCAGCACGGGATTCGACCCGGGAATACTGAACATGAGCGCGTTCGTGGTATTCGGCGAATACGAGGCGTCCATCACTTGCACCGATGCGTTTCCGGGCTGCGCAAAAAAGCCGGCCGGGATATCCACGACAACAGAAGTGGCCGAAGGAGTGCCCACGAGGCTCAATCCTGTGGAAGATCCGTTCCAGAAAACAGCGGAATTCGATGTGAACCCGCGGCCGGTTAGGGTCAGCTCGAGCGGTGTGCTGCGTCCCGCTGATGCGGAAGTGGAGGAAAGCGAACTCAGCTCGAAAGTGGGCGTCAGCGCGAGACTCGGCAGTGCGTAATCCCAAGCGCTTCGGCCGTGCGTCGCCGCGCGCAGTGTGCGCGAAGGTTCGTGAAGCGCCAGCGAAAGCACGGGGACGTTGGGCAGCCCCGCGCCCAGGACGGACCAGGAAGATCCGCCATTCGTCGTGACGTACACACCGATGTCGGTCGCGGCATACAACGTATTGCGCGCAGGATCGTCCGCGTCCAGGACCACGTCATTCACCTGCGTATTCGGCAAGTCGCCCGGCAGAGGCGCCGCGCAATCGCCAGTCTGGCAGCTTACATCGGCCCAACTCGCGCCGCCGTTCGCTGTCTTGAAGATATGCCCCTTCAAATCCGTGCTGCTGCCATTCAAGGACTGGTCGATTGCAAACCCGGAGAAAGCGACATACGCAGTGTTCCCCGCATTGTCCGCCGGATCCACAGCGATCTTTGTGACGGCGCGCGGCGGCAGACCCGCCGAGATATTCATAAACGGTGCGACGCCGCCCTGGCTGGCATTCTTTGTGATCTGCACCGTTCCATCGGACGCACCGGCGTAAATAACCGCGGGATTCGAGGGCGAAACGCCAATCGCCGTGAGGAAGTTCCCATTTCCGGAAGTCAGGTCACCCGCGCCGCTTTGGGCGCAGTTGGTCACGTGGCAGCTAATCATCGCCCATGTGTTTGCCCGATCGTTGGTCTGATAAAGCTGGTTTGTCCCGAAATAGTAGCGTCCCGATGTCGAGGGATCCGCGACGAGTGGCGGACTCGTGTTGATCGGATCGGCAGCGGAGATCCCCGAAGCCGCCGCAAAGAAACTCCCTTGCGCGCCGCTCAAATCCGACCGGAATATTGCCGCGCCGGAAGTGCTTCCGCATGCAACCAGGAAGGTGGTGGGAAGGGATGGATCGATGATCGTGAACCCGCCATCAACGCAAACGAGCGAGTTCAACCATGGCGCCGAGGCCGACCCGTCGCTCGCATAGGTCTGCGCGCCGTTATCGCTGTGTCCCGCCAAATCCTTCGGCAGGAGTCGAGGGATGTATCGAAAATCCTGGATTGAATTGTGTCAAGGCAAGCCCGGCGTTTAGGTTGATCCAGGTCTGATTCCCGGACGCAGTGGCGGGATTCGCAGCATTCGCTCGAACTCCAAACGCCGCCGTCATTTCCCACATACATCATGCTTCCGTTGGACGTGAATGCGATCGCATGATGGCCCGGGTGCAGCAGAGTCCCCTGATCATTTGCGAGCGCAAAGCTCGACCAGGTGCTGCCGCCGTCTGTTGAGCGGATCAACGTCAGCGAGTTTCCTTGCGAATCAACTGCGTCCGAGCCCCCCGCGAACACTGTACTGCCCGTGGGGTCGTCCGGATCGACGCGAATCACGAGGTTTTTCCAACATTGAGCGTGGCAAAAATCGGGCGCATTTGTTCTGGTCCAGGAGTTGCCGCCATCAAGGCTCCTGAAAACGCCGCCGCCCGCCAGGAGCGAGTTCGACCCAGTCGTTGCATCCGCGATTCCGGCATAGAGCACGCTGGAGTTTCCCGGCGCTAAGGCCAGCTCAATGCGCCCCATGCTCGTTTTCGGCACAACCGCGTCAATTCCGGTGACTCGAGTCCATGTCTGGGCCGTGCACGTCTGATTCGCGTTTTGCGAAATGTAAATGCCGTTGGTGGAATCGCCGGAGGCTCGCCCGATCGCCGCATACGCCGTTGTCGAGGAGGCGTAGAGAACCGCCGTCGCCATCGCGGTGCTTGAAAGGCCGGCGGGCACGATTCGGACCCATGAGGCCCCCGCATCGGGCGAGCAATAAATTCCGGGCTGGCCCGCCTGACTGGTTACCGTGCTGCTCGCGAAGATTTGAACTCCCGTGAGCAGGTTCCCTGGATTTGCGGGACTGACGGCCAGCGATCCGACTCGCGCGCCGCCTCCGGGGAAAAACGTATCACTAAACGGCCCGATGAATGGACATGAGGAATTCGAGAACGCCGTTCCCTGGCACGTTGGAGCCCACGTATTTCCACCATCCAGGGACTTGAGCACGCCCGCGCCGTAATACACATCGAATCCAAGCCCCGCCTGTTCGCCTGTCGCGGCGTAAATCACTCGATGATTTGCGTCCTGTGCGTTCGTGGGATCAATCGCGATGGCCAGCGCCCCGATTGCCAGCGAGGGCTGGTTGTCAGTGAGCGGCGTCCACGCGGGTGCGCCATTGACGGATGTGCCGCCGGTAGTCGTTTCCCAAACGCCCCCCTCTGCGCCGCCGATGAATAGGGTGTTGCCGGTCGCGTCCGTTGGATCAATTGCGATGGCCGTCACGCGGCCGGATGTCGCGCCTGACGTCCTCGACAGATTGCCGGCGGGCAGGCTCGGCTGCGGGCCAATGGGCGTCCAAATACCCGTGTAAGGCGGCTGAGGCGCCTGACTGGAAAGAGATAGCGTCGCTGTCAGCGCGATCGCAAGTCCCCATGCAATTCGAGAAACAAGTTTTTTCGTGCGGAGCATAGAGGCATCCCTCCACCCACATTGCTCCGGGCACTTTAGTACGAATGTTGATTACTGACAATGTATTTTTATGAATGTGTATAGATTGGTGTAGTTACCATGTAGAGAGCCGGCCGCTATCGAACACGGGCGCACGCGCCGTGAGATTCGCTTGCGCTAAAAACAAGACAGGCCCCGGAAACTCCCGGGGCCCGCCTGGGTCGAACGAAGAGGTTTTCTATTGAACGTTTACTGTGACCATCACCGTATGCACAGTTGATCCGCTCGTCCCGGTGACGGTCACGGTGTATGGCCCGGGCGTTGTTCCCGGATCTCCGCCGCCCCCACCCCCGCCACCACCGCCGCCACACCCCACTACCGCAAGGCCCGTGGTCAGGAGGACAATCGCGATTACGGCATATCCGAATCGTCTTCGGGAAGAAGAGAAGCGAATCACCAGGAATACGGCGAAAAGGGCCGCCGCCAAAGCGCCTGTTAACATAAGCCCGAAGGGCTCATGAGGCGCGCCGATAGGCTTGATCCACAAAGCGGACGCCTTGGTTGTGGAGACCATCAAGGTATCCGTGCCACTTGTCGTGGCGTTTGTTAGGGTCACGGTGCCCGGGGCGGTGAAGGCACAGCCTGGGGGATCCGTCAGGTTTTGCGGCGCTACACTGCAAGTCAATGTCACGGTTCCAGTGAATCCATTTAACGCCGAAACGGTGATGACCGAACTCCCAGTTTGGCCCGGAGTCGTGATAGTCACCGGGTTGGGATTTGGCGCCGTGGCACTGAGGGTGAAATCCGCAGCTCCGGTCACGGTCACTGAAAATGCCGGTGACGTGGATGCCAGATAGTTCGTGTCTCCGCTGTACTTCGCCGTGATGCTCGCGGAGGCCGCAAGCGTCACCGACATCGTCGCCTGCGCCGCGGCAAAACCGTTGGAATCAAGCGTCGCAGTCACCGGAACGGGGTTACCCAACTGCGTTACTCCATTGAAGAAAGTGACAGTGACGGTCGGGGAGTTCCCCAGGCTTCCCTCGGTTGTAAGCGGATTCGGAGTTGTGTCTACAAGAACGGTCAGACTGATTGGCGTATTAACGCTTGTGGTGGATGGCCCGCTAATCGTACTGAACGTCGGAGCCTGAATGACCGTCAGCAAGAACGGGCTTGCGGTAGAACTCGCGCTGTAACTCGGATCCCCCGGGAAGGATGCCGTAAGACTGTGTCCCTGAACAGCGAGAGCGGGAAAGGTCGTCACCTGCGGGAGGTTTCCCTGCGGAAAATTGAACATCGGCGTATCGAACTCCATATAGCCTTCGCTGTTCAGCGGGAAGAGGCCCATGCTGACGGACGAATCCTTGACGTTTATGTTGCCGGTCCCCGTCTCGAATCCGGACGAGGTACCGACGACATCCACGCGTATGGCCAGAGCGCTGCCATAGGGCACCGATGCTCCCGGATTCAGGTTCGCAACTCCACTGGTAATCAAGTTGAAATCGAGCAAGCTAATCGACGTCGTACTCGCCTCAGGTGTGATAATCACTGGAATGCCAGTCGAATCGCTGGCTCCAAACAGCTTCCCGGTCCCGCCGTTGTTGAATCCAGCATAATGCGCCGTAATTGTATAAGTGCCGCCAACCAGCTCGTTGGTGAATGCGCCCGTAATCGAGCCGTTCGTCAGTGTATAGATGTCGGCATTTCCCGTTACCGCGTCAAAATGATCCACTCCCGCGGTGGGACTGTTGTTTGGAGGAAATGTGGTGTTGCTACCGATTAAAGATACATCGCCGATAGCCGGTCCTATGGCGGATGTGACCGCCGCATTCACAAATATCTGCGTCCCGTGCGGAAACGTGAACGGTTGAGTCGGCGCACAGTTTGTCGACGCAGTCGCCGTCTTTGAGAGGCAAAAAGTCGTAGTGGTGGGCGCGAAGCTTGCCGCCCCGGTTACCCAGTCTTGAACCAGGTTAGTAACATTCACCGACCCCAGCCCGGTAGCCAGATCAAACCCGGCGCCGGTTGCAAAGGCCGGTGTGGATGTAGGGACGCCGCTGCTCAGCGTAGTGAGCGTCAGTGTCGTCGAATTGCAATTCGGCGAGCCCGTCACGCAGAACACGGAATTGGTGCCCTTCGTAGTGTCGTTAAATGTGCAGCCGGAACCGGGCGATGAAGAGGAGTTGCAACTCAGACTCGCCGCAATTTGAGCCGCGAAAAGCGGGTAGAGCTCATAATTGGCATCGCCCTGCCGCGGACTTTTCCCGGCAGCGGCCATGGCCTGGTTTACAAGCGCCATGATGCCCCCAAATGATTGCACGGAGGCGGAAGTTCCACCGACGGGTATAAATTCCGAACCTAGTCCCGTACAGGAGCTACTCGGCGCAGTCAGATCGGATTCGCAAACAACGTAAAAGCTGTTGCTCGATAATCCCGGTGCCGCGAAGAGCGATAGATCCGGAAGATCGCGGACGCCGTCGCTCGGGACGCCCGTCCCGACCTGCCAGGGCGGTTTGGAGTAAGCCTGGGTGCAAACGGGACCGGACATGACGATGCAACTGCTTTGGCCGCCTCCGCCCGCTGAAATATTTTCGAGGAAAGACTCGTTGGCGGGTAAGCTCTTGCAATTGCCGAACGTGGATTGGCCGCAGGAATCATTCCAGGCGGTTTCTGGAATGTAACCCTTGGCGGTAAGACCGGTTGTCGCTGTTGTATCCCAAAACGCTGCAGGATAACCTGCGGCGTTGAAATCAAAATCGGTGCCTCCCACCGCCACATCAAAGGGCGTCGAGGCGAGCCCGTTCACATTTGCGCCATTCTGTGCCGACGACTCGGTATTCCCATTGTCACAATCGGCCGAGCCGGAGTCTCCTGTGGCGATGATCACCGTGATTCCCTGAGCGGCCGCCTGCTCCCAAAGGATGTCGTAAAACTGATTTCCCGAATTTCCGAGAGAGGATTCACAAGCGCCAAAGCTCTCAGTCATCACGCCAGCCAGGTTGTTGTCCACGACGCGCTCGGCGGCCAGATCAATGCCGGCGGAAGCTTCCGTGCTGGCCGCGACCACAAACAACACTGTTGCCTTCTTCGCGACCGCCCCGACCCATTCCACATCCAGAACCCCCTCGGTCTCATCCGAATTCAATCCAGGATCGGATCCATCCACGAAGACTTGTGTGTTGTTTGCGCCCAAACCGAAGAGCGTGCGAAACGCCACGACGTCGTCGGTGAGGCAGCCCGCCGGGAGCACAGTCTGACTTCCCCCGACCGTGCAGATGTCCGAGTCACCGATGACCGCGACGGTCTGGCCCGTGCCGTCAGCCGATGCCGGAACGTTGTATACCTTCGCGAAGTCCGCGGGGCCCAGCCCGAAGCAGGTGTTGCTAAAGATCGGGTTGGGAGAACTTGTGTTGATGTTGCAGGGCGGGACGGGACCGGTGGTGAATTGAGGCGTCCCTTGCCCCGAAGTCTCCGGCATGGGGAGAACGCGGCCCGTATGAATCGCCGGCTTCTTGCGGAAGTTATGCATGGTGTTCACGCCGGCGATGACTGGCGCCAGCGCGGCGGGTATCTGCGGGTCGGATGCGTTGGCCCAGTGTTCTTCCCCATTCACGACGAATTTGTGAATCTCCGTGTGAAAGGCGTTGCGGATCTGTCCGGCCGTGCCGGAAAACTCGATGATCATCTTCCCCGCGGACACCTGATTGACCTGAAAACCGTGAGAGCTCAGCCATGACGTCACGCTTTGGATGTCTGCGTCCGCCACGCCAAATTGCTGGCCGAATTGCTCCGGCGTGAGCCACTGGTGGAAATTGGGAGAGGGATTGGTCTGCTGCTGATCCATCAGCTTGCGAAGCGCGCTTTCCTGCTCGGAACTGCGCTGCAAAACCATCAGCATACGCCCCATGGGCAGGCTGTCCGGGGCCAGCCCTTGATCATTTCTCGCTTGCGCCAATGGATGTGTGTTGCCTTTCAGGACAACGAGTTTCCCTTCATCCACCTGGCTGGTAATGCGAGGCTGACTTGGGGTTCTTGTTTGCGCGAATGTTTGCAAGGCAAAAGCAAAAAGGAAAGCCAGCGCCAGATGAGCCCTCAGCACGATACTCAGAAATTTTTTCATGATCCTCCACCTAAGATAGTGATAGTAATGTGTATTGTCCCCGGAAAGTAAACACACTGTGCTTACTTTGTCTAATCCAACATACGAATGTCTTGAAGCTGCCTCTGCCCGACCAGATTGGATGCAGGCTCCCCGGCCTGGGCTGTATGACCTCCGGAAATAGACGGAAAACTTGGGAGGGCCGGGAAACCGACCGCATACTCTAAACAAACACGGAAAGGCAAAAAGGGTTGCGGCTCAGTCGTGCACCGGCTTCCAATTTGAGGGCGGGAATGAGATGCGCCAGAAATCGGCGGACGGCGTCTCGAATTCAACGGGGATCAGGAATCCCTCCGGAGAGCTTTGCGGCTGGCGGGTCACGCGCACCGATTTGCGCTCTCTTGTCATCTTGTGTTCGATTTCAAATCGTGTTTCCGCCGCCATATCTACCGGCGCGCAGATCATCGCGCCGTGGACGTTGACGGAAACCGTACAGGCCGGAACGGATTCCGGCTTCCCCAACGCGGAGTGGTGGAGCACAAGCGAGACGCGAACCATGACGCGCGCGCTGCGCCGGCGGCCTTCGTTCAGGGCATTGTCACCGCGGCTTGAATGGGCGGGCTTGGTGATGGACTTCACAGCGCTCACAGCTCGAGCCCCCAGAAATCCATCTCCGGCTCGATCAATTCAATCCCGTACTCCCAGCCTTCTACTCGCTGGTTCCCTTTCCACACGATAACGCCGGGATTGGACCTGTGATTCGCGCGGTTGGTTATTTCCAGTTGCTGCTCGACGCCAAACTCTTTTGGTATGACGGCCATGCAACCGTAAGGGCCGACGACGCGCGTGTGCACGTCCAGGCGGCTCTGATCCCCTTCCGCTTGCCAGGCGACCACGACAGGAACCCTCGAATTCAGGCGCACACCACGGCGCTTATTCTGGAATCTTGCTTCTTGACTTGCTATTCGGGAAATCATCACGACCGGCCTTAATGGGTCCGGGCCTTCAATTTAAGACAATTCGTCATGGGCGAATTCAAACCCTTGCACGCTGACAGCCAGACCCCACCACCAACTTTCATAATAGAAAACGGAAATGTGAAGGGTCAATAGTACTCTTTGCCAAAGAATACAAAGGACTTAGCCGCCGGCAAGTTTCAACTTGGTTCAGGTGTGCGAAACCGGGATCACCGCAATCTTGAAGGCCCATGTCGCTACTCTGGCATACGGATTCGCGGGCTTCCAACCGTGAGCGATCAATCCGCGGTTGCAGTCGCTGGCTTCCTCGCTCGACGGCCGAATACCCTGCCGGTAAGGCCCTGGAGCTTTTCCATGTAGATGTAGAACACCGGCGTCAAGTACAGCGTCACCACCTGTGAAAAGAGCAGCCCTCCGACCACGGTCAGGCCCAGCGGTTGCCGGGAATCGCCGCCCGCCCCAAACCCGAGCGCGATGGGCAACGTTCCCATCAACGCCGCCATCGTCGTCATCATGATGGGACGGAATCGAACCAGGCAACCTTCGTAAATCGCTTCCTCGGCGGGCTTGCCGTGCGTGCGCTGCGCCTCGAGCGCAAAGTCAATCATCATGATGGCGTTTTTCTTGACGATTCCAATCAGCATGATAATGCCGACGAAGCCGAACAGATTCAGCTCCTTGTGAAACAACATCAGCGTCAGCAGTGCGCCGAAGCCCGCCGAAGGCAGGCCCGAAAGAATCGTGATGGGATGGATGAAGCTTTCGTAGAGCACTCCCAGCACGATATAAATCACGAGGATGGCCATCAGGAGCAGCACCCCGAGGCCGGTGAACGATCTCTCGAATGCTTGCGCTGTGCCCTGGAAACTTGTGGTCACGGCGCTCGGCAGCGTGCGCAACGCAACATCTCGAACCCGCTCCACCGCCTGGCTGAGCGACACCCCCTGCTTCAAGTTGAATGAAATCGTCACCGATGGAAGCTGGCCCAGGTGGGTCACGGTCAGCGGGCCGAGCGTGGGCGTAAGCGTCGCAACCGTGTTCAACGGCACAAGTTGCCCGGAACCGGACCTCACGTAAAGAAGCGCCAGCGAACTCGAATCGAGCTGATACTTCGGCAACAATTCCATGATGACTCGGTATTGGTTGGTCGACGCGTAAATCGTCGAGACCTGGCGGTTGCCGTAAGCGGTGTAAAGCGCGTCTTCCACCTGTTGGGCGGACAGCCCGAGCGCGGACGCTTTGTCGCGGTCCACATTGATATTTACCTGAGGATTTTTGATTTGCAGGTCGCTGGTCACATCCATGAGCCCCGGCACGTCGTGCAACGCAATCTCGAACTTTTGCGCTGAATCATAGAGTTGCTGCGTGTCCGGGCTTTGCAGCGTCATCTGGTAAAGGCTCTTCGTAAGCTGCCCGCCAATTTGAATCGGGGGTGGGTTTTGTAGGAACACGCGGATTCCGGGGACCGTGGCCATCTGCGGGCGAAGCTGGTTCATGATTTCGTCCACACTCGGCCTGCCAGGAATTGGCTTGATGAGAAGAAACACAATTCCCTGGTTGACGTTGCCGAACCCGACGAAGGACATCACGTTTTCCACGTACGGGTTCTTTTGGATGACGGCGTTCAACTCCGTCTGGTGCTGCACCATTGCGTCGTACGAAATTCCCTGCGCGGCCTCCGTGAAGCCGAAAATAGACCCGTTATCCACGCTCGGCAGGAAACCCTTTGGCATCCTTCCGAAGAGCCACACAGTCGCTCCCAGAATCACAAAGGAAAACATCAAGGTTGCAAAGCGATATCGCAGGCATGCGCGCAGGGTGACGTCGTAAATGTGCGTCAGGCCATCCTGAATGCGCTCGAAGAAGTTGAATAACGCGCCATGTTTCTGCTCTCTTGGCGGGCGCAGGTAACGGCTGCAAAGCATCGGCGTAAGCGTCAGCGACACGAAACCCGAAACGAGAATTGCGGAAATGATTGTCACCGAGAATTCGTGGAGCAGCCGCCCAATGATCCCGCCCATGAACAGCACGGGAATGAATACGGCGGCCAGAGAAAGCGTCATCGATAGAATCGTGAAGCCGATCTCCTTGGACCCGTTCAACGCCGCTTCGAGCGCGCTTTCTCCGTGTTCCATGTGCCGCACGATGTTTTCGAGCATCACGATGGCGTCGTCCACTACGAACCCGACCGAAAGCGTCAGCGCCATGAGCGAAAGATTGTCAATCGAGTAGTCCAGCAGGTACATCACCGCGAATGTGCCGACGATGGACATCGGCAGCGCGAGGCTCGGGATTACGGTCGCAGACACGTTTCGCAGGAACAGGAAGATAACCATGACTACGAGCCCGACGGTCAGCAATAGCGTGAATTTCACATCGTTCACAGATTCGCGGATGGTGATCGACCGGTCGTAAAGTGTGTCGAGCTTCACGGAAGGGGGCATCAGCTCCCGGAACGTTGGCAACAGAGCGTTGATGCTGTCGACCGTCGCCACCGTATTTGTTCCGGGTTGCTTCTGGATGGCCAGTACGACGGCCCGCGTGTTGTTGTACCAGCCGGCAATTTTGTCATTCTCCACGCTGTCAAGGACTCGCCCCAAGTCGGCCAGCCGCACGGGCGACCCACTGCGATACGTGACCACGAGCGGCTCGTACGCCTTTGCGGTAAAGAGCTGCCCGTTCGCCTGCACCGTCACGGCCTGATGAGGGCCCCAGAGCGTCCCAGTGGGAAGGTTTACGTTGCCGTTGGCCACCGCGGTCAACACATCGTTGATACCAATCTGGCGCGTGGCCATCGCATCCGGGTCAAGCTGAATGCGGACCGCGTATTTCTGCGAACCGTACACCTGCACCTGCGCGACCCCGGTTACCATCGAGATTCGCTGCGCCATGAAATTTTCTGCGTATTCATCCACGGTGGAAAGTGGAAGCGTGGGCGAGCTCAGCGCCAAGTAGAGAATTGGCTGGTCGGCAGGGTTCACTTTTTTGAAGGAAGGCGGTGTTGGCATCCCTTGCGGGAGAAACGCCGCGGCCTGCGTCATCGCCGCCTGCACGTCCTGCGCCGCCGCGTCCAGGTTCCGCTCCAGAGTGAATTGCAGCGTGATCGTGGAGCTTCCCAGCGTGTTCGTCGAGGTCATCGAGTCCAGGCCGGCAATCGTCGAGAATTGCTTCTCGAGTGGCAGCGCCACAGATGACGCCATGTTGTCTGGATTCGCGCCCGGCAGGAGTGCCGTCACCTGAATGGTCGGAAAATCCACATTGGGCAGGTCGCTGACGGGAAGCAGACGATAGCCTGCCACGCCAAACAGGAGAATGGCGAACATAACCAGCGCTGTCGCCACTGGCCGCCGAATGAAAAGTTCCGCGATATTCATGTTCTAATCCGGTTCCCTGCCATCAATGCGAATTTGGTGAACCGCCCGCGGGATTCTACTGCGTCGCACCCGGAGCTGCGCCCGGCAAAATCGAAACCTTGGCTCCGGGAATCAATCGGAGCTGCCCGTCCGTAACGATTGTTTCGCCCGCCTGCACGCCTTTTTCGATCACCGTAAAGCCTCCGAGGGTTCGGCTCGTCGCCACGGGTCGCGATTCCGCCGTCCCGTCTTCGCGGATTACAAACACAAATTGTCCGTTCTGTCCCGTCTGCAAAGCCTGTGACGGCACCACCGTGGCATTTGCAATCGCTGTCAGCGTAAGCACGGTATTGACGTATTGTCCCGGCCACAACCTCCGTTGCACGTTCGCAAAGGTTGCCTTAAGACGAATTGTCCCCGTTGTGTTGTCCACGGTGTTGTCCACAAACGTGACCGTGCCGGTTTCCACACCGCCGGGATCATTCGGAATCGTCGCCTGCACGTGCAGCGAGCTTTGCGTCATGTATTTCTTAATGTCTGCGAGATATTGTTCCGGCACGGAAAAATCGAGATAAATCGGCGTAACCTGGTTGATGACAATCAACACCGGTACATCGTTTGCTTTCACCAGATTTCCCGGCTTCACTTGATAGCTCCCCGTGCGCCCGTCTATCGGCGATTTGATGGTGCAGTAGTCGAGGTTCAGTTTGGCGGCGTCCACCGCGGCCTGATCCGCTTTGACAGCAGCTTCCGCGGCGTCGGCGTTGCTTGTCGCCTGATCTGTTTGCTCCCGGGAAATCACTCCCTGTGAGAATAGATTCGAGTACCGGCTAGCTTCTGCGCGCGCGTTCACGGCTGTCGCTTTATCCCGCGCCATGTTCGCCTGCGCCTGCTCCAGCGCCGCCTCAAATGGCTTGCGGTCAATCAGGAACAGCAAATCGCCCTTGTGGACGTCCTGCCCCTCATTGAAGTGAATGGATTCGAGCCTCTCCCGCAACAAGCGGCTTCACGGACACCGTCGCAAATGCCTCGACGTTCCCGATCGCCGTGATCTGCACCGGCACGGTCCGCAACTCGGCCTTCGCGACCCGCACCGGAACCGCCGGCGGAGGCCCCGCCGCGGCTTGCTTCTTCCCGCACCCCGCTGCAGGCAAGACGCAGGCGGCTGCCGTGATGACGCATATGAAATGAATTCTTCGGTGCATGAAACCCCGTTCGCAGGTACTTCCGCCCTCTTTGGAGCGAAGCAATCTATTCTCTTTATTTGCCTCTACTTTGTCGAACGGCTGGAGGCCCGCCCCGTCTGCATTCCCTGCAGCCAGATCCGCGCCAGCGTGCGGCACACGGTTCGATCGCCGAATCGCTGGAACGCCTTCGCTCCAAACACGTTCTGCATCACATAATAATGTCCCGCCATGCCGGTAAACGTGCGGGCGGCAAGCATGGGATTCACATTCCGGAAATCTCCCGCGCGGATCCGGCCCCGGATGTACTTTGCCAAAACCTCCCAACTCGCCGTCACATACGTTCGGAAGAATCGCCGGTACAGCGTGTGCCGCTCCAGCGCGCAAAAGTAAAGCAACCGCACCAGCGCAGGCCGCCGCTCTGCCCGGTCAAGAACCCCTTCCGCGATGCTGGTGAAAAACTCTTCATCATTTGCCGCGGAAGCGCGCCGCGCGATGGTCGTCTTCAGCTCATGCCGGGAATCCACCGCGCGGCTCAATTCTTCGATCACCGCCCAGTAAAGGGCGTCCTTGCCGCGAAAATGCCGGAATAGGATCGCCTCATTCATCCCTGCCGCTTCGGCGATCTCCCGCGTCGTCGTTCCGCGGAAACCCTTCCGGGAAAACAGGCGCTGCGCCACGGCTAGGATTTGTTTCCGCCGCTCTGAGGAAGGAATCCTTCTTCGCTTTGCTTGCACGTAAGTATTCGCTTACGAAAATAAGTTATCTTGGGGCTTTCCGGTTGTCAATGTCGCGCCGCTTGCAAATGTGCCCTACGCGCGGCGCCCCGCAGCGCCGTATTCTCATTGAGAATCACCAGCACCGGAATCGCCTCCAGCAACGTCTGCATCCGCCCCTTCGCGAGGAACGACTGCAGAAAAGTCGGCTCTTTGAGTTTCTGCAAGATCTTCGGCGCGATGCCCCCGCCGAGATACACGCCGGCGGTCGCCAGAAATTTCAGCGCCACGTTTCCGGCTTCAGCTCCGTACGCCCGCACAAACATCTCCAGTGCCGCAACGCAGAGGTCGTTTCGCTTCGCCAGCGCCGCCTCCGAAATCACCGCGGTTGGGTCTCCTGCCCGCAATTCTTCCGCGAATCCGACCGGTTCACTGCCGCGCCCCGTGTCGCGCAGGAATTCATAGATGTTGACGAGCCCCGGCCCCGAAATCACGCGCTCGCAACTCACGTGCCCGTAACGCTTCGCAAGATATTGGAATAGCTCCCCTTCCAATTCTCCTTCCGGCGCGTAACTCGAATGGCCGCCCTCCGACGCAAATGGCCGCAGCGCGGACCCATTCCAATTCATCCCCGCCTCGCCAAGTCCCGTCCCCGCCGAAATCACCGCCACATTGCCCCGCGGGTCCGGCTTGCCTTTTTGCAATACCTCGAAATCCCCGGGAGACAATGTCGCAATCCCGTAGGCGTTCGCCTCCAGGTCGTTCAGCAATGTGATATTCCGGAGACCGGTTTCCGCCGCAAGCTTCGCCGCATCCACCACCCACGGGAGATTCGTAGCCACGCATCGCCCAGCGCGGATCGGGCCCGCGACGCCAATCCCGGCCGAATCCGGTTTTGCGGACGTGCTGCGAAGAAACTCGGCAACTATCGTTTCGAGGTTTGGATAACTGTGGCTCGCGTAGATCTGCTCTACAATCAGTTTCAGGTCTTCGCCGCTCAAATCGAACAATGCCAGCCGCGCGTGCGTTCCCCCGACGTCACCCGCAAGAATCATCTTCCCTGCCCTTCCATTCCCGCGGGTTCACGCACTCAGAAGTTGCTCCACACGCGCCCGTGCCCGTCGCGCGCGATCAGCTCCGCGGCCGCGCTCGGCCCCCACGTCCCGGAGGCGTAATTGGGGAAGTCCCCGGGCGCCTGCGCCGCCCACGCATCGAGGATTGGCTGCACCACGCTCCACGCCACCTCCACCGTATCCGCGCGCTGGAAGAGCGTCGCGTCTCCAATCATCGCGTCGTACAGGAGACGCTCGTATCCGGTGCTCGGCTTCGCGCTGAAATAATCTTCGTAGCGAAAATCCATTTGCACCGGGCTGAGGTTCACAATCGGCCCCGGCACCTTGGCGCTGAACCGCATCGAAATCCCCTCTTTCGGCTGGATGCGAATAATGAGCTGGTTGGGTGGCAACCGTCCGTCTTTCGGCTGATGAAACAGCATCAGCGGCGCGCGGCGGAACTGGATCACGACCTCGGTGGTTCGCTCGAGCAATCGCTTTCCCGTGCGCACATAGAAGGGCACGTCGGCCCAGCGCCAGTTCTCAATCAGCAATTTCATTGCGACGAATGTTTCGGTCGTGGATGTCGGCGAAACGCGCTGTTCCGCGCGGTACCCCGTGACCTTCGCGCCATCCACCAAACCCTCTCCATACTGTCCGCGCACGACTCGCTCCGCCACGTCGCCCTTGCCCATTGGCGCAATCGCGCGCAGCACTTTCGTTTGCTCGTCGCGCACGATGTCCGCATCGAACGAACTCGGCGGCTCCATCCCCACGAGAGTGATGATCTGAAAAATGTGGTTCGGCACCATGTCGCGCAGCGCGCCGGCCTCCTCGTAGTATCCGCCCCGCAGCTCGACGCCCACCGTCTCCGCGACCGTAATCTGAATATGATCAATGTACCGCCGGTTCCAGACCGGCTCGAAAATTCCATTCCCGAACCGGAACGCCAGTATGTTTTGGACGGTCTCTTTCCCAAGGTAGTGGTCAATCCTGTAAATTTGCTTTTCCTTTAGAGCCTTTAACAAATCGCTATTCAGCGCCTTCGCCGACGCCAGGTCGCGCCCGAAAGGCTTCTCCACCACCACGCGCCGCCACTTCCCATCCTTTTCCTCCGTCAGTCCGATCTCGTGCAGTTGCCGCACGATTTCCGCGAAGAAATCCGGCGCAGTGGCCAGATAAAAAAGATAGTTCCCTCCCGTCTTGCGCTCCCCGTCCACCTTTTCGATCAAACTCTTCAGCGGGCCGAACGTCGCCTTGTCGTCAAAATTCCCGCCGTGAAAATAGAGCCGCTCCACAAGGCGGGTTCGCACTGCCTCACCGATTTCTGCTCCGAGAAATTCTTGCAGCGCATCCGAACAATACTTTCGGAAATCCTCGTGACTGAACTCGCGCCGTCCAAATCCAATCACGGCGAAGTTGTCCGGCAGCAGGTTCTCGGAAGCGAGGTTGTAAAGCGCCGGCAGCAGCTTGCGCTTCGCTAGGTCGCCGCCCGCGCCAAACACAACCATGATGCACGGACCGCTTGCCGCGCCTGCCGCCGGCTTCGCATTTTCCTTTAACTCCACCATATCCCTATCCACCCTCTCCCAATCCAAATCGCCGCCGTTCTATTTCCCCGCCGCTTGCTCGACGTGCCCGCCGAACTTAAACCTCATCGCGCTAAGCAATTTTTCCGCGAACGTGTGCTCCTGCCGCGACCGGAATCGCGTAAACAGCGCCGCCGAAATCACCTCGCACGGCACCGCCTCCGCCATCGCCGCATCCACTGTCCAGCGCCCCTCGCCGGAGTCCGCCACGTCGCCCGTGTAATTCGCCAGCGTCGGATTCTCCACCAGCGCCATCGCGGTCAAATCCAGCAGCCACGAACTGACCACGCTCCCTCGCCGCCACACCTCGGCGATGTCTTCCAGCTTCAAGTTGTAGCGAATCTCTTCCGGCAGCGCGCTTGAATCGGCGTTCCGCAAAATATCGAACCCTTCCGCATACGCCTGCATCATTCCATATTCAATTCCGTTGTGAATCATCTTAACGAAGTGTCCTGACCCCGATGGCCCGCAATAAATGTACCCTTCCTCCGAGGTGCCTGACGCTGCCCCGCCAAGCTTCTCGCGTCCCGGCGTGCGAGGAATCGTCCCGCGCCCCGGCGCCAGCGTCCGAAAAATTGGATCGAGCGCCTCCACCGTTTTCTGCGGCCCGCCAATCATCATGCAGTAGCCGCGCTCCAGCCCCCACACGCCTCCGCTTGTCCCCACGTCCACATACGCGATCCCCTTCGGCCCAAGCGCCGCAGCGCGCCGCACATCATCTTTGAAATAAGAATTTCCCCCGTCAATGATCATGTCGCCGCGCTGCATCCGCTCGCTTAGCGCGACCACGGTCTGCTCCGTCGCGTCTCCCGCGGGCACCATAATCCACGCCACGCGCGGCGGCGCGAGCTTCGCCACAAAATCATCGAGCGAACTCGATCCCGTCGCGCCCTCGCCGGACATCTGCTGCACATTCGCGGCGCTCAAGTCGCTCACCACGCACTTGTGCCCGCCGCGCATCAACCGCCGCGCCATATTCGAGCCCATGCGGCCCAACCCAACCATTCCGATTTGCATCGGCTTCACCCCTTCTTCAAATTCGCTCGCGCTGTACGCCCTTTATCCCAGCGCGCCCCGCACTGCCGCCGCTAGCGCCCCCAACCCCGCGTTCACATCCGTGCCCAGATGCACGCGCAGCGCCCGGCGTCCGCGCTCGCCAAGCACGGCGAAATCTCCGCGCGCCTGCGCCGCCTTCACCACGCCAAACGTAAACTTCTGCCCCGGAATCGCCACGTCCTTCGCGTCGTCGCACGTCACTTGCAGGAAAACTCCCGTGTTCGGCCCGCCCTTGTATGCCTGTCCGGTCGAATGCAGGAACCGCGGCCCGAACCCGAGGCAGGTCGCCACGCGCCTCGCATCGCGCACCGCGTGGCGCATCTCTTGCAGCGCGATCTCATGCGCCATATTCATCTCGATGTACGCAAGCAGCGCGAGGTAGTCGCCTTCGCGGATCCGCGAAAAATGCGCCCGCAAATAATTGGCCAGTGAAGCCGGTCCGCCCGCCGCGCGCGCCAATTCCACGGAGTTTCGTTCGTCGGCAAAAAGTTTGATGCCTGCTTCTTCCGCGCTTCCTTCATAGAAGGGCCGTTCCGCTGGCAACGACCCCGTCTTTTCATATTCCGACGTCAGTTTTCGCGTCTCGACTTTGCTCGCCTCCACGTCGGGCTGGTTGAACGCGTTAATCCCAAGCATTGACCCCGCGACCGCTGTCGCAATCTCCCAGCGAAAAAATTCCTGTCCGAGCCCGTAAATATCCTCGACCTCAATCAGAATGACCGGTTGGCCCGATTCCTCGATCGCCGTCACAGCCTCGTCCTGGGCAAGATCCGGCGCCGAATTCAGCCGGATGTACACGAAGACGCGGTCATTCCCGTAATCCCCCGCCGGCCCGGGCGATTCGCGGTCCACGGGAATCAACCCTTTGCCCTGCTTCCCCGTGGATTCCGCGAGCAACTGTTCGAGCCACGCGCCTAAATCGTGAATTCCCGGCGAAGCGATCAATGTCACCTTGTCGCGCCCGTTCGCGGCAAGCGCGCCCAAAATCACGCCCAGATGTACGCCCGGGTTCCGCTCTGCGGGTACGTCCGCCCCGCACGCGCGTACCATTTCAGCCACGCGCTCCAGGAATCGCGCCACATCAATTCCCTGCATCGCGGCCGGCGCCATCCCAAAATCCGAGAGCGCCGAATATCTCCCGCCGATGGTCGGCACTCCGTGGAGAATCCGCCGGAAACCCTCTTCCTTCGCCACTTTCTCCAGTTGCGAGCCGGGATCGGTGATCGCGATGAATCGCTTCGGCGCTTCCTTGTCCCCCACCGCCTGTTTCGCGCGTTCGTAAAAGTATTGATGAAAAATATTCGGCTCGAGCGTCGTCCCCGACTTGCTCGAAACGATAAACAGTGTCCGCGCCAAATCCACTTTCCGTTCAGTCGCAAGCACCTGCGCGGGATCGGTCGAATCGAGCACAAACATCTCGGGAAACCCTTCCATCTTCCCAAATGTCAGCTTCATCACTTCAGGACACAGGCTTGACCCCCCCATTCCCAGTAACAACGAGTGGGAAAATCTCGCCGCGCGAACCTCCGCGGCGAGATGTCGGAACACTTCCGCTTGCGCAAGTTGCTCATCTACAATCCCCAGCCACCCAAGGCACTGTCCCTCATCCGTCCCCGTCCACAATTTGGCATCCTTCTCCCACAGACGCCGCACCTTGCCGTTGGCTGTCCAATCGGCAAGAGCCGCCGACACTGCATTCGACAAATCGGCCGGCAGAGCTGCCGTCAGGCGGGGGCCTTGAGATTCTTGAGGTGCGCTATTCATTCTCCTGTCTCTTTCGCGGTCGCGCGCGCTTTCATATAGGTATCCTCAAGCGCCTGGATTTTGCCAAGCCGGCGAAGGTGCCTGGCCTCGCCGCTGAATCTCGCCGCTAGAAAATTCTCAATCAATTCAAACGCCAGCTCTTCCCCAATTACGCGCGACCCCAGCACGAGCACATTCAAGTTGTCGTGCTCCACTCCCTGGTGGGCCGAGTAAGTATCGTGACATACGCAAGCCCGTATCCCCGGCAATTTGTTCGCCGCCACCGTTGCTCCCACCCCGCTTCCGCAGATCACGATCCCGCGGTCGGCTCGCCCTTCGAGCACGGCCCGTCCCGCCGCCGCTGCATAGTCGGGGTAATCTACGGGGGTCTCATCATATGTCCCGAGGTCTTCCACCCCGTGTCCCAATTTGATGAGACGAGGCACAACCCGTGCCTTCAACTCGAATCCGGCGTGGTCGGCGCCGATAGCAATTCTCATTTGCGCACTTCCCTCTCTAAATTCATGTGATGCACGGGGTCCCTGTTTGGCTTCGCTTTTAACTGTCGCGCCACCAGAATCCGCTTCCCAATTTCAACCATCCCAAGATAAGCTGCCGTGGCCCCGGCCAGGAAGACGTAATAAATCCCCGGCAGTGGTGTGAACCCGAGCGGCCCGGCGAGCGGGGTGAATGGCAGCGCCACGGCGATCGCCACGATCGCCAGCGTCGCGATTGTCAGTGGCGCCGACGGACGGCTGCGGAATGGATTCCGCATCGTCCGAATCACAAAAAGCACCAGCGTTTGCGTCGCCAGCGACTCCACGAACCATCCCGTGTGGAATTCCGGCTCGCCTGCGTGCAGCACCCGCAACATTACGTAAAACGTCAGGAAATCAAAGATCGAGCTGATCGGCCCGATATAAAGCATGAAATTACGGATGACCCGCATGTCCCATTTCTGCGGCCGCGTGATGTATTCCGCATCCACGTTGTCCGTGGGAATCGCGATCTGCGAGAGGTCGTACAGAAAATTGTTCAACAGGATTTGTGTTGGCAGCATCGGCAGAAATGGCAGAAACACAGACGCCGCCGCCATGCTCAGCATGTTGCCGAAATTCGAGCTGGTGTCCATCAACAAATACTTCATCGCATTTCCGGAAGCCTTGCGCCCTTCCAGGATCCCTCGATGAAGCACTCCCAGCCCGGGCTCGACCAGAATAATGTCCGCCGCGTCGCGCGCCACGTCCACCGCCGCGGGCACCGAGATGCCCACGTCCGCCGAATGCAGCGACGGCGCATCGTTAATCCCGTCGCCCATGTATCCGACCACATGCCCGCGCGCTCGCAGCTCGATGATGATGCGGTGCTTTTGTGCCGGTGAAACGCGCGCAAACACAGTCGTCTTCTCGATGAGCGCGCCGAGCGCTGCGTCATTTGTCTTTTGTAGCTCGTCGCCAAGCACCACGATTCCGGAGCCCAGCCCCACCTGCTCGCAAACGTGCCCTGCCACCAGTTCGCTGTCGCCGGTGAGGATCTTTACTTCCACGCCGTCGTCCTTCAGTTCCTTGAGCGCCGCGACCGTATCCGGCAGAATCGGATCCGAAAACGCCAGGAAACCGGCCAGCACCAGCCCCTTTTCGTCTTCTTTGGTGTATCTCGCCTGCTCCCCAACGTTCGCGAACGCCACCGCCAGCACGCGAAATCCCTTCCGGCTCAGCGCTTCGTAGGTTTCAAGCGCGCGCTGTGCGGCGGCCGCGTCCATCGCTGCGGGCATTGGCCCGCACTGTTGCTGCCCGCACAATGGCAGGAGCCCTTCCGGCGCGCCCTTTGCGACCAGCAATCGCTCTGTTTTCCCCTCCGCCTTCCTTTCGACGATCACGCTGACGCGCCGCCGCTCAAAATCAAACGGAATTTCGTCGCGCTTCTCGTACCCATCAGCCGCTGGGCACGCGCGTTCCAAAATCGTCGCGTCCAGTGGACTGCGAATCCCCGTCTGATATTTGCTGTTGATGTAGCCGAGCGTGCGCGCCCATTCCGAATCCGTGCCCTCGGGGTCCACGCTGCCCTCAAGCGTCATGCGTCCGGCCGTCAGCGTTCCCGTCTTGTCCGAGCAGAAAACGTCAATGCTCCCGAAATTCTGAATCGCGGCAAGGTGTTTGACGATCACCTTTTCACGCGCCATCCGCATCGCTCCGGTCGCCAGAATCACGGACGTGATCATTGGAAGGAATTCCGGCGTCAGTCCCACGGCCAGCGCCACCGCGAACAGCAGCGATTGAAATGCATTGTGTTTCAGCGCCAGCGACATCACCAGGATGAACAAAACCATGAAAAAAATTACGCGCAGGAGCAAATTGCTGAAACGCCGCAGGCCCTTCTCGAATTCGGTTTCTACAGGAGCTTCGGCCAGCCGCGCCGCAATGTCGCCGAATGACGTTTCCCGGCCCGTGGCGAAAATGCGGATCGAACCTGTGCCGCTCACAACCGAGGTGCCGAGAAAAACCACGTTTGGCGCCGACGGATTCTTGTGCAGCGCCGGATCGTCCGTCCCCGGTTCTTTCTCCGAAGGCATCGACTCGCCGGTCAGCGCCGCCTGCAGTACGAACAGGTCGCGCGCCTCCAGCACCACCCCGTCCGCCGGAATCATGTCCCCCGAGCTCAGGCGCACTAAATCGCCGGGAACCACCTCGCGGCGCGGCAATTCCTTCCACGCTCCGTCGCGCAGAACCGTCGCCGTCGGCGCGACCTGCTCGCGCAATCGCTTGATCGCCTGCTCCGAGCGGTAGGTCTGAAAGAAATTGACCGCGACTCCCAGCACCACGACCACAATGATGATTCCCGCGTCCACTTTGTCGCCGAGGAAAATCGAAACGACGCTGGCAACGAGAAGGATGATGATTAGCGGATTCGCAATCAGGAGAAGTATCTGCCGCAGACCGGTGCGACGCCCCTTCGGCGCCGGATCGTTCGGCCCGTATTGCGCGAGCCGCGCCCGGGCCACATCCGAGGAAAGCCCCGCCAGATTTCCCGGCGGAGCCGCGCCGGCCGTCGCAGCCGGATTGGCGGGAGGATTTGTCGGTGCGTCTGCCATTTAATTCGCGCGCGTTTCACGTTTCGCGCGGGGACATTCTCCGCGAATTGAGCTTGCTTTGCTAGAGAGCGGCGCTCAGCCGCGCGTGGGCTGCTGTTGCGTCATGCAGTGGATCGTGCCCAGACCCAGCACAAGGTCTTGTGCCGCTATCCCCACCACCTGCCGGTCATGAAAATGTTCGGCGAGTGTGTTGAGCGCAACCCGGTCATTGGGATCGTTGAACGTAGGTACGAGCACGATTCGATTGGCGGCGTAAAAATTCGCATAGCTCGCGGGCAGCCGCTGTCCCGCGAAATAAACCGGGGCGGGCATTGGCAAACGGGAAACTCGCATCGGTTTGCCGTCCTGGTCCCGCGTCTCGCGCAATCTCGCCAGATTCTCCTGCAGCGGCTCGAAATTTGCTTCGGATCTGTCCGCCTCAACAACCGTGACGATGGAATTCGGCGCCGTAAATCGTGCTAGGTCGTCCACATGCCCGTGCGTGTCGTCCCCTGCAATCCCGCGCCCGAGCCAGATCACTTGCTTCGCGCCGAGGTACTCGCGAAATACGTGCTCGTAGTCCGCGCGGGAAAACACGGGATTCCGCTCCTGCTCCGTGCTCAGCAGGCATTCCTCGGTCGTCATCACCATCCCACGCCCGTTTACTTCGATGCCGCCGCCTTCCAGGACCACGCGCCGCCCGCGATGCATGGGTTGTTGCACCGGAATGCGCCAGCGTTTCCATTCCTTCGCGAGCCGCGTGACCGCGGCCGCATCCTTCGCGCCATCATCGTATTTTGACCACGCATTGAAGAGCCAGTGGAGTGCGGTCACTCCGCCGCTTGCGTCCCGCACAAATGTCGGCCCGAAGTCGCGCGTCCATCCGCGGTTTGTCGGCACGCGAAAGAATTCCACCGCCGCGAGATCTGCCCCGGCCTTCTTCAGCATGCGCCGCGCGGACTCCTCCTCCGCGCGATGCTGCACCAGGATGCGAACCCGCTCGACCCGCGCGAGATGCCGCACAATCTCCGTATACACCAAGGGGATCGGAGCGAACTTCCCGGGCCAATCGGTTTTTTCGTGAGGCCATCCGAGCCAGGTGGCTTCGTGCGGCTCCCATTCCGCGGGCATCCGGAGGCCGGCGTGTGTGGAAGGTTTGATGGCGGCGGTAGGCATCAGCCGAGCCAGCGCTCGAGCAGCGGCGGATATGCATCAATGCGGCGGTCGCGCAGAAACGGCCAATTCCGCCGCGTGTCTTCAATGCGGCATGGATCGCATTCCGTGACAACAATCTCTTCGTTCGTATTCGACGCCTCGGCAATCACTTCCCCGAACGGCCCCGCGACAAATGAATTGCCCCAGAATTCCAATCCCGTATCCGCCGGTCCCTTCGAGGCCCACGCGGTTTGCCACAGCGACGTAAACTCCGTTGGCAATCGCATGTGAGCGCTGAATCGTACGCCACGCATCGAGCTGCGCCGCGCCGAATTCCGCTTTCTCGCGCGGATGCCAGCCGATGCTTGTCGGATAGAAAATCACATTCGCGCCATGCATGCTCGCGAGCCGCGCCCCCTCCGGATACCACTGGTCCCAGCAAATCTGCACGGCGATGCGGCCGAACCGCGTTTGAAACGTCGGGAAACCGAGATCGCCCGGCGTGAAATAAAATTTTTCGTAGTACAGCGGGTCGTCCGGGATGTGCATTTTGCGGTAAACGCCGAGAAGGGTTCCATCCGCATCCAGCACCGCCGCCGAATTGTGGTAAAGGCCCGCCGCGCGCCGCTCGAAAACGGACGCAACAATTGCCACGCCGCGTTCCCGCGCAACCTTCGCGAGCGCTTCCGTGGTCGGCCCGGAGATCGATTCCGCCAACCCGAACAAGTCCGCGTCTTCCACGCGGCAGAAATACTGCGACCGGAACAGTTCCTGCAAGCAGATGATCTGCGCGCCGCGCGATGCCGCCTCGCCGATGCGCTCCACGGCCCGCGCCAGATTCGCCGCGGGATCGGCGGTGCAACGCATCTGGATCAGACCGATCTTGAATTTTTCGGATAATTTTTCGGATCGGGCGGGCATTCGGGAGTCGTCCGTGAGAGTTTGCGTCCTTTTTCTGCGTCCTTTTTCGCCGATAGTTTGTTTGTACTATCAATCCGCGCGCATTGCAACGCCAAACGCCGGCGTGAGATTCGCGCATTTGAAATGAATCGCCGCGCACGGTAGCATCTCAGTTGGACAATTCAGATGCCGCAAATCGCGCCCCACACCTCCATCATCGACCTGCACTTTCGAGGGTACGAGGGCGCCATCGCCTCTTGTCTTCTCGAAGGTGGCGGCGAACTGGCCGTCGTAGATTGCGGTCCGACATCCTGCCTGCCGAAACTCCGCGAGGGTCTCGCCGAGCGCGGCGTCGACGTGGGCGACCTCACTGCCCTGCTGCTTACCCACATCCACTTTGACCATGCAGGAGCGGCAGGCTCGCTCGTCCGCGAGAATCCGCGGCTGCGCGTTTACGTTCACAACAAGGGCGCCGCGCACATGGCCGATCCCACCAAGCTTCTCAACAGCGCCACGCGTCTCTATGGCGACGCCATTCAACAAATGTTCGGCGAATTTCTCGCCGTGCCCAAAGAAAACTTGACCGTGCTCGACGGCGGCGAAAGTTTTCGCATGGCGGGGCGCGAAATGGAAGTCGCCTACACCGCCGGGCATGCCGTACATCACGTCACCTACTTCGACCAGGCAACCGGGATCGCGTTCACCGGAGACACGACCGGGCTGCGCGTAAGCGGCAACGACATCGTGGCGCCGGTGACGCCGCCGCCGGACATTAATCTCGACGTCTGGGATGAGAGCCTCGCCGAGATCGCGCGGCGCAAACCGTCGCGCCTGTTCATCACTCACTTCGGGCCGTTCGACGACGTCGGCGGCCACATTGAGCGCACTCGCGAAAGCCTGCATCTTTGGGCCGAGCGCGCAAAAGGAATTCTTGCGAGGCATTCGGATGAATCCGCGCGGATCGCGGAATTCAATGCCGCCGCGGAAAAAGATTTTCACGGCCAATTGCCCGCGGACGCGGCCGCGAGGTACTTGATCGGATCGAATCCGACGCTGAGCTGGTACGGGCTCGCGCGTTATTGGCAGAAGCGCGCGGAAGCCAAAAACTCCTCACAACCCCAATAGCCGCGCGGCGTTACCGCCCAGGATGCGCGCCTTCACTTCTTCCGACTCACGCAGCGATTGAATACTGCTTAGCATTTTCTCGATACTGCCAATCCTGTGCGGATAGTCGCTGCCGGCCAGGATGTGGTCGGCGCCGGCAAACTCGATGGCCAGCTCGATGGCGTGCGGATCGAAATTGACGGTGTCGAAGTAAAACTTCTTCAAATAGTCGCTGGGTGGTTGCGCGATGTGGGCGCGGCACTCGGGGAAAGCGTGAAATCCGCGATCGAGCCGTTCGGCGAGATACGGGATCGCGCCGCCGAGATGCGCGAGCACCCAGCGGATGTCGGGAAATTTCTCGACGACGCCGCTGAAGACGAGACCCGCCGCGGCGAGAGTCGTGTCAAAGAGGAAACCGACAAGCGGCATCAACCAGTATTCCTGCATGGCTTCAACGCTCGCCGGGTTCGTTGGATGGATGTAAAGCACGGCATCGAGTTCGTTCGCGACTTCGTAGAGGCGCGTGTAGCGCGCGTCGTAGAGCGGCGTGCCATTGACGTTGCTGAAAAGCATCGCGCCGCGCATTCCAAGCTGACCCATGGCGCGGCGAAGTTCGGTGACACTCGCGGCGGGATCATTCAGCGGAAGCGTCGCGAGCGCAGCGAAGCGGCCATTTTTATCAGAGACAACTTTCGCGAACGCGTCATTCACCCGAGTCGCAAGGCGGACGGCGGTGGCAGGCTCTTCCACGTGAGTGCCCGGAGTAGTGAGAGTGATGACCTGAGTATCCACTCCGGCTTCGCGGAGGACCTGTTCGCGGTAGTCAATGTCGCGATGGCCGGGCACGGCGACGTTGTAATCGCCGGGATAGTGCAAGGTGGGATTGCCGGCGGCGTCGCGCGTGACGCGCACGGCGCTGGGGCCGCGCTCCAGCGCGTCCAGATACGCAGGAGGGTAATAGTGATTGTGGAAGTCTATGATGGCCATGATCTCCTTAACCCTCTCCTATTAGAAGGCCTCCGCGGCTTCGTTAGCCTCGCCCTCGTGGGACCGTTTGGCTCTAGGGCCGATTGCCGATGGAGTCTGCTTCAACCCGCCGGTTGATTGCAAATGATGATTCATTGAATTAACCGGGCTACCCTTCCTGCCGTCAGGCAAGCTAAGGGTGAACCCTGCATTGAAAAAACACCCTTCCCGATGAAGACCATCGGGATGTAGAGAAAAAAAAGGACCAGTTTCTGCAACGCTATGATTCTAAAGGACTTAGACAGGGGGGCTTTGCAGGAGGTCTGGAAGTGTTTGAAACTAAAAGAGTTAGACAGGGGCGCTTTTTGGGGTGAATTCGTAACCTTGTTGATTCTAAAGGAGTTAGATAGGGGCGCGGAGGGGCGCAATTGTAGGTTTTCTTGCAAGTGTTTGAGAACAAAGGGAGTTAGACAGGGGCGCGGTGGGGCGCTATTGCTATCTTGTTTCCAAGTGATTGGAGACATTGGAGTTAGGTGGGGCGCGGCCATCGCGGCGGCGGGCGGCGAAGGCACGCTTGCACTACAAATTGCCGGAGTTAAAGGAGTTAGGGTCATGCGGCGAACCGGTCCGATCCAGAGAGAACTGAGTTACACACATAGTTACCATAGGGCAGGAAAGTTGTCAATAGATAATTAGAGAAAAATGAGGAAAATTGAGGGAGACATTTCGAATGGCGGAGGAAATGACAAAAGCTATTCGAATGGAAAATGAAATTTCAGGGGAACAGTGCCGTTTCAGGTCTGGCGGAGAAAAGGGCAAAACCCCCAAGGTTCGGCAAGCTCACCAAAAGTTGGTTCGGCAAACTTACCACGGGCTGTTCGCCCGTCCGGAAGGAGCATGGGGCACCGCGCACAAGATTCATTACGATTGCGGTATGGTACAGTTCCGTGACGGCCAGTTCGAGGACAGCCTGCCAATCTGGACGGAGCGACGTTGATGAGTAAAGGGCACGAGATTCGCTGCTACGACTACGTGAACCATCCCTACGAGCAGGTCCGCGATGCGCTGACCCGGGACGCACTGACCGTGTTCCAGTCGGCTACAAAGGCTGCCGCTTCCCGGGCGCAATCGATCGCCGCGGAACTGCACGTCGACATTGGCGGCATCGGGGTAAAGACAGATATCAGGATTTCCGTCAAAAGCGTCGAGGAGAAGGTCCATGATGCCATGCCGACTCCCGCCACCCGGATACTGCTCGAATGGGAGGCCGCGAGCATGCCACGATTGTTCCCGCTCATGAAGGCCGAGCTTTCCATCTACCCGCTGACCCCTACCGAAACGCAGTTGGATTTCTCTGGCCTTTACGAACCACCGTTCGGCGTCGTGGGAAAGGCCATGAATGCGATCGTGGGCCACCGCATCGCGGAGGTGTCGGTTCATCAATTCATCAGCGAAGTGGCAGGATACCTCCGAAAGGCCCTTGCTTAGTTAATTGTATCGGCGCGCACGCGGGGTCGAGGGCCGGTCTAATAGCCGCCCTAAGGTCTGAATAATCTAAGGAGTGGCTCACCGCAGCCAAAACATATTAGATTTGTGCAGGTAGAGTCTCGACTGACATCTCCGAGTCCGCCGATATTCAAACAGGAGAAGACCTTCATGCCAAATGACGTTTCCTACGTGGCGACAGATGGCCGACCGCTTTCACCCGAGTCAGTTCGGATGATGGACTACCTGCATTCCCGCGCGCTGACACTGAGCGCAGCGGAGATTTGCGAGCGCCTGCGCGCGGCGGCCGGAGAATTGGAAAGAGTCGTGGGGTCGGCAGATGAAACCGCAGTCCGACACCGGCCCTTTGCCGGAAAATGGCACATGGCCGACGTCGTGGATCACATCTCCCAGAGTCAAATCCGAGGAGCCGAAGAACTGCGGCATCTCCTGACTGGGCGCCGTCCTCCGGGACCGCCTGTCTATGAAGCTTTGAAGTCTGGAGCAAGCGATTGGGCGCCATGGCCGACCCTGGTCGCCGGTCTTCATTCTGCGAACGTCGAAATGATCGCTATTCTCGAATCTGCGTCACGCGATGAAGAGCGGCCGGCGAGTGACAAACCTTCCGAACCGCAACCAACTGCAGCTGCACCGACGGTCTGCACCCTTGTGGTGGCCAATACGAAGCTGGCAGACGATCAACTTGCAGCCCAGCTCTGGTTCGCAGAATTGAATTGGAAGGAATATGCGCTGTTGCAGCGGTTGCATCTCCTGGACCACCGCACGCAAATGAAGAAACTGATCGCGGCATGCCCGGGCGCCGCCAGCAGGGCAACGGGGTAAAGCGGCACGGGCCCGGCACGCGCGGGAGTGTAAAGGATGTCCCAGGACACTTTGTAAAGGATGTAAGGATGTCAAGAGACTGAACGCATCGGAAATGTATGTGGCTACGCCCAAGCAGAATTCAATTCAACCTGGCAGGGAAAGTGCGGCCACGCGCCCGCACCGACAGTTCCCTCTATTGAGGCTTTTTTCGCGGACGGTTGGCTCTCAGCAGTAAAGCGATGCCCACAACAACGGTGATGCCGCCATAAACCGCCCACCGAATCTGCCCGGTCATGAAACTACCCGGCAGAACATTGATCCCTTGCAGTATCCAAACGACACCCAATAAGACAAGAAGACCGCCAATGATATTGAGCGTGATTTTCACAGATCCTCCACGTGAAGGTGAAAAAAACCGACTACCGGACGCTTAAAATCGAAGGATGCGCCATCCGCCGAATCCATTTGTCACTCGACTATTCTATTCGTCCCCTAACTGGTACCACGTTCGTCTGGCGCAGCACCAACATCTTCTTGGGGCGTTATATATGGCCCGCTCGCCCAATCAATTCTAGTCGGAAGAATGACTCGACATCGCCACCTAATCTGCGCCCCCATTTTGACTGATCTTTTTGAATCTCGGGATCCCGGCCTCGCCATTTGTGGAAAACTCTAATGAAGCTCGAAGGATGCCAGGCGCGCCACGTTGCACAGATTTCCGATCTGTGTCTGACAGGATATAGAAGCTCACCAAGAAACCACGCTTCGTTCGCTTCACCTGCTCCTCGTAGTTCAAGCGGGTTGCTTCACGCTCGTGTATCCGCCACCATGCTTCAAAGTTGGCACTATCTTTTTCCGGAGACTCTCCCCATCCCTTAATTCCGCGCTCCGCTTCCTCCTTTAGCTGTTGTGCGGAGCGCAATTCGGTCATCGAACTGTAAAGCCTAATCGCGAGATACCATGCTAAGTATTTCCGTGCTTGCTCTTCGGTCTGGATTATTACGTGATAGTCCTTCGCAAACCGATTGAATTCAGGCGTTGCCTTGCTTCCCTCCCTCATGATGTACACGTCTCCCGAGGCCGAGACGGCGGCGAGCACGTCCAGTTCCCATTCGGGGAGGTGGTGAATCTCGATATTTCCCTTATGCTCCACACCGAAATCTGTGAGATGGAACACAAAGGGCAAAGGTCCATGAAATTCTGTCGCGATCTGTGCAAACAATTGCTGGAGCGCGTGAACTGGTGACACGTCCAAGAAGGACCCCTCGGGTTTTCCCAGCGTCGCCAATACCGCTTTCTTGGCCAATTCACTTGCCTGAGCGTCAGTTACCTGTGCTGAGGCAACCGGGGGCAGCAGGAACAGAAACAAAACCGCGAGAGCCATCTCCGCGAGGGCAGAAACAAGCCAATTAGGATCGAGAGGGCGGTTGGATTTCCGTGTCATTCTGTTTTTCCGGATTGACCCACGGTGTCTGCAGGTACGTCCTCGACGGGGTCTGTGATTGTGGATTTATTTTTCATGGCGAATGCGATGCGCGGAGTATAACATTCAAGGAAATATCCGTAGAGTATCGCGAGGGACAGCACAAACAGAATCTAATTCAACGTGGCGGCGAGAAGGGGGCCACCCGCCCTCATAATCACGTTGTACACTCCGTGTCATTCTCTTTACAAAGCGACGAGATTAACGCTCGTCACACCCGCTGCTTTGCGAAGATTAGAGTCGTTTGTGGCCAAGGGCAAGTTGAACCGAATGGCGAGGGCTAAATACGCAGCGTCATAATTTGTGAGGTCATGAGACATTGCGACGGTTGGTAATTCAAGGACTTCGGAAGGAGTGTCTTGCGCGGCATCAATCGGCAAAGTCTTTAGTCTAGTCAGAAAGCCGTCAATCTGGTCGGACGCTATTCGCTTGCGACGATAGGCCATAATAAGTCCGTTCCCGACTTCGTAGAACCACAGCATGGGAACCAGAGCACGCTTTTCGGAGAGACTTGCCAGGACAGCTAGACTGTATTCTCGATCCGCTTCGTCTTCAAGAAACCACTGGAGAGTAAGAGATGCGTCCAGTACAAAATCACTCACAGACGGTGGCCCTCGTGAATCAACTCCTTCACGGAGACCCCCTTGAGGCGCACGCGGTTCTTTTCAACAAATGCGAGCATTTCACGCACGGCTTCGCGCTGCGCACCGTTCGCTGTGACGCCCGTTGAAGATTGCCCTTTCGAACGCAATACTTGCAGAGCTTCGCCGATCACTTCCTCCACGTTTCGGAAGTGGCCGGACTCCAATTCGTCCTTGACGATTTTTTCCTGCTCAGGTGTCAAATTGATATTCATCGCCTTAGACTCCCTGCCCTATAATACCAGCCTTGCGAGCACTGAATAAACAGATTTGCGGCGGTTCGAGTACTTGGATTAGTACAAGAGTTCTGAAATCGTCCCCTAGGGTGCGCCATTTACTCCATCTCTTCCAATAATTTAAAAGCTGCCCTTTCCTGCTGAGTGTCGTCTGCGGGCACGCGCTGTTTTTCAATGAACGTAAAAGCTGTTTTTGGCCATGAGAACGTAATCGTGTCCCTTTTTTCCAAACGAAGACTTGAGACGGACATCCAGTTTATGTGGCTTCCCTTCGGTTCCGGTGGCATTCGTATAATATCCGAGCGTGTAGCGCGTCTTGATGCGCTCGATGAGGGCGCGAAATGCGGAGTCCAGATGCGCCACATTCTGGACGTCGAACATTTCCCCGCCCGTCTGGTCCATGACTTTACGAATCTCGACCAGCCCAGGAATCATGCTCGCGGCGATGATAGTTGACGGCGGGTTGTATCCAGGTATCTTCAGATTGTATAAGACCGCGTCCGCGGCGATCGATTCGGTGACGATGTCGCGCGTCCCCTGGCCACCCGCGCTCGTGCCAACGTCATCGCTGATGAGAATGATCACCCGGCGGCCCTTTGGGGGCGTGTTGAGGAGGAGATACTTTGCGGCGACAAAGATGCCGTCATTGATATTTGTGGCGCCACTTACGTGGAAAGTGCTTATCTCCTGGGCAATTTTGGACTTGTCGGTTGTGAACGGGACGCGCAATTCGGCATCGGTGGAAAAAGTAAACAGCGCCACCTGATCTTCGGGTTTCAGCGCCGCAAGAGCGGTGGCGGCGGCGTCACGCAACGGTCCCAGGAACGGACCAATCGAATCACTCAAATCCAAGACGAGCGCGACATTGAGGGGCAGTTCGTCACGACTAAAAACCTCTACTTTTTGGATGACGCCATCTTCCAGAAGCTCGAAGTCGTCTTTTTTCAGATCGCCCATGATTTTGCCGGCCTTGGTCTTCACCGTAGCGTCAACCATTACAAGGTTCACGTTCACGCGAATGACGCCCTGGTCCTGGTTCCGCGCTGGAACAGAGATTCGGGAGAAAAAGGCAGCGAAAACGATCAGAACCGACAAGCGCAGTGTGTTTCGACAAAGTGTGGACATCGGCGTTGCTCAATACTCCGCGACGCGGCTTGCGAATTTTTTAGCAAAATCCGGCGTCATTATACCGTCATAACGATTAAGTCGAAATGTTTAGCGTCAACTTTAGCTTTGCACAAATCGAGAGCAGGCCGGTCAGCGGGCGCAGTCAGAGCCACTACGTTGGCACGTTCGGGACGAGGATGGGGCACGATAAATCATCCCAGCGCGTCATGTGCGGGCCGACGGCCCACCCGCCCCGAATTGGACCAATGGAGGAATCCGGGTGAAAATGGAACAAATCGCAATTTCGCGCGTCTGTGATGTTAGCGGGATACATTCTCCCTGAGCGGAGATGTTTGAACGCGGGCGCGGCTTGCGGAAGAGGCGATGCCAACATTCAATCTCACTATCAACGGACGGAAACGGAGCGTAAACGCGCCCGCGGAAATGCCATTGCTGTGGGTGCTGCGCGACGTCTTGCAAATGACCGGCACGAAATTCGGGTGCGGCGTGGGCGTTTGCGGAGCTTGCACGATTCACGAAGGCGAGGAAGCCGTACGCGCGTGCCAAGTCTCGATCGCAGAAGCGAGCGGAAAAAAATTCACCACCATCGAAGGGCTCTCGGCAGACGGCGAACATCCGTGCCAAAAAGCGTGGATCGAGGAAGATGTGGCGCAATGCGGTTATTGCCAGCCGGGAATGATCATGACCGCCGCGGCGCTATTGAAAAAGCACCCGAACGCGAGCGACGAAGAGATTGACGCGGCCCTGGCGAATTCGGTTTGCCGTTGCGGCACCTATCTTCGGATGCGCCGCGCAATCCATCGCGCGGCACAAGAGCAGGCAAAATGAGCGCTTCCCGCGAAATTTCCCGGCGTGAATTCGTGAAGTCCGGCGTGATCGCCGGCGCGGGGCTCACGCTCGCCGTACGCGGCGGACTTGTACGCGTGCTGACGCAGGCCGGGAGTGAGATGGCCGGATTTTCTCCCAGCGTTTATCTGCGGATCAATCCCGACAACCAAATTCTTTACTGGGTGACGCGCTCCGAGATGGGACAGGGTATCCGCACGACACTGCCAATTCTTATTGCGGAGGAATTGGAAGTAGATCCCGGAAAACTCGAACTGATTCAGGCGTCGACGATCCCTAAGTTCAAAGAAATCAGGCTGCGCACGAGCGGCAGCGGCAGCAGCGTTGGGACAGCGCGGACTCTCCGGCGCGCGGGCGCGACGGCGCGCGAGATGCTGATCACCGCCGCGTCCAACAAATGGCGGATTGACCGGAAAGAATGCCGCGCGGCGAATGGGTTCATCGAACACGCGGCAAGCGGAAGGCGGCTGAGTTACGGCGATCTGGCGAACGCGGCAGCAAGCATTCCAGCGCCGAAAGATGTCCCAATGAAGGACCCGAAGGATTTCCGTTGGATTGGAAAACCGGCGCGCCGCGTGGATGGCCCCGAAATTGTGCGCGGGACCGCGCGCTACGGATTGGACGTGCGCGTTCCCGGGATGCGATTCGCCGCGCTCGCGCGGTGTCCTTATCTTGGAGGAACGGCGATTCGCTGGGATGATGCAAAGGCGAAAGCCGTGCCGGGCGTGCGCGAGATCGTGCCGGTGACGACCGGGCTCTCGACCGGAGTTGCGGTGACCGCGGACAACAGTTGGGCCGCGTTGCAAGGGGCCAGCGTGCTTGCGGTGACCTGGAACGCGGGCGCAAACCGAAATTTCAATTCCGAAGTTTATTTCAAACAACTCCACGCCGCGCTCGATACCGAAGGATTTATTTCGCGGCACGTTGGGGAAGCCGAAAAAATTCTCGACGCGGCCAAAACGCGAGTGGAGGCGATTTACGAGTACCCATTTCAGGCGCACGCTCCCATCGAGCCGATGAATTGCACGGCCGACGTGCGAAAAGACCGCTGCGAAATTTGGGCGCCAACGCAATGTCCGGAAGTCGCGCAGCAGGAGGCGGCGAAGCTGCTCGGACTTTCAGCGGACGCAGTGAAGGTGAACATCACTCTTCTCGGCGGGGGATTCGGCCGGCGATTGATCGCGGACTATGTTCCCGAGGCCGTGGAAATTTCCCGGGCGATCGGACGGCCGGTGCAAGTTCTATGGAGCCGGCGCGACGACATGCGGCACGGCAGCTTTCAGCCGGCGGAAGTGATCCGGCTCCAATCGGGGCTGGATGCCGAGGGCAAAGCGCTGGCGCTGATTCACAAGCAAGCCGCCGCGGATCTTTCCACGCTCGGGCCGCAAGATAATGATCCGATGCGTTATGCGAAGAATGGCGATCCGTGGGGCGGGTTCGATAATCCATACAATTTCCCGGCGTTTCAGGTGGACTTTGTGCCAGTCCCTTCGCCCGTGCCGACGGGCCCGTGGCGCGCGGTTGAATATCCATCCACTGTTTTTGCGCGCGAATCTTTTCTGGATGAACTGGCGCACGCCGCCGGAAAAAACCCGCTGGCGTTTCGTTTAGAGCTGCTGCAGCCGCGCGACATCGTCACCATCGGCGACAGCACGATAGACCGCGGACGCCTGGCCAAGGCGCTCGAAGTTGCCGCGGAGAAATCCGGTTGGTCCGCGCCCATAACTCGCGAGGCGCAAGGCCGGAAGTGGGGACGCGGGATTGCGTGCAATACGTACTTCGGCGAATCGTATATCGCTCAAGTCGCGGAAATTTCCGTGGGCGGCGAGGGCGATGTACGCGTGCATCGAGTGGTGTGCGCGATGGATTGCGGATTGGTCTTCAATCCGCTCGGACTTGAAGGACAAGCGGAAAGCGCAATCACGTGGGGACTCTCCGCGACACTGAAAGGACAGATCACATTCCGCGACGGCGGCGCGGAGCAGAACAACTATCTTGATTTTCCCGTGATGCGAATGAACGATGTTCCGAAAATGGAGTTCCACACGATCGCAAGCAATGCGCCGCCGAGCGGGTTTGGCGAGCATTGCGTTCCGCCAATCATGCCCGCGGTGGCGAATGCAATTTTTGCCGCCACTGGAAAACGCGTGCGCCGCTTGCCGATTACGACGGTTGGATGAAGTTGCGTACGCTCGCTGGGCTGCAGGACCTGCCAGGCCGCGATATCAAATTTTCACAATGTGTATCTTTCGGGACAGTATTGCTTTTCCACCGATGTTAGTTTCTGCACCGAGGTTAGGTCCCGTCAGAGGTAGAAACAGCAACTTCTATGCTGACTCCCCACCTGATTGTCGTGGTGGGAAGCAAGGTGCAGCCAGGATAGATCTGTTTCTTCTTCCGTGGCGTGATCGAACTGTGAGTTGAATCCATCCCTTCAGAAGAATCATGAGGCTGCAAAATGAAAAAGCAATTCGCATTAGCATTGGCACTATCAGTAGCAACACTTGGGGTTCCGGTGCTCGCGCACGGATTACCACATGCAACGAGCCAGGATGAAAAGAAGCCCGAGTTTACGACCATCAGGGGCACCGTGACAGGTGACGGCGAGAAAAGAACGTTTACCGACGAGAAGGACGGAAAGTCCTGGGAAGTGGACAATCCTGAGATGTTGAAGGAGCACGTGGGACATCGCGTTGAACTGAACTGTCAATTGAACGCCATCAAGGGCCAGATCCACGTTGTGAAGGTAACGATGCTCAAGCAGTAATCGCGTTTTTCTCAGCCCCGGCTCAATACTCCAGGCTGACGAAACGGACGGTGTTTGCGTGGAATAGAGCAAGTGGCAGGCAACCCAGACCTGCCACCTGCCTGGACACGGTCTTTCCCTGGGGAGTGAAGAGCTTCACAGGGATCGCCTGCGTGTAGTTTCGGACTGAAGCAAAAGCGCCGGGCATTTTTTTTTGCACGCCAATGGATTTGGTAAATCCGGCGGGGCGCGAGTTCGATCTCGGTTCGTTGAATGCATCGGACGCTGCCACCGCGGCGGGATATCGTCGATAACAGGAGAGCGCGATGAAGGGATTCATCTTCGGCATCATGACGGTGATTCTAATTCTTGCGCTCGGAGTATTATTCGCTTACATGGGTTTCGTCGACATGCGCGCGGACAACCCACCTTCGAAGATCGAGAGGACGATCGCCGGACACGCCATGGACGCCAACGTCGCACGCGCCGCCCCCAAACTGACGAATCCAGTCACAGCCAACGAGGCGAACTTGGTTGCCGGAGCTCATCTCTATCGCGACAACTGCGCGGTGTGTCACGGCGATCCGGTGCATCCCAAGGCGCCGCTCGCTGAATCGCTGAATCCCCCTGCGCCACAGTTCATGACTGACATGGCCGACATGCCGGAGAACCAGAATTTTTACATTCTTCAGCACGGCATTCGCTGGACCGGCATGCCCGGATGGAAAAATGTCTTAAGTGATCAGCAGATTTGGGGGCTAGTGACATTTCTCAGCCATATGAACGATCTTTCACCAGCCACCAAGCAGGTTTTCGCGGAAACAGCGCCGCGAACTCCGCCTTCCTCCAATTCCCACTGAACGATTTCCAAATCAAACACGCAGTCTGGGCGGTTCGTTAGAAGGCGAAACGTGCGCATTTAAGGCTTTGCCGGAAAAGCGCAAACTCGAGTGCGACTTAACTCTTCCCTTCGCCGCAAAAAAATCCGGGCGATACATCCAAATCCAATCCAGCGGCGTACTAGCGAGTGAAGTACAAATTCAAACTGGAGAGGATTGAAATGAAAACGAAGTCACACATTCTGTTCACAACGGTTGCGTTGCTGCTGGCGGGCGCAGCGCTTGTTTCCGCGCAAAATAATCCGATGGTCGGCGGCGCGGCAATGTTTCCCACCAAGAACATCATTGAAAACGCGATGAATTCGGCGGATCACACCACGCTGGTCGCGGCAGTGAAGGCCGCGGGCCTCGAGGAAACTCTGGAGGGCACGGGCCCGTTCACGGTTTTCGCTCCAACGAATGAGGCCTTCGCGAAGCTTCCAGCGGGCACAGTTGACATGCTGCTGAAGCCCGAGAACAAAGCAATGCTGACGAAGGTTCTGACCTACCACGTGGTCGCGGGCCGGTGGAGCGCGAACGATATCCAGAAAGCGATCAAGGCCGGTCACGGCAAGGCAGAACTGAAGACCGTGAGCGGCGGCTCGCTGTGGGCAATGTGGC
Source organism: uncultured Acidobacteriota bacterium (assembly GCA_963838945.1). Taxonomy (GTDB): domain Bacteria; phylum Acidobacteriota; class Terriglobia; order Acidiferrales; family UBA7541; genus DASTCZ01. The sequence goes on along the minus strand of CAWITC010000013.1, from coordinate 21,500 downwards.
AGGGAGGCAAGATCGTGCTGAAGGACGAAAAGGGCGGGATGTCCACAGTCACAATCGGCGATGTGTTCCAGTCGAATGGCGTGATCCATGTGGTTGACACTGTTCTGATGCCGAACTAAGTGGAAGTTTGTAGGTGCTGAATTCGAGGGAAGCACGCCGGGCGGCCGAAGTTATGGGCCGCCCGGTTGCGTTGAATTGCTCTTTCGTGACGTAGTTCGGCAAAAGCTCCGTGCGGCTCTTCCGTGAGACCCCTCTCGCGCGTCTGGTATGATGCGGCGAGCCGACGAGTTCTGGCTGTGCAGCAGCGCGGGCAGACGGCCGGCGAGAATCTCCAAAGGAGGAAGACATGGCAGGAGTTAAATTTTTGGTGCTTTATCCTCAACCGACCGATGTCGAGAAGTTCGAAAAACTTTATCTGGAAGAGCACATACCAATGGCAATTGAGAAGCTGGCAGGCAAAACCAAATTGATCGCGACAAAGGTTCTTGCTTCACCGGCAGGAACACCTCAGTTCTACCGCGCGGCTGAGGTTCACTTCCCTTCCAAGGAAGCTCTGGAGGCTTGCGCGGCTTCCGAAGGCGGGAAAGAAACTATTGCTCACGCCATCGGTATCTCTTCTGGAGGAGCTCCCGTAATCTTAATCGCTGAGGAGGAAACGCTAACGTTTGGGCAGGCGGCGAAGGCCTAAGCTATCTCTGTTGAAAAGACCGTGCTTGTTTCTTGCCGTGAGTGAAGACAAAATGTAGTGGGCGGATGAGCTTGTAAGCCGGATTCTGTGCGGCGAAAATCGCCGTGACGATCATTCCTCTAGGTCGCGACTCGCGCCGCGACTCGAGCGGCCTACCCGAGGGTTGATACCGCAAACCCCTGCGGATTTGCGGCTGCCCCAAGTCCGAATCCGGTGTACGTGAAGCGCGTTTCACCGAAATCGTCTCAGGACGAAGGCCTGGGCCGGCCTCCCCTCCTATTTAGCCTTGCACCACGCGGGGTTTTCCATGCCGCCCCGGTTGCCCGGAGCGCGGTGGGCTCTTACCCCACCGTTTCACCCTTACCTGCGCGAGACGCGCGGACGCTCGATCCAGATGCATGCCGGAAGAAGGTTTCCCTCCAAACCGGCCACTGAGGCGAACGATCCGCGGAGCTATCGCACCGGCGGTCTAGTTTCTGTGGCACTTTCCGTGACCGAGCCCTCACGGGAGCGGTCCCCTGGCGTTACCAGGCGCGTTGCCCTTGGGCCCCGTACCCTTCGGCACGAGGCTACGTTCCCTGCCCTTCGGCCGGGAACATCGGTGTCCGGACTTTCCTCCCGCGCCGCCCTTCTCAGCACAGCGCCAGCGATCGCCCAGCCCACCCGCCAAAGATATTTTAGCGCGAAATGAGTGCAAATGGGGCGGAAAGAAAAAACGAATCCAGAGCAGATACATCGAGGGCGCAGAGAAAAACAGCAGGCCGTGTGGCGGAGGGCGGTGGCGGGGACAGCTAATCACTTTTGGGAGAGCCAGACGACGGTGTGGTCGTCGACGACCCAGGAGCCATTCAGCTTCATGAGGCGGACATATTCGCCTTCGCCGCAAATGGAGCCGCAAGCGCGGCCGACGTAAACGATTGCTTCGGTGCGCTCGCGGTTGAAGCCGATACGCGAAACGACGACGATGCCCGGCGAATTCGGATGCTTTTTCAGGAAGCCGCGCCAAGCGCGATCATTTTTGACGAGCCGCGCGATGTCAGCGACATCGAAAACGACACATTCCGGCGCGAGATGACAGGGTGAAGGCAAGAGGGCGTGCTCTTTGTTGCGGTCATCCCAGTCCTGCTTTGTTTCGGGTGAAAGGCGCGAAAGGAACCGCGTGGTCTGTTCGCCCCGGACGTCGACTTTGGCGATGAGGCCGGGCGGAACGCCGATGGAAGTCCGCTCAATGAGAATGATGGGGCGGTCTTTCGATGCGTCGTAGAGGTCCTGGAAAAGGATGGTGTAAACGGTGGACTCTTCTTCGGTGAGCTGGGGTGAAGGAGGTGTCTGTGCAAAACAAGGAGGACAGAAGAGACAGAGGCCCAGCACGCAAAAAGAAAGCGAGCGGAAAAAATGAGCGGCGCTCCGGCGGTGCAGGCGCTTCACGGGTCAATTCTAGCAGACAGTGATGTGCTAATCTTACGTCGCGCAGGAAGACCGCAGATGAATGCGTTCAAGAGGGCTCACACCGCATAGACGCAGAATATCCTGAGAAAAACGACGAGAAAGGGTTGAATTCATGAAAAGCACAAACAATAGAGATGTGAATCGCAAGGCCATCGGCCGCCAGATCCAACTTGCGCTGCTGGTAGCCACGATTGCGAGCGCGGCGGTCCTGATTTCGCGCGGCGCGTCGGCACAGAATGCGGGAACTTCCAGCAACTTGGCGGACCCGATGCACGTTGCCGCGCCGCCCGTGACGCGAACGGACAACGTGGCGGACAGCTATTTCGGAACAAGGGTGACGGACCCGTACCGCTGGCTTGAAGACCAGAACTCGCCCGAGACGCGCGTGTGGATTGCGCAGCAGAACACCTACACGGACTCGATCTTGAAAAAGCTGCCGGGGCGCAATGTGGTGAGCGCGCGGCTGGGACAACTCTTGAAAGTGGACGAGACGGGGCTGCCCATCGAGCGCAATGGCCGCTATTTCTTCGGCAGGCGCCACGCGGACGAAGACCAGGAAAAGATTTATTTCCGACAAGGGCCGGCAGGCCGGGACCAGGTGCTCGTAGACCCGCTGCCGATGAGCGCCGATCACAGCATAACGGTCAATCTGGCCATGGTTTCGAGAGATGCGAGCACGATCATGTACATCGTGCGGCAAGGCGGAGCGGATGAGACGATACCGCACCTTCTGAATGTGGACACAAAGCAGGACTTGCCCGACCAGTTTCCCAAGGCGCTCTACTTTGGCGGCGACTTTACGCCGGACAAGAGCGGCATTTATTACGCGAAACAATCCGGCGCGGGGCCGCGCGTTTATTACCACAAGATGGGAACAGCCGCGAGCGAAGACAAGATTATATTCGGCGAAGGATACGGGGCGGAGAAAATCATCATCGCGAATCTCGCCTCGGATGAAGTGCACTTGCTCATTCACGTGCTGTACGGCGCATCGGCGGACAGGAGCGAGGTGTTCATGAAGGACGTGGTTCACGACGGGCCGATCATTCCGATTGTGACCGACGTGAACGCGCGATTTCAGGCCGACATCGGCGGGCAACAGATCTTCATCCAGACAAACTGGAACGCGCCGATGGAGAAAGTGGTGGTCGCGGACGTGGCCAATCCCGGCAAGGACCACTGGCGGGACCTCGTGCCGGAAAGCGACGCGCACATCGAGGGGACGACCTATGTAGGCGGGAAAATCTGCGTGCTGTATTCGCGGAATGCTAGTTCGCAGATGCGTATCTTTGGGCGCGATACGAAACTGGTGCGTGACGTCACGCTGCCGACCGTGGGGACGGCAACCCCACTTTTTGGACGGTGGGCGAGCGGCGAGACGTTTTACGAATTCACGTCATTCTTCACGCCGGGGACGATCTACCGATATGACGTCAATTCGGGCGAGCAGAGCGTGTGGTCGAAATCCGATGTGCCGGTGAACAGCGACCAGTTTACAGCGGAGCAGGTGTGGTTCAACTCAAAGGACGGGACGCGCGTGCCCATGTTCGTGGCGCACAAGAAGGGGCTGAAGATGGACGGCGCGGCGCCCGCGCTGCTGACCGGGTATGGCGGGTTCAATGTGAGCGAAACGCCGAGCTTTAGCTCGTCGGCCGTCGTTTGGATGGAGCAAGGCGGCCTTTACGCGGTGGCGACACTGCGCGGAGGGGGCGAGTTTGGCGAGAAGTGGCACCAGGCGGGGATGATGGAGAAGAAGCAAAACGTGTTCGACGATTTCATCGGCGCGGCGGAGTACCTGGTGGCGAATCACTATACGAGCACGTCCAGGCTGACAATCCGTGGCGGAAGCAACGGCGGATTGCTGGTAGGTGCGGCGCTGACGCAGAGGCCAGAGTTGTTCGCGGCGGTCGTGTGTTCTTTTCCGCTACTGGACATGCTGCGATACCAGAACTTCCTCGTTGCGAAGTATTGGGTGCCGGAGTACGGGTCGTCCGAAAAGGAGGACCAGTTCAAATACATTTACGCGTATTCGCCATACCAGCATGTGAAGGCGGGGACAAAGTATCCGGGAGTGCTATTTGTCTCCGGCGATTCCGACACCCGAGTGGCACCGCTGCACGCGCGGAAGATGGCGGCCCTAATGCAGGCTTCCGCGGCGCCCGGGAGGCCGATCCTGCTGAAATACGACACTGAGGCTGGCCATTCGGGTGGGACTCCAGTGACAAAGCAGGTTGAGGATGGCACAGATGCGTTGATATTCCTGCTCTGGCAGACTGGGGTGACCCCTAAATAGTTCAGTTTGGAGCGCCTAGGGGGGATAGGGTTTTCAGATTAATGGCCTCTGGGGGCACCGCAGCCGGGCTGGGGGCTGATTGCGGAAGTGCTTGACAGGCAAGGGGTCTACGGATAGGCTTCGCCGCAATCCAGGGCATCTGCCCTAAATGAAGCCTTGGCAATGGACCCTAATCCTGAAGGAGGCCTATAAATGGGCAAGACCTATGCGGTCGTAATCGGCTTAGTTTTGACCCTTGTTGGGATCATCGGGTTTTGGAAGGGTATGGATGGGATGATGGGATTGCAGTTCAGTACCATCCACAACGTAATCCACCTGGCCACGGGTCTAATTGGGCTTGCGGCCGGCCTCGGAGGCGGGGAGAAGGGTGGCAAGGGATTTGCTAAGGTTTTCGGAGTGATCTACACCCTTGTGGCGATTCTGGGATTTGCAGGGGTACCCGCATCGATCGTAAGCATGCTCAACCTCAACACCATGTACAACGTCATCCACCTGGCCGTGGGCCTGCTTGGTTTGCTGGCTGGATTCATGGGTGGAAGCGACTAAGGTTCGAAAGTTTCTGTCAAATTCCCAGCCCGGCCTTCGGGTTTGCCGGAGGCCGGGATTCCCCTCGATGGCGTTTCCTAGGCGATACACTTCCGGAGCGAAGCTGGACAAGACTCCGGCGTTTCTCTTCTAGATCTTCAGTGATCGCTGTCGCCTGCACCTGTAGCCTGACTCCCATCGCCAGTCTTTGAATCCGGCGGAAGGGTGTCAAGAAATATCCTCCATTCGAACCAGCCGGGCTTGCCTTTGATCCATTTTTCGAACCATTCGAATTCCGAGACCATTTTCACCATCTGATAGCGCGGGTCACTGATTCCGTGGGGCATGTTCGGATAGTTGATGTACTCGACGGGCACGCCGACTTTTTTCACGCCCATGAAGAGTTCGTCGGATTGCGGCGTCGGGACGCGCCGGTCGGCGGTGCCGGAATGGATGAGAGTTGGCGTCTTGGCGGGAGCGCTTTGCTGGGCGAGAACTGGAGCGGCGCCAACTATGGCAAATGTGAGGATTGCAAGGGACAGTCGGGAACGGCTCATGAATGTTCTCCTTCCGATTCTGGTCTTCGGGGCGAGAGTCCATGCCGGGAAATGCGGGGGCGCAACGCCGAGGCATCGAATGATTATTCTTCAAAATAGGTGGACAAAACAGCCAGCGAATTAATATCCATGCCCGTGATCGCCATGCGTCTGGACTTTGCCCGCAAAGCGCCGATAGAGAAAAACGAAGTATCCCGCGGCAAAAATCATTCCGAAGATCCACCACTTGAGGCCAATGCGCATTCCCTGTTCCGTCGTGCCGGAATTGTAGATCGTCAGGGAAACGTTTGGGCCTCCGCGAGCGGGCAAGACGTAAGGGTACAAGCCGAACGCCGCGCTGGTTAACATGCCGAGCAGGTAGGCGCATGAAAAATAGAAAGCGCGGACTTCTTTTTTGGGAGACGGCGCGCCTCTGAGATAGACAATTACTCCGATAAGTCCACCGATGGCGATGGCGGGGAAAACAAATCCCCATAAGCGCGAGGTGAGATTTTCAAGGACATGAGGCTGGACGCGGAACGTCACCAGTGTGACAGCGATCGTCGCAAGCGCGACGCCCACGGCGGAAAACTTCGCGATGCGGCGCGCGCGCGCATTTATCTCGCCTTCCGTTTTATGTGCAATCCACAAGGCGCCGTGCTGCGCGAGCGCCAGATAGGCGGCAAGACCGACCAGAATCGTGTACCAATCCAATATGCCCGTGTTGCCTCCCAATCGAAAATTGGTCCAGAGCGGCTCGAAAAAGTAGCCCCCCGCGTCCAACGGCACGCCGCGGACGACGTTGCCGAGGGCGGCTCCGTAGAAAACGGCAAGGAGGGCGCTCGACAAGCAGAAAATAACATCCCAGAAAGGAGCCCACAGCGGGCCTTCGACATGGCTGCGAAACTCAATGGAGACACCTCGAAGAATCAAGAGCCAAAGGACCATCATCAACGGGAGATAAAAGCCGCTGAAACTGGAGGCGTAGAGAACAGGAAACGAAAAAAAAAGGACGCCACCTCCGGCGAGAAGCCAGACCTCGTTTGCGTCCCACACCGGCCCAATTGAACCAATCACAGTGCGGCGTTCGGGGTCAGTCCGTGCAACGCCGAGATGGACGATTCCCGCACCAATGTCGAATCCATCCAGCAAAACATAAACGGCAACCATGACCGCAACCAGGCAGAACCAAAGTGTTGGCATAATCAGATCCTTATGGCGCGAGGGCAGGGGCCTCGTCTGCCAGACCAGGCCCGCGGTCAATCTCGCGATAGACCAGGAAAAGAAAGAGAATGCTCAGCACCGCGTACATGCCGAAAAATCCGATCAGCGTGAACCAGGCATTGCCGGCCGAAACCTGCGGTGACACGCCCGCGGGAGTGCGCATCAATCCATAAATGAGCCAGGGCTGGCGGCCCACCTCCGCGGTGATCCATCCCGCCGTGTTGGCGATATAGGGGAATGGCAGAGAAAGTAGCAGGATCCAAAGCATCCAGCGCGAGCGGTAGAGCGAGCCACGCCATAACAAGAACGCAGCAATCACCATTACAGCAATAAAAAGAGTCCCAAGACCAACCATGACGTGATAGCTATAATAAAGCAGAGGGATGCTGTCCGGCCATTCGGTTTGAGGGAACTGGTCGAGACCGCGCACTTCCGCGGACCAGGATCGGTAAGTGAGAAAGCTCAGGACATCCGGCAGGATCAGCGGATTATCGAGCCGGCGCTTTTCAACATCTGGCTGGCCAAGGATGGCGAGGGGCGCACCTTGCTTTGATTCAAAAAGGCCCTCCATCGCGGCGAGAGTCGGGGGCTGATTTGCGGCTATCATTTTGCCTTGAGCGTCGCCGGTTGGAAAAAGCTGCAGCACGGCTGCGAGGATTCCCACCGTGACTCCGGTTCGAACGAAGAGACGCGCGGAATCTTCATGCGTGCGGGAGAGCAGATAGAAAGCTCCGATGGAAGCCATGACGAAGCATCCTGTCTGTACGGCACCGAGCATGTTATGGGCGTATTGCCAAAGTGCCCAAGGATTCAGCAACAGACCCCAGAAACTAGCGAGCGAAAAGCTGCCACCGGGCCCGGTGGTGTACGCAACCGGATGCTGCATCCAGGCGTCGGTGGCGATGATGAGGTAGCCGGAAAGCCAAGAGCCGAGCCAAACAAGAAAGATCACCACCCAGTGGCCCATTTGTCCCAGGCGCTTTTCGCCGAAGAGCATCAGGCCAAGAAAGCTCGATTCCAGGAAAAAAGAGAAAACTCCCTCCATCGCAAGGGTCTGTCCGATTACGCCGCCTGCTGAGCGAGAGAACTGCGCCCAGTTTGTGCCGAATTGGAATTCCATCGGGATTCCGGTGACGACGCCGAGAGCGAAATTGATGGCGAAGATTCGCGCCCAAAAACGTACGGCGCGGTTGTATCTATCGTCGCCGGTGCGCAAGGCAAATGTTTTCAGAATGAGAAGAAGCAGGGAAAGGCCCATCGTGAGCTGGGGAAAAATGTAGTGAAAGGTGATTGTGAAGGCGAAATGAATACGATGGGCAAACAGGGCGTCTTGCATTTGTTCCTACCCCAGCGAACGCGAATCAGAATTCGCAGGATTGCGAGTCTATGCCGGGAAATATGTGAGCGCAACTCCTGATAAGGATAGTGAGCGGCTTGGCAACGCGCCCTGAACGTGCCATGATTCGCTGCATTCGCAGTCGAGCCAAAAACGTGAAAACTCGGAGGAATAAATAGTGTTGCTAACCGGAGAATCAGCGGCTATGAAACGCCACATAGTTGCCGTCTGCGCTGCGCTGTGCCTCGCGTTTATTGCTATTGCGCCGCTTGCGAAGGCGCAATCGAAGCACCCCATCACATTTGATGACCTGATTTCGATGCAGCGCGTGAGCGACCCTCACGCGTCGCCAGATGGAAAGTGGGTTGCGTTCACCGTGGCTACGCCGGACAAGGAGGCGAACCGCAACGCGTCGAACATCTGGCTGATCCCCGCGGCGGGCGGCGAAGCGATGGCTCTTACACGCAGCGGGCATGACAATTCCGCGCGATGGTCTCCCGATGGCAAACAGATCGCATTTCTTTCCACGCGTGAGGGCGAGTCGCAGATTTATTTGATTTCGGTGGAGGGTGGCGAGGCCACAAAACTCACAAGTATATCTACCGGCGTGGACAACTTTTATTGGGCACCGGACGGCAAGTCGTTTGCGCTTACCTCCGGCGTATTCCCGGATTGTAAGGACGACGCATGCAACAAGAAGCGTGTCGACGACGCAGCCAAGAGCAAGGTTAAGGCGCGCGTTTACGATCATCTGCTTTACCGCCATTGGACGCACTGGAATGACGGGCGCCGCAGCCATCTTTTTGTGATGCCCGTGGCAGGAGGCGCGGCGCGCGACTTGATGCCCGGCGCCGATTACGACACGCCGCCCGACTTTCGGGGCGATGCAAATGACATTGCGTTCTCGCCGGATGGCCGCGAGCTGTGCTTCGTCGCCGTGACCGACCCAATGGAAGCCATCAGCACAAACGGCGATCTGTTTATAGTTCCTGCAGACGGTTCCGCCGCACCGAAGCGCATCACCGAGAATCCCGGCTATGACGCGCATCCTGTCTATTCGCCGGATGGCAAGGGCATTGCGTATCGCGCGCAGCTCAAAGCGGAGTACGAGGCCGACCGCTGGCGTTTGATGCTCTATGACCGCGCAAGCGGAAAGAACACGAACCTGACAGAAAGCTACGACCGGAGCGTGGACAACATGACATGGTCCATGGAGAGCCGGACGATTTATTTTACAGCGGAGGAACACGCGGAATCCCCAATTTGCGCGATTGAAGCGCGCGAAGGAGCAAGCCCACGCGTGCTCGTTGGGGAAGGGTTCAACGGAGAGCTCTCGCTCGGAGGAAACGGCCGCACCTTCATCTTCACGCGCTCCAGCCTGACGCTGCCTGCCGAGGTTTTCACGGTTGGCGTTGCGGGCGGCCGCGCGCGGCAATTAACGCACTTGAATGACGCGCGGCTAGGGCAGCTCGATCTCGGCGCGCCGGAGTGGTTCTGGTTTGATGGCGCGGGAGGCACTAGGGTTCACGGCGGCGTGATTCGGCCGCCACATTTCGATGCTTCGCATAAGTATCCGACATTGTTTCTGATTCACGGGGGGCCGCAAGGCGCGTGGGAGGACAACTGGGGCTATCGCTGGAACCAGCAGATGTTTGCCTCGCCGGGCTACGTTGTGGTGTTCATCAATCCGCGTGGTTCGACGGGATACGGCCAGAAGTTTACCGACGAAATCACGGTCGACTGGGGCGGCAAAGTTTACGAGGACTTGATGAATGGACTCGACTATGCCATCGCCAACTACAAATTTATTGACGCTGACCGCGTCGCGGCGGCGGGCGGTTCGTACGGCGGTTACATGATTGACTGGATTGCCGGGCACACAGGGCGCTTCAAGGCATTGATCAGCCACGCGGGACCCTACGACAAGGTGAGTATGTACGGAGCGACGGAAGAGCTTTGGTTCGAGGAGCATGACATGGCGGGAACGCCGTGGACGAATCCGGAGAGCTATCACAAGTGGTCGCCATCAGCGTATGCGGGTGAGTTTGGCAAGTATAAGACTCCGACGCTTGTGATTGACGGCGAGATGGACTACCGCGTGCCGTACACGCAGGGCTTGCAGTTCTTCACGGCGCTGCAGCGGCAGGGCGTACCATCTAAGCTCATAATCTTCCCGGATGAAGGCCACTGGATCCTGAAGCCGCAGAATAGCGAGCTTTGGTACAAGCTGTTTTTGGATTGGCTGGGGAAGTATCTGAAATAGCCGCGACCGAGAAGTGTCAAGGCCGATGGTCGGCGTGGTGGCCGCGTGTGAAAAGGCCGACGCCGACACGGGCTTCGATTGTATTCACGCCGGGATTTAGGGATGTCAAACCCGCGTCGGAGATGTGCAGATAGCGAACCTCGACATTCCAGTTGAAACGGCGCCCGAGGAAATGCAAGCCGGCCGCGCCCTGAGGAGTGAAGTTCACCCGCGATATGCCTGAAGGAACGGTCTGATTCGTAAAGAGAACGCCTCCCGCCATTTCCACGTACGGGACAACTCGGCGGTCGGATTCAAAATCCCATTTCAACACAACGGGATCGAACGAGGCGCCGTATGCGGTGTTTTTGGGCTGGAAGACGACGAAGGCCGGCACTGCGTCAACTGCAAATTCAAATCTGCCGCGGAGCAATCCCGGGCCGTGCGGATTGGTGAGGATCCACCCGAAGCGTGCACCCGTGGTCCACACGCCCGTGTTTGTAATGCCGCCAAATGAACTGTACCCGCCGCCTGTCCAAACCTGAAGTTCATGGCCGCCCTCCTCCGGGCGGGCTTGAGAGAACGCGGCCGGAGCGCATAGTAATGCGGCCAGAAGAAAAGCTGATGACAGTTTCATCATTGCTTCGCCGAGAGCTTGGTCGAACGCACGCCGCCGGGGCGTACATGGAATGCACGATACCGGAAGTCGCGCCGCGAGGCAATGCAATTGAAGCGTCCCGGCTGGCGCGTGCGGCGATTGGCACACGGCGTTGCCAAGTGATGAAAGATGCTCTAAATTAAATTGTAGTGCGCCCGTAGCTCAGTTGGAAAGAGCGTCTGCCTTCTAAGCAGAGGGTCCGGGAGTTCGAGTCTCCCCGGGCGCGCCACTTCAAATCTTTGCCCGTCATAGCGTTACCGTTTCCGTCTCTGCCTGTTGAGCTTCGGATTTGGGAGCAGAACGGAGCAAAACACTGGAGATTTTACACGCCAGTTGCTTCTGCGCTTCCGGCATTGGTTGTGTGTACACCGAAAGCGTGAGTCGCGAATCCGTATGCCCCAACTGCGTTTGTAACGCCTTGATGCTCTCGCCGGATGGATTCGCCCAAGTGGAATACGTGTAACGAAAGCTGTGCCACGCCACTTGGGGAATCTTTGCTCTCTTGCACGCTGGCACCAGCACTCGGTTCCGAACATTGTTCGGATTGAAGGCCGTGCCACGATCCGTACGGAAAACCAGACTTTCCGGGTTGGCGTCTGTTGGACGAAGCTGCAATAAAGCCTCTATGGCAGGCGTGTCCACAAACACCTTGCGGTGCGAAGCTCGTGTTTTCGGCGCAGCCGTGTGTCCTTCGTAGGAGCATTCCGCCACGATGACGGAACCCTCTTGAAAGTCCACGTATTTCCACCGCAATCCGAAAATTTCTCCGCGTCGCAATCCTGAAAGCACGGCGACTAACACCATCGTGCGATAGGGTTCCTCAAGCTCCCCGAGCAGCGCACGAACCTGCTCAGGGGTGAGTGTTTTCTTTTCTCGTGTGTTTACGAGCGACGGCACCTGCACCTGGCGTGTTGGATTTTTCTCCAGGTACTCCCACCGCTGAGCCGTGCTGAAAATCTTGGAGAGAATGCTGCGAAGCTGATGCACGGTCCACGGTGCAAATTGCTTCGATTTCTCTGCAATGAATTTCTGCACTAGGGCAGGGCCGATCTCCGGCAGTCGTAGAGTTCCGAAGAACGGAGTCAGATGTCGCCGGATCATGTGACGGTAGTTACGCGCGGTCGAATGGCGAAGCATCGGGAGGATATTCGGTTCCCAACGCTCCACGACAAACCGCTCGAAAGTCATCATCAATTCCGGTTTGTGTATGCCCTGGTTGATCGCTGCCAGTTTTGCAGACAACAATCGGCGTGCATCCCGCATTCCGAGTTCTCGCACCGATCCCAAAACAACGGATCGCTGCCTCCTCATGCGCGTGCCATTTTCTCCGATTGCGTCTTCCCGATAGCGACCGACCCACACGGGATTTGTTTTACCTCTCTTCAAAAGCCAGCCTGTTTGCCATCTAGGTCGAGCCACGGATAGTGCGTCTCCTTTCTCCGTGGCCTGCCTTGTTTCTGCGAGTGGCAGGATAGCATGAGGCTCAGACAGAATCCCAGTCTCCACAGACTGCGAGGAATTGTCTGAAGCGAAAGGCAAATCTCCTCCTGTACTCGTGGCCGTCATGTCAAGCAACCCAGAACAAACTAGCGTCGCGCTTCCCGTAACCACGACATCACTTCATCTGCATTGAAGCGCCAATACTTTCCAACGCGGTATCCGGGGATTCGCTCGTGAGATCGTTTTCGCGTGTGTCCATAAACCCATGAGATAGGAACACGCAGGAAATCAGCTAATTCTTCGACGGTGAGAAGTTGTCCTTGATCTCGTACTTCTCTCACTGTGGTTCCGTTCGTCGAATCTTCCGGGGGGAGATGCAACTCCTCGCCTGTGGAGGGAACCGCCGAGGATGACCCGCCCACTTGAGAATCTCGAGTCTGCCTATCAGACGTTGACGGCGACTTCATTGCTAGGCGCAAGCCATGCACTCTCGCCGAGTCTGGGTTCTTGCGCACGCCGAATTGGGTACTACGGTGTTTCATTTGGTGTCCCGGTTCCCTGTCCCTCTCGATTCCCGGCGGACTGCCCTACGAAGAATTCTCTTGGCAACCCTTCCAGGATGAGCTACCATCTGACTTAGATGTTACACCTACAGTAGGAGGTTGTGTCAACTCTAATGTCCATTCTCAGCAAGAAGCCGCGCCATGAGGTCATTTCAGTTCGCCTGAATGAAGACCGCCTCAAGCTGCTGGAGCGCTACCAGAAATTGCTCACCGACCAATTAGGCCGACCCGTTTCCCTGGCGGAAGCGGCATTCCTGGTCATCGAAGAACGCGTCGTCGGAATGGACCGCGAGGCGTCGCGACATGAAATGCTCAAGACTCCAACCGAATCTCTCTACCACATTCGGAAGACATGGGAGTCACAACACGGTCTCACTTCTCCCCAATGGGATGTCCTCGCCGAGTACGTTCAGATCGGCACTGAGGAGGAGTCCCAGGAGCCACCACTACTTCGGCCCGCTATTCCGTCGAGGGAATCGTATCTAGCACTGCTTGACGCTTTCGAGGCGGTTTATCAGAACCGGAAAGAGCACGCCTCCAAACATACTTGGGATTACTTCGGCGGTCTCGACGGCTACTCCACGAAGGTGAAGCTTTCCGACAACGATGCCGAACAAAGGCACCAAGCGGTTCTCAAACAGATCGCACATAGAAAGGAACTACTCCGACCGGAAGAGAAGTGGGAGCGGCCCGGCAACATTGGCAGGTGCTTGCTTACCGCGATTCGAGATGAGGGCGTCGAGAGCACGAGGCTCGATCAGATCCTTGCCCCGTATTGGCCCACACTTTGGGGGCTGGCAGCACGCGGCCACTGGATACGGAACGACCGACAGCCGGTACGGAGGGCTGGTGCGAACGAGGATGATTTTCGGCGTCGGATTAGCCTACCGGGTGCTATCAAGGCTGGCGATTTGAAAGTGTCGTTTGTGCCCTCGGGGGGCACCGAATTCGCAACGCAGATCGACTTCGGGGCGGCGCGGAGGTTCAGCTACCTAATTACCCGATATCCCGAGCTAGCCGAGTTCCGCGCGATGCTCGAAGGATTGCCGCCCAAGCGGCCTTGGAACGGGAGGCATTTCTTCGCGGAAGTGTCCAAGGAAAAGGGGCCGACGAAGTGCACGCTTTGGCTCAAGCAAAATGAGGTGGGCATCGACTTCTCGGAGAGCGAGTGGAACGCCCTCCGCGATCTCTTCCGGCAGGCATGGGAGAGTCCCGACCTTCAGCGGTGGTTGCAGGAGCTTCGACAGGAATATGGCGAACAGGGTTGAGATCGCGCAGGGGCCGAAAGGCACGGTGCCTTCGGCACCGGGTGTGACGCATGCTTTCTTTTTGTTCGAGACTTCTTCGTACTATGGCTGTCCACTTCCGTGTCGTTCTCATCCTTCTGTCCTTACTTCCGTTGCGTCCGTGCCGATGGCTTGCCGGCACCGACTCCCAACTTCGTCAGATGTGTCCCGTGCCAGGCCGCTGACCGCGCAGGACTCCGACGCTCGCGCTGCGCTATCCATGTGCCTTCCGCATCTTCATGCGTCCGTCTGTAGTTTTATTTCCCTCATTCCCTTCCGGTCTCTTCCGCTTCGTTTCCTTGCCAGCCGCTACTCGCCTGTTCGTTCCTTCCGTCCTCTTCATTCTCTTCCATTCGTGCTTGCGCACCTTGGCGCTCGACACGTCACCCCCAAACGGGTGCCGCATAGCAACCAAGGTTGCTATATGGGAACTTGCTGAAAATCGAGCGGCTTACAGCAAGCCACTTCACACAGAGCGCCGCACAGCAACTTTTGGTTCCCGTATGGGAACTTGTTGATTTTATGGGGTGAATTCCGTGCCCGCACTTCGAACCAAATCCGTCAGCACCAAAGTCACTGACGAGGAATATGCGCAGTTTGAAGCCCTAGCGGGCGAGCAAACCATCAGCGAGTGGGCGCGTGATGTTCTGCTCAAGGCGACCAAGCCGAATGCAGGCGAGCAAACCGTCCTGGCCGAAGTTTTGGCGTTGCGGACCATCCTACTAAACATCCACTTCGCCATATCCCAAGGGCAAACGCTGACCGTAGAGGAGATGCAGCAGCTAATCGAGCGAGCGGACCAGAACAAGTTGAGCAAGGCGCGACAGCGCCTCGCGGAAGCAGCAACAGGGGGTGTGCCATGAAACAGAAGTGGGGCCGAGAGGATGATGCAGGAGAGTTTCCGAGCGACAAGGCGGTATGGACTATCGGAGCGTTCTGCGTTGCTCTGCTCAGTGTGTTCGCTATCGCTGGTTACCGCTACATGCGGGTGTGGACTCCGCTCCAACAGCACTATCTGACGGCCTACGTAGGCACGCCGGTAGCAGGAGCCTTCCGCACGGACGGCTGGTACACGCTATTGATGGTGGTGACGCGGAAGGGTACGCGGATGGCGCTCGACAACGAAGTAGAGCCTTTCGTTACAGAGAAAGGCGAGGGCACGTTTACGCTGACCGAAGAGGCCATCAAGGTAGGTGACTTGAAGCTCGAATGGCAGCGCGCACGCTATGACAATGCGAAGTTGCATGAGTTCCTGGGCCACTGGATTTACCAGGACCAGACGCTCACCGATCTGGCGAAACCGGCGCTGTGGGGCGGCTTGGGTGTGTTGCTCGTGGGTCTCGTCGTGGCGATCCCGATGGACTCGGCACGCAAGAGAATACGCAAACATGGGCGTCGGCTGAAAGGACCGGAGCTTGTGACGGCGCGTGCGTTCAATCGCCGCAACCGTTCAGACGGTATCGGCTTCTTGCAGCAGCAGAGCTTCACGCAAAAAATACTCCGCAGGAAAGCTTGGCTGCGACTGCCGCGCGAGATTGAATCGAGCCACATTCTAGTTATGGGTGATTCGGGCAAAGGCAAGAGCGCACTGATTCGCCAAATCTTGTTGCAGATCGAGGAGCGCGGTGAGACGGCCATCGTGTACGATCCGGCGACGCCCGCCGACTACGTGCCCTACTTTCTTACTCCGTCGCGCGGTGATTTGATTCTCAATCCCCTAGACCAGCGGATGCCCTACTGGACTCCGGGAGACGAGCTGCGGCAAGGGGCCGACGCTCTCACATTGGCCGCGTCGCTGTTTCCCGACCGGCACAACGAGAATTCGTTTTTCGTAGAGGCCCCGCGAAAAATCTTTGCGCACTTGCTCAGCTTCCATCCGACGCCGCAAGAGTTGGTGTGGTGGATGTCGCACCCGGAAGAGATCGACCGGAGAGTGAAAGGGACAGAGTACGCGGCGATGATCGACCGTGATTCGCCGCCACAGCGCAACGGCGTGCTTGGTTCGCTGAGCATGGTAGCTGACGCCATGAAGCTGCTGCCGAGCGAAGCGGAGACGAAGGGGCGTTGGAGCACGCTCGAATGGTCGAAGGAGCGGAGGGGCTGGCTCTTCCTGACGAGCACACCGGACACCCGGAAGCGCCTCGCGCCGCTCATCAGTTTGTGGCTGGACATGCTCGTGCTGCGCTTGATGAATCAAGGCCGCATGAGTCCGCGTCCGGTTTGGTTCATCCTCGACGAATTGGCGACCTTGCAGCGACTGCCGCAGCTACACACGGCGATCACGGAAAACCGCAAGTCCAACAATCCGGTGGTGCTGGGTTTTCAGGGACGCAGCCAGTTGGAAGTGCGTTATGGGCACGAAGCGGAGGCGATGATGTCGCAGCCCTCGACGAAAATCTTCCTGTGCACGAGCGAGCCGCACGCAGCGAAATGGATCAGCGACACCATAGGAGAACAAGAAATCGAGAGGATACGAGAGAGCCGCACAAATGAGCAGTTCCCACAATCGCGCAAATCGAAGGGCTATAACCTCGAACGCGAGATCAGGCCGCTGGTGATGGCAAGCGAGATCAGCGGCCTTGAAAAGATGCACGGTTATCTCAAGTGCGGAAATCTCGTGGTGCGGTTGAGTCTCCCGTACATCGAGCTTGAAAGCAAAGAGCCGCAATACATCGAGCGCCCGGCACAGCAGCCACCGGAGGAACCGCCGAAGGTTGCGGCGGCCGCGGCAGGAGCAGGCAAGCCGTCGGGGAACGGAGCTTCGGGACAGACACTCGTGCCCAATGAACAGCAACAAAGTGAGGACCAGAAAATCCAACGAGAGCCAGCACGCCAGCAAAGGGACTTCTTCGAGTAGGCCAACACATGCTGACCATCTCCAAACCTCTGAGCGCAGGTCAGGCACAGTCGTATCACGCGGAAGAGTTTGGTAACGCCCGCGAGAACTATTACACCGAAGGGGAGCAGATTCGCGGGGAGTGGCACGGAAGGCTCGCCGAACGGTGGGGACTACACGGCGAGGTTCGCGAAGAGCATTTCCAGCGGCTCTCCGAAGGACAACACCCGATCACTGGGGAGCAACTAATCCGCCGCCAAGCGGCCAGAGAATACATGAACAGGCGCGGCGAAAAGGTAAGCGCGATGGAACACCGCGCAGGATGGGACGCGACGTTTTCAGCCCCGAAGAGCGTATCGTTGACCGCCCTGGTAGGTCGAGATGACCGTGTCCGAGAAGCGCATCGAGAAAGCGTTGGCGTCGCACTTGACGAGCTAGAGCGATATGTCCAGGCCCGCATCGGCGGGAATCTTCCGGCAGAGACGACCGGCAAATGGATAGCGGCGAAGTTCGAGCACGACAGCGCAAGGCCCGTGAACGGCTATGCCGCACCGCAATTGCATACGCACGCCGTTTTCTTCAATCTTACCGAGACCGACGACGGGGACGCACACGCGCTACAGCCACGGGAACTGTACAAGACGCAGCAGTATGCGACGGCAGTGTATCGCTCGGAACTGGCCCATCGGTTGAAAGAACTTGGCTACGAAATCGAGCGCGGCGAGAGCAACCAGCCGGAAATCAAAGGCTACAGCAAAGAGTATCTGGAGGCATCGAGTCCGCGCCGCCAGCAGATCGAGGAACATCTCGCAAAGGAAAACCAGCGAGGAGCAGGCGCGGCACAGATCGCCGCGCACCAGACGCGAGAAGGAAAGCTCGAACTCTCACACGAAGAGATGCAAGACCGGCACAAAGCAATGGCCGCGCAGTTCGGCAATCAACCAGAGCGGGTTGTCGAAGCGGCACGGGAGCACGGAGAGCGATTACAGCAAGAACCCGAAGAGAAAGCCATCGGCCAGGCCGTTGCCTACTCAAGAGAGAAAAATCTGGAGCGTGAAGCAGTGGCCGAGGAGCGCGAGCTGCTGAGGGATGCACTGAAACGCTCAATGGGTGACGCCACGGTTGCGGAGGTTAAAGCGGAGTTCGAGAAACGCGTGCAAGCGGGCGAGTTCATCGAGACGAGCAATCGCGCGCCGGGCCGCGCGTTCACCACAAGTGAGATGATCGACTACGAACGCGACACCATCCAAGTGATGCGCGCGGGGCAGAACCAACACGCACCAATCGCGAGTTTCGAGACACGCCGAGAGATCGAGCAAGACCACTCGCATTTGAGCGAGAGCCAGCGCGCGGCGGTCGAGCAAATCCTGTCGAGCCGCGATCAGGTGACGGCGCTTGAAGGCGTCGCCGGCGCGGGGAAAACTACTTCTTTAGCTGCGATCCGCGAAGCCGCCGAGCGAGAGGGCTACAAGGTGGAAGGCTTCGCGCCGACATCACGCGCGGCGCAAAAACTCGGAGAAGCGGGAATCGAATCGAGCACGTTGCAGCGGCATCTGACACGGAGCGAAGAGCCGCACGACGGACAAAAACGCCTCTACGTTCTCGACGAATCGAGTCTCGCGAGCACGAAGCAGATGAATGAGTTCCTGCATCGGCTAAAGGAAAACGACCGCGTGCTGCTGGTAGGTGACACACGCCAGCATGAAGCGGTCGAAGCGGGCCGACCGTATCAGCAGCTCCAAGAAGCGGGGATCGAGACAGCGCGGCTTGATGAGATCGTGCGGCAGAAAGACCCGGCACTCAAAGAAGTGGTGGAGCAACTCTCGCGTGGCAATGTGAGAGAAGCAATCGAGCGACTCGACACGCAGGGCCGCGTGCATGAAATCCCCGACCGCGACGAGCGGCTAAAGGAAATCGCACGCGAGTATGCGAAGAAACCCGAAGGGACGCTGGTAGTCTCGCCCGACAATCAATCACGCAGGGAGATCAACGAAGTTATTCACCGGACGATGCAAAGCGGGGGCCAGGTGGAAGGGCGCGAACACAAGCACCGAGTGCTGGTGGCACGGCAAGAGATCACGGGAGCGGACCGGCAGTGGGCCGCGCAATACGAACCGGGTGACGTTGTGCGCTACACGAGAGGCAGCAAGACGCACGGCATCGAGGCGGGAGAGTATGCCCGCGTCGAGCACGCGAACGAGAAAGAAAATCTAGTGACGGTGAAACGCGAGAACGGCGAGCAAGTGAGTTACGATCCGCGCCGGTTGCATGGCGTTACGCTCTACCGCGAGACAGAACGCGCATTCAGCGAAGGCGACCGCGTGCAGTTCACCGCGCCGAATCGGGAGCGACACATCGCGAACCGCGAGCTAGGCACCATCGAAAAGATCGACGATAGCGGCAACCTGCAACTACGCCTCGACTCAGGCCGGACCGTCGCATTCAACATCAAAGAGAATCCGCATCTCGACTACGGCTATGCAGTGACGAGCCACAGCAGCCAGGGACAAACCGCCGACCGCGTGCTAGTGCATGTGGACACCGAGCAGGCAGGAGAAAAACTCGTGAATCGCCGGTTGGCGTATGTGGCGGTGTCGCGCGGACGCTACGATGCGCAAATCTACACGAACGACAAGAGCCATCTTACCGAGCAACTCTCGCGCGACGTGTCGCACCGATCCGCGATGGAACCGAGCCGTCGAATCCGTATCCCACGGCGCAGCGAAATCGAGCCATCATCCGCACGAAGCCAAGGCACATGAAGACATATGCAGGCAGAAGGGCACAGCATCAGCAGATAAATGCCGATTCCCTCCGCTCTCGCCGCCGTCAAGGGGCAAGCCCGCTGACGCGGCTCCCGATGGTCGCCCTTGACTGCGGCTTCGCTGCGGGAGCGATCCACCTATGGAGGCATGGGCCTCCCTGCGCTTATACCGTCACGACACGAAGCGCCTGTTCACACTAGCCCTGATATATAGAAATATGTATACTGGTATAGGCATGGCAAGCGAGTTGAAGCCTGTCAGATGGATTGGAGCGTCGCTCAGGGATTTGCGGTCTTTCCCTCGCGAGGTCAGGATCGACATTGGGCACGCGCTCTTTGCAGCCCAGGAGGGCAAGACCGATCCTGCCGCCAAACCCCTCAAAGGCTTTGGCGGTGCCAGCGTGCTCGAAATCATCGCTTCGCATCACGGCAATGCGTGGCGGGCCGTTTATACCGTGCGTTTTCAGGATGCCATCTATGTTTTGCATGTGTTTCAGAAGAAGTCCACCAAAGGGATTGCCACGCCGACGAGGGAGATCGATTTGATTAAACAACGGCTCGCAGAGGCCGAGCGCGATTATCGAGAAAGGCAGAACTAAAATGAAAACAAAAGCCAAAAAAGCACGCAGTCGAGTTGCCCGCGTAACCGAAGGCAGCGGGAACGTCTTTGCTGACCTTGGCCTTCCCAATCCTGAGCAAGAGCTGCTCAAGGCGCAGCTCACCCTGCAAATCTATACGATCCTCAAGGACAGCGGCATGACACAGGTCGAGATCGCCAAAATCCTCGGCGTGCAGCAGCCTCAGGTCTCCTTGCTGATGCGGAACCGCGCGGGTAACTTCTCCGTTGGACGCCTTATGGAATTCCTCACGGCTCTACGTCAAGACGTTGAAATCACCGTCCGGCCAACGCGCAAGGAACACGGCGCGCTCTCGGTTATCTCTGCCTGAACTGATGCCCGTTCTATAATGCTTCATTCGTAGCCGACGTTACGATTCCTGGAGGTACACCCGGTGGATAAGCCACCCCAAGTAAAATACAGAGTCCACCCGTAGTTGCTAATCGAGTATCGGGGAATTCGCGAAGGGTAGAAGTTCGAGTAAGTCTAAAAATATTAAGGGGTCGGAGCTGGAGAAAAATTGAAGGTCCGTGTGATAGGTCCGTGTGATAGGGATAGCTAGGTACATCGTATCCCCCTGAGTCATTGAGGTAATAATCCAAGAACACCGGTGGAAGCAAGCAAAGTTCGAGCGGCGAGCGAGGAGCGAGCCGCTCGATGATTTGCCAGGGAGTTTGATATTCCTTGTGTGAGTTGGGACGCGCCAGATTGAAATAGAGCTGATAGGTCTGGGCCTTGGCGAGGAACTCGCCGCGGCTGGCGAAGGTTTCCAGATCGAAGAACTCATCTTCGACCAGGCGGTGCACGGTTTCGACATCACTCTGGTAGGTGTGCGCCGCGGGCGGGATGCGCAGATGCTGGCTATCACCCAGAGCCGCGGGAAAGCCGGTCCGCTGGCCCTGCGGATTGTGGCCGCCGATGAATTCGCTGCCATTGTCGGTTTGCCAGGCCAGATCGCGCAGGTTCACGCCCCAACGATCCAAGTGCTGCTGAATGCGAGCCGCGAAGACGGCGCTGGCCGCCGCTGAGCGTTTCTGGGCGAA
>CAWITC010000012.1:0-510633 GCA_963838945.1 uncultured Acidobacteriota bacterium | reverse complement strand
AATCCATACGGGATTCAAAGTCAGCGACTCGCTCTATGACAACCTGCAACTGCGTTTGCGTGATCCTGTTGGCCAGGAACTGCGATTCATCCGTGATGAGATTGTGAAAGCTCGTCCCCATTCCGGGGATCGGATTGCTGTAGTAATTGACCATCGCAAATCCAAAGCTGATGGTCAGCAAAAGACTGGCGAAGTTCTCAAAGTGAAATCCGCCTCTGCCACTGGAGGCGGATAGCGCGGACTTGATGCCAAACCACGCGACGAGAATGGTCGCGAACATCCGAAATAGATTTTGGCCCATCGCGTCGAAGAAGCCGAGGTTCTGCGTGAGCAGATTGTTGATGGCCTGAAAAATGAATTGCAGATAGTCGGTCTGCATTGGGTCTCCTTCGACGCGGCGGGGATAGGGTTACGTCTGATTACGGCATGCGGAAGTTCTGGAGCGAGTTGTTGAGCGTGCTGGTGACCTGTGCCAGATTGCCTGCCAACGTCGCTTGGCGGGCGATGTCGGTGTTGATGGAGTTGGCGGTTGTTTCCCGCTGTTGCTTGGCGGCGATTACGTTCTGTTCAAGCAACGAGAGCAGGAGCTTGTTCGAGTCTTGCAGCGTGCGAAGGGTGAGGACGTTCGCGGCATTGATCTTGTTGAGGACGGAGACTTCGGTGTTGAGGTTCGGATCGCTGGAGAGCGAATCCTGTTCGAGGTTGTTGATCTGGTTCTGGATGGTCTGGGCGTTGTCGCGGATCGCGCCGATTGCGGCCATTGCGGTCACGTTAGCGCCGTCTGACAGTTCAACCGATGCGTACTGAGACTTCACGCGGTTGAGGTCGTCGGGAGTCATGCCGGAGAGCACTTGCCCGTTGTATTGGAGCAGTGGGGTGGTGGCCAACTGATAGCCGGTGTTGACCGTGTTCGGAAGGCCGGTATTCATGCCGTTGACCCACGTTCCTGTGTTGCCGTAGGTGTTGGGCGCGACGACATTCCGCCACTGCGAGAACTGCGCCTGGTAACGTGCGGGCATGTTCTGAAGGTTCCGGGCCATCTGAACGGCCAGGTTGTACTGCTGCACGATTTGCGTGTAGGTTTGCCGGAGCTGATTGAGTTGTTGCACGAGTTGGCTGTAGCGAAGCACAGCATTGGCGTAGTTGGTCGGGTCGTAGACAATCCCGAAACCGAACTGCGCGGAGGCAGTGCCGACGCACAAGCCCATGACGAGCAAGACTGCAAGGACTTTCCTTTTCATCGTGAGTTCTCCTTTCGTGAGTTTGTAAATCCTTAGTGGTTGCCGCTAAGGGCTACAGGTCTGAGGGCATTTTGTGGTTTGCGTAATCGGGAACCGCGAGATCGCCTGAGAGATAAATCTTCACTCGGTGGCCTTCGCGAATTGTTACGGTGGGCAAAATGTTCAGGAATTTGTCGAGAATGCGCTGTGACGTTTGGCCGAGACTCTCGCCGACGCCTTGTTGAATGCTTTGGGTGCCGGATTGAGTCAGAACACCCCCTGAGCCTGCTTCGGCAATCCCGCCGATTGCGCCAACTGCGAGCGAAGCGCCGAAGATTTTGAGGTAGTGGTTGTTGACCTGATCGCGGAGCCCGGTGTCTCCGATCTGATTCATTCCTTTGAACTGGTCGAGGCTGACGGAATAACCGTCAGGCATGATGAGCCGGTGGAAGGCGACGGCGAGTCGCGTTTGACCGAACGTGTCCACGCGCTTTGCTTCTCCCAGAACCTTCGTGCCTGACGGGATAAGAAGGTGCTGGCGGTCGTGGGAGTAGATGTCACTGGTGACGAGGCATTCGACAGGGCCAATGAACTGCCCGTCGAGCCGGTTCAGCAGTACGGTTTCGAGGATCGTTCCTTCAAAGATGACGTAGCTTTTTCCATCTGCGGCGTTGAGTGCAGATGGATTTGGTGAAGTTTGCTTCGAGGAACTCTCGGCGGCTTTCCTTTCTGCATCTTCGGCTGTGGTTGTGCCCGCCTGGGGCGCGTTGCTAGCGGCAGGCGGTGCGGTGGAATTAGTTGAGGTGCTGGCGGTAGTCCTTGAAGGATCTGAGCGAGTTGCTGGTTAAAGGTCGGTTCTTGCGCTGGCAGACCCGGCAAGCCGAACGGATTGTTCGTGGGCGAGGCAGTGCCCGGAGCCAATTCCGGCTGTGCTAGGTCCTTCCTGTAGCTCAAGGCGACATTCGAAGAAAACAGCGAGACGTATGCTCTTTTCTTCCGTTCGTCCTGAATCGGATCGGATGGCGTAGCTGGTGGCGGCTGCGCCGTGCCCGCAACTTGAGCGGGCGCGGCGGTCTGGCTCTCGGACTGTATTGCGCCGAAGAACTTGTTCTGTTGATTTAGTGCAACCTGTTGTTCGCGCTGAAGCTCCTGAATCCGGTTCTGTAGCTCGGCGATCTTGCCCTCGTTGACTTCGAGTGGGGCAGGAGTTTGAACGGCAGACGTTCCAGACTTGGGCAACGTCTGGGGTTTCTTCCCGCCCGTGAGCCACATGATGCTGACCATCAATACGGCCAGGCCAAGCATGGCCCACGTCTGTACGTTCTTCGGCATGAGGCCGGGCGGCTTTGGTGCTTTGTCTTGGATAGGCTGAGTGGCCGGAGAATTAACTGATTCTGTCATGGGCTCCTCTCATTCGGCGGAAAGTGTTCTGCGGGTCTGCTTCTTACTGGTGGCGGGAAAAGGCGAGTTTCTTCTTGCCGATGGCGAGATAGCCAGTGTCCACGATCTTCGGGACGATGTAGACGCCGTTCTGGAGTTCGAAGTTGATGAGATTCGGTTTGCCGTCTTTGATTTCGTAAATGGCCGGTTTTTCGGAAGCCGCGCACTTGATGTAGGTGAACGTGTCGTCGTGATAGATCGCTGAGACTAGGAACGGTTTTCCTGCACCCTTCGAGTCGAACTGGTAGTCGAATTGGAGCTTTGTCGAATACTCGGAACGGAATTTCTGCATCTGCTGTTGGGCGCTCGCCTGAGCGGTTTGAACCTGGGCATTGGCTTGGTCGCGGATCGTCTGAATCTCCCGCTTGTAGGCTTCCGCCTCCGTCGCGGGGACATAGCCTTGTGCGAAAGCGCCGGTTCCGATGCCGGATTCCTCCTTCGGCTCAATGACGACTTTCAAGTCCGGGTCGGCGTTCGGGTCGCTGCTGATCTCGGAGAGCAGGAACGAATAAACGTGACCGCTCGCCGTGATTAGATTCAGATTGCTGCGAATCCCGGCCTGTGCCGGATGGATGTAGCAGAGATTGTGCGCGCCGTTGATGATCCAGAATTCCTTGTCGCCGGTCGTGAAGTCGAGAATCTCTTCTTTTTCGGGCAGGATGATGAGCGTTGAGTAGCGCAGTTTGGCTTTTATCGGAACGATGTCGTTCTGCGCGTACTTCACGACGCGAGCGGTGTCAGTGGCGGCATGAATCGGCAACTCGGAAAGACCAAACACAAAAAACAAAGCAAGAAGCGCGGCTGATTTCACCAAATAACCCGATTTATTTCGTAACGCGGTTTTCATTTCTCTTCTCCTTGATCGAAAGGTTTGTGGGGTGGTCCAGGCTTGGACGGCTTTGTGTCTGACTCAGGCAAAAAGGAAATCAGGGTCATGGCCAGATACAGAAGCGCGGTGATTGAGACAATAAGTGCCGACCAAACATTCGCAGCGCTTTGAAAAATGAAGTCTGGCAACTTGATGGGCGCGTGGGAAAACGGGTGTCATTGCTCCCCTCCCGCTAGGATTTCAAGGCCCTTTTCAAAGCCGTAGGTCTCGAATGCCTCTCGCCGCTTCCGGTTGTCGAAGGGATCGTTCGTGTAGAGCCAGTAGCTCTTCCGGTCCACTTCGAGATTGGCAACCTTGGCCAGTTCCGGCGTCTTAATGAGTAGCTGTTGCTTTGGTCGGAGAGTGGAGATGAGTTCGACTTCGCTCTCGTTCAAGTTGAACTGGCGACGGTAAAGGTCCCGGTCCATGTCCGGGTTGGCCAGGAAAATCTTGGTCGGGCAGCTTTCGATGATGATGTCGAGGATTTCCGACTTCCTAAGCTCGTCCAGCGATTGAGTCGAGAGAATCATTGCGGCGTTCTGTTTCCGCCAGGTCTTGAGCGCCTCGATGATGTAGCTCTTGATGCTCGGGTTCTTCAGAAACAGCCAAGCCTCGTCAATGAAAAATGCCTTGAAGACGTGGCTGATCTTCGGATCGCAGATCGCGGTGTTTGCTCGGTGCAGGATGTAAAAGAGAAGCGGCTCCAGGACTTCGGGATATTGATTCATCCCCTGAAAGTCGAAGCACTGGAAACGGGAGAACGTAATCGTGTCTTCAGCGTTATCGAAGACGAAATCGAATTGTCCGCCAGTGGTCCACTTTGCGAGCCTGTCAGAGAGACGCCGGTCGAGCGTATTCGAGAGAACGCTCAGCGTGCGAAGTGTTGGCTCGATTTCGTACAGATTCTCAATCTGGTGGTAAAGATCGCGTTCCTCTGTGGGCGTCAGTTCCAAGGGCGACGCTCCCTGGATGAGAACTTTGACAAACAGCGCGAGGAAGTCGAGGTTCTCCTTGGTCGGCGGAACCGAGAAAGGATTGATCTTGAAGCCTGGCGAGTTCAATCCCACGCGGGAATAAGAGCCGCCAAACAGTCGAGTCAAGCTTTCGAAGCTGCCGCCCAAATCGAAGATGAAGGTGTACGGGCTCATACTTCTGCATGTTCGTGATGAGGAAATTCAAGAGGAACGATTTTCCAGAGCCCGTGCGGCCCAGAATCATCGTGTGGGCCACGTCACGGTGATGAAGGTTTAGGAAGTAGGGTGTGTTGTGATTGGTTTCAAGAACGGCGAGATATTCCTGCTTGAGGTGCCGGTTCTCGGGCTCGCCACAGTGAAGCGTAAAGAGAAATGAGAAGTCGGCATAGTTCGTGTTGAGCAAATACATGGAACGAAGATTGAAGGGCGAGCCGCCTGGCACAGTCGCCAGAAACGCATTCAAGAGGTTGTACTTTTCCTCATAGAGCTGTGCGTCGTGAACGCTGAAAACCTTGTAGAAGTCGGCAGCGGCGGTCTCCACCTTCGCGGGGTCGAGGTCATAGATAACGACGCTCAGTGAAAAGTGCCCGAAATAATTGCCTTCGATTTCGAGTTCCTTGATGCTCGCGCCAAGTTCGCGGACCTGGGCTTCCTTTGAGTCGTCCACCAGAACGTCCGTTGGTGGAGCATCCGAGACGTTGAGATGACTTGCTAGGGAGCGCTTCGTGTTGTGGAAGTGGCGGCGCTTCGATTGGATCGCCTTCCGTGCCTTGCCGGAATCCTCTTTCTTCCACTCCGTGACGATGTGAAAGTTAGCCTGCACTTCGAGAAGGTTCTTGAAGATGAGCGGAAAGCTCTGGGCCGAGGGCTCTTTGAGTGTCAAGACCTTGACGTAGTAGTCGTCCAGCTTCAAATGTCCGCGATGGCATTCCAGATGCGATTCGCAAAGGTAGTAGTCCAGAAACGTGTCGTGCTTGAGCCGTGCGAGCTGGAGCTTCTGGGGCGCGAAATTCAACGCTCGCTTTAGAACTCGGAAAGCCTCCTGCTTGCCGAGGAGTTCGACCTGAACGAAATCGCTGACTTGGAGGATGAAGCTCTTCACCTTTTGGTGGAGAGCTGCCAGTGCTTTTGTGATCTCCCGGTCGAGGAGAACGACTTGTCTGCGCGATGAGAACGCAGCGCTCAGGTCTTCGAGTGCCTTCTTTGGATTCTTGTGAAACTCGGTGAGCGACTTTAACAGAGCCCGCTTGTAACGGAAGCCCTCGAAGACGACGACGTAGAACATTTGAAGCGAATACAGCCGCTCGGATTTCTCGGCGAAGTGACGAATGCGATTCTCGATAGCCGTGTTGACGATGGGGTTTGCATACTTCTTGTAAGGAATTGGCTCGTTGTTTCGCTTGAAGAGGTACTGGTAGATGCGAAAGTTCTCGTCGAAGAGCTTCAGTGCCGATTCCAGGCGTTTTGTTAGCGTGTCGAGTGAATTGGGGTCAAGGCACTCGTAATCTACGCCGTGAACTTGAAGGATGACGCCCACATCGCCCGACTTGGTCAGAAAGGCGTGCGGGTCAACGAAACCGTAGAGGTTCACCTGTTCGTTGAGTGAGCCGGTTTCGCTGTAGGACTTGAGGACTTTTTTGAGATTAAGCATTCGAGGCTCTGCGGATCGTGATGGGACTCAGCTTGGATGGGTCGTACTGCGTCTTGAATTTGGCTGCTGACAAAAGAAAACGAAGGATCTGTGGATCGGTATTCGTGGCCCACCGGGCGGCAAGGTACAGAAGAAAGAACATTAGGATGCCGCCCAGCAAGCTCGAAAGCATGTTGAATGTCGCTGCGCCCATGCACATGGCGAAGAAGAAGAGCTTTCTCTCTACGCCAAGAACGGTGAGTGGGCGATGAAGGGTTCGGTAGACCGTATTGATTCTTCTTGCTTGGTCCATGCGCTTCTCCATTCGGAGTGAGAGATGCGTTGGTTACGAAGCGGGAAAGAGCCAAGCGAGGAAGTTGACTGCGGCGATGGCCATGCCGACGCCGAAAAGTACGCCAGCAAGGACTCGTTTCGAGCCGCCCTCACCAAAAGCGAAGGTCAGTCCGGCGACCACAATAGAAACGAGTGAGAGACCACGCGCGATAGTGGTTGTGAACGCCTGCATCAAGACGTTGACGGCGTTCTCCCAAGGGGATGCACCTGTTGCTTGGGCGAATGCAGCCGTTGCGAAAATCAGCGACAAGGAAAATGCGACGGACGCGGGCCGGAGCCAGCGGGAGACGAATTTGTTGCGAAGGAGTTTCTTCATTGCCGGCGAGTTCCTTTCGGATGATGCGGGTCAGGCCCGCATCGGGATTCGAAGACAATCTCTCGCCGAACTTTGTGTGGCGGGCTAGTGTTGGTGGGAGGACTGAAGATCGAATTGCAGCGCGCCGCTGCGGAGCTGCTCCCGAAATCACACGTGCGCGCCCACTAGCCGAGGACAGAGTTGCAGTGATTGGCGACAGATTACGCTGAGTTGCAGCGAACTGTTGCTGTTTGGATTCGCTCTGTTTCGGTGAGGAGTCCAGCGAGAGTTGCCTTCTACTTTTACTAATGGGCAAAACTTCACTTTGATTCCCCGAAGAAAAACTCCCCGTCTTCTGCGAATTGTTTTTTCTCTTTTGTGGATTTTGTGAAGACACACCAAACGAAAAAGAATCGCTCTTGATGCCGAGTTCACCGGCTGCTTTTTGAAGGCGTTGCAGAATTCTCTCGACGCGCCAGTGGACTGCCTTTTCTGAGAGCGCCGTATGTGTATGAATGATTTCCTTCGCGAAAAAACCTTCCACTTTCAATTTGATGAGCAGTTCGCGCTCGAAAACGGAAAGGATTCCGATTCGATGACAGTGGTCGAGGAAATCATTCAAGACGGAGACCGTCTCGAATGTGTCGTTTGCGCCGGGCTCGTCACTCGTCTGCGATTTGTCGAATTCTCTCTGAATCGTGAGTCGTTTTTCTTTTTCGGCCCAACGAAAAGCATTCTTGCGGAGTGTTCGCGTTAGAGCGATGGGCAGATGATTGCTTATTGTCATCGGACCAGCCGAATCCACCAGTTCTAAGAACAAAGTGAGAATCTGTTGAGCGATGTCTTCGGCCTCGATCTCACGGAACCACGCGCGAACCTCGCGATAGGTTCGGTGAATCATCGGAACGAAAGAAAGGACCAACACGGAATTCCTGAGTTCAGTTTCGGAGATGAGAGAACTGGATTGCATTAAGGAGCCAACAACTTCGCTGGCTGAAGGCACGCTCTTCTCTCCGTCCCTGTGGGCATGCAAGTGCTCGACTAGCGCGAGAGCGTTTGAGAATCCCGCCAGCGGCAGCTGCGGCGCTGCGCGAGCCTCAAGAATTCGTCTGAGTAAGGCGGCTCACTCAGCGAAATGACAAGATGTCTCTCGATCTTGCAAATATGGCAATTGCACTGAAGATTTTCTCGCATGATATCAACTCCTGAAATCGAGCCGAAAAGATCGGCTGACGAGTCTGCGGAAAAGCGCCGAAAGTTCTGGTTCAGGACGACTCGAATTGAGCCTGCCTAGTTCGCTCTTGTTTGCTTGTTGAAGGAAAGTCGCGTTTCTTGACGCGGCGATGGCTCGGGTGTGGAAGCCTCATTGCGCAGAGCGATCCTTTGTTGGGGGACTGAAGAAAGGTGCCTGCGGAGAATGGGTGGCAAGTCATATCCGTGTTACGGCGGCTCCTTCTTTCTGCGAACGCCGATTGGGGTATGATAGGCGAACAAAAAGCGAAAGTCAAGGCCGGTCAAAATACGCGAAAATGGCACCGATGGACGCGGCCTTCTGAATCTGGAGGAAGCCAATGGAAGTGAAATCGTTCACGTACAGAAAGAACCTGTTCGGAACCTACTACAAGCAGGGATTGCTCAACGTCCAGAAGATGGACGATCACATTGCGAAAATGTTGAACGATGGCTGGGAAGTGCTAACGCAGACGGCACACAGCGGCGAGCGGAGAGTTCTGAGACCATTTGCGAAGCGAGACTCGATAACCGTTTCCTTTAGGAGAAAATGAATGGCGCGAGTCAGGGCGCATCTGGAATAGTAAACTCGTTCCTACTTGAGGTAGCAAAGTGCGTGAGTGCGCTTTCTGTGGAAAGGATGCCGAGACGGAAGAACATGTCATACCCAAGTGGTTGCAGAAACATTTCGATTTATTTGATCAGAGACTTGCTCTCTGGAATGGCACGACTATTCCCTACCGGCAGACTGTGGTGCCAGCCTGCTTAGCGTGCAACCGCGACCGATTTGCACCCCTCGAAAAGAGAGTCCGAGAAGGTAGTGCTTCTCGGCGCGACTATTATTTGTGGGCGCTCAAAATTACTTACGGTCTCGGACATAGAGATACCAGCCTATTGCTGGATCGGACTCGTCCTCAGGCAGGCCCTCTGCTACCTGACGAAATCGCCAAGGACATTGAAGAACTTGCTCGGCATGCTTTCCAAGCAGTAGATCGTAGAGAGTTTCGTTTCTCCCCCGAACCGTTTGGGTCGGTTATCCTCCTGGACACCGATTCCGATGAGTTCGTTTTCATAGATGTCCCGAGGCCATATCGAGCGGTTGCAATCGCTCTCCCGAATAAACGACATCTGGTGGTATTGCCCGGGGATCGGGGTGTGATCGCAACGATGTATAGAAGTCGCCGCTTCAAAAAAAGCATGCAAGTAGAATTCCCCGGCGTGGATGAGCAATTGCAGTTGGCGCTCAAGGTATTCGGGATGTTAATCACGCGGAGCCACTTGGCTATACCGCCCGAGATCCTTCTTAAGGAAAACGGTATATTCGCGGCGCGCGTTCCCAGAAATCTCCCGACAGTTTATCAACCACGCCAAGTCTACCGTGGCATCGCGGATATGCTACATCTTCCACATTCGCTAGCCGATGAGGCGCACTCGCGATATGCCTCAGGCTATGCGGGTGTCGGGTCTCTGCGTTGGAGATAAGGACGGGACATCCCGAACCTGCATTCAACGAGAAGCATTCGCAGGAAATGAGATGCATGTAGAGAAATCACTGTGCTTGCTTGGGACGTGCAAGAGCCGCCGGCCGCACGTCCCTAAAGCGTCGTGTTATAGTGCTGCGTTAGTAAGCCATATTAACGTTGGCGAATTGGCGGATGCCCTCAGTCGAAAAATCCAAATACGAAGTCGGTTCACTCGTCCTTCTGCGAGGGCGGGAATGGGTCGTCATCCCTTCCGATGGCAGTGATGTCATCCGTTTACGTCCGCTCAGTGGCCGCGAAGAAGAAACCATCGGTGTTCACACGCTGCTGGAAGAAAACTACCTCAAGCCAGCAACATTTCCTGAGCCTGATCCCTCCACTGCCGGAGACTTTATCGGCGGGAAGCTACTCCGAAATGCCGCACGCCTAAGTCTTCGAAGCGGGGCCGGGCCATTCCGCTCGCTCGGAAGAATTTCTGTCCGGCCACGCCCTTATCAGTTTGTACCTCTCATCATGGCGCTCCGCCTGAGCACGGTTCGACTGTTCATTGCTGACGATGTGGGAATCGGCAAGACAATCGAGGCGGGGATGATCGTTAAAGAACTGCTCGACAGGGGCGATGCAAAGCGGCTTTGCGTCTTGTGCCCGCCCCACTTGTGTGAGCAATGGCAGACTGAACTAGCTGAGAAGTTTCACATTCACGCCGCAGTTATCCGCACGTCCACAATTGCCAAGCTGGAACGGTCCGTTCCTATCGGCTCCTCCAGCGTGTACCGGCACTATCCACACACAATTGTTTCGATTGATTTTGCGAAGGGTGATCGCCGTAGATTCCAATTCTTAGCAGATTGCGCCGATCTAGTCGTTGTGGACGAAGTTCATTCCGCTGCACAGCCGCGATTCGGTAGTTCAAAGGAACAGCAGCAGCGGCACGAACTGCTTCGAGAGGTCGCAAAGGACCCAACCAGACAGATAGTTTTCTTGAGCGCCACTCCCCACAGCGGAGTCGAAGACAGTTTTCTGTCTCTGCTTGGTTTGCTGAAAGAAGAGTTTGGCCGACTCGATCTTAAGAATCTCTCGGAAACCCAGCGTCGCAATCTCGCCAAACATCTTGTGCAACGTCGCCGAGGTGACGTTGCGAAATGGCCGCTAGGCGAGACTCCCTTTCCTACTCGCGTGCCGCCATTCGAAGAAACTTATCCGCTCACGGATGAATACGGAAATCTTTACCGGGATGTCCT
Organism: uncultured Acidobacteriota bacterium; assembly: GCA_963838945.1. GTDB lineage: Bacteria > Acidobacteriota > Terriglobia > Acidiferrales > UBA7541 > DASTCZ01. The sequence continues at coordinate 499,900 of CAWITC010000012.1, read as the reverse complement.
GGAGTTCACTCGCGAAACAGTTCAGACGCCCGGACTCAAAGAGAATCGCCGTAGAGTTCGGTACTGGGCAGCACTGGCCCTTCTTCGTTGTTTGATGTCGAGTCCCGCAGCGGCGCTCAAGGCTTTTGAAGCTCGGACGGACGACGTTGTACCCGCGCCAGAGGACGACCAAACCGTAGCTGCAACCGAAGAACTGCGAACCCGCGAGATTTTCGATCCTACAGGCGAAGGCGGAGTGTTGGATTCCGTTCCCGAGCCAGCGATTGAGCTTGGCAATGCGGATTTGGGTTCAGCCGACCGCACAAAGCTCCGCGAATTTGGAAAGAGAGCCAAAGCGATTCTCGATTCGGGGAAAGATCCGAAGATCGAGAAAACCGCTCAGATCGTTCGAGGGATGATCGAATCGAACTATCATCCCGTTATTTTCTGCCGATTCGTAGCCACCGCTAAATACGTGGCCGATCAGTTGAGAGACCGCCTGAAAACAAAGTTTCCCAACATTCACGTCATTGCTGTCACGGGAGAAACGGGCGACGACGAAGCCCGTGAAGAAGCGGTCAAATCACTGGGCGAAAGCGAAAAGCGAGTCCTGGTAGCGACGGATTGCCTCAGCGAAGGCGTCAACCTTCAAGGTAGTTTCGACGCAGTCCTGCACTACGATCTTCCCTGGAATCCTAATCGTCTCGAACAGAGAGACGGGCGAGTAGATCGCTTTGGGCAGCCGAAGAAAGAGATTCGTTCGGTGGTTTTGTTTAGCCCGGACAATCCGATTGATCGGGTCGTCCTTCAAGTTCTCATTCGAAAAGTCAGGGAGATTTACAGCTCGTTAGGAATTCGAGTTTCATTCGCTTCGGACACCGAGAGCGTGGCTCAGGCTCTGGTGAAGTCGGTGCTCGAAGGCGAGGCGAAAGACGCGAGCCAGTTGGGCTTCGAATTTGTGGAATCGGAGACCGCTAAGGGATTCATGCTTGGCCTGGAACTCGATGCTAAGCGCGAGGAAGAAAGCCGCACGCGCTTCGCACAGCATTCAATCCAGCCCGCCGAAGTTGCGCAAGAAATTGAGGCGACGGATAGCGTCTTGGGCGATCCAGATGCCGTTCGTAATTTCGTTCTGAACGCAGCGCAACGGCTCGGAATTAATGTGACACCCAAGGAAAAGTATTCGCTGCTGGACATCGCGCCATTGCCAGAAGAGCTTCGACAGAAGCTAGGTTGGCTGAAGCCCATCAAGATGGTGTTCGACAGTCCTCCTCCACAGGATGTTGAGAACGCTGTTGTGATTGGACGGAATCATCTTCTGACAGTCCATCTGAGTGAAAAGATCACGGGGATGGCATTTCGACCTAAGGCGGCGGAGGACAATTTCCGTTGTGGCGCGGCTTACACGTCAGCCGTCAAGAGCCGCACAGTCATTCTGATGCTTCGCGTTCGATACATCTTGAGTCGCCGGGGACAGCCGGAACAGTTTGCGGAAGAAGTGGTGACAGCGGGCTACAAAGCCGAAGGTGGAAACCTAACTTGGCATACCGCCAACGACCCCGATCTTCTTTCTCTGCTGGAATCGGCGGAGGTCTCGGGAAATATCACTAAGAACGAAAAACAGGAAAGACTGCGACGGGCCTTAGAAGAAGTCGAAACCAAGAAACCCGAATTGCAGCGAATCGCGGAATCCCGCGCCGATGAACTCGAAGGCGCGCATGATCGCTTGCGAGAACAGATTGGCGGACGAACTGTAAAGGCAAAAGCCTACCCACCGGACATCCTCGGAATCTACGTGCTTCTGCCAAGCGGTGCCGCGCAGTGAAGTACACCGCGATTCGCTCCGAAGGCGGACTCCTCCCTTACGATTTACTGGATGAAATTCTTGCGGAGACCGCTCCTGGACAAAAGGCACCGGACTTCGGACTACCCAAAGGGCGGCGTGTCTCCGACGAAATTCAACGCGTATGGCTCGACGCCCAGGAACTCTGGAGCCGCTTCAAAGTAGGCAGAGAGAAACTAACCGATAAAGACCCGCACGGAACGACGCTCACTCGGGACCGCTGGATTGGCCCGATGCTGACGGACCCCGTTCGACTCAGCTACGACCTGCACTTCCAGCCATCCGCTCTGGTTCTCGACGGACTGACCTTTGCGATCTCGCATCGGGCAGGCGAACCTAACGACAGTCCTCCCGTTCACATCGAAGGTTGCGGCATTGAACTGGACAAGCGTCCGCAAAAATATCGCGTCAGCCCACAGGCGATGGTGCAGGAGTTTCTAAACCGCAGCGAATCGCTGTTGTGGGGAGTTGTCACGAATGGCCTGCGCTTCCGGCTGCTCCGCGACAGTGTGCGGACGGCTCGACCGACTTACCTGGAGTTTGACCTCGAAACGATCCTCGAAGGCGGTCACTACAACGAATTCGTTTTGTTCTATCGGCTGTGCCATCGCACGCGGCTGCCGCAGGCGGGCCGTCCCTCTGAAGACTGCTGGCTAGAAAAGTATTACCAGCTATCCGTTGAGAAGGGCGGACGAGTCCGGGACAACCTGCGCGACGGCGTCGAAGAAGCTCTCAAGGTGCTCGGCACGGGATTTCTGCGCCACCCGGAAAACACGGACTCTCCTGGAAAAGATCGACTCTGGAAAGCTCAACGCGGACCAATATCATCGTCAGCTTTTGCTGCTGGTCTATCGGCTGCTGTTTCTTACTGTGGCGGAAGATCGTCATCTGGTCATTTCTATCGGAGAGAGTGCGGTTAGGAATCAAGCGATCTATCAGGACAACTACAGCATCGGGAAGCTGCGCGAGCGAGCGGAAGGTTTGCTGGAAGATTCGGGCTTTAGCGATCTGTGGGTTGGCCTGACGCAGACATTCAAACTGTTTGCGGATTCCAACGACACCAATCCGCTGGGAATTCCGCCGCTGAACGGCGATCTCTTCAGCCACACGACGATTCCCGACCTTGAAACGGCGCAGCTTTCCAATCTTGATCTGCTCAAGGCAATTCGTTGGTTGATGTTCTACCGCGAGAGAAATGTCCGGCAACGGGTGAACTATGCCGCGCTTGACGTGGAAGAGCTTGGCTCAGTCTACGAGAGCCTACTCGATTTTCGACCCGTCGTTTCCAAGGAACCGGATGGCCGGAAGTTTGAGCTTGGAGTTGGTGGTGAGCGGAAGACGACTGGTTCCTACTACACTCGCCCGGAGTTGGTACGCGAACTGATCCAAAGTGCGCTAATTCCTGTTCAGGAAGAGCGAGTGGCGGAAGCCGAGAAACAGGCTAAGGGACAAGTCCTCCGAGGACGATTCGGGATGCGAAGGTCAAAGCGATTCTCGAAATTTCCGTTTGTGATCCTGCGTGCGGTTCCGGGCATTTTTTGCTAGAAGCGGCGAGGCGATTGGGCAAAGAATTGGCTCAGCATTCGGGTTGGAGAAGACGAGCCGACGCCAGAACAGTTTCATATCGCCGTCCGGGATGTGATTTCCCACTGTATCCACGGAGTGGATCAGAATCCGCTCGCTGTAGACCTTTGCAAGCTAGCGCTATGGCTCGAAGGACATTGGGCTGGAAAACCGCTGAGTTTCTTGGACCACCGCATCCGGTGTGGGAATAGCCTCATTGGGGTTCTCGATCCTTCGATCATGGCGGAGGGTATTCCCGACGATGCATTCAATCCCGTTACCGGGGACGACAAAAAAGTTGCAGCTGCCTACAAGAAGCGAAACAAGGCTGAAACGGCGCTGGGACAAAAACGATTGGAGTTCGAACAGAGTCCAGCCGAACACAGCGAAGAATATGCAGAACTATTTGGTGTCGCGACTCGATTTCCCGGAAGATAAGCCCTCAGACGTAAAAAGGAAGGCCGAACTTTTTGAGAAGGCTCGCGGCGGAGCTGACTGGTGGCACGACTGGACTGCCGCCAATATGTGGACGGCTGCGTTTTTCCTGCCACTGAAGAAACTCGATGATCCGCTCATTCCCACGCAAGAAACATTCAGCAGCTATCTACTTCGTAACCAAAATCGACCACAGATGACTGGTAACGCGAACTCGCTCGCGGTCGATCAGCGTTTCTTTCATTGGCGATTGGAGTTTCCTGACGTATTTGAACGTGGCGGATTCGACGTAATTTTAGGTAATCCCCCATGGGAAAGAATCAAGTTGCAAGAAGAGGAGTACTGGGCAAGCGATCCATACATTATGGCCGCCGCGAACAAGTCCCAGCGCGGCAAGCGAATAGAGGAGTACCGCACTAGCGAAGATGCTCAGAAACGCAAGCAATTGGAACTTTTTGAACTTGCGAAACACTCTTCTGAGGCGGCCAGTAAATTTATTAGGTCGGGTGGTAGATTTCCCTTGAGCGGGACGGGGGATATCAACACGTTCTCTGTATTCACCGAGACTATTTTCAATGTGCTACGACCAAAAACTGGTCGAGCTGGCGTCATATTGCCCTCGGGGCTTGCGACCGACAATACAACGAGGGAACTCTTTGGGTTTCTGGTCAGCAATGGGCATCTGCTTAGCTTTTATGAATTTGAGAACGAAGGGTTTTTCAGTGCTGGCAAAGGCCACATGGTGCGTTTCGCGCTGACTACGATTGCGAAAGGCAAGAGTGCGACGGGTACCGATTTCCTTTTTCAAGGCAAAGCTTTAGAGGAACTCAGACTGCCGGAACGCCATTTCACTCTCACAGCGGAAGAAACGCGATTGATCAATCCAAACACGCTGACTTGTCCAATCTTTCGCACAGCGCAGGATGCAGCGCTGACGAAGAAGCTTTACTCCAGAATTCCGATTCTCGCCCGAGATGATGACGAAGCAGGAGCAAATTCCTGGACGCTCAGATTTCTGCGTATGTTTGACATGGCAAGCGACAGCGATATTTTCAAGACAGCTTCTGAGTTGCGGGAGATGGGATGTAGCCGCAACGGCACGGCGTGGATTTCGCCCGACAACGAATCATACGTCCGATTGTACGAAGCTAAGATGATCCACTTGTACAACCATAGACACGGTGATTTTGCTGGCATGAATGACGGCGAGCGTGCGCATGTCCTTCATCAAGCCTCGGAGTCTCGAATGGCTGATCCCGGATATGCTGTCGAACCGTTCTATTGGGTTTCGAAGGTTGAAGTTGAAAAGAAAGTTTCTGATGCCGGTTGGAAAAGAGATTGGCTCATGGGATGGCGTGACGTTACGGATGCGCGGGCGAGTGAGAGAACAGTAGTGGCCGCTGCGATCCCGCGTGAAGGTTGCAATGACAAGTTCCTTTTGATGATGCCCGATAACGCTGCGGAATTGTGTGCGGCTCTTCTCGGAAATCTCTGCTCACTTCCGTTGGACTATTTGGCTCGGCAAAAGGTGGGCGGAATTGCACTAAAGTACTTCACGATGAAACAGCTCGCCATTTTGCCGACGAATGCCTATCGTGAAGAGGACTTGCAGTTCATTTTGCCGCTTGTCTTGGAACTGAGCTACACCGCCACAGACATGAAGGGATTCGCATCGGAGATGGGCTTCAGTGGCGCACCGTTTGTGTGGAATCCAACACGCAGGGCAGATCTTATTGCTGAACTTGATGCGGTGTATGCACATCTCTACGGGCTGACAAGAGACGAGCTGCGGTACATTCTTGACCCTGAAGACATTCTTGGTCCACAGACTCTGAGCGAGACCTTTCGGGTACTGAAAGATCGGGAGCTAAGGGAGTATGGAGAATACCGAACGCAGCGATTGGTTCTCGCGGCTTTTAACCGGCTCTCTCAAGGTCCTCGTTTTCACAACGAGATTCGGAATTGTACGATAACTGGCGGGGCATGGACGACGGGCCAGTGACGTAGACGGAGCAATCTAGCATATGGATGTATTTGCCCTAAGAGAACGAGTAGTCAGCGACTACAAGAGCTACATCGAGAGCTTTGTCCGCATTCGGGACAAGCGCATCAATGACTTCGTTCAAGAGCAGTTTTCCTCGGGAATGCTGTGGCCTGACCCAATCCTGCAACTGAATCCTGCTTATGAAAATGGTCCAACGCTGGATGATCTGGCCGCTAAGGGCATAATTCTGCCGGGCACAGCCAAATTCTTCCGAAGGTCCGACGGCGGGCCAATCCGCCTTTACAAGCATCAGGATGAGGCAATTGAGATTGCCCGCAAGAACGAGCCGTATGTAGTAACGACCGGAACTGGATCGGGCAAGAGCCTGACCTACCTGATCCCGATCTACGACCACATCCTGCGTACTAATCCAGAAAAACATCAGGTGAGAGCAATCATCATCTATCCGATGAATGCGCTGATTAACAGCCAGCTAAAAGCTTTGCAGGACTACGAGAAGAATGCCGGCGGGTCCTTGGTTCGAGTTTGAGCGATACACCGGGCAAGAGAAACAAGACAAGCGCGACCAGATTCTGAATGATCCGCCGCACATCCTGCTGACGAACTACGTGATGCTCGAATACATGCTGCTGCGTCCCGCCGAGCGGCATTTGACCTCGAAGGCGACGGCGCACCTTGAATTCCTGGTGCTCGATGAACTCCACACCTACCGGGGACGGCAGGGGGCCGATGTTGCGATGCTGCTTCGCCGCCTGCGGGAACGAACGGGCAATCCGCATCTCATTCACATCGGTACCAGCGCAACGATGGCGACGGAGGGAAAACGCGATGATCGCCGCCGCGCCGTAGCAAAAGTGGCGACGAAACTATTTGGCTCCGAGGTCAAGCCTGAAAACGTCGTGGATGAAACGTTGCGGCCCGCGATTCAAGCAGATGTGCCTGCCGGAACGAGTGCATTGCAAAAGGCGGTTGAAACAGGAGTGCCTGAAGACTCCGCAGGTTTTCGCCATCACCCGCTGGCCGCGTGGGTTGAAAAGACATTTGGCGTCGAGATGCAGGACGGAAGGCTCGTGCGGCGCACGCCCATAAAATTCAAAGAAGGCGTGGAAAAGCTGACGAATGAAAGTGGGCTGACTGAGGAGAATTGTCGGCTAGAACTTCGGGCCGTGCTGGACCGGGGCAATTCTCTAAAGAATGAAGACGGCGAAGCATTGTTCGCGTTCCGCCTGCACCAGTTTCTCGCAGCCGGTGGGACGGTCTACGCCACGCTTGACTCCGCAGAAAATCGCCAGCTTTCGTTGGAAGGGCAATACTACGCCGCTGGTGACAAAGGCGAGCGACTGCTCTATCCGCTCGTCTTCTGCCGCGATTGCGGTCAGGAATATTACATGGTCAGTTGGCAAGCGGGCGTCGATGGGGAGATCACGCCACGACCGCCAGTGTTTTATGCCGAGGAGGAAGACGAGAAAATCCAGCCCGGCTATGCAGCTTTGGACGAAGGAAAGCTCTGGAGCGATGAACGTATTGATGATTTGCCGGATCACTGGTGGGAAACGGGAAAGACGGAAAGAATCAAGCGAGAGTACAAAGAGCACGTACCCCAAAAGCTTTTCGTTCAGCCTGCCGGGCACGCAAGGAACGAAAACAGCGCTGGAGGCACTGCCGTTTGGTTCCAGCCTAGCCCATTTCTTTTCTGTCTTCGTTGCGGGGTGGCCTACGAGCGCCGCGAAAAGAATGATTTTCGCAAGCTGACTCGGCTCAGCCACACAGGTCGCAGCACGGCGACCACGCTCATTGGCGGTTCGACGGTCATTCAACTTCGGGGCGATGCTTCGGTACCCGAAGAAGCGCGGAAACTGCTGAGCTTTACCGACAACCGCCAAGACGCTTCCTTGCAGGCGGGGCATTTCAACGACTTCATACAAGTGGCGCTAGTGCGTTCGGCGCTTTACCGGGCGTTGGTTGAACGAGGTTCGCTCGACCATGCCCAGGTGACGCAAGCGGTTTTCAAGTCGCTGGAGCTAAAGCAGGAAGCGTACGCAAGCCAGCCTTCGGAATACGATCCGGGAAAAAGCCGCAACGAAAAAGCAATGCAGCGGTTGCTTGAATATCGCTTGTATGAGGACCTGCGTCAGAGGTTGGCGAATCGTTCAGCCGAACCTAGAGCAATGCGGACTTCTCAAGCTCGAATATCCGGGCCTGGCGGATATTTGCCGCAATGAGGAAGTCTGGAAAGTTCATCCTGTTTTGCAGGCGGCAAAACCGGAGAAGCGCGAAGAGGCTATTCGAGTTTTTCTCGATCATCTCCGAAAGGAGATGGCGATTGACGCCGGGGTTCTTGACCCGCAAGAAGAGTGGGAATTGCGACAGCGTGTGACGCAGAGTCTTCGGGAGCCGTGGGCTTTCGACAGTGATGACTACATCCCTCCGAGTAAGCTTTTTGCGCTGCCGGGTTCGGGCAGGCGGCAGGGTGAACGGGAGCGGAGTCTCGACATCCGATCAAAGCTCGCCCGTTATTTACGCAAGGCCGATACATGGGGCGCGACGGCTGACATCCCTACTGACAATTGGGAGACATTCATCAAGGCATTGTGCGGCGTCCTGTACGGCAGTTTCTTGCGAGCAACCAAGACGCACGCGCAAGCGCCAGCCGTGCAGCTTTTGGCGAGTGGATTTCAATGGCAGCTTGGTGACGGCAAACCGCCGGAGCCAGACCCCATCCGCAGCCGTCGCAGTTCCTCGGACGAATTCGAAGAAGTCGAGCGGCTGGCGAACAAGTTTTTCTCGCGGCTTTATCAAGAAACAGCTCGGCTATTGGCTGGAGTCGAAGGCCAGGCCCACACGGGGCAGGTGGACGCGAAAGATCGTGAACAGCGAGAAGAAGATTTCCGCAAAGGAAAGCTATCCGCGCTGTTCTGTTCACCCACGATGGAGCTTGGCATTGATATTCGCGAATTGAGCGTTGTCCACCTGCGAAATATCCCGCCGACTCCCGCGAACTACGCTCAAAGAAGCGGTCGAGCGGGACGTGGCGGGCAGCAAGCCCTTGTTGCTGCATTTTGCAGTGAGGGCAGTTCGCACGATCAATATTTCTTCCGCGAACCGGCGCTGATGGTAGCTGGCGCTGTCGCTCCCCCACGGCTTGAACTCGCGAACGAAAACCTTGTGAGAGCACACCTGCATTCGGTATGGCTTGCCGTATCAGGGATCAAGCTGGCAAGCAGCATCGTGGAAGCTCTTGTGATTGACGATGCACACCCGGACTTTCCTTTGCAACCTGACATTCAACACCAGATGGAACTATCCGACGAAAAACGTACCGAGCTAAAGAATGAGTGCCTGAGTATCTTGCAAGCCTGTGGAACAGAAGTTCAAAACGCATTCTGGAACACGACAGCGTGGCTGGACTCGGTTCTAAATACTGCGCCGCTGGCATTCAATAGTGCTTTTGATCGCTGGAGGGAACTCTATCGGGCAGCGGTGCTGCAACGAAACGAAGCCCGGAAGACGGTTGACGATCCCCGCGCCGACCGGGACAAAAAGAAGAACGCCGAACGCGAAGAGATGGAAGCGAAGAGGGAGATCGAACTTCTGGAGAATCGGTCGCAGAATTCTACGGAATCTGACTTCTACCCCTATCGCTATCTGGCGGCGGAAGGCTTCCTGCCCGGTTACAACTTCCCGCGTCTCCCCCTGCGTGCGATGCTGCCGACAAACGACAACACTCATGTGGTGGATCGCCCGCGTTTCCTGGGACTGCGGGAGTTTGGCCCACGAAATATCCTTTATCACGAAGGCCGGAAATACCGGATGGCAAGGTGTGTTCTGCCAACCGGCGGAGTGCAGGCGAGGCTCAAGCGCGCCAAGTTCTGCAAGGTATGCGGATACTTCCATGAAGGCGACCAAGCCGCCGCCGATTTGTGCAATCACTGCAAGAGCACGCTGAACATGGAAAACAGCGAATTCCTTCCTCTCTTGTTTGAAATGTCGACAGTCAAAGGAATTCGAGTTGATCGAATTACTTGCGACGAAGAGGAGCGAACACGCGAGGGCTATGAGCTGGAACTGTACTACCGCTTCGCAACGGGTACCGATGGTAAGGAAATCTGCGACAAGGGCTCAGTGCAATCACCTAATTCAACAGAGCTTCTGCGCCTCACGCATGGGCCGCAAGCAAACCTGTGGCGAGTGAATCGGAAGTGGCGAAGGTCAGACCAGCGCGGCTTCAGCATGGACAGTAAAACTGGTTTTTGGGTTAGGAGGCCCGGCGATGATGATCGGGCAGGAGAGGTTGACCCGACTCGCCTGATTTCCGGTATAACTCCGTTCGTTTGGGACACGCGAAATCTGCTGCTGATCTCGCCCGAAATTCCTGCTCAAGTGGAGAAAGAGGAACGCGAATCTTTTCTGGCCAGCCTTAGCTATTCACTCCAACGAGGATGCCAAATCTTCTTTCAAGTCGAAGAACAGGAGATTTCGGTTGGGCGTATTGGTGCCGAGGATCAGGAGCGAATCCTGTTCTGGGAAGCTAGCGAAGGTGGTAGCGGAGTATGGTCGAGATTACTCGAAGAACCGCAGACGATAGCGAAGGTGGCGCGGGAAGCTCTACACATTTGCCACTTCGATCCTGATTCCGGTGCCGACGTCGTCACGGACGGCAAGTGCAGTCGGGCGTGCTACCGATGTTTGCTGAGCTATTCGAACCAAATGGACCACAGATTACTGAATCGGTTTTTGATTCGGGACTTTTTGATGAGCCTTCAAGTAGCTACATCGACCCGCCTGGCGCATGGGCGGAATTACGATGAACAGTACCGTTGGTTACTCGAACGGAGAGATCCCGCTTCGAGCCTCGAAGCTAAGTTCTTGGATGAACTATATAAGGCCAGACACAGACTTCCAGATAAAGCTCAATTCCGACCGGAGCCGCAGGTCTATGCGGAATCAGATTTCTTTTATGATCGCGATGGTCTCAAAGGCATTGCCGTATTCGTGGATGGCTCACCTCATGACGAGCCAGCACGCAAAGAGAAGGACGCACGGGAGCGCGGAAACCTCGAAGATATGGGCTACCGGGTGATCGTCATTCGTTATGACAAGCCGATTCAAGATCAGATCAAAGCTCACGCTGACGTTTTTGGACGTGGTCTGGGCTAATCAATCTTGCAAATGGCATTTGAACGTCCGGAGTTTGATATTTGGCATGGGTGGCAAGGGGACACGCTCCGATCACGGAGAACCGAGGGAGTAAGGACGTGAAAGAGGGGAAAGAAACGAAGAGGTCTGTGCCATTAGGGACAAAGTGGCCGCTGGATTGACGAAGGTGGTTTGGCGGTGTGAAAGCTACCTGAGAAGACCAGCAACGAAGTGTTTTTCAATTGAGGGGAGACGACCGCGTAGGCCAACTGGAGGATCGCTGGTCAGCTAATCACACGTTTTGAAAGTAAGACTCCGCGCCCACTCTGCGGGCACTTCGAAGCAATTGGCGGACCATGTCTTGATTCTTTATTCGTTTGGATAGCTCCCATGCTGGCCAGGAATGATGCATGAATGCTGACATCAGTGCTCGCCGGATGCGTTCACACCGATCCCAATTCTTTCCCCAACTCAACTCGGGAACAAGCGGCTGCAAGATGAACCAGGCATCCTCTCTTAGCTGCTCTCTCTCCGCTAATTGGTGAACTCTCTCAAATGATTCCGAAACAAGGTCTAGAGGAGCAGGCGGAGCATTACAAAGAGCCAAGCTCAGTAAAAACGTACAGACGTAATTGGCCTCGTCGGTTCGGCAACCTTCTTGCAATGCACGGAAAGTTTGTAGCCAGATGGTTGAATCGTTTTGCGCGACTTGGGAGGAATACGGGGCAACCACATGCGCGACGGCGGCGAGTGTGTCCGTTGATTTTTCAGGTGCCGTACCAACCCAGCTCATTACGTCAGGGAGATAAGCTGTAAGAGCTGCTCGACAACATTCGGGCATCAAGCCTCCGTGAGCTTCGCTCCAATCAAGTGCTTGGAATACTGCAACTCTGCCCCATTGGGAAAATGCTCTGCGGATAAAATCTTGCGAATTGCTGTCAAGTAAAGCGTTGACGATTCCCCTCGCAAGCTCTGGCTCAACGTTCTGCGCCGAAACAACAGACTCGAATAGCTCCCGTCTACGATCTCCCGCAGTCATCCATAGTTGTGCTGATACTCCCAATCTAGGGTTGACACGAAACAGCGTCGGAAGAAATTGAGGCTGATTGGTTGCGATCACCAGAGCATCTTCCGGCTTCATGTCCAAAATCAGATTAGTTAAGAGTTGTTCGCCAAGAGGATTGAGCGAAGCTCGAAGAAGCTCGCCCACCATCTGGCAGCCGGTCGTGGGTTGTTCGGCAATCAGATGAGAGGCCTGTTGTGCAATGGACAATTCATCAGCGTCGAAACTCTCGTAACGCTCCGTCATAGCCAGTGCAAGAAGGATGTCTTTTGATTCACCACTTTTAACCAAGAGCTTCGGTTGACTTCCGAAAAGAGCCAGCTTTAAGTGCCGCCCATCTGTGGAACGGGGAAAAAAGTCGGCTGTCTGTTCCAAGATGTCGGAATAAGGCAATGATTGGGCGAGGCCGTCATAAATTTTTACAAAAGAGGGGAAATCGGATCGGGCACTATCTATGTCTGATGCTGACCACAGAAAATCCCTGAGTGGCCCGCCCTCGTATCGGAGAGCGTCATTCGCAGCCAAAATTGTCCATGTCGGCAGGTCAGGCGGAGTGAAGTCTATGACTATCGGTTCACCAACCCCCTCCGCGGCGACTTCACGAAAAACTTGACGAGTTGCGGTAGTTGGGGCGCACTGAACGTCCAGTGGTCTTTTGTCGAAGGTTCGGGCCGAGAGAGATCCAGTACAAAACGTAAAGCTCATTCGAAGAGCGGGCCACTTTTGAGACCAAACGGCAAAAATCATATCGGCGAATTCATTTGAATCATTAGCCGACAAGATTAAGGGATGCCAGTCCTGTTGGTAGTGGGATAAAAGGAACGATTGCATCAGCGCGATTTGATTTGAATTTGATTGGGCGTCAAAAACACGCCGAGCGGAATCGAAGAAAATGGGTCTCGAATAAAAGTCGCTGACAGATCTTTCGCTAGGTCGCCTAAATAGCGGACGAATGGCGGCCAAAGAAGGTATCTGAGCCAGAAAGGACGCGGGGATGATAAATGTGTGCGTCCACACGCAACCGGGTCTAGGCATTTCGGGTGCATACCATGTCTTTGCCAGTGCATATGCGTTAAGGGAAGTTAATGGGTATCCCGTAAGGTATTCCTGGAATCCGTTTACTACACCCGTGCCAGACAGATCACTCATGCGAAGCATGACGCGCTGCAGGTCGTTTGGTATGGGAATTGAGCTTTCGATGAGACGATGCCCCTCCGCATAGCCATGAAGTGATTGATGAAGGAGGATGCCCTCCGTTCCAGCATCGTAGTGAACAGATGTCAGCGCATTAGCCATTGGATGGGCTCAGTCACATCATGGGCCATTTTTACGTGGTCTCCGACAACCAAAACGCGACCTGCGGGCAGTTTGTCTTGGAGGTCCGAGGCTTCTGTTGCATGCTCTCTATCTCGGGACAATTCTCCGGGATAGGCATCTTCTAAAAGCAACCGAGTCAGATACAGTTTCTTCTCGTCTTTTTGGAGGACTCCATTTCTCAATAAGCTTTCAGTCTCGGATCGCAATACGACTGCCGCAAACCGCGTTTCGTCATAAATATCGGGCTCGGCCATCAACGTATTAAAATCTTTTGCCAGAGCTTTTTTCTGCATCTCCGTAGTATCGCTCCCGGTGCGCAGTTGCTCCAAAATAGTGTGACTGCTAGAACCTAATTTTGCCCATATCCATGTAGAAATTGGGTCGCTATGCTCACTTATACGCTTGGCAAAAGGTTGGCAATCGTAGAAATTGCGAGACCAGAAATGAGGGAGGGCGTACCTACCGCCTTGGGCGCTGACGCCGTAGAAGGAAACTTCGAAGGTCTGGTCATTAGACTCGAAAAATTGTTTGAGGAGCGGGAGCTCAGTTGCGATCCACTCGGCTGGCCGACGGTCGGTGGGGGTGATGCGGTCCCAAGCTGATATTACAACTGCCATCCGAAACGGCGGCTTAAAGTAGCTGCGAGTAGCCATAAATTGTAAGACATCGACCAGCTGGACTTGCGTTGGGGATTTTTCGCTGTCCCAAGGTTTGTCTTTGATATGCGGCCTCTGTTTAACATCTTCACCACCGATATCGCCAAGCACTAGATTAACCATGTCGATGCGGTGAGGTTTGATGATGTGCTCAGCATTTACGAACAGTACACCGCCCTTAGCTTCACGAAGGCTTCTATCGTAGGGTGTAGCCAACTGTCGCTGAGTCCATTGGGATCGAAACGCTTCTCCGGAAAGATCAGGAAAGCTCAAGCGTCCTACGTGGCCCGTCGAGCGATTTTTAAGCCACATCACCACGGATTTCTCGGAGTCGGCTTTGTTTCTGGGCACAGGTCGATATTCCGACCAAGCATCGCGGATTTGGTTGAGATACTGATTTTCGCCGTCAAGTTTTTCGAGCTCTAACGCACAACTTAAGCTAGATTGACCGACCATGTACCAAAAAGCCGCGAGAAAGCTAGTCTTCCCCGTGTTTGGAAGTCCAATCAGCAAGAAATGGTTATTCGTTTGATTCGTCATTGCCTGTTGTTGTAGAAAAATGCCGAGCTGCGAACAACTCGCTCTCGCGTGTGCCCGAATATGACGACGGAAATAAATCCAAAGCTTTCTTTTCCAAAGGAGTTGCGGCCCATTGTTTCAGCAAGGCCGGTACGCCTTGGCCAATGTGGAGTGCGGGCGCTTCCAGTGGCCTAGCTGCGACTTCGCTGAATATGAGCTTAGGAACCAGTTGATCGAACGTGTTGTGAAGCTCTCTTTCTACTTCAACACGGAAGAGTCGGTGGCGATCTTCCGACTGTTTTGCAATGAAATAGTCAAATCGTGACCAAACAATATTTACCAAGCAATTCGCCCCGATCATCCCACTGTCCACGCAAGACCGCAGTAGTGCTCTGCCATCCTCAAACATCGCCCAGCGCTTGTCCAATTGGACGCCTTTTGCGCTATCTAAGAAAAGAAGAAAATGGTTTGCGCGTTTAAGGAAAGTCATCTCCTTGCATTCAATGGTGGAATCACGCGCATGTTCGAACATCTCTCCGGACACGTCTGTGAAAAGAAAGTCCCTGAATGCGCGCAATCCTTCGGTAAAGCGAATTCGCAAGTGCAAATACTTCGGATCAGGCCCATTGTATGGTGTTCGCTGCGTGTGTGGTAGGACGTTTCCCGAATCCCTACGCGAGAGGTAGCAACGCTCCTCGAAGGCAGGTAGAGTGTTTGATCCAGCGAAGGCGTATCCTTCTACCTCTCTCCATTGGAATAGCTCGTACAAACTCGTGAGAAGTGTTGTCTTGCCTGAATCAATGGGGCCGGCCAACACAATCCACTGCAGAGGTGTAGATTTGGCTAAGTTTAAAGCAGCGAGATCGTTTAGTTCTTTTCCTTGCGGCAAATCGATATACTCTGGCGTCTTTTCCACAGGGAGCAAGTCAGCAGGAAAATCGGTGATCCCTGGTGTCGTGGTTTGAGCATCAGTCTCCTGACTTTCCGGGGGCTTCGGTGCCTGCGGCGGTTGCGACGGCGGCGTGCTCATATGACTACTCAACCTCTCCCACGAGACGTGCTAGCAACTGTTCGAGAAAGACTTGATAGGCGACCGCATTCGGGGCCAATTTTGAATTAGCCTCGAGGGCAGTCCCTTTCTCAAAAACTGGGGACCACTCGTCGCCGTCAGAAACCGACAGCGAAAGTCTTATCGCATTACTGATGGGCGCGAGGTCTTTAAGACCCTCAGTCGAGTCAAACGAATATTTTGCCCGCCAGTCACGGGGAGTGTTTTCTATGGCCTGCTTGATTACAATGGGCTTTAGTGATTTCGCTGAATCAGAAAGCCGAACAATTTGATCAAGAAAAGCAGCGGCGGCGACAGGTCCCGGAATGACGCGCGTGAGGTCGGCGAGCTCCTTCCCGGCTATAATGGATGTTGCTGATAACCCGACCTTCTTCCAACGTTGGTTTCGGTCGCGGCTGTATTCCGAGAATAGCCACCATAACATGTTCGCTTCTTCGCCTACAATTGTCAGCTCGCGTTCAAGTTTTGCTATCTTAGGGTCGCCGTCCTCTTTGAGTGTTCCAACAGGCGGTAACGCTCTTTCACTTGTACGATTCTCGATATATCGAGCCGCGATCTTTGGGAGGTCAGGAACGAGGAGATTGGTGCGTGCACTCTGGGCCGCGCCGCAGACTAGGCATAGTGCGGCGACGTCGGATAATTGCTTGTCTTCTGATCGCTCAATAACCTCAATAAGCTCTGCACCAGCAAAAACGGCGAATTGCTGTGTTTGGTCGCGCATAGAGAAGGTTGGATCGGCGTCTTGTAAGGCGGTCCCAAAATTATCCAAGTTCGTGTCCTCTTTGCCGAATCCATAAAAAAGCCGAGCAAAGGAGATAATTTCATCGGTATTTGGTCGGTAGTCTTCTATAACTTTCCAATGCTTCGGCGAGGTATCGGCGTTCGGCTCTATACCTGCGTCTCTATGCCAGTCGGCAAAGTGGATATGCATTCCGCGCCTCTTTTCCTTCAGGATACGAATGGATTCTTCTCTGGCTCTCCGCTGTTGTGTCGCTTTTCAACCTCGTTCCACAAGTCGCGGAGTTTTCCGCTTTGGTCAGCGCGTCGAAAGAGCACTCCGCACCATTGATCTTCCAATATCTCACTGTCCCCCTCCTTAAGCAGTCCAAGGGCGCGTGCTATTTCGTCTTGCACATGGCGCGGTAAGTCGAAGAAATGATCAACTAATTGGCGTCTTGGACCCATCACTAGTGTCCTGTTACCAACCAACGGCGGACTAGTCTCTTCTGATTTATAAATTTCTTCAACAGTTTCAGACTTCATTGTAGTACCGTCTTTTGTCGTCTTCCAGCTTAGGTCGAGCTTGGCGCATTTCAAGAAATTGACCTGAGGAACTATGATCAAGTCTTTGACAGGATTAATCTCAAAAGTTCTTTCATAAAACTTGTGGGAGATTTGTGTCGCCTCCCCCCAGATCAAACCACACTCCAGTGTTGCAGCTACACGACTTAAAAAACACATCAATGCGGGACCAACGCCGCGAACCAAGTACTTATACCCTTCGGGAGGTCTTACTGCGAAGGGGTGACCTGCCAAGTAATCTAAGACCAGGTTGTTGCACCACGTCCGACGAAAGTGACAGATTCCGATTACCTCGGAATCGGGAAACCAATTGCACTTTAAGAGCACGAAGCCTGCTGCTTCGCATTGTGGATCATGGGAAACGTGGTCCGAAATGTCAGATATACTTCGAACGTAAGGTTGTCCAATCCGCGAATCCGCGAAATAGCGTTGGATCGCGAGATCCGCAAAGTCTAATGCGTCCTTTCGGTATGGATTAGTGTCGCCGCCTAATTTCTGTCGCCATCCGTCTACAAATGCGCAGTCCTTTTGCTCTGCAAATATCGCTTTCGCGATCATTGGAGCCTTGTTCATTTCAACCGTAAATTCCATAGTTATGGCAAGCAGCTATCAAAATGTGCCCGCCAAGTGTGCGGCCAATTACTGACAAAATCAACAACATCGAAATAATTGAGGCCCGTATAGGAATATAAGACGAAGGTCCTCGATGGCGCGGAGTCCCGGAATTCGCACAAGAATACGTTCAGGGATGCAGCGAGTTCTTGGCCTCGAGTTTCGCGGTCATAAGATGGATTGTGTATTAAAGTGTGTTGAATTCACTTTGTTTATCGACTGTCATAAGAATGTCATACTAATTGTGACAAATCGCAGATAATCGTGGATAAAGTAGAAGAGAGAAGAAGCAAAAAACGTCGCCCGTTTTGTCGTATCTTGCTGATTTTGCTCTGCTTTGGGCCAGCTCCGGCAAGATTTGATTAAGTTGGTCGCTCGACTTCTAAGCAGAGGGTCGGGGGTTCGAATCCCTCCGGGCGCGCCAATCTTCTAGGATGAACCCACCCCGCGCTTTGCCGCACGAACTAGGCGGCCTGAACCAGCACTTTGCGGGTGCAGCACGAGCAAGGCGGAAGCTTGCTTACCCACTGCGCACCGAGTGCGTCGCGGGACATCGGCCCTCTGGATGACCATTTCCCTCCGCATTCAGGACATTTACTCAGGATGACCCGCCGGTGACCATTCGATTTTCCGTCGATGCGGAGATCCAGGACAAAACGACATTTGGGGCTACTACATATCACATAGTGGTTCATTTTGGGGCCCTCCTTTAGGGGGAGGCGATGTGTACCGCCGTAGCTCAAGACCGTCAATACTGTAGAAATACCTACATTTACAGAACAGTTAAACGGCACAAGAAAATGATGGCTGGTTAGGGCTTAATGAGGTTATTGCGAACCGCGTAGCGCACTAGTTCGGCTACCGAATGAAGGTGTAGCTTGACCATGAGCCTGGCACGGTAGGTTTCCACGGTCCTAGTACTGAGATCAAGAACAGCGGCAATCTCTTTGTTTGAGTTGCCTTCTGCCAGGAGTCGCATTACTTGCAGTTCCCTGTGACTTGGACAATCGGCGGTCTGTTCGCCTTGCACGTTCAGATCAGAGGTCACGGATTGGTCCGGGACAGGCTTTCGCGACAGGGCTCGCAAATTCAGGATCGACCGCGCCTGCTGGGAGACATCCGAAAATGGCGTTGCGCGCCTAAGAGCCGCAACGATTCGCATTTCCGAGATTTGACGCCGCAACGCCATGGAATAATCGAGTAGCTCGATGGATTGTTGGAGCATCTCCACCGAATGAGCGGAGAGTTCCTCAGTTTCAACTGCAAAAAACTTGTCTTCGCCAGTTGGAGGTTTTTCCGCCGTCTCATTGAGATGGCGAAGACGGTCTTGCAGCTTTTTCTTGCTCGTGATCTCGTAAAAAAGAACTCCAATCAACCGCTTATCGCCGAGGTTGTCTCTAAACGGGTAAAGATCGAGAGCGAAATGGTTTTTTTCCGAACGGCCAGGCAAGCAGACGGTCAGTTCCAAGTCATGAAGAGGCTTACCCGTGGTCCAGACATGCCGAAATGCGGGCTCTACTTGCGACGCATCCTCACCCAGTGATTGACGGATCGTTTTTCCGACATGTGCCTTCGGGGAGGTTCTTTTCGTTGAAGCGAGTGCCTTGTTCATCACAACGCAACGGGAATTGTCGTCGTAAATTGCGAAGCCTACAGTGGAAGCATCCAAGATGGAAGATAGCGACGGCGACGCAGCTCCAAGAGCCTGAAGGATCGCGTTCCTTCCGGCCTCGGCCGACAATTCGCCATTCTTCCGGTGCAGCTGGCGGGGACTTGCCAAACCGGCTCTCCGTAAACTGCCCTCGGTTGTATGTCTTTACTATCTGTACTGTCAATAGTTTAATGATATTTTGATGGCGGATAAAACAACAGCGCCTCTCGTGGAATTGGTCTCGGTACTCAAACCTGGATTCTTATGGAGAGAAATGGACAATCGTGATTACCGCACCATCTATCTTGTTATCAAAAGTACGAAAAGGGAGAATTCTGAGCTGATGGCGATCGCCTTTCCGGTCTTTAAATTCCTTTTCAACTGGCTGCCGTGTTGAAATTACCTGCAAAACCATCGATTGAAAATCAGGGATTTCTATGGGCGGGTTTATGTTCAAAAAAGGACGACCGACGTCTCCGGGGATAAGCCCGAGGAATTTTTGAGCCTGTGGAGTAAAGCGACGGATGGTGAAATCGCTTCCAATCATTAGCACCGCGGCGTCAATGCTGGCAAACAGGTTCGTCAGGTCGTTATTGACCTGAGTAACCTCGATATTTCGATTGCGCAATTCATCGTTGACAGTATTCAATTCCTCGTTGGCGGACTGTAACTCTTCCTTAGCTGTTTCCAGTTCCTCGTTGGTACTCTGCAATTCCTCGTTGCTCGAAAGGATTTCCTCATTCGCCGACTGCAGCTCCTCGTTTGTAGCTTCCTGTGTTTCGATAACCGATTGGAGATACTCTTTTGTTGCAGCGAGTTCCTGTTCGAGTTTGGCGATTCCATCCGACGAGACCTCCAGCTCTCCTTTAAACCGGGTGCCGCGTGATGTGGACCCGCTTGAGGTCCCTGCCGGGGCGTCTTGAAAAGTAATCATGAGGTAGGAATCATTCAGTGACCCAATGTTGATTGGGGCGACTTCAACACTCACCGATCGAATTGATACCGCTTTTTGTGACCCTCCATTATTGGCTTTTCCACTTTCTATTCCATTTTTGATTCGTATTCCTTGTTTGCGGACAGTGGTGTGCTCCCTCTTGGCCTTGCCGATCGAGTTTCTAAGATCCAGAAGGAGGCCTTCACGCGCCATTTTTAGAATGCTCAGGCTGGCATGGCCCGGTGCAAGCTTAAGATAGCGATCCACATCCCCGCGCGAATGGATGACTTCCATGTCTTCATTGATGAAGACAGTCGCGGGTGCATATTGACTCAAGAGCTTACGGTCAAATTCTTTCTGAGCCTCTGAGTAATTCCAATTGGGGTCCGGTTGTTTCGTGGAAGTGCGAAATGGACCATATTCGATCCGATCATTCGGCTGGTTTACGGAGAAAGTCATGGTCTGCCGAGAAGCCGTGGTTTTCTTCGAGAAGATCTTATGCGCGCGATCCTCCGTTGCAAATAGGTTGGTTAAAGTGCCCAGGCCTTCGGAAACTCCCAGAACCAGATACCCCCGGGGCCGAGCCGCATAATGAAACAGAGAGATGACCTTGTTCTGCAAAACCGGCTCCATGTAAATGAGCAGATTCCTGCAACAGATAAGATCCATCTGCGAGAATGGAGGGTCGTTCAAGAGGTTTTGCTGCGCGAAAATACAGATGTCCCGGATGTTCTTGCTGATCCGGTATCCGCCTTCCACTTTTGTAAAGAAGCGCCGCAGCCGTTCGGCCGAGACGTCCCCTTGTATATTTTCCGCATAATATCCGCTCCGCGCTTTGGCAATGCTCGTATCACTTACATCCGTTCCGAAGAATTGAATCGGAAATTGGGGAGCTTTATCGCCGAGAAATTCCAGGAGCGCGATGGCAACTGAAAATGTCTCCTCTCCGGAAGCGCAGCCGGGAGTCCATACGCGAATGCTGGATTCCGGCGGGCGATTCTTCAGAATATTTGGAAAAACCAGTGACTTCATCGCATCAAAGACACCCGCATTGCGAAAAAAACTGGTGACGTTAATCAACACATCCTTATATAGGCACTTGATCTCCGCAGGATTGGCCTGAACATACTTGACGTATTCCTCCAACTTGTCGAGCCTGTGCACCACCATCCGGCGCTGGATCCGCCGCAGGACCGTTGTCTGCCGGTAATGCGTGAAATCGACTCCCGTGTTTCTACGTAAAGACTGAAAAATCGTTGACAATCCTGCATTTTCAGAAGAAAGGAATTCGGCGTCATTCGATTTGTGGTCCCTCGCAAGATATGGATGACCCGCGATTCGTGTTAGCTCTCTCGCGATCCCTTTTGGTGGTAGTACATAGTCCACACAGCCGGAGGCGACTACGCTTCGCGGCATCCCGTCATACTTAGAAGAAGCATTATCTTGTGCGAAAGTCACGCCACCCTGAGCTTGAATTTCCGCCATTCCAAGAGTCCCGTCCGTGCCGGTGCCGGAGAGGATGACGCCAATGGCACGCTTGCCCTGATCTTCGGCCAGAGCGCGCATGAAGTGGTCAATCGGCATTTGAGCCACGCGTGATTCCTCGCGCGGCCCGAGGTGAAGCGTCTGATTGGAGATGGACATCGTCGCGTTCGGCGGAATAACGTAGACATGGTTGGATTCGACGGTCATGCCATCCGTGACTTCTTTCGCCGGCATAGGAGTTTTCTTGGAAATCAATTCCGTCAGCAGACTGTGATGCTTTGGATCAAGGTGTTGAATCAAGACGAATGCCATGCCGGTATCGGCAGGAAGGCTGGTCATCAAGTCAGCGAATGCCTCGATCCCTCCGGCGGAGGCCCCGATAGCCACAATCAAAAAGTCGTTTTCAGGACGCGGTAGCGTTTTGTCCGGCGGATTCGATGCAATTTCGATCTTTTTTCGAGCCGTCGCTTTTGCCGTCACTTGCTCACTCCATATTCATTATTGCTGCCAGAATCTGTCCTCCGCCAAAAATACGGTGGTCGCATTGGATACACGATTCCACGCATCATTGAATTGGCTTCACCAATTGAGATTTAGACCTCGCAGTGGCCACGCTGCTTGGATTCTATCGCTTATAATTATTAACTACAAGACTTACTATAAATCTTCTTAACCTGGTGGGGACGTGTGGCGGTCACCCATCTTGTCGTGTGTCATTGCAAAAGGCGGGCCACAAAGTTGAAATGAATCTCCGTTTTGAATTCCAAACCGGCAAAGAATGTACACTCGACTGGTTCCATTTGAAGTTGGCGTTATCATAGAGGTAATGAATAATCCGTAGCAAACATCGCGCGAAGCCTCTTCGCGTCAGTGACAACCTCTGCTTCCTTTGATAGAGTTTGGCCGATGATTCCCACCGATATAAATATGTGGGATGACCTCCTCCCGGCCATCGAAGAGGAACAAGTTGTACCCATCGTTGGCCGTGATTTGTTGATGGTCGATACCGATGCGGGCCCCCGGTCGTTTCACCGTATGCTAGCGGAGCGGCTGGCAACGGAATTGAGCATCCCTGCTGACCGCCTTCCCCCCGAATTCGAGACCAATGATGTTGTATGCGCCTACAAAGAATTCCATGGCGACCCTCTGGCCGTAAGACCTCAGGTCGTTTTGCGCATTATCAGGGATATGAAAGTGCAAGTGCCCCAATCGCTGCAGCTTCTCGCAGAGATACCGAATTTTCGCTTGTTCATCAGCACAACCTTTGACACGCTTCTTGAAGAAGCCATAGCGGCGGTCCGCGGCAACAAGCCCGTTGTGGTGTCTTACCCACCGGCATCAAACCTGATCGACTATGACGATGCGCTGCTGGTAGGGCCCGGGAGCAGCTTGGTATTTCAGATTCTCGGAAGGGTCTCCGTGTCATCCACGTTTGCGGTGACCGAAGGACAGATGCTCGAGCAAATGCATGATTTCATGGCGGGTGAAGGACGTCCGAAGAAATTGATCACCAAGTTGCAGCAAAGCCATCTTCTCATTCTTGGCGTCGACTTTCCGGATTGGCTGGGTCGGTTTTTATTGAGGCTTTCCCGCGACAGACCTTTATGGGACTCCCGCATGATAACGGAAGTGATTGCGGTTGGCCGCATGCAGCCCGAGTTTGCTAAATTCCTGCAGCGGTTCAGCCCCCAGCAGACGCACATTTTCACGGACGGATCTCCGGTGGATTTCGTCCGCGAACTCAACCGCCGTTGGTTCGAGCGGCATCCAAAGACGATCCCGGCAGCCCGGAAAGCCGTATCTTCAACGGATAAACCCGCTAGCATGACTTCCGGCTCTATATTTATCAGTTACGCCCACGAAGATCATGATGCAGCGTTCCGACTCGCCGATGGACTCGCTGCGGCGGGGCTGGAGGTTTGGATCGACCGGCGGCTCAATCCTGGCGATGATTTCCAAAACATCATTGTGGCGTATATCCGTGATTGCTGTGCCTTCGTGCCCTTGCTGTCTGCAAATACGCAAGACGATTCTCCACGATGGTTCCGGAAGGAGTGGGAGCAAGCCCGCCAGATTGCCAGTTCGTATTTCGGGACGGATCGCAAGTTCCTCTTTCCGGTGGTCATTGACGGCACTCCGAACACCGACCTTATCGAATTCCGCCGCGATGTATTCGGCCGCACGGCTGTGCGTGCGCCGGACGGGAGTGTGCCGCCCGAATTGATCGATCAATTGGACGCAGCGCAAAAGACCTTCCGCAAGCGAAACACTCGCCAATGAATGCCTCCAAACCAAGTTCTGCAAATCTCTCACCGCAGAATCCGTGGCCCGGCCTGCGCGCCTTTACTGAAGAAGACCGCGAATTCTTTTTTGGCCGGGAACGGGAGACCGCGGAGTTGCTGGACCTCGTCCAGCGCAGCCCGGTGGTGGTTCTCTACGGGCAATCGGGACTCGGGAAGACATCCTTGCTCCAGGCCGGGCTTTTCCCCGGGTTGAAACGCTTCGACTTCCTTCCGATTCGCCTTCGTTTTGATCACAGCGACGGCGCTCCGCCACTGGCAGATCAGGTTAAGGCTGCCATTTCGTCTGAATTGGATCGCGGAAATATCACGGGGCCCCGCCCGTCCGCGGGAGAGACCCTGTGGGAATACTTTCACCGGAATGACGTTGATTTCTGGGGGCCGCGCAACCGTCTGCTAACTCCCGTTATGGTGCTGGATCAATTTGAGGAAGTCTTCACGCTGGGCCAGAGAAGCGCTGAGTCCGTCATGCGCGTTTCCCAATTTGCATCGGAACTCGAGGCGTTGCTGGAACACCGCCCACCGGACGCGGTACGCGAGCGCCTGGAAGCGCATCCGGATGAAGCTCTGCAATACAACTTCCGGCGGCAAGGCGTGAAGTTTGTGGTCGCCATGCGCGAGGATTTCCTTGCGGACCTCGACCCCTGGCGCGTTCGGATGCCTTCGTTGTTGCCGAATCGATTCCGCCTGGAACGGATGACCGGCGCGCAGGCTCTTGATGTCGTCCAGCGAGGCGGGCGCGCGCTGATTGAGCCCGAGGTCGCCCGCGATATCGTGGATTTCGTATCCACATCCCGACGCAAGCAAACTTCGCGCGCGATGGAACAGCGCGATGTCGAGCCAGCCCTCTTGAGTGTGGTTTGCGACGAGTTGAACCTCAAGCGCGTCGAGCATGGCCAATCGCGAATCACGAGGGATCTCCTCTCAGGCGAACGCGAAGAAATCATCCGAGGTTTCTACGAACGCGCATTCGACGGCGTGGATCCTCGCGTTCGAAATTGGGTGGAGGATCAACTGCTCACAGCTTCTGGCTATCGCGACCGTGCGGCGCTGGAAGATGCGCTTCGGCAAGGGCTTCCAGAGTCCGATTTTGACCAGCTTGTGAACCGCCGGATCCTCCATCGGGAAGAGCGCTCAGGTGTGGTCTGGCTAGAATTGACTCACGACCTCCTGAGCGATCCAGCTTCCGAGAGCCGATCGTTGCGCGAGCAACGCCGTCAGGCGGAAGCGGCGAAAAAGCAGGCCGAAGAGGCCCAAGAACAGAAGAAAAAGTATGAACGGGACCTGCGGAAGTCCCGATTGGTCACCGCGGTATTTGGCGTTTTACTGATCGGGACTGCCGTGGCGCTGTATTCTGCGGTCAAGGCGAAAGGGCAGGCGGTCAGGGCGAAAGAGCAGGCGGACAAGGCGACGGAGCAGGCAGTCAAGGCGAAGGAGCAGGCTGTCAACGCGAATTTGCGCGCCGAACAAAATGAAGCAAGGGCCGAACAAAATGAAGCGGAGGCCAAACAAAGGGAAGCGGAGAGCGAGAGCAATTACAAGAAAGCGGAAGGAATGACGGAGCGGCTAAGTTTTGGAATTAGCGGCGGTTGGGTTCCGGCAGCGTCTGTCTTTCAGATTATCCGCGACACTGAAAAATCCTATGTTGATCTCGCGAACCAGGGCACTTCCTCTCGCGACCAACAAGTGCACCTGGTGCAGCGCCATGCGCGCTTCCTTGCAAAGGCTGCTGATGCGCTCTACCAAATAGGTCATTTCGAGGAGGGACTCACAGACGCACGATCCGCTCTCGACCTCCTCAATACAATTTCATCTTCGGAGTCGTCCGATAGGTTGGTACAAGTCACTCTCGCGGAGTCACTCTATCAAGAAGGATATGGCCTTTTGGCGACCGGCCAAATTAAAGACTCCAAAAACGTTTTTGACAATGTGTCAACCCTGGCGAGATCTTCCCAAAGTCGTGCTGGAAAACTAGATGACGCAAAACTACCCAATGACGTGAAGCTAGCCATGGAACGCGTGTACGTCTTGTCGCAAATCGGACTCGGTCAAGCGGAATTGCAAGGTCTCCTTTATGACAAGGCGCTCATTCACTTCAAGGATGCGATCATTTCCATCGAGGCGAACGGGGGTGGTTCCGAGGAGGCTCTTTCATGGAAGGTCTCGGCGCTCATGGGCCTTGGATCGAGTCAGTGGGACGACAGTCAGGCGCAGTATTGGTTTGCAAAGGCCTCCGAAATCCTCCCCCCAAATTATATGCACCCCGACGATCCCCAGTGGCTGAAAATGTCCGCGGAACTTGCCTGCGACCAGGGTTTCGCGGCCATGCGGCTTGGCCAAAACGAAGAGGCAAAAGGCTTCTTTAAACAGTCGGAAACCGACGCGGAAAATCTTTACAGACGGGATTCGGAAAATCTGCTGTGGCGCCTGGTTCGTGTCGAAAGCTTGCGCGGATTAGGAATGATCCACTATCAATTGGGCGTATGGGATCTGGCGCGAACTACCCTAAAGCTAGCCGATGTAGATGCCAAGGAACTCAGTGAGAAACATCCATCATGGACCCGTGCCGGTTTCTTGCACGGCGTCTTGGTCGGAGCGTTAGGGGACGTTCAAGAACTGTATTACATTCAGTCAGATTCCAAGGGAAATATGCTGCCGTCTTCAGGTGATCCGAAGGATCTGATATCGGCGTTCAAGCAATTCTCTGAGTCTCGAAAACTGTTGCAGACAAGCGAAGCCTTGGCGCCTGGAGACCTGGAATTTGTGCGCGAGGTCGCCCTGGCCTTTTCGAGGGAAGGGTCTTTTTGTTCTTTGGTGGCGGACGTGGCCCCTGTGGACAATTGCAACGACAATTCGGCTCCGAAAAAAACGCAGGAATCCGCGAATGAAAAATACCAGGATGCGCTCGATTTTTATTCGCAAGCTTTTAAGGAATTGGAACGTGTAGAAAGCGTGGCGAAGGATAGTCCGGTATTTGTTCGAGATCAGGCCGACCTTTACAAACAGACGGGGGATGTCCTTCACACCCTTAAGCGGCAGCCGGAAGAAAAATCCTCTTACAACAATGCAGTGAACGCATTTCTGAAGCTGGTCAAAGTAGCGTCATCCTCGGACAACTTCGGCCAATTGGCGCAAGCTCAAATTGCGCTTGGCGACGTCGATGCAGAAGTGAATGAATCTACGGAAGCTTACGCCCAGTATGAATCCGCCATGAAGTCGGTCGCCACGGCGCTTAAACTTAACACTCAGCCCAATAATACCGTGCTCATCCGCAGAAAAGCCAAGATTCAAAGTCGTTTCTCGGATATCTGGTTCAGCCGGGGCGATTTGAAGAGGGCGTTGGATGAGTTGGAGAATGCATGCGACACCCTTTTGACAGTTTTGCGGGACGATTATTCCAATGCGGCTCTTAACGAAAATCTTGGTATTTATAGAAGCCGCCTCAATGCGATCAAATCCGCTCTCCTGAATCCTAAAACCGCATCCGGCCCACAAAAGCAGACCTTGACGCCCCAACAATCCAGGACGTTGCTTGACCGAGCGGACGCTCTTTTGGACAGGACGGATCCCGTATTGCTGCTCACACATAATAAGCAAGACCCCTGGGCTCTCCCTCCATTGCTGCCGGGCGGATGGCGGATGCTGGCTGGAGCTGAGCGCACTGCTGTTCTACGTCAACTTTCGACCGTCAAAGGGGGCCCGATTCCTGATCAAGTCCGGGGAATTCGCAGGCTCCCTTTGGACTTTTATGAAAACGCGGCGCTTTATGAATTGGAGGTCCAGTCAGGAGGCGGCTGGAACGGAATCATTTCATACGTTCAGCGCTTTTCAGACCGCTGGGTTCTATTGGATGGGTACTCCGATCCTATTCACGACATGAACGCCGCGTCTCCGCCAAAATTGGACACGATTGAAAGCGCTATCGCTTACTTGCGATTCTTCCTCTCCGGGATAAAGTCTGGAAGCGGGAGCATGTTCAAGCTGGTCGAAGAGCCGGGGGACATTGACTGGCGCGATACCGCTACTTCCGAAGAGCGCTCTGACGCGGCGAAAAAGATCAAACCTCTGATTGTGGAACCTAGCCCGGACGGCGAATGGCAGGCAATCGGAACCATTGAGTACAACGCAAATCTCGATGAAGCGGATTTTCGAATTTCTCGGGTCGGCATCGTGCACATATCGCACCTTAGGGTCATCGCTCCGGACCTGCCCATCTTGGTGCAAACTTTTGAGGGTGGCGTCAGAATCCAAGAAACAATGGAAGAATTGCAGCGTTCAAGGATCGCACAAGCTCAGCAGACTCTTCAAACGGCCCCGGACGACAGGGACTCATTGCGGGATTTGCCCGTTATTTTAGCTGGGTTGGCTCGTTTGGAAAAAACCAACGGTTTGGCTCTTTGGAAAGAAGCTGTCGAAGCGGAGAAGAACTGGATAGCGTATGTCCAACGCGAGAGCGATGACACTCCAGCGCGGCGCGCGACCCTGCGCGGCGCCTACCAGACTCTTTCCTGGTATCAACTCTTCGCGCGCGACTTTGCCGGCTCAAGGGATTCCAGCGAAGCCGGGAATAAAATCAACGAACCTGATGACTTGCATATTGACACGAACCTGGCCCACGCTCTGCTGTTCCTCGGAAAGATTCCAGAGGCAGACGCTATCTATCTCGGAAACAGCGGCAGGAAAATTGATCCGGCCTCAATCCAAACGTGGAACGAAGTCATTTTGAAAGACTTCGATGACCTCGAAAAGGGCGGGATCACTTCGCCGGAGTTCGCGCGGCTCCGGAAACTCTTGCATCCGCAAACGAAGTAGAACCCATTTACCGCCGCGCCCGTTGCTCATTAAAGCACAATCATAAACGTGCGGATTGCCAGCGGCGGATTCCACTTCTAAAATCGCGCCCGACTTGATTAGAATGCGAACCCAGCATCGAAGGGACGACGGCTTTCACCCATCTGGGTCCCCTCTTTCAATTCACACGCTGGTCGCGGCCGGAATCCTCGCCGTCTTGATCCTTGCAGTCTCATTCCTTTCCGGGTGCGCCGCATCCAGGCTTCGGGTTGACTATCAAGGGTATGAAAACTCATATGCGGAAAGTTCGAACCGACAACTGCTCATGAACCTCGCACGCCTCAACCAGCATCATCCGACGTACTTCTTCAAGCTTGGCACCATTAGCACCACTTACAAAATTCAGGGGACGCTCGCCGCAAACGGTACGCAGGTGGCCGGACTCTATTCCAACCCTCTCAACAAAACTATTACAGGTGGCGCAGCGCTTGGCACTTTATTGGAGCAGGACCCGACGTTTAACTTCATTCCTGTCAATGATGATACTGTCGCGAAGCAATTATTGACGCCCATCCCGGACCAATACTTTTATATATATTTTCAGGAAGGGTGGCCGGTAGATATCTTGTTCCGCTCGATGGTGGATCGCATCGAATACCATAAGCCGGGTAGTAAGGATGTCCAGGTCATCCGCAATATAGATACTGCGGATAATATTCCCGGTTATCTGACATTTTTGAGAATTAGTGCATTGGTGTTTGAACTCCAGAAGAAAGGCTACCTCCTGCTGGACTACGATAACAGCTTTGTCCCTGTCGCCGATAATTGGGAACAGCCCGGTCAACCTGCGCTTGCAGATCTCATAAGTGCGCAGGCTAAGAACTTGGTGTGGAAGAAAAATGACCAGGGAAACTGGCAATTGGGCCAAATGATAATCGAACCAAAGCTCACGCTGAGTGTGCCATCTGGAGGCCTTGAGCAATTGCAGAATGAAGTTACCAGCGAAGGTGAGATGCCTGAACTAAGAGGAGTCGACTCCCTGGCCCCTGCTCTCCAAGTGCTTGCGGGTGGAATCAAAATAAGTAGCGCCGTGACTGCGGAGGGAGGTGGCGCTCGAATCGTGCTGCGATCCTTAATTGGGGTCATGGCGGCTGCCGCTCAAGAACAAAATACTTTTAATGAGATAATGAGTAATCTTCCTCCCGGCCAAAAGCCTGTGCCCCCCGTAGAACACCATCCCCTGTTGAGGCTTACTTGGAGCCCAGAAGCGAGGCTCACGCCATCTCTCGTGCAATTAGACTACCTGGGGAAGAATTACCGTGTGGCCGACGAGCTTTCAGACACCGCTCTCAAAGAATCAACTTGGAACCGCGATGTTTTTCGCCTGATTGCTGAGCTTGCTTCCCAAGTCACAGTCGACATTTCCAAATACCCCTTGCCGACGGTTTTGCAAATACGTCAATAATAAGCTTTCTATGCCTCTCCCCGTTCCAGACACAGGAACAACTACCTCAGCAGATAAGATGAATCGCCGGGTCCTACTACCCTCCGTGCTTGCCATTGGATTCACAGGGCACCGGCACCTCCCGGATGAAGCGAAGTCCCGCGCCCAAATCCTTCAATTCCTCAAAGAGAAAAAGGAAAATACGCCGGGAACTGTCTATGGAGTTTCCTCCGCGGCAGCCGGCGGAGACTTGTTGTTCGCGGAGAGCTGCATCCAACTCGGTCTTCGTTTGCGGATTCTCCTCCCCATGCCAAAGGAACAATTCCGCGAGGATTTTGATGAACCTACCTGGCAGCGTGTCGAAAACGTTCTAAGCCAGGCTATGTCGGTTGAAGTGACGGGCGGGGACCAGTCTCGCGATGAGCGGTACTACGAGTGTGGCATTGAAACGGTGCAGCACAGCGGCATGATGCTCGCATTGTGGGACGGGGAACCTTCGCGCGGTTT
The DNA here is from genome assembly GCA_963838945.1 of uncultured Acidobacteriota bacterium. Taxonomy (GTDB): domain Bacteria; phylum Acidobacteriota; class Terriglobia; order Acidiferrales; family UBA7541; genus DASTCZ01. Next base: position 469,289 of record CAWITC010000012.1, on the reverse strand, counting down.
GGGTGGAACAGAACAGATTTACAAATTTGCGCAATTAGAGGGCCGTCCGATCCTTTGGATCCACAGCCATACGGGCGCTCTTCAGCGTTTCAACGAAGACAAGGAACTGTTGAATGATCCGGAGTTGGATTTCCTGAATGCTCTTCCTGAAGCCGAACAAGAACCATGCACTCGCACGCCGGGGGACCTTGCAAAAGCATGGTTCTTCAAGATTGATGCGACTGCGACCAACGCGTCACCTCGGGTTCGCCGGCTGGCCGCCATTCCAATACTCGGGACTGCCAGCGCCTCTATTCTCAGCACCATAGGTTCCATAGTAACCAGTGCGACAGCAATCTGGGCGGGCATTGGATCTGGGCTTGGATTTACTGTCGGAGCCCTCCCGGCGCTGCTGAAATTGCAAAAGGGGCAGGTCTTTTGGGCCAGAACCAGGACGGCGACGGAAATCTGCAGGTCGAATCTTGCCTTTTGGAAAACACCAACCCCTTACAACGTGATCGGCCCCGAATTCGTTCCTGAACTTTCCGGTATGTTGGTGTCGCTCAATTTTCTAAAGATGTCGGATCGCTCGGGGAGCCACGCCGACCTCGAAGAATTTAAGACCGACTATCGAATCAACCGGGTGGAAGAACAAATTAAATACTTCTTGAGGCATGCGGCAATATCGGAGAAAAAAGCGAAGCAATACAAAATTGCCATCACAATTTCTATTGTCATTGCAGTCATTACCAACGTTTTGGTCCTTGTAAGCCCGGTTTTGTGGCACGGTGAGCCCCTTCGGTTCAAATCGCACCTTCTGCTATTGGGCTCCGTTTTCTTCCAGGTGGCCGCGATCGCCGGGGCAATGCTCGTCGTCAATGATCACCAACGGCGCCGCGTGCGTTACCGTGAGTTGCATGACATGCTCACAGACTGGGATAAACAGCTTGCGTTTGCCCGAACATGGCCGACTCTGCTCCGAATTGCGGAAAGTGTTGAGAAAGCTTTGTTGGCGGAGGTAATCGAGTGGAAGTCGCTCATTTTGCATCACAAGCTGCCGCGCAGGTAATCCTATGAAGCGAATCCTTTCTCTGGATGGCGGCGGAATCCGCGGGGTCTTCAGCCTGGAAATCCTTTTGAAGATGCAGGAGATGCTGCGCGCCCACAACGGCAATCCCAGATTTGTGCTGGCGGATCACTTTGATTTTTTTGCGGGAACAAGCACGGGCGCCATTATCGCTACATGCCTCAGCTGGGGAATGGATGTTCAAGCGGTCTTGGACCAATATTTGGAACATGGCAAGAAAATGTTCCAACGTGTGCCTTGGTCCCATCCGATCGAGCGAATGTTTTTTTCGCATTACGATCCGGCGCCTCTCTCGGAATTCCTTCAGGGCATTTTCTCGGAAGATGAAAAAAATGGAAAAGCCAAGGTCCCGGCTCTTCTGGGTACCGAGCGGCTGAAGACTCTCCTGCTCGTCGTCGTCCGCAATCACACCACGGGTTCTGCGTGGCCGATTACGAATAATCCGAATGCGAAATACAATGATCGCAAGCTTCCTGACTGCAATCTGAACGTGCCGCTTTGGAAGATCGTCCGGGCAAGCACCGCGGCGCCGGTTTATTTTCCTCCTGAAGAAATTGTTCTGGGTGACCGTAAGTATGTTTTCGTGGATGGTTCCATAACTCCCTATAACAACCCCGCTTTGATAGCGGCCAGGACCGCCGTGCTCCCTTCCTATAATGTTGGATGGGAACCGGGCCCGGACAAAATCCGGCTCATCTCCATCGGAACAATTCGTATTACCTCTGCGGCGTTTGACACCACCGCGCGTAAAATGTGGCTTGGCTATCATCTTCCTCGAATTCCTGCTGCGTTGATTCAAGGAATTGCCCTGGAACAGGACTATGTGTGCCGGTGCCTGGGGGAATGCAGATTCGGCGAAGAAGTGGATTCGGAAGTTGGTGCTCTGATCGATATGGAGCTTCCGGGCCGCAAATGGTTTAGCTACGTTCGGTACAACCAATCGTTCCTCGGTAAAGAAGCGCAGGAAATCCTGGCCAAATCCTCAGACCTTTCAAAACTCGATGCCCTGGCTGCAATCCCTCTTTTGCAGAAGATGGGGCGCGCTTATGCTGAAGAACATATGAAATTGGAACACCTGATTTGAGAGGCAGCGCAGGTAGGCTCTTTCGGCTGCCTCATCGAACTCTCCCGCGGGGTCGCGCTTTCATCGTTTTGCTCCTTTACACGCCTCAAGTTGTCGAAGTAGCCTTCTCTCCGCTCGCTGCAGCCTCTAGGGCTGGTCGCTAGCGATTGACGGATGAGCACCTCCCACGACCAGATTGCGGGCCATGGCGTCCAGCGTCTCGACGCGCTGAGCGACGGCATCTTCAAAATCTATTCGAGCGCTAAATCAGAGACAGGCTTTGCCGTCTTCGCCTTCATCCTCATTTCCGCAATGTCCTACGGACTCGCGCACGTCTTCAGCGGGCGCGCCGCTTACATCCACGTCGGCGCCGTATTCGGCACTTTCTTGGCGCTCAACGTGTGGATGCGTATCCTCCCCGCGCAACGGCGCCTGATCGCCGCCTCACAATCCGGCGCGACCATTGACCCCGCTCTTGCCTCGCAGGCCAAACTGCGCTCCAAACACAATACTTTTATGGCGGTTCCCGTGGTTTTCATCATGGTCAGCAACCACTACCCCGTCGCAACTTAAGGCAGCTCTTATAATTGGGAAATTCTGCTCGGACTTATTCTCTTAGGCTGGCTCGTGGCGAAACTTATTCGTCGCGTATGACGATTCTCGCTCGGACTACTCCTCAGCGCTCTTACCGGTGTTCGGTTTCGCATTCCGATTCTCCAGTATCCTCAGAAACGACCCCGACCGCAGATCCTCGAGAGTCAATCCACTCCGCTCCTGCGCCTCTTTGTCTGTAATCGCCCCCGCACGCATCGCGCGCAGGAAATAGTTCAGCAGCCCCTGCCCCGTCGCCGCGTCGTCGAAGACCTCGCCGACAAGCGTCGCCTGCGCAGCCTTTTCCACAAGATTCCGCAGGCGCTCCGACGCTGAATCGAGTCCGGCAAGAAAAAAGTCGTACACCGCCGCGTAACGTGTCACGAGTTGAGCCGGGTGCAGGTCCCATCCTTGATAAAAGCCATTCACCAGCGAATGCTGGATGTGTCCCGCATGCAGCTTCCAAGCGCGGTGCACGGCACTACGATTCTCCGCCGCCTGCACTTGCGATAAGGGAGGACCATCCCTCGCCGCGCGGTGAATCGGCACCGGCAAAATGTTGGTCGCGCCGTCGGAAAGCCATATTCCCGTGCCCCCCAGCGCTACCTGCATCACCGACCGCGCAAAATCGCACGCCGGATGCGTCATCGTCTGGTGCGCTGCCGTGATTCCGCAAGCCGCTGTGTAGTCATAAGTGCCGAAGTGCGCGCCCCGGCATCGCCCCCTCGCCGCCGCGGCCAATTCCGGCAGTGCGCATTCGCCCTTTGAATTGAATATCGATTCAGTCGTCTCAATCATCAGCTCAATCTGGATCGCGCCCGGCCGCAACCGAACCGCATCCTCCAAAGTTTCAAGGAAGTCCGCCAGCACGGCCACCTGCGCGGGCGACGTAATTTTCGGCAGCGTCACCACAAAGTTCGCGGGCAGCTTGCCACCATCGCGGGCCGCTAGCGTCCCCACGAATATGTCGAGCGTTCTAAAACTCCGCGCGCGTAATTCCGGATTCAGCGGCTTGATTCTGATGCCTGTATAAGGCGGCAACTGATTCGCCGCCATTCCATTTGCTACTTCAACAGCCGCCGACTCCGCGTGGCCGTCTTCTTCCGCATCCGGCCGGTCTCCATAGCCATCTTCAAAATCCAGTCGGAAGTCCTCAACCGGCTCGCGCTGCAATTTCTCCATCACGCGAGTACGGATCATCTCCGCTCGGTCGCTTGAAAGCCCCGCAGCAGCGGCGAGCGTCGCCGCATCTGGCGCGTATTCTTGCATCGCGCGCAGCGCCGCGTCGCCCAGCTTTCGCACAGTGTCTGCGCGAAAGAGATGCGCACCTCCGTAAACCGTGTGAACCGGCTGCCGCTTCTCAGGAGCGCCATGCCCACGCGCCAGCTTCCCCGGAGTCATGTCCAGGCGCGAGAAAAGTTTCGCGACCGCCTCCTTGCTGATTGCCATTTTCTTCAAATCAGCCATCGCTTCTTTCCTGGTTCATTTGATAAACTTCTCACTCTCGGCCCGGTGCTGAGCGGCCTTGCGCAAGTATTGAACGCGCCAACACTAACATGCCAAAACGCCCGGCGAAACTTCCTCCTCAAAAACAAAAAGAGGACCCGCGCCTTACACAGGTGACCAAGCTCGCTCTCGCGTTTCCCGAAGCCACGCGCCGCGTCCACGGCGACCACGCCGCTTTTCTCGTCCGAAAGAGAACCTTCGCCTATTTTCTGAACAATCATCACGGCGATGGCATCGTCGCGGTCACCTGCAAAGTAATGGCCGCGGAAAACGCCGCACTTGTCGCCGCCCAAAAGAACAGATTCTACCTTCCTGCGTACATCGGCCCGAAGGGCTGGGTCGCTCTTCGCCTGGACATCGGCAAAATAGATTGGGATGAAGTTTCCGACCTGCTTACCGCCAGCTACCTGCTTATCGCACCAAAGCGCCTCGCCGCTCTCGTCACGCAACGGCCCTGAAGCACGGCTTTCGACGGCACGATGTTATAGTTTTCCACTTCACGCCTGTGTGCCCGCCGCAAATGCATGTAAAATCGGCGCTCGAATGGGGAGATCTAACGGAGAGAACCAAAGATGAAATCATCAGCTCGATGGTCAATTAGAAACACCGCTTTAGTTGTCCTTTTTCTCGCACCGATTGCTACGGTCGCGCAAACCCAAACGCCGCCAAACCCATCCACTGCGCAATCCGCGCGCAAACCGCTCACTGCGCAGCAAGCCATAAATACGCGCGCCGTTTCCGACCTCCATTTCTCCCCAGACGGCACCCGCGTCGCCATGGTCGTCTCCGAGCCACCCAAAGGGACGACGCGCCTCCGTCACATCTGGCTGCTCGACGTCGCCTCGCGCGATCTTCGCCAATTCACCAACTCCGCCAAATCGGAAGAGTCGCCTCGCTGGTCACCCGACGGCAAGCGGCTCGCCTTCCTCACCGACCGCGAAGAATTCCAGCAAATCTATCTTCTCTCTTTGGATGGCGGCGAAGCTCTCCCTCTCACGGAAGGCAAGCGCAACATCCAATCTTTTTCCTGGTCGCCCGATGGAAAACAAATCGCGTTTCTCGCACCCGAGCCTCGCACCGACGAAGAAGAAAAGAAGGACAAAGATAAGGACGACGCGCGTGTCGCCGACAAGGATTCTCATCTCACGCGTCTTTGGATTTTTGACGTCGCCGCGCGCAAAGCTCGACAGCTCACCTCAGGCCGCTGGCGCGTCAGCGAAGCGGTCTGGCTGCCCGACGGCTCCGCCTTTATCGTATCCGCCACTCAAACTCCCGAATCGGACGCCAACACGAATCGCATCTACTCCGCCAATCTGGCTGACGGCAAGTTGACCGAAATCGCCGCACCGCGCGGCCCGTTCGGCCAGCTCCGTATTTCGCTGGACGGAAAAACCATCGCTTACGTCGGCTCGCGCGTGGACGGCCCCAGCCCGCACGACCTTTTCGTTCTCCCGGTCGCAGGCGGACCGGCCCATAATCTTTCCGCCGACTCGCTCGATCGCCCGGTGCAAGCAATTCTCTGGCGTCCCGACGCCACTCTTGTTGCGCATGTGCAGGACGGCTTCAAAGCGAAACTCGTGTCCGTCTCCGTCGCAGGGGCTGTGAAACCTTTTCAACCCGTCCCTGCAAATCCGCGCGCATTTGACATCTCCACATCCGGCGCGATTGCCTTCGCTGGAGGCACCGCCACCGAGCCTGACGAAGTCTGGTTGCGAACGGGCTCGGCACCAGCGCAGCGCGTCTCCAAATTCAACGAAAGCTGGAACGACTTCGCCCTTCAACAGCCCGAAATTATCCGCTACAAAAGTTTCGACAATCTCGAAATAGAAGGCGCCATCCTGAAACCCGCCAACTCTCAGCCGGGCGCGAAACTCCCGCTCATCGTCCTCGTTCACGGCGGGCCCACCGGCGCATGGTCCGATTCCATCGAGACTTGGGGACAGCTCCTCGCCGGTCATGGCTTCGCAATCTTCTACCCGAACATTCGCGGCTCGACTGGATACGGCGGCCACTTCATCGAGATGAATAAGAATGATTGGGGCGGCGCCGATTTCCGCGACGTCATGGCAGGCGTGGACTATCTGATTGCGCAGGGCATCGCCGACCCGAACAAACTCGGTATTGGCGGCTGGTCTTACGGCGGCTATATGTCCGAATGGGCGATTACGCAGACGCAACGCTTCAAGGCCGCCGTAAGCGGCGCGGGCCTCTCGAACCTCGCCTCGGAATACGGGACCGAGGCCGGCTCATCCTACGACGAATGGTTCTTCGGCACGCCGTACGAGAACCTCGATGACTTCATGAAGAGTTCGCCGGTGAAGTATTTGAAAAACGCGCACACACCGACACTGATTCTCCAGGGCGACGCCGATACAACCGACCCGATCGGCCAGAGCCAGGAACTTTACCGCGGTCTAAAACATTATGGAGTCGAAACCGAAATGGTCATTTACCCGCGCGAACCACACGGCCTCCGGGAGGAAAAACATCTGGTGGACCGTCTCAACCGTATCGTCGCCTGGTACGAAGCGCACTTAAAATGAAGCGCGAGGCTCAAGCCTTAGCCTACGCGTAAAGCAAACTCGCGTCCACGCAAAGCCCGGCGAGCCCCTCGATGCACGCAGGCGGCCCCTGCACCACAAATCGCCGGTGATAGAGCAGCAGAGCTCGCAGCCCCGCTAGTTCTTCACCGCCGCCCGCGCGTCCCGGCCCTCCATGCAAGCAGCTCGGCACCACATTGCCGTGGCCTGTCTGCTGCCCGCCCACGGAGCTGTCCACAACCATGATGCGTCCGTGCAAATCGCCGATGCCGAGCACAACTTCTCTTACAAACGCGGCGTCATTCGAGAATATTGATCCAACAAGCGATCCCAGCCCGCGCCGCACCAAGGCTATCAGGTCTTCTGTCGAGTCGTACGCAACGATCGTCGCCGCGGGCCCGAACACTTCCACGTCATGTACAAACTTCGCATCGCGGCCGTTCTCACACGCGAGAAGCGTGGGCCGCACAAACGCGCTCTTCTGCGGGTCCGCGTCAATCGGCTGGAAATTGCTGCCGCCATCAAACACCACTTTGCATTCCTGCTTCAGCTTGGCGATTCCCTCTAAGCACGACGCCTGCTGCGACTTGTTCACCACCGGCCCCATCTTCACTTCCGCGTTCCGCGGATTCCCGATTTTCACGCCGCCGAGCCGCGCGGCAATCGCTTCGCCGAGCGCCGCAAACTGCGCGCGCGGCACGAACACGCGCCGGATCGCCGTACACTTCTGCCCCGCCTTCAGGGTCATCTCCCGCACAACTTCCTTTACTATGCCGTCGAACAAATCCGTTCCAGGCGCGGCGTCCGGTCCCAAGATGGTCGAATTAATGCTGTCCGCCTCGATGTTCGCGCGCACCGCGCGCCGCAGCACATTCGCGTTTGACCTGATGCCAATGGCCGTCTGCGCCGAACCGGTGAACGAAATTACATCTTCTTCGCGGACGTGGTCGGGCAGGTCGCGCGCCGAGCCGCACAAAATCGAAATCGCACCTGCGGGCAGGATGCCCGCCTTCACGATATCCTCGACCATCCGCTGCGTGAGCCACGATGTCGCTGTCGCCGGCTTCACGACAATCGGCACTCCGGAGAGCAGCGCCGGGCCCGCCTTCTCGCAGAATCCCCATGCTGGAAAATTGAACGCGTTGATGAACACCGCCGCGCCCTTCGCAGGCACGAGGAAATGCTGCGCCGCGAATACGCCGGTTTTCGAAAGCGGCAGCGTCGCGCCTTCCTTGAGCATCTTTCCTTCCCCGAGCGCCTTCCCAATCTTTGCGTAATATTTCACCGTGTAGATCGCGCCATCCACGTCAAACGCAGCGTCGGCCTGCGTCGCGCCGGAATTGAGTTGTGAAATGCGGAAGTACTCGTCGTGGTTCGCGGTCAGCACCTCGCCAATCTTCACGAGCATCTCCGCCCGTTCGCCGTATGACCGCTGCCGTAGCGCCGGCCCTCCGTGCGTCCGCGCAAACCCCAGCGCCTCCCCCACATCAATACCCTGCGATGTCGCCCGAGCCAGCTCTTCGCCAGTCACAGGATCCACGAGCGCGTCTCCCGCTCCCGTACCATCCATCCATGCTCCACCCACAAAGTTTTTCAGTTTCACGTTTCCTCCACGCTTGCAACCGATGTCCGGCAAATTCTATAGATCAAATATTTACGCAGCTAGTAGTAACGGCGCGGCTTCGATAAATCAAGCCTTCCCGCTTGCAAATACGATATGCAAGAGAATGCATATGGCCATTGACATCCTGCCCTCGACATGCATTATAATGCATCCATCGGGCAATTGATTTCTCATGGTGGCCGCACACACTTCGCAAAACTCTGTCATTGGCGCCAATCGTGGTGCCGTCACCGAAAATGCATTTCTCTCCTGGGTCGGAAACAGAATCCGCGAGGCGCGGGCGCGCCGTGGCATGACAAGGAAACAACTTGCCGCCGAGGCGGATGTCTCCGAGCGGCACCTCGCGCAATTGGAATCGGGCGAAGGAAATATTTCCATCGTATTGCTGCGAAGAATTACCGCGGCATTGAATGTTTCGCTTTCCGATTTGTTTATGGCCGAGGCGGCACAATCGCCGGAGGGAGTTGCGGAGGGCGCGTCGAACGGGGCCGCAAGCACCACAATCGCGCGGATTCTCGAGCGCATGCCTGCCGAGAAGCGAGAGCAAGTCGCCGCGCGCCTGATGCGTGAATTTGCCGGCGAAGAATTCGCCCGCCGAGGACGGATTGCCTTGATCGGATTGCGAGGCGCGGGCAAATCCACTCTTGGCGTCAAGCTTGCCAAGGAAATGAAAGTGCCCTTCGTGGAACTGGATCGCGAAATTGAGAAGGACGCGCGGATGCCGCTTGAAGAGATCTTTTCACTCTACGGGCAATCCGGTTATCGCAGAATAGAAAAGCGCACATTGGACCGCGTCCTTCGCGAAAAGGAACATGAGGTGATTTCCGTCGGCGGCGGTGTCGTATCGGAAAGAGAAACGTACGATGCGCTGCTTGAAAACTGCTTTGCCGTGTGGGTGAAGGCGCAACCGGAAGAACACATGTCTCGCGTGATTGCGCAGGGCGATCTCCGCGCGATGGCGGATAACGACGAAGCGATGAAAGACCTCCGCCGGATTCTGGAAGCGCGCGAACCCTTCTACCGCAAGGCGGATTTGTATCTGGATACATCCGGGAAAACTGTCGAACAAAGTTTTCGCGAATTGAAGAAGACTCTGCAACTGAAAAACAAGTAGGAGGGCGAGTGGACACAGGATTGGCTCCGGATACGCAAACAAGAGTAGCGCCGGTTGATTATCAGACGGATCCGTCGCGTTACCGCCACTGGAAGCTTTCTTTCGATAGACCAATTGCCACGCTTACGATGGACGTAAACGAAGAAGGCGGAATCCGTCCCGGCTACAAATTGAAACTCAACTCCTACGACCTCGGCGTGGACATCGAGCTGCACGATGCGCTGCAGCGGATCCGCTTTGAGCATCCGGAAATTCGCAGCGTCATTCTCACGAGCGCGAAGAACCGCATTTTCTGTTCCGGCGCGAATATCTATATGCTGGGGCTTTCCACTCACGCCTGGAAAGTGAATTTTTGCAAATTTACAAACGAAACGCGCAACGGTATCGAGGATTCGAGCACGCATTCCGGACTGAAGTTCCTCGCGGCCTGCAACGGCACAACCGCCGGTGGCGGATATGAGCTGGCGCTCGCCTGTGATGAGATTATTTTGGTGGACGATCGGAATTCCGCCGTCAGCCTGCCAGAGCTCCCGCTGCTGGGAGTTCTGCCCGGCACGGGCGGGCTCACTCGCGTCACTGACAAGCGGCGCGTCCGCCGCGATCACGCCGATATTTTTTGTACGAATCCGGATGGTGTGCGCGGGCAACGCGCGAAGGATTGGCGGCTCGTCGATGATGTCGTGAAATCGCAGCAATTCGCCGAACACATCAAGCAGCGCGCGCTAAAGCTTGCCGAAGAGAGCGATCGCCCCGCAAACGCCAAGGGCGTTGCCCTCACGCCTCTGATGCGAACATTTGACGACGCTGGATATCACTTCGAATTTGTGGACGTCCAACTCGACCGCGAGGCGCGCACAGCAACATTCACCGTTCACGGCCCGCGCGCGGGCACTCCAATCTCTGTGGAAGCAGCTCTCGAAGCGGGCGCGGCCTGGTGGCCGTTGCAAATGGCGCGCGAACTTGATGACGCCATCTTAAGCATGCGCACGAACGAACTCGAACTCGGCCTCTGGATTCTCAAGGCAAAGGGAGATTCCGCGGCCGTGCTCGCGATGGACGAATTTATTTTGAGCCATCAGGAAAACTGGTTCGTTCGCGAAGTCCTGGGCATGTTGCGCCGCACGTTTGCGCGCCTCGACGTTACCTCGCGTTCGATCTTTGCCTTCGTTGAGCCAGGCAACTGCTTCACGGGGACGCTTGCCGAACTGGCTCTTTCCGCGGATCGCGTCTATATGCTCGATGCGGAAGAAGCGGATGAGCCGGCGAGAGTCACACTTTCCGGCATGAACTTCGGTCCGCTGCCGATGGTCAATCATCTCTCGCGCCTCGCAGCGCGCTTCCAGCGCGATCCCGAGCAAATGGAAACGCTGCGCAAATTGATCGGCAAGCCGCTGGCCCCCCGCGAGGCGTACGATGCAGGCCTCGTCACGGCTGCGCCGGACGGCCTCGACTGGAAGGATGAAGTGCGGCAGGCGATTGAATCGCGCGCGGCGCTATCGCCCGACGGACTGACAGGTCTGGAATCAAATCTGCGTTTTGGTTTGCCGGAAACAAAGGAATCTCGAATTTTTGGACGCCTCTCCGCGTGGCAAAACTGGATTTTCATCCGCCCGAACGCGGTGGGCCCGAGCGGCGCGCTCAAAGTTTATGGCACCGGAGCGCCGGTGAAATTTAATTGGGAACGTGTTTAACCCGGGGGAAGACAATGATTGATTACATCGAGAAGATTCCGAACAACGTGGATCTGGGCCGCGACCGCGTCCTGCAGCGCGCGCTCGAGCACTGGCAGCCCGCCTATATGGGCTGGTGGTACGACATGGGCCCGAGCGAGAGCCACGCGCTCGAGGTGTATCTCCGCACGGCGATCAGCGTCGAGCCCGACGGCTGGGCGAAATTCGGCTACGTGAAAATGCCCGAATACCGCTGGGGAATTTTCCTCCAGCCGCGCGACGAAGCGCGCTTGGTGAATTTCGGCACGCACAAGGGCCAGCCTGCTTGGCAGGATGTTCCCGGCGAATACCGCTCGACGCTGCGGCGCATCATCGTCACGCAAGGCGACACCGAGCCTGCTTCCGTCGAACAGCAGCGCATGTTGGGCTTTTCTTGCCCATCGCTTTACGACCTGCGGAACATTTTCCAGGTGAACGTGGAAGAAGGCCGCCACCTCTGGGCCATGGTCTATCTGTTGCACCGGTATTTCGGACGCGACGGCCGCGAAGAAGCGGAAGCATTGCTCGCGCGGCGGTCTGGCGACGCGGATAACCCGCGCATCCTCGGCGCATTCAATGAGCCGACTCCGGACTGGCTCGCGTTCTTCATGTTTACTTTCTTCACCGATCGCGACGGCAAGTATCAGCTCTGTGCGCTCGCGGAATCGGGTTTTGACCCCCTCGCGCGCACCTGCCGCTTCATGCTCACGGAGGAAGCGCACCACATGTTCGTGGGCGAGACCGGCGTCAGCCGCATCGTGCAACGCACCTGCGAGGTAATGAAGGAAAACAAAATCGACGATCCGTCCGACGTTCGCGCGATGGGCGTGATTGACCTGCAGACCATGCAGCGCTACATCAATTTCCATTTCAGCGTGACGATTGATCTCTATGGCTCGGACGTTTCCTCCAACGCCGCGAATTACTATTCCAATGGCCTGAAGGGCCGGTTCGAGGAGACGAAGATCAGCGACGACCATGTGCTTGCAGAAGCGCAATACCCAGTCTCGGAGGTCATCGGCGGCAAAATCATCACAAAGACCGTCCCGGCGCTGACCGCACTCAACGAACGCCTGCGCGACGACTACATCAAGGAAGTGGAAGGCGGCGTGGGCCGCTGGAACCGCATCATCGAGAAGGCCGGAATTCCTTTCCGTCTCCGGTTGCCCCACAAGGGCTTTCACCGTGCCATCGGCAATTTCGCCGGACACCACATTTCAATTGACGGCGAAGTGCTGACCGAAGAGCAGTGGAAGAAAGCCGCCTCGGAATGGCTCCCCAGCGCGGCGGACCATGCTTATGTGCAGTCGCTCATGGCGGGGCGTGTGGTCGAGCCCGGCAAATTCGCAAACTGGATTGCGCCTCCGCCCCGCGGCATCAATAATCAGCCCCTGAATTTCGACTACGTCCGCTTCAATTAGTTCAGAGGTTCCGTCGGGACGCGGCATGCCGCGCCCTTTCGCGGCGCGGGCGGAAATCTGCGCTTGCATCGCCGCTAAAAAAAGTACATACCGTCACTCTGAAAAGGTGCCTTGTTCATGCCGAAGGTGATTTATGTGTCACACACAGGAAAATCGCGCGAAGTGGACGTGCCTGTGGGCATGACGGTGATGAACGCCGCGCTGAAGAACGGTATTGACGGCATCATCGCGGAATGCGGCGGCGTCTGTATGTGCTCGACCTGCCACGTTTACGTGGATGAGAAGTTTTTCAGCAAGCTGCCTCCCGCTCAGGATACCGAGGAGGCCGTTCTCGAAATCTCGGCCGAGGAGCGCAAGCCCACGAGCCGCCTAAGTTGCCAGATCAAAGTCACGGATGACCTGGACGGATTAATCGTCCGGCTTCCTGAGAAGCAGCGCTGATGCGCGCCGGAACCATCATTGTCGGCACCGGGCAGGCGGGCTTCCAGACCGCCGCGTCGCTCCGCGCCGAAGGCTACCTCGAGCCGATCACATTAATTGGCGAAGAGCCGCACATCCCCTATCAGCGGCCGCCGCTTTCGAAAGGTTTTCTCCTCGGCAAGCAGGATGCCGACAGCATCGAACTGCGCCCCGCGGCGTTTTATAACGATCATCAGATCATTCTCCTCACAGGAGAGAGAGTTCGTTCCATTTCAACAGGTAGGCGTTTGGTTGAAATTGAATCCGGCGGCCAGCTTTCCTACGATTCGCTGGTTCTTGCAACCGGGGCAGGCAATCGGTTGCTCCCGGTGGATGGTGCGGAATTGGAAGGCGCACTTTACCTGCGGTCGCTTGCCGAAGCCATCCTCATCAAGAAACACCTCGAATCGGCTCAGAAAGTCGTCGTCATCGGCGGAGGCTTCATCGGATTAGAATTGGCCGCGGTCGCCTCCCAGTTCGGGAAGAATGTTACGGTCGTCGAGGCGCTGCCGCGCTTGATGTCGCGCGTTGTCGCGCCTATCATTTCGGATTTCTTCCGCGAATATCACACAGACCAGGGTGTCAAAATCCTCTGCGGCAAATCGGTCACGCAAATCCTCGGCGACGCCGGCAAAGTGCGCGGAGTGCGCATGGCCGGCGGCGAAGATATTCCCGCGGATCTTGTGTTAATCGGAATCGGCATTGTTCCCAGCACGGAATTGGCAGCCGGCGCCGGACTCCCCGTCGCGAATGGGATTTCGGTGAATGAATTCTTGCAGACGCCGGACCAAAACATCTTCGCCATCGGCGATTGCGCCGAATATCCAAACGTATTCGCGGGTGGCCGAGTCCGCCTCGAGTCCGTCCAAAACGCAGCCGACCAGGCCCAATGCGTTGCGGCGGCAATCGCCGGGCGCCCTGCTCCCTACAAAGCCCTTCCCTGGTTCTGGACGGACCAATTCGACATTAAGCTCCAAATGGCCGGAATTTCCTCTGCACACGACCAGGTCGTGATGCGCGGCAGCGCAGAGGCGCGAAAGTTTTCCGTCTTCTATTTCAGAGGGGGAAAATTAATTGCGATTGATTCGATCAATCGCCCTGTGGATCACATGCTGGGACGGCGGCTCATCGCCGCGGGCGCCCCCGTGACCGCCGAATTGGCGGCTGATGAGAACGCGGACCTCAAGAAACTCGCAATCGCATCCGAGTTCGCGCCCCACGGCAAACCCGCCGCTTAACTCCTGTACGCCGCGGCGAAGGTATGTGCTTCCGGGCTGCCCCGATCCATCTGAAATTGACGCCGAATTAACGCCCCGTAAGTCACCAGGTCGCGCGCCATCATCTGGAGCCGCTCTTCGACGCGCGGATTCACCACCGCTCCGCTCTTGTCGAAATCCTCGTCCCCATTGAAGGAAACCCCGTAGGGCATGCTCCATCCGTAGCACTGCCGCACGACGGTGCGCATCTGGTCCATGACGGTCAGGCCCTTTTCGTGAGACGAGCAGATGTACCCAAAAAGCTTTCCCGCGCACTCGGCCCAGTTGTAGTCCAGGAAGTTTTTCATCGCGCCCGACATCGAGCCGTGGTAATCGGGCGAAGCCAAAACGATTGCCTCGGCCCACTCCATGTCTTTTCCAAGCGCTTCTTCCGCGTCGGAACCTTCCTCCCGGTCGGGATTGTACAGTGGCAAGCCCAAATCGCGCAGGTCGAGCAGATGCGTTTCCGCGCCCCGTAATTTCGCGGATTCGAGCGCCAGCTTCAGCGCCCGCGAACTGCGCGAATTCGCACGCAGACTCCCACTCACTCCCAAAACACGAAGGCTTCGCTCGGTCATTTCATTTCCCTCCCCCGTTGTTTATCTACGTGGCCGCGCCAAAGAATGAAATTTGGCCTCTGATTCAGTTTAGCCCGAGTCTTACCCAGGTTCATCGCCGGATTCTGAGAAAATTGTGCGGCAGCGAAATTCGACCGGGCCTTTGCGGCGGCTCAGACAACGGACGGCAAAAAGGCGGCTCCGCCGGAGCGGCGCCGCCAGCCATGTAACTTGCGAGTGTGATTGCCGTCTTGTAAGGTATTCCGACCTTCAAGAGTCGCGTCTAAAAAGAACTGGTCTGGCAACCGGCCAGCGCGGGATAACAATTGAAATTCAGGCACTTCACAGGGCGCCAGTGGACCGTACTAGTCATCCTCATTTTGATCAATTTCGTCAACTATGTGGACCGCCAGATCATCTTTTCGCTCTTCCCTTCTTTGCGCCATGAATTCGGTTTGACCCGTGAGCAGGTGGGCTCCTTTGCCACGGCATTCACCATAGTCCTGGCCCTCATGAGCTTGCCGCTCGGCATGCTTGCGGACCGCGTCTCGCGGCGGCTAGTGATCAGCGGCGGTGTGATTTTCTGGAGCGCTGCAACCTTCTTCAGTGGACTGGCCAACTCTTACCATGCTCTATTGATGACGCGCGCGCTGGTTGGGGTTGGTGAAGCTGCGTATACGCCTGCGGGCACTGCCGTCCTCAGCGCCACATTCCCGAAAGTGATCCGCGCCCGCGTGCAAGGCGCGTTTGACGCTGGCATGTTCATCGGCGGTGCAACGGGAATTGCGTTGGGGGGGATAGTGGCGCAGTCGCTAGGCTGGCGCGCCGCGTTCTTCATTGTCGGCGTTCCAGGTCTGATTCTTGGTTTGACCGGCCTGAAGCTTCCTGAACCAGAATCAGCCGAGCCCCATGCGCGTTTCCCATTGCAGGACCTGGCCCGTGTCCCCGCCTACGTGATGATCCTGGTGAGTGGCTTGTTCAGCAGTTTTGCGGGTTATGCGTATGTGGCCTGGGGCTTTGACTTTGTCCGCGAATACAGAGGCTTTTCCGCGCGCGAAGCGGGGCTCATCCTGGGCATCACAGCCCTTGTTGCGGGGGCGTCGGGCATTCTGGCTGGAGCGACCCTCGCCGACTACCTGGCACGCAAGTGGATTTGGGGCAGAGCCATCATCGTTCCTATCGGGTTCGGGTTGGCCAGTCCGTTCATATACTTTGGATTGAATTCCCACAATAAGTTGATTTTTGCCATTCTCTTCGGTACAGGCACTTTTTTCCTGAGCTGGTACCACGGGCCGGTCACGGCCACAATCCATGACGTCATCCCTTCCCGAGGGCACGCCACCGCCCAGGGCCTTTATTCGTCGTTTGTGAACCTCTTCGCGATGGCGGCGGCTCCAGTGCTGATTGGGGCGATAGCGGACCGCACAGACCTGGTATGGGCCCTGCACACGGCCATCGTGTCCCAATTGATTGGCGGAGCCCTTTTCCTGGGTGTACCATATTTCATACGCCGGAACGGTTTGCATCACCCGGCGTTGGCAAAGTATTGGGAATCCGAGCCGCCGGGGGTTGTTGGTGTTTCTGGTGAATAGATGTATTTTGAGGCTGAACCCCACAGGCGCTTTGTGATATAAGTCACAGGACAGGTTGTGGGGTTGCAGGTACCAGTATAGGTGTACCTCGCCGGGGGGCGAGCCAGTTCATTTGAACTGCCTGAGAGGAGGCGGACCGTGGGTAATCTTCAAACGATCCAACCAGTGGGCAATCTTCAGCAAGTCAAGCCGGTCAAGCACTATATGGCCTATAAGCCAAAACCCTTCACGCGAGCACAGAGGGAAGAGACCACTATTCTCTTTGGCGGGCTGACCTGGAAGCACGAGCGCCTCATCCAGGGCGCCATGCACAACCTGAAGTACAAGGCCGAGCCCCTGCCGAACATTAACCGGGCTGACCTTGACGCCGGCAAAGAATTAATTGATGTCGGCGCTTGCTGCCCCACCATTTTCACAACGGGCAGCCTCGCAAGTTTCCTCAAGGCAAAGGCCGCCGAGCTGGGCAAGGAAGAGGTCGCCAACAAGTACGTCTTCCTCACCGCGGGTGCGTGTGGCCCATGCCGTTTCGGTCAGTATCATGAATCGTATGCCATGGCTCTCGATGGCCTCGGCCTTCGGGACTTCCGCATGTTCCTCCTGGCGCAAGATGAGCTTGACCAGGGTGCGAACGGCGGCGGCGGCCTCGAAATCAATCTCCCGCTGAGCCTCGGCCTTATCTGGAGCATCCTTATCGGCGACATCATCACGGATTTGGAATATCAGGTTCGCCCCTATGAAGTGAAGCCGGGCCAGACCGATCAGGTCCTCAAGGATAGCGTCGAGTACGTGTACAAGACCTTCCTGAATCGCCCCATCCAGAAGAACAAGTGGACAGTCATCGGCTGGCACTTGACGACCGGCTATTTCACTAAGGCGATCAAGCACGTTCGCAAGATGTTTGATGCCATTGAAGTGGACCGCCTCCGTCCGCGCGCGAAAGTAAAGATCACCGGCGAATTCTGGCTGCAGACCCACGAAGGCGAAGGCAATTACAATATCAAGCGCTGGCTCGAATCCGAAGGCGCGGAAGTTATCCCGCCGCCGGTGGCCGTCTGGTTGAACTACCTTATGCACCCGGACATCCGCAAGCTCGAACACCGCAACGAAGTAAGCCGCAACCAGAAGATGAAGGAAGCCCTGCTGCGCACCGTGGAAAAGGTTTTCCGCGGCACTTACAACCGCTTCCGCAAGGCCGCCGGCAATATTCCCTACGAGTTGCCCGATCAGGTCGAGCTGCGCAAGCTCGCCGAGCCGTTCTATCACTACGAACTCCGCGGCGGCGAAGGCCACATGCTTGTCGGCAAGGCGCTTTACGCTTACCACCACAAGAAAGCGCACATGGTTTGCGAGCTATCACCTTATTCGTGCATGCCCAACACAATGTCTATCGGTTCGATGGCTGGAGTGCTCGGCAAATATCCCGACATGCTTTACGCCGCCATTGAAATCAAGGGCGATGCCGAAATTCACGCGCTCTCCCGCACGCAAATGATTCTCACCGAAGCTAAGCGGCGTTCGACGAATGAATTCGAGCAGGTGCTCGAAAAACTTGGCGTCACCGTTGATGACATTCGCGCATACGAAGCCAAGCATCCCGAAGTGCGCCGCGCAACATACAAGGTGCCGCATCTCGGATATGCTGGCACTTCGGCGAATTACGTCACGCACCTCGTGCAAACCGGCAAGATCAAGCCTGGCAAGCCGCAGGCGGTGCGCTCGGCGGCCATGGTCAATTAACCCGCGCGTTTTTCGCGCGTGGCGTACTTGGACTGTGCACTTGGAAAAGTCCCTGGAGATCCTGAATGGCTAGCAATGGCCTTGTAAGTATTCAGCCGCTTGCGGCTCCGCCGCCCGCGGTGGTCACATCTATCCCTGCAGGCCCGACCGTCGAGCCGGGAACCGTGAAAATTTGCGCGATGGACGTTGGCAGCACGACCTGCAAGTACGTGCTCACCACTCCCTCGGGCGAAATCCTTTCGCAGTCCTACGAGCGCCACAACACCAAGCAAGCCGAAAAGGTTCTCGAGTTCCTCACCCGTCTCGAATCTCAATTTGGATACTCGCCGGAAACCGACCGCCTTTTCTTTACCGGCTCCGGCGCGGGCATCATCGGCCCGCTTGTCGGTGCGAAATTCGTCCAGGAGGTCGTCGCAGTCGCCGCTTCCGTGGACAAGTTCCATCCCAACGTCCGTTTCGTCAGTGAAATTGGCGGCGAAGATATGAAGACGATTTTCTTCACCGGCAAGGGTGACGCGAAGAGCAAGCAGGTCTTGATGCAAAGCGCCTGCTCTGGCGGCACGGGCACCTTCATCGAAAAGACTGCCCGCAAGCTCGAAATCCCGTCTGAACAGCTTGCTCGCATGAAATACCAGGGCTACACGCTCCACAAAGTCAGCAGCAAGTGCGGCATTTTCGCCGAGGCGGATTCGAATAGCCTTCTGAAAGCCGGCGTTCCCATCGAGGAAATTATCGCTTCCCTGTTTGAAGCGGTCGTCTACCAGAATCTTGGCACGCTCACACGCGGCAATACGCCCATGCCGGAAATCCTGCTGCTTGGGGGCCCGAACCTTTTCTTTAAGGGCTTGCAGGAAGCCTGGCGCCACCACCTCGGAAAGCTTTGGAAGGAACGCAAAGTCGATACCGGCGATATGGACCCCGCTTCGCTCATAAAGGTCCCCGAAGACGCGCTCTATTACGCCGCTCTTGGTTGCATTGAAGTCAGCCGCAGAGACGATCCTTCGGTTGGCGTCTATAAGGGCACAAAGAAACTCGATTGGTGGATCAACGAAGGCCAGTACGAAGAAAAGAAAAAGCAGGGCCGCGGCGGCCTCTGCAAGAGCGAAGCCGACCTCCAGGCATTTAGAGATGAATTCACCGAGCCGAGGAATCCGCTCGAAGATGCAAAGAAGGCTAGGGCTGCCGCTGCCGCAGCTGAGATTGCCAATGGAAATGGCCACGCAAACGGCAACGGGCATGTGAATGGCAACGGCCACACGAACGGCAATGGCAACGGACATGTCGCCCCGGCACTCTCATCGCAAGTCGCGCCCGTCGCGGAAAAACTTACGGGAGTCGTGATCGGTTGCGACTTTGGCTCCACAACAGCGAAGGCCGTCTGCCTCTCGCCCGACAAAGAAATCGTTTTCTCCTGCTACGCGCTCAGCAAGGGCAACCCTATCGAAGACGCCAAGTCGCTCTTCGATCAGGTTCGCGTGGCGCTCGACGGCACTCCAATCCTCGGGACGGCCATCACCGGTTACGGTAAGGATCTCCTCAAAGGCATCATTGGCGCCGATTGCGCCATCGTTGAAACCATCGCCCACGCCAGCGCCGGCCTGCACTTCTTCCCTGACGCCGACTGCATCTGCGACGTCGGCGGCGTGGACGTGAAGATCATGCTGCTCAATAACGGCACGGTCTCAGACTTCCGTCTCAACTCGCAGTGCTCTTCCGGCAATGGCGCGTTCCTTCAAGGTGTCGCCGAGCGCTTCAGCATCCCGCTCAGCGAAATGGCGGACAGCGCCTTCCGCGCGCAGGCCATGCCTCAGCTCTCCATGGGCTGCGGCGTTTTCCTGCAGAGTGACATCGTCAACCAGCAGCGCAAGGGCTGGCAGGCCGAGGAAATCCTCGCCGCGTTGTGCGCGATTCTCCCACTCAACGTTTGGATTTACGCCGGCGGCCTCAACAACTTGAAGGTTGTCGGCAAGAAATTCATCCTGCAGGGCGGCACGCATAAGAACCTCGCCGTCGTGAAAACGCAGGTGGACTTCATCCGCTCGAAGGTTCCCGATGCCGATGTCGTCGTCCATCCCTATTCCGGCGAAGCCGGGGCCATCGGCGCCGCGCTCGTCTGTCTTGATTGGGTCGCGGATGGCGGCATAACATCGTTCCGCGGCTTTGAAGCTATCGACACTTTGAAATATAAGAGCACAACCGCCGTGGACACCGTCTGCCATTGGTGCCCCGTGAATTGCCAGCGCAGCTTCATTGACGTCGAATTGCTCGGCGCACCCGGCCGCATGTGGAGCAAGATTCCGCTCGAGGCGAATTGGGAGCGCGTCATCGTCAACAACTCTTGTCCCAAGGGTTTGGTCGAAGACATCAACGAGATGAAAACCATCAAGGCTCAAATCGAGAAAACGAAGAATGCCTTTCCCAATGTTGCAGACCTGGTTCGGCAAGAAGGCTTCCGCCGCACCTCCGTCACAGCCTAAAGACCGTTCGCAGGTCCGAGTCGGGATCCCGAAGGTCTTGAACATCTGGAACACCCATCAGTTCTGGGTGGGCTTCCTGCGCGATCTCGGCATTCAGTCCGAAAATATCGTCTTCAGTTCGGACACTTCGGAAGAGCAGGGCCGCGACTTCGGCAAGGGCCGCGGCACGGTGGACTGCTGCTATCCCGTGAAGTGCATGAGCGGCCATTACGGCGAGCTCGTCTTCGGCCAAAAGAAAAAGATCAACATTCTTCTCTCTCCGATGATCTATTCGCTGCCGTCGTTCCAGCGCGGCCACGTTCAGGACACGCTCACCTGCACTCGCGTCATGGCCGGCCCGGAAAACATCAAGGCCGGCTTCCTCAAGGAGCGCGACATCTTCGCCGAAAACGGCATCGTTTACTCTTCGCCCTTTGTAAGTCTCGGCGACCGTGAGGTCGTGGCCAACCAGCTTTTCGGCTCGCTCAAAGACGTTTTCGATCTGACGTATGAGGAGGCCGACCGCGCCACTAAAGCCGGCTATCGCGCGCTCGACGGCTTCAATGACCGCGCCCGCAAGAAGACCCGCGACATCCTCGAATGGTGCGCGCGGGAAGGCAAACCTTGTATCTTTGTCGTCGCCCGCCCCTATCACATGGATACGGGCATCGGCCACGAGATCGAAGGCGACCTCCAGGCCCAGGGTTTCCCCGTTGTCTGGATGCAGTATTTCCCCACCGACCCCGACATCCTGAATTGGCTCTTCGAGGAGGATCTTCGCGTCGGCCGCATCAAAACTGTCTTCGACATCAGCGACGTCTGGACTTCCTCCTATAGCAGCAACACCAACGAAATCATGTGGGGCGCCAAAGTCGCCGCGCGCCTTCCGTGGACCACCTGCGTCCTCCGCCTTTCGAGCTATGAATGTGGCATGGACCAGCCCACTTACACGCCCGCGCAGCGCATCGTCGAAGCCACCGGCACTCTCTTTTTCAAGTTTGGCGACCTCGACTCCACCAAACCCTCGGGCAGCGTCAAAATCCGCGTCGAAACCATCACGCACTATATGCGCAAGTATTCCTCCGACATCATTGCCCGCAAGCTCGCCATGCTCCCTCCCAATAACCCGCTCCTTCCGGTTCCTGCGGAAACCAAGCCCGCGCCCGAAGAAGCAGTCGCCACCGCTGCTTCCGCGAGTTAAGCTTCCAGCAGCTCCGGCTTCAGCCTGTGCGACCTGCGTTTTCTCTGTGCCTCTGCAGTGAATCCCCCCCCAATTCATTTGCCCGCCCGGCTTCCCCCCGCTATGATTTCCCCTCCACCCCATGACGGAACCACCTACAAACGCCATCGAAACAATCAACCTCACGCGCCGCTATGGTCCCATCGTGGCCGTCGACAGCATTAATCTTCGCATCCCCTACGGACAGATTTTCGGTCTTCTCGGCCCCAATGGCGCGGGCAAAAGCACCACCATCAAGATGCTCACCACGTTGCTCCCGCCCACTTCAGGAACGGCCATCGTCGCCGGCTTCGACATCGTCCAGAACCCCGCGCAGGTGCGCCGAACGATCGGCTACGTCCCCCAACTCGTTTCCGCCGATGGCGCGCTCACAGGTTTCGAGAATCTCATGCTCAGCGCCAAGCTCTACGGCATGCCCCGGCCCGAACGCAAACCTCGCATCGCGGAAGCCCTGCAGTTCATGGGCCTCACCGAAGCCGCGCCACGGCTTGTGAAGACCTACTCCGGAGGAATGGTGCGGCGCCTCGAGGTCGCCCAGGCCATGCTCCACCGGCCCGCGGTTCTCTTCCTCGATGAACCGACCATCGGACTCGACCCTGTCGCTCGACACTCGGTCTGGGACCGCCTGCGCGACTTGCGCCGCGATTTCGGCATGACCGTCCTCATCACCACGCATGACATGGACGAAGCCGACGAGCTTTGCGACGAATTGGCTCTCCTCCACGCGGGGAAGGTCGCCGTCACCGGAAAGCCCGCCGAGCTGAAGGCTGCGCTCGGCCCGGCGGCCACGCTCGATGACGTTTTCATTCATTACAGCGGAGCCGCCATCCTGGAAGGAGGAAGCTACCGTGATGTCCGCCAGACTCGAAACACTGCCGGCCGCCTTGGCTAAGCCGTCGCTGCTCCCCGATTTTTTCCGCGAAACCGGCGCGATCGCGCAAGTCGAGCTCAAAAAGCTCTTCCGCGACCCCGCCGAACTTTTCAGCCGCGCCGTCCAGCCCGTCCTCTGGCTCGTCATTTTCGGCCAGGTATTCAGCCAGGTTCGCGGCATCCCCACCGGCAACGTCAGCTACCTCGCCTTCATGACGCCCGGCATCCTCGCGCAGAGCGTTCTCTTCACCGCCATCTTCTATGGCATCGCCGTCATCTGGGAGCGCGACCTCGGCATCGTCCATAAGCTCCTCGTCAGCCCGGCGCACCACGCCTCGCTCGTTGTCGGCAAAGCCGTGTCGGCCGGATTCCGCGGCGCCGTGCAAACGGCCATCATCTATTTCGTCGCCCTCTTGCTGCACACTCAAATTCAGTGGAAGCCGCTCTCGATTGCGGGCGTCCTCTTCGGAGTGATGCTTGGTTGCGCGATTTTCTCCACCTTCTCGCTTATCATTGCCTGCATCGTGAAATCCCGTGAGCGCTTCATGGGCATCGGCCAGGTGCTCACCATGCCGCTCTTCTTCGCCAGCAACGCCATCTACCCGATCGCGATCATGCCCCAATGGCTTCGCGTCGTTGCGCTCGTTAACCCGCTCACCTATCTGGTGGACTCTCTGCGCGGTCTCATGATCGTCGGCGGCCAAACCATCCATTCCCTGCCCGTGGATTTCGCCGTCATGGCCGCCATCTTCCTCGTCCTCATCTCCATCGCCGCCCGCCTCTACCCCACCCTAGTCCAGTAGAGGATTGGCTTTCGTACGGTTTTCGTAGTTCGCATCGTTAGGTGGACCGATCCTGCACCCACCTTCCCGGATTCACGTCTCCGCCCAAACCGGCCAGTATGCCGAATCATTCGTTGGCTCTTGGAAATCTCTGCCATCCGCAAGATTCGTGTCCGGACTGTTGACACTGAGCCATCCCCCCTCTGGAGGCTATGGAAATGACATAACGTCGAAATCTGGAGTGCCACCGCCCTTAATGATGGCGATCCACCGTTGCAGTTTGTCCGTGCCCATCTTCCAGAACTTTTCGCACGATTGAAGATAGGCAAGAACCGTGTCGCGGTCACCTTTCTCAAACAGTTCCTTTGCAAGGGTCATGTCCGGACCAAAGGAATCAAGCTGGGGTGAACCCGCAACATTGCCCGCGGCCAGCAGGCGCTGGCCAGCGCCTGCAACGTCGCCGTTTTGTAGGGCGATGCGCCCAAGTACGATGTTGCCGATGTGGATCGCATTGGCGTAATTCCAGTCACTCTTATTCTTCTCGGCGCTCTGTAGAAGCTCCGAGGCGTATTGCTCTGCCTTGGCAGATTCACCCGCCTCGAAAGCATCCTTCGCGGCTTCATCAAGTGCGTAAAACCTCTCCTGCGGGTTGGCCTTTGAGAGCAGTTTCTCTTGAAACGAAAGCGCCTTCTGTGCTGCGGCCTTCTTGTCGTCGTGAGAATGAGCAAAGATCCATTCGCTGTTGTACCACTGGGTTTGCAGCGATATTGTCTCCGCGTCATCCGGATTGAGGACGTAGGCCTTATCCAAGAGTTCCTTCCCGACCTTGCGGTCCATCATCGAAAAGAAACGAGACGCGTTCCGCAGGACCCGCGCGTCGCTCGAATGCTTCGTGGTTTGGTCCAGCCAGAGTTGCTTCGCGTGTTGGTAGCCTTCAGAGCCTTCCGTTCCACCCGACAAATCTATGGACGCTTCAGGAGAGCCGGCCAGCTCTGATTCCGGATGGTTTTCGATCAACCAGAAAACGTGTTGTTCCCGCCGCCCCTCAAGCTCGGAATTACGCGTCCCGATCCCCGTTTGAAAGTAGTAGACAATCAGTTTTTCTCGCGCCACCAGATCGTCAGGGTTTTTCTTCAGCCCGTCTTCCAAGGCCTTGGCGTCGGCTTCACTGATATGCTGGAATCGCCAGGCTTGATTCGCTGCTTCCTGCGCCGGCCCAATTCCCGCTCCGTTCCCCGCCACAAGGTTTGCGAACATCAAAAACGCCATTGACCTGGTAAAAGACTGGATCATGTTCTTTCTCCTTCCACCGGAGTTTCGATCGAAGGCCTGCGTATAACTCATCCCGTAGTTGCCACACACAATATCAAGAAACTCTCATCTGCGGAAGATTTAGCTCCTTGGGCCCACGAAGCCCCGGTCATCAGCCGCACCTTACCTCATGCCAATCATCCGCATATTGCGCAACCTTCTGCTGCAGTGTCATCAACTGAACGTCGCTCCAGTGGTATCATCCAGTCCACCCCGGATGAAAAAACAAACCGAATCCAAGAATCTCCACCAACCGCCCACAGCCGCCTTCTCCACCGTCCGCAAAATGGCTCTCTCCCACCCCGGCGTCGAGGAATGCTCCTCCTATGGCACGCCGGGTTTCAAAGTTCGCGGCGCGCTGTTCGCGCGCTTCCACCAGGACGGCGAATCCCTCGTCGTTCGCATGGACATCGACAAACGCGATGAAATGATCGCTGCCGACCCCGACACCTACTTCATCACCGACCACTATCTACACTATCCCTGGATCCTGGTCCGCCCCGCCCGCATTGACCCCGACGTTCTGCGCGACCTCCTCCTCATGGCCCACCGTTCCGCCGCTGCGGACAAGTCCAAACATCGCGCGTCCACGCGACGACGCCCGCGTTCCCCCCGTCCCGCCCCCTCCCGCTGACAAAACAAATGCTCTTATCCTGAAGGGTGCCGTGTGCATCGAAGCATCCGTGTGACCCATCGCCATCTGCAATCAATCTGATTCCTTTCCGTTTACCGAGCGCCGCGGCAACCCTTCACCGATCACCTTGGGAATTTGCGGCGATGGCTCTCGCTGGAAAACGCGTGATACAATCCCCGCCGCCGCAACGAACTAATGGAGGTTTTCTCAATGACTCGTTTCTCCCGCCTCGCCGCAGTAGTTGGCGTGCTGGCCTGCCTCGCCGCGGCTTCGGTCGCGCATGCGCAACAGGAATTTCCGCCGCCCCAGGGCAAAGGACGCGTGGTGGTCGTAGCATCGGGCATGTCAGGCCCGGCGCACTATGAAACCGTGGCCCGTGAGATTGCCCAATTCGGGTATGACGTCGTTCTGTTCGACGGCAATGCGATGGAAGGAACCCATGGTGACGGCGTGAAAGCCGCGATTCTGCAAGCCCAGCAGATGCCGCACGCGCTCCCCGGCAAAGTCGCCCTGGTCGGCTTCTCTCTCGGCGGGGGCATGGCTCTGTATTACGGCACGCAATTGGCCGATTTGGTGGTTGGTGCCGTGGTCTGGTACCCCGCTACGACCTTCATCAAGGATGTGCCCGGCTTCGTCAGCAGGTTGAAGGTGCCGGTGCTCATGTTCGCCGGGGAAAGTGACACCTTTCGGGGCTGCTGCCTGATCGGTCAGGCGCGAACTTTGGCGGCGGCGGCAACCGCTGGCGGCCAGCCGTTTGAGCTAATCACCTACCCGAAAACCGATCACGACTTCGTCAAGGGCGGCGCGCATTACAAGTCTGAGTCCTACTCGGACGCGCTCCAGCGAACCGCGGCAAAGCTCAAGGAGTTTTTGGGCACGCCCTAGTTCCCTGGTTCTAGGGTACGCGCGACGCCTCGAATCGTTTTCCGGTTAGGCGGCGACCATTCCGGGCATGTCCGTCTACCTAATCTTTAGTTAGCGTGATTTGCCAATCCTTCCGAAACTTCACACCGTTGGATTAGACTGACCCCGCACCGCTCATTCGAATCCTCCCCGCAAGCGCATAAAACCTCATCCTCTTGCAGAACAGTGGGTTAGATTCCAAGTTCGCCGTCACTCGAGAAGAGTCTCCTCAATCGGCATCGGCAAACTTCCCGGAATCGGACTTCTGGCCCGGAATAACTTCCGAGTTGCCCGTCACTCGGGAATTGGAGGATCCCGCAATCATCCTCCTCGCGTTCCGTCCAGCGTGCGCCATGTTTGTGGCACATGGTAACATTCCCCCGTGGGCGACTCCGCGCGCATCCTAAGTGCTGCCTCCGCCGTCCCAACCACGAGGGTTACCTCGCGGCACTCTGCCCTCGTCCGCACCACTCACTGGATCACAACCCTTTGCTTTCTTGCCCTGCTTGTCAGCGGAGGGGAAATTGTGCTCTCTCACCCTCGCTTCTATTGGGGCGAAACCGGCAACGATTTGACCCGGCCGTTGTTCAAACTTCCGCTGCCTGCCTCGAGGAGGTTGGTCCCAACCGGCTACTCGTACGTTCTGCCGGACCAGAACGGCTGGAGCCGCTATCTCCACTTTCAAGCCGCTTGGATATTGGTTTTTACCGGATTGCTGTACTTAATCTGGGGCATATTTAGCGGGCATTTCCGGAAAAACTTACTTCCCCGAGGGGCTGATCTTTCATGGCGGGGATTTTCAAGCGCGATCGCTAAACGTGTGCGCTTTGAGCGGCCGGGCGAGGCAGAGGCTTGGTCGTATAATGTGGTCCAACGGATTACCTATCTGTTCGTGATCCTCATTCTGTTTCCCCTAATAATCTGGACGGGCCTGGCGATGTCTCCCGCCTTCGTTTCCGAATTTCCGGCGACGGTCAACGTGTTGGGCGGCCAGCAATCCGCGCGCACGCTCCACTTCTTCGTCTCCCTGGCTCTCCTGCTCTTTGTGCTCGTCCATGTTGTGATGGTTTTTCGTGCAGGATTCAAAAGCCGCATGCGCGCGATGATCACTGGCCGCGCGGCAACAAATAAGGAGCGCACATGAGCGATCTCTCACGCCGCAAACTGATCAAGACCGGACTCGCGGCCACGGCGGGCGCATTGGGCCTGGGCGTGGCTGCGCGCCTTGCGCAAAAGTATGGACTGGTGCCGCCCGATCACGGCGGCATCTACGGCCTCGGCGAAACGCTAACCTACGCTTCGCAGCGGCTGCTGACCAGGCACTCTTTAGCGCGTGAATTCTCCCGGAGCCAGATTTCAAAGCCTCCATTCGCCAACGAAGTCGAGCCTTTCACTGACGAGTTCAAGCGCCTTCAGGCCGGAAGGTTTGCCGACTGGCGGCTCTCGATCAACGGCATGGTCGCACGGCCCGCCTCGTATTCGCTCGATCAGCTGAAGAGCTTCCCGTCTCACTCCCAGATCACCATGCTGCAGTGTGAAGAGGGGTGGTCGTACATCGCCGAATGGGTGGGCGTGCCTTTGTCCCACGTTCTGGATGTTGCGGGAGCCCTCCCGCAAGCCAGATACGTCGTCTATTTCTCGTTTGAACCCGACACGTGGGAAAGCATTGATATGGCCGACGCATTGCACCCGCAAACTTTTCTGACCTATGGGATGAATGGCGACGACCTTCCCGTGGGCCACGGCGGGCCGCTTCGCCTGCGGCTCCCTCGGCAGATGGGCTACAAGAGCGTGAAATTCATTACCCACCTGACGGTCACCGACAATCTGAAGAGTTTCGGGAAGGGCGTAGGCTCCGCGTCCGCAGAAGGAGGCTATGCCTGGTACGCTGGCATCTGACATGCTTGTTTCACGCGAGTGCCGCATCTCTCTCGCGAATGTTTTTCTGCGGATTTCTCGCATATGAGTTTCTTAATATCCACACCCCTTACCGCCCGCAATTCGAGCGTGAGGCCGGAGATACGGGGTTCGAGGAGATTGGAGCACTGGCGACAGCGAATTGCATCGCGCTTCCTCGAACCGGACTTCTGGCCCGGAATAATTTCCGCTTAGCCCGTAACTCAGGACTTAACCGCCAGGGGATGGCGACTTGATTCACTTCTACGGGACACGGGCAGCAGAGCCAGATCGCAGTCTGCAATCGCGTTGGTTGCGTCGTCCCAACCGTCAGTGATAAGTTTCACACTATGGGCTCAGCGCCGACCATCACGATTCATGTCCCGGGTCCGCTGCGCACCTACTGTGCGGGCGCAGCGCAACTCTCGATCTCGGCACACACCGTGCGCGCCGCACTTGAGGACCTCCAGCGGAGCCAGTCCGCTTTGTATCGCAATGTCTGTGACGAAACGGGTGCGGTACGCCGGCACCTGAACGTGTTCGTGAATTCGGACAATGTGCGCGATCTCAACGGGGTTGACACGACGCTGGCGCCGGGGGACGTGGTCACAATCCTGCCGGCGGTTTCAGGAGGCTAAAGATGGCGGATCGAATCATTCTCACCATCGGCACCAAGAAGGGCGTGTTCGTCGCGGATGCCGCCAAGCCGAGGCGCAGCTTCGCTCTGCGCGGGCCCTTCGGCCCGGGCATCCCCGTATACTCGACGCTGATCGACACGCGCGGAACACCGCGCCTCTATGCTTCGAGCTGCAATCCGTTTTTCGGCATGAAAGTGCTGCGTTCGACGGACATGGGAAAAAGCTTCTCTGAGACGAAATCCGCGCCAGCGTTCCCGAAAGACGACGGCCGCGCGCTCGCGAACATCTGGTCACTTGAGGCCGGTGCCGACAAGAAGGACCTGTGGTGCGGCGTGGAGCCGGCATCCTTGTTCAGGAGCCATGACGGTGGCGATTCGTGGGACATGGTGCCTGGTATTAGCAACCACGATCACGCGCGCAAGTGGCAACCCGGCAATGGCGGGCTCTGCATGCACACGATCATTCGCGACGGGAATCGCGTGCACTTGGGCATCTCAACGGGCGGCCACTATTTGAGTGAGGACGGTGGCGAAACATTTAGGGCGTCCAATCAAGGCGTCGGCGCCGGCTTCGCGCCCGACGCCTATCCCGAGTTCGGTCAGTGCGTTCACAAGATCGCACGGCACGAAAACGCGCCCGGGCGGCTCTACATGCAGAACCACGGCGGATGGGCAGATTGGACGGGGCCTGGCGGGCCCCGGCCGGACATTGGCGTACTACGCAGCGACGACTATGGCCACTCGTGGCGGTCGATCGCTAAGGGATTGCCGTCGGACTTCGGATTTCCTATCGTGGTCCACCCGCACGACGCCGATACGGTATACGTCATGCCCCTTGAGGGGCCGACGCGCGCCTGTCCCGGCGGCGCGCCAGCGGTGTGGCGCAGCGAAAATGGAGGCGAGTCGTGGAGCCGGCTCGCACGTGGGTTGCCGAGGAAGCAGAGCTACTTCACCGTCCTGCGCGACGCGATGGACATCGATCGGCTCAAGTCACCTGCACTCTACTTCGGCACGACGACCGGTCAGCTGTGGATCAGGAGGGATGGTGGTGAGCAGTGGGACTGCCTGTTCGATTCGCTGCCACCGATCCACAACGTCAAGGTCGCGGTCGTGTGATGCCAGCGTAGACTTTCCCTGGTCACTAGGACGCGTAACGCGCTACTCGTTGAAGTAATGCACCCGGATAGTGGACGGATTGTCGGCTACACGGAAGTTATCCAGAAACGGCGTTCTGGGAAGTTCCGAACGAGGGTTCCGGACGGAAGGTCGGCTATTCGGAAACTGACCCACCAAGCATGTAGATTTTTCCCTTGCTTTTTACTATAACTCTGTGGTAATGTCTATTGCAGACTGCGGCAACCGTTTCGAATAGAGTTCCAAAACGGGAAAAGTCGCCCCTGCCGGAAGCGAAAAGCGCCTGTGTTGAGGCCCTCCCGTAAGAGTATGCGCCTAAAGGACTTAAAGTCCTTTATTATCATACTCTTACGAGCCACTTCTCAGCCGAAAACGTAAGTGATTGAATCTAATAGACTTAGTTTACTGAATGTAAAACTCGTAAGTCCTTTAGGCGCATACTCTTACCGCTCTTCGTTGCTGTAAGTCCTTTAGGCGCACACTCTTACAAAAAGATGGGGGGGGGGGTATGACGCACCAGGGGGTAGTCACTAGCCCCTCTGATTGCTGTATCATCCGCTGCGTTATGAGGAACCAGATTCCATTGGTTGCCTTGACCCTTGCAGCCGTTCTGGTGGTCGCTGTCGCCGCCGCTGGCGTGGCTCAGAGCTTCACCGAGATCAAGCCCAGCCCGCAGCAAGTCGCCTGGCAGGACCTCGAGATCGGCGTCCTCATCCACTTCGGGCCAAATACTTTTATGGCCCGCGAATGGGGCGACGGCACGGCCGACCCAAAGGTCTTCAACCCCGCGCAGTTTGACCCGGCGCAGTGGGTTGCAGTCGCGAAATCGGCCGGCGCGAATTATCTTGTTTTCGTCGCGAAGCACCATGACGGCTTTTGCCTCTGGCCCTCGGGGCAAACCGACTACAGCGTGAAGTCGAGCCCCTGGCGCGATGGTCATGGTGACGCCGTCCGCGAAGTCGCTAGCGCAGTCCGCGAAGCCGGCATGAAGTTCGGCGTCTATCTTTCTCCGTGGGATCGCCACGAGCCTTCTTACAGCGAAAGCAAGAAGTATGACGACCACTACGTCGCGCAGCTCATTGAGCTGGCTTCGCGCTATGGCCCGCTTGAAGAATTCTGGCTCGATGGCGCCGGCAGCGAGGGCCACGTCTACGATTTTGACCGCTACGTCTCCGAGTTGCGCATCTACCAGCCCAATGCGCTGGTCTTCGCCGATGCGGCGCTCTTGAAGTATGGCGACATCCGCTGGGTGGGCAACGAGAGCGGCTTCGCGTCGGATGAAAACTGGAACGTCCTCGACCTGCACGGCTACTTGCGCTGGCGTCCCGCCGAAGCCGATACGCCGCTGCGCAGGGATCATTGGTTCTGGCATCCGAATGATGAAAAAAGTTTGAAGTCGGTGGCCGAGCTGCTCGACACCTATGAAAAAACCGTCGGCCGCGGCGCACAGCTTATGCTCGGCCTCGCTCCCGATGACCGCGGCCTGCTCCCCGATTCCGATGTGCAGCGCCTCGCCGAATTCGGCGCCGCTGTCCGCGCCATTTACAGCCCGGAGAAGAATCTCGCGCGCCGCGCACTACAGGCGAACTCAAATGCCGCGACAGCATTCAAGGCCATGCTCGACGGCGATCCCGACACGTTCTGGAGCGCGCCTGCCGATGCCCGTTCTGCAACAATCGATCTGTCTTTCGCCGCGCCGATTACATTCGACCGCGCGCTTACGATGGAATGGCTTGCCGATGGCCAGCCAATCGAGAAATACGAGATCGAAGCATTTGTAAACGGCCAATGGACCGTGCTCTACAGCGGCACGTCCATCGGCCACAAAAAAATTGACAAGTTTGCGCGCACCACAACGGATCGCGTCCGCTTCGTGATCATCTCCGCGGCCGCCGCGCCGCGCATCCGGGAATTTCAACTTTTCGATGGCGCGGCCGCGGAAGCCGCACTGAAAAAACAATGACGCGGGCAATAGCACGCTCGACTGAATAACATGACGCGAAGACGAAATGGATGGAATGAATAGAGTTTCAAAACAGAATTGCTAGTGAGAAGCAGCGGCCCGCGGAATCAGAGCCGTGCCGGGGCGAATTGCATCGGTCGCGCGCAAAACAACTTGATCGCCGTCTTTCAAGTCGCCGAAAACCTCGACGAGCAGCCCGGAAGGAGTTGTGATGCTGGCGCCGGCTTTCACATCGACCCATTCGGCCTTTCCCGCGTTCGGCCCCGAGGCGGCCACGCGGATCACAAATGTTCTTTCCTGGTTCGTGGCAATCGCCGCCTGGGGAACGAAAAGAGTCGGCGTCGAGGGGCGCACCGGCCACTGCACCTGGCAGAACGATCCGGGCGTCAATTTTCCGCTGGCGTTCGATACGTCGAGCTCGACCGGCATGGTCCGCGTTTTCTCGTCAATCGTGCGGGAGTTACGGGCGACCGGCGCTTGAAATATTTCAGTCGGATACGCGGGAACCGTGAATTTGATCTGCGCGCCTTGCGGCACATTCGCGACATCCGTTTCGGGCACCGGCACGATGAGCCGCAGCCGCGAGGGCGTTCCGATGCGCAGCATCGGCGAGCCAGCAGAAGCGCCGCTGGCAGGGCCCACCAAAGCGCCCGGATGGACGTTGCGCTCCGTCACGATGCCCTCGAACGGCGCTGTGATGCGCAGATAATTTTCCATTTGGGAAATGGAGTCGAGCGCGGCGCGCGCCGCGGCGACGCTGCTCTCCAGCGCGCCGACCCCCGCGCGGTCCGCTTCCGCGGCCTTCGCGGCGATTTGTAGATCGTTTCCGGCAACCACGCCCGGAGTTTTTGCTGCTGCCGCGAGCCGTTCGTACGTTCCTTGATCCGCGGCGAGCTTGGCCTGCGCCACCGCAATTTGCGATTGCGCTGCTTGCAGCTTCGATTCGGATTCCGCGCGCTGCGCGACCAATTCCGGCGCTTCGAGCTGCGCGATGAGTTCGCCTTGCTTCACGCGCGAGCCGCGGTCCACGCCGATCCATTTCACGTAGCCCGTGACCTTCGGATAGATGGCGACCATTTCGTAGGGAGCGAGTTCGCCCGGCAATGTCACCGTGGTGTCGAGCTGTTGCGCGGTGACCTTGACGACATCCACATCGGTGGGCGCAATGCCGGCCTGGGCGTTCGTGGCCGGAGCGGGGGCATTGCTCTCCGAACCGCAGCCGCCGCCGAGTGCAATGGCGAGCAGAGGAGCAATCAGCACGAGGCGTTGTTTTCGTTTCATTGCGCGGCTCCAGTCATTACGAAACTTTTTCGGCGGCGCCATCCGAGAACGTGCTGGCGGGGTCGTCAGGATCCAACGAACCTGAATCGATCCTCGCGCGAGCCTGAACCATTCCGAATACCGAAGGCAGGATAATCAGCGTCGCTACCGTTGCGAAAAGCAGTCCTCCGATGACGGCGCGCCCGAGTGGCGCCGTCGCCTCATTGCCGAACGCCATAGGAATCATTCCAGCGATCATGGCGAGACTCGTCATGAGTATGGGCCGGAGGCGCGTTCGGGCGGCGTGAATTGAAGCGTCTGCTGACGTCACACCTTCGCGGCGAAAGCGCTCGGCAAATGTCACCAACAGTATGGAATTTGCAAGCGCAACACCAATCGCGAGAATCGCGCCCATGAAGGATTGCACGTTGACGGAGGTTCCCGTAACAACGAGCGCGACGATCACTCCGCACACAACCGCCGGAACCGTGGAGAGCACCACGAAAGAAAGGCGCAGCGATTCAAAGTTAGCGGCGAGCAAAAGAAAAACAACCACAACGGAGACTCCCAGACCAATCGCTAGATTCCCGAGCGTGTCGCGCATTGGCTTGATTTGACCGCGCACTTGCACGGTGACGCCGCGCGGCGGTTCTCCAGCCCGCGCAATGGCTTGATCTATTTCCGCTGCAGCGCGTCCCAGGTCGGAGCCCGCCACATTCGCGGAAAGCGTGACCATGAACTGCCCGTTCACGCGGTCGTATTCTCCGATTACGTTGCCATAACTTGTTTGTGCCAGATCACTGAGAAGTGGAAAAGGAGAGCCGCCGGGTGTGACAGGAATATTCGCGACGTCCTCCTTGGAATTCATTCGCGGCTGCGGAATCTGGACCTGCACCTGATACGAAACCCCGGTGCGCTGGTCCGCCCAATAGTTTGGCGTGACAAAACGGCTCGACGATGTCGCGGCGACCAGGGATCTTCCGACCTGTTCAACTGTAACGCCCAATTGGCCCGCGAGCCCGCGATCCACGTTCACATTAATGGCCGGGTAATCGAGCGATTGTTCGTACTGCAAGTCACGAAGGGAGGTGATACGCCCAAGTTGAGCGCGGATATTGTCAGCAAAGGCGCGGTCAGTGGCAAGATCACCTCCGATCACGGCAACCTCGACGGGCGTGGGCGCGCCGAAATTCATAATCTGGCTGACTATGTCGGCGGGCTGGAAGGAGAATTCACATCCGGGAAATTTCGGCGGCAGCGATCTTCTCAAGTTATCCTCGAGTTCATCTATGGAAATGTCCGTGCCGGGCTTGAGAGCCACATTCATCACAGCGTCCTGTGGACCGCTGGTCCACAGGTAAACCGTATTGATCGGATAACTTGATCCCTGAAGGCCGACGTAACCCAGGGTGATGGAAATATGTTCCGGTCCGGCGGCGCGGCCGATATCGTCGAGCACTTCCGTGACAAGCTGTTCGGTTGCGGCCACACGAGTTCCGGCCGGCGCGCGAAACCGCAATTGAAATTGCCCGGCGGCCACGCGCGGGAAGAGTTCGCGTCTGGCGAGAGATCCCACGCCAAAGATGAGCGCTGCCGCGACCAACAAATAAGCGCAGACCAAGACGATTCGGAAGGGCATAAGAAATTCGAGTACGCAGCCAAGCCGCTTGCGCATGCGCTCAAACCGTGAAGAGTCCTCGCCTTCCTCGTGCACGGGCGATTTCAAGAGCCATACGCACATCACCGGCACGAGCGATCCGGAGAGCAGATAGGAAGCGGCCATTGAGAATCCGACGGCAAGCGAAAGCGGGACGAATAGAGATTGAGCGACTCCAGTCATGAAAAACGAGGGCACAAAAACCGCGAGGATGCACAGCATCGAAAGAAAGCGCGGAGTCACCGTTCGCCGCGTTGCGTCAATCACCGCACGCGCTTTCGTTTTCGATTCGCGCAGGCTCACGTGAATGTTTTCGATTTCCACCGTCGCCTCATCCACCAGCACACCTACCGCCAGAGCCAACCCGCCGAGCGTCATGATGTTGATCGTTTGGCCGGAAGCCCACAACGCAACGACCGCGCTGAGCAAAGCCAGGGGAATCGTCGTGATTACGATAAGCGAGCTGCGCCAGTCACCAAGGAACAGGAACACCATCAATCCAACCAGCAGAGCGCCCAGCGATCCTTCGCGCGCGACGGACAGCAGCGCGCCCCGTACATAACCCGACTGGTCGAATTCGTAAGTGATAACGATGTCCTGTGGCACGAGCGATTGAAATCGCGGGAGATTTGCTTTCACCTGGCTCACCACACTAAGAGTAGAAAAGTTGGGGCGCTTGGTGACGGGGATGTATACGGCGCGGCGCCCATTCACCAACGCGTATCCGGCGAGGATGTCCGTCGAATCGTCAACTGTACCGACATCCCGGACAAACACAGTTGGGCCCGAACCTGTGCGCAAGGGCAAGTCCAGCAGATCCTTGTAATTGGGCACAACTGAATTCATCGGGACGATTCGTTGCAAATCACCTGTGTCCACCGTGCCCGCAGGCATGATGATGTTCCCGGAACTGATCGCCTTCACGACATCTTCCGGCGACATGTTGTACGCCTTCAAGCGATCTGGATTGACGTTGATGACGATGGTGCGCTGATTTCCGCCGAACGGAGGCGGCGATGTGACGCCGGGCAGGGTGGCAAAGACGGGCCGCACGCGATTGAGAGCGAGGTCCTGGATTTCACCGACGCTGCGGGTCTTGCTGGAAAAAACCAGATAGCCGACGGGAACGGTTCCGGCGTCAAAGCGCACAACGAATGGCGAGACAGTTCCTGGCGGCATGAACGCGCGCGCGCGATTCACGTAGGAGATCGTTTGCGCAAGCGCCTGGCTCATGTCGGTGCCGGGGTGAAAGGTCAGTTTGAGGAGGCCCGCACCCTGAATGGATTTTGATTCGACGCTTTCAATCCCGTTGATGTAGAGGAAGTGATATTCGTAGTAATAGACGAGATACCCTTCCATCTGCTGCGGCGACATTCCCCCATACGGCTGCGCGACATAAATCACCGGAAGATTCAGGTCCGGGAAAATGTCAATGCGCATCTGGCGGACAGCCAAGATGGAGCAAAGCGCGACTCCGATCACGGCAACAATCACCGCAATCGGGCGCCGCATCGCCAATCGGATCAACCACACAGAATCATTTCTCCCTTAGTTGTGCCTAAACTCGACGCGCTCGAATTCGCGGTGTGCCGTCGCATGAGTACTAATGATCCGCCTTCTGCACGATCTGCAAGAATGGCTGAAGGTCTCCCTGCGCCGCCGCGACTCCGCCCATGCTTCGCCACACGCCCAGGCGCGCGAGTGCGTCGTCAATTTCCGCCTGCACAAGCAATGCCTCGGCATCGGAGACTTCGACAATCATCGCGAGGCCCGCCTGATAACGCGCGCGAGCCTGCCGTTCGGTGTCCTGCGCCGAGGAAAGTTCGATGGGCGTGTTCTGGGAAATTTCGCGCGACCCTTCCAATTCCGCGCGGGCCTGCGCGACCTGGCCCGAGAGATCCTGCACAGCCTGGTCATAGCGGGCGCGTTCCGTGGATTCGTTGGCTGCCTCGACTCGCTTTTGCGCGCGAATGGTGAAGATTTGGAGCACAGGAAACGTGACTTGAATGCCCGTGGCCCAATTCATGCGCTGTAAAGCGAGGCCCGCCGCGCCCGGATCGATCAAGCCGCTGACTTCCGCTCCGCTCCCGCGACCCCAGAGCGAGGCCTGGAATGCAAAGGATGGGACGTAGGATTTGTCGAGGACTTTTTCGCGCGCCTGAACAAGGTCCACGCGCGCTTTCTGCGCGGCGACGAAGGGATTGCGAATAGCGGGAGTTTCTTCGGGCGCCGGCTGCGGCGAATCGGCCAAAAGCGGCCCGGGGACGACCTCGACGTCAGAGGCCGACAGTCCGAGGAGCGCGGCGAATCCCGCGCGCGCCGACCTCTCCGCAGTCTGCGCCTGAATAAGGCGGGTACGCGCCTGTGCGAGGTCCGCCTGCGCGCGCGAAGAATCGGCGCCGGGACGAAGCTGGTTATCGACGAGCACGCCGACGGACTGCGCAAGCGCTTCGCGGCGCTTTACGTTGGCGGCGGCGGCGAGCGTGACCTTTTGCGCGGCCACGACAGAGAAGTAGGCATTCATCGCAGCGACGGCGACATCCAGCCGCGTGATGTTCGCCTGGGCGGATGCGGTTGCTTCGCCCGCGCGCGCGACATTCACGGCGGCGCCGCGATATCCGAAATCAAAAGGCTCCCAACTGAACAACGCGCCCGCGGCGGTGTTCCAGGTGTTGGAGTTGTCCCCATTGGCGAAGACCGGTCCTGTGATGGAAGGGAGAACGG
The DNA here is from genome assembly GCA_963838945.1 of uncultured Acidobacteriota bacterium. Taxonomy (GTDB): domain Bacteria; phylum Acidobacteriota; class Terriglobia; order Acidiferrales; family UBA7541; genus DASTCZ01. The sequence continues at coordinate 431,587 of CAWITC010000012.1, read as the reverse complement.
ACTGCGGCAAGGTCTGGCCAAAGATGTTGTTCAGCGTGGCGCGGTTGACTTGATAGAGCGCGTTCAGTTGCGGCACGTAAGCGGTTTGGGCGACTCCGATGCCCGCATGGGCGGCCGCGATTTGGCTGAGCGACGCACGCACGGCGGGATAGTGAGCAAGGGCGTAGTCCACGGCCTGCTGCAGTGTGAATGATTGAGGGCCAGCGGGCGCGGACTGCGCGAAGCACGCGGGAGCGAGCGCCAGAGCGAGGGTCAATGGAAGGAAAAACGCAGCCGCGGACCACTTTTCCCATTTCATTCCGGCCTGCGGGTAAGACATTGGCCCTCCTTCACTCCACGCTTCACTCGGCTTCACTTCAATTCATGCGACTCCAAATCATTTCACTTCAAAAATCTCTCCGAACAATTCTCTTACGCGTCGTTTGGCAATTCTGAGCAGCCGATGGCCGGCGCGTGTGGCGGTGTATTCGCGGCGCGTCCAGCGCCCGGCCGGCACGACGCGGGAACGCAAAAGCCCTTTTCGCTCGAGTCCGTGCAAGAAGGGGTAGAGGGTCCCGGGACTTAACTTATATCCGTGGCGCTGCAGTTCTTCGATCATGCCGAGGCCAAAAATCGGCTCTTCGCAGGCGTGGAACAGAATGTGGATGCGGATCAGGCCGGAATAAATCCCGCGCCCGTCCGTCTGTGCATCCCGGTGATGCGGCTTTATATCTACTTTCGACATCGAAAACCGATAGAGATACTAGAGAAAGAAAGCGCAAGTGTCAACGGGTCTTTATTTCAGGGAGTGGGTCAATATACGGGCAAGCAACAAAACGCTCGGAATATCCGTCCGAGCGATATCGCCACATGAGAAAGTCGTATAAGCTTGAATTTCCACCACGATGGGCTCCACATCCACTCCAGTCGCCGACGCTAGCCGCGTAAACAGGGTGACGCTCACCGCCACCGGAGTAATTCTCGGCATCTCCATCTGCAAGCTCTTAATCTATCTGTATGCCGGCCGGCATTACGGCTATTTCGTCGACGAGCTTTATTATCTGGCATGCAGCCGACATCTGGATTGGGGTTACGTAGACCAGCCCCCGTTGATCGCGTTTATCACTTGGATCACGCGGTCGCTCCTGGGCGATTCACTCCCAGCGATTCGCTTCTTGCCGGCCTTGGCTGGAGCGTGCGAGGTAGCCCTCACCGCTTTCATCGCACGTGAACTCGGGGGCAATCGGTTTGCCCAAGGCCTCGCCGGCCTTGCCGTCCTCGTCGCGCCAGGTATCCTCGGCGGCGACAACCTTCTGACCATGAACGCATTTGAACCGCTGTTCTGGATGGGTTGCGCCTTGCTGGTCATACGCATCGTGAAAACCGGCAACCAAAAGCTATGGGTCTGGTTCGGCATCGTCGCCGGAATAGGCCTCGAAAACAAGTACTCCATGCTGATCTTCGGGGCCGGCATTGTCTTCGGCTTGCTCTTGACTCCGCATCGCCGCGCACTCGCCAGCCCCTGGTTTTGGATGGGCGGCGCGGCCGCGTTCCTCATTTTTCTGCCGAATCTGCTGTGGAATATCCAGCATCACTTCCCGTTTCTGGAACTAGAGGAAAATATCCGCCGCAGCGGGCGCGATGTCCGCTTGGGGCCATTGGCATTCTTCTGGCAGGAGATTCTGACCATGCATCCTCTGACACTGCCCATCTGGCTGGCCGGCCTATGGTTTTACTTCTTCTCGAATTCAGGAAAGCCGTTTCGTACGCTGGGCTGGGCATCGGTCTTCACCGCATTTGTGATCGTCGCGCTAAGCCCTCGGGTTTACTACCTCTTTCCTGCCTTCCCCCTGTTGTTCGCCGGCGGCGCCGTCACTTGGGAAGATTGGCTCAAACGGCCGCAACTCTTGCGGTGGAAGGTTGCTTGGCTAGCCTTGATGGTTGCCACCGCCGCCATATTCGCGCCGATTGCGCTCCCGATCCTGCCGCCAGAGAAATACGTTCGCTATACGAACGCGCTGCATCTTGCGCCGCCCGCGATTGAAACGCACAGGCTCGGTCCCCTACCGCAGATTTTTGCCGATCAGTTCGGCTGGGAGGAAATGACGGCCACGGTCGCGCGCGTCTACAACAGCCTGCCGGCGGAAGTCCGCGCCAAGACCGCCATCTTCGGCCAGAATTACGGACAAGCTGGAGCGATCGACCTCTTCGGACCGAAATACGGTTTGCCGCCTGCGATCAGCGGCCATCAGAGCTACTTCCTTTGGGGCCCCCGTGATTACACGGGCGAAAGTGTAATCGTCATGGCGGGACGAGAGGCGGACCTTGAGTCGCGTTTCACAAGCGTTCAGAGAGTCGCCAGCGTTTATCACCCCTACTCGATGCCTTACGAGCATTTCGACGTCTTCTATTGCCGCGGCCTCAAGCAGCCCCTGAACGAGATCTGGCCGCAGGTGAAGAATTGGGATTGAGGCTTGCGAACTTGCCTGGATCACATCGTGTTCGGAAACTGATGACCGACTAACTAAATTCAAGAGAGGCGAGTGCCGATTCCCTATTTGCCGCACGCGGGCGCCACGGGAATATTCGCAGCTGCGGGAAGCGGCGCAAGCTGGTGCGACGCAAGCTGGGCGTTCAATGGCGGAAGCGTTTGCGAGTTCCACTGGCGCCAGGCATCAAAATCCTTGTCGAGCGCGGTGCACAATTCCTGCACGGTGGACTTCGCGGTTTCCGAAGGACGGATGTCGCCGCTTTCGATCATCCCGTAAGCGCGCGCAAGGTCGCGATTGACCGGGCCGACGCCGGGAGTTGGCAAGGTCCCCAGCGGGGAATCGGCCGACGGACGCGCGCCTTCGCGCACCGCGAGGATTTTCTCGGATGCCGCTTTCAAAGCCGCCGTGAGATCCGCGTCCGACGCGGCGGACTTTTGGCGGTCTTCGATGGCAGCGAGCAATGCCGTAAGCTGCGGATACGCGCCATTGCTCGCGGCCATTCCGCGCATGGCTCTCTGCGCCCAGGCGAGCTGCTGTTCGAGGTCAGCCTGCGTCACTGCAACGCGTGGATCCATGGTCACCGTGAGATTCTGCCGATACGCGTGCCCCGCGACGGTGAGCACGGCGGTGTAAGTCCCGGGCACAGCGAGCGGCCCTTGCGGCTGGACGCGCGGCGTTTCATAAGGGACGGCGTGGTCGGCGAGCGTGTATTCGACGTAATCAAGAATATTGCCGTAATAACTGTAGGGCAGGACGTCGGGGTCACTGTAGCGCAAATCCCAAACAAAGCGCGTGGCGCCGGGGGCCGTAGACAAGACCGCGGGCGGGGCGAACCAGTAATCCGGCACGTTCGCGGGCATGGTGGGCGGCGGCGGAGCTGTGTTCGTGTGATGGCGGACGAGATTGCCCTTGGCGTCGAGAATATCGAGCGAAATATCGCCGGAGGGCGCGCTCTTAAGGAAATAATCGAAAATTGCGCCATCGGGAGGATTGGGGCCGGCGGCGGTTCCGAGCGGGAGGGGCGTGTCCTGATTGACGTCCCAGCGCGTGCGCACGGCATTCGACGGATGGAACAGGTAGGCATCTTTGGCGGTGACCTGTGCGTCGGCCTGGCGGAGCGGGCTGATGTCGTCAAGGATATAAATCGAGCGGCCGTAGGTGCAGAGCACAAGATCGTCGCCGTGGACGACGAGATCGCGCATCGAAGTGACCGGCAGATTCAATTGCAGCGGCTGCCAGTGGTCGCCGTCGTCGAACGAAACCCAGACGCTGGTTTCGGTGCCGGCGAAGAGCAGGCCTTTGCGCTTCGTATCTTCGCGAACGAAGCGTGTGATGGCGTCGCCCGGCAAACCGTTAATGATCTTCTGCCAGGTCGCGCCGCCATCATGTGTGCGGAAGATGAACGGCGCGGGATCGAGGCCGGCGGAGATAGCCGCGTAGGCCGTGCCCGCATCGAAGTGCGAAGCGTCTATGATCTGAACAACGGCGGGAAGTGGCACGCCGTTCTGATTTGTAGGCAGATCCATCGGCGAAACGTCCTTCCAATTCTTGCCGCCATCCTGTGTCATGTGAATGTGGCCCCTCGAAGTGCCGGCCCAAATGACGCCGCTGCGCGGTAGGGTCGAGGGCGCCAGGCTGAAGATTGCGCCGGCGCGGCCACCGCCTCCACCTCCAGCTCCACCTGCAGGAGGATTCGCGCCAGCCGGGGGCGGAGGAGGTGGCGGGGCGAGATCCGGACTTATCTTGGTCCAGTTCATGCCGCCGTCAGTGGTTTTCAAAACGTATTGCGTGCCGAGGTAAAGCGTGTGCGGATCTTGCGGCGAAAAAGCGAGAGGAGGCATCTGCACGCCGCGGTCATTTTCCCCGGGGACGAAGACCGTGGCGACCTGACCGGTGCGGCGATCGAAGCGGATGACGCAGTTGTACCAGCCAGTGGAATAGATGAAGTTGGAATTGAGCGGGTCCACGGTGAGATAGGAGAACTCGAAAGCGGCGACGGAGATGCGGTCGTTGTCTGTGATCTCACCATTCATGCCGCGGCTGGGAATGCCGATAGAGCCGCTGTCCTGCTGAGATCCGTAAACCATGTACGGAAATTCACTGTCGGTGGTGATGTGATAGAGCTGGCCAGTGGGCTGGTTGTACCAAGAGCTCCACGTTTTGCCGCCATCTTCGCTGACGATCGCGCCCTGATCCACGCCTTGAATGATGTATTGCGGATTTTCCGGGTTGACCCAGATGACGTGGAAGTCGTCGCCGCTGGGCGCACCGTTGAAGGCATACCAGTTGTTGCCGCCATCGGTGGAGCGGTACATCGAGGTCTGCCCGATGAACACGTCATCAGGATTGCGCGGGTTGACGAAAATTTTTCCGAAGTAGCCGGTGCTGACGATGCGCGGGTCGGTTGTCACGCGCTGCCAGGTCGCGCCGCTGTCATCGGAGCGGAAGACGCCCTGATCCACGAGGGCGTATACGCGCCGGCCGGATGTGCCGGGGGCGACGACAATGCCGATGCGGCCGAGGTCGGCTGCGGGCAGACCCGTGGAGCTGAGCGGCTGCCAATTTACGCCCGCGTCCGTGGATTTGTAGATTTCGATTTGTGGAGCAGGCGCGGCGGCTCCGCGGCCTCTGCCACCATCGCCTCCGCCACCCGGCCCGCCCGGACGGCGCTGGAATGCGGCGAATACGATGCTTGACGCGCCCGGATCAAAGCTCATGTCAATGACGCCGCTTTGGTCGTCGCGATAAAGCGTACGCGTCCAGGATTTACCCCCGTCAGTGGTGCGAAAGACGCCGCGCTGGTCGCCGGAGGTGCGGTCGCCCAGCGCGCCGACGAGAACAATGTCGGGATCCTTCGGGTCCACGAGGACGGTGGAAATGAAATGGGTTTGATCAAGGCCGGTATGATTCCACGTCGCGCCCGCATCGGTGGACTTCCAAATGCCGTTGCCGATGGTCTGCTCGCCGGTGCCGATGTAGATGATGTTTGCGTTCGTGCGCGCAACTGCGACATCACCGATGGAAGCGACGCGCGCGTCATCGAAAATCGGCATCCACACCTGGCCGCCATCAACCGTCTTCCACACGCCTCCACCGGGCGTACCGACGTAATAGACGGCCGTGTTTCCGGGAATCCCGGTGACCGAAGTGACGCGGCCCGCGCGGAACGGACCGATGAGGCGCCACTTCAGCTTCGAGTAAAGCTCGGGCGGCATCTGCTGGGCGGGAGCGACAAGCGCCGCGCCGAGCGCAGTCAAAATTGCGAGCACAAAACCGGCCGCGAATCGCGCGAGTCGTTTCAGGCGCACAGCGCCTGCAGCGATAGACTGAGTGGAATTCGAAATCGTGCCGCGCGGATCGCTCATCTTCACCGAGGTTCCTCCATAAAGCCGGGAAAGTGTATCACTTCACTGAACAAACCAAATAGCATCCAATGACTCTTGCAATCGCCCCGTTCCTTGCGGAAGATTCACGGGCATGTTGAAGCATAGTATGAGGTTTTCAGCGGAGTTGGAACCAGGCAGACGGTGCGCACGTCAATTAAGCTAAGATATCCTGTTTCAAGGGCTTCCAGATGGAGGGGACGAGCGCCGCGGATGTGACCTGCTTGCCAGCGGCACATCGAATAAAGCGGGATAGTGTCGCGATCCTAAGCCTTCCGGGCGCAAGATTCCCGCGGCGCAGAGGAAATCGTCAGAGCAGTTTGAAAACTGTATGTGGATAGTACGTCTCGCACTCAACCGGCCTTATACGTTCATTGTCTGCTCGCTGGTCGTTCTGTTGATCAGCCCGCTGGTGATCCAGCGGACGCCGACGGACATTTTTCCCGAGATTAACATCCCCGTAGTCAGCATCATCTGGAATTACGGCGGGCTTTCGCCGACCGACATCGAGCAGCGGATCGTTTCGGGCTTTGAGCGCTCGCTCACCACAACGGTCAACGATATCGAGCACGTGGAATCGCAGACGATGGAGGGTCGCTCCATCATCAAGGTCTATTTCCAGCCGCATGCGAGTATCGCGACGGCTATCGCGCAAATTACGGCGATCTCGAGCACCGCCATCCACAACATGCCGCCGGGCACAAGCCCGCCGCTGGTGATTACGTATTCGGCATCGACGGTCCCCATCATGCAGCTTGGACTGCGCGGCGAAGGGCTCAGCGAGCAACAACTGAACGATCTTGCGGTCAACTTCGTGCGAAACCGGCTGGCCGTGATTCCCGGCGCGGCGACTCCCTATCCATACGGAGGAAAGCAGCGGCAAGTTTCCGTGAATGTGGACATTCCCGCGCTGCAGGCGAAGGGGCTTTCGCCGGTGGACGTGATCAACGCGGTGAACGCGCAGAACCTGATTCTCCCGTCGGGAACGGTGAAGCTCGGGGCAATCGAGTATCCCGTCGAAATGAACGGCAGCACGAATACGATTGCCGAGCTGAACGATTTGCCCATCAAAACGGTGAACGGCGCGACTGTTTATTTGCGCGACGTTGCCTATGTGTCCGACGGATTTTCCCCGCAAACCAACATCGTGCGCATGGACGGCCAGCGCGGCGTGCTGCTGAGCGTTTTCAAGACGGGCGGCGCTTCCACGCTGGACATCGTTCAACGGCTTTCCGATCTTCTCAAACGCGTCTCCGCCACGCTGCCGCCCCAGCTCCGGATCACACAGATGTTCGACCAGTCTATTTTTGTGCGCGCGGCGGTGCAGGGAGTGATCCGCGAGGCGCTCATCGCAGCATGCCTGACGGCGCTGATGATTTTGCTCTTCCTCGGCAACTGGCGGAGCACGCTGATTATCGCCATTTCGATTCCGCTTTCCATTTTAGTTTCGATCTGCGTGATGAGCGCGCTCGGGGAAACCATCAACATCATGACGCTCGGCGGATTGGCGCTGGCGGTCGGCATCCTGGTGGATGACGCGACCGTGGAAATCGAAAACATCAACCGCAACCTCGCGCAGGGCAAGGAAACCGTCCGCGCGATTTTGGACGGCGCGCAACAAATCGCGGTGCCCGCTTTCGTTTCGACCCTCTGCATCTGCATCGTTTTCGTGCCGATGTTTTTTCTGACCGGCGTGGCGAAATTCCTGTTCGTGCCGCTCGCGGAGGCGGTGGTATTCGCGATGCTGGCGTCCTACCTGCTTTCGCGGACGCTGGTGCCGACTCTGGCGATGTATCTGCTGCGAGGGCACCACGGCGAGGAACACTCGACGGGCAATGATCCCTTTTCGCGCATCCAGCGCGGCTTCACGCGCGGCTTCGAACGGATGCGGCACGGGTACCGCGATTCGCTGGCTTTCTGCCTCGACCACGCGGGGACCTTTGTAATCCTTTTCCTGATTCTGTGCATCGGGTCGGCGCCCATTGTGACGGTCCTGGGGCGCGATTTTTTCCCGAGTGTGGACGCTGGCCTGATTCGCCTGCACATGCGCGGACGCGTGGGCCAGCGCGTGGAAGAGACGGCGCGCGAATGCGATGAGGTGGAAGCCCTTGTTCGCCAGGTGGTCCCGCCGGAAGACCTAGGCAACATGCTCGACAACATCGGGCTGCCATACAGCAGCCTCAACATGTCGTACAGCAACTCGGGCACGATCGGGACATCCGACGCGGAAATCCTGATCTCGCTCAAGGCGGAACACCGGACACCGACGGAACACTACATCAATCAGCTTCGAGGCCGGCTGGCGGAAGATTTTCCCGGCACGCAGTTTTTTTTCCAGCCCGCGGACATCGTGAGTCAGATCCTGAACTTTGGGGTCCCCGCGCCGATTGACGTGGAACTGACCGGCCCAAACATCCGGGAGAATTATGCGCTCGCGCAGCAGATCGCAAACCGGATGCAAGTTGTCCCCGGCACGGTGGACGTGCACGTGCACCAGATGTTCGAGCAGCCTACGCTGCACCTGGACGTGAACCGGACCCGCGCGCAATCCGTGGGGCTCGCGCAGAATGACGTGGCCCAAAGCCTGCTGCTCAGCCTGAGCTCGAGTTTTCAGACCAACCCATCGTTCTGGGCGAACCCACAAAACGGAATCAACTACACCGTCGCGGTGCAGGTGCCGCAATACAAGATCGATTCGATGGATTCGATTCGAAATATTCCCGTTTCCTCCGCAAACGCGACCATGCCGCAGGTGCTGGGAAATCTAGCGGACGTCCAATTGACGGCCAAACCCGCCGAGCTTTCCGATTACGACGCGCAACCGATGATCAATATCTATTCATCGGTCGAGGGGCGCGATTTGGGAGGCGTGGCGGATGATGTGCGAAAAGTGATGGCGGAATTTGCGCCAAAGCTGCCGCGCGGGAGCGAACTCACGCTGCGGGGACAGGTCCAGACGATGACCTCGTCCTTTACGGGGCTTGCCGCGGGACTTCTGGTGGCGATTGCGCTCGTGTACTTGCTCATTGTGGTGAACTTTCAATCGTGGCTCGACCCGTTCATCATCATCACGGCGCTCCCGGGCGCGCTGACGGGCATTCTGTGGATGCTCCTGCTGACGGGGACAACGCTCAACGTGCCGTCACTGACCGGCACAATCATGTGCATGGGTGTCGCGACGGCCAACAGCATCCTGATGATTTCTTTCTCGCGCGAGCGTCTGCGCGAAGGGCTGAACTCGAGGGATGCGGCGCTCGAAGCGGGCTTCATCCGCATCCGCCCGGTGCTGATGACGGCCCTTGCGATGATGATTGGCATGGTCCCCATGGCGCTGGGATTCGGTGAAGGCGGCGAGCAGAACGCGCCGCTCGGCCGCGCGGTGATTGGCGGGCTGCTGTTCGCCACGTTTGCGACGCTGTTTTTCGTGCCTTGCGTTTTCAAGATGATTCACAGGGGTTACCAGCACGCGGTCGCACCAGAAGCGGTGAATCCGCCTGCGAATCAGGCATAATTAAGGAAGCGAAGGCTGCATGACGGAACCACTCAACGAGCAGCATGAGAATTCACCCGCGCGCACGCACCGCGGCGGGCGGCGCAAACTCATCCTGCTGTATCTGGCGCCGTTTGTAATCTTCGCGGCGCTTGGGATCTACGCCATATCGGAGAAACGCAGCGCGAGCCGCGTGTTGGCGCAGCAAACAACCAGCAACGCTGTTCCCATCGTGGACGTAGTACACGCGACGACGATGAACGCGGCGTCCGATCTCGTGCTGCCCGGCTCACTCGAGGCGTACGTGGACTCGCCGATTTACGCGCGCACGGACGGCTACCTGAAAAAGTGGTATCGCGACATCGGCAGCCGTGTGAAACAGGGCGAGCTGCTCGCGGATATTGAAACGCCTGAAGTGGACCAACAGCTACAGCAGGCGCGCGCCGACCTCACCACCGCCCAGGCCAACCTCAGCCTGTCAACCATCACCGCCGCGCGGTATCAGGATTTGCTCAAGACGGATTCCGTTTCCAAGCAGGAAGTGGACAACGCGAATGGCGATTTGGCCGCCAAGAAGTCGATTGTTCAATCTGCGGACGCAAACTTGAGACGGCTGGAGGAGCTGGAATCCTTCAAGCACGTTTACGCTCCATTTTCCGGCGTGATCACGCAGCGCAATGTGGACACGGGAACGCTGATCAACGCCGGCAACGGCGGCACGGGAAAATCATTGTTTGACCTGGCGCAAATAGACCCTCTTCGTGTCTTCGTGGCCGTCCCGCAAACCTACGCGCCTTCGGTGCGCGTCGGCCAGCGCGCGTGCCTCGTGCTGGCTGAATTCACGGGAAAAACATTTTGCGGTGGGGTCGCTCGGACCGCCGATGCGATGGACCCGGCCACACGGACTCTGCGCACGGAAGTGGATGTCCCCAACGGCAGCGGAGTGTTGTTGCCGGGATCGTACGCCGAGGTTCATTTCGATTTGAAGATTAGCGGCGACAGGCTTTCGCTTCCGGTGAATGCGCTGTTGTTCCGCCCCGATGGAACCATGGCGGCGATCGTCACGCCGGATGACCACATCGAACTGAAGCGCCTCATCATTGGCCGGGACTTCGGCAGCAGTGTGGAAGTCCTGCAAGGCCTCGATGCGTCGGACGCCGTCGTTATCAATCCTCCGGATTCCCTCGAGTCCGGCGAAATCGTGCGCGTGAAGCAGCCAACCCCGAAGCAATGAGAAGCAATTCTCGCATTCAGGCTCTGACTGCCGCAGCCATCCTTGTGATTTCGCTTGCCGGCTGCTCGGTCGGCCCGAATTATCATCGCTCGGACGCGCCGGCGGCGACCGCCTGGAAGGCCGAAGACCCCTGGCGTCCCGGCGAGCCACGCGACCAAATCCCCAAGGGCGAATGGTGGAAAATTTTCGGCGATGCCGACCTGGATGCGCTGGAAGCTCAGGCGATGGGCGCCAACCCCACGCTGCAAGCAGGAGCGGCGCGGCTCGAACAGGCGCGCGCGACGGCGCGCATAACCGTTGCGGGACTTTATCCTCAGTCCGGCGCCGGTGCATCCGCGTCGCGTGCACGCGAATCCGGCAACCGCCCATTTGCTACGTTGACGGGCGTGGGCACAGCGCCGATTACGCAGAGCACCTACCAGCTTTCGTTTAATGTCGCGTATGAAACGGATCTGTTTGGCCGCGTGCGCCGCAGCATTGAGGCCTCGAACGCTTCTTTGCAAGCATCCGCTGCGGACCTCGAAGGTCTGCGCCTGTTGATCGCGTCGGAGATTGCGGCGGACTATTACACCGTGCGCGAAATCGACGCGGAAATCGGAGTGCTTGACAGCACCGTCGAAGATCTTGAAAAGGGGCTGCAGCTTGTCGAAGCCCGTGCGAATGGCGGCGTCGCCTCCGGCCTCGACGTCGCGCAGGAAAAAACGCTGCTCGATTCCACGCGCACGCAGGCGATATTGCTGCACCAGCAAAGAGTGCAATTTGAAGACGCAATCGGTGCGCTCGCGGGCCAGCCTGCTTCCAATTTCAAACTCGCAGTGAAACCAATGCCATCTTCCATTCCGGTGGTTCCCATAGGCGTGCCCTCGGATTTGCTCGAGCGCAGGCCGGACATCGCCGAAGCCGAACGGGGCATGGCTGGCGCGAATGCGCTGATCGGCGTGGCCAAAAGCGCTTATTACCCCGACTTGAGCTTAAGCGGCGGTAGCGGCTTGCAAAGTTTCAGCATTTCGACTCTGGCGACACTCTCGAGCAGTTACTGGGCCATTGGCGCGGCCATTGCGGAAAGCGTGTTGACGGGCGGCGCGCGAAAGGCGCAAGTCCAATTTGCACAAGCGGGGTATTCCGGGGCTGTCGCGAATTACCGCGGCGCTGTCCTGACCGCCTTTCAGGAGGTCGAGGACAACCTTGCCGGCCTTTCCATCCTCGATCAGGCAGCCAAATCGCAGGGGCAAGCCGTGAATGACGCGCGCAGGTCGCTGGAAATAGCGACCAACCGCTATGTGGGAGGATTGGTCAGTTACCTCGACGTTGTGACTGCGCAGCAGACTTTGCTTTCAAACGAGCAACTTGCCGCGGTGATTGAAGGGCAGCGCCTGGTCACGTCCGTCCTGCTCGTCAAGGCGCTGGGAGGCGGCTGGGACGCCGCGAGCATTGCCGCAATGCAAGTCAAGCCTTCCATCAAGCAAGCGCTGCAGCCTTAGCTCCCTCTGAAACGGCTCGATTGAATTCCAAAGGAAATGTGCGTGTTCGTGTGTGACTCTTGTCACTTCCACGCGTCAAATTAGGTAGTCGCGGCAACGGGAAATTGCCGTCTGGAGCCTTATGGAAACGCTTCTGCAAGACGTACGCTTCGCAATTCGTGGACTGCTCAAAAATCCCGGCTTTTCCGCCATCGCAATCCTGACGCTCGCGCTCGGCATCGGCGCCAACACGGCTCTCTTCAGCGTGATGAACGCGCTGCTCCTCCGCACATTGCCCGTCCAAAATCCGCAACAGCTTGTCGTGCTCTCCGACCCGGAATCCGCCGGCATGCAAAATGGGACCAACAACGGCGACCGCAATTTATTCACGTTTCACGAATTTGAGGGGCTGCGGGACAACAACCAGGTCTTTTCCGGCATTCTCACTTTTGCCAGCCAGATCCTTCAGGTTCCTGTGACAACGAGCGATTCCGGCGAGGGCACGCAGACCGGAGTCAGCATGGTGAGCGGTGGCTATTTCTCGATGCTCGGCGTCGAGCCGCTGATGGGCCACGCCTTCGGCATGGAAGTGGACCAGGGCCGCGGCCAATTTCCGCAGGCTGTACTGAGTTACGCATTTTGGCAGCAGCGCTTGCATCAAGACCCCGGCGTGATCGGGCGCAAGATCCGTATCCGGAAGACACTGTTTGACGTCATCGGCGTGATGCCGCGGGAATTCACCGGCATCGTTGTCGGATTCTCGCCTGAAGTGTGGGTTCCACTCACCATGCAGCAGGCCGTCGTCCCCGGAGACGATTGGTTGACCCAACAACCCGGTTCCATCACAAAAACGATGTTCTTGCATATCGTCGGACGGCTCAAGCCAGGCGTTACGCTTTCGCAGGCGAACGCCTCTGTCAACGTGACCTTCAAAAATTTCTTGAAGGTCGAAGGGGAAGCCATCTCCGACCCGAAAATCCGTCCCGACCTCGCGAATGTCCGCATCATCACGCGCGATGCGCGTCATGGCCTCTCTGTGCTGCGCGGACAATACCAGAAGCCGCTCGGCGTCCTCATGGGGCTCGTCGGGCTGCTCCTGCTTCTTGCTTGCGCCAACGTCGCAAACCTGCTTCTTGCGCGGTCGGCGTCGCGCCAAAGAGAGTTGTCCGTGCGAGTCGCGCTTGGCGCGGGCCGCGGGCGCCTCGTTCGCCAGTTACTTACAGAAAGTGTTTTGCTCTCGGCTATGGGAGCGGCCGTCGGGCTGCTGCTCGCGCGGTGGGGCGATCAATTGCTGCTTCGCATGGTCTCCGGCGCTGCAACGCCGGTCCCTCTCGATGTCCATCTGGACTGGAGCGTGATGGCATTTACAATTGGCGTGACACTGCTCACGGGTGTGCTCTTCGGTCTGGCGCCCGCGATGCGCGCAACGCGGATCGATCTCAACCACGTGCTTCACGGAGCCTCGCGAAGTATTTCCGGCGCCGAGCGCGGCTCCGGGCGCCTTCCCATTGGCAAAGTGCTGGTTGGCGCTCAGGTGGCGATCTCACTTTTGCTGTTGGTTGCCGCCGGTCTCTTCGTCCGCAATATTCAGAATCTGATCGCCATCCCGCTCGGCTATGATGCCGGGCATTTATTGATGTTCCGCATCTCTCCCGGCATCAATGGATACAAACCTGCGGCGGTCCCACCGCTTTTTCAAACGCTTCTCGCCAAATTCAGCGCTATTCCCGGCGCGCGCGGTGTGACGCTTTCCGAAAACGGACTTTACTTCGGAACGGACTCCGGCGATGAGATTTCGATTCCGGGATTTACTCCAAAGGGCGGCCAGGAAATGGATGCCGCTTACGACCAAATCGGCCCGGGATACTTCTCCACAATCGGCATCCCCGTCCTCATGGGCCGCGATGTCGAAAAGCAAGACGAAACCGGCGCGCGCCACTGCTGGGTCAATCTGTCGATGGCGAAATATTATTTCGGGAACGACAGCCCTCTTGGCCGGCACATCGTGGATATGTATCCCGAATCGCACTTCGATATGGAAATCGTTGGTGTGGTTGCGGACGCAAGACCGAACGCGCTGCGCGGCAATATTCAGCGGCGTTTTTATGTCGCGTATTTTAATCCACTGGACCAGGCGCCGAATGCCGTCTTCGAGGTGCGGTACGCTGGAGACAACTCGGCGATTAGCTCCACCATACGCCAGGTGGTCCGCGATACCGACGCGGGCCTCGACCCTCTCGTTTTCCGCACGGTCCCGGCGCTGATCGACGCGCGGCTCGTCCGCGACCGCCTTACCGCGAAGCTTTCGAGTTTCTTTGGACTGATGGCGTTGCTGCTCGCGTGCATCGGGCTTTACGGCGTGCTCTCGTACACCGTCGCGCGGCGGACGAGCGAAATTGGCGTGCGCATGGCGCTCGGCGCTCAGCGCGGTAACGTCCTTCGGCTGATCCTACAGGATGCTTTGGGTGTGACCCTCATTGGCACCGTGGTGGGCCTCGGAGTCGCGCTGGGTTTGACGAAGCTCCTCGAAAGCTGGAGCCTGCTCTCCGGATTGTTCTACGGGCTTTCCGCGCGCGACCCAATGACGCTGGCGGTCGCGTCGGTCGTTCTGCTGGCCGTCGCGACGCTGGCGGCGTTTTTGCCTGCCTGGCGCGCGTCGCGCACCGACCCGATTACGGCACTGCGCTACGAGTAGCGTATAAGACGATATCCCGGAAAGCCTGGAATACGTGCGTGATTCCGGTGGGGATCCGATTAGGCGCGAAGAAATTGACCACTCGGTGTGGCTGTCACCTCTTCTGGCGATTAAACGAGTGATTTGTCCATCAAGGTCGCGTTCTCATGCGCCTGAATCGAGGCGAACACGTTCTTGTCTTCAAATCTGAAGTCTCGGTAAGAGACGCTGAAACGATCTACAAATCCCTGCTTGCGAAACACGCGCTGGGAGATTCTTCCCGTAGCTTCGGTCAGCGCGATTCGATAGCCCTTTCGAAAACCATTATCGAGACAAGCCTTGACCAATCCTTGTCCAATGCCGCATCCCGCAAACCGTCCGTCAACCCCCAACATGAACAGGTGCAGGTACTCGCCGGCCGAAATTGTTTTCCCTGTACGGAACCGTTCATCGAGAGTCTGCAACATGGAGAAGATGGGCAGAAATTTGGCACTGATTTGGTTCAGGTCCAGAGCTGGAGGGGAAGCGAAATCATCGGTGAGGAGCGTGCCCGCCAGGTTTCTCGTGTCCCTGCTCCGCGCGACAACCGTAAGGCCGTCCGCAATAGCTCTGGGCGTGAAAAGCTGGAGAAATTGTTCCAGATCTTGGAAGGAAAGGCCCATCGCCACGGTGGGCGGTTCAGACTCGCTGAACACCGTAGCGAGCAGACGAACGATTTCCTCCGCATCGAATGGTTTTGCTACGTCATAGTCCACAGGTTCCCGGACCAGCATATTCGCCTGCGAAACGAGGCCTTTCATGGCAAGACTTCATAAAAGGTCACCATGCCCGCCGCCATGTGATCGCTCACGTGGCAATGGAACATCCAAATGCCTGTCCTGTCCGGCACCATGTCCGCTGTGATCATTTGCGCGGGTGAAATGGAAATTACGTCGGTAGTCTCCCCGCCGGTGGTTACCACGTTGCCGTGCCAATGGGGGGTGTGAAAGTTGAACCCGTCGCCGATGGTCACCACATACCAGCGTACGCGCTCGTTGCGTTTCATGGTCATCATGGGCATGTTGCCGTAGACATACCCGTTTATCGACCACTTAATCGTAGTGTCGCCGAATCCGCTGCCCGTAAGTATATAGTCTCCGTGATCGTCGAGGGGTTGGATATCGTCCCTTTTTACGCCCTTTGGATCGGATGTGTAGGTCTCAATGTTGTGGTTGAAATACCAGCTTTGGCTCTCGTTGTACGCCATGAACAGGCTTACAAATTCGCGATCTACGTCTTTCGGTGTGCCGTCGTCACGGGCCATGCCCCGACGGGTAATCACGATGGCTCCAATAAGTCCGGCGTTCACATCTTTTATCTCATGCACGTGACTGTGATAGAGCCAGACCACGGAACTTGGATCGCTTGGCCGTGGGCCGGATCGCTCCGTCACCTCCCAAATGTATGTATGCGTCTTGCCGGGCGCGACAACACCACTGTCCTCCCAAGGCACACCGGCGTACGCGGCGCCCTCTGACGACTTCTCGTACGCAACTCCATGAGGGTGCATGCTGAATGGGTGAGTAGCGTTGTTCCTGAAGACAACCTTGAGAGTGTCCCCCACCTCGGCGTGAAGAACCGGGCCGACAATTCCGAGGTACTGCTCTTGAGGATTGCGCGCCTTCAATGTCCGGAAGCTGTCATCCGTGTATTCGCGGTAGACGGCCTTGAGGTACTTCGTCCCGATGCGGTGTGGCCCTCTCTCTGTATGCACTTTGGCGAAGCCTTCGAACGGCTTCCCCGTCATGTGATCGATACCATCTGGCGCATAGTCCCATTCCACTTCGTCGGCTGCCACATAGTAAGTGCGAACTTTGCCGCCGGTCGGTTTCGGACTGACCTGTTGACCCGCGCTGAGCTGCACCAAAAGACCAAACAGGATCACAAATACTGAAACGATCTTCGTCGTTTGCACGAAACACCTCCCCGAGCAGTAGTAGAGTCGCGATATTGAGTTCAGGATTCTGCCGCTCGACAACACCCGTCGTTGAGACCTTGAGGCATGGCGACAATTCAATTTTCCTGGAGCGGCCAAATGAACAGCAATTTCCATTTTGACTTCCCGGTCGACCGATAACGTATACCGACACCCGTCAGTATGCAATGCTCCAATCAGGTTTTTGAGTGCAGGTCCGCGAGCGGCAATTGCTTGTTCTTCCCCCGAGAGCCGGTCAAATGTTGTTGGATCAGTACGATGAGTCCCAACCGCTCTCAACCGGCAACTACTTCTTGACCGGCGGCTTCTTCGCGCCGAGTGTAATCCGCTTCGTCCCGATAAAGCGGCCCTTCTCGCGAATCTCATCGAGCACAAGTTTGGCGGCGGCTTCATCGCACAGGATCGTCCTTTGGCCATCCGGCAGCGTGACCATCTGCGCGGGAATCGGCGGATCCGACATCCCCGAAAGCATGGCGTAGAGCGCTTCCGCTTTCTCCGGGCCGGAAACGAGGAATAGCGCGCGGTGCGCCGCGTTGAGCACTGGCAAGGTCAGCGTCATCCGGCGGCTGCCGATCTGTGGCACGATGGGGGTGCTCACCCACCGCGAAGTCTCCTTGATGCCGCGCTGGCCGGGGAAGAGCGATGCGGTGTGCCCTTCCGGGCCGAGGCCGAGGAGAATCAAGTGGAAGCGCGGAAACCCGCGCGAATCGAGCGCCATGTATTGCCGGAGGATATCCTCATAATCCTGCGCGGCCCGGCCCACGTTGGGTTTCTCGGCTTCCATCCGATGCACGTTCGCGGGAGGTATCGGGACGCGAATCAGAAGCTCGCGCCGCGCGAGGCCGTAGTTGCTCTCGGGACTTTCGGGCGGCACGGGGCGTTCATCCCCCCAAAAAATATGGACCTTGGCCCAGTCCACCTGCCCGCGGAAATCCTTCGATGCCAGCACCCGAAAAAAGAGAGCCGGAGTGTGTCCGCCGCTCAAAGCGACGCAGAATCGGCCGTCCTGCGCAATGGATTGCCACGCCCATTCGACAAAAAAGCGCGCGGCATTGCGCGCGATGCCTTCGGCGTCGGGACACACAAGCACGCCCGGGAGAACCTCACGCGGCTTCGCAATCGTCACATTGCGGGGGAGAGCAGGGCGGTCAGCGGCCTTCAAGTGTTTCCTCCTCGCAGTTCATGATGTAGCTCATGCTGATGCGATGTCGATTCCTCGATTTCGCAATTCCTGCGCGAGTTGCCGCGCATCCTGATAAACAATCGCGTCCATCCCGAGCCGGCGCGCCGATTCCACGTTGATAGCGCGGTCGTCCACGAAGATGCACTCTTCCGGAGCGCGTTGCGTCACCTTCAAAGCCAGCTTGTAAATCGGAGCATTTGGTTTTCGCAGGCCTACATAGCACGAGCTGAAGAATGAGGCGAACGTCCGGCGCAGCGCGAAGCGTTCAATGCGGTAGTCATTGATTTCGGCGCCTTCATTGTTAAGGGCCGCCATCAGGTAGCGCCCCGATGCCGCCAGGCGATCCACGACCGCGCGGGAATCCGGAAATTCGCTCGACCGCGAATACATGAAGTCCGCGAACTCGCGCGGCGAAAATGCGCGCTTGCAATAGAAAACCGTGCGCTCGAGATACTCGTCGAGTGTCGCATGCCCCGTTTCAAACGCCGGATTGGCCAAGTCGTGCCGCTCCTCAAAATCATCCGCATCAAGCGAGAATTTCGCCGCCGCCTCGCGCCGCGCCGCGCGGTCCCAACCATTGGTCAGGATGACGCCGCCGATGTCCCAGAAAAGCGCTGTGACCTTGCTCATATTTTCTCTCGTAGAGCGAAGACGCAAATATACGCGTCAACACTGCCCGCCGTCCATCCGGCTACCAAATCCGTCCACAATCGCGTATCCTTGAATGGGATACAAGTGTAGCTCCTCGGGGGAGGTTGCATCATGGCAGACGATTCCTGTTGTGGAGGCGGAGCGCCTCCTGCTTCCGTTGCCCCGCCCAAGCAAAGCGCGAGGATCGTTCACTGCGTCAAGTTTGATAAGGACCTGGAGGGGCTCGACCGGGTGCCGTGGAAGGGCGATCTCGGTAAACGCGTCTACGAAGGCGTATCCAAAGAAGCCTGGAAGCTGTGGATCGAACACTCCAAGATGTTGATGAACGAATACCGCCTGAACCCGCTCGACCCGGCATCCCAAAAAGTTATGGAAGACCAAATGGAGCAATTCTTCTTCGGCGATGGCGCCAAGCTCCCCGAAGGCTACGTCGCACCCAAAGCCAAGGGGTAGAACCTCATTGAATTTGACTTACGGGGATTACAGTTGGATTGCTGGTAGTTCCCCCGTTGCGGCGTGACCCACTGGCAATTCCGGAGTGATCACGAATCGCAGCTTCGCATGTGCCGCGCGCAGCGCCTGCTCCACTTCTTCAGGCTTTTGACCGCGCGCGAAAATAAAGCCCGGATAGATGGAACCCTCCGGCCACGCGACAATCGTGTCATGCAAACGCGCGGTGATTTCGATCGACTCCACGCCCGGAGTCATCGCAGCGTCTTCCAGTCCATCAATGCGCTCCAGCACTCCGGTCGCGGGGACAGGAATCATCATCACGCCGCTCGCGGCAGTCTCGCGCTCCAAATCGCTTCCGGATAGCCCCAGCGCGTGTCGCACAAGAAGTTCTTCGAGCGAAATCTTCTCCGGCCCGAATCGCAGGGCCCGCGCGCAGAGACCGCCAATCGGCCTTGGCGCGATTTCGAGCGGCCACACGCCATCTTCGTTCACGCGAAATTCGGCGTGGATCGGCCCGTGAATCAGCCCGAGCGCCCGGACCGCCTCCACGGCAGCGTGTCTGATTTCTCTCTGTTGCTCATCGACGAGCCGCGATGGCGTCACATAAATCGTCTCCTCAAAAAATGGTCCTGTAAGCGGGTCGGGCTTGTCGAATATCGCGAGAATACGCAGCGCGCCTTCGGTCACCAGTCCCTCAACGGCCACTTCCCTTCCCGGGATGTACGCCTCCGCAAGCACTCGATCGAAGTTTGGATCGCGCTGCATCTTCAGCTCGGGCGAACGCAGCAGCCGCGCGATGCGTTCCGCGGCGGATCTGAATTCCGCCGGATTATTTGCGCGCATCACGCCCTGGCTGGCCGAAAGGCACAGCGGCTTGACCACGCATGGAAATTGCACGCCGGCAAGCGCGGGGTCTGGCATGGGGTTCAACGGCAGCGTGCGAAACCATGGCACGCGCAAGCCCGAGTCGCGAAAAGCCGCGCGCATGTGTTCCTTATTCCGGCAAGCCTCGACAGATGCAGGGTGATTGTAAGAAACACCGAGCCCGCGCGCGGCATAAGCGGCCGCGATTACGGAGCGGTCGCCCAACGCGAGGATGGCGTCCGGTTCTGCGCCGCGCAATGCTTCCAATATGTCGGCCGCGGCGGCTTCCGGCGTCTCAAAATGCACGGGGATCGCGCGGTCGTTCCACGGGTCATCCAATTGATGGCAGCGGTCCGTGGCGTAAATCAGCTCGACGCCGAGCTTGCGCGCCGCTTCCGCAAAGCTGCGCGTCTGGTAGCCCAGCTTGCTTGCAAGCAAGAGCAGGCGTCTCGGGCGTGAAACGGGATTGTGGTGTGCGCTCATGCTTTTAAACGAAGGCGTCAGGCTGCGGCATGGAGTGTTCTGGCGGCGCGCTACGCGCAGCACCAATGGATACCAACTGATCGCGCGTCGGCTCGGCACAGCAATACCACGGCTCGTTCATGTGCGGGATCGCCGCGCGAGCTGCGCCATTGTGTTTGAAATCCGGCAAAGCGGCAGAGGTGCCTGAAATCGTTCCTGCCGCGCCCGCGGCGGCTTCCCAAATATGAGTGAAGATTTCAGCGCGGTTGCGGCGCTCCTTTTCACCGCGTTCGACGATTCGGGAAATATTTTCCGCCAATGCATCCACTCGCGGGTCGCTGTGCGCCCACGGATACATCAGCGCAGCCGCGTCAAATGGTCCAACGCCGCTGCGAATCTCCGGTAAATCCAGAATTCGCGATCCCGCCGGAATCAGCAGCCGAATCGCGAGTTGGATGGGCGCGACATTTTCTATTAATTCCTGTTCCGCGAGCACTTCGAGAAGATCGCGATAACCTTCAATTGTCGTCCACGGCGTGAAGGGCACAAATGTCGGCTGCAACACCAGGCCGTTTTCGCGGAATAGTTGGACCACGCGAATGAAATCGGCTCGTGTGTGTCCCTTGGCGAATTTTTCGAGCACGAGATCATCCACCGATTCCACCGCGCTGATGATAAAGAGGCATCCGGTATTGCGCAGCTTCGGGAGGCGCTCGGAGTGTTTCAGCAAGTGCTCGATTTTGATCGTCGCGTCATAGCTGAGCTGCGGAAATTCGCGGTGCATCTCTTCCACGATGGCGAGACCATGCGTGGGCCCGTTGAAAAAATCCGGATCACCGAAACTGATGTGCTGCGCGCCCGCCGCAACCTGCAGCCGGATGTCTTCCACCACGACTTCGCGCTGCACGATGCGGAACGCGCCGTCGTATACCGGCACAACCGGACAATGGCGGCAAAGATGCTTGCATCCGCGGCTCGCTTCAGTGTAGCCCGCGACGCGGTAGCCGCCATCCGGCAAAATCAGGTGCGCGTACTTCGCAAGGGGCGGCAAACCGCTCCGGTCGGGTATTCGAAATTGTTGCCGCGCGAGGGAAATCTCCGGCTCTGCTTGCTCCCGCGAAACGGCCATTTCCGGGCCTGAAAAAAACGCGTTTTTTGCACCTGAAAATTTAGTCAGTCGACTGACTAAATTTTCCAAACCCACCTCAAATTCACCGCCCAGAATCGTTTGCGCCCCGAGCTGGCGCATAAACCCAGCATTCACAGGGGCATACAGGCCATAGAAGCAAATGTGCGCGCGCGGGTTGATCTCCTGAATGCGCGGCAGCAGAGCCACTGCGAGCCGAGTGGCGGTGTGCATGGGGACATATAGGGCAATGAGATCCGCGTTGCGGACAGGCTCCTCGCGGAAGTCTTCCCGCGAAAGATCCATGCAGGTGACGCTCGCGCCGCGTGCGGCAAGCCACGCGGCGGGCGACGCCAGCCCGAATGGCTGGTGGCCGAGCTCGTAAGTGGAAATGAGAACGACGTTCATCTCGGAATCGTCAATGCCTGAATTCATTGAGCGCAATTTCTATTCTAGATGATTTCAGAGCGGCGCGCCTGGTAGATCGATGCGCATCAGGTCGTGGCCGACGATGATCTTTCCGTGAAAATATTTCGCGGCCTCTTCGCGGAAAACAGGATCGGAATCGCCGGATCGGTGCGGAATCAAATGCGTGAGCACGAGAATTTTCACGCCCGCGCGCGCGGCATCGTCGCCTGCTTCTGCCGCGGTGGAATGGTACCGCGCGAACCACGCACCTTCGGAAGCGGTATCGGTCGGCGCGGTGGTCTGCGCGCTTGCCGGGGCATTTGCCGGTGTTTTTGCCTGCGGAAGATACGCTTCGTGGATGAGCACGTCAGCGCCCTTTGCGAAGCGCACGAGATTGTCGTTGGGATGCGTGTCGCCGGAAATGGTTATGCTGCCGCTCGAGGTGTCAAAGCGAAATCCGAAAGCCGGAACCACAGGAAAGTGGTCGACGAGAAACGCGGTGACGCGCAGCTCATCATCCTGATAAACGACGCCTTCTTTGAGAATGTGCGTGTCCACGGCAGCACCGGCAGCGGGGAGTTTCTCGGTAAGGTCGCGGCGGATGTGAATATCGGCAGCGTAGAATTTCATCATTCCATCCACGACACCCTGCGTGCCTTCCGGGCCATATAGCTCGAATGGTGTGCTGCGGCCAAATTGCCAGGTACTGTGAAAAACATCCGGCAGGCCATCAATGTGATCCGAGTGGAGATGAGTGAGGAACACAGCCTGAATATTCTTGGGCTTGAGGCCGGCTCCCGCGACGCGCTGCATTACACCACGCCCTGCATCCACGAGAAAAACTTTTTCTCCGACAACAATTGCCGTGCACGGCCCCGCGCGGTCAGCATCGGGCCGAGGGAAACCTGTGCCCAGAAGAATCGCATACATCCTTGCGGCAGGCTTCGATTGTTGCGGAAATGGTTGTTGCCGGCCAGCGAAGGAATTTGAAAAAACCGCGAGGATTCCGAGCAAGCAGGCCGCGGCGCAAATTGCGCCGCGCTTTGAATCGATCGTGTGTGGCTGCATAAATCGTCCCACTGCCGCAAAACCGCCCGGCGCCGGTGTCAGCCTGCCGTGCATGCCTCGTGCGGTTCAGCTATCATAGAAGGTTCGCAATCCTAATTGGAAAGAAACCATACAGGAAAGGATTTCATCGCGATGTCCCCCGCCCGCTTAAACACTTTCCGCAGCTTGAGCCAACTCAATTCCGCCGGAGCGACGTACGACATTTATCGACTGGACGCGCTCGATAGGCGAAGCATCGGCCATGTGGCGGAGCTGCCGTTCTCGCTGAAGGTATTGCTCGAAAATCTGCTAAGGCAAGAGGACGGCCGCTTCGTGCATGCGAAAGATATCGAGGCGCTGGCGGAATGGAAGCCCAATGACGCCGCGCGCAAAGAGATTTCATTCATGCCGGCTCGCGTATTACTGCAGGATTTTACCGGCGTGCCCTCGGTGGTGGATCTGGCCGCGATGCGCGAAGCAATGCGACAGATGGGGGGCGACCCGAAGAAAATCAATCCCCTTCTTCCCGCGGAATTGGTGATTGACCATTCGGTGCAAGTGGATAAATTCGCGACGCCGGACTCATTTTCCGTGAATGCGCTTTTGGAATTCCAGCGAAACGTCGAGCGCTACGCGTTCCTTCGCTGGGGCCAGCAGGCTTTTCACAATTTCAAGGTCGTGCCGCCGGATACGGGCATCTGCCATCAGGTGAATCTCGAATATCTGGCGCGCGTTGTATATGACGCGCCGAATCAACCGGCAACGAATGAAGGCCGCAAAGTCGCGTACCCGGATTCGCTTGTCGGCACGGATTCGCACACGACGATGGTGAACTCACTCGGCGTATTCGGGTGGGGCGTCGGCGGAATCGAAGCAGAGGCGGCAATGCTCGGCCAGCCGCTCTCCATGCTGATTCCGGATGTGACCGGCTTCAAGCTGCACGGGCGGTTGCCGGCGGGCTCGACGGCGACAGACCTCGTTCTGGTTGTTACGCAAATGCTGCGCGCAAAGGGCGTGGTCGGGAAATTTGTCGAATTCTATGGCACGGGGCTATCGAGCCTCTCGCTGCCGGATCGCGCGACGATTGCGAACATGGCGCCAGAGTATGGCGCGACGATGGGCTTCTTCCCCGTGGACGCGGAGACGCTCAACTATCTGCGCTTTACGGGCCGCGACGCGGCGCGCGTGGCGCTCGTGGAAGCGTACACGAAGGAGCAGGGACTTTTCCGCACCGACGAAACCTCCGATCCGATTTTCACGGACACGCTGGAGCTGGACCTCAGCACGGTCGAACCGACACTGGCCGGGCCGAAACGTCCGCAGGACCGCGTGCCGCTGCGCAACGCGAAGCAGTCGTTTGAGAAAAGCGTCGAAGGCCAGCCCGCGAAACTCGCGCACGTGAAAAACAACGGCGACCAGTTCGATCTTTCCAGCGGGTCGGTGGTGATCGCGGCGATTACGAGCTGCACGAACACCTCGAATCCATCGCTGATGATTGGCGCGGCGTTGCTGGCCAAGAAGGCGGTTGAGCGCGGACTGACCTCGAAGCCGTGGGTGAAGACGAGCCTTGCGCCCGGCTCGAAAGTAGTGACGGACTATCTGGCCGCAGCGGGGCTGACTCCCTATCTAGACAAGCTGAAATTTAATCTTGTGGGATTTGGATGCACGACTTGCATCGGCAATAGCGGCCCGCTGCCCGAGACAATTGGCGCGGCGATTAAAGAAAATAATTTGGTTGCCGTATCCGTTTTGAGCGGCAATCGCAATTTCGAGGGACGCATTCATCCGCTGGTGCGCGCGAATTATCTGGCTTCGCCGCCGCTCGTGGTGGCGTACGCGCTTGCGGGGCGGATGGACATGGACCTGACGACGGAACCTCTCGCCCATGACGCTGCAGGGAAGCCAGTGTTTCTGCGAGAAATCTGGCCTTCTCCGGAGGAGATCGAGCGCACGGTGCGCAGCGCCGTGAGCACGGCGATGTACAGCAAGGAATACGGCGAAATTTTCGAGGGCGACCAGCGGTGGAAGAGTTTGCCGGTGCCTGATGGCGACCTCTATGCGTGGGACGCCAAGTCCACCTACATCAAATTGCCGCCCTACTTCGACGAAATGCCGCGCACGCCCGCGCCGCTTGCCGATATTTGCGGCGCGCGAGTGCTGGCGATGCTCGGCGATAGCGTGACGACCGATCACATTTCTCCGGCAGGCTCGATTCCGGCGGACAGCCCGGCGGGAAAATACTTGATCGCGCAGGGCGTCAAGCCGGGGGAATTTAATTCCTACGGCGCGCGGCGCGGGAATCACGAAGTGATGATGCGCGGCACATTCGGGAATATTCGATTGCGCAACCAGCTCGCGCCCGGCACGGAAGGCGGGTGGACGAACCATCAGCCCAGCGGCGAGCAGATGACGATTTACGACGCGGCCATTCGTTACAAAGGCGAGGGCGTGCCGCTCGTGGTGCTGGCGGGAAAGGAATATGGCTCAGGGTCATCGCGCGACTGGGCCGCGAAAGGCACAATGCTGCTCGGGGTGAGAGCCGTGATCGCGGAGAGCTTCGAGCGCATCCACCGGAGCAACCTCGTCGGGATGGGCGTACTGCCGCTGGAATTCACCGCGGGGCAAACCCGCGAGTCGCTCGGGCTGACGGGGCGCGAGGAAATCACGATCGTGGGCGTGAGCGCTCTCAAGCCGCGTGCGCAGGCGCGTGTCGTTGCCCGCGATTCAGATTGCCGCGACAGAACATTTGATGCCACCGTGCGTGTGGACACCCCCGAGGAACTCGCCTACTACCAGCATGGGGGAATACTGCATTACGTGCTGCGGCAGATGATATGACGGCAATTCTTCGCTCTACTCAAGATTGATTCAATCGACTAAATGCGCGCTTCAGAAAACAAAAAGCGGCGGCCACTCGATAGTGAGAGGCCGCCGCTTTCCATTTCAGTGGAAGGATTTAGCTCGGTTGCGCCTGCGGCTGCGGCGGGCCACTAAAAGCCTGCTTCACGCCGGGCGTGAACATGTACCAGAGGACCCAGACATCATAAGCAATCACCACGATCGTGACGGCCATTGCGCTGCCCTGCATGTGAAATCCAGAAGCAAAGCCACGAACTGAATTCAGCAGACCGAGGGCGGTAAGAACGAGTTGGATGATGCGCGCCCATCCCTTAAGCTTCAGCAAGCCAACGGCGGTAATTATCACAAGAGCGGCGACGGCCAGGAGTACGACTCCAGCGAACATGACAACCCCGCCAGCTATTCCACTTCCCATTCCAGCGCCTGCTTGAGAGAGAAATGAAGCAATCATGGACCCACCCGCGAACGCGAGTAACGCAATGAGAGCACAGAATGCTCCTCCGATGAAATCTAAAACCACGATTACGGTAATTCCAGCTGGACGCTGCATTCAGTTCTCCTCCCGTGCGAATTAGCACGCCCCGCGGAACCACCGGCTGCATGTGACGGAAGGGGCTGTGTCGGGTGGAGAGTATGTAAATCGAAGGGCGGCGTCAAGCAGCGATTTTGCGCCGCAGCCAGAGCAGAAGCAACGCGCCCAGCAGCACGCAAACGATGCTGGCAAGCTGGGCGTTGGTCAAGCCGAAGAGAACGCGAGGATTGAGGCGAATGAACTCGATGAAAAAGCGCACGACGCCCGTGAGAAGGAGGTAGACCGCGAAAACTTTGCCGATGGCACGGTCGTCGCTCATCGTCCGCGCGCCGAGGCGCCAGAGAATCCAGAAAATGAGCAGCGCGCAGAGAAACTCGTAAATTGGTGTAGGGTGGACGCGCTCGGTGGTCGGCACGATACCGTTCGGGAAGCTCATGCCCCAGGGGAGCGACGTGGGAGTGCCGTAATCGCCATCACCCGAAATGAGGCAGCCAATGCGGCCGATGCCATAGCCGATGGCCGCGGCGGGCGAGGCGACATCGAGCATGCGAAGCAGCGGAATGCGGTAGTGGCGCGCCAGAAGACACAGCGTGATGAATCCGCCGAAAAGGCCGCCAAACCAGGTGAATCCCATGCGGCTGAAAAGAAGCGGCCAGGGATTGGCGAAAAATTCCGAGGGAGTCTCCAGCACGCTATAAAGCCGTGAGCCTACAAGCCCGGCAATTCCGGTGTAGCCGACGATAACGTTGGGGTCAGCATCCAAAGCGCGGCGTCGCAAATCCTTGCTGACTACAAATGCGGCGACAAGCAACCCAGTGGCGACCAAAATGCCAAAGGTTCCAAGCGTAAGAGGGCCAACGTGGATGAAGGGCAGCATGGCGCGAGCCAGCTAAGTATACACAAGGCTTGGGAAAACCCGCTTCGGGGGAGACCGCGAAAGCGGGGGCAGGCAAGTATCCGCGCCAGAAAACTAAAAACTAATGAGTGAGCCTCTCCAAAAGCTGATGCACGGACTGAAGCACACCGGGCCGCGCGAGAAGAACAGTGAGGAGCACAACCACAGTACATGACGCGCCGCCAACGATGGCGCGCGAGCGGCGCCAGGATTTCAAATCGAAGGATCGCGGGAGCAGCAAACGGTCCACTCGCGCGGAAAGATCCTGGCCGGGTGGAATGAAGGAAGTAAAAAGAGGCAGGGGCCGCGATGCGGCGCCCATGCGCGCCACCCGGACAAGCGATTCCGCAAGCGAAAGAGACCGCTCTGGATCGTTTTCGGAGGCATCATCGTCCGCCGCCCATTCGGAGAATTGCGCCCAGGCCTGGTCAATCGAATCAAAGCTTTGCGCAAACGGAAGAATTTCGGGCGATAGCAAGAGAAGCAAGCGCTTGAAGTTGTCGCCGGACGCACGGTGCGCCTCTTCATGCCGCAAGGCGGAGTGGAACTGTTGCGGGGAGAGCGTGCGAATCACGCCGCGCGAAAGGACAAGGCGAGGCCGAAATATTCCCGCCAGAAAGAGGACCGGCGCGTCCGAGTCCAAAATGTCCACCGGAAGATTCATACCAGGGAGTACGGAATCTGCACGGGTTTCCTCGCACTTTCGAGAGAATTCCCGCGCGGCCGCAACAGCTTTGCCGGCGCGAAGCAACGAGGAAATCCAAAGGAAGGCTCCGCACGCAGCGACAACGATAAATCCCGCGCTCACCTTTTCCTGGATGGCGCCGGGCTCGAGCCGCAAGTAGCTCGGCAAGCAGACGCCCAGCACGACAAACGCAGTCCCCGCAAACGGCAAAAAGCGAACCATCAACAGGAAATGCGTGGCCTCGCGCGGCTTCATGCGATGCGCGAACTGGATTATCGAACGCGCGGCGAGCCGCAAGGCGAGTCCCAAAACCGCGTGGACGAGAAAGAAGGCGGCCGCACAAAGGCAAATCAGTCTCAAGAAGTAAGGGAGGGTCATCGCTGCCCCCCGCGGCGAAGCCGCTTGCGCCGGTCGCGGATTTTCTTTTCGAGTTCACCGAGCACTTCGTCGCCGTGGTGGCCTACGGCATCGAGGAAGCAAGAGACCAGAAGTTCGCGCGAAGGCTGCGGCCCGGCAAGGAAGCCTGCTACGAGATCACCGGCACGGGCGCGCGCGAAACCGTCGCGCGACAATTTCGGCGAATACAAGAAAGCCCGCTCAGCTTTCCGGCGTTCCAGGAGACCCTTCTTGTAAAGGCGGTCGAGCGTGGTCATGACCGTGGTATAGGCCAAGGGCCGGTCGAGATGATCCGCGACGGCGCGGACGCTGCATTCGCCAGCCGCCCAGAGGACTACCATCACGCTCTCTTCGAGATGTCCCAAGGGCGAGGACAGAGCTGCCTCATTGCGATTCGCAGTCCGTTTTTTCCAAAGCTGAAACATTTTCATCGTCTCGCAAATAGTCCGCTCTCGAATCGGGAGCGAACAATCAGGCCGTTTTCCCGTGGCAATCGCGGCGACACATTTTACAACGAAAAACGGCTTATGAGGGACGCCCCCTTCCACTATCTTCCTAATTCGAGACGAAGAGCGGCGGGTCCAGCGCCGGTGAGAAAAAAGGCCGCGCGTGCCGCCGCCTCGGGAAACTGCGATCGGTAGCGTTCGCTCCATATGCGTATAATATCGTCCGCGGATTCGCGCTGGACCAGCGCCCAAACGCTCCCACCGAAACCCGCCCCGAAGGACGATGCCGCCCAGGCACCGGCTTCGCGGGCTAGCCGCGCCAGCGCCACTGTTTCGGGCACCTGGTTACCGAGCAGCTTCTCCGCAGCCGCCTGCGAATGATCCGCGAGGCGGCCCAGCGCGTCCCAATCCTTGCGAGCGAAGGCGTCGCCTACCTCCGGCACAATACTTTCCGATTCTTCGGAGAATTGATCATAGCGGTCCAAGAGTGCTTTCGCAGAGAAGCCGGCGATGTCCATTCCCGCAAGCAAACTTCGCAATTCCGCAGGCGCGCGGGGCGAGGAATTCCGCGCAGCGGCGAGTGTCGCATCCGTTCGCCTGGTGGCGCGACGCCACACCTCGAGAATCGCGTGCGCGGAGGCGGCAGTCCGGTTGTACTGCGCAAGGGCGGCTCCGGTTTTTTCGGCGGCAATGCCGCTCGCTCCGATGGCAAATATGCATTCCGGCGGAGGTGAGATTGCTTTTTCTTTGCGCGTCGGACAAAAAGAATATTGCGCCAGTTCGTCCGGCGATGAGCAAAGGATTGCCGTGTGATCTTCAGCTCCGCCCGTGGTGCCAACGCCTTCATCTCCCTGCAATGTGCCGAACCTCTGTCCGCTCTCGATAGCGGCCAGGTAGGCGGCAAGATCTTCCTTAGAGTGAATGATCCCGGTGTAGGCGGGGATTTGATCGAGTGAGTTGGCTTCCGAAAGAGCTTGAAAGATCGCAATGATGAGGGCGCTCGAGCTGCTCAATCCGGCTGCCGCAGGGAGATCACTGGCAAAGGCAATGTCCGCACCCAAGCGCGCGGAAGGAAAATTCCGCGCAATGCGCCGGATGACCGTCCGTGCGTAGCGCGGCCAGCGATGCTGCAGCGGCCCCGGCTCGGCGGAAATAAAGAAGGAGGCACGCTCTCCCGACTTTGCATCGTAGAGATTTACTTCCGCGTCCTGCCGGGATTGCGCCATCACGCAAAATCCTTTTTCGATGGCGGCGAGCAGGCTACGCCCGCCCGCATAATCCGTGTGTTTGCCGCACACTTCGAGCCGACCGGGAACGAACCATGCAACGCGAGCAGCGCGTCCGGCCCCGCTAACCTGACGCAAGTTCTCTTCCGCCATTTGAAAAAGAGACTGCTTGGCTTCCGCTTCAGGGGCACTGAGGCCGGAGGCGACAAACTGATCTTTCAGGTCTTGCATCAGAGGCGCACGTCAATGCCCGCGAGGCGCTCCGCTACGGTCGAGATGTCTGCGCGGATGGAGAGGTCAAGAATGCCGTCGTGGAATGGGAGAACGCGAAAGCGCTCACCGAGGCTTGAAATCGCGAATTGAACCGCCAGCGGAAGCTCCAATTCGCCCCGTGGTGAAAGAGGGACTTGGCGGCAGGCCTCGAAAATGCCGGGGCCAAAGCTCCACAGATTCACGCTGACATAAACGGGCGCCGGCCATGCGGCAAATGTCGCAGCATCCGGCTTTTCGACGATTCTCTTGAGGAATCCATCCGCGCCAATTTCTAGGAGCGCGTAGCTTGCGATTCGCTCGCGCGGCACGTTGCTATTGCGGACGAGGGACTCGACATCGAAAGCCGGAAGGCCGGGTGCGTTCAGATCTTTCAGGGCCTTGTACGCGACGACTGGATAAAGGTTGTCGGAATTTAGCGAGAGGAAGCATTCGCCTTCCGTGAATTTTTCCGCGAAGAGGAGCGCATCGGCGGTGCCGCGCGGTTCCTTTTGAATAGCGAATTCGATTTGAATGCGTTCGGTCCAGAGATGCTCATAATAATTGCGCATCTCCGTATGATCCGGGCCGACCACGAGACACACCTCTCGAATCCCCGCTTCGGCCAAACCGCTCAAGACATAATCGAGGAAGGGCCGCGAGGCGAAGGAGATCATCGCCTTCGACCCGGAAGTGGCGGCCCCGGCCTGTTCCGGCGACAATTCCGCGGATGGATCCGGCGCGCGCATTCTTTTGCCCAGACCGCGCGCGAGTATCACCGCTTTCCGCAAGGTGGTGGACATCGCTTCCTTTCGACTGCCGCTTCAATCGTAACCTAACTCTCGCAACCTAATTCACGCAAGCCAACTCCAATCTTCGGCCGCATTGAGTTCCGGCGAACCGGGCAGTAAGATGCCGCCGGCCCGATAGGGCGAGACGCAAATGGCCCTTAAGGAAGGGACATCGAAATTGCATCACGCGAAGCAAAACTGGATTTGCGCAACCGCATTGATGGCTCTGATGGCGGCCGCGGGAGCATCCCTTCTGCCGGCGGCGCAAACGCAATCGCACCGAAATGTTCAAATTGCGGGGCCGCAATTCGTCGTGGACGGCCATCCACTGCAGATTATTTCCGGCGAGATGCACTATCCACGAATTCCACGCGAATACTGGCGCGACAGGATGAAAAAGGCTCGCGCGATGGGCCTCAACACCATTTCCACGTATGTCTTCTGGAATTTGCACGAGCCGCAGCGCGGAAAGTACGACTTCGTAGGACAAAATGATGTAGCCGCTTTCGTCCGGACCGCGCAGGAGGAGGGACTTTATGTTCTGCTGCGACCCGGCCCTTACGTTTGCTCGGAGTGGGATCTCGGCGGCCTGCCCGCATGGCTGCTCGCAAGCCCGGACATCGTGCTGCGCAGCACGGACGCACAATTCATGCGGCCCGCGGAGGAGTATTTGAAGCGGCTGGGACAGGAACTGGTTCCATTCCTGGCGACGCACGGCGGACCGATCATTGGCGTGCAAGTTGAAAACGAGTACGGGTCATTCGGCAAAGACGCGGCGTACATGCAGAAAGTGCGTGACGCGATTGTGGCGGCGGGATTCGGTGAAGTCCCGCTTTTCACCGCCGATGGCCCAGAGCAACTTCCGTTTGGCACGCTAGCCGATGTGCCTGCGGCGGTAAATTTCGGGCCGGGCGAGGCAGAACGCGCCTTCGCTACGCTTGCGCGATTCCGCCCCGAGGGCCTGCGCCTGAATCAGGAGTACTGGGCGGGCTGGTTCGATCAGTGGGGCAAGCCTCATCACAAAACGAACTTTGAACGTGAGGCGAAGGAGCTTGATTGGATGCTGTCGCAAGGTTATTCCGTGAACCTTTACATGTTTCACGGAGGCACGACCTTTGGATTCATGAATGGCGCGAATTGGGATGGCGGGTACAGACCGCAAACGACCAGCTACGACTATGACAGCGCGCTCGACGAGTCCGGTGTTCCCACGGCAAAATTCACCGTCTTCCGCGGCGTGATCGCGAAGCATCGTGACGATGAGCAATTCCCTTCTCCACCCGCGGAAACGCCGCAAATCGAAATCCCGGAATTCACTCTGAATGAGTCGACTTCCCTGTGGTCGAGCCTTAGCTCCCCTGTGGAATCGCAAACGCCAAAGCCGATGGAATCGTTCGGGCAATCGTACGGATTCATTCTTTACCGCACGACTATTCAAGGCCCCGCCACAGGAGATTTGGTATTGAAGGAACTGCGCGATTACGCGGAGATTTTTGTGGATTCAAAACAGGTAGGCACGCTGGACCGGCGATTCAATCAAGATCATCTGACGCTGGATATCTCCGCGGGGACGCATATTTTGGGAATCCTCGTGGAAAACTCGGGGCGCATAAATTTCGGCCTCAGACTGCGCGATGATCGCAAAGGGATCACGCAATCTGTTTCTCTAGCTGGACACGAACTGATGGGGTGGGAGATCTTCCATTTGCCGATGGATAACCTCCGCTCCGTGAGATTTACACGCGGGATCGCAGACGGACCTGCTTTCCACCGTGGCACTTTCGAGATTCAACAAGCCGGTGACGCGTTTCTCTACACACGCAACCTCGGCAAAGGCGTGATTTGGGTGAACGGCCACAACCTTGGGCGCTTCTGGAACATCGGCCCGCAACAAACTCTTTATTTGCCGGGCGCGTGGCTGAAGATAGGACGCAACGAGATCATTGTGTTTGACCTTGTGGCGCACTCCGAAGCACTCAAGATCGCAGGTCTGAGGCATTCCATACTCGATCAATTGAACGAACCTGACGCCGAATCGGCTTCGACGAATTCGC
This sequence comes from uncultured Acidobacteriota bacterium, assembly GCA_963838945.1. GTDB lineage: Bacteria > Acidobacteriota > Terriglobia > Acidiferrales > UBA7541 > DASTCZ01. The sequence goes on along the minus strand of CAWITC010000012.1, from coordinate 398,573 downwards.
GATGACTTTCACGGCGCTCGACTGGGCCATCGTTGCGGGCTACCTGGCAGCGTCCGTCGCCGTCGGGCTCATTGGCAAGCGGTATGTCAGCAACCTCTCCGACTACCTTGTCGCGGGGCGCGAGTTGGGTACATTTCTGGGCATTGCGACGCTCGCGGCCACTGAAATCGGCACGATCACCTACATGTACAACGCGGAACTGGGCTACCGGTATGGGTTTGCCTCGTTTGCCGCAGCGCTCATTTCCGGCGTCGTGATGATCATTGTCGGCCGCACGGGATTCGTCATCCGGCGATTCCGCGAATTGCGCCTGATGACAGTGCCGGAATTTTTTGAAGTGAAATACAGCCTGGGCCTGCGGCTGCTGACCGGAGTGCTGGTTGCGGTGGGCGGCATACTGAACATGGGAGTTTTTCTTAAGATTGAAGGGGAGTTCCTTACAATCGTGACGGGAATATCCTCGCGCTACCTCGTCGCGGCGATGACCGCGATCCTTCTACTCGAGCTCATCTACACCGTCCTTGGCGGAATGGTCTCCGTCGTGATTACGGATTTTCTGCAATACGTCCTGCTATCCATTGCGACGATCCTTATTTCCATTTACACGGTTTATCACACCGGATGGAATGCGCTCATCAGCAAAGTCACTACGACGATGGGCCGCGGAGGCTTCGACCCCATCGCTAGCCCCAAATTCGGCGTGACGTTTCTTTTGTGGCAGGTCCTGCTGTGGTTTGCGATTCACACATGCTGGCAAACAACCGCGATGCGCATGTTCTCGACGCGCAGCCCGGAAGTTTCAAAGCGCGTCATGACGTGGACGGGCTTCATCTTTCTCGGGCGAGGCATGTTGCCGATGCTTTGGGGGATTGCGGCGCTCGCCCTTTTTGGCACCGGCCATTTGCAGAATGGAGTGCCCCAACCCGTTGTTGGCGGGCACGCGGTTGCGCCGCTGGATGCGATGCCGTCCATGCTCGCGCAAATTCTGAGTCCCGGCATCAAGGGAATCGTCGTCGCGGGAATGCTTGCAGCCACGATGTCCGTGAACAGTTCCTATCTCCTCGGGTGGAGCGCCATTATTTCGCAAGATGTGGTAATGCCCATGCGGCGCTTTTTAAAGCGCGCGCCGCTCAGCTCTGGCGCGCAGATGTTCGTCAACCGTATCGCCAATCTTTTTGTCAGCCTGTTCTTGATGTTCTGGGGCCTGTACTACACGCCGCCGGGCGCCGTGTATCTCTACCTGAACATCACCGGAACAATTTTTCTGGCGGGCGCTTTCGCGGCCGTGCTTGGTGGGCTTTACTGGAAGCGCGCAAGCACCGCGGGAGGCTATCTCGCGATGCTATGTGGCGCAGCGGGAGCAATCATTCCCTTCTTCTTCCTGCATTGGAGCGAAAACATCACGGGCTTCACTGCCTTCGGGCTCGCCGCGGCGGGGATGATTACCGGCTCCCAGTTGATTCCGCGAAAAAACACCCTGCGGGTCGAAGAACCCGCATTGCCACGGAATGAAAAGCAGGAGTTGCCATGAACGCGTGGAAGATATTCTGGGAGTTATGCCTAATTGTGGCGGGCGTGACATTCGCAGGAATCACCGTGATTGTCGCTGTCCGCGGCTTCGCGGACCTGCGCGAAATGTTTGCAAGCCTTTCGCGGCAGAAAAAGACGGACGCCGCCGGCAAGTGAACGAGAGCTACCTGGCAGGCCCCGTCTGGCGGATGAAGTAGTGCTGTTTATCGAGAGAGGCCGGGACGGCAACATCGAAAAAGCCTACCATCATTTCTTCGTAGGTCTGATCTCCCCAGCGCACGGCCTTCGTGGGGTCGGGGTTGTGCGGATTGCTGCGTGAGTTGTCGAACACGCCGATTGCTTGCAACTCCGTGCCCGCGGCAAGAGGACGGGGCTTTGCCAACTTGTAGCTCAATTGCCAGTAGAAATTGTATTTCACGTGCAGAAGAGTTTCCTTCGAGTGGTCCGGATGCACGATGTTGTACTCGAACGCCTTCCCGCGCAGATGCATATGCGGGAAAAAGCTGAGCAGTGTGGCATCATTCGGCAGCGTGCCGTGCACTTCCACCGGGAAATTGGCTTCGCCGGGAGGGATCACAAAATGGTCGTTGGTCAGTTGCAACGTAATCACGCGTTTTTCGGGCGGTGATTTCGCGAACACGATTCCGACACTCGTCTGGTCCTCACCGGTCGTTCCGTTCGTTGTGTAATGCATCTGGAAAACCAAATCCGAGCCCGCGGGAATGAATTTCGCCATGCCGTCGGGCCAATTGTCCGGCGAGCTGCCCGGCGCATAAACAAGCAGCATGTCGCTATCTGTCCAGTGAGCTTCATGGCTCAATTTTTCGTCGTGCAGGCTCGACGCCGTGAATGGAACGCCTACGGGCGCTTCGCGCAGCCAATGTGAATCCGGTGGACGAATGTAAATTACCGCGTGATGAACGTGCTTTGGAGCGGAGGGCAACACTTGGGAAATCTGGGCCCATTTGTTCTCGGTGAAGCCCGTCGGCACGATTTCGTAGGTATATTCGACATCGCCGCGCGCGGGAATTGTTACGGGTGCGGGCATTTTGAGGATGACATCGGGATCCGGAATGGTCCACGCTCCTGCCCAATGCCGCGGGGGCGAAGCGTCATGCGGGTCGCCTTGGACCGAGCCGGTATCCACCCAAGACTTGATAGAGGCAATCTCACTATCCGAAAGTGACGGGTCATTGGCGAAGTGTCCGACGCGTGGATCCGCAAACCAGGGAGGCATTGCGCGTGAGGTCACCATACGGGCAATATCGCTCGCACGGCGCGCCGCCTGGTCGTAGGTTTCCAATGGCATCGGACCGATGCCTTCCGCGCGGTGGCACGATTGGCAATGATTCTGCAAAATCGGCAAGATATCGCGATAATAGGTTGCCTGAGTCACCTGCTGGGGCGGATCACCGCGGCGCTTGCTGAACGAAGTTTCCGCGAGGAAACTTGCCGCGACGCCAGTCAAAACCAGAATAGTGAGAATGCTCCGCATCCTTGGAATTATCCCGCCCCGGGATAAACCGCGCAAATTTCGATTCGTCTCTAATCTCGCAGGTTGCCGGGAAACCGGGAAGCGAGTACGATTGAATTGCGAATCGAAGGCGATGGAGTTCGCCTGAACCGCCCGCAAGGGCTGATGACTCCTGGCCGCCACCCGGCGCTCAGGAGTTTTTTTGTTGACCGGGATGGCGCGCAGAAACCGGAGAAATCTTGCGCATCGCATTGCTGGTCATCTTTGGAGCGGCAGGAACGCTGGCCCGCTATGGGCTGCAAGGGATCGTGCAACATCGCGCCGGCCCCTCTTTTCCAACGGGCACGCTCGCAGTAAACCTTCTTGGATGCTTTCTGCTCGGCGGCATCACACAGTACGGCCTGCATCGATTGACGCTGCCGCCCGATTGGCGCGTCGGAATTTCCATCGGATTCCTGGGCGCCTTCACGACGTTTTCAACTTTTAGTCTGGAGACTCTCCGACTGCTGGAAGACGGTGAATGGCTCCGCGCATTTCTTTACATGGGGATCAGCCTCGTCGGCGGGCTGCTCGCCATTCTAATGGGCATGCGAATTGCAGATTCACTTTAGGAGGACCTATGGGCCACGAAAAACTTGAGGGTGAGAGGACGCTGATGCGCATCCATATCGGCGAATCAGACAAATCGCAAGGGAAGCCGCTGTATGAGGCGATCGTCGAACTCTTGCGGCGCGAAGGGTTTTCCGGTGTTACCGTGCTTCGCGGCGTTGGCGGTTACGGCTCGACAAGCATTTACCACACGGAAAAAATCCTGCGCCTCTCCCAAGACCTGCCCATCGTCATCGAAGCCGTTGAATACGAAGACCGGATCGAGCACATGCTTCCTCGGCTCGATGAAATGATCGGCGGCGGGCTCATTACGCTGGAAAAAGTCCGCGTAATCCTATACAGGTCCACGCAGGAAAAAAGGAAATGAGATTCAGATTTGGTTTGTCAGTCGGCCTCTTGGGTGACGATGTGGACATCCACGGCCGGAGCGTCGGTCAGAAACCTGTTAATGGCGTGCATGTAAAGAAGTTTTCGCCAACCATCCACAGCGGAGCGCCCGAAGATAACCTGCGTGACGTGTTTGTCGCGCACAAACGCAGCGACGGCCTCGGCAATGTTCTTCCCTTTCGGGCGCGCCACATTCGCACCCAGGCTTTCCGCGAATTGCAAGTTGGCCTCGAGCGTCTTCTGATCCTCCGCCCTCGAATCCAGGCCCGCGTCCACGTAGACGGCGTAAAGCTCCGCATCAATCCGCCTTGCCATGCGTGCGGCGCGGGCAATCAAATACTGAGACCGCGGATGGGCGCTGATACACACAGCGATGCGCTCGCGCACTGCCCAGTTCTCATGAATATCCTTCTGCTCCATATACGATTCAAGGGATTTGTCCACCTTCTCGGCCACCTGGCGCAGCGCGAGTTCTCGCAGTGCAATCAGATTCCCGCGGCGGAAAAAATTTTTGAGCGCCTGATCCACCTTCTCAGTGGTATAGATATCGCCGCGGATCATGCGGTTCTGCAACGCTTCGGGCGTTAGGTCCACCATGACGGCCTCATCGGCCATCTGTACGATCCAGTCCGGAACGGTCTCGCGAACCTTGATACCTGTAATCGCGCCCACGGTTGGCGCGATGCTTTCGAGGTGCTGGATATTCACGGTGGAAAGCACGTCGATACCCACCGAAGTAATTTCGATCACGTCCTCGTAGCGCTTCCGGTGTTTGCTGCCGGGAATATTGGTGTGGGCCAGCTCATCCACAACGGCGACCTGAGGCTTGCGCTTCAGTATCGCGTCGGTATCCATCTCTTCGAAAATTGTGCCTTTATATTCGATCTTCGTGCGCGGCACCGCCTCAAGCTGCGCAGCCAATTCGCTGATGGCTCTGCGTCCATGCGTTTCCACGATGCCGATGACCACGTCCTCGCCGCGACTGCCGCGCCGGATAGCCTCGCTGAGCATGGTGAATGTTTTTCCGACACCCGGGGCGTAGCCGAGGAAAAGCTTCAGGCTGCCGCGAGTTTTCTTGGGCGGCGAGGCCACTTCCAGCCATTGTTCCGGCGTCTTAGGCATAAGTGCGAGCCCTTCTAGGGTACCCGATAAAGCTAGGTTAGAATAAGCCGATGCATAGGCTTCTTTCCAGCCGCATCCCCGGTTTTGCAGCGTCCTTCGCTGTGGTGGTGGGAATCACCGCGATTTATCTCAAAGTTGTCCAGGTAAACGCTACTACGGTCGCGCTTACGTTTCTACTGGCGATCCTCGGCGTCTCGACTGTTTGGGGCGCTGCAGTATCCATCCTCATGTCGGTTGAAGCGATGCTTGCATTCAACTACTTCTTCCTCCCGCCTGACCGCAGGCTCACAATCGCCCACCCTCAGAACTGGGTTGCGCTTTTCGCTTTCCTGGTTACCGCGATAGTCGGGAGCCAGCTTTCCACGCGAGCACGCATCAAGGCTGAGGAAGCCAACCGCCGCCAGCGGGAAACTGAGAAACTCTATGATTTCAGCCAACGTCTCCTCAGTTTCGGAAATGTCATCGAACTCCTGAATGCAATCCCAGCGCTCGCCGTGGACCTCTTTGAGCTGGGTGCCGCCGCGCTCTTTCTTGCGGACAAAGAGAAAGTCTATCGGTCTGGGACTCTGATCCCCCAGCTTGGCACGGAAGAGCTGAAAGCCGTGGCTGCCCGTGAAGAGGTGCAGGTAGATCAGGCGCAAAGCCTGTGCTTCGTTCCACTGCGTCTTGGAGTGCGCGTTATCGGCTGCTTCGGCACGTCAGGCCGCATCCTTTCCCGGCAAACGCTGGAAGCGCTTGGCACACTCACTGCCGTCGCGATCGAGCGAGCGCGCGCCATCGAGCAGCTTGGCAAGACCGAAGCCGCCCGCGAGGGGGAACGCCTCAAGTCGGCGCTGCTCGATTCCATCACTCACGATTTCCGCACGCCGCTGACGTCCATCAAGGCTTCGGTAACCAGCCTCTTGATGGATGCGCGTCTCGATGAAAAGCACCGCAAGGAACTCCTAACCATCATCGAAGAAGAGACCAACCGCCTCAATTCCCTCGTAGGCGAAGCTGCGGAAATGGCGCGCCTTGAGGCAGGAGACATTGAGCTCGACCTCAAGCCATACCCGATTACAACCATCATCCAAGCCGCCCTCGATCAATGTAAAACTCAGTTCACCGGACGGCCCGTACAGGTGAATGCTTCCGAATCGCTGCCGATGGTGCGCGCGGATCTCGATCGCGCAAAGCAAGTCCTCACACAATTGCTCACGAACGCCAACAACTATTCTCCGGCAGGACGGCCAATCACCATCAGCGCGGAATTGAGCGGCGATTTCGTCGCCACCAGCGTGGCCGATAACGGCAACGGAATCGAAGAAGTCGAACTAGGCCTGATCTTTGACAAATTTTACCGCGGGCGTGACAAACGTTTTCTCGTGCAAGGGACAGGCATGGGTCTTCCCATCGCGAAGGCAATCGTGGAAGCTCACGGCGGCGCGATTAGCGTCGTCAGTCAATTGGGACACGGGTCTGTTTTCACCTTTACGCTTCCGGTGGCACGCGATCAGGCGGCCCGCAAATGAGTTCCGCGACAATTCTCGTCGTGGATGACGAGCCGCAGATCCGGCGCGTAATGCGTACAACACTCGCGAGCCACGGCTACGTCATAGCGGAAGCGCAGGCTGGCGAGGAAGCCGTGGAGAAACTCGACGCCGCGCATCCCGACCTCATCCTCCTCGATGTCAACATGCCGGGCATGGGTGGCCTGGCCGCCTGCCGGGAAATCCGCGAGCGGTCGGATGTCCCCATCATCATGCTCACGGTCAGAAACACGGAGAAAGACAAGGTCCGCGCCCTGGATGCCGGAGCAGACGACTATGTCGTAAAGCCCTTCGGTATTGAGGAGTTGCTGGCGCGCATCCGCGCTGCGTTGCGCCGTGCTTCGCCCGCTGAGCCGCTACGTCCCATTGAATCGCCGGGCCTGCACATTGATTTTGAGGCCCGTCGCGTTGTGGTTCAGGGAAAACCGGTCCGGCTCACGCCGAAAGAGTTCAGCCTCCTCCGCCAGTTGGTGGGCAATGCAGGAAAACCGATATCGCACCGAAATTTATTGCAGGCTGTCTGGGGCCCCGACTACGGAGAAGAAACCGAATATCTGCGCGTGTTCATCAACCAGATCCGCAAGAAAATCGAGATTGATCCGCGCCACCCGCGCTACATTCGCACTGAGCCGTGGATCGGCTACCGCTTCGAGGCGCCGCACGCGAGTTCCAAATCGCACAAATAGGCGGCGTCACGCTCAGTGAAGCGGATGGCGCTGGTCCAAGTCGAGGTTCAGCTCAAGAACGTTTACCCGTGGCTCCCCAAGAAAGCCAAGTTGCCGCCCGAGCATATGTCTCGCAACAAATGAACGCACTTCAGCTTCGCTGATTCCGCGCTCGTGGGCGACGCGCGGAATTTGAAACTCTGCCGCCGCCGGAGATATGTCCGGATCCAAACCCGAAGCGGATCCAGTCACCAGGTCCACGGGAATCGGCGTATTCGGGTTTTCTTTTTGCAAGTCCTGCACAGAGGCAGCAACGCGATCCAGCAACGCCTTGTTGGTTGGCGCGAGATTATACCCATTTGAATTGGCCGCATCGTATCCTGCAGGTCCCGCGTTTGAGGGCCTCGAATGAAAATAACCCGCCGACGTGAACGGCTGGCCAATCAGGCTCGATCCAATAATCCTTTCATTGGATCGCAGGAGACTTCCGTTTGCCTGATTCGGAAAGAGGAGTTGCGCAAGGCCCGTGACTGCGAGCGGATAGATGATGCCCAGCAGCAGAGTCGTCACCAGGGTCATCCATATTGCGGTCAGAAGATTTCGCTTCATGGAATCCTCACAAACTCACGCCAAGCCGATCCGCGTAATGAGCATGTCAATCAGCTTGATGAAAACGAATGGGGCGACAATCCCCCCAAATCCGTAGATCAGAAGGTTTCGCCGCAAAAGAGACTCCGCTCCCATCGGGCGGTACCTCACGCCGCGCAGCGCGAGCGGCACGAGCGCGATAATGATCAGCGCATTAAAGATCACGGCCGATAGAACAGCCGATTCCGGCCTCCTCAGCCCCATGATGTTCAGGACCTCAAGTTGTGGAAACGCGCCGGCGAACATAGCCGGAATAATCGCAAAATACTTCGCCACGTCATTGGCGACCGAAAACGTCGTCAGCGCCCCGCGCGTAATCAAGAGCTGCTTGCCGATCTCGACGATCTCAATCAGCTTTGTCGGGTTCGAGTCGAGATCCACCATGTTGCCGGCTTCCTTGGCCGCCTGAGTGCCCGCATTCATTGCCACGCCGACGTCGGCCTGGGCAAGAGCGGGGGCGTCGTTTGTGCCGTCTCCGGTCATCGCGACGAGTTTCCCTTTCGCCTGTTCCCGGCGAATGAGCGCAAGTTTGTCTTCCGGCTTTGCTTGGGCCAGAAAATCGTCCACGCCGGCCTCTTTTGCAATCGCCGCGGCGGTCAAGGGATTGTCGCCGGTGATCATTACCGTGCGGATTCCCATAGCGCGAAGTTGATCGAACCGTTCGCGCATTCCGCCCTTAATTACATCTTTCAGGTAAACGGTCCCAAGAACGCGGTGATCCTCGGCGACCAACAGTGGCGTTCCCCCGGCGTTCGAGATGGCTCTTACAACTTCATCCACCTCCGGCGGCATCTGATATCCGCTTTGCGCGCAGGACTGGAGGATCGATTCGGGCGCCCCTTTGCGGATTTCGCGGCCATCGAGGTCCACACCGGACATCCGCGTTGTCGCGGAAAAAGGAATAAACGTTGCGCCAATCGCGGAAAGTTCCCGCCCGCGGAGCCCGTATTTTTCCTTTGCCAGGACGACAATCGAACGGCCCTCGGGCGTTTCATCTGCAAAGGAGGCGAGTTGAGCGGCGTCAGCCAGATCCCTTTCGATTACACCGGGCGCCGGAATCAATTCCGTCGCCCTTCGGTTCCCGAGTGTAATCGTTCCTGTCTTATCGAGTAGAAGCGTGTCCACGTCGCCGGCCGCCTCGACGGCACGCCCGGACATCGCAAGTACGTTTTTCTGGACCACCCGGTCCATGCCGGCAATTCCAATCGCGGAGAGCAGTCCGCCAATCGTTGTCGGAATCAGGCATACAAGCAAGGAAATCAGCACAAATACGGACTGAGGCGCTCCGCTATAAATAGCCATCGGCTGCAATGTCACGACGGCCAAGAGGAATATAATCGTCAGCCCCGCGAGGAGAATATTCAGCGCAACTTCGTTCGGGGTCTTTTGGCGTTCGGCGCCTTCGACCAGCTTGATCATCCGGTCGATAAACGTCTCGCCGGGGTTTGAAGTAATCTGCACTTTGATTTCGTCGGAAAGGACGCGCGTTCCGCCCGTCACCGCGGAGCGGTCGCCGCCCGATTCACGAATTACAGGCGCCGATTCTCCCGTAATGGCCGATTCATCGACGGACGCAACGCCCTCAACAACTTCTCCGTCGCCGGGAATAAACTCCCCGGCCTGAACGGTCACAAAGTCACCCGCTCGCAATTTTGAACCCGAGACCATCAGGCTCGTGCCATCGGGCATCAACCGACGTGCCATTGTCTCGGAGCGCGCCTTGCGCAGAGTGTCCGCCTGAGCTTTCCCGCGCCCTTCCGCCATGGCCTCCGCAAAATTCGCGAACAAAACGGTGAACCAGAGCCACACCGTGATCTGCACTGCGAACCCCACGCCCGGCAGCTGTCTCACGATGTATCGAATCAAATCCACGGTCGTGATCACGGCGCCGACTTCCACAACAAACATCACGGGATTCTTCATCAGCGTACGCGGGTTGAGTTTCCGCAGACAATCCCATAACGCGCGAGTTACGATCCCGGAGGTCCACAGGGACTTCTTGCCTTCCCGGGTCCTCTTGGTCTCTCCGCCCGGGGTCTGCATCACGTCCTGATTCATAGCCATTCCACTGCTCATGAAGGTTGCCTCAAAAAACCTTTCCGGCATGCATCAGCAAGTGCTCCAAGATCGGCCCCAGGCTGAGCGCTGGAAAAAACGTCAGCGCACCAACGATCAGGATGACGGAAACAAGCAGCACGGTGAAGAGCGGTGTCGTAACCGGGAATGTTCCTAGCGACTCGGGCACAATCTTCTTCCGCGCCAGATTCCCGGCAATCGCCAAAACCGGGATCACCATGAAGAATCGGCCGAACAACATGTCGATCACCGTGCTCGTGTTGTACCAAAGTGAATTCCAGTTGCCTCCGGCAAAGGCCGATCCATTGTTTCCGGCGCTTGACGTATATGCGTATAAAACTTGGGAAAGCCCGTGCGGGCCGGGATTGGAAATTCCCGCTTTGCCGTAAGCAGTCACAACTCCAATGGCAGTGAAGGTCAGAATGATGAGCGGGAAGATCAGCACGGTAAGCATTGCCATTTTCACGTCATAGGCTTCGATCTTCTTTCCCAGGTATTCCGGCGTGCGCCCCACCATCAGTCCGGCAATGAATACAGAAAGGATCACAAAAACGATCATTCCGTAGAGCCCGGATCCGACACCGCCGAATACGACTTCGCCGAGCATGATGTTGATCAGTGGAATCATGCCGCCCAGCGGCGTGAAGGAATCGTGCATCGAGTTCACAGCGCCGCAGCTCGCGTCGGTCGTGACGGTAGCGAAGAGCGCCGAATTGGTGATTCCAAATCGGACCTCTTTTCCTTCCATGTTGCCGCCGGGCTGTGTGGCGCTCACCCTTTGGTCCACGCCGTGGAACAAAGGATTCCCGTGTGATTCGGCGGTATACGCCGAAACCACGCCCATACCGAATAGCACAGCCATCGCCGCCCACACCGCCCACCCGTGCCGCGGCGATCCCGTCATTCGGCCAAGCGTGTAAGTCAGCCCAGCGGGAATCGCAAAAATGAGCACCATCTGAAGGAGATTGGCCAGCGGAGTGGGGTTCTCAAATGGGTGGGCGCTATTGGCGTTGAAAAAGCCGCCGCCATTTGTGCCAAACATCTTAATCGTTTCTTGGGATGCGACAGGCCCCTGTGCAATCGTTTGTTCAGTGATGGTTTGCGTTGTCGTTTTCCCGTTCGCACCAGTCACTAGCACCGTTTGGGGATTCAGAAGTTTCACAGTGTCATACGGGCGCAGGTTCTGGATAACTCCTTGCGACACAAACGCCAGGGAAATCACCAGGCATGCCGGCAGAAGCACCCAGAGAAAACACCGCGTCAGATCCACCCAGAAATTCCCAATCGTCTCCTGCTCGCGTCGCGAAATTCCGCGAATCACGGCGATTGCCATGACGATCCCTGCTGCCGCGGACGTGAAGTTGTGATAAGCCAGCCCAGCCATCTGGGTGAAATAGCTCATCGTCGTTTCGGGAACGTATGCCTGCCAGTTTGTATTAGTCGTAAACGACCCTGCCGTGTTGAAGGCAAGGTCGGTCGGCAGGCTCGCCATATGTTGCGGATTCCATGGCAGCCACACCTGCACCCTCTGAATCAAGTAGAGCAGCGCCATGGAGACGGCGCTGAACAGCAGCATCGAAATGGCGTACTCCGTCCAGCGCATCTCGCGCTTCGCATCAACGCCGGTCAAGCGGTAAATCAGTCGCTCGACCGGGCGCATCGCCGGATCTAGGATTGTCTTTTCGCTGGAAAACACTCGCGCGAGATAGATTCCGATTGGCTTGGTGATCAGAAGAATGACTGCCAAGAAAAGCCCGATTTGAAACCAGCCGTTGGCCGTCATAGTCAGAATCTCTCTGGCCAGAGCAGCGCCGCCAGCAAGTACGCCAAAAGAAGTACGCAGATGGTCAGAAGGATAATATTTCCAAGCATTTTTCGGCTCCTACTTCAACCGTTCACATCCGCGGACATAAGCAATGGCAAGCGCGAAGAACGCCACTGTCGCCGCAATGAAAATGATATCCATCATTACCCTGCTCCTGCGCCTAGAATTTCACCAACAGCGCCAGATTGATTCGGCTCTCATCCTTCCGGAGGTCCGGGGTGAACCCGGGCACGAGTGCTGAGGGGGTACCCGTATTACCGCCCGCGGGGGTCACACCGCCCGGTCCGGCGAAGTAAGGCACGTTTGCATGGCGATAATCGTATTCCCACCGGAACGTGATGTATTGCACCGGCATGTAGTCGAAAGTCCCGGAGGCGTCCCAGGCCTTGAACGGATCCCCGGGATTTCCAGTAAAGTACGGTGTTCCGGTAATTGCCGTGGCACCATTGATGGGCGGGACGAGCACGAGATACCGCCCCGGATTGTTGATTTCGCCGCCGCCGACGGTCAGGCCGAACTTATCCTTGTCAAACCAGAGACGGTCGTAGAACATATAACCCAAGAAGCTTTGTTTGGGACAGTCGGTATACCCCGCGAGCGGAACGCACCCGCCCCCCTTCCTAGTGCCAAAGCAGCTCACGCCGCCGCCATATTCGCATCCAGCGTCGCCCGTCAGCGAAAACGCCATTTTGTCCAGCCAGTTGTCCTTCTTGTCGTAATACTTCACCTCGACGCTGTAGTCGGCGTGGATGCGCGAACGCTTGGGGTTCCCCAGCGTGTCCGTCCCAAGGCCGTAATTGTTAAACACAAATGCCAGCCAGCCCTTGGGCCGCCACGCAATCTGGCCGCCTGCCCCGGGGTAATGATTGAACTTGCCGTAGGACTGCCATCCGTTGATAAACCACGGCTCAATCTTCAGCTTGTCGCTGGGAAATATCTGAATTCGGACACCCTCGAAAAACCATGGCGTGTTGGAGGAAACATACGAAGGCTGATACGCCCAATTGTCAAAATTGTAGTAGCTGAACAATCCGATATACGACATGAAGATTCCCGCGTCTACGTTTACGCCGTGCAAAACGTTGAAGTGATATCCACCGTAGGCTTCGGAAATGTAGCGGTATGCATCGGCCAGGTTCCACTGGCCAACCGCAGGGCTGCCGTCATTCCGCGGCGTCATCGTCGAATACATCCCGAACTGCGTCATCAAACGACCTCGGACGTTGCCCACTTGAAAATCTCCGCCGATGCCCAGTTGCTGGAGCTGCACCTCACCGGTTCTTCCACTTTCCGATGACCCAACCAGCGTATGGTCCGATGGGTGGTTGAAGTCTTCGATATAACTCGTATCCGCTCGGAATTCCGGAGTGAAGTATTTGGTCGCCAGCGGTGAATCCGTCGTGCGGCTGTTCCCGTTCAGCCATGTAAAGTCCGCGAATGCAAAAGGTTCGGTGACGGCTGGCTTCTTCTGCTCGTCCGGCGCCTGCACGACTTCCGATGCGCCAGCAGGTGTACCTGCTGATGTTGAACCGGAATCCGCGGTCGCGTTCCCTGGCATAGGGCCGGGAGCTCCCGGCTGAGTGGTTGATGAAGCGTTAATCGGTACCGGCGTCACAGCCGCTGACGGTGTCGCCGACGGCGCATGGCCCGACTGCGCCTTCAATTGAGCCTGGAGCTCCGCGATTCGCGCCTGCATTCTTTCCAGTTCCGCGATAATCTCAGCCGTCGATGGCGGGTTTGTGCCTTTCGCGGCGGTGTCAGTTTTGCTCGTTGCGTCGGTATTGCTCGCAGTTCCGGTCGTTGTGACGGTGGCCGACCCCGCAGGCGGGCTCGCAGGAGTCTTGTCATCACGGGGCGCGGCCTGCGAATCGCTGGTGCGGGCGTTGCCCTGCGCGAAACTCGGAACCTGCCAAACCGTTAGTCCCAGCAAACAAACTACAACTGCAACTGCCGAGATCATTCTCGCCTGGAACTTTGTCATTTGGATTCTCCCCTGAAATTGGGCCATCACAAGCCTCGTTCCGTGCATCGGACACTCTCCCCCTATTCCCACAGTGGTCGATGCGACCAATATCACTTTTCTTTGTGACGTGGTACCAAAGTGGCCGTCCTTTTGCCGAATTCGATAATGCTCCGATTGCCGGACGCCACGAGGCCACCTCTAATTTGTTCGGACCGCTTTCCCTCACGCACCCACGCGACAAAAACAAGAACAAAAAAGGCACACGCGAGAAAACAAGCTAAGTAAAACAATTCCATCGGCATCAGAGTCGACCGGGAATGCCTGCTTCACACCGACCGGGCGTTCACAGGAATTCTAATCTCTCCTGAATGCAGGCTACAATTCACAAAATAAGGAACGCATAAAGAGCGCATAAAGATTATGTAAGAGAAAGAGGTTCCGGAATGGATGGGATAAGACGCTCCGTAAAGAGCCACGCCCTCGAGACACCCCCTTTTCCAGCTGTCACTGATCGGATTGGCCCTGAAATCGAGGAAAGAGCAATGAAGTGGAAAGGACTGATAGCCCTTATATTTCCGAGCGTCGTTGCGGTCTACGTATCAGCGCAATCAGCGGTGCCATAAACGGAATCGCCACTTGTCACACGTTGGTACACCATCGAAGCCATCCGCTGCGCGACCGTCCCCAAGTTCCCTCTTTCGGGGCTTATCTCGTACGCGCCACGCGACCAGCAAATTGACTTCGCCATGGTCATCTGGGTCATCCGCGGCGGCGGCATCGCCTGCATCCGGCGAATGAACGCATCACGCGCCGCGCCCCGATGCAGTTTTCTTTCCTTCTCTCTCGTCTATCGCTTCTCCAGCGTAAACGCGACAAAACTCAATTTGGCCTCTCTCTGAATCTGGAGCACGACCGGCGCGCCATCCGGCAGCGCCCTCAACGCCGCATTCAGGAATTCAACCGACCCCACGGGTTTTCCATTGATCATCCGGATCACATCCCCCGCCAGCAGTGGCACCTCCATCGCCGCCCCTGCCGCCTTCGCCACCACAACCACGCCGAAGTCGTCCCGCAATCCTTCAATCAGCGCCTTCACGTTCGCATCCACATCCAGCCCGACGATTCCCAGATCGCGCACCAGACTCTTCGCGGGGTCCGCCAGCGATTGCATTTCGTCAATCTGATGCTTCGGCTCCTTTACCGGCACGTCCAATGCAATTTGCTGCGTACCGCGCAACACAGTCATATGCACGCTCTCGTCTCCCTGCAAAGTCAAGAAAAGGTATGAGATTCGCGGCAGATTCTCAGCCTCCAATCCGTTCACGGACAATAGGATGTCGCCCACTCGCAGCCCCGCCGCAATTGCGGGGCTTTCCGGCGGCACGTCCGACACTATCACTCCGTAATTCCGCTCCAGCCCGAGCCCCGCCGCCATCGTCGGCGTCAGCGTTTGCATGCTGAAGCCCACTTCCACATGGTGCATGTGCCCGAATTTCTTCAATTGGTCCATTGCCAAAGCGAGCAGCGCGCTCGGTATCGCAAACCCCAACCCTTCGTTTCCCCCCGACTGCGACAGGATAAAAGTGTTCATGCCCTCGACTTCTCCCTTTAGGTTCACCAGTGGCCCGCCCGAGTTCCCCGGATTGATCGCCGCATCCGTTTGAATATAGAGCATCCCTGAATCCGGGTTGATCTGGCGCGCCACTGCGGACACTATCCCGTGCGTCACTGTATTCCTCAACCCCTCCGGGCTGCCAAATGCGTAGACCGCCTCACCCTGTTGCAAATCTCTGTAATTCGCCAACGGCAGAGCTCGCAAATTCGTCATCTCGACTTTGAGCAGCGCGACGTCGGCTTCCTTGGACACCCCCACCACTCGCGCCTGCACGGTCTTCGTCTTCAGCGACAACGCTGACGCGGCGGGATTCTCCTCGTCCGGCGCTGGAAACACCACTTGCACGACCTCCGCTGCGTTCACAACGTGCGCGTTCGTAAGAATGTATCCGGCGGGATCGACCACAAATCCCGACCCGATCACGTTTTGCCGTCCAATGACCGCCTCCGCGTTGCCCGCTTCAGTGATTTCCGTCGCCCTGTACGCCGTCACCTGAATCTGAACCACGCTCGGCAATACCTTCCTTACCAGCGCCACAACGGGGTCGTTGCTTGCCGGTGCGCGCGCCGCCGGATTGTTTGCCTGCTGCTGCGCCGCCGCGGTAGCGCTCGTCGCGCACCACGCCGCCGCAAACGCCAGAACTATCCATTTCTTGTTCAGGATTCCGTCGGACGAATCGCAAGAGTTTTGCATGAAATGCACCTCGATAATCGCTTCTTGAGACCCCACAGACCGGAGTTCGCTGCTCCTCACACCCTATTCGATGCAGCAGTAGCCAATTCAGGCTTAGTTATGCGGGGCCGCGCTCAATTCCTTCCGCAGAGCTTTCCCTTTCCGGAACCACTCCCGCTCGACGCGCTGAACGTATCGCGGTGACGTCCGTCTCTTTTCCTCGAGCTTTTCCACCCACTCGCGCGCCTCAGTTATTCTGCCCTGCGCTTTCAGGAATGCCGCATAGTTGTACAGCATTTCCGGCGTGCTCGAAAGCTGCGCCGCTTCCGCGAATAGCGCTGCCGCATCCTCGTTTCGCCCCACCGCCGCATACGCCTGCGCCAAAAACATCGCCGCGCGGTAGAAATCCATTTTCGGGTCCGCGCGCACCGCCGCTTCCAAGTCCGGCACTGCCGCTGCGAAATCTCCCAGATAGAATGCGCACATCCCGCGCCGGTAGAAGGTTTGCGGCGCATCGGCCTTCGTGGCAATTGCGCGGTCAAACGTCTCGCGCGCCTTCGCGTATTGCTTTTCGTCCCAGTAAAGCTCGCCCAACTCCTCTAAGTTTGCTACCGATGGGTTTTCCGCAATCGTCTCTTCAACTACTTTGATCCGCGCTTTTCTTCCATATCCCTGGAATGCCTTCCGAGCCAGCCCGGCATCTGGAATCACCTCCGCGATGATGTATACCGCGGCGCCAATAGCGCCACCCATGAAAATTACCAGCAGCCAGTACCACTCCGGCCGCCGCCGGAAAAAATGCACCAGTGCAATGATTTGGACGATAAATCCCCACGGATAGAATAGGTGGCTTAGAAAAAACATCGTTCGGCCGCTTCTCCTTTGACTATTTTGGATTTGCCCAGAATCGTGCCCGCCCAATTACATCACGCGGGCTCCGAATTGTGAATCCTGCAATGCAGTCGGCTTCGCGGGCCGTCCAGGAACCATTGCGTCCAATCTTTGCGTGTCCTAAGACTTCCCTTACCCGTTCCAGTTTTTTTCGATTTCGCTTATTATCCGACCGTGCGCAAAATCGTTCTCGGCCTCGGCATCAGCCTCGACGGCTATATCGCTCGCCTCAATGGCGACGTGGATTTCCTCTTCATGCCCAAGGACTACTCGATGGGCTCCTTCTTTGCCACGATTGACACTGCAATCATGGGCCGCAAGACTCTTGACGTCGCCCTTCGCATGGGCGGCGGCTCTTATGGCGGCTCCAAGATGGCCACATACGTCTTCTCCCGCACAAAACCACCCGGCGAACGGGACGGCCTCATCTTCACAAATCAATTCCCCGCGGCCCTTGTCGCCGAAATCCGCAAGCGCCCCGGAAAAAACATCTGGCTCATGGGCGGAGGCGAACTCGCGCGCGACTTTTTGAAAGAGGATCTCGTGGACGAACTATACATCGGCGTCGTTCCAGTTCTCATCGGCGAAGGCATCCCGCTTTTTCCTCCGGGATTTCCTCAGCGCGAATTCACGCTGCTTGAGAACAAAACATTCTCGAAAGGTATGATCGCCCTCAAGTACGCGCGCGCCCGCACGCACCCAAAATCCGCACGTAAGGTGGCATCACCGGAACGCAAACACTGACACGCTCTGCATCGTCGTGAATCTCGTTTCCCAATTAATCCAAAATCTTTCCGTTAGCCTGTGATTTTTTGCCGCTCGCTGCTTTTCAATTCCCCTGAGGGCCAAGTTGTGAGATTCTCGCGTGGGTTAGAGGTGCGTCGGCCATGCGAATAGTAATTTACAATTCGTTACTCTGCAATCCAGCGTGGTTTAGCCAGCTGGGTTTGGGCGGGTCGCCCTTCTCCGTCTCTTACAAGTAATTCCCGGCGTCCGTTTCCAAGGCAGTCCAACCGTTCCAACAATTTTGCCCGTTCCGATTGCCGCTAAATTTTCGGCCATCGGCACAGGCCTTGATAACCTCGTTCGCGTCTGTGGCGGCTTCCAAGCATTTCCATCCATCCGTGAACTTTTTCCCGTGCCGCGCACAAAGCGCCGCGCTTAGAAAGAACATGATTATGTTGACACTAAAGATCAGAGACGCCACGCCGGTAAGCGGGACGTCCTTGTGCTACTCGTGCACCTGGGGGCACATCGTAAAGGGCTATCGCGATTGCGATGAAATCGTTTATTGCATGCGCCCCTATCCCGATGTCCGCATTCCCTTCCCAGTTCGAGAGTGCTCGAGTTATGCAAACAAGAACACCCCATCAATGGACGATATGCAGAAATCTGCCTGGATCCTGCTCACGAAGCGCATCGAGCGCAAGCTTGGCTTCATCCGGGCGGAAGACTTCAGGCGCATCCATGGCGACGATGAACCAATCACTCCCTAACAGCAGTTACTGCGACCGGCCTTGCATCGCTCCGATGTCAGGTCGGTCCGTAGTTCTTCGAAATGAGCATTGTGGAGTGGTTCATCTCTTGGGGCCTGAAAGGCGAGGTCTATCAATGCAACTCGTTCAAATTCACTTGTCGAGTGTTTAATCTGGCGCGCCCGGAGGGGTTCGAACCCCCGACCTCGTGCTCCGGAGGCACGCGCTCTATCCATCTGAGCTACGGGCGCGCGATGTGCGTCCCGATGCTTTCCGTCAGGACGCGCGATGAGAATGAGATTGTAGCGCGAATCGGCGCACCGGCCAACGCCGGAGCGAATCATTCGCACCAAATTAGGGGCTTGCTGATGGAGTGGATTGGGCGACGGCATGTGCGTATCGGACAATCAGTCAATTGTGTGGGGCTAGTGTAGGCCAATTGAGAAACAGCACCGCGAATCCCACTCGGAATTCGCAGAGCTGTTTTCACCTGCAAGATTGATCTACTGCTGCCGCCCGGGTATGGGCTTAGGAGGATTCTTCTGCAACTCCTGCTTCAGCACCTCGATTGCTTTTTCGAGCTGCGCGTCTCTTCCGTTCAAATCATCGGGAGGCGTGTTGTCCACCCAGAAGTCTGCCGGCACGCCGTAGTTCTCGAGGTTGTAGCCCTCGATGTCCCACAGACCAGTGCCGGGTGTGCGCACCATTGAGCCATCAATCAGCCGGTACGCGCCCGTGCCGATCACGGAACTGTTGGTGTAGGTGCCGACGGTCTTTCCAAGCCCGAGCCGGCGGATGCCATCCGGGAAGACTTCGGCGTCGCTGAACGACCGCTCATTCTGCATCACGACGATCGGGCCGAAGAACGCGCGTTCCGGCCGCGTGACGTAAGTCGAGTCGCGGCCGCGCGTGTATTGATACTGGCGCTGTTCGAGAATCTCGAGCAGCTCCTGATCAATTCCGCCTCCGCCGTTGAAGCGCTGGTCAATGATGAGCGCCTTCTTGAAGTGGTTGTCGGAAAGATCGCGCTCGAATTTCGCGAGCGATGGAGCGTTCATCGCGCGGATGTGGAGATAGCCGATCTCACCGCTCGTCATCTTCTCGACCATCGCCGTCCGGTCCGCCACCCACTTCTCGTATTGCAGAGTGGTGTTGGCCATCGCCGAAACCGGTGTGATGCGCACCGGCCACGCGCCATCGGCGGCCGGACGCGAATTCACCAGGAACTCGAATTTGCGGCCCGGCGCCATGCTGTAATACTTCCAGTAGTTGTCGCCGGAATGCAGCGTGACTCCATTCACCGCGATAATGTAGTTGCCCGGAGCGATTTTTATGTAGTCGTGGTCCGCGGGCCCGCCCTTATAAATGGTCGTGACCTTGTAAAAGCCCGAAGAGTCTGGAACGATCTCGAAACCCGGGTAGCGCGTTTGCAATGCATCGCGGTTTGGATCTCCGCCGCCGCTCATTCCGGTGTGCGACGCGTTCAGCTCTCCGATCATTTGCAGTGTGACGTTCTGAAGTTCCTGGCGGTCGCCGACATCATCCAACAGTGGTTCATAGACCTGTTTATAATGCGCCCAGTCCACTCCGTTCATGTGCGCGTCGTAGAAGCGGTATTTCATCGTGCGCCAGGCTTCCTCAAATATCTGCTTGCGCTCCGCGCGCTCGTCCACTTCCACGCGCACCGTGAAGTTCACTCGGCGCCGGGCACCGGCGGCATCCCCACCGCCCGCCGCGCCGCCTGCGCCCGCGGCCGCGCCGGTGCCACCTGGCGCTCCGCCGATGCGAATAGCCCAAATACCGTTGCGTTCCAGGAAGAAGAGCGTTGCCCCATCGCGCGAGAACTGGAGGCTCGTTATGCCTCCCGGACCCGCGCCGGCAGCGGCCGGCGGTGCGTTTTCATCTTCCGCGGCAGGCGCAGCCTGCGTGAGACGCCGGAGCGAGGAGCCATCGGCTTGAATGATGTAGAGCGTTGAGACCGGCCGCCCTTCAACGTCCACTGCGGCAATAAATGCATAGCTCCGGCTATCCGGAGAAGGGACAACGGTGGAAATGTTGTCGGTGAGGTGAGTGATCTCGTTAATGCGCCGATCCATTCCGTCGAAGTCAATCTTCGTTTCAGCAGCAGTCGGGGCCGCGCCACTGCCTCCGCGTCCGCCTCGCCCGCCACCCATATTCATGGCGCGGGCTTGTTCTTCAGTATCAACGTCGCGGCTCATGGAATCCGCATCTTCCTTCGTGAGTGAGACGCTATAAATTGCCGCGACATTCGTGCGAAGAGTTGCGGAACCGGCCTGAACATAGCCGCCCAGGAAAATAAGCTTCTTCCCATCCACCGTGAAACGCGGATCGTAAGTGGCGAATTGCAGCGCATCCGGCAAGCGATGCTCTTCCCCTCCGGCTGCGGAGATGAAATACACGTGCTGCCGGAAATCGTGATCCGCCTTCGAGTAGGCAATCCACGCGCCGTCCGGAGAGACCGTTACGCCGCTAATGCCGCTCGAATCATTTGTCGCCAGCATGTGTGTCTGGCCGGTTTCCACATTCACCATGGTCAGCTTGTGGTCCGAAGTGGTGTAGAGCAGCGACTTGGAATCCGGCATCCAGTTCAAGCTCAACTTCTCGGAGTCCGAATCAGAAAGCTTCTTCACGCCCATTCCATCCGTCCCGGCTACCCAAACTTCCGGGCGCCCCGTCTGATCGCTCACATAGGCGATCCACTTGCCGTCCGGCGACCAGCGCGGGTCAGTGTCGCGGAAGTAGCTGTTGGTCACGCGCGTGACGTCGCCGCGGTCCGTGGCAACGGTGAAAACCTCGCCGTGCGTACTAATCGCCGCGCGCAGCGTTGAGGGCGAAAGGTCATAGCTGTCCGTTTCACCATTCACCGTGAGCACGCGGAAATTGTTGGACTTATCGTCCGCGGAGATGTCGATTTTCACTTCGGAGGCGCGCCCGCTCGCCACATCGAGCTTCCAGAGACCGAAGTTCTCCTCGAACACGATGACTTTTCCATCCGAGGATATGGACGGGTAAAAGAGAGAGCCGTCAGTAAAATGCGTCACCTGCGTTGGGGCGCCGCCATTGTCGGAAATCATGTAGAGATTGTTTGTGGATTTCCAGACCTGGGGATCGCCGGCCTTGGCCATGACGTCGCGGTCGGAAACAAAATAAATCACGCCGCTCGCGTATTGAGGCCAGGAGTTGTAGGGCTTCATCTGGTCTTCGACTTCGGTGTCCAGGATTCGTTTGTAGGTCTTGGCATTGACGTCCATTACCCACAAATCCGAGGCCCCGCTTCCTCGATAGTGCTTGCGCCACCAGATGGGCACATGGCGGTTGAAAACGAATTTCGTCCCGTCGGGCGAATAGCTGCCCCAGTATCCCGCGTCAGAGGGCATCAACTGCTCCAGCCCGCCATCCACGGACACTTGATAGAGATTCGCCTGACCCGGGAATTGCCCGCCGCGCGGAGAGGAAAAAATGACGTTCTTGGAATCGCGAGTCCATCCGACCACTGTGTCCGGCGAGGAATTGAACGTGAGCTGCTTCGCCTCGCCGCCTTCCGCGGGGATGATGAAGACGTCGTCGTTACCGTACCGATCCGAAGAGAAGGCAATCCATTTGCCGTCCGGAGAAAACCGCGGGAATTCATCATGAGCGGAATGGACGGTAAGGCGGCGGGGATTCGTGCCGTCTTCGTTCACCACCCAGATGCTTCCGAGATAGCCGAAAACGATTTTGCCGTCATGATAGTCGGGCGTGCGCGGAATGTGAATCGGCTTGGCCTGATTCGCGGTCGCGAAATAGAAAAAGAGAGACACAAGAATCAGCGCGTGGCGGTTGAACACGATCTCCTCCTGTTTTCGGGATAAGGCGGGAACCGTCGGTCCGGGCATCCAGCCCGGACAAACTTTCTCGGCTGTAGAGATGCGTCGGTCAGCGCGAAAGTTTCAACCGCGGAAAGTCTCGCGCGTACCTTAACTCTGCGTCTAGCCCTTTGCAAGCGAAGCGATCTGGTGAGCCAGCTTCTCGATTTCCTTAGTCTTCTTGAAAATGTCGAGTGAGAGGACCTTTGTAGAGTCCGTCTCACTGACCTGCTTCTTCAAATCCTGGGTGAGAGCCGCAAGTTTTTCGATGTTGCGCTTAATGACGCTTTCATTCGACTGGAGGCTATTGGGGGCAGCTTTTGGTTCCTCAGACGGATCTGCTTTTGGATCTTGATCCGGAAAAATTTGAGTCGGTTGCGAAATGATTGTGGAAGATTTCAGTCCACCGGTCCGGCCGGGCCTGGTGATTGGAGGGGGCGGTGCTTGCCCCGGAGGCGGCGGCTGCTGCGCGAATGCTTTGAACACCCACAGACTGGCGACGGCACTGGGAATTATTCTCAGAAATATCCTGCGCGAGCTCTCTTCACTCATGACCACCCCCCGCACGGCCCCGCCAAGCCCCAGCAAGGCTGGCGGCGTCCGGCCGGATGCTATAAACTCCTGGTGCCCCTATTCTATGACAAATTTCCTTTCCCGGTGGACAGAATTTGCGCTGGGGCGGGGTCTCCGCCTGGCTGGCATCCTTTTGCTGGCTATTGTCCTCGCGCGCCTGCTGAAATCCCTCACCAAACGCCTCGTCTACAAGCCCTCCGCCGATGGGGCGAGCCGCACCGCGCGGATGCGCGAGCAGCAGACACAGACCGTCTCCGGAATGCTCCACAGCGCGGGAGTTGCGATAATCATCGCGCTGGCTATACTGATGTCGCTTCGCGAGTTCGGGTACGATGTGACGCCGCTCGCTGCGGCAGCGGGGCTGGCAAGCCTCGCAATTGGTTTTGGCGCCCAAAACCTGGTTCGCGACCTGATTGCCGGAATCTTCGTCGTGTTCGAGGATCAATACGTTGTGGGCGATACAATCCGAATCGGCCAAACGACAGGGCGCGTCGAGCACATCACTCTCCGGCGCACCGTCTTGCGGGATGATCAGGGCGCAATCGTGACGATCCCCAACGGACAAGTCCAGCAAGTGGCCAACCTGAGCCGGGACTGGTCGCAAGTGCTCATCGGCGTGACCGTTGCCCCCGATACGCCGCTCGAAGCGCCACTCGCGGTCCTCGAGCGCATGGCTGCCGATATCCGCGGCGACGCAGACTGGTCCGCCGCGCTGGTGGATGGGCCGCGTGTGCTGGGCGTGGATGCGATCGGCCCCGCCGGAGCGAAGATTGTCCTGCAGGTGCGCACGGCTCCCACGCGGCAGGACGACGTCGCACGGGAGCTGCGCCGCCGAATCAGCGCAAGCTTTGAAAAGGAAGCGATTCGCACCACAGGCGTTCAACGCGTCGAGGTGCAATACGCCACAAAGGAGGAGGAGGTTCACCATGGGACAAGTCACGCATGAACAGGCAAATCTGTTGCTTAAGCTTTACGACCTTCGCCGCGAGCCGCGGCTCCGTGAGGCCCGCGCCTGGTTCATGAGCCAGTTCTGGGCCAGCTCAGCGGAAGAGGTGATGCAGAAATATCCGCCGGGCAGCGAGGCCAATGCGAGCATGCGGATGGTCGGCAGCTATTGGGAAATGGCCTGCGGCCTCGTGAATCGCGGACTAATTGACGACGAGCTCTTCTTCGAGAGCAATGGGGAAATCTGGTTCGTTTTCGAGAGGATCCGGCCCATGCTCGCCGGCTTCCGGGCGTTGTTCCACAATCCACACGCGTACAAACAGATCGAGGCCACGGTGGCGCGGCTCGAGGCGCATTGGAACCGTTTCGCACCGGGAATGGTTGAATCACACCGCGAACGGATCGCGCAAATGCGGGATCAGGCTGCTAAAGCGGCGCGTGCCAACTGATGACGCTCGATGAAGCGCTGCTCTCGATCTGGCGGCAGGCGCTGGAAGAAAACCTGAACCTTGTCGAAGTGGAGGGGCGGCGCTTTTCGGTGCGTCGTACGCAGCGCCGCCGCCTCCGTCAGGTGGATTTTGAATTTGAGGGCCAATCCTTGCGCGGACTCGAACAGAACCCGGATACACGCTCCAGGTGGGCGGAACTCGCGCGCGGCGGGCAGAAAGTCATGCAGTTTCTATCGGGCGGGCGTTACATCGGAAATGTTTCGGAAGGAAAGGTGACCCTTTACCGTAAAACCGCTCCGGGCGAGAAGAAAGCCTCGGCCGCGGCAGCTCCACGCACACGATCTCTTTAGAAAACTACTTCAAGGCTATAATTGCGACGGCTGGCTCGCGGGCATCCGCGCGCAAAGCAACTTCGACGCGGTCGCGCCCGCCACGTTTAGCCTGATAGAGAGAGCCATCTGCCGATCGGACGAGCAAGTCCGGAGTCAATTCCGGCCAATCCGATGAAGAAGCCGCGCCGAGGCTGAGCGTCACACGCAGGGCTGTTCCGGCGGCCTCAAATGGGCGGTCTCGGAAAGCGGCGAGTATCTGCTCCGCGCGAGCGCGGAGAGCGCCGGCATTGCAACCGGGCAGCACCAGAAGAAACTCTTCCCCTCCGTAGCGGCCCACAGCGTCGTAATCTCGCACACCCGCGGTGAAGCGTACTGCAGCTTCTCGAAGGACTTCATCCCCTGCGGCGTGGCCCAGCGTATCGTTCACGGACTTGAAGTGGTCGAGGTCGGCCAGGAGAACGCCGCAATGGGAATTCTCGCGCGGGGCGCGAGCCAATTCCCTGCGAAGCAATTCCATTATGGCCGCGCGATTCAGCAGGCCCGTCAGTGCGTCGTGTGTGGCTCTGTGTTGGAGCACTTCCTGCGCGGCCACCAGCTTGTCTTCCAGCTCAATGATCCGTACGCCGACCCGCAAACGCGCGTGAAGTTCTTCGGGGTGGACGGGCTTGGTGAGATAATCGTCAGCTCCTGCATTCAGGCCGCTGATAACGTCTTCCTTCCCTTCTCGTGAAGTGACGAGCAGGAGATAGGTATAAGGTCGTCCGACACGCTGCCGCACTTCGCGGCAAAGTTCCGGCCCAGTGAAGCCGGGCATCATCCAATCCAACACGGCCAGACGCGGCGCGTCGTCCGCCATCAGGCAACGATGAGCGGTGTCGCCGTCGGAAACCGACACAACTTCGTAGCCCCACTTTTTGAGGAAGCACTCGACCACCAGCCGCGAGACGGGATCATCGTCGGCGATCAAGACTTTCATTTTGCTGCTCCTGCACAAATGGTGGAAAGCTCCACTTTGAGGCGCTCCCATTCCTGCTCGAGCTGAGAGCAAGTCTCGCCGGAACCTTCCAGGCGCATCGCGCGCGCCTGCATCTCGAGTTTTCGCGCGAATGAAGTCAGACCGTTTGCGCCGAGGGTCGAAGCGCTTCCCTTCAGAGCGTGGGCGGCGCTCTCCAGCCGCGCGGCATCGCCACTGGCCACTGCCTCGTGGATCGCCTGAATCAGCCTAGGGGCATCATCGAGAAACAGTTGAGCTAGTTCGGCCATCAAATCGTCGTTGCCGTCCAGGCGGGCCCGAAGCTCATCGAGTTGGATGGCGGGCTCCTGTTTTTTCGCTGGATGTTCGGAAAGCACGCGGTCTATTTCCGCTTGCAATACGGCAAGCGAAATTGGTTTGGAAACATAGCCATCCATGCCGGAGGCGAGGCAGCGCTCTTGATCCCCTTTCATCGCGTGCGCCGTCATGGCCACAATCGGGATGTGCGCGCCGGTCTTTTCTTCGCGGCGGCGGATTTCCATGGTGGCTTCCATTCCGTCCATCTGGGGCATTTGAACGTCCATGAGAATTACGTCGAAGGCGTCCGGACCGGCCTTTTCCATCTCATCAAGCACTTCGCGGCCGTTCTTGGCAACCGCGACCTTGTGTCCCTGCCTTTCCAACAGTCTCACAGCGAGTTGCTGATTGACGAGATTGTCCTCCGCCAGAAGGAAGCGGCGCGATTCGCCGCGGGGCGCGCTTTTCCCGCGCCGTGTCGGTTCGGGAGGCAGAACGCGAACCGATGACGGCCTCGCGAGCGCTTTCAAGATGGCATCGAGCAAATTCGACTGTTGAATCGGTTTGAGGAGAGTTGTCGTTATTCCGAGCGCCCGGCATCGCTGCGCGTCGCCCGCGGCGAGATCAGAAGTCAACATCATGATGGTTGCGCCAGCGAGGCCGGGGTCCTTGCGAATTTCTTCTGCGACGGCAAACCCGTCCATTTCCGGCATATGAGCATCGAGGAGAACGAGCGGATAGGGATGATGAGTGGAGAGAGCAAATGTCATCGCCGCGAGCGCCGCCCTGCCCCCATCCGCCGTTTGCGGCGCCATGCTCCAGTTCTGAAGCATTTGCGAAAGGATGTGGCGGTTGGTCTGGTTGTCGTCCACGACGAGCACCGGAAGTCCAGCCAATTCCGGCGGGGTCTGCAAATGGATTGCCAGGTCCCGATGCGCCAGGCTAAATGGAACAATGAAGTGAAACGTGCTTCCTTTTCCCAGTTGGCTCTCAGCCCAAATGCGGCCGCCCATCAGCTCAACGAATCGCATGGAAATGCTCAGGCCGAGACCTGTACCGCCGAATCGGCGAGACATCGAGCCGTCGGCCTGAATGAATGGCTCGAAAATCGCCTGGACTTTATCCGGAGGAATGCCAACTCCGGTGTCCCGCACCGCGAAGTGGATCAGGACTGATTCCGGGTCCGACCTCTCGGTTTCCACGCGTACATTGACCTCGCCGCCGTCGGTGAATTTGATCGCGTTGCCAACAAGGTTTACAAGAACCTGGCGCAGGCGGGTCACGTCGCCCACAACTTCCTCGGGAACCGTCGGAGGAATATCAATCGTCAGCTCGATGTCCTTTTTGTGGGCGCGCAAAGCGAGAGTCTTCATCATGTCCAGAAGAGCGATGCGCAGACTGAAGGGCGCGGATTCGAGATCCATTTTCCCGGCTTCAATCTTGGAGAAATCGAGAATGTCGTTGATGATGCGCAGGAGGCTGTCCGCGGAAGACTTGACCATTTGGAGATATTCGCGCTGCTCGGCGGTAAGCTCGGTATCAAGCGCCAGCTCGGCCATCCCGATGATCCCGTTCATGGGCGTGCGGATTTCGTGGCTCATGTTGGCCAGAAAATCGCTTTTGGCCCGACTGGCGGCCTCGGCAAATTCCTTTGCGTGCTGCTGCTCCTGTTCGGCGGCTTTTCTTTGCGAGATGTCGCGCATCTGCGTCATAAACGTCAGCACGCCATGGACGCGGAGCGGAGTCACTATCATGTCCACGGGGACTTCCGTACCGTCGGCTCGCGTGATCGGGACTTCGATAAGGTGGCCGATAAACATGGAAGATCCCGTTCGGACAAATCCCTCAAAATCGCGCGCGACGTTTTCGCGCATTCCCGCGGTGACGTTCACCTCAAGGAATGAGCGGCCCACAACTTCCTCTTTTCTGCGCCCGGTGAGGCGTTCCATCGCTGGATTGAAATCCATGATCCGGCCATCCACGTCAATGGTCTGGATTCCGTCGAGCGCCGCCTGATGGAACGCGATATTGCGCGCTTCGCTCAGTTCAAGAGCTTCCCTCGCGCGGCGTTCCTCCGTGACATCTCGATATAGGCCAAATACGCCTACTACTTTTTCTTGGAGCATCAGCGGAACGAGTTGGATTTCTGCATCGAAGCGCGCGCCACCCTTGCGACACCGCGTAGCCGTGAATTGCGTGAACTGCCCCAGGAAGGGTGCCTGCGTCATGCTGGCGCCTTCCTGATTCTGGCTAATCATCGTAAACAGGTCGCACCCAATCAATTCGGATAGTGTGTAGCCGAACATGCGCTCGAATGCGGCATTACAAAACGTGACTTTGCGGTCCGTGTCGAGCGTGACTAAGCCTAAAGGAATATTTCCGATGAGGGCGTTTAGGTATGCCGTTCGTTCGGCAAGGTGGCGCTCCGCTTCGGTGCGGACGGAGACTTCTCTTCGCAGTTCCTCCGTTCGCTGGTCAACGCGGAGCTCAAGACCATGCCGGGCTTTTTGGAGCGCGGCGTCGCGGTGCTCGATTTGACCGAGCATCTCATTGAATCCGTCCACGAGGTGTCCGATTTCGTCGTTGGATTCCTTCTGTGCGCGGATAGCGAAGTTTTTTTCGACGGAAACCATTTTGGCCGTCCAGGCCAAATGACGAATTGGGCCGACAACTACCTCCTGATAACGGGAAGAAATCGAGGAAGCGGCGAGCAGGGAAAGAAAAAGGACAAACAGCAGGACGAGGAAGTCTTCCCAGACTCGTGTGTACAAATCCGACAAGTCCGATTCCAAATATAATGTCCCGATGACCTCGCCCTCATTGCGGACAGCTTGGAAGATGCGAAGACGCCGCAGGGAAAAGCTGGACCCTTCCCGTTGAACGGCGGGCGGACGATACCCTTTATTTTCAACTCGATTGAATGTGGCCAATACCGTGCCATCGGCGCGGTAAAGGCTCGCGGTCGTAATCTGACCTTTATAGTTCAAACCACTCAGAATTTCATGCGCCGATGTCTGATCTTGGAACATCACCGCCGCGGAACTATTGGAGCCGATGACGGCCGCGAGCGCCGTCAAGTCTCGGATCCGCCCACTGTAGATGAAGTAACAATCGAATCCCTGATGAACCAAACCGGCTACGAGTAGGGCTAGCGCGCACGTCCGGAGAGTGACACTCCGGATGCGTTCAGTAATTGGTAGCTCCCGCAGAGACCTCATGCTAGTTCGCCGCCTCCGCGGGTAATTCAACGACGTGCCGTGCAAGGGCTAGCAACTTGCTGCTGAGTTTGAGCTTCCCGCCGCTGACCGCGGCCAAGTTGATGTCAAACCTCATTCTGTTGTCATCCACAACAAGCCGGATCATTCCCCCTGCGGTGAGGAAATCCGGGCTATCACCAACCGTGAGCGCGCCCGCCCCCCGCGCAACCTTCAGAAGCTCGACTTCACGGCTGTGCTTGGAATCGCTCGTAAAGACGGCATGGCAGGTCCGCGCGTCAGCAGGAGATGAGATCTTTCGACTGACGACCTTCCGCTTCTCGATTTCCTTTCCATCGGCAAGCGCCTCGAAGGCAATTCGCACGTCTTCGGCGCCGTCAAAACAGAAAACCACCGAAGAAGTCCCATCGGGAACAGAAACCGACGACCATTCTGTGAAGCGCGCAAAATTCAACAAGAACGCAGCTTTGATCTGGGCCTCCGATGGTGGTTGTGAAGCTTGTTCCATGAGGCCGCGCGCCGCCACTGAGGACCCATATGGAAACACCGCCATCCATAAGGTCAATGCAATTGCAGAGGCCGCTGTGCATGCGCGGGTTTGTGCGATGCCGCGGGCGCTATGGAGATGAGTTCCGCGAGATCTCAAACGTCCTAGAATTGGAAAGTCCATTTGGCATACACGCTTCGCTTCATCAACGAATTGTTAAAGGGCCCATTTTGCGGCGGGAATTCGAGATGGCGAGGTGATAGAAGATTTTGTCCAACCAGGCTCAACTCCTGCCGTTCTTTGAACTTCCATCCCAGCCTCAAATCCAACCGTGGATACGCCTCAACCCCTCCCTGGTCGATATGGCCCACGTAATAAAACGCGGAATCCATTTGAAATCCGTGCGGGAGGTCAACATAGGAACGAATGTTGAATTCATGATGGGGAGCGCTTAGCGCTGCCGCGGTTGGATTGCCGACCGCTCCGGGCGAATCATCGCGGAAATTCCCGTTGAGCCATGTGTAGCTTCCGCCGAGGCGCCAGAAGGAGAATGGTTTCCAATTCGCGCTCAACTCAGCGCCGTGAGTTTCCCCTGATACCAGATTGTTGAACATGAGCGGAATAATTAGCACTGGCCCACCCGGGTCGTTCTCGATGAAGGGAGTTCCCATGCCGGTACCGCGGACATGGCTGTGAACGTTGAAGTATCCAGTGAGGTCCAATTCCAACTTCGAGGAAATCTGCGTGCGGTATCCCGCTTGCCAGGAATTCTCCGCCTCATCCTGTAATTGCGGGTTCCCGAAAACAGTCACGGCTTCCGTGATACCTCCCGCACCTGTGAATGCCTGGTAGATAAACCGCAGTCCGGTGTCCGTATTGGATACGCCATGAATGGCTCGAGAAGCGGCAAACCAAATTGAATTTTTCGGTGACGGAGTCCAGAGGAGACGCGCATCCGGCTGAAACTCGAGTCCCGTGAAATCGTTTTCATCCAGGCGCAAACCAAGCGTCATTTGAAGGCGCGCGGGAACCAGTGCGATCTCATCCTGAACGAACCCGGTCCACAGCCGGTCCACATCGGTGGGAGGAGTGAAAGAGCCCCTCAGCGTCCCTTTTGTGTTTATGCCGATATACCGGAAGCCGATACCCCAAGTGATGTTTTGGCGGGCGCCTAAACCGAAATGATCCTCAACCTCTAGATCGGCGGTGTCCACCTCACCGCTCAAGAAGGAGGCGGATTGCAAGGAGTGGTCGTAATAGAATTGAACGCTGATTCCAGCGCGCGCTGAAAAAGTGTGCGTCCACCGGGCCATCGCGTCTTGTCCTTTGAGGGCTCGATGTTGCTGCCCAAGTGTCGAGACGAGAGGCGTCAGAGAGCTGATAATTTGTCCCAAATTATCTGCGTAGCCGTAGTGAATGTCGCCTTGCACGGAAAGCGAATCATGCGTGGAGAATGTCCAATCCGCCCGGAACCCCCCGTGAGACATGGCCCAGGGATCCTGAGCCGATTGCCCATTGGGGAGTTGCATGGCGCTGTTTTGGAATCCCTTTGCGAATACGCGGTAGTACCCGTCGCTGCCTGCCTTCCCTCCATATTGAAATAATCCGAATCCTTCATCCAGACTTCCGCCACCCACGGAAACCAGGCCGCCCTGTGTGTCACCCGCTTTTTTGGTGATGATATTGATGACGCCATTGACGGCATTCGTCCCCCAGAGTGCTGCGCCAGGTCCGCGAATCACTTCGATTCGCTCGATATCCTCGAGGACAACGTCAAGATCCTCCCAGAACACGCCGGAGACAAGCGGCGAATAGACAGTCCGGCCATCGATCATTACGAGAAGCTTGTTTGCGTCTTGACTGTTAAATCCGCGGGATGAAATAGCCCAGGTCGTTCCGCTCGCTTGCGCGATGTCCAAGCCCGGGACCATGCGGAGCAAGTCCGGAATATTTGTTGCTCCCGAACGCCGGATGTCTTCCGCCGTAATGACGAAGATCGCCGCGGCGGCGCGTTGAAGAGATTCTTCCTTTTTCGACGTGGAAGTCACGCGCAGATTTGAGAGGTCCTCAATGCTCATTTGACTGAGATCTTTTGGCGCGCTCTGTGGACGCGCGGGAGCGGCGGCCAAGGCACACAAGCCAACAGCAACACCCAGGATTCTTCGTCTCACGCGATTCTGTATTCGAGTCATTTTCGGTCACTCCCGGGAACCGTGGACGGCATCTTCACGAAAAAGGATCTGACGACACTTTCGCAATTGACGGCTTTCCGCCGGCCAGGGTTCATCCGTTTCAGGAAATGCACGGTGGAGACCAATTGATTCGAGCGAGGTAATGCTTCTGGTTTTGATTCAACGACTTAGGCGTGATTCAAAGTGAGAAAAGGATTGCGTTATGGCAGGCTGTGCCATAACGAGCAGACCTGAACCATTGCGGTACATATGCGGAAAAAGTCTGCAGGTGGCCTGTGCAGTTCCATCTTATTGGTCCAAATTTCCGGAAGCCACTTGCCGCAAAAAGTTGAAACGGCGTTATGAGATGTTGCCGCCTTATTTCACTTGCGAGGATTCAATAATGTCGTCAGAAACCGAGCAGATTCGACGCTTTGACGGAAATGAGGAAATCCGATTTGTCTGGATCGAGCTTGGAGGTTTTCTTCATCATCTGCCCGCTGGAATTGTCCCGGACATCGATGTGCAGCAGCATTTTCTTTTTTGGCTGGAACGTGGCGCGCACCGTGTTGGAGTCGCCGACGTGAATTCCACCCTGAGCTGTGATCACGCGGAATTCGTGATCACCGGGAGGGATGGATAAATCGTCGCGAGTTGGGTCCGGATCATGCTCAGCAAGCGCCATTCGCTGGAAAAATAATTTTCCGTCCATCATTACGACGAAGCTCGCGGCCAAAGGAACGCGCCCGGTGTCAATGTGAAGTTTCGCAACTTCGGTTGGAGCTGCTGCCGGTGCGTTTCCGCTGGGTGCGGGCTGAGGCCGCGCCGACGCGTCCGACGGAGGCGTCTTCGAAGGAGGAGCCGCGGGCGGTGCGGATGGCTGACTCGAACTTATCTGTGTCTGCGCGGGCGGGGAGTTGGGCTGCGGCGGATTGGAGGCCGTGGAAGGTGGCGCGGTGCTCGATGCCGGCGGAGATTTCGCTGGAGTGCGGCTCGGTGGCGTCTTCACCGCAGGCTTCTTATCTGAAGAAGCTTCCCGCAATCCTCCTGCCGGGATTTGCGAGGGAGTCGAATTCAGCGAGCCGCCTCCTGCTGGATTTGAAGCTGTGTTGGGCGGCGCGCCCGGCTGTCCCGAGGGCGCGGCGCCTTCACCCTGACTTTGATCCGCTGTACCAGGCGCTGACCCAGTCGCTGACCCGTTCGCGGCAGCTTGCGCCTGCTGTGCCTTGGCCTGGGCATCGCCTTCGGCCTGCATCCGTTCCTTTTCTTGAGCGATGGCGGCCGCGGCTTCGGCCTCGGCGCGTACCTCTCGCCGATGATGAATCAAGCGCCAGGCAACAATGCCGCCGGCAAGAAGTACGACGACAGCGGCAATCCCGACGAGTGCGCGCGGATTCTGCATTATCCCCGGCTTCGCCGGGGCAACGCTCTGCGGATTCGCGCCGGCGGACTGACCTTTTGCCGCCATCTGCATGCGCGCGTCGGAATCAAGCGTCGTATTCGGGTCGCCGTCCATCATGGAGACCGGGGCCATCACGGTGCCCGGCCTGCCTTGCGATGCGGCTGCGCCCTGCGCGGCGGGCATGCGTCCCGCGCGGCCCGCGGCAAGATCCGCAGCCAGAGCATCGCCGGTCAAATAGCGGGCAGCCGGATCCTTCTCGAGACACTTGAGGATGATCAACTCGAGCGCGGCGGGAACCGCGGGATTGATGCGCCGTGGCGGCGCCGGAGAGGAGTGAACAATCTTGTAGGAAACGGCGGTGATGGTGTCGCCGGCGAATGGCTTGTCGCCTGTGGCGAGCCAGTAAAGGATTACGCCAAGTGAGAATAGGTCCGCGCGGCCATCAATCGGGGCGCCTGTGAACTGTTCCGGCGGCATGAAGGCGGGAGTGCCGAGCAATTGTCCCGTCGTTGTGATTTGTGAGGCGGAAAGTTTCGCCACGCCAAGGTCGGCGATTTTAGCGTGTTCGGGTTCGCCGGGACCGCCTGAGGAAAGCAAAATGTTCGCGGGCTTAATGTCGCGATGAACCACGCCGTTGCGGTGCGCATACCCCAAAGCATCTGCGATTTGCCGGCCCAGCTCGAAAATGTGATCGAAACTGAAGCGAACGCCCGTATCCATGGCCGACGCAAGAGAACGGCCGTCCACAAATTCCATGACGAGATAAGGGGTACCGTCGAATTCCCCTACATCGTAGACGGTCACAATTCCCGGATGCGTCAGCCGGCCTGCGGCGCGAGCTTCGCGCGTGAACCGCTCGCGGTATTCCTGCGCCATCGGGCCGCTCAGCGCGCCTGAAAGGATGGTCTTGATAGCGACCGTGCGGTCCATCAACGGGTCGCGCGCCTTATAGACCGCGCCCATCGCTCCGTGGCCGAGCTCCGAGACGATTTCGTACCGGCCGATTATTTGAGGCTGGGACATTGGCTAACCGAAAGCCGTACTTTAGCACAATGCGCGGAGACGATTCAGCGGGCGCCGGGGTTGTCCGGACGCCCGCTGAAATACCTGTTAAAACATTGGGATCTATCAATCCGTGTGAACGGCCGCGGACTCAAGTCCGCAATGAAGCCCTTGAAAGTATCTCTGACGATCTAGTGCGAGGCTCCCGCGTACTTCACGGAACACCCGTAAGGCCGCGTGGCTGCGTCGCTGATACGCCGGCCAGCCATGGCATCGGTGAGCGCTACGGACACATAATTCTCAGAGTGCGGTATGTCGCTGGCGTCCGAAGTCGGGTGGTCGTCAATCGCGCCGTTATAAATCAATACACCCTCCGGATTGATGATGAACATGTGCGGCGTGGTCTTGGCATCGTAAAGATGACCGATGTCGCCATTCGGGTCCAGCAGAGCGGCCGTCGGCGCCGCCCCCATCTTGGAGAGATAGGAGTTCTCCTGCTCCGCGTTGACGTAGCCCTGCGTACCCGGAGCCGAAGAGATCACGGTGAACCACACGACTCCATTCCCTGTCCATTCCTTTTGCAGGCGCTGCATGTTCCCGCTCTCATAGTGTTTCCGGGTATAGGGGCAGCCGTTGTTGTGCCACTCAAGGACCACGAACCTCCCGCGGAATTCGGATAAGTGGTACGTCTTGCCGTTGCTTGCCGTCGCCGTAAAGTCCGGCGCGGGGGTCCCCACTCTTAGAGCCGAGAGCAAGATCGGCGCGATCAGAAGAACAACGGCGGCGGCAATCCATCGAAGTGCAGAACGCTTCATGTCCAAACCTCCTGATTCAGTTTTGACAAACAAGAATAGTACTGCCAAAGAATGACGGGCGAATCCTTTGCTATCAGCTCCCCGTGCGGTTGGCGATCGAACCGCCAGCCGGCATATCCAAAAGGTAAGCCTGTCCGTCCGCCAAAACTAGCACGCCTCTTAATCGGGAGATGGGCTTCGTCATTTGGCTCGACTTGTGCAGAGTCAACTGAAAGCCGCCGGCGGCTGGCGTGATTTCCTGCTTCGCCGAAAAATCAATTGGAGAATCATCCAGCGGGAAAAAGTAAGTCGGTGAAATCCTTTCACTGGTCCGCGCGCGCAAAATGAGGGAATTCTGTTTGTCGGTCCATGTGAACTGCCAGCCCGCGGGCGCCGGTTTCGGCAGGCGCGCGCGCGCCGCGGAAAAAAGCGAAGCGACATTAGGGTCCGGCGCCGAAGATTGAGTTTTCACCGGCAGCGAAAGGGAGAGCTGCGCCTTGGAAGGGACACACATCTCTTTGCTGCAAATGAGCAGCTTGACGGAACCGTCAAGCTTCGCGGCGCCGGTAGACGCACGAACAGATTGGTCGGCTTTCATGGGAACGAGGAGCAGCACCTCGCCATCGTAAACGTAATTCATGATGGTCGAGGTGATCATCCTTTGCGGGGCTGGCCACTCAATTTCACCCGTTGTGATCCCCTGCGGCAATTGCCAGGTGACGCGCGGCGGCTCCCCGGAATCGCCGGGGTTTTTCCAATAGATATGCCAGCCGGGGTCCAGCTTGAAATGAAGGCCGATCGTAAAGCTCTGTCCCGGTGAGATCCACGCATTTTCTGCCACGAGATCGAGCGTGCCGTGCTGGATTGCGGTCGCGCGCGCGGGCGCCGCAAACGAGCCGATGAAAAGGAGCGCGACGATTAGGACGCAAAAGACGCGGGTGGAGCACCGGAGAGTCTTGAACCGAAGTTTCCGAACCATATCAGGCCCCGAATCGAGACGATGCAAACCCTTCACCTCGCTCATTATCTCATAGGACGGCGAAGCGTCGGCTTGCGTTAACCCGGTTCACCCACTCGGCAGCTGAGCCGCCCAGACGGCCAGTCAGGGCTTAAGAACCTATTGGACCGTAAGGGTTAGAACGAGGTCATGCACATCAGTTCCCGCCGTTCCAGTAACGGTCGGGTTGTAAGTTCCGGAAGGGGTGACGCCTGATCCGCCGCTCGTGGTTGTTAATGCAGGACCCCCGCACCCAACCATCAGCGAAGCCGAAATGCACAGTGAAAGCATCGCTGTCGCTAACGCCAATCTGCCTAACGCTCTCATCCGGGCAGATTGAGTTGCAGTCCGGACGGAAATCAGCCAAGCCAAAAACGCAATTAATGACAGCGCAATCAAGAGCGCGATGGGGGGCCCGACTCCGGGTCCGCGCCGGGGCGGCAAGGACGAGTGTGTTGTGGAAATCGTGAGCGTGAAGGTGGCCATGACGGTAGGCGACACGTTCACCGTCGAACTGGGGAAACTACAAATCGCGCCGATCGGGACGTTGCCGCAGCTTAAGGTGACTTTGATCGTATCCGTGGCCAAAGAACCGCCGACGGCAGTCACCTGTAACTGATATGACGCGGTAGTGCCGGCTGTTACCGTGGCGCTCGTGGTCCCGCTCGAAGTAGCCGTAAGCTGAAAATCGAGTCCTGTGCCGCTGACTGGGACCGTCTGCGGGCTGTTACCGGCGTTGTCGGAAATGTTCATCGTTGCTGTGCGAGTTCCCCCGACCAGCGGGGTGAATGTCACCGTGATGGGGCACGAAGTTCCCGCGAGTACGGCTGAGCTACACGTATTGGTCTGGCTAAAATCAGCCGGGTCTGTGCCGCCGAAGGAGATTGAGGAAAGATTCAGCACGTCCTTCCCATTGTTTTTCAGGGTCACGACCTGAGTCGCGCTGGCGGTAGACACCTGCGTTGTACTGAAAGTCAGAGAAGTGGGAGTAAGGTCCGCCGTGGCCGCCGTCCCCAATCCAAAGAGCGCTGCGGCTTGCGTTCCGCCGGGAGCATCATCGGTAAACGTAAGGCTGGCGGTATTCGAGCCTGTGACTGTGGGAGTGAAGACCACGTTCACCGTGCAGGTCCCGCCGGCCGGGACGCTGGCTCCACAGTTATTTGACTGGCTGTAGCTCGTCGCATTAAAGCCCGTTATCGCGATGCTCGTGAAATTCAGTGTGACGGCCTGATTGTTCATGAGCACAACCGACTGCGGCGGGCTCGCATTTCCGTTGATCTGCAGCGCAAAGACAAGGCCGGTGGGGCTCAACGTAACGGGAGAGACGCCGGTACCGGTAAGCGCAACAACTTGCGGGCTGGAAGGCGCGCTATCGGAAATGGAAAGGTTCGCGGCAAGCGGTCCGCCCGCTTGCGGAGTAAAGGTCACATTAATTGTACAATTCCCGCCGATCGGCAGACCCGCACCGCAGTTATTCGTCTGCCCAAAGCTCGTGCCGTTCGTGCCGGTCGTCGTGATATTGAAAACTACGAGAGGCGCCGTCCCCGTATTGGAAAGCATCACCGGCTGTGAGCTGCTCGTTGTCAGGATGACTTGATTGTTGAAAGTGAGCGCCTGCGTCGAAAGAGTCGCCGTGCCGATGGGCACAAGGCCCGAAACATCCCGGATGCGGTTATTCCCGGTGTCAGCAATGAACATCCCACCCAGGTGATCCGGAGCCATTCCCCCGGGCGAATGCAGGGATGCGCTCAAGGGCGGGCCGCCATCTCCGGCAAACGCAGCCACATGATTCCCGATAACCGTCTGGATTTTGCCTGTGCCGGCCGGAAGTTCCCGGATGACGTGGTTGTTCGTATCCGCGATGAACAGACTGCCGGAGGGATCCATCACGAGCCCCATTGGCCCGTTCAGTTGCGCCGCGGTAGGTGAGCCGTTGTCGCCGGAATAGCCCGGCCCCAGTGCATGGTTTCCGGCAACGGTGGAAATGATGCCTCCGGCGCCGCCCGTAACTTCGCGGATTACATTGTTGCCGGTGTCTGCGATGAAAATATTGCCAAAGCCATCCAGATATACGTCTGCGGGCGAGCTGAGCTGGGCCGAAGTCGCCGGCCCGCTGTCTCCGCTGAAACCTGCGGACGTCCCAATGCCCGCAACCGTCTTGATCTTACTTGTAGCCGCGACGACTTCGCGAATGACGTCGTTGCCGGTATCGGCGATGAAAATGTTCCCCGCACCGTCCACATAGACGCCTGTGGGCGAGTGAAGCTGCGCTTGGATTGCGAAGCCGTTGTCACCCGAAAATCCGGGACTCCCAATCCCCGCAACGGTGGAAATGTTGCCTCCGGGTCCGCCCGTAACTTCGCGGATTACATGGTTGCCGGTGTCCGCAATGAAAATGTTTCCCGACCCATCCAGAAAAACAGAAGATGGAGCGCACAGCAAAGCATTGGTCGCGGAACTCCCATTACCGCTGAAATTGCAGGCGGCGCCGCCGCGTCCGGCCACTGTCTGGATCAATCCCGTGGAAACGACCACTTCCCGGATGGCGTTGTTCGCCGTATCGGCGATGTAAATATTCCCCGCGCCGTCCGCGGCCACTCCCGCGGGACTGTTCAGGGCGGCGTCTGTCGCCGTGGCGGAATCACCGCTGAAGCCAAGTGTGCCATTCCCCGCGTAGACCTGGATGTCTCCTGTCGCGGCGGCCACTTCACGAACGAAACTGTTGCCCGTGTCCGCGATAAAGAGATTCTGACTGCTGTCCACAAAGATTCCACGGGGCGAGAAAAGTTTGGCAACCTTTGCTGGGCCGGTGTCGCCGCTGTACCCCGGCAGACCGATGCCCGCCACAGTCTGAATCTGCTGAAGGTTCGCAGGCAGAGACGCTATTACCAGTCGAATCTCATCATTGTTCGTATCAGCGATGTAGAGCCGGCCGTTCAGCGTGGCGCCGGAAAAAGATCCTGTTACGAAAACGGCTGAAGGACCGTTTAATTCCGCTGACGTTGCAGGCCCATTGTCGCCCAGCGGTCCGGCAGTCCCGGTCCCCGCGATAGTCTGAATATTTCCCCCGATGGTAAATGTGCGAATCCGGTTGTTGTCGTGGTCGGCGACAAAGACGGTCCCTGCCCCATCCAGGTAAACGCCCCGCGGATTGTTCAACGTCGCGTGGGTCGCCGGGATTCCGTCACCGTTGAAGCCGCCGCCCAGTGCCTGGTCTCCCGCCACGGTCGTGATCTTTGGCGTCGCTCCAGCCACCACTTCGCGAATCACATTGTTTCCGCTGTCCGCGATAAAAATGTCGCCGGAGCTATCCACGTAAACGGCGTTCGGATTGCTCATCTCGCCACTCGTGGCCGCGACGCTGTCTATAAACCCGGGGGTGCCGTTTCCCGCCACGGTTTGAATCAACATCGTGGCCGCCACCACCTCACGAATCACATTATTTCCGCTGTCCGCGATGAAAACATTTCCCAAGGAGTCCACGAAAATCCCCGCCGGCGTATTCAGCGAAGCGCTCGCCGGAGCGCCGCCATCGCCGGTGTATCCGGCTCCGCCGTTCCCGGCGAAGACTGTCAGTTGCCCGCTGATCGAAACCTTATAGATGCGATTGGAATGAGCGTCCGAAATGTAAATGTTTCCGGTGGGATCCTGGGAGATGCCGATAGGAACGCCAAGGCTCGAAGAAACCGCGGGCAGATTATTCGGACCGCCGCCGGCCACCGTGTTAATCGTCTGCTGGGCCTGCAAGGAATGCGCACAAAACGCCAAAAAGAGTCCAACGAAGGCCAGTTTCCTGAAATTCCTCATTCAGCTCTCCAAATGGCGTTTTGCGGAGACTCCAAATCCTGTCTCTCCGGCACACCTAAGGCAAAGTACGCGCAACATTCTCTTTCAAATGAACTCACAGCCCCCAATTTTCAAGCGCAGGATTAATGCCGCGACTGAACCCCGTGCCAAGCCGGCTGAGCGGGAAGCCTGCCTTAAAACGATGCCCCAAAAAGCGTCCCAATGAGTTCACCATTCTAGCAGACAAGCCGCTTTCTGGCACTCTTCAGAAATGTGCCACCCGAACCAACCCTCCGTCCCTCGGTATCACTCGCAATTGCTTTGCGTACTTAGAGATGAGCGCCGCCGCCAAAGCGTTGCCTTGAAGGGACGCGGCCTTTGGCGGCGTGCTGTTCGGAATCCGGCTGCCCACTGCCCCAGCCCCTCGATGAAGTAGGATTAGCATGGGACAGTGAATTTGCCTTCGGACCGAAAGCGGGATCCATCCCATCTCAAGAGTTCTGCGATTGGCCACTGCGCAATCGCACTCGTCCTCATGCTTGCTGTCTCCGCGTTGCCGCAGGCTTAGACGGAAAAATGGTTGGAGGCGCGGGCCGGATTTGAACCGGCGAATGGAGGTTTTGCAGACCTCTCCCTTAGGCCACTTGGGTACCGCGCCCCTGCACGTGGTACATACTACGTCCTCGTGGATTGAACCTCCCAAAATTATAGCGGAATCCGCACCCTCCGTGAAACGCCTCCTTACGAGATTACCCGTAGCCCGCCCCGAATCGAAAGGTCGTGGGTTTTCGCTGCCGGATGGCTCGGCGAAAATTGTCTTCAGTAAGGCGTAAAATGAATTTCGACTTGAAGATTTCAAGAATTCAATTCGGGGAGTGCTTCAACCAACATGATCACCATCATCCTGCTCACATTTTCCAATATCTTCATGACCTTCGCCTGGTACGGCCATTTGAAATACCGCCAGGCGCCGCTCTTCAAGGTCATCCTCATCAGTTGGGCCATCGCCTTCGCTGAGTACTGCTTCCAGGTGCCCGCGAACCGCATCGGCTCTTACGAATTCAGCGTCGCCCAGCTCAAAACGATTCAAGAGGTCATCACGCTCGTCGTATTTTCTTTTTTCTCGGTGCTTTTCTTGAAACAGCCCATCAAATGGAACTACGTCGTCGGCTTCGCCATGATGGTCGGCGCCGTCTTCGTCATTTTCAAGAAGTGGTAAGCGACGGGATTATTCGGGAGCTGGTTCGATAGCAGACATGAGGAGGCCCCTCAGCTACAATGGCCCGACTCTAATCAACGCGGAGGAATTCGTCATGGAATTGCCCAGAACCCAGAAAACACGCCCGTCGCGGCGCATCGCGCTTCACGCCATGCAATTCGGACTCCTGGCGCTTGCCCTTATGATCGCCTCGCCCGCGATTTTCTTCGCTAGGCCGCACTCCGCATTGCTTGCAGCTTTGCCTACAAATGCTGCTCCGCAGATGTCGGCCCACCCGCGCTTCGCCGTTTCCTTTGCACTCGAATTAAACGCTATGGCACTAGATGGCCGCATGTTCGTCGTCCTCTCGGCCAACTCAAACGGCGAGCCGCGCTTCCAGATGAACGAACAGGAAGCGCGCTCCGCGCAATTCTTTGGCGTGGACGTGGACGGCCTCGCCCCCGGCCGCGACGCAACCTTCGACGACTCAACTCTCGGCTACCCCGCGCGCAGCTTCAACGAAATTCCCCCGGGCGATTATTACGTCCAAGGCGTCTTCAACAAATACACCACGTTTCACCTTTCAAACGGCCACACCGTCAAGCTCCCGATGGACGAAGGCGAAGGCCAGCACTGGGAATCGAAGCCCGGCAATTTCTTCAGCAAGCCCGAAAAAATCCATTTTGACCCGGCGTCAAACGCCACCATCCGCATTAAGCTCACTGAAAAAATTCCTCCCATCCCGCCCGTGCAAGACACCGAATGGGTCAAGCACGTCCGCATTCAGAGCGACCTCCTCACGCAATTCTATGGCCACCCGATGTACGTCGGCGGGATCGTCGTGCTTCCCGGCGGATGGAAAGAGCACCCGAACGCGCATTACCCCCTGCTCGTCAATCAGGGCCACTTCCAGAGCAATTTCGGCGGCTTCCGCACTACGCCGCCCGACGCCAACATGCAAGGCTTCGCGCTCCAGCGCGCGCAATCCGCCTACCAGTTTTATCAGGATTGGACCGCCGGCAAGCTGCCGCACATGCTGATCCTCATCATCCAGCACGCGAATCCGTATTACGACGATTCCTACGCCGTGAATTCCGCGAATGTCGGCCCTTACGGTGACGCCATCAACCGGGAGCTGATTCCCTACATCGAAAAAGAATTCCGCGGGATCGGCGCGGGCTGGGCGCGCGCTCTTTACGGCGGCTCAACCGGCGGCTGGGAAACGCTTGCAACGCAAATTTTTTATCCCGATGACTACAACGGCGCGTGGGGCGCCTGCCCCGATCCCGTGGACTTCCACGCCTACCAATCCGTGAACATTTACGACAACAAAAACGCCTACTGGGAAATCGGCCCGTTCGGCCGCGTGCCTCGCCCCGACATGCGCGGCTCTGACGGCCTCACCGAAGCCACGAATGAAGGTGCGAACCGCTACGAATTGGTGATGGGCACCCACGGCCGCTCGGGCGAGCAGTGGGACATCTGGCAAGCGGTCTTCAGCCCCGTGGGGTCCGACGGCTATCCGAAACCCATCTGGGGTCAGTCCACTGGCGTGATCGACAAGGATGTCGCCGAATATTGGAAGCAGCACTACGACCTTACCGCCATCATGCAGCGCGACTGGAAAACGCTCGGCCCGAAGTTGAACGGCAAGCTCCACGTCATGGTCGGGATGATGGACACCTACTTCCTCGACAACGCCGTTCACTTGATGCAGGCCTCGCTCGAAAAAACCACCGACCCGCACTACGCCGGCGATTTCGATTACGGCCCCGGCCAGCCGCATTGCTACACCGGGCCTCCCGGCGCCACCGCGCGCGATGGCGGCCTCACATTTACGCAACGTGTGCTGAAAGCCTCCGAAGAATGGATGCTGAAGACCGCGCCCGCCGGAGCCGACACAACAAGCTGGCGATATTAGGGCTGATTTTTCAATTCAAGCACATCAGGAAAATTTCGCTGTCATCCTGACCGTAGTTCCTTTGGTTTTTGTTGGAACCGAGCGAAGGATCCGTGTCTTAATCCTGGCGTTCCCGCGCGTTAAGAACCACCACGCGCGCGGTTCAAATAATCGCTTACTTCAATCGGAAACCAGTTGTCTTCGCCGAATTTGTTATCGAAGAAATCGACGACGTCCTCGTCTGTATTGAGGCTTTCACTGATCCTTTGGTCACACGCCGCTGCAATCGCATTCCCGCGGTTGTCGTCGTCCTCGTCAGCGAATAAGCAAACCGTGGCCTTGCCCGACTTGCGGAACGCCGCGAGGTGCGTGGCGATCTGCGCGGCAACCTCATCGAGCTTGCCGCCGCTTGCCTCCAACTCGCCAATTCGCAGCACCAGTCCGCTGACGCGCCGGTCCTCGCGCGCCGCATCAATCGCGCGCGTCAATTCACTTATGGTGATGCCGTCGTTTACGAAACCCGTCGGCATCACTGAAGCATCCGATACCGTCCGCTGCTCTTCGATCGTGCCGCTCATGTCAATCTCCAGCACCGAATTCCACGCCACGCGGTTGCGCAACTCCATCTGCACTGCAGCGCCAACCAGCGCCATGGCTAATACGCTCCAGATGACCTTCTTCCACATACCCGCCAAAGCCCCCTGTAGTGCGCAATTGTAGACCGCCCCACATCGAAGGAGCAGGGTTTTTCGCAGCCGGATGACTATGGGGAATTTGACTCCATCACGGAGTTCTGTAGCTCAGGTTTCGGCCCGGCGTATTTTGCCGGGGCACACATGGGGCATATCTGTCGTGCAACGCTGGGCTACAGGAAGAAGCTGCGGCCGGCTAACTCTACGCGGGCTCCGCCACCGTCACCTGCGCCTCGCGCAGGAACCGCGCGGACTCCTCCGGCGGCGTCGGACAAATGTAGAACCCGCTCCCCCACTCGAATCCCGCGACCTTCGTCAGCTTCGGAATAATCTCGATGTGCCAGTGGTAGTGCGGGTTCGATTCTTCGCCGATGGGCGACGTGTGCAGCATCAGGTTGTATGCCGGGTTATTGAGCACGGCTTCCTGGCGCATCAGGCAATCCTTCA
The DNA here is from genome assembly GCA_963838945.1 of uncultured Acidobacteriota bacterium. Lineage (GTDB taxonomy): Bacteria > Acidobacteriota > Terriglobia > Acidiferrales > UBA7541 > DASTCZ01. The sequence goes on along the minus strand of CAWITC010000012.1, from coordinate 354,566 downwards.
GAGTGCGCGCAAGCGACGCATACACCGGGCTCTGGTTGTTTTCAAACGACGAGCTGTGGAGCTTCGGCAGCAGCCAGACCTCGAACGGAAATCGCGGTGCATACGGCGCGAGCGAGATGAAGTCCGGCGTCTCGGCGATCACGCGCACGCCTTCTTCGCGCTCCTGGCGGATCATGTCGCAGAAGATGCAGCGCTCTTTTTCGTTGTAGTAGCGCTTTGAGTTGTCCACCTCTTCGCGCACGCGCTTCGGCACGATGGGCAGCGCGATCAACTGCGAATGCGTGTGCTCGAGCGACGCCCCCGCGGCGTCGCCGTGATTCTTGAAAATCAGGACGTAACGGAAGCGCTTGTCGTTCTTCAGGTCGAGCATCCGGTCCCGGAAGGCGTACAGAACTTCCACGATGGCCTTTTCTCCCAGCCGCGCGAGCGTCAGGTTGTGGTCGGGCGTCTCGACTATCACTTCGTGCGCGCCGACTCCGTTCATGCGGTCAAAGAGCCCTTCGCCACTCCGGTCCAGGTCGCCTTCAATTCCCAGCGCGGGAAATTTATTCGGCACTACCCGCACCGACCAGCCCGGTGTATTCGCCCCGCCGCCGTTGCGCCCGTAGGTGAGGATCTCCGGCGGCGTCTTGTCCTCATTGCCATAATCGAATGGGCACATGCCCTTGCCGCGGATCTCCACGCTTTCATTGACGAAGTCCGAAGGCCGCTTGGCGCGCCCGGTGGAGATAATCACCCAGCGGTTGGTGATCGGGTCTTTGCGCAGCTCAGGCAATTCGTCCTCCTGTGTTCATCGCAATTGCTCGAAGGGAAGCGCGGACGGCTCTTGCATCGCCCGTGAATTCATTGTATGCGGTCGGCGAATCTCGCGCAACGCGCCTTCGCATGGCGCGTTTTCTATGCATCAGCCCCGCGCATCTACTCTGCCGTGGAGCTTCCGAAACAATCCTTGTGTAATCGCACGCGCGGAGCAGCGCCCGGCTTCGACTCAATCGCCAGCACGTCAAAGCGGCACTGCGCTTCCTTTATGCGCCACTCCGCAAGAAATCGCCGTGCAATCCGCACCAGGTGCCGCCGCTTCTCGCGCGTCACGGCGTCTTCCGGAAGCGCTACGTCCTTTTCACGTTCCGCGGCGCCCTTTTCTCTTTCCGCAGCCGCTGTCCGCGTCTTCACCTCGACGAACGCCAGCACATCGCCATCGTATCCGGCGAGATCAATTTCGCCCTTCATCCCAGGCGCCATAAAATTGCGAGCGATAATGGTGTACCCGCGCCGCCGCAAATACCAGTAAGCGAATGTCTCGCCGCGAATCCCCGTTCGCCGCGCCGCATGCTTCGCTTTCATGTCCTTGCCGGCCCAGCGCCCCGCGTTCACATCGGAACCGCCGATCGCTGATCCTCCACGTCGTGCATCCCCGCGCGCAGTCGAGCTCGCCTCCTCGGCCAGCCCCTTCCGCGCCGCCCAGTTCACAATTCCGAATACCGCTCGCGCCACTATCGGCATCGCCGCGCCATTCTACATCGCAAGTTGTAGCGATGACAAAAATTGAACGTGCTAAGGCTAGGCCATGGAGCCTGGCGCGCAACGACTTGGATTCCCGGGGAAAATGGCGGCGCTGGTATCGGGCCACGCGCCTGGTGCGCAGTGGAGCAGCCTGGGTTATTTAATCTTTCGTGTTTTTGGCTTTGGGGTGTTCAGCGCAAACATGGGCCGCAAATTCCTTATCGCGCTGCTTCTCGTAGTTCTGAATCATGTCATCGAGCGATTTGCCCGCGGGCAATCCCAAAGGATTGAACACCCATGCGCATTCGGAGCAACCCCAGCCCCGAAAATGCTGTTCACAGATCCATGCCAGTTTGCGGCGCATCGTCCCCTATCACACCTCGTAATTTGGCGCGGTTATGCTCTTGTGAAAGATTACGTAGCGTTGGTTTTTTCGAGCGCGACTGCGCCAACAAAAGCCGCTTTTGCCCTGGGCGACGTTCTGCTCAAGTCGCCCCTCTTTGAACAGACATCAAGGCTGGACTGAATACAATAAGTTCTGAAGGTTACTGATAGCTGAGGGCTGCTGTCGGTTGGGTATCCAACACTGGCGCGAATTGCAATCTCAACCGGTCGCTATATCAATCGATTGCTATCTCAATCCGAGGTCGTCCTCGAACTGTTGAATCACGCCGTAGCACTCACACGCGGATTTTTCGAGTTTCCTGCGGTTCAAAATCTTCACTGCGCCTCGCACGTATTCTATAATTCCCTTTTCTTGCAGTTCGGACGCCGCCAGGCTCACAGTGGATCGGTCGGTACCCATCATGGTCGCAATGAAATCGTGCGTGATCGGAAGAACTCCCGCGCCCACCCGATCCTGAGTCATCAGCAGCCACCTCGAGAGACGCTGCTGTATGTCGTGCAACCGGTTGCACGCCGCCGTCTGCGCGACTTGCATTCCTTGAAGCCCCGTATGCCGGTTCAAGATCACCTGTAACTGCGGAGCCGATCGCAGAATGCGTTCTAGCGCATTCGCCATCATTCGGAAGCCATCGCCGGCGATTTGGATTATTTCGCGCACGGAACTTCTGCTCAAGCCGGCTGCCAATCCTGCCCCAACGTAGCCCTCGTTGCCCACCACGCCCACTTCCACGGTTCGGCCGTCTTTGGTCACTACAACTTGAGAAACCATTCCTCGGTTCGGGAAATAGACGAACTCGATATTTTGCGTCGGCTCATGAAGGCTGAGATGGTCCGGAAGGTCGATATACTTCAAGTCAGCACGCATCAACTCGTATTCATAATCGGGCGTTGCCAGCAGTACTTTGTTTGTTACGTGTTTTCCCTCGCCGTTGGTCCGTTCACCTGCTTGTATGGCTCGAAAGTTTTTTCCACTCATGTCAATCCTTGAACGGCGCCAGGGCGTCTTGCGCGCATGCGGTAAAACTTCATGCGGTAAGACTTCATGAAATTAGACTTCATGCGCTCAGAGATGGAGTTCGCAACTCGTCGCCCTGCCGATTTTCCATCTCACGACTCCATGTCACGATTCCATGTCGATTCGACCAAAAAAGGGGCCAACAATCTGTCCAAAACGGAACAACTCTCGGCTAAGTCCGTACGTCCTGGACGGTTTGGATCCGCGCCGCCCCGTTCACAATTCCGAATACCGCTCGCGCCACAATCGGCATATCCGCGCGATTCTCCATCCTCTAAGGAGTCGCGGGTTCCGGCATGGACATTCCGCCAATGATCCGCCAATCCTTCCCCTCTTTGACCCACGTATGTGTGACCCGGAGGTTTTGCCTTGTCCCCTTGCCATCCTTGTCCTGCCATTCAAACGTCATCCAGTAACAGGTCACCGCGATGTCTCCTGTAATCTGAATCCCGGCAGGCAATAAACCAGCTGTGTGGAACTTCAAACCCTTGCTGGTTTGCGAGGTGATCCAGTCCGTTATGTGGTCCTTGTGGACGGGTTTGGCGCTGACCGACGGCCAGCCAAGGAAATCCTTGTGCCACAAACCCAAATAGCCAGCCAAATCGTTGTGCTGGACTTGGAACCAGTAGAATTGCTCCAGGGTCCAGACCGTTTGTTCGGATTCAGACTCTTGCGATTGATTCGTTCTCTCCGATGCAATCGGCGATGCACTGGCCATTAAACAGGCCATCATGCCAAGCGCAACTGCCATTCGATAGTTAAGCCTCATCATCCTCGCCTCCCCTACATCCCCTTCTCCACTTCTGTGATGCACGCCTCCAGCGTCTTCGCCACGAACTCCGCCTGCTCCTCGTCAACGAGCAGCGGCGGAGCGATCCGCACCGTGTTCTCTCCCGCGCCGAGCAACAGCACGCCTTTTGCAAACGCCAGGTCCACGACCTTGTCGCGCAAATCGTGCGCCCGCTCTTTCGTTTTCTTGTCCAGCACCAGCTCGACGCCGATCATCAATCCCTTTCCGCGCACTTCGCCGACGAGCTTGTGCTTTGCCGGCCAATCCGCCATGCGTTTCAGCAGGAAATCGCCCACACGTTGCGCGTTCGCCATGTAAGCGTTTTCGAGCAGCTTAATCGTCGCGAGTGCCGCCGCAATGCAAACGGGATTTCCGCCAAATGTGGACGCATGCGCTCCCGGCTTCCAGTCCATCACGCTCGCGGGTGCAATCATTGCCGAAAGCGGCATCCCGCTCGCGATTCCCTTCGCGATGCATACGACATCCGGCTCGAATCCGATGTGGTCGCCCGCCCACCACTTTCCCGTGCGGCCCATGCCGCACTGCACTTCGTCGGAGACAAGCAGAATCCCGTGCTTCTGCGCGATGTGTTGCAAACCGCGCAAAAAATCCGCGGGTGCCGGAATGTACCCGCCTTCGCCCTGAATTGGTTCGACGAAAATCGCCGCGACGTCGTTCGGGTCCACCAGCCGCTTGAACAATTCGCGCTCGATGAACCCGAGGCAATCCCCCGCCGTCACGCCGCGATATGGATCCGGATACGGCGCGTGAAACACGCCCGAGAGCAGCGAGCCGAATCCCTTGCGCTGCACCGCCTTTGACGCCGTCAGCGAAAGCGCTCCGAACGTTCGTCCGTGGAAGCAGCCGTAAAACGCGATGAACTTGTCGCGCCGCGTATGGTATCGCGCCAGCTTCATCGCCGCTTCGATGGCTTCGGCGCCGGAGTTGCCGAAGTAAACTTTCTTCGGCTCGGCCCCCGGCGCAAGCGACGCAAGCTTCTGCGCCAGCTCGACCATGTTCGGGATATAAAAGTCCGTCCCCGAAATATGGATCAGCTCCGCGGCCTGCTTCTGAATCGCCGCGACGACTTCGGGATGGCAATGTCCCGTCGCCACCACAGCAATGCCCGCGGCGAAATCGAGAAAAATATTTCCGTCCACGTCTTCGACCATCGCGCCGCGCCCGTTTTTCACCACCAGCGGATACCCGCGCGTGTACGAGGGCGAAATATATTCATCATCGAGCTTCAATGTCTTTCGCGCATTCGGCCCCGGCACCGGCCCCGCAAGCCGCGGCAACTTTGTGCTCGTCAGTACTTGTGTCATGTCTCCTCCAGGGAGTTTTCTCACGTAAATCAAATCACTGTGTAGCGCCACCCTTCAGGGTGGCATGGGGTGTGAAAATGGCGCGGTCCTACCCGCGCAGGAAGGAGAGGGCAGTTACGCTGCGCCGAAAAGGTTCGGCCGTTCGTTCGCCGGAATTGCGTGCTGTGGCTCTGATTTCCGCATCAAGAAAACCCGCATCGTGCAAGGCATTGTAGCCCGGCTTCCCCGAACCCGGGGCATTTTCTTTCTATGCCCCCCTCAGCGGCGTTTCCAGCATCCGCGCTCGCGAATGTTATGTCAATTTCCTTCAAGCCAATCATGTGACCGAGTGCATCCCTTCCGGGTGCGCCGTCACTCGCCCGCAGTCGCTAGCCACCCGAGGCGGCGACCCGCCTCGGGTCTTCAAAAAGACGTGCAGTCGCGGCCCCAAACAGAGCGCCTCCAATGTGAGCTACGTAAGCCACTCCGCCTGTCTGCGCTGTTGCCACCGACCCGATGTTAAAGAACTGAGTCAAAAGCCAGAACCCAATTAGAAGCGCGGCCGGGATCAACCGGATGCTCACGAACACGAAGATGATTAGAACTGAACGAATCTGATCGCGAGGGTAAGTCACCAGAAATGCGCCCATCACAGCCGCAATTGCGCCGCTCGCGCCCAGGTTGGGAACTGTGGACGTGGGGATGACTGCGATCTGGGCCAGCATAGCCACCAGCCCACCGAGAAGATAGAACGCCAAATACTTTAATGGATTCATCGCATCTTCGATCTCGGGGCCAAAGGCCCATAAGAACACCATGTTCCCTAGGATGTGCGACCAACTGGCGTGCATGAACATGGCCGTCAGAATGGTGATCCAGTGATGGCCTCCAATAATGTTTGCGGGGATCGCCGACCATTTGAGCACGAATGCATCACCTCCCCTCAGCTCAAACACAAAAACGATGAAGTTCGTGAGAATGATGCAGGCCGTAACGATAGGAAAATGCATCGGGCGTCGAGATGCGTCACTTAATGGGATCAAGCCTCCCAATCTGTCCTCCTCCCTTCACATGACACGCATCCGCTTCAGCGGCAGAATTCGCCGGGATTCTAGCACGGCTTTGGACGAATCGTCGGTTACCCGGAAACTGATCTGCTACTCGCTTGCGCCGTTTCAAGCGCCTCGCGCCTGCGAATTTTGGGTCAGTTTCCCCCACGCCCGCCTTGGGCCCGGCTGCATCCCTTCCGAGCGCGCCGTCACTCAGGAACGATCGCCAGGAATGTCTGCAAGGCCCCACGTGTTTGTACGAGGCTGTTCCGGGGAAGAGTTGCGCGTCATCTGCAAGAAGGATTATTCGTATCGCAGAGCGATCAAGGGGTCGACGCGCATGGCGCGCCGCGCGGGGATGTAACACGCCGCGACGGCCACAAGTATCAACAGCACGCCGACTCCGGCAAAGGTCAGTGGATCGTGCGCACTGACGCCGAAGAGCTGGTTGGCCATGAGGCGCGTCAGCCCAAGCGCGGCGCCCGTCCCGATCGCGACGCCCACGAGCGCCATCCTTGCCCCGTGCCCGATCACCAGCCGCAACACATCGCCGGGTTGCGCGCCCAGGGCCATACGCACTCCGATTTCGTGCGTGCGCTGGCCTGCGAGATACGAAATCACGCCGTAAATTCCGGTGCACGCGAGCGCCAGCGCGAGTGCCGCGAAGACGCCCAGTAGAATCATCGAGAGTCTCCGCGCGGCATACGAATTCGAGACCACTTCGTCCATCGTTTGGACGTTGTAGACCACTTCGCGACGATCGATTTCCGCGACCGCGCGCCGAACGAAGCCCATGACCGCCGTGGGATCGCCTTCGGTGCGCAGCACCACGGCCACCGAATTTGCCGCGAGCGGCATCAGCTTTTCGGGAAGCTGCATGAACGGATAATCGAACTGCGCCTCAATGGCCGTTTCCGCATCGGCGTCGAGCCCCCACTGCTTCACGTGGCCGACCACGCCGACGATTTCGGCTTGCACGTTGAAGATCCCGAGATGGATGCGCTTGCCGATGGGATTTTCATTGGGGAAATAGGTGCGCGCGAAAACGTCGTCGATGTCCACGACCACCGGCGCATGCTCGTCGTCCTGCGGCGTGATGAAGCGGCCGCGCTCGAGCGTGACTCCCATGGCTTGCTGGAAGCCGCTTTCCACGAGATAAAACATCGCTTGGTTCATCTCTTGAAAATTGGCGGGCTTTGGCTGGCCCTCAATCCAGAAGACCTCCGAGGAATTATGGATCATTGGGCGGGAGCCGAGCGTGACGGAAACGGCTTCGACGCTGGGGATGGTATGCATTTTGTCGTCGAATTGGCGCAGACGCGCGCGCGTTTCGGCGGAGCTGGTTGTCGAGTCGGCCGGCAGGGACAATGCGAAGGTGATCGCGTGGCTGGGATTGAAGCCGGGATTGACGCGCCAAAGCGCCGCGAGACTCCGAACCATCAGTCCGGCGCCGACAAGCAAAACCAGGGACATCGCTACTTCGACGGCGACGAAAACTCCTTGCAGCCGGTGCCGCGCCCCGCTCATACCGCGCCCGCTCTCCTTGAGTATCTCCTGCAAATTCACTCGGGAAGTTTTCAGAGCGGGAGCGAGTCCAAAGACAACTCCGGCAAACAGGGACAGCGCCATCGTAAACAGCAGGACGCGGGAGTCGAGCGAGACTTCATTGGCGCGCGGCAAAGAGCCGGGCAAAGCGCCAAGCACCGCTCGGGTGCCCCAAAAGGCCAGCAGGAGTCCCAGCGCTCCGCCCAGGCCCGCGAGCAGAAGGCTTTCGGTGAGGAGCTGGCGAATCACGCGCATGTGGTTCGCGCCCAGCGCCGCGCGAATCGCAAACTCGCGCGAGCGGCCCATCGACCGCGCCAGAAGTAGATTGGCGACATTCGCGCACGCAATCAGCAGCAAAAACCCACGGCCGCGAGAAGCACGATCAGGAATGGCTGGACATTTCCGACGATGTCTTCCTTCATGGAAACGAGAGTGATGCCTGCGGCCTTATCGGCGTCCGGGTACGCCACGGCGAGATTCTGCGCGATGCCATCCATATCGGCTTTCGCCTGTGAGAGCGTTACGCCCGGCTTCAGGCGGCCAATCGCGTGCGCGCTCATGTCGATGCGCCGGTCGCGAAATGAGGGAACATTCCACTGCCCGATGGGAGTGTAAACATCCCGGTCGCGACCATAAAAAGTGAATTCTGCCGGAATCACGCCTACGATCGTGTAGGAAGTGCCATTCAGGAGGATCGATTTCCCGATGATTTCGAGCGAAGTGCCGAATCTGCGTTTCCAGAACCCTCCGCCCAGAATCACGACCGGCGCGGCGCCCAGATAATCGTCATCCTGGCGGAAGGTGCGGCCAAGGATAGGCGTTACCCCAAGCGTTGAAAAAAAGTCCGCGGAAATCATGTAACCGCTGAGGCGTTCCGCTTCGCCCGTGCCGATGAAGTTGTAATCCTGGTTGCGGTAGATGGCCATGGAGGAAAACGTTTGCGCGTCGCGCTGCCAATCGAGGAAATTCGGATAGGCAATCGGGGCTTGGCCGAATCCGGGAGTCTTTCCATAAACCGCGACGAGTTGGCCAGAGTGCGGATACGCCAGCGGGTTCAGCAGCACGCCATTAACTACGGAAAATAGCGCCGTATTCGCGCCAATCCCCAGCGCCAGCGTCAAAATCGCAATCGCCGTGAATCCCGGCGACTTCGCCAGCATCCGTAGCCCGAACCGCAAATCCTCAAGAAGCGTCTCCACTCTGTCTCCCGCCCTCGAGCTAAGGGCTACCGCCGCTTCCACCTCATGCTGCCATCGCGCGTATCCTCCAAAATCACACCGCGCGCGGCCAGCGAATCCCGGATCCTGTCCGACTCCGTGAAATTCCGCGCCTTCTTCGCCGCTACTCGCTTCGCGACCAGCTCTTCGATCTCCGCGTCGGAAATTCCCTCCGCTTCCTGCGCAAAACCCAGCGCGCGCAGCCGCGCGGCGTCATCATCCACCAACACGCCGAAGATCTCATCGAAATGCTGCATCGCCGCTTGCACAGCCGCTCCATCGCCGCGCTTGAATTCGCCGCGGTCCATCGCGATATTTGCGTCGCGCACGAGATCGAACACCGCCGCCAGCGCCTGCGCCGTGTTCAAATCATCCGAGAGACCCGCATCGAAATCCTCTTCGGCCTTCTGGATGCGCGCGGCGAATCCCGCCGTTATACCCGCGGGCAATTTCTCCCCGCGCAGCCGCTCCATGAAATTCCGCAGCCGCTCGACCGAACTCGCGGCCTGCTGCAAGCCTTCCATCGTAAAATTAAGCTGCCTCCGGTACGGCACGGACGCGAGCAGCAGGCGAATGGAAGACGGTTTGTGCCCCTGCGCGAATAAATCCCGCAGCGTGTAGAAGTTCCCGAGCGACTTCGACATCTTCTGCCCGTCCACCAGCAGATGCTCCGCGTGCAGCCACAAGCGCACGAACGTTTTCCCCGTCGCCGCCTCCGACTGCGCGATTTCGTTTTCGTGGTGCGGAAACACCAGGTCCACGCCGCCGGTGTGAATGTCCAGCGTATCGCCCAAATATTTCATGGACATCGTCGAGCACTCGATGTGCCACCCCGGACGCCCCGCCCCGATCCGCGTCTCCCAGAAATGTTCGCCGGGCTTGGGCGCCTTCCACAGCGCGAAATCGCGCGCGTCGTCTTTTTCGTAGCGGTCGGTATCCACGCGCGCACCGGCCTTGATCCCGGCCACGTCCAGCTTGCTCAACCTTCCGTAAGTTGGAAATTTCGAGATGCGGTAATAGATTGAGCCTTCGCTCGGATACGTGTACGTCTTCTGTTGCAGCCGCTCGATCAGCGCGACCATGTCTTCGATGTGGTCCGTCGCGCGCACGAGCTTGTCGGGCGGCTCGAGCCCAAGCGCGTTGCAATCGGCGATAAATGCCGCAATGTATTGCTCGGTGTACTCGCGGATCGGCTTCCCCGCGGCGGCGGCATTGGCGATGATGCGGTCGTCCACGTCGGTCAGGTTCATCACCTGGAACACGCGGTAGCCGCGCATCTTCAGGAACCGCTTCAGCACATCTTGAAAGACAAAAGTGCGGAAGTTTCCGATGTGCGCGAAGTCGTACACCGTCGGCCCGCAAGTGTAGATGCGCACTTCCGGCGGTTTCTGCGGCGCGAAGGCCTCCAGCTTCCCGCCCAGCGTATTGTGAAATCTAATGTCCGCCGCCATTTGGCCGGTTCCGCGATTCAAGCTCGCTGCATTCTAGCCGACGCTTCCGAAGCTCGCAAACCACGCGTCAATTAGGCAGAGCGCGATGGGTGGCTCGCGCGTTCTAAAGGAGTTGCGCGCCGGGAGAGGTAAAAAAACTATCTTTTTCTGGAACGCTATGATTCTAAAGGACTTAGACAGGGGCGCTTTGCAAGAGGTCTGGAAGTGACTGAATCTAATGGAGTTAGACAGGGGCGGAATTGTGTAAGGTTTTGGCGACAGTGTTGATTCTAAAGGACTTAGACAGGGGCGCATAGGGGCGCGATGCGCAAATCGCCGCAAGAGTTTGATTCTAAAGAGTTTAGACAGGGGCGCGGTTGAACGCCATGGCTTCAAGATTGAAAGATCAGCGGTGGCGTGCGGCCCAGAGTTGCGCCACGACGATTTCATGGCCCATGTTACAACAAGAGTAAACAAATGTCAAGAGAATTATTTCGGAAATATGGGAAGATATTACACGAAACTCATTCGAATGAGTGTTCGAATGAGGGGATCAAGCCGGAAAGATCATTCGAACGAACCGCCCCACACTTTGTCCGCACCGGCGGACAAAGGAATAGGCCACGCTTACAGCAAAAGCTGTGCCACCCCCCTCAGATCGCGGAGAGAAAACCAAGGAGTAGGCTTTTACGAATTGGCGGGCTACAAAGGCGGATTGGCTCTGGTCAATGGAGGTAGACTCGGGAGGTAAACTCGGGAGGCAAACCCGGGCGGCAAACCAGGAAGGTAAACTAGCGGTGCCGCAATTGGGAATACAAAGCCGATGAGGATATGGGACATGAGGAATCACGGCATGAGGATTGTTCTGCTTTGCATTGTTGCGGGCTTTCTGGTGTGCAATCCAATGCACATTGGAGCTGAACCCCAAGCAATCTATGAGCTTGAAGGCGTCCAAGTGGGCCGTACATTGTCCGCAATCGTGACCCACGTAGATGGCAGTCCAATCGAAGGGGTGGTCGTTCAAGAGTTGACTCCGGATTGGCAGGAAACATTGCGCACAACAAAGACGGATGCAGCCGGCACATTCACGTTTGACCCCGTGCCGAAACACAAAATCTACTATTTCAGGCTCACTATGGACAAGATGAAGACAATGCAGTTCCGCATGAAGGTTGACAGCAAGAAAGGGATAACCATCAGGGTTCAGATGGAGATGGCCACCTGAACCTGAGATTCCCGGATTCCCCTCTCGTCTTCGTGCGCACAGCAATCGGCTGAAGTACTCGCAGAATTTCCGTTGCCCAGCGCGAAATAAATGCGAATGTTTCTTGCCCCCGTGGGAGGCGTGTGCTACTTTTCTTGAGTACCGCCATGCAGCGCCAGGCGGCTGGGCCACTGCGAAGCGACCCGCCAAAGTTTTTGTCGGCAAACGTCCCTCCAAATGAGGCAAAGGACCGCGTATCTCCGCGCGCGGACGCGATTTTGCGCGCCCGCGGAAGCTGGATACGCGCCAACGGAAAGGGCCGACTTGCTTAAACTTCGGAAAGTAGACATCGTAGGATTCAAGTCGTTTTTCGAGCGCACCCACGTGTCGTTCAGCGGCACGGGGCTGACCTGCATTGTCGGGCCGAACGGCTGCGGCAAATCCAATATCGTGGACGCCATCTCCTGGGTGCTGGGCGAGCAGAGCCACAAGAGCCTGCGCGCCGAGCGGATGTCCGATTGCATTTTTAACGGCACCGCGAAGCGCCCGCCACTCGGCATGGCCGAGGTGATCATCCATCTGGAAGACACCGAGTTGGCCGAAGCGGGACGATTCATTTTTGAAGAGAAGGACGAGAGTGCGGACGCAGCCTCGGAAACGGGCGCGCCGCAAACGGGATTGCCGGCAGAGGCAGACGAGCAAGACGGAGCGGCATCGCAGGACAATCCAAAGTCAGCGCATGAAGGCGCGGCAACCATGGAGATGGCTTCCGATCCAACCCCGGCGAGCGCGGATGCGACGGAGATTACGGAATTCCCCGCGGAAGAGCCGCCCTCGAAAGAGAATCCGTTCTCGAAAAAGAAAAAGGCCGCCAAGCCGGCGATGAACGTAAAGCCGGGCCAAGTGGTGATCGGCCGCAGGCTTTACCGCAGCGGGCAAAGCGAATACCTGATCAACGGGCGCGTGGCGCGGCTGCGCGACGTCCAGGAACTCTTCATGGGCGTGGGCCTGGGCCCGGATAGCTACGCCATCATCGAGCAGGGCCGCATCGGGCAAATCCTTTCGAGCCGCCCCTCCGACCGCCGCGCGATCATCGAAGAAGCAGCCGGCGTGACGAAGTACAAGACGAAGAAGCGTCTCGCGGAAGCGAAGCTCGAAGCCTCAAAGCTCAATCTCAACCGAGTGAATGACATTGTGGTGGAAGTCGAGAAGCAGCTTGCATCGCTGAAGCGCCAGGCCAGCAAGGCTCGCCGCTACGCGGAAATCCGCGAGCAGATGCGAGGACTGCTGCGCCAGGTGCTTGCCAGCAAGGCGCGTGAACTCGACGAGGAAGCCGAGCGGCTGACAATGGTCCTGCAGGAAACGACGGCCGCGGAGGCAACGGAGGCGCAGTCGCTCGCCGCGCTCGAAGCCGAGCATGAACAGCTTTCCAAGCGCATAGACGAACTGGACGCCGAGCTGCGCCAGAGCCAGAACTTGCTCGGGCAGACGACGCTCGAGCTGGACCGGGCGGAGAACCACATCGCGTTCAACCGGCAGCGCGGCTCGGAACTCGATTCGCGCACCGGACAACTTGCCGCGCAGATCGATCAGGCGGACGAGCAGACAAACGCGGCGGCAGCCGCCGCGGCAACGCACGCGGAAAGCGTCAGCGCTTTAAGCGAAGCCGCGCGCACGCAGGAATCATTGGTGAGCAAACTCGCCGCGCGCGGGCAACAGCTTTCCGTGGATACGCAGCTCGCCGAGGAACGCATCGCGGCGCTGCGGCAATCCTCCGGCGAACTGACGGATCAGCTTTCCCAATTGCAGACCGAGCACGCGCAGGCCGAAGCTTCGCTGGCGCTGCATTGCGAGTCGCTGGCGCGCAAGCAGGCCGCCGAGCAGCAGTTGCTCGAGGAATCGCTGCATCACCGCGAGCGCGACCAGACCGCCGAAATGTACTTCCAGAGCGCGGGCGAGCGAGCGCGGCGCGCGGACCAGGAAGTCCAGTCCGTGCAGGCGCGCATCACCGAGCTGCGGCACTCGCGGCTGGAGCTGGAAAGCCGCGCGGACGCCGCGCGCGACGCCGCCGCTTCCGTACGCGCGCGGCGCAAGACGTTGGAGCAGGTGCTGAATGACCGCGCCTACACCGCCGATTCCGTAAAGAAACTTTTTGCCGCCAACGCGGAAGCGGGAGCCAAAGGCGGGAGAAACTTCCGCGCCGTGGGCCTGCTGGCCGATTACGCCGAAGTCGCCGAGGCGCACGAAGCCGCCGTCGAGCAATTCCTGAGAGATGAACTGGAATACGTTGTGGTGGAAACCTTCGACCATGCGCGCACGGGCATCTCGATGCTGCGCGATGAGCTTGGAGGGCGCGCGACATTTTTCGTGGACTCGCTCCAAAAGCTGAACATCATGCCCGAGGAAAACATCATTCCCTTCCCGACAGCCGAAGGGGTGATCTCGCGGCTCGATCGTCTCGTGGAATTCAAGGACCCGCTGGGGAAGGCGGCGAAACATTTCCTGCCGCGGCTGAAGTCGGCCTGGATGGTGGAGACCGCGAGCGCCGCGGAAAAACTCGCGCGCGAATATCCGGCCTTTTGCTTTGTGACGCCGGACGGGACGACGTATCAGGGACGCATAGTGAGCGGGGGCCGCGCCGTGGAGGCCGGGCCGCTGGGAATGAAGCGCGAGCTGAGGGCTCTGGAAGGCGAATTCGTGCAGCGCGAGCGCGAACTGACCGAGGCTCAGGCGGGACTCGAGCGCGTGACCACCGAGCTCGGCGAACGCGAAGCGGCGCTCGAGCAGATCTCCGCCGCGCACGTAGAAGCGGAAAAGAATTTCGTGGCCGCATCGCACCAGCGCGATTCGGCGCGCGCCGAACTCGTGCGCATGGGCATCGAGCTGCGCGATTGCCAGGACGAGATTGCGCGGCTGCGCCGCGAAGTGGCGCTTTCCGAAGGCCGCGCGGCTGCCGCGAAGACGCAGCGCGAAGACGCGACGCGCTCGCGCGCGACCGGGGAAGACGAAATCCGCGCGCTGGGCGAGCGTCTTGCGGAATTGCGGGCGATGGCGGAGACGCACCAGCAAGAGCTCGCCGCGAAGCGCGAGGAACTCGCCGCGATGGCGGAGCGGCTGGCAAGCGCCGAAGCGCTGGCTGCGCGCCTTGAAGAAGAGCGCGCCGCCGCGGGTTCGCGCGCCGAAGCGTTGCGCGAGCAGCTTCGCGAGCTGGCGGGCGAGCGCACGCAACTCGAAGGCGAAAGCGCCGAATACGCACGGCGCGCCGCCGCGCTCGGCGAAGAAAAGAAACGTCTGGACGCGCGGGCGCAATCGCTCGACACGGAATGGAACCAGGCGCGGAACCGAACGGCTCATGTGGATGATGCGTTGCGAACGCGGCGGCAGAAACTGGGCGAACTGCGCGAAGAGCGGGGCCACGCGGAAGTTGAGCAGGCGAAGAATGAATCCGAGCGCGCCCACTTGCGCGAGAATTGCCTCACCGAATTGAACGCGCAGCCCGAAGACTTGATGGCCGAATTCCCCGCCCTACTTTCGGGCGAAGAGCTGGCAACCGCCGACGCAAACTACCGCGAAATGAAATCGCGCATTGATTCGATGGGGCCGGTCAACATGATGGCGCTCGAGGAATACAACGAATGCGACCAGCGCTTCGCCTTCCTCACACGGGAGCGCGACGACCTGCTCGCCTCCATCAGCGATACGCAGGCGGCCATTACGGAGCTCGACGAAGTTTCGCGCCAGAAATTTGAAGAGGCGTTCATGAAGGTCAACGCGAATTTCGCCGAAGCCTTCCGCACGCTTTTTGGCGGCGGCACGGGCGAAATGCGACTTACCGAACCGGACAGCTCCGGCGACGCAGGCATTGACATCGCCGCGCAGCCGCCGGGCAAGCGCCTGCAAAACGTCCTGCTGCTTTCGGGCGGCGAAAAGGCGCTGACGGCGCTCGCTCTGCTGATCGCGATTTTCCGCTACCAGCCGAGCCCGTTCTGCATCCTTGACGAGGTGGACGCGCCTCTCGATGAAGCCAATGTCGGTCGCTTTGCGGAAATGGTCGCGCAGATGGGCGCGCAAACGCAGTTCATCGTGGTGACGCACAACCGCCGCACGATGGAAATGGCGCCGGTGCTTTATGGCGTGACGATGCAGGAGCCGGGCGTGAGCAAAATCGTCTCCGTGCGCTGGAACGAGGAAGCGATGGACGCCGGAAACGGCAGCGGGAGCGGCCGGGCCGCGGCCGCCAGCGCGGCGTAGCATTTTCAGCGGAAAAATCGCACACAACCAGAGACAATCCATCCCAAATTTCCAATTTGCAATCCACCAGCGAAACTTTGGATGTCGATCGTCATTTGTATCTGTGCGGATTTGATTGAGGTGAGGGCGCCGTGGAGGCGCACACCCCGTGGGTGAGAAACAAAATCAGCCATTTCCTCTCTCGTTCAATGCTTCTTTGAAGGTCGATTTCCAAGAGTCTTGTGTCACTTCGGGCGGTAGCCTGATTCTGGTGCGCGAGTTGGATGAGCGACTGAGTGTGGAGAAGCCCGCCGAGGAACACGTCAGACGGCAAGAACAACCCGACGAACCCCCGCGATCACACTGAGGCCTGCTCTGGCGGCAAATTCGTTGTGTCGAGTACAAGGGAAGATTATGATGTGCGACCGAGAGGTCCAAATCGGAAGGTCAGGCCTTGCAGAGGCCAAGAGGAGGAAAGATGAGTCACGGGCGTCGAGAATTTCTCAAGAGCGGCAGTTTGGCAGCGCTCGGCAGCGGCTTCTTCTCACGCATGGACAAGATCGCGGGGCAGCAATCGCCAGGCCGGCCAGAGTCGCTCACCGAGATGCTGAAACACCTCGCCACAGGCACGAGCGAAAAATTCCTGCTCGCTCCCAAGCCCGGCGAGGAAGGTCCGCCTGAACCCGCCACCGCCGACCGCCTCTCGCTCGAATGGAACAAGCAAACCGTCCGCCGCTTCAAAGCCAAGCTCGCGGAAAAAGGCATCGAAGCGTTCCTGGTTCGCGACCCGCTCAACACGACCTATCTCACCGGCTATTGGCACACCACCACCGAACGGCCGGAAGCGACTTTCATGAACAAAGACGACGCGGACCCGTGGTTCCTGTATCCCAGCCTCGATCGCGACCTCGTCAAGACCTGGTGGTTCGGCGGAGGCTGGACCTACTTCGATTTCAAGCACGCCGAAGGGTCGGATCCCGTGGCAGGAAAAGTCGTGCAGGGAAAATACGTCGATCTCTTCAATTTTCTGCTCGAGGGCATCAAGAAGCACGGCGTCCAGGGCAAGAAAATCGGCATTGACGGCGAGCTGTATCCGTCAGAGAGCGCCAAAGCCCGCGCGATACTGCCCGGCATCGAATGGGTCGACGTCTCCGATATGCTGCTCGATATGCGCGTCGTCAAAACGCCCGAGGAACTCGCGCTCTGGCGGCGCGCTTACGTTTACTTCGACCGCGCCCACGCCTATGCCCGCGACTACATCCTTACCTACGGGACCGATGTCACAGACTTCGAGGTTGGCACCGCCACCACGCACTGGATCAGCGACATTCTTTATTCCGACCTCAAGCTTGAAAATGGCGCGCCCCACCACGGAGTCGCCAGCGTCATCTCCATCCAGGCGCGCGTCGGGCCGCTCACCGCCTATCCGCATCCCAATCAGCCGCTCTTCAACCGCATCCAACGCAATATGGCTCTCCAGGTCGAAGGAGTCGCCACCATCGGCGGCTACGGCGGCGAAAACTACCGGATGTACATCCTCGCCGATTCCGCCGGCCACTTCGATCCGCATATGCAGAAACTCTGGGAGGTCAGCGAGCACTGCTGCGATATGCAGGTCGATCTGCAAACCGAAGGCTCGACGAGCTCGAGCGTCGCTTACAAAATTCACCAGTATCAAGTGGAGCAGGGCGTCCAGAAATACATCTACCACCGCCCCGCGCACGGCGAAGGCGTCGAAGGACACCAGCGGCCGTATCTCGCTCTCGGCGATTACACCGTGCTCCGCAAAGGCATGTGCTTTTCGGAAGAGCCCGGCCTCTTCGATCCCGAACACGGCTGCGGCTTCAATTGGAGCGACACCGTCGTGACCGGCGCCAAGTCCGGCTACCGCATGAGCCGCGTCCCGTATTCCAAGGAGTGGTGCTGGCTGAAGCTGTAGGCAGGTATCGCGAGGCTGTCCCTCGCCAAAATGCAAAACGGCCCTTATAAAGCCGACCAGGCATGTCCAATGATGATTGATCGAGAAAAGATTGACGCTGAGTTTGCGGGAGTGTCCAAGGCTGCGGAGCGCCAGAAGTAGGCGCCACTCATCTCCGAAGAATTCAGCGCGTCTGATCTTGAAGCGTTGGAGATTTCGGAGCGCGAGATGGAAGCTTGATGCGCCGGCGTTCAATTTCTCCGTGCGGCCGTGGCCGAAGGCGCGGCGTAGCCGAAACATCCGCGCAGCCGTCCCCGAGTGAGCCAGCGATTTGACATCTAATTATGGTGGGATAGAATACGCCCCTCTTCATCGGAGACGATTTCATCGTGGCATCACCCGGCATGAGCCCAATCGTGTGGGAAACCCATCTCGAAGGCGCGCGATTCAGGTCGCGCGGCAAAGTGCGCGACCTTTACGAGGTCGGCGACGCGCTGCTTCTCATTGCCACAGACCGGATTTCCGCGTTCGACGTGGTGTTGCCCACGCCGATCCCGGACAAGGGGCGCGTGCTGACGCAGCTATCGCTTTTCTGGTTCAATTTGTTGAGTGATGTTGTGCCAAACCACGTCATCTCAGCGACGGAGTTCCCGCCGGAGCTTGCGCCCTCTCGCGACGTGCTCAACGGCCGAGCCATGCTCTGCCGCAAGACGCAACCGCTTCCGATTGAATGCGTGGTGCGGGGATACCTGGCGGGGTCGGGCTGGAAGGACTACCAGAAAACGGGAATGGTGTGCGGCATCAAGTTGCCGGGCGGCATGCGCGAATCCGAAATGCTGCCCGAGCCGATCTTCACGCCTGCGACGAAGGCGACGTCGGGCCACGATGAAAATATTTCTTTCGGCTATGCGGGAACACTGATCGGCCCGGCGCTTGCCGAGCGCGTCCGCGATTTGAGCATAGACATTTACAAGCGCGCCGCGGCCTACGCCGAGCCGCGCGGCATCCTGCTGGCCGACACGAAATTTGAATTCGGGCTTATCGGCGATGAACTTATCTGGATTGACGAAGCGCTGACGCCGGATTCCTCCCGCTTCTGGCCAGCCGCTTCCTATGAGCCGGGCAAGGCGCAGCCTTCGTTTGATAAACAGTATGTGCGCGACTACCTCGAAGAGATCGGCTGGAATAAACAGCCGCCGGGGCCGGCGCTGCCCGCGGCCGTTGTCGAACAAACACGGGCCAAATATCGGGAGGCCTACGGCCGGTTAACGGGCCAAGAGCTTTCCTGACCCGGCCGGGGATGCCGGGCCGCAGGACCTGTTGTTGCGTCAACCAGTGGTTGATTCAGGGGACCCCCTCGAACGCTTGAGGAGTGTGCTGCGATGATGAAGGATCAACTGGAGAATCTCGTTGGAAGAATGGTCGAGAACGGAATCCTGTTCCCCGAAGCGGTAAACGAGTTCGAGAAGAAATTTATCAAGCGCGTCCTGGACTATACCCACGGCAACCAGTCCCGCGCCGCACGCACGCTGGGAATTCACCGCAATACGCTCAGCCGGAAGATTGACCTCTACAAGATTGCACAGCGCCCCCGCCGCCGGCGGGGATAACGGCGAAGCGCGAATCCTCTGGTCCCCGCAAACACCGCGGGGGACCTGAGCTACAATTCCGCGGCAATCAATTTTCGCCTAGCGCAAAACAAAAGCGGCTCCGGCTTGCGCCAGAGCCGCCGAAAACCAATCGGAAATAAATTCAGGTCAATTCGCGCCGGACTTTTTCTTCGGAGGCGTCTTGCCCTTGTCCGCGGGAGGGATGTCCTCCGGGTTCACTTTGCCTTTTTCCCAGTGGAGCATGAACGGGCTAGGATCATAGACCATCAGCGTGGCGGTGAAGCGCAACTCGTCGCCCGCCTGAAGGCGCTTGGCGTCGGGCTGGCCCACAACTTTTACTTCCATGTCCGCAGTCGTGCCCGCATCCGTTTCTTCTTTCGTTATGCCCGTGAACAGGTGCAGGACGATGGGGGTCTCGGGCGGCGCATCCGCCGCGGGCAAGTCCACTGCGATAATCTTAGAGACGAAATCCGTGTACTCAAGTCCGCATACGGCCAGCCACATCAGCTTGCCGTGATCACCGCCCTCGCGGAGATAGGGAATGAAATTCGAGGTGTCCTCGCGCGCCTTCTGCAATTGGTCACCGGTGGGAAGGGTGAAGGACGTGGGACGGTCCGCCGATCCCGCCGCGAGCGCGACCATCTGGTTGACCTCTTCATCGAGCAGGTTGTCGCATTGCACTGAATTGCCCTGGTATTTCAGCACCAGGTTCCGCAGGTAAGTGCGAATTTGGGCCTCGCCCTGCGCCTTGAGCGCAATCGCGCGAGCAATATTCCAGAAACCATCCAGAGTTTGCGGCGGATTCATTTGCAGATAGGCGTTGCCAATCTGGTAGTAGCTGGCAGCGTCGGTGGGATCGAGCGTTAAGATCGACTTGTAGGCCTCGATGACACCGGCGGAATCCTTGAGTTTTACGCTCGCCTGGGCGATCACCGACCAGAGGTAGCCGGTGCTGTCCCTCTTGGATTTGTCCCAATCCGCTTGCGAAGTCGCGTCCGGCTTTTTGAGCGTGTCCAAAACCTTCAGGGCCTGCCGGGCGGAGTCGCGCGCGGCGTTCAGCGCCTGCGGGGTGCTGAGTTCCTTCATCGCGGCGCCTGCCATGAAATTCTGAGCTCGCATGTAATGAATCTGAAATTGCGCCGTTGAGTCCAGGGCCGGAAGGGCCAACAATTTGTCCGCAGCGTCCACCGCCTTGGGGTAGTCCTTCAACGCCGTATAGGTCTGGAGGTAGGCGACATTGACGTAAAAGAGCAGGCCCGGATCGGTCTTTCCGTACTTCTCCATCCACTTATCGAGACATCCGATTTTCTGTTCCGGCGCCGTCATGCTGTTGCAGGCACCGTAGGCGTCGTAGGCCTCGCGTGAATAGGTAGGCCCCTGGGTCTGCGGCTGCGCCTGCGCGCCCGCGGCAGAAGCCAGACCTGAGGCGCTGCCTAAAAGCGCCAAACCCAGTAACATCCCTTTTGAAGCTTTTGCGATCCGGCTCATCTTTCTACCGCCTCCTCGGCATGACTGCGCACTGGCCACCCGCCCGCGCTGCCTCGCCCCTAAATCGAAACGTCCCGGATTAAACTTCGGGATTATAGGTAATCGGTGCTGGCCGCGCAAGCGCGTTTCCCGGGCAGGTGCGGGAATCTGCCAACTCTGTTTGTTAAGATGAGACCTGTAAGGGAAAGGTCGCCCACCGCACACAGCCACGCAGTTTGCGTGCCGGACCTTTCGCCGGGGAATGAGACACCGCGCGCGAGTCTCCGGTTCCAGAAATGTTCGGGGAGTCTTTCGGGGGCGGTGCGTGTCCAATGGCGCCCAGTTCGCCAAATTAGGATTCGGGGGAGAACCCATGGCATCGGAACAACCTCTTGAGGGGCAGGTCGCACTGATCACCGGAGGCAGCCGCGGCATCGGGCTCGCAATCGCAGCGCGGCTCGCGGAATTGGGCGCGCGGCTGGCCATCTGCGCGCGTGACAAAGGGCGGATCGAAGCAGCGGCGACTGGTCTGCGCAAGCGTGGCGCGCAGGTGTTCGCCACCGTCGCGGACGTAACGCGCGCAGCGGACGCCACGCGGCTCGTTGCAGAGACCCGCTCGGCGTTGGGGCCGGTAGATATCTTGGTGAACAATGCCGGGGTAGGCTGGTTCAAACCATTCTACGAATTCGAGGAAGCGGATTGGGACTCGATGCTCGACACGAACCTGAAGGGAGTGTTTCTCGTGAGCCGCGCGGTTGCACCGGAGATGATCCGCCGGCGGACGGGACAAATCGTCAACATCTCTTCGCTTGCGGGAAAAAATACTTTCCAGGGCGGCGGAGTTTACTGCGCGTCCAAGTGGGGACTGATGGGGCTTACCGGCTGCATGATAGAAGATTTGCGCGGGCACGGGATTCGCGTTGCGGCGGTATGCCCCGGCTCGGTGGCCACAGAGTTCTCTCCGCATTCGGGCCGTGACGCGGGGAAACTTTTGCAAAGCGAAGATGTGGTGCACGCGGTGGTCATGATTCTCACGCAGGCGCCGACGAGCTTCATCAGTGAGATTCAGATGAGGCCGGTGGCGAAGCCGTGATGCTTGAACAAGGTATTTGAAGCCAATTTAAAGTTGCTTTCGGAGATATTCAAAAACGAAGAAGCCAACGAGCGCAGCAACGACGGCAAATACAAAATTCATGACCGAGAAAATATCTTTAATGGCAAAGGCGAAGCTCTTTCCCTGGCCATTTGCGCGTGTATATTCCCCCATCAAAAGATTGGAGTAGAACAGGAAGATGATAAAACCGATCTCAATCATCGCTCGCCAAACCGGGGTCAATTTTCTGCGGTCTTTCGGATTCAAATCCATTGGCTAACTATAGCAAGAAACCACTTGTGAGACGCCGACTCGGAAACCAAGAAAAAGAAGATTTGAAGTTATATCGGGCCATGCCCCCCCCAGCGTTTGGAGCGCGGGGACGGCGCAATTGACATTAGTCGTTGTAACGACTAATATGTGGGTATGCCTGCAAAGAAGAATGCCACCCGACGCGGGGCGCCGCTCGAGGGCGAGGTATTTCTCGTGCTGCTGCGCGCGGCCGATTCCCTGCTCCGGCAGGCCGAAGAGCTGCTGAAAACCGCAGGGCTCTCGCACACGCAATACAACGTACTCCGCATACTTCGTGGAGCAAAACGTAAAGCAGGCCATGGAGCGGCGCAGGAGCCAAAGGACGGCGGGCTGCCCTGCGGAGAGATTGCGGCGCGGATGATCACGCGCGACCCGGACATCACGCGCCTGCTCGATCGGCTGGAGGGACGCGGGCTCGTGGCGCGGTCGCGGCAGAGGCAGGACCGGCGTGTGGTGCAAGCGCGCATCACGCCCGCGGGGATGAAGCTCCTGGAGGAGCTGGACGAGCCTGTGGATGCACTGCACCGGCAGCAGTTGCGCGGGATTTCAGCGGAGCATTTGCAGACTCTTCTGCAATTACTGGAAGAGGTCCGATCAATTTCCGGCACTGCATCGGGCACTGGCGCTAAATGACAGAACACCTCCAAATCGTTTTACGATACGGATACTTGCTGCTCTTCGGCTGGGTGTTTTTCGAGCAGATGGGATTGCCGATTCCCTCGATGCCGCTGCTGATGGCGGCGGGCGCGCTCGCCGGAACACACAAAATGAATTCCGCGATGTGCATCACGGTGCCGGTTTTTGGGGCGGTTGCGGCGGATATGGTGTGGTATGAACTCGGGCGGCGCAAAGGCGTCCGGGTGCTGCAATTCCTCTGCAAGATTTCGTTGGAACCCGATTCATGCGTGCGGCAAACGGAAAACATTTTTGAGAAGTATGGAGCGAAGTCGCTTCTGGTCTCAAAATTTATCCCCGGCCTGGGAACGGTGGCGGCGCCACTGGCGGGCGTATTCCGGATGCGTTTCGAGCGGTTCCTCGGGCTCGACTTTGCGGGCTCGATTGTCTGGGTGGCGACGTTTTTCGGGCTCGGCTACATCTTCAGCGACGCCATCGAGCGAATCGCGGGAAGCGCGAAGCGGTTGGGCGTTGACCTGCTGATTCTGCTGGCGGTTGCGCTGGCGGGCTATCTGGCATGGAAATTCGCGCGACGGCGGCGCTTTATCCGGCGGTTGCGCATCGACCGAATCACGCCCGAAGAATTAAAGAGAAAGCTGGACTCGGGCGAAGACGTCGTGATTGTGGATTTGCGCGGCTCGATGGATTTCGAGGCCGAACCCGAAACGATTCCGGGCGCAAAGCGGATGAAGGCCGCGGACGTGGAAGCCGCGAAGGGCGAGCTGGCGAAAGCGCCCGAGGTCGTCCTCTACTGCACTTGACCAAACGAAGCGTCCAGCGCCCGTGTGGCGCTGCTGCTGCGGCGCAAGGGAGTGAAAAAGATCCGTCCGCTGGCCGGCGGACTCGACGGCTGGCGCAAGCATGGGTATCCGGTGGCGAAACAGCAGAAGCAATCCGCAGAAGCCGCGAAGCGATAAACGAGGCTAAAGGCGCGGGAGCACGATTCCGATCTGCGACTGGTACTTCCCCTTCTTGTCCTTGTAAGAGATTTCGCAGTCTTCGTCGCTCTCAAAAAAGACAACCTGGCAGAGGCCTTCGTTGGCGTAAATTTTCGCGGGGAGCGGCGTGGTATTGCTGATCTCGAGGGTGACGAAGCCTTCCCATTCCGGCTCGAAAGGAGTCACGTTGACGATGATCCCGCACCGCGCGTAGGTGGACTTGCCCACGCAAATCGTGATGACGTTTCGAGGGATGCGGAAGTATTCGATGCTGCGCGCCAGCGCGAAGGAATTCGGCGGAATAATGCAGACGTCGCCCTTGAACTCGACAAACGAACGCGCGTCAAAGTGCTTGGGGTCCACGATGGTGGAATTCACGTTGGTGAAGATGCGGAATTCGTCGGCCACGCGGATGTCATAGCCATAAGAGCTGACGCCGTAGCTGATCTTTCCCTCGCGCACCTGGCGATCCTCAAATGGCTCGATCATTTTGTGTTCGCGCGCCATGCGGCGAATCCAGCGGTCAGGCTTGACGCTCATCGTGGTCTCCGGTTCTTACTTCGCAAAAGGAAGCGCATGTTAGTACGCGGCGGCTTGCTTGACAACCCGGAGGGCGGTGTCTAGCATAGGGCGCCAATTGAAGCCCCGGAGGGCCGCGTGATCAAGGTTGATATTGTGGACGCTGTAGTCAGCAAAACGGGTGTGACCCGCACGAAAGCGGAGCTGGCTGTAGAGACGATTTTCGAGACGCTGAAAAGCGCCATGGGCCGCGGCGAACGCGTCGAGCTGCGGCGCTTCGGCGTATTCAGCATTCGCGCGCGCAAGACCGGAATCGGCAGGAACCCCCGCACAGGAAAAGAAGTGATCATCCCGCCCGGAAGCGTGGTGCGCTTCAAGCCCGGCAAGGAATTGCAGGAGCTGTAAGACTTCTTTTTGCAGCACCCTCACGCAAATCACACGCGAAGCGCGCGAAAACACGCTAGACTAATTCCCCGATGAGCTTTGGGAACGGAAACGGACGCGGCCCGGTGGAAGTTTTGCCGGTGGAAACGCCGCGCGTGCAAATTCCGCGACAAGTGTTTTTGCCGCCCGGGAATCAGGGCAAATCGCTCGCCATTGCGCTGATATTGTTCGCGGTGACGGTGGTCACGACGCTCGCCGCAGGCGCGGAATTCGGCCGCGCGTACGCGCAAGACAAGGCCCCCGCATTCGATAATTTCTTCGGCGTGTACGTGGATGCGTATCACGATCCGCGCCTGTTGCTCGTGGGACTCCCCTTCGCTGCGACGCTGCTTGGGATTCTGCTCGCGCACGAGCTGGGACATTTCTTTGCGTGCAGGTACTACAAACTTTCGGCGAGCTTCCCGTATTTTCTGCCGCTGCCGACGATGATCGGCACGATGGGCGCGTTCATCCGCATCCGCTCGCCGATCATGAATCGCAAGTCCCTCTTTGACGTGGGATTGTCCGGGCCGGTGGTGGGATTTGTGTTCGCGATCCCCGCGCTGGCGTTTGCAATTCTGCGATCGAAAATCGTGCCCGGGATCGAGGCGAATTCAACGGTCCTCTTCGGCGAACCGCTGGCGATGCGCTGGCTGCTGGCGATGCTGCGGCCCGGCGTGGCCGTGGGAGATCTATTGCTGCATCCGGTTGGTCGCGCGGCATGGGTCGGACTTTTTGCGACGTCGCTCAACCTGTTGCCCGGAGGGCAGCTCGACGGGGGGCACATTCTGTATTCGCTTGCGAGCGGCGCGCACAAGCGCGCGACGCTCGTGGTTGCTTTGGCGTTGCTTCCTCTCGCTTATTTCTGGCCCGGATGGGCGCTCTGGTCAGTGCTCCTGCTTGGCATAGGATTCCGGCATCCACCTTTGATGGATCGTCGCGAGTCGCTCGACATGAAGCGCCGTGAATGGGCGGTGGCCGGACTCGCAATCTTTATGCTGAGCTTTATGCCGGCGCCAATCTATTTCCACGGGCCATGGTGGAATCCATCATGAGCGCGAAAAATTCCGTGACCCCCGTGGCTACGCTTGTCCGCACGCTGAAACTGAAGGACATCTATTCACTTTTCATAGGGTCGGTGATAGGCTCCGGGATTTTTCTGGTGCCCGCGGAGATTTTGCGGAAGGTGCACGGCTCGGTGGGATTGTCGCTCGGCGTGTGGATTGCGGGGGGACTGCTTTCGCTGCTCGGCGCGCTGACGTACGGCGAACTTGCGGCGATGAATCCCGCGGCGGGCGGCCTTTACGTTTACATCCGAGAGGCATTCGGCAATCTGACCGCGTTCCTATACGGCTGGACGCTGTTCCTGGTAATCGGCGCGGGGACGATGGCGACGTTGGCGGTCGCGTTTTCAAAGTATCTTCAAGCAATTGTCCCGCTCACACCTTTCGAGATGAAGACCATCAGCGTTGCGATGATCGCCGTGCTGACGATTGTGAATGTGCTCGGGACGCGGCACAGCGCGAACCTGCAAAACTGGACGACGCTCATCAAGGTGACGGCGATCGCGGTGATGTGCGGCGTGCTGTTCTATCTGGGCCGCGGATATTCGGCGAGTTTTGCCGCGCTGTGGCCGGCGCACTTCGATGGCTCAATCGCCGCGGGATTCGGGCTCGCGATGATTCCGGTTTTGTGGGCCTATGAGGGATGGCAGTGGGTGAGCTACTCCGCGGGAGAGATGGTGAATGCGCAGCGCGATTTTCCGCGCGCGTCACTGGCCGGCGGGCTGACGCTGATCACCATTTATCTGGTCCCCGTATGCGCGTACCTGGCGGCGCTCGGACCGATCGAAGCCGCAAAGTCGGACACGATTGCAGCGGCGGCGGTGTCTGCGATGTGGGGACCGAATGCGGCGAAGCTCGTGGCGGCGATGATTCTGGTTTCTGTGTTCAGCGCGGCGAACAGCACGATATTGATGGCCCCGCGCGTTTTTTACGCGATGGCCAAAGACAAACTTTTCTTCCGGCAACTCGCAGAAGTGCATCCGCGTTTCCGCACTCCCGCGATAGCAATCGTAACTTCCGCAGTGTGGGCAAGCGTGCTGGCGTGGACGGGGACTTTTAACCAGTTGCTGGCCTATGTGATTTTTGCGGGATGGATTTTTTATGGGCTGGCGGGCGCGAGTCTATTTGTGTTTCGCGCGCGAAAGCCCGATGCGGAGCGGCCCTACCGCGTGCCGTGGTATCCGTTCACCCCCGCGCTGTTCGTGGGCGCAGCGTCCGTAGTGGTGCTGAATTCGCTGATCGGGGACTGGGGGAATTCGAGATGGGGACTGCTGATTATGGCGATTGGGTTGCCGGTGTATTTGTTCTGGCGGAAGAAAAGTTAGGAGAGACTCAACGGATCGACGTCGAGGATGACAGCGCTATCGGGGATATTTTTCTTGGCGCAGAAATCGAGGCAGCCGGCGAGCGCGTCGTGCAGAGCGGCGCGGCGCGGGGATTTCAGCAGGAATTGGAAGCGGTGCTCGCCCTTTAGTTTTGCAAGTGGCGCTGCGGCGGGGCCGAGCACGCGGATGTCGCCGCGTTCAATTCCACGCACTGCGCGACGGGCTTCGCCGCGATTGCCGCTGGGGCTATCGCCGGCATTGAACGGCGCGAAATATTCGGCGAGCTGGCGCGACCAGCGAATCGCGTTTTCAATTTTGCGGTCGCGCACGAGCACGGTGGCAAGCGACGCGAACGGCGGGTAGTGCATCAAGCGCCGGAAGCGGACCTCCTTTTCAAAAAAGCCTTCGAAATCCTGGTGGACGGCGTCCTGGATGGCGTAGTGCTCCGGATAAAAAGTCTCGACCAGCACTTCACCGGGCAGTTCCCCTCGGCCCGCGCGGCCGGCGACCTGCGTGAGCAATTGAAACGTGCGCTCCGCGGCGCGGAAATCGGGCATGCCGAGGCGCAGGTCGGCGCTGACGACGCCGACGAGAGTGACGCGCTGGAAATCGTGTCCCTTGGCGACCATCTGCGTGCCGACGAGGATGTCCGTCTTTCCTTCCGCGAACGCGCCCAGGACTTTCTGATATTCGCGCTTGGTGCGCACGGTGTCGCGGTCGAGACGCGCGATGCGGGCTTGTGGAAAAATATCGCGCAGGGATTCCTCGAGCTTTTCCGCGCCCTCGCCGACGAAATAGGCGTGCTCGGAATTGCACTTCGGGCAGACTTTAATGACGTGGCGCGAGAAACCGCAGTAGTGGCAGACGAGCCGCTGGCGCGATTTATGAAACGTGAGCGCGATGCTGCAATTTTCGCACTGCACGGTCGAGCCGCAGGCGCGGCAGAGCGCAAACCAGGAATAGCCGCGGCGGTTGATGAGAATGAGCGCCTGTTGCTTGGCGGCGAGGCGGTCGGTGATGCCGTTGCGAAGCGACGCGGAAATTGCGGAGGCGCGATGCGTCTGCTTGAAATTTTCGCGCATGTCCACGGTTTGTACGCGAGCGAGGCTGCGGTTCGCGACGCGCGATTCGAGCCGCAGGAGCGCGTACTTTCCCGCGCGGGCGTGCTCATAGGTTTCCATCGAAGGCGTGGCCGAGCCGAGCAGCACGACGGCGCCTTCGAGCTTGGCGCGGAAGACGGCGGTGTCGCGGCCGTGATAGCGCGGCGATTCTTCCTGCTTGTAGCTGGCCTCGTGCTCTTCATCCACGATGATGAGGCCGAGATTTTCGGCAGGCGCGAAAACAGCCGAGCGCGTGCCGACCACGACGCGCGCCTCGCCGCGGCGCACCCGCCACCATTCGCGGGAGCGCTCGGCGTCGGGCAGCGCGCTGTGGAGCACGGCGACGCGATCGCCAAACCAGGCGCGGAATATGCGGCCAATCCAAAGCGTGAGCGCGATTTCGGGCACGAGCACGATGGCCGAACGGCCTCGTGCGAGCGCGTCCGCAACGGCGCGCAAATAAACTTCTGTCTTGCCGCTGCCGGTGACGCCGTGGAGAAGGACGGCCGCAAATTCTCCGCGCGCGAGCCATCCATGCAATTCGGCGACGGCGCGCTCCTGCGCCGGGTTGAGAACGTTCGACGGCGCGGAATAGCCGGCGTCGAAGGAGTCCTCCTCGGCGGTTGCAGGCTCTTCCCACGAAGTGAGCTTGCCTTCGCGGAGGAGGCGGTCGACGGCGGCGCGCGAGGCGGAGGCGCGCGCGAGGAGCTGCTTTAGAGGAAGCGGGCCGCTTTCTTCCGCGAGGACGCGGCGGATGCGGTCTTCGGCGGCGGATGCATTGGCGGAAAGCGCGTGCTTACGTGATTTGGACTGCAGCTTCGGAGGCGCGGCGCCGGATTTTGTTCCCACAACGGGAGTCATGCCATCAGCAGTTCCGACGCCAGCCGTAAGATTCCACGCCACAATCTTCTGCATGCGCGACTTGCGTGATTTGTGGATTTCTTCAGCTTCGAGCTGCCCCCGGCGCAAGAGACGCGCGGCGGCTGCTTCTCCCCCTGGCAGTTTGCGGAGGCGCGAGGCCGCGAATGGCTTGCCTTCAATGTCGATAAGTTCGAGCAGTGCGCGCTCGGAGATTTCGGTTTCGCCGCGGCCTTCCATGGCGGCGAGTTCACCGAGATGCGTGCGGCCCGCGGGGGTGATGCGCAGAATGCGCTCGGCGCGCAACTCCGTGAGTGGCGGCAACATGGCGCGGAAGACGTCACCTGGCGGCGCGAGGTAATACGAGCCTACCCAGCGGCCCAGCTCGATGAGTTTCGCGGGGAGCGCGGGGAGAGGATCGAGGACGTGCGCGATTTCCTTTATTTGCGCAGATTTTCCTTCGGCGAACGTTGGCGGCTGACCTGAAAGAGAGAGGACGACGCCGACCATTACTTTGTTGCGGAATGGGACGGCAACGCGCGCGCCGGGCTCGACGACGCCGTCGAGCACCGCGGGCACCGCATAGGTGAAGGCGGTACGCAGCGGGACAGTGAGAGCGACTTCGCAGAAGCACGGCATGGTGAGTGGATTAGTTTAACAGCAGCGCGAGGGAAAGCACGGCGTGCCGACCAGCAGAGCGGCGGGGAGTCAGCGCTTGGGAATGCGGGCGGCTTTGAGGCCGAGGACGGCCATTACTTTTTTGAGATCGGTCCAGACGTCGCTCTTCGCGGCGGGATTGCGCAGCAGATACGCCGGGTGATAGGTGGCGAGCAGGCGCGAGCCGCGGAAGTCAAACCACTGCCCGCGGAAATGAGAAATGGATTTGTTTGTGCCGAGAAGCGACTGCGCGGCAACGTTGCCGAGGCAGACGATCACCTTCGGGCGGATGACTTCGAGCTGGCGCAGAAGGAACGGCGAGCAGGTGGCGATTTCGTCGTGCTCGGGCGTGCGATTCTCCGGCGGGCGGCATTTGACGACATTGCAGATGTAAACGTCGGAGCGCTCAAGGCTCATGGCCTTGATCATGTCCGTGAGAAGTTTTCCCGCGCGGCCGACGAAGGGTTCACCCTGGGCATCCTCGTCGCGGCCGGGACCTTCGCCGACAAAGACGAGATCGGCTTTCGCGTTGCCGACACCGAAGACAATTTTGTTGCGGGCTTCGCAGAGGCGGCAGCGGGTACAGTCGCCGATGTCGGCGCGAATGCGCTCGAGCGTGTCATTGGGCACTCGCTCGAAGGCTTCAAAGAGCGAGGGGCCGTGCGCGACGGGGAGCACGGTAACTTTCGATGCAGACGCGGCGGCGGATTGCAGGGATAATTTCGCCGCTGAGGGCTGAAATTTAGAAGGCGCGACTGGCGAATTTACCGGCGCATTTACGGGAACGGGACGCGGCGCTGGGCTTGCGAATTTTTTTGCGGCCACCGAGGATTTTCCACCCGCACGATTGCGGTAGAAGCCGCCGATGCGAAGATCGTTGAAGTATTCCAGCCATTCAGCTACGCGCTCTTTTCGCGGAGGAACGCCTTCAGAGGCCATTCGCGGAACCCTGGGAGGTTCTCATCGTTGTGCGATTCATCGTTGCGCAATTCAATCTCGCACCGCCGGAGACGGGACAGGTGCGCGCAGGCGCGCGGCAATGTCGCGGACTTCATCGAGGACGCGTGTCGCGACATCGAACTTGCTCATTTTCGGCAGACGAACTTCCGGGGCGTCGCGAAAGATCAGCGTGACGACGTTTGTATCGCCATCGAATCCAGCGCCCGGCTCGGTCACATCGTTGGCAACGATCAGGTCCGCGCCCTTGGCGTTGAGTTTTTTGCGGCCGTTCCCCGCGGCGTCATTGGTTTCGGCGGCAAATCCGACGATGACCCGGCGCAACTTGCCGCGTGCCGTTTCAGACGCGACTTCCGCCAGAATGTCGGTAGTGGATTCCAGCTCGAGGGCCAGTTTTCCCGCGCCGCGCTTGATCTTCTGCGATTGCGGCGCAGCGGGCCGGAAATCCGCGACAGCCGCGGCCATGATGACGGCGGTCGCATCCACGAGATGCTTGAGCGCGGCGTGTCGCATTTCGTTCGCGGTGCGCACGCGGATAAATTCGACTCCTTCGGGCGCATTGAGCGCCGTGGGGCCGCTCACGAGGATGACGCGAGCGCCGCGGCGCCGCGCGGCATCGGCCATGGCGTAGCCCATTTTCCCGGAGGAACGATTGGTGATGTAGCGCACTGGATCGAGATCTTCACAGGTGGGCCCGGCGGTGACGAGGATTGTTTCGTGTTCGAGGTCGTGCTTGATACCGAGCGTACTCAACACGGCGGCGGCAATCGCCTCAACGCCCGCGAGGCGGCCGGCACCGACCATTCCACACGCCAGATAGCCTTCATCCGGGGAGACGATGCGCACGCCGCGCGCGCGAAGGGTTTCGAGGTTCGCCTGCGTAGCCGCGTGTTCATACATGTTGACGTTCATCGCCGGCGCGACGATCAGAGGAGCCGTGGTGGCAAGAGCGAGCGTAGAAAGGAAATCGTCGGCGAGGCCCTGCGCGAGTTTGGCAATCGTGCCGGCGGTGGCGGGCGCGATGACGAGCGCGTCAATGCGCTGCGCGACGGCGATATGCTCGATGGCGCTTTCGACATTCGCGGGGCCGGCGTTCTCCGCCGCGAACATGTCCGTGATGACTTTGCGGCCGGTGAGGGCGGCAAAGGTAAGCGGCGTAATGAACTCCTGCGCGTGACGCGTCATGACGACCTCGACTTCGAGGCCCTCCTGCTGAAGACTGCGCACGAGTTCCGCGGCTTTATAGGCCGCGACGCCTCCCGTGACTCCGACGGCAACGCGCATGGTTCCTTCCTGCCGGCTTTAGTCTTTGCCACGCTTGGTTGGATCCGCCGCCCTGGTATAGGGCGGGATATCAAATTCAAGCACGGAGTTCTGCAGCTCCTCCATCGCGACTCGCGTGTTTTTGAGCGAATGAGGATTGGCGATTAGCGGGCCGGCTCCGAGCATCAACTGGCGAGCGCGGCGCGAGGCAACTACGACAAATGCAAATCTGCTTTCCGGTGGTTGATTCTGGACTGTCATCACTAACTCTCGCCTCCAAAGGTTTTCAGAATTCGTTCGACGGATGGACGTGCAATGCTGCTGCGGCAGCGCGTGCCCAGACCGATGGCCTGGACTTCGCGCCCCGCACGTTCGAGATCGTCATTGACCACAATAAAGTCATAAAGCGAAAAACTTTCCATTTCCAGCCGGGACTGGCGAAGCCGCCGCGCGATCGCCTCAGCGGAATCCTGGCCGCGCTCCCGGATACGGCGTTCGAGCTCCTGCCGCGAAGGCGGCAGAATGAAGATGGAAACCGCGCCGGGAACCTTTTGCCGGATTTGCGCGGCGCCCTGCACGTCAATCTCGAGGACCAGATCCTGCCCGAGCTTGCGTGCCACCTCGAGCCACTTCCTCGGCGTGCCGTAAGAATGCCGCCCGAAGACACGCGCGTACTCGAGAAAAGCGCCCTCGCGCACCATGCGCTCGAATTCGCCTTCGGATACAAAATCATACCATTTTCCGGGGGTCTCCGTGGCGCGAGGCGGACGTGTTGTACAGGAAATAGAAAACATCGTTCCGGGGAGTTCCAGCAGTTTCTGAACGAGCGTGGATTTGCCCGACCCGGAAGGGCCGGAGACGACAAAGACGATGGTTTCGCGTTCAGCCATTCTTATCTGTGGCCATTTTGATCCGGCGTCACCTTATCCGGTGGAAGTTACTCGATATTCTGGGCCTGTTCGCGCAGCTTTTCGATTTCAGATTTGATTTCCAGCGCGAGTCCGGTGATCTGCAACCCTTCGGCCTCGACGCCCGGCGTTTTCGAGAGCAAAGTATTCGCCTCCCGCTGCATTTCCTGCAAGAGGAAATCGAGCTTTTTGCCGAGTTCGCCCGAGCCACCAAGCAGTTTGCCGAATTGTTCGACGTGGCTCGCAAGCCGCGCGAGTTCTTCGCTAACGTCGCTGCGTTCGGCGAGGATCGCCGCTTCCTGAGCGAGGCGCGCGGGGTCCACGGATTCGGCCAAAAGCTCGCGAATCTTTGTCTCCAACCGCTGGACAAACATGGGACGCGCGCGCGCGGCCAAATCGGAGATTGTGGTTGTGTTCACGCTCACTTGCGCAAGATGCGCGCGCATCACTTCGGCGAGGGTGCGGCCTTCGACAAACTGCATCTCTTCGAGCTTTGCGACGGCAAGCGCGACGCAGTCCGCGGCTTGCGAGTTGAGCCGCGCCAGGCCTTCTTCACTGAGGCCGCCGACGGGCATTCCCGCCGCGCCGACGACACCGGGCAGGCGCATCAGGGCAACCAGGTCGGGCTCATCCTTTAGTTTGAATTTCTTGCGCAAATCGTTCGCGGCGCGAACATAGGCCTGAGCGAGCACCCGGTTGATTTGCACGGCGGTCTCGCCGACGGGATCCACGTGCAAATGAAAATCCACGTGGCCGCGATGCAGGTGTTCGCGCAGCACGCGGCGGATATCGGTCTCGAGCGATTCGAGACCTTCGGGGAGCCGCAAGTGAATGTCGAGGAACCGGTGATTCACGCTGCGAAGGCTCGCACGAAGCGCCCAGCCGTCGCGCTCGACGCGCGCTTCGGCGAATCCGGTCATGGACTTGATGCCCTGAGCGCGCGCGGCGCGGGATGCGGCGTGATCGGTCACGCTCCCACCTCTCCTGGTTGAGGGGCGCTTTGTGCATCGCTTGCCCGGCGCCGGAAAGGAGATTCCATGGGGGAATCCGTATCCGCAAATTGCAATTCATACAGGCGCGTATAGAGGCCGCCGCGGGCGAGCAGTTCCTGGTGCGTGCCCGATTCGCGGATCGCTCCGCCTTCGAGAACAATAATCTTATTGGCGCGGCGGATCGTGGAAAGCCGGTGAGCGATGACGAAGACCGTGCGTCCGACCATCAGGTTCGCGAGAGCCTTCTGTACGTAAAGCTCGGATTCGGTGTCGAGTTCGGAAGTGGCTTCATCGAGAATCAGAATGGGCGAATTTTTCAGGATGGCGCGCGCGATCGCCAGGCGCTGTCGCTGGCCTCCGGAAAGGCGCTGCCCGCGGTCGCCGAGCTGCGTTTGATAACCCTGCGGCATTTCCTCGATAAAATCATGCGCCAGAGCGGCCTTGGCGGCGGCGATGACACGGTCCTTTGGCTGGTCCGGGCTACCGTAACAGATATTCTTCCAAACAGTGTCGTTAAACAGGATGTTCTCCTGGGTGACGATGGCAATCTGATCGCGCAGCGACCTCAGGCTGACTTCGCGAATGTCGTGGCCATCGAAGCGCACCGCGCCCGAGGTGGGAGAATAAAACCTTGGAAGCAGATTGACCAGAGTCGTTTTGCCGGCACCGCTGGAGCCGACGATGGCAACCACCTCGCCGGCGCGCGCGCTGAGATAAATATCCTGAAGAACGGGCGCTCCTGAATCGTAGGAAAAATTAACATCCTCTAATTCGATTTCATTCGAGAACGCCGGAAGCGCGGGAGCGCCGGGCTTGTCCTGCTGTTCTTCTTCAAAAGAGAGGATGTCGAACACCTGGGCGGTTGCGCCGCGGGCTTGCTGGAGCTGCTGGTAAAAGATGCCCATGCGTTTGATGGGCGTGTAGGAGGCAAACAGGGCGCCGACAAAGGTGACGAATTGACCCGCTGTCATGCGGTCGTGATGAATCTGGCCGCGAGCGTAAAGCAAAACGAGCGTAATGACAACCGCGGAGAGAATATCCATCAGAACGCCGTTCAGGGTATATGCGCGAATCCATCGCAGGTTTTCGTGCAACAGTCGGCGTGCTGTCTCCTTGAATTTGCCGACCTCGTAGTTTTCCGTCCCAAAGGCCTTCACCACTCGATTGCCGGAAACGGTTTCCTGGATGATCTGGTTCAGTTCGCCGAGCCGGTCCTGGGACCGCGCCACAGACTTACGGATCTTCCGACCGAGCTTGGTGACGGGAATTGCAACCGCGGGCGCAAATACGAGCGAGATCAAGGCCATTTTCCAGTTGGTGATAAACAATACGAGCGCAAAGGCGATGAGGGTGAAGCTCTGCAGAAAAAAATCGGCCAGATATTCGGATAAAGCGAACCGGATACGCTCGATGTCATTGATGGTCGTAGACATGAGGCGCCCGATGGGGTTGTGTTGAAAGAAGCCGATGGGCTGGCGGATCAGCTTTCCGAACACGCGGTTTCGCAGATCGGTGACGGCCGAGAGACCCGCGAACTGCGCGGCCATCGTGCCGCCGAATTCCGCGAAGCCCTTGATGACGAAGAGCGCTAGAAACGAGATCGCGAAAATAGTCCAAGCGTTCTGGTGCCGCCAGGGAAAAAACGAATTTAGGTCCACCGGCTGATGCGTCCAGGGGTTCGTAAAAAGGATGAGCGGCTGCCCTGCCTGCGGGCTGTTGGGGTCCAGGACGCGATCCAGAACCGGACGGATCATGAACAGCGTCAGGCCATTGGCGGCGCCCGCAATGGCGAGGAGCGGGCCCGCAAGCACGAGCCAGCCGCGGTACCCGCGGGTGATAGCGAAGAGACGCCGATATTCTTCGGAAATCATGAGCGGGTCGCCTTGCAGCCTTCCGCCTCCCTGACGAAAAACAACGAAAAGACAACGAATGTGCGACGAATGAACACCGAAATACGCGGCCACAAAATTGTAAGGCAGCGGCGCTAACGGTTCAAATCGCGGTGGTGCACCTTGACATGAAAGCCGCGCTTCGCCAGCGCGCGCGCCAGCTCTTCAGAAAGCGTGACGGAGCGGTGCCGTCCGCCGGTGCAGCCGATCGCAATCGTGAGGTAGCTCTTCCCTTCCCGAATGTAGTGCGGGATCAGGTAAGCAAGCAGGCCCTCGATGCGGCGAAGGAATTCTCCCGTCTGGGGAAAAGAGCGGATGTAGCGCGCCACGCGGGGATCCTTACCGGAAAACGGACGCAAGCGCGCCACGAAATGCGGGTTGGGAAGAAAGCGCACGTCAAAAACAAGATCCGCATCGGGGGGGACGCCATAGCGAAAGCCAAAACTAATCAGTGAAACGAGAAGGGGCCGCTTGCCGCTGCTCTGAAAGCGCTTCTTGATGAATTCGCGCAGCTCGTGAACGTTGAACTTTGTCGTGTCGATTACCACGTCCGCGAGCTTGCGGATGGGCGCCATGAGCTGCCGTTCGCGGCGCACTCCCTCTCTCGGGGAGCGGTCATGGCCAAGGGGATGCGGGCGGCGCGTTTCGCTATAACGACGCAGGAGCATTTCGTCGGAAGCTTCGATGAATACGAGTTCGGCGGGCCTGCCTTCGCGGCAAAGCTGGCGGATTGTTTCCGGGAGTTTGGCAAAGTGGCTGCCTTCGCGCGCGTCCACGAGCAGGGCCGCGCGGGAAATCTCGCTATCCCCGCCGAAAGTCATTTCACTGAAAGTGGGGATCAACTCGACTGGAAGGTTGTCCACGCAGTAGTAGCCGAGGTCCTCGAATGTCTTGAGAATGGTGCTCTTGCCGGAGCCGCTGAGTCCAGTGAGGATGACCAGTTGACCGTGCTCGCGGCTCGCCAGGCGTTTCACTGTCGGGTGCTTACTCCTTGACCCGGCGCTGGTGTGTACTGGGAATACGAAGGACTTCGCGGTATTTCGCAACAGTGCGGCGCGTGACTTGGATGCCGGCTTCGCTCAACTTCTTGGCGATGGCGTCGTCGGTGAGCGGCTTTGCAGTATCTTCTTCCTCGATCATCTTTTTCACGAGACGCTTCAGCGCGAGCAAAGACATGTTGCCGCCCTCGGGGCCGTTTACGGATTCCGAGAAAAAGGAACGCAATTCAACGACGCCCTGGGGCGTGTGCGCGTACTTGCTGGAAACGGCGCGGCTGACTGTGGAGGGATGCACGCCGACTTCCTCGGCGACTTCCTTGATCATCATCGGCTTCAGGTGGTCGGGGCCGAAATCGAGGTAATCGCCCTGGCGGCGGATGACGGACTGGCAGACGCGCAGGATCGTGTGTTTGCGCTGCTCGATATTTTTAAGAAGCTGAAGCGCAGCGGTGAATTTTTCCTTGACGTAGTTGCGGACGTCGCGGTCCGCGGCATCGCGTGCGAGGAGACGGCGATACGTCGGGCTCAAGCGAAGCTGGGGGAGATCATCCTCATTGAGGAAAACTTGCCAACCGTCGTCCATCTTGCGGAAATAGACGTCGGGCTCGACGAGCTTAGGTTGCGTCTTGTTGAAGCGCATGCCGGGGCGCGGATCGAGCTTGCGAATCACTTCCATCGCGCGCTTGACAAGTTCATAGGGCCGGTTCAGAGCGCGCGCCACTTCCTTGAGCTGATTGCTTTGCAGCAATTTCCAAAGATGCGGGTCCCTCTCGGCCTCTTTTGGCGCGGCGGCTTTGGCCGGGGCATCCCCGTTCACGGAAGCAGAGGCGGAGGCAGCCAGCGCAGCGGTTGCGTCTTCGAGGACAGGGTCGTGGGCGACAGCGGCGGAAGGGTCGTCATCAGGAATTGCGGGCGCATCTGCATCCGCACCGGCCGCAAGTGGATCGTCTGTTGGAAATGGTGCCGTGGCTTCCGCTACCACGGCGGGAGGCACGGAATGGGCAGACGATACCAACGCTTGCATCGCAGCCGCTGCGCCGGAGGCCACCAGACGTTTCGGAAGGCATTCCGAGACAATCTGGTGCGCCAGGGTATTCTGCGGGTCCAGCACTTTCAGCTGTGTCAACAGGCATTCGCGCAAATTGCGCGCGCCAACACCGAGCGGATCAAATTCCTGCACGACGGCGAGCGCCTCTTCGACGTCGTCCATCGCATAGGTCCCGTTCTGGGCGACCTCTTCGAGCGTAATGGTCAAATAACCATCTTCATCGAGATTGCCGATGATGATTTCCGCGATTTCGCGGGCCTTCTCCGAGCACACGGCCGAACCCAATTGCCATTGCAAATGTTCGGTCAGACCATGCGGAGAAGAGAGAAATTTCTCGAAGGAGGGGCGCTCGATTTCTTCGCGCTCGCGATTGAGGGACTCATTTGCGCCCGTGTCCAGATATTTGTAAAGGGCGGCGACGTCGAACTCGTCGAAGGGATTGGCGGCTTCGGTCTCCGGGAGCTTTTCTGTTTCTGCCTTGAGAAAAGTCTCTTCGCTATAATCTTCAGTGACAGGGACTTCTTCGGTGACCTCTTCGAGGATGGGGTTTTCGACCAGCTCCTGATTGAGCATCTCGCGCAATTCCAGGCGGTTCAGCGCCAGCACGCTGACCATCTGGACAAGACCCGGGGTAAGGATCTGTTTCTGGGAAACCTTGAGGTGGAGTTTTGGCTGGAGCCAACTCATGACAAAACTTCGCGGGTTGTGCGAGTCCTCCTCAAATCCTATCTCAGTGCAACCGGAACCGCTCGCCCAGGTAAACCCGCCGGACTTCGGCGTCGTCGCTCAGTTCCTGCGGCGTCCCCGAACGGAAGATGCGCCCGTTGCTGATGATGTAGGCGCGGTTGGTGACCGAAAGCGTCGCCGGAACATTGTGATCCGTCACCAGGACACCGATGCCACCCGCGCTCAATTCACCAATCAGCTTTTGCAGCTCGACAACAGTCAGGGGGTCAATCCCTGAAAACGGTTCGTCGAGCAAAATAAAGGCCGGTTCGAGCACCAATGACCGCGCAATCTCCAAGCGGCGCCGCTCGCCGCCCGAAAGCGCATAAGCACGATTGTACCGGACGCCATCCAGCCCCATCTGCGCAAGAAGCTCTTCCAAGCGGTCGCGCTGCTGTTCAGGCGTGAGAGAGAGGGTCTCGAGCACCGCCAGCAGGTTTTGCTCGACCGTCAACTGCCGGAAGACCGATGGCTCTTGTGGAAGGTAACTGATTCCGTTTCGGGCCCGAAGATACATGGGGAGGTCGGTAATATCTTCCCCATCCAGCAAAACGTGGCCCGAATCCGGCTGCGCCAAGCCGACCATAATGTAAAAAGTGGTCGTTTTGCCCGCGCCATTTGGCCCCAGGAGGCCAACCACTTCACCCTGCTGAATCTCCAAGCTAACGTCGTTTACTACTCTTCGACCTCGATAAGCTTTATTTAATTCGACGGCCTGGAATTTCAGCATCTTGGGGTCATTTCTGGACCCGGTGCCGTGTCAGAGTCCGAACACCTTCCTCCGACTCGACAAGAATCGTATCATCGGCCTGAAAGAAGGTCAATTGACGGCCATGAACCGAATTTCCATCGCCGTCAAAAAGTGTCGGCTTTCCGCCAGAAAGCACAAATTTTCCAGCCGCCGCGGTGTAATCGGCACGCTCCGCCTGGCCGCGGCGGGTATCCTGCAGGACAACAACATGTCCCCTTGCGATGGCGTGGTCGATTCCCCCGGAGGCTCCGGGCGAGCGCTGTGCGACAGGGACAAAATAAATATCGCAATTCTGGCCGGTGATGGAGCCGCCCTTTGATTCAGCCGTGAAGCCGTCGTCGAGGTGCGCGCGAGACTCCGCATCATAGTAGGTGAGCTTGCTTGTCCGCACATTCCAGACCTCCGGCTTGGCTTCCGCGCCGCCGGTAGCTACGCCCGATGGAGCGATTGGTGGTGCGTTTGAAGCCGGCCTCAAGGATGGTGCACTCGGCGCGCCCTTTGCCGGATTGGATGGCGCGGATTGAAAGACGGCGTTGACGTTTCCGCGCGCGTCGAGTTGATTTGCCGGGCGGTTCAGCTCGATTTCATTTGCTTCCATGATCGAATCGCCCTGCCACATTCGTGCGTGTCCGGTGTACACGGCGTGCCCAGCGGCGGAATTCCCCACGAGGTTTTCGGATGTAATGTGTGCGGGC
Organism: uncultured Acidobacteriota bacterium; assembly: GCA_963838945.1. Classification (GTDB taxonomy): domain Bacteria; phylum Acidobacteriota; class Terriglobia; order Acidiferrales; family UBA7541; genus DASTCZ01. The sequence goes on along the minus strand of CAWITC010000012.1, from coordinate 314,688 downwards.
CCGGAGCCGAGGCTGAGAGCCGGCCCCATGCCACCTGCGCCACCGCCAGGGCTTACGCCGGCATTTTCACCGGGACTACTACCAGCCCTGCCGCTATAGGTGCTTAAAACGTTGCCCTCCGCGCGAATCTCGTCCGTGCGCTGGTTGAAGCTGATGTCGTCGGCTGAAGTATGCGACGACGCGTCGGATGCTTCCGCCGGACCGGAAAAAGTCACGATGTCCGTGGCGCGATCGATGTGAGCCCTGGAAGCGTGGCCCGAGCGGTCGGCCTGCCGGAATCGCACATTGCCGGTCTGATCAAATGAGGCCCATTGGCCTTGTGAATCGAAATCCGCGGCGAAGTCTTGAGAAGTGGAGGTCTCGCGCGCGTGGCCCGGCAGATCGCGATCCAGTTGCGTCCCGCCGTGCCCTTGCATTCGCTGCATGCGATTGTGGTCGCCGAGATCGGCCTCGACCTGTTGCCCGAAAACGTGCGTGACTCGTTGTTGCGAGTTCGGCTGTCCTGGGATCGGGTCATCCATCGTGACGGTGGCAGGAGAGGGTGAACGCGCGTGACTCAGTTGAGAGCGCCGTTGGCCTCCGGCCCGGGAGGAGGGCCCCGGAATGAAGTCGAGAGCAAGCGCAGAGGTTTCTATCGTTCGCGCGGCGCTTCCGCGAGTGGTATTGGCCCGCACAGCGCCGGTCGCGGTGACCCTGCTCGGCTGATTCAACTTAGGCACCATTTCCGCGTCCATCCGGGAAGCCGTGACGTGACTCGCGTCTGTGGCGCTCTTGTAATCACTTAGAATATTGCCCACAGCTGAAAGGTGTTCCACCCATCCCGCAGGAGCCAGGTTCGCGATGAACTGATCCGCAGAGATCGAGCCAGTTCCTTTTGCACCGGTCGAACGCACTTGAGGACGTTCCTCGGAATCGCCTGTAGCGACGATCTTGGTTGCGTGGAGCTCACGGTCGAGGTTGACCGTCAAAAGGGTGGCACGCAGCTCGCGCTCTTCACCCGTGCTGTTTGACGGCGAGCCGGCAGCATCTACCGCGGTATTATTCGCAGCGTTGGTCGTGCCCGAGGTGGACCCTGGCAGGCCTCGCTGACGTCCAAGTACCGGCCCGCGAAGGAGGATCACATATGCTTCGCGCTGGAATTCGAGGCTTGAGCCATCGAGCTCGACCGGCAGCGGCGCGGCATTCGTGGTTGTCCCCTTTGGCGCAGGCGGGGCCAGGTTCAGATGAATGTCGTGGCGCATATTAAGCGTGCCGTTGGCGGAGGCGTAATTTGCTCCGACGGCGCGGCCTTCACCACCGGGAAACTTGAATTCCACCGGCAGGTCGGTGACCGCATCGCCGGAGTCGCGGTCGAACGTGACGCCGCGTGTAATGACGTGAACAATTCGCGGGACAAAAGCGCCGCCGGGCGGCTCGTTGTCCGGAGATGAGGAGGCGGCGCGGCGCGCGTCTTCCGCGCTTTCCAGGTCCATCTGAACTTCACCGGCGCAAGTAACGCGTTCGGCCGACTCAAGATAGTCGCAGGAGCGAGTGTGAATATTGTCATTGCGGTCGCCCTTGCGGCCGTAGACCGTGATCCACACGTCCATCAGCAAACTGCGGTTCCCCTCTTTGTAGACCGTGGCATTGGAAGCCCGGATCGTAAAGAGTTTGTTGACGCCTTCGCCTTTGGTGTATGTGAACCCCTGTGAGGTTCTTTCAACAGCGGCAGGGACCGGGGACGGCGCTTGCTTTTCCGCCGAATGAGCCTGCCACGAGCGGCGCACAAAAACAATGAGCACAATTACAGCCAAAAGGGATGCAACAATCGCAGCCCATCGGGCATATCGGTTTGCATCGCGCGTGCGCATGGCGAATGCTAAAAAGGCACCTCGATTCATTCTAGCTCGAAATGAGTGTCGCAACCTTCTCTCTGGCTTGCTTGTGTGTAGGACGGTGATTCGTGGCACAGATGTTGCCCGGCGGAACATATTGCGACGTGAACTGGATAACAAAAGGCCGTTTATTCGATTGACTTAAAGACTTCCTAGAAATGTGAATATAAGGAGACATTGACGCGGATCCTTCGTCGCATCCCGAAGAAAACCATCGGGACTCCACTCAAGATGAAAAACTTTCTCTTGCCGCGACCTCAATCGGATGCAGTTGCAGCGGGCTTGGATGGGCATGCATCCATCAAGACAAGGACGTCATCGGCGCCAGCGACATCGCGGGCGGAGGGGGTGAGAATCGTTTTCGGGCCGATAAGGATTTTTTCGCCGCGCGTGACCGCGCGGCGGACGTCGCCCTCACTGACGAATTGATGGACTGCGGGCTCGGCTGGCCTCTCGTGCGCCGCTGCTCCCAGTGGCGTTGGTTTATCGGTCCAAGTTGCCGACGAGTCCGGCGTGGAACCCGCGGTGCCGCTCTGATGTCTTGAGGCCGCTGCGCCGCGCAGAATTCCGAGACGCGCCATCACGTGCTCGACGGCGTGTGCGATCATGGCGCGATCCGGCGCTGAAGAAGCGCCGGGCATCGTGGCGGACGGTGCCGCCGCAAGTGGTATTGCGATCGGCGCGGCGGGCGGTACGGCAGACGTTCGCGGAGTCGAGCTTGCAGTCTTCGTTAAGGAATCCGGCAAAGAATCCGGTGCGGCATTTGAATTCGCGGAACTGCTGGGCCCTGCGAGGCGCTGGGCAGAGGGCACCGTTCGATGTTCGACGGGGCGCGATTCCCAGGCAATGCGGCGAATATTCATCAGATGTTGCGGGCCGATGTTATCTGATGTGATGTTTCCACCGAGCGCGCCGCAGCCAAGCGTCATCGCCGGAAAGAGATTTGTCGAATAACCGACGGAGCCATGCACCGCAGAGGTGTTGACGCAGACACGGAACGCCGGCACGCGCTCGCCGAACTCGCGAATGGCTTTTACGTCCTGCGAATGAATCGAGCAGGTATGGCCCAATCCACCGAAGCGAAGCAATTGAGTGCACAGGTCAATTCCCCCCGCGAGATTCGTCACGGAATAGAAAGCGAGCACGGGGGAAAGTTTTTCGGCAGAGAGCGGGACACTGCGCCCGACGGCATCCAGCCGCGCGATGAGCACACGCGTCTCCGGCGGCACTTTGATGTCGGCAAGTTCTGCAATGTGAGTGGCGTGACGGCCGACCAGCTTTGGGTCTGCGGCGTGACCACCGCCCGGAAACAAAAGCCCCGCGACGCGCTTCATCTCGTCATCGTTCAGGAAGTAGCCGCCCTGCCTGCGGCATTCCTCGAGCGCGGCCTCGCGGAGCGGCTCCTCCACGACCATAGCCTGCTCGGAGGAGCAAATCGTTCCATAATCAAAAGTTTTCCCCGCTAAAATGTCGGCGACGGCCTTGCGCACATCGGCAGTGCGCTCGATGAACGCCGGCACGTTGCCCGGGCCGACGCCATAGGCCGGCTTGCCTGAACCATACGCCGCGCGAACAAGGCCCGTGCCGCCCGTGGCTAGGATGATGCCGACTTCGGGCATGCGCATCAGCTCCTGCGTGCCGGCAAGAGTATTTCGCTCCATGCACGTGACGATACCTTCCGGCGCACCGGCCGATACCGCCGCGCGTGAAAGAACTTTCGCCGTCTGGCAGATGCATCGAATCGCGGAGGGATGCGGACTGAGCACAATCGCATTACGAGCCTTGAGGGAAATGATCGTTTTGTAGATGGCGGTCGAAGTCGGATTCGTGCAGGGAATGATGGCGCAGACAACACCCACAGGGACCCCCACTTCGAGGATTTTCTTTTCCGGATCTTCCCGGATGATGCCGACGGTTTTCATTCCCCGGATGGCGCGAGGAACTTCCACTGCGGCGACCGAGTTCTTGAGGATCTTGTCGCGGACGTTACCATAGCCGGTTTCCTCAACGGCAAGGCGGGCGAGGTCTTCCGAAGCGGTGACCGCCGCCTTTGCGACGGCTTCCACAACGGCATCCACTTGCTCTTGAGAAAGGCGTGAGAATTGCTGCTGGGCGGCAGCCGCTGAAGCGGCTAGCTCACGGGCTTCCTGGATGGAGATGAGATCGCGGTCACGCAGTTGCAAGGCGATTTACCCTGCGAAAAAAACCGGGCGGGTCTAAAGACCCGCCCCTACGAATATTTGAGCCGACGCGAAACCCGGAGTTACTTCTTGGCTGCGCCACCGGGAAGAATCTTTTCGACGTGCTCGTGCGGCCGCGGGATGACGTGAACCGCGACCAGTTCGCCCACGCGGCGGGCCGCGGCGGCTCCTGCGTCCGTGGCGGCCTTCACGGCGCCCACATCTCCGCGCACCATCACGGTGACGTAGCCCGCGCCGATATATTCCTTGCCCGCCAGAACGACGTTGGCGGCCTTGACCATGGCATCAGCGGCTTCAATGCTCGCCACCAAACCCTTGGTCTCAATCATTCCCAACGCCTCTAAGGACATGCGCTACCTCGCTCGCGAAACATTCTCTTGAACATCCGCTGGAAAACCCTCAGCCGCCGAAATGAAAAGACAGTGCCATGGCGGGCTTCCGGCCTTCAATGCGGAATGAGACTAGCACGGGCTCCCGGGTGAATCAAGGAAGGCACGCGGCGATTCGTAGACTGACTGTGGAAATCGGGGCCGGAAGGAACCCGCACGTTCGTGCTAATTCGTGCTATTTCGTCACTAGGCGGCCCTGGACAGCGGCGGCGACGCCATCGCGCGTGGTGTTTTTCACGTTGTACATCGCTTCGTCGGCAAGTTGCAAGAGATGGACCTTGGTGCGCGAATCGGTGGGGTAGGACGCGACTCCGACGCTCGAAGTAATGTGAATGTTCAGCGCCTCATTTGCGAGCCACACGGATTCGCGTATCAAGCTGTGCAACCGGCGCGCAACCGTGCAGGCGCTTTCCTTCGACGTTTGCGGCAGGAGGATGACGAACTCGTCTCCGCCATAGCGGAAAGCGAAGTCAATCAGGCGGCAATTCGTTTTCATGACCGCGCCGATCTCCGCGAGGAGTTTGGAACCTACCAGGTGGCCGTGAGTATCATTCACAACCTTGAAATGGTCGAGGTCGATAAAAATCACGGAAAACTCGTAACCATAGCGCTGTGAGCGGTAGATTTCCGTTTCGAGAATAAAGTGAAGATGGCGTGAATTATAAAGATTGGTGACGTCATCCGTGATGGTGAGGTCGTGAATGCGCTTGACGTGCCGCGCATTCTCAATCGCGATGGCGGCGAAATCGGAGAGCGCTTCGAGCAGCGCCATGCTGCGGTCATCGAACCCTTCCGGGCCGATGCAATTCACCAACTCGATGACGCCCAGACAGTGGTCGCGAAAACGCACAGGGACGGCGACGATCGAGCGCGTCTCCATCTTTGTCTTCTCGTCCACCTTGGCGAAGAATCGCGTATCTTTGCTCACATCGGGCACGACCACGGCTTCGCCGTGCTGGGCTACCCAGCCGGCGATTCCCTGCCCGATCTTGATGCGCACTTCCTTGAGCGCCTGCGCGCCCTTGCCGATGGCCAGCTCAAAATAAAGTTCCTGCCTAGCTTCGTCCACAAGAAGCATGGACCACGTGTCGGGGCGGAGGAACTCGTCAATCTTTTCCATAATCGTGCGCAGTACCTGCTCGAGTTCAAGGGTGCTTGTAAGCGCCTTACCTAACTCATGGAATACCGTGACCTCGCCGGACGGACGGCTGGCGCCGGACGCGGGGGCGTTGCGGCGGCGCTCGACGCCGCCGAAGTTGTTCGCATCGGACATAGTTTTACCAGACCCTGAGTTCATCTCTTGGGGCCGCGGGCAGGAGCCCGCGGAGGGGTCAATTGTTTTTTAGCACTGAACCGCGGCCCACGCAATCGTGTCTTCCAGGGCGTGTGACGCGCGGCACACCCCGCGCGGCGCATTGACACCCCTTCCAGCCCCGCCTATATTGGCTTTCTGACTGCGCTGAGTTTTTTCACTCACGAACGAAACGCCTCAGAATGTACATGAAGAAAGCTCCATCCCAGCGTTCCGATGACTAACGAAAAGAAAGGCGGCTTTGGCGAGCACCTGCGTCGCGAGCGCGAAATGCGAGGGATTTCGCTTGACGAAATCGCCTCCGCAACGCGGATCGGCACGCGTTTTCTGGAGGCGCTGGAGAGCGAACAATGGAGCCAGTTGCCAGGTGGCGTGTTCAATCGCGGGTTTGTCCGGGCCGTCGCGCAGTACCTGGGACTCGACGAAGAGGCGTTGGTTGCCGAATACGCCTTAGCGACGGGCGATCTCCCGACAAGCACCGGCTCCGCAATCCGCTATTCCGTGGAAGAAAGGCAAAGCGGACGATGGGTCATGATAGTTTTGGTTATCATCCTGCTTGCAGCGATTGGGTTTGGCGCGTGGTACGCGTGGCGCCGCCACGCGCAGCACAAGACTGCGCCGAACATATCTCAGAACGGGGGCGCGGAATTCGAAAGAACCGAGCGGCAAGGGAAACCCAAGGCAAGTTGATTTGCGGATATCGGGGGAATCACAAATAAGCAATAGCTCCGAGTTCCGGGAAATGTTCCGCACCGGGCGGGCAACGCTCGAGCGCAAACTTGCCGCGTGCACAGGAACTACCCCGCTGGACCCGGCGGACCGCGCGGAAATCCTCGTCTTGCTCACGGTGGATCCGGACGAGCGCATCGCAGCCCGCTCCTCGAGCGCACTTCTGGCATTGCCGCCCGCTGATTTCGCAGGGGCGCTCGCGCGGCCCGACGCCGCGCCGCAGCTTTTCGAGTATTGCGGCAAATACCTTGCGGACAAGCCTGGAATAGCCGAGGCGCTGATTGGGCATCCCGGTTGCCCAGTCAAGACGCTGGTGCAAGCGGCGATGCATCTGCCCTCCGATACCGTCACCGCGATGGCGGATAACCTGAGTCTCTTGAGCTTGAGGCCGGAACTCGCCGTTGTCCTGTTGTCTTTGCCCTCAATTAATCCCGTGCAGCGGCGAAACCTCGAGGAGCTCGGGCAGGGCGCGCCGGATGAGGCCGCCCTGTTAGAGGCTGTGAAGGAAGCAGAACCCGATCCGGCGAAAAGGCAGTCACTGCTCCAACGCCTATCGCGGATGCGCGTCGTGGAGCGCGTCCAGCTCGCGCTCAAGGGCGGTCGCGAAGAACGCATGGCGCTCGTGCGAGACCCATGCCGCGTTGTGCAACGAGCCGTTTTGCAATCGGCCCGGCTGACGGAGCGCGAAGTGGAGAATTATGCGGCGATGGCGAGCCTGAGCGAGGAAGTGCTCCGCGTGATTGCTACGAACCGCATCTTCCGGAAGAATTACACTGTGATCAAAAACCTTTTGAACAACCCCAAAACACCTCTCGATATCTCGCTGCATCTTCTGCAGCATCTTCAAACGCCGGATCTGCGCATGCTGACGATGAACAAAAACATACCGGAGACATTGAGGACGCTCGGGGTTAAACTCCACCAGCAGCGAAGGGTCTCGCGGCCCAGTGGGTAAATATAGCGCGATTCAAACCTATCTACTTCGAAAGAGTGGCGAGCGATCGCTTCACTCGCCCCGCAATTTCCCGTGCGTGCGCGATAATCTGGGATTCATCAAGACTTAGTACACGGCCATCCCGCATGACGATGCGCCCTCCGATGATCGTATCTTGCACATCACTGGCTTTCAGGGCGTAAACAATCTGCGAATAAATGTCATACATCGGGACGGCATTGGGAGCGTTGAGGTTGATTACAATCAGGTCCGCTTTCATGCCGGGCTCAAGCGTGCCAATTTCGTTTTCCATGTGAAGCGCCCTCGCGCCGCCAATCGTGGCCATTTCGACGGCTTGGCGCGCAGTGAGCGCCTGCGGGTCCATGCGCGAAATCTTTTGGAGTTTTGCCGCCAGGTCCATCTCTTCCATCATATCGAGAGCGTTGTTGCTGCCCGCGGGCCCGTCGGTGCCGAGACCAACGGCGACGCCTCCCGCAAGCATTGCCGGGACAGGAGCCACGCCGCTCGCGAGCATCATGTTGCTCGAAGGATTGTGGACGCAGCCGGTGTGAGATTTCGCAAGTAACGCGATATCCGCGGAATCGATCCAGATGCAGTGCGCCGCAACAACGTCAGGGCCGAGCACTCCAAGCTGATTGAGCCATGCGACCGGCGACATATTGTGCGCGGCGCGCGAGTCGTCCAATTCCTTTTTGGTTTCGGAGAGGTGAATGAGGATTGGCGCGTTATAGCGCCGCGCAAGCGCCGCCACATCGCGCAGCGTCTCGGGCGAACACGTGTAAATCGAGTGCGGCGCGACCGAGGGATGAATGAGCGGGTCGCCTTGCCAGTGCTTCAGGAACGCTTCCGTGTAGGCCAGAGCATCGGCGCGCGTTTTGTTGTCGGGCGCAGGGAAATCAATGAAAGTCTCGCCGAGAACTCCGCGCATGCCCGCGGCCTTCGTCTCGCGCGCGACGGCGTCCTCGAAATAATACATGTCCGTGTAGGTTGTCGTGCCGCCGTGAATCATTTCGAGCACACCCAGGCGCGTGCCCCAGGTGACAAACTCCTCGGTGACGTTGCGCGCTTCGGCGGGAAAAATGTAGTTCTGCAGCCATTCTTGCAGCGTGACGTCGTCTTTGATCCCGCGCAACAAAGTCATCGCGGCGTGCGTGTGTCCATTAATGAGGCCGGGCATGGCGAGACCATCGGGAGCGGAAAGATGATTCTTGCCCTCGAACTTCGCTTCCACCTCCGCGCGCGGGCCAACGGCGACGATTGAATCGCCATCGATTGCTACGGCGCCGTCTTCGATGATCCGCATTGTTGTGTCCATCGTGACGACGTAGTGCGCGGTGATGAGCAGGTTCACTTTCTCGCGTAGCGCAGGCTGTGGGGCCGCCGGTGCTTTCTGCGTCTGGGCGGATGCTGAAACTGCGCAGAGGGTTTGCGCGATTGCAAGAATCCAAAACATTGCAATCCGAGAGTGGCAGAGTGATTTTGTTCGTTGCGTCATGATGGAATGGTATGCGCGGGCGGCGCGGACGGCAACTTAGAGATTCAAGGAATCAAATGGATGCGGAAGAAGGGACGCCATCCGGTGGGCTTCCGTCTTGCCCTTCAAATTGCCGAGGATGACTTCCACATCGGCACAGAATTCCCAGATGATTTGCCGGCACGCGCCACAGGGAGGCGTCAGCTTCTCGGTGTCCGTGACGACGGCGACGGCCTCGAAGCCGCGCTCGCCTTCGGAGAGCGCCTTGAAAATGGCGACACGCTCGGCACAAATCGTCAGGCCGTAGCTCGCGTTTTCAACGTTGCAGCCCGAATAGATCTTTCCCGATTTCGCGCGAACAGCGGCGCCGACGCGAAACTTCGAGAATGGCGCAACGGCGTTTTCGCGGGCACGGCGCGCGGCGTCTAGAAGAGTTTCCTGGGGATTCATATCTTCGGTTCCTCGTCAAAGCTGGGTGTTGCGATTGATGGCGTGCTTTTCTTCATGCGTGGCAGCCGGCGATCAACAATGCAAAACCAAATGAGGGCTCCTAAGAGGAAATAACCAGCGATTAGAAAGGTGGCAGTAAAGTCGGATATATTGCCTGATCCTCGATACTCAAGAAATCCAATGATAAGCAATGCCACTGCCCCCGAAAAGGGTAACACGACAACAAAAAAACCTCCCGCCAGGATCGCAGTCCACCAAAAAATAAAGCCGGGTGGCCTGCGCATCGCGATGCTGTCTCGGGAGGGAACCAATCAATTCCTTCCTCTCACGCGCTTATAGCGTGGCGGAAATCCGTGGGATGACGGCGCGAAGCAGCGCGATGAATTTTCCCTGTACGCGCTCGCCGGCTTCGAGCACTTCCTTATGGTCGAGCGGTTTATCGAGAATGCCAGCGGCCATATTCGTGACGCAGGAGATCCCGAGAACTTGCAATCCCATGTGTCGCGCGGCGATGACTTCCGGGACGGTGGACATGCCGACGAGGTCCGCGCCGATGGCGGCGAGATAGCGGATTTCTGCGGGCGCTTCGTAACTCGGGCCGGTGAGCGCGGCGTAAACGCCTTCGTGGATCACCATGCCGAGGCGGCGGCCTTCCTCGATCGTGAACTGGCGGAAATCCTTCGCGTAGGAGTGGGTCATGTCGGGAAAGCGTGGGCCGAAGCGCTCGTCATTCGGCCCGATGAGCGGATTTCCGCATTGCAGATTGATGTGATCGCGCAGGACGACAAGCGCGCCCTGCCCATAGCCGCGATTGATGCCGCCCGCGGCGTTCGTGAGGATGACGGCGCGGATTCCCATTCGCGCGAAAACACGCATCGGGAAAATGACTTCCTTGAGCGAATAGCCTTCATAGAAATGTACGCGGCCCTGCATTGCTGCGACCGCGACGTCGCCAACTTTGCCGATGACGAGCCTCCCCGCGTGGCCGACAGCGGTCGAGCGCGGGAAATGCGGAATGCGGCGGTAGTCGATGCGCGCTGCGGAGGTGAGATCGTCCGCGAAAGCTCCGAGCCCGCTGCCAAGCACAAGTCCAACGCGCGGGCGGAGCTTAGTTTTGGTAAGAATGGTTTTGGCGGCGGCCGATGCCCAGGTAAATTCCTGGCTGGGCTTCGCACCTGCCGTGCGGGCCGCGCTCATAGGAACATGCCCACGATGGCTGCCGACATCAAGTTGGCCATTGTACCGGCGAGCATCGCGCGAATGCCCAATTTGGCGAGCTCGCTGCGCTTATTCGGCGCAAGCGCGCCGATACCGCCAATCTGAATGCCGATGGAGCTGAAATTGGCGAAGCCGCAAAGCGCGAAGGTGGCAATTGTGAACGAGCGCGGGTCGAGCGCGCTCTTCATCGGACCCAATTGAGTGAACGCAACCAATTCGTTGGCGGCCATGCGGATACCGAGCAAGTTCCCAATCGAGTGGCAATCGCGCCACGGAATCCCAATCACCCATGCAACCGGCGAAAAGATCCAACCGAAAATTTGCTGCAGCGACGCTGGAAACCAGGCGATGTGATTGTGGACGCCACCCATGATTCCGTTGAGGAGAGCAATGAGGGCGAGAAACGATATCAGCATGGCGGCAACGTTGATTGCAAGGTTCAAGCCATCGGTGGTTCCGCGCGCAATCGCACCGAGAAAATTTTCATCCTTGTGCTCCTCGTCATCTGGCATGGTGACTTTGCCCGCTGTCCGCGCGACCTCCGTTTCAGGGACGATCATTTTTGACATGAGAAGCGTGCCGGGGGCCGTCATGATTACGGCGGCCAGCAAATGCTTCGGCTCCGCTCCGAACGCAATGTAAGCCGCCATGATTCCGCCGGAAACGTGCGCCATCCCGCTGGTCATTACCGTCATTAATTCGGAGCGCGTGAGGTCGGGAAGGAAGGGCCGGATTGTGAGCGGCGCTTCCGTCTGTCCCATAAAGATGCTCGCGGCGACGTTCAATGATTCCGCGCCGCTTGCTCCCATGACGCGCTGCATCACCCAGGCGGCCACGCGAATAACTACCTGCATGACGCCGAGGTAATAAAGGAGCGCAAAAAAAGCGGCGATGAAAATAATCGTGGGCAAAACTTGAAAAGCAAATATAAAGCCGACCGAGGAGGCCTTCGCGCCCAGAGGACCAAAAACAAATTCGGAGCCGACGAAGGAGTAATCCAAAAGGCGTTTGACTGCATTTCCAGCATATTCAAAAGCTCTGCGGGTCCAATCAACTTGTAAAACGAAAAAAGCGAAAACTGTCTGCAGGCCCAGCCCCCACAGAATTGTTTTCAATTTAATGGCGCGGCGGTTTGATGACATCAGATAGGCCAGGCCGAGCATCGTGGTCAGGCCGAGCAATCCGGTGAATCGCCCCATCGTATGCCTCCTCGCCGACCGTTCTGAGATTGGCGCGAATAATCGCCAGTCCTGTGAACCGCCGATACGATTAGCCGCCGATTACTTTGTGCACCAACGGGCGCGCTGCGGGCGCCTTTTCTCCGATGCGATAGCTCAACTCCACAAGCTGCCGCGCCTCCGCCAAACGGGCGTCACCGTTGTAGTGCAACGTGACCAGAGTCACACCGCGCTCGACGCGATCGCCCAGCCGGCGATGGAACTCCAGCCCGACGGCGGAGTCAATCTTATCTTCCTTCTTCTCTCGGCCGCCGCCGAGGACGCCGCAGGCGATGCCCAAGCGCTCACAATCTATCGTGGCTATGAATCCCGCGTCCGCGGCGGTTACGTCCAGTTTCGCGCGGGCCTGCGGCAACCGCTGCGGCTCGTCCACGACGCGTGGGTCGCCGCTTTGCAACCGCACGATCTCGCGGAATTTATCACGGGCGCGGCCCGATGCAATCATTTCCGCGGCGAGCCGACGTCCTTCAGCGACGCTGGGCGTGCGCTGGCCTAGGAAGAACATCCACCCGGCGAGTTCGAGGCACAGCTCGCGCAAGTCGGCTGGGCCGGCGCCCGCGAGCACGTCAATACACTCCGCAATTTCCATGGCATTGCCGGCCGTGCGGCCGAGTGGCTGATCCATATCCGTGATGAGCGCGACCACGCCCTTGCCCATGCGCTTGCCGGTTTCGACCATCAGGCCCGCGAGGTATTCGGCGTCTTCGAGCTTCTTCATGAAAGCGCCGGAACCGGTCTTGACATCGAGCACGAGCGCGTCAATCCCTTCGGCGAGCTTCTTGCTCATGATTGAAGCGCAGATGAGAGAAGGATTGTCCACCGTGCCGGTGACGTCGCGCAGCGCGTAAATTTTCTTGTCTGCGGGCGCGATCTCCCGCGTCTGGCCGATGAGGGCGCATCCGCAGACCGCGAGCACGCGGCGGAATTCTGCGAGCGAGAGGTTTACATTGAAACCGGGGATGGATTCGAGTTTGTCGAGCGTGCCACCGGTGTGGCCCAGGCCGCGTCCGCTGATCATTGGTACGTAAAGCCCCGCGGCCGCGATTATCGGTGCTAAAACGAGTGAAGTCTTGTCACCCACGCCGCCGGTCGAGTGCTTGTCCACCTTCGGCCCGGGCAGGTCGCTCCAATCGAGGACGCTGCCGGAATGAAGCATCGCCTCCGTTAGCGCGGCAAGTTCGGTTGCATTCAGCCCGCGAATCCAGGCGGCCATCAGCCACGCCGCCATCTGATAATCGGGAATATCGCCGCTTGTGTAGCCTGCGATGAGGAAATTTATTTCTTCCAGCGAAAGCTCGCCGGAGTCGCGTTTGCGGCGAATTAAATCAACAACGCGCATGGGCGTCGAGGCTAGCACCCGCTCCAGGGTGAGTCAACGAAACCCACTAAATGAAAAAGGCCACCCATTGCTGGACGGCCTCTTCCTAGAAACTTGAGTGGCTTGCCCGCGTAACAACATCATCCGGCTGCACTCGTCGTTCCAAGATGAGTGTCCCACAAGCCAGACCTTGTCACTCAAGATTACTTTAGGACGCCGGAGGGGATTGGCGCTCCACTTCGGCGGCGAGGGCCCGCATTTCCGCGTGGATCGCGGAGTTGGATGCGAGCAGTTCGCGCGCACCAAGCTGGTACGGCTGCCCGGCGAAATCGGTGACCGTGCCGCCCGCCTCGCGCACGAGAAGAACGCCTGCCGCGGTGTCCCAGGGATTGAGGCCAAATTCCCAGAAGCCTTCGAATCGCCCGCAAGCGACGGATGCAAGATCCAACGCAGCCGAACCTGCGCGGCGGACTCCATGGGAGCGCAGAGTGAAATTCCAATAGTAATGAATGTTCGGATTTTGTGTCCGCTTGTGCGCGGGAAAACCGGTGCCGAGCAGACTTGTCGCAAGCTTCTCAATTTTTGAGACGTGAATGCGCTTGTTATTCCTGTATGCGCCCTCGCCGCGCGCGGCGGTGAACAATTCTTGCGTGACGGGTTGATAGACTACGCCTGCGATCAGCTCTTCCTTCCCCGAAGCGCCCTCCGCCAGCCCGATGGAAACGCAAAACCAGGGGAAACCGTGCGCGAAATTCGTCGTGCCATCGAGCGGGTCCACATACCAGCAGTGCTTTGCGCCTGAGGCCTCGGGGGATGTGGCGGATTGCGCACCGCCTTCCTCGCCCACAATGGCGTGCTTGGGAAAGTGTGTACGCAAGCGAGTGACTATTGCCTGCTCTGAACGCCTATCGGCTTGCGTGACGATGTCCACTTCACCTTTGTATGAAATGTTGACGGGGCGATCGAGTTCGGCAAGCAAAATCCCGCCCGCTTCGCGCGCCGCTTCGATGGCAACTTCCAAGTAGGAATTCATCCAACCAATCGTAACAGAGCGGGAGGCGAAACGTCAGGCGCGGATAATATCGGATTTCAGGGGTTTGCGTCCGGCGGAACATACGCCTGGCGGTAATGAACAACGTAGTCGCCTTTGACACGAATCTCGATCCTGCGCAACGTGCCGCCGGGCTTGTGCTCGGGGTAGTAGCCCAAACGGTATTGCGTGCGCAGCTCGAGATCAATCTGCGAAAAAATCAGATCAAGTTGGCCGGGGCCTTCGGGGTAAAAAACCGACCCGCCAGTGGTTTGTGTAATTGTTTCCATGGCGTGCTCGCCAGCGGTGTTGCGTCCGCTTTCGCCCTTTACCTCACGAAGAACTATGGTGTAAAGCAGCGCCCCTGAGCGAATCGCCTCACGGCGCGCGGTTTCAAACGACGCCTTGCTCGTCGTTTCGCCCGCATCGGTCACCAGCAGAACGACGCGGCGGTGATCAGACTTTCTTTCTTCAAGGCGTTGCGCGCCAAGGTATACGGCGTCATACATCGCCGTGCCCGACCCTCCTTTCATTTTGCGTACGGCATTCTGCAAAAGCGTCACCTCGGATGTGAAGCCTGTGAGCTGACGCACATCATCGGAAAAGGAAAATACGGCGAGGCCATCGCCGGGACGAACCACGTCCTTGATAAACTTCGCCGCAGCTTCGCGTTCTATCTGGAAACCGATCTTGGCGCTCGCACTATTGTCAATCATCAGCGCCATGTCCAGGGGCAGGTGCGTTTCTGCCTCGAAAATGGAGATTTCCTGCCGCGCGCCCTCATCAAAAACCTCGAAGGCGTCCTTCGGCAGATTCGTCACAGGACGGTTGCCGCGGTCCAAGACGCTCGCGAGAATGTTGACGAGATCGACCTGCACACGGATTGGCTGCTGCTGCGGCAGAGGACCGGCATCCAGGCCGGCGGGAGAAACCAGCGCAAGCACCAGGATGGCGGCGAGCAAAAGTGCGGCCAAACGGAAATGGCTGGGGAGCGGTTTTTTCATCTATAGAATAGATTCACTTCACGCCGAAAAGGTTTTCGACGGCCTCCCTTCCCCTTCAGCCCAAACGGCGCCATCCCGGAAAAACTCCTGCTTCCAGATGGGCACAGTGCACTTAAACGTGTCAATTGCAAAGCGGCAAGCATCGAAGGCAGCGGCCCGGTGGGCAGAGCTTACGGCAATCAGGATGCTCGTTTCGCCGATTTCAAGGCGCCCCAGGCGATGCTGCATCAGGAGGCGGTCAATCGAATGGCGGCGCCGAATTTCAGCACAGAGTTCGCGCATCACGCCGAGTGCCATCGGTTCGTAGGCTTCATAGGCGAGATAAAGCGTCTCTGTGCCGCGTGAGTGATTGCGGACGATCCCCTCGAATACGACCAGCGCGCCGTCTGAAGGAGCTTTGAGCTGCTCGACAAGCTCGGCCGTGCGGATTGGGCTGCGCACGATTTCGCAGATGTCGCGCGGCGCCGAAACTCTTACATCGGTTCCCTGCCCACCGCTGACGGGTGGGAGGAACGCCACTTCATCCCCCGATGCCAGGAGCGCACTCCATTCGGAATACTGCTGATTTACTGCCGCGGCGACGGAGGGGCGGAATCGTTCGAGTTCCGGGAACCGGCTGCCGTAACGCGCAAAGACGTCCGCGACGCGCGCGCCCGCGCCGAATTCGGCGCTGTCTTCGGCAATGCCAACGATCTCTTTCAGCCGCCCGAAGAATAGGACCCGAACCAACATGAATCCATTCTAACTATGCGCGAGGGCAATGCCAATCGGCGAGTGACTTCGGGTGGCGATCATCCATTTGATAGTAAAACCGGGTTGCGGTAAAAGTGCCTTATGGCCTCTGCCGCCTTTCAACCAAATTTTACCGGCATCTGGAAGCTTAGAATTGAAAAGAGCACCATACGCGGCGCGATACCGAAGCAAATACTGGTGAAAATCGAGCATCGGGAACCAGTGTTGATTCAGCAAATTCTACTGATTGATGCGAACGGTACGGAGCGTCGACAGAATTTCATGTACCAAGTCGGGGCTGAAACTTCCAACTCGATTGGGTCAACTGCTGTGCAGAGTTGCGCTCGATGGCAAGGAACGGAACTGGTGATTGAGTCTCGGATTAGAACCCGTGATCGGGAGTCTTATTTCAAAGACCACTGGTCGCTTTCCGATGGAGGCCGGACGCTCACCATGTCTCATCGTGATGATGACCTTTCGGGGCAGGTATCGATCCTTGAAAAAAGCTCTCTAGCAGACGCAACTAAGGTTGACAAATACTAAAAATCGGAACTGACCTCCTAACTCAGCTGGCGCACTGGCAATACTAACCAATCCCCGAACTTTGAAATGATTGATTCAAATTGCACCAACAATTCGAGCAATCATGTCAAAAGTGTGGCCCGCAAAGATGATTGCTTGACGCCGTGAACAACGGGGCATAGCTTTCTTAAGAGTGCGTTTGTTTAAGCGTAGGCAACTCTGCTTCTTGCGAGAAGAGGAAAAGCCGCTTGCGAATTCTGATTTCCGGTTCGTCAGGTTTTATTGGCTCGGCCATCACGCAATCTCTGGGTGAGTGCGGCCACACCGTTTCCCGTCTTCTGAGACCGCAGACGCGCACTGCTGGTCTCGAAGGCGATGTCCGATGGGACCCCTATTCCGGAGACTTTGATTCGCAAGCGGCCGAGGGAACCGATGCCGTAATTCATTTGGCCGGAGCGTCCATCGGCGAAGGGCGCTGGACGGATTCGCGAAAAAAGATCTTACGCACAAGCCGCGTCGAGGCGACAAAGCATTTGGTGGGGGCGCTGGCCGCTCTCACGTTCCGGCCGAAAGTTTTCATTTGCGCGTCGGCGGTTGGATACTTCGGCGACCGCGGCGACGAGAAACTCACCGACCACAGCGGCCCGGGGAAAGACTTCCTCGCCAGGCTCTGCCGCGACTGGGAGCAGGAAGCCGGACATGCCGCCGAATTCGGCGCGCGCGTGGTGATGCTGCGTTTCGGCATCGTACTGAGCACGCGGGGCGGTGCGCTGCCTCGCATGTTGGGTCCCATAAAAATGTTCGGCGGCGGGCGGCTTGGTTCCGGCAGACAATGGATGTCCTGGATTACGCTCGCGGATGTAGTTGGCGCCGCCCGCTTTGTGTTGGAAAATAAGTTCGCGACCGGCCCGTTCAACTGCGTCGCGCCCAATCCTGTGCGGAATGTTGAATTCATCAAGACAGCCGCGCGCGTGCTTCATCGCCCGGCGATCTTTCCCGCTCCGGCCTTTGCGCTGCGGCTCATGCTGGGTGAAATGGCGGACAGCTTGCTGCTTTCCAGCCAGCGTGTTTTGCCAGAGAAACTGCAATACCTGGGCTACGAATTTGGTGATGCGGAGCTGGGGAGAGCGCTGAGACGAATCATCGCCGCGGGCAAGTAGCCGATCAATCGGCCTTCCAAAATCGAAAAAACTCAAGGCGCGGCTTGTCAATCCGCGCCTCATAATTTTTTGAGTGCCACTCGCAATTCTTGCGCGTTACTTTTCCACGTTGATTGTCACGAGAACCTTTAGCACGCGTCCGTTCAGCGGATTGGTAACGGTCGCCGCCTCAATCGTCTGGTTATCCCGCATCAACAGATTAAAAGAGGAATTAAATGTTTGGATGACAGGATTCCCACCAGCTCCGACGGAGGCTTTGTTCAAATCCATCGCGGGATTCAACTCGTCCGGAGTAAAGAGAAACGTTCTTTGGACGCTCAGGCGAAGCTTAAAAGCACCTTCGTCGGAGGTCATTGCGCCGCAGTCAATGTTCGCTCCAACGTCCATGTACTGAAACTGGCTCCCCTGGCCGGAGGCAGGGCCGGCCATGCTGATGGGAACGCGCAGACCGTCCCGAATGCTTGCCGGGTTGTCATTGGCAACAACGCGAAAAGTGTAGGGCAGGCTCGCGATTTTCTTCTGCCCGTCATATTCCTCGAATACCACTTGTACTCTCATCGGGATCAGCCGCTTCGCGTCTGCCGGCGGCTGCCGATCCTGCCCAAGCGCCCCGAGCGCCACAACGGACGCGAATACCAACAGAGCAGCAAGCGCACCCAGAAAATGATTTCGTTTCATATTCATCCTCCGAATTGGACAACATGAGCGAAAAGGAATTCTTAATTGTGATTCTCGTCGGACTGCGCGCTTCTCTTTTTCTCGTTGAGTGGAGTGATCTTGATCGGCGCGATCTCCAACGGCGTCATTTCCTGCTGCTCAGATTGTTTCAGCAGCCCCGCCACGTCCAGGCGTCCGCTTTGCATTGCTGCGACGAGCCGCAGCACTGCTTCGCGCTGCCCCGGTGGAATGATGACGTTAAATCTCGGCGCGCTGCTTGCCAGGAGATTCGCGGCAGGGGCTGCGTCATGCGCGGCTGCCAATTGAGTTGGCCGCGGTGTCCTTTGTCGCGGGGGGATTGAGTGGCCGGAGCCATTTTTTTGAATGGCCAATGGCGAAGGAGCAACGGAAACCTGTGAAGGTTGGTTCGTGGCGCTTGTTTGTGGAGATGGCGTACCCCCGACAGTCTGCCCAGGCTGAGGTCCCGGCCCAGACTGCCAGAGGAGCGCGCGCCCAGCAAACCAAATCGCGAAGCCCGCAAGAGCCGACACAGCGACGCCAGCAATCGCCCACTGGATTGCGCTGGCGCGGCGCGGAGACTCTTCTGAATCAATCTGTTGTCGCACGCGAGCGAGAAGCGCCGGGGAAGGCTCCGCGGCAACCATAGCGGCGATGCTCCCCGTGATCCGATTCTGCAATTCGCGCTGACGGCCGAATTCGGAGCGGCATTCCGAGCAGCCGGAAAGGTGCGCCGGCAACTCAGCGTCGTTCCCTGGCGCCAGAGCTTCTTCGGTCAACCGCGTTTTGTATCTTTCACAAGCCATGCCAGTTTCTCCATCATTTGTTTCCGCGCCAGATGCACTCGAGACTTTATGGTTCCTTCGGGCAAATCGAGCAACTCCGCGACTTCTTTCGTGGTGTAACCCTGGATGGCCGCGAGCACAAGCGCCTGTCGCAGCTTTTCAGGGAGTTCGTCCATCGCCTTCGCGACATGTCGCTCAAATTCATTTGATTCCGCGATCTGCTCGGCGTTCTGTACGGGCGCTTCCAGCACTGCCACCACTTCGCGTTTCTCGCGCCGCCGAGTTCCCCTTTGCTTATCGAGCGCCAGGCGCCAGGCGATTCGACACAGCCAGCCGCGGAACGCCCCCCGTTCGCGCAACCGGTGGAAGCCGCGGTAGGCGCGGAGCAACGCTTCCTGCGCAACTTCCTCCGCATCCGCGTGGTTGCGGAGCACACTCATAGCGAGGCGAAACGCCAGCGAGGCGCCGTCGGCCAACTGCTCCTCAAACTCGCGCCTTAACTCGGCTGTCCCGTTTTCGCCCTGCACTCGGCTCCCCGGTAGGATCGCTTCGAGCGCTTGCATCGTGGCTCCACTAGCAAGACTCCGCTCCCTGTTCGTTGGTTCAGTGGCCCAGTTCAATCTGGCACGTTGTTTCACGGCATGGCTTTCGGATTACAGATCGAGCTTTTCCAGGAATGAAGCAAGGTTGGAATCATCCACCAGAAGATCCGGGCGCGAGGTGGCGAGGTTTTCGATTTCGTCGAACGCCTGAAAGAGGCGCATTTTAGCGATGGCATATTCTTCCGCCCCGCCGAGTTTCCGGTCCTCCCGATGCGACCATTTTTCCATCGCCGATTTTCGGACGAATACGGCAAGCGGAAAATTCTCCTGACGATCCACGGAGACAATGTAGATGTACTCGGTGCCTGATGAAAAACCGCGCCGCGTCTGCCGCACTTCAACGAAGCAATACTGGTAGACGTACCCAGTTGCGGCTGAATAGCTTTTGATGCGGTGCGCTACCTGCGGTTTGGCCATGCAACGATTATTTGCGGCGTCGATCGTGAAGTCAAATAAGCGCGCGAACTGGCTTGTGCCAATTGGGAACAAACGCATCTGCGTCTAATTCCAAATCGGAACAACACGAACCATTCGGGATACCGACTTGGCAACTCTAAAGACTGGAGTGCATGACCGCAAGAATCGTAGCGCCTGTAAGTGCTTTACTTTGTAGCACTTCCTGGAGGGAATTCCAGCTTCCAATTAGATCCCCTTTCGCGCCATGAGCGGGCAGATGTAGGTTGCAATGTGGAAACGACATTGCATTCCGCAAAGTGATGGCGGAGAGACTCCAATCGTTTGCGATCGTGTGGCTCAGCCGAAAGCACGTAGCCCTGGGTTGCGTGGGGATACTGTGCGGACTCCTCGCGATAACAATTGCAGGGTGCTCAGGACTAGCCGGTTCTACGCCCCCGCCACCCCCGCCGCCGGTGACGGTTGCTGTTTCTCCAAGCTCCGCATCAGTTCCCCTTGGCAGCCCCATGCAATTCAATGCGACCGTCAGCAACACAACGAATACGGCCGTAATGTGGTCCGTTAATGGCGTAACGGGAGGAAACTCGACGACGGGCACAATCTCTACAAATGGGCTTTTCACGGCGCCGCAGAACATGCCTCAGCCTGCGACGGTGTCGGTCGGGGCCACGAGCGTGGCCGATCCGTCCGCGAGCAGCACGGCCTCTGCAACAATTACGAGCGACGTTGCGGTCAGCGTCGCACCGCCGAGCGCGAATGTCGAGCTCGGCGCGAATCAATCTTTCGTCGCCCGCGTCACAGGCTTCGGCGCGCCAAACACCGCAGTGACATGGAGTCTCACGGGCGCGGCTTGCTCGAATGGGCCTTGTGGAGCCGTGGATGCAAACGGGAATTACACCGCCCCTCAGACAATCCCGGCCGTGCCAAGCGCGACGTTGGTCGCGCGAAGCCTCGCCGACCCGGCCAAATCCGGCTCTTCCGCGATCACAATCACGAGCCACTTCACTTTTTCCGTTTCCGGCCCAACCACAGTCAATACGGGAGCCGCAGCGAATTACGCGGCAACACTCACGCCCGCGGCCAATTCAAATCCAAGCACGGCGATTCTCTGGACGCTTTCGGGCGAGGGCTGCTCAGGTGCGGCGTGCGGGACGATTTCCGCAAGCAGCGCTGCAGCGACCTTCACCGCACCGAACGCAGCCCCCTCTCCAAACATTGTCACAATCACAGCTACGCCGGCCGCAGACCCAACGAAGGCAGCAGCAATCGCCATAACGATACAGAGCCAAATCACGCTGACCGTGAACCCGCCTACTGCAAATGTCGCCCTCGGTGGGACTCAATCATTCACAGCGCAGGTCTCGGGATCCGCCGACTCAAGCGTTAGCTGGGATGTGGATGGAATCATCGGAGGCAATTCCACCTTCGGCACGGTGACGAACATCCCGGGGACAAACACTACGACCTACACTGCGCCCGCATCCCTTCCGTCTCCTGCAACGGTGACCGTGCGAGCCACGAGCCTCGCGAATCCGAGCACGTCCAACACGGCCAGCGTGACGCTCACGAGTCAGGCGAGCATCTCCTTGTCTCCATCTGCCGCGACGCTCGCTGTGAGTCACAGGCAAATGTTCACAGCAAGCGTTTTCGGAAGCGCCAATACGAATGTCACATTGCAGGCCGGCGGTATCCCGGGCGGCAGCTTAACCGTCGGCCAAATCTGCGTGGTTGGTTCAAACCCGTGCGCGATTGTTTCGACCGCGTCCGCGGGCAGCGTGGAATATCTCGCACCTGCGTCCGTGCCATCGCCAAATCCCGTGACCCTGACGATCGTGAGTCAGGCGAATCCATCGCAGACCGCGAGTGCGCAGATCACTGTGCTCGCGCATATTGAGGTTTCCGTGTCGCCTCCGAGCGCGACGCTTCAGCCGGGCGCGACACAATCCTTCAATGCAAGTGTATTCGGCACAGACAACCAGAGCGTCACCTGGGATGTCACCGGCGCAGCCTGCTATGGAACGGGCTCCCCATGCGGCGGGATTACGGCTGCCGGAGTGTTCACCGCGCCCATCTCCGCGCCATCTCCTGATTCGATCAGCATCGTCGCGACGAGTTCGGAAGATAACTCGCGCACTGGTAGCGCAAGTATCACAATTGAAACCGCACCTGCAATCACCGGCCTGCTTCCCGCGAGCGCTCTTTCGGGAAGCGCCGGCGGCTTCACTCTGCGCGTGCAGGGCGGGAATTTTGTGTTGAGTAGCCCTGGTCCAGGTTCCGTAATCCGGGTTGCCGGCACTTCGCGCACAACTCTTTGCGACACGAATGGCGATTGCACGACGACCCTTGCGGCCTCCGACCTTGCTTCGGCGGGTTCCGTAAGCGTTCAGATGCAAAATCCCGACGCGACATTTTCAAATCTCGTGAGCTTTGCAGTTGTGCAGGACACCACCGCGCCGGACGTCATTTCTCTCTTGCCGTCAGCTCCGATTGCAAGCGCAAAAGACATTATCGTCGTCGAGCCTTCCGCTGCGGGCTCGCCCGCGCCCCAGCCGGACGTCGTGCTCACGATTGCGGTCCTGGGCATTTTTTCCAACGCCAATAATTCGTGCACTCTTGGCGGCGCGCCGATTGTGCTGGCCCGCCCCACATCCGGCAGTTCGGTCTTGGACATCTGCGTTTTCTCGGTCAGCGGGCTTGATCCTTCGATGACTTTTACGGTCACCGGCCCGGGCGCGGCCGACGTAACCGTTGTCGGCAAGCAGCCGCTCGGGCTTGGCATCGTAGGCCTGACACTCTCTGTGCCGAGCAACGCTGTGGCCGGGCAGCGCTCGCTTCTTGTGAAAAACGCAAACAAAGACAAAGCAGTCGCAACGGGAGCACTGGTGGTGAAATGATGCGAATCAAACATGCGGTCACTGAAGTCAGCGCAGCTCTTCTGACTGCCTGTGTGCTTGTAACCGCAGGGGGCGCAACGACAATTCTCCGTATGAACTTGCGTGAACTCGCGCAATCCGCACAGGTCATTATTCGCGCGCGATGCGAGGGTTATCAGTTGCTGTGGGATGGCAGCTCCATCTGGTCGTTTTACGATTTCACGGTCCTCGAATCGTTCAAAGGCGCGCCGCCGCAATTGCTCAAGGTACGTCTGCCCGGCGGCCGAATCGGACATCTCGAAACAAAAATTGACGGCGTCCCTCGATTCCGCGCAGGCGAGGAAGTGATTCTTTTCCTAGAGCAGACTTCGGGCGGCGGCACCAGCATCACAGGTTGGGCGCAAGGAACTTTCCGCGTTCGCCGCGGCGCTGCGTCCGATCCTCGCCTCACGCAAGACACGAGCCAATTCGCTGTTTTCGATCCAACCACTCGAAACTTTACGCCCGCTGGCATCCGCGACATTTCGCTCGATGAATTCCGGAGGCAACTTGCGATTGCGCTACACGCTGAAGACACTCACCAGAAGGAGAATTTGAAATGAAGGAATTCCACTTCACGAGCCGAATCGCCGGGCCGTTGACGCTCCTCCTCGCATTCCATCTCGCTATCCTCCCGGCGGCAGACGCCTATTCGTTCGCCTACACGGTGGCCGACATGCGCCAGCCCCAGACGCAATCTGGCGACACGGCGTGCCCGCAGCGCGATCACTGGAACACAGCGCTGCCCGGCGGCATCAACCGCCGCTGGAGCACCTCTCTTGGCACGAATCCAGTGACGATTCTCACGCAAGACCAGTCAGCTGGAGGCCAGCTCAATGAAATCGAATCCACAATCCTGCAGGCGTTCGGCGTCTGGACCGGCGTTTCGGGCTCGGCTCTCCTGCCGAGTACTTTCGCCCCGCTCGCTCGGGTCAGCGATGCTTTCGCCTGCTCTTCCCTGGACGGACTGAACAGTGTCTGCCTGAATCAACTCGACCCCGCGTTCACCACGGGCGTCATCGCGTTCACGCGCGTGACCACGGCTGATTCCATCGGGGATCAAGCGGTGCAAAATCATCCGCCTTCCACATTTATCGGGGAAATTTTGGACGCGGACATTCTCTTCAGGTCCGGCGATGCGGGGACAACATTCGCGACACCGCAAGCGTTGCCAAGCAATCCGCTGGCCTATGATCTCGAATCAATCTTAATTCACGAAATGGGTCACTTCCTGGGCTTCGAGCACTCCGCCGTTTGGAGCGCCGCAATGTTCCCATTCTCGCCCGCGCCCGGGACGTTTCTCAATGAGCGCCCATCTCTGAATGCACCCGACGCGCCGCTGGCAGACGACGATCGCACCGGCCTTCGCGTGCTCTATCCGGACCCGAATGACGGAACACACATAGGAGTAATCAGCGGGCACATCCTTCCGGCGAATCCACTCTCGCTGGCGGGAGAACCCGGCGTAACGGGAATTTTCTCCGGCCAGGTCGTCGCCGTGGACAATGTTACGGGCGGAGTGATCGCCTCCGCGCAAGCGGGCTGGTCTTGCACGGCCGCAGGGCCGCCGGTATTTGATGGTTCCTACGCGCTCGAACATCTTCCTGTTGGGCCTGCGCAGGCTTATCAAATCTATGTTGAGCCATTCACTGGACCGGAGGACTCCTCTGACGTCTCCAGTGCGCTCACAAGTTTATGCCGCAATGCCTCGACCGATCTCGGCTGGCCCGCGCAATTCTCCTGCACCGTCCCCGCTATTAATACAAACTTCACAGTGCGCGTGCGTCCGCCAGATTGATTACAAAATGGATGCGCTGCCGGGCCTCTCATACCCGGCGGCGCTTATTTAAAGAGTGAGATTCTTACTCTGCTGGCGGCGAGTCAGCCTCGCCGCAGTGTGCATTCTATTGGCACGACTTGCAGACCCACTGCACACGCGTAACAGCGGGAGCAGATGCCGTTGAGGACTCGACACCCGCCGGGACAGTGGTGATCTGCGTGGATGGAAACCATGGCGGTGCGAAGTTGTTGGAAGCGAAACGCCTGTCGAAGAAGACGTTTCGTGTCGTGGTGTTGATGTTCTGAATGGTGTTCTGAATGCGTCCGCCGACGATGTTCAGCGTGTTGATTGCGTTCCCCGTATTTATCAGGCCACCTGAACCTCCGGACGCAATTGTGGCGACGGAAGCATCGATCTCAAGATTTCCGCTGCTCTGAGCGTTCGCAAGATTGATGTTGCCGCCCGGGGTGAAAATTCCAAGCACCTGACTATAGTTATTCCCGGGGATCAACGTGTCCGCCGGTGTGCCGGGAATTTGGTTCTGAGTGAATGTGACGGGCTCCGTGACATAGCGGATGTCACCGGTAATTGTAATGTTGCTTGCCGCCGTTATAGTTAGCTCCGTGCCGTTTTGAATGGCAGGGCCGGACGACGCCCCACCGGATTCGGGGCCGGATAGCGAAGTGATGTTCCCATCTACGTAAAGCATCGTGGCATTGATGGTGCTCGCGCCAGGAGCACAATCCTGTGGAACACCGGTGATAACTTTCGTCGAGCCGCTCCCCTTCTTGATACTCGTTTGATTCGTGGTTGGATTGATGGTCACCGTCGTCGTGATACCGCTTTGAACGATTGTATAAATCTGGGCCGTAGTGCTCCCCCCAAGCGGCGCGACGGTTACGGTGGCATCACCTTCGACAAAGATTCCACCGGCACAAGTTGATGCAGGGCTGCCAACACCTTCCGCGCCCGCCGGGGTGCCTAAAGTTGGAGTGGACCCGACCATGTAATAGGGAAGGTAAACGCCGGGCGTCGCGGAACTTCCGGTCGGATACGCATTACCATTCGCATCCTTCAAGATTGTATTAAAAGTTGCGTGCTCCGTGGTGGGCGGTGCCTGGAATAGGCACGTCATAGGGGCATCCGCCTGAGCTGCCCGCGCACCCCTTGCCGTCCAGAACCGCCTCTAATTGGTTGTACGAATTGGAAGGTAGCGGGACGGTTGGTTGGCCGAGGTTGAATCCATTTTGAAATGTGGGTGCTATCGTCACGCCACCATAAGTGTCGGAGGGCGCGCCTAGCTCGTTACAGGGGCTGCTGAACTGGAAGCCGGCATCCGCGTTGTGACTGCCAACCTTGTCAGTGAAGATGTACTTTCCGGTGGTCCCGAAGGTCCAGCCTCCGTTCGTGAAAACCGGCCCGGAAATTGTGCCCGGCACAAGATAGGAACCCGAACACAGAGAGTATTGGTCAATGAACATGCCCCAAGCAGCGAAACTGGACATTGGTGGTCACGCCTGACGGCGGACTGATGTTCACCGTGATTTGTACACTTCCGTTTTCCGCCAATTCCGATTGTTCGTTTCCCTTTACTTCGCCTAGGACATCCAAGGTGTAGTTATAGGTGTATGACAACTTTTGGATTACGTAGCAATTGGTCAAAATCCCGGCAATCGCGGAACACGTGGAAGAAGCTGGGGGCAGGGCTGGCGCAAGTATATGGACCACCTGCTGGAGGCGTGCCCGATGGAGGGGCATTGAGTTGGCAATTCGCAGGCGGAAGCGGAGTGGTGAAGGTCGCGGGATTTGACGAGTTGAGCTCAAATTGGCCGGGCCACGAATTGGTTGCCTGCCCGCCTCCAATGGATGTCCAAGTATTGTAGGTGGAGTTGACGTAAGTCTGCACCGTCGTTGCCGCAGCGGTCGTAAGAGGCTGCGAACCCAGGGTTATCGTGGCCGGAACCTGGGCAAGGATCTGGTTGACCATCGCTTGCCGGGCGATGTTCAGGCCCGAGTCAGACGAATAGAAAGCGCCGCGGAAGTTCCGGTAGTACCCGCCAATAAACGTCTGCGAGCTGAGCGCGATGACCATGCCGAGCGAAAGTACCATCAAGAGCGCAAGAATCAGCAGCGTGAAGATGAGTGCCACGCCGCGCGTCCTTGAGCGTTCCTGCCCCGGTTTATGGACTTCTATGACCTCACAGATTGCGTTCATTTTAAACCTCAATCACCCATGCTTAGATTGCGCGGATTGATGACCACCGAAAGGCCTTGAATCTGGTACGGACCTTGATCGAATGTATTGCGAAAGGTGATCGCATTTCCGGACGAATTCGGTGTCGTGCGTCCGATGACGGATACGCGGATCGAGCGAATGATGGAAAAGTCGTAAGTCGGATTGTGGCTGTTATTCCACTCGCCGAAAGAGCAGGCATTGTAGTTGTAGGCCATGTAGGTAGTTGTGCCCGATGGGGTGGATGAGTCTGAGCTTGTCGAGCACTGCGAAGTGGATGAAGACGAGGCCATGTCTGCAGTAGCGGTGGCGCCCACGGGGTCGTTGAAAAGAGCGGCTCCAATGCGGAAACCGATCACCTGCGTGGCGATTATGTCCTCAGGCGCTCCGATACCATCCTGGCGAACCAGTTTAGGATTTGTGGGGTCTGTAGCATCCACAGAGTAGATGATCGGCTTGAGACGCAGGACCCAGTCCGAATTACCGTACTGAACGCCGAGCTGGAAGATACCGTTATTGTCTGCCTGGCCGTTGTTCGATGTGATGGACAAGAAGTCATTGGCAGCAGCGTTGGTGCCATCCGGATTCGTCGAGTTGTAATGAAGCGTTACAGTGGTGCCGGCTGCCGAGCCATTCGCGGTGAGCGACACGGTAGTCATCTGGGAGCCGTCAACCTTTAACAAGAGGAGTTCATCGCCGGAGTGATAGTTCGCTGCAAGCGCCGTAGCCTGAGCAGCAGTCGTTATTCCCGGCGTATAAAGAACCATCGAGTTAGAGGTGTTCGTGTTCACCTGGCCACCTGATGCGCCCAGATGTTGTGGAAGTGTGTTTGGATCGACCGTAATGAGATTCAGCGTGTCGAAGCAGGTGGAATTATAAATATAGGTCGCGTTGTCGCCGCAGTCGCCGGCCACCGGCACTTTATTTACTATCGTGATCCCGGTGGGCCAATTAGGGATATTTGTGCCGGGGTAATAACCCGTCCCTGCGTTGACCGCATCCACCTCCAATTGTGTGACGGCATTCTGCAAGGCGAGGTTGACGCCCACCATATTTTGCTGGTTGTTGAAAAGGGGGTCGTCCTTACGGAACAGTGTGAACACAGCTCCCGTCACGATGATGAAGACGGCCATGGCGACGAGAAATTCCAGAACGGTAAAGCCGTCCGGTTTCCTGCTCCGCTGTGCATGCTGCACTTTAATTTTTTTCATGGGCGCACCAGGCTCATCTGAAATGAAACGTCGGGCGCCACGGATAGATTTTCCAAAAATACGTAAACGGTGATACGGCGAACTCCGTTCATCGTAACTCCATTAATCGTGGGATTCAGTTCAATCACCCAGCGGCGCTTGAAATAAATGGCTCCGGCTGTCAGAGCGGTACGCGAACTGGATTGAGTCATGGCGACAGTCCCGTTTGGCTGCTGCGCTGTGGTTGTGTACTGTAGGTTTCCATTGGCATCCAGCCCGCTCACGGTTTCCGACAAAGATCCGGCAGTCGGGGACATGAAAATCTCATCGAAGTAATCCACGTTGACAGCAGTTGTGCTATTGCATGTGACGCTAGCGGAAGTATCAGCGGTGATGCTGCCTGCGATCGTACCGGAAGGCACGCAGATATTGGGATCTCCTCCGCCGGCGCCGCTTGACGGAAACCGATTAAGGTCCTCCAGTTTTTCCGAAGCGAGCGTGGCGGCCTGCGTCATGTATTCCGTATTGGATGTGCCCCTGACGGTCGAAGCGAGCAGCGCCGCGACAGAAGAAAGTCCCACGGCAAACACGAACAGCGCGACCGCAACTTCGGTGAGCGTGAACCCGCGGAATCCTTTCTTACAAGATGTTTTTTTCCTACTGAACGGAGATTGAGCCATAGTTGGTCACCGTAATCGTCTTTGTCCTACCCGCATAGCTGACTGTAATAATCTGAGAATTGCCTGCCGTCGCTGTGACGCTGCCATTGCCCTTGAACTGCAAAACCGTGCCTGCCCCCAAGGTGATTGGGGAGCCGGAGATGGGGACGGCCGTCCCAACGTTTGTAAAGGAAGATGAACCCGTGGGCTCGCTGGCAAGCTGAAAAGTTTTATTCGTCGCATTCAACGTGAGTTGGAATGGATAGCCCCTCATGATTGCCTGGTAGCGGGTGGTCTGGATTGACCAGGTGATGCTGTCAGCAGCTGCGTCCAATTGAAAAATCTTTACAGTGCTGAACAGCGAGGGAATTCCGAATGCGACAAGGATTCCCACGATCGCGACCGTCAGTGCTGCCTCCATCATCGTGAAGCCAGCCGCCTTGCTGCGCTTCCATGGACTGGAAATCCACATCATCACGCCACCCATTTCCTCAGTTCTTGTCTTGATTCGTAGATCTTCATTTGCGGCGAACACGCGACCGAAATAGCCTGGTTTTCTGCCTGAGAGCAATTCGTCAAGCCCTATTCCCCTGCAATTCCAACCAAGAGGGGGCAATCGCCGGGCCAGACTTACCCGCTCGTATCTAATTGGGAATAAAGAGGTTAAAGGCCCTGCCGACCTTGGTAAAAATTTGGCTTGTGATTCATGGGATAGAAACGTAACAAAGGAGCGAGCGGTGAGACAACTTCCCAAATGGTCGAAGGACCTGTGATAAGGTTCTCAGGATATGGATGTATGGTAGCCCCGACGGGAATCGAACCCGTATTTCGGCCTTGAAAGGGCCGCGTGCTAACCGTTGCACCACGGGGCCGCACGCCGCGGCAAGAAAGTGTCCGCGGAAAAACTTGAGAATTAGAGTAGAGGAAACCGGTACCGTTGGCAAGGCAGCTTCGCAGATGAAATGCCGGCTCGATTCCCAGGAAACCTAGCGGTCGTTGCGTTCTTCGAGCCAAGCCATTTGAATCGCTTCGAGCTTTCCTTCGTTGGAAGCCTTCGGGTCGCCGGCGAAACCCTCCAACTCAGTCACCCACTTGTGAAGATCCGTAAAACGAACGGCAAGTGGATCCGCATCAGGATATCTCTCCGCGAGCGCGATAGCGATGTCTTCCGTATCGTCCCATCCGAATTGAAGTGGCATGGTGCTCCGCCTCCGGGTATCAGTGATCCGCTTCCTTCGCGAAATTTTTGTTCCATTCGGGAATCTCAACGACAAGATCCCTTGTGCCATCGGGCACGCACTGGCAACCGAGTCTCGATTTGGTGGTAAGACCGGGAGCATCATCGAGCTGATCGAGCTCGGCATCAGTGGGCTCGTTGCAGGATTCAAGTCCTTCATGAACGATCACATGGCAGGTCGAGCAGGCGCAGACGCCGCCACAAGCGTGGTCAAGGCCGAGATGCGCTCCTTGTGAGATGTCGAGAATGCTGCCGGGCAAACCATCGTGACCATAGGGAAGTTTTTCCGGATCCACCTCGATCGTCTTTCCTTCGCTAACAAACGTGATCTTGTATTTCCTGGTTGGCAGGGTGTACTTCGCCTGCTCAATGTAGGGGTTGCTGCCGCCCATGATGTGCTCCTTCTCGCTTTCAGACTTTCTCGAGCTGTTTGCCTTCGAGCGCGGTGGCAAGCGCGCGATTCATGATGCGCTCGGCGAGCGGCGTCGTCGCCGCGTTCAACTCATCCAAGCGTGCGCGAATCAATTTGTAATCACGCCCGGCAATCGCCTGGCGCAGGGCTGCCACGGCGCCGTCAATAGCGCGCTGCTCGTCCGCGCCGATTTCCACTTCGGACTTTGCGAGCGATTTTTCCGTGGCCCGCAGAACAATTTCTGCTTCTTCGCGCGCCTCGATCAACTGGCGCTCCGCGAAATCTTGCTCCGCAAATTCGATGGACTCTTCGAGCATCCGCTCGATCTCCGTGCCGGAAAGTCCGTAGCTCGGCTGCACTTCCACGGACCTTTGTTCGCCGGCACGCAAGTCACGCGCGGCGACCTGCAGAATGCCATTAGCATCAATCAAGAACTTCACTTCAACGCGCGCGAGTCCCGCGGGCCCCGGCGGCACTTTCAATTGGAAGCGAGCAAGCGAGCGGCAATCCTTGGCCAATTCGCGTTCGCCCTGCAGAACGTGGATGTCAATCCCCGTCTGGTTCTCGACGCCGGTCGTGAACATCTCCTGCGCGCTCGCGGGCACCGTTGAGTTGCGCGGAATGATCTTGGCGACCACTCCACCCATCGTCTCAATGCCGAGCGAGAGCGGCGTGACGTCAAGCAACAACATATCCTGCACGCCGGTCTCAAGAATGTTCGCTTGTACCGCGGCGCCCAGCGCGACGACTTCATCGGGGTTGAGTTCCGTATGCGGAGTGCGACCGAAATAATCCTCGACGACGCGGCGCACGAGCGGCATGCGCGTCGAACCGCCGACCAGCACAACTTCTTCCAGGCGGTCGGGCTTCATGTGCGCGTCGGCCAGCGCCTGCTTCACAGGACCCATGGTGCGCGCGACAATCGGCCCGGCCCATTGGTCGAGTTCCGCGCGTGTAATCGAGCGAGAGAAAGCCCACCCGCCCGGAAGCTCGAATTGCATTTCGGCGCGATCCGATTCCGAAAGTTCGTGTTTGGCGGCGATCAAAGCTTTCCGAAGTTCCTGCACCGTGGCGGCATTCGCGGTGACATTAACACCGAAGCGTGCGCGGATTTCACCGTCGATTTCGCGCTGCATTTCATTGTCAATGTCATCGCCGCCGAGGTGCGTGTCGCCGCTCGTGGAGAGCACTTGGTAGATGTCGCCCTCGCCGGTCGAAATCAGCTTCAGAACGGAAATGTCAAAAGTGCCGCCGCCGAAGTCGTAAACGGCCACAATCCCGCGCTGCTTTTCATGCAAGCCGTAGGCAAGCGCAGCCGCCGTCGGCTCATTCACCAAGCGCAAGACTTCCAACCCCGCCAGCCGTCCTGCGTCCTTAGTTGCCTGGCGCTGGGCGTCGTTAAAGTATGCGGGGACCGTGATGACAGCTTTGTCCACCGACTCGCCAAAATAATGCTCCGCCCAGCCTTTCAACTCACGCAGAATGAAAGCCGAAATCTCCGGCGGCATGAAGACGCGGTCGCCAAGCCGCACGCGAATGACGTTTTCGTTCGACGGGTCAATGCGAAAAGGAAATATTTTCAGCTCTTCCGCCACGTCAGCGCGCCCGCGGCCCATCAGTCGCTTGACGCTGTAGATCGTGCGCTCCGGTTGCGTAAGCAATCGCCGCCGCGCCGGCTCACCCACGAGTATCGTGCCGTCTGCATCCAGGCTCACGATGGAGGGACAAAGAGTCGAGCCATTTGGCCCTGGAATACACTTCGGCTGCCGCGTCTCCTTGTCCAGGTAGGCGACGAGACTATTCGTTGTCCCTAAATCGATTCCGACGGTCTTTCCCATGCCCCACGATTTCCCGCTTGCGATCTTTAGTTTGCGAAACTTTGCTTGTAAACTACGCCGCAAGCTCCTCCGTGACTTTGTTGACCAGGTTGCGGATGTAGGAGCGCCTGTTCAGAACTTCATTCATTTTGCCCATGAGCGGTTTTTGGGATGACTCGTCAGTGCCGGCATCGAGCGCCGCATCCCATTCACCTGCAATGCGGTCGAGCTCCGCGTCTACATCCGCGAGCTTCACTTCAAAATCCCTGGCAGCTGCTTCGAGCCGCCCGCGGACCGCGCTTGTGTGCGAAACGACTCCGCCCGCAGCGCGCGCCCCGCGCAATTCGTCGAGTGATTCGTTCAACTCGAAGACCTCTTCGAGCAGCTCCGGCGGCGCCTGTTGCTTGTGCTGGCCTTCTTTGCGCATCCCGGCTTGTGCGAGCAGGTATTCAATGCGCGAGAGCGGTTCGCGCAAAGCCCGGTATGCGTCATTCAATTCCGAAGAAAGAGCCAGCGACAACTCGCGCTCTTTTTCGCTTGCACGAACGAAATTATCCGGGTGCAGCTTCCAGCTCAATTGGTGAAAACTCTTTTCGAGGTCCGCGGAATCGACGCGCAGCTTTCGCGGCAGCCCGAAAAACGCGAAGTAGTCCGGGCCGCCCGAAAGCGGCTGAATCTTCCCGCACGTTAGACAAAAGTGCGCCGAGTCCGGGGCCGCGCCGCAGGACCAGCATGTTCGAGCCGTGTTTATTTGCGTTGAGAGGGCGTTCATCTACAGTTTCCCAGGCGCCACGTTGAAATGGGGGGTGACTTACGCCGTGAAGGAACTGCCGCAGCCACAACTCCGCGCGGCTGCAGGATTCTCGAAGACGAATCCTTGCCGGATGAGCGTCTCCTGGTAATCCAGCGTGGTGTTGGCGAGGAAGAGGTAGCTTTTCGGGTCCACAAAAAGGCGGGCGCCGTTTTCTTCAAAAACTTTGTCGCGGTCGCGGGCCTGTGTATCCAACCGCATCGCATAGGTCAAACCCGAGCAGCCGCCCCCCTGCACGCCGACGCGCAACCCCCCGGTCGCCTCCGGCACGCCTTCCTTGCTGAGCAACTGGCGGATCTTGTCCGCCGCTTTCTCCGTGACGTGAATCATCAAAGGCGAGTGCCCGAAACTTACTTCGCTTCGGCGCCCTCCCCCTTCTTTTTCTTCCAGTCGCCGATGGCGGCCTTGATGGCGTCCTCGGCGAGCACGGAGCAGTGGATCTTCACCGGCGGCAGGCTCAATTCGCGGACGATGTCCGTGTTCTTGATGGCCAGCGCCTCGTCCACCGTCTTGCCCTTGACCCATTCAGTCGCGAGCGAGCTCGAGGCAATCGCCGAACCGCAGCCGAAGGTCTTGAACTTCGCCTCTTCGATCACCCGCGTTTCGGGATTGATCTTCATCTGCAGCTTCATGACGTCACCGCATTCCGGCGCGCCGACGAGACCCGTGCCTACGTTTGGATCTTCCTTCGGCATGCTGCCGACGTTGCGCGGATGATTGTAGTGGTCGATTACTTTGTCCGAATAAGCCATGTTTTTCGCCCCTCCCTAATTGATTAGATGCCCTGCCTGATCTTTTGTCCTCAAACTGCTTGGTGGCCTCAAATCTAGTGGCCGCCCGCAGTGGCCCCCCACTGCATCTTGCTGATGTCTATGCCTTCCTTCGCCATTTCGTAAAGCGGGGAAAGCTCGCGCAGGCGACTGACAACCTCCACCATGCGGTTCGTCACGTAATCCACTTCCTCTTCGGTGTTGAAGCGGCCCAAGCCGAACCGGATCGAGGTGTGCGCCAGATCCTCACCGACTCCGAGCGCCTTCAACACGTAGCTCGGCTCGAGAGTCGCGGAAGTGCATGCCGAGCCGCTCGAAACGGCCACGTCATTAATTCCCATCAGGAGCGATTCGCCTTCGACGAACGCAAAGCTCATATTCAGATTGTTCGGCAGGCGGTGCACCATCGAGCCATTGATATAGACTTCGTCCAGCTTGGCTTCCAGGCCCTTTTGAAGCCGGGTGCGCAACGCGAGCATGCGCGCAGATTCCGTGGGCATCTCCTGCTGACAAATCTCACAAGCCTTGCCGAAGCCGACGATGCCCGTCACGTTCAGCGTGCCGGAGCGCATGCCGCGTTCGTGGCCGCCGCCGTCAATCATCGCGGAAAGCTGCACGCGCGGGTTGCGGCGCCGCACATAAAGCGCGCCAACTCCCTTGGGCCCATAAATTTTGTGCCCGCTGATGCTCAGCATATCGATGTTGTCGGCCTGCACATCCACCGGAATTTTGCCGGTGGCCTGCACGCCATCCACATGGAACAGCACGCCCTTCTCTTTGGCGATCTTGCCGATTTCAGCGATGGGCTGGACCACGCCAATCTCGTTGTTGGCGTACATGATGGAGATGAGGATGGTCTTCGGAGTTATCGCGCGCCGCAAGTCGTCAAGGTTGATGCGCCCGTCTTTTTCCACGGGCAGGTAGGTCACCTCGTAGCCATACTTCTCCAGGCGTTTACAGGTGTCGAGCACGGCCTTGTGTTCAGTCACCTGCGTAATGATGTGGTTGCCCTTCTCGCGGTACATCTCCGCCGCGCCCTTGAGCGCGAGGTTGTCGGACTCCGTCGCTCCGCTCGTGAATATAATCTCTTTCGGAGTGGCATTGATCAGCCGCGCGATCTGCGCCCGTCCGTTCTCGACAGCCTCTTCCGCCTCCCAACCAAATGAATGGTTCCGGCTTGCCGAGTTGCCGAAGAGCTTGGTGAAGTAAGGCAGCATCGCTTCGAGGACGCGCGGGTCCACCGGCGTCGTCGCGTGGTAATCCATGTAAATCGGAGTCTTGATAGCCATTCCGCTTCTCCTCTATCGAAGTCTATTGACTCTGCAAAGCGACAAGCGCGGGCCGTTCCGGCTCATCGCTCATCTGCGAAATCGTTACAGTGCTGAGAACGTGCATGATGCTTTCATTCACCCGGCGCAACGGCTCGCGCACAGTGCACTTCGGCGACTGAAAGCATTCCCCCCGGGTCGTAGTGCAGGACGTAATGAAAACCGGCCCGTCAACCGCGCTGATTACATCCAACGCGGAAATCTCGTTCGGGTTCCGTGCTAGCCGGTACCCACCCGCCGAACCATGCTGTGCGGTCACCAGCCCCCCGCGCGCAAGCTTTTGGAGCACCTTGGCGAGCAGCGGTGCGGATATGCCATAAACCTCGGCGATGTCCCCCGCGCTCTGGGCCGCTTCGACTCCCCGGGTCGCCAGATGCTTCACTGCGATCAAACCGTAGTCGGCCTTCTTGGTGAGCTTTAACATAGATCAAATACGACCATTTCGGTCGCATATGAATAATAGGCCCAATATCGGCCTACTGTCAAGAGGCCCGCCAAGCAACCCAACGATTAAGTATCACGACCGGCCCGGGTCTGCCCATTCTTGCCAATTCGCGCGCGAATTAGGACTCAATTGGTCGGCTTTGTCAAACATCTGGCAGCGAAGCGGCTTTGTTGCGGCTTGAACGGCTGACAA
The DNA here is from genome assembly GCA_963838945.1 of uncultured Acidobacteriota bacterium. Lineage (GTDB taxonomy): Bacteria > Acidobacteriota > Terriglobia > Acidiferrales > UBA7541 > DASTCZ01. The sequence continues at coordinate 278,820 of CAWITC010000012.1, read as the reverse complement.
TTGAATGCGAATGGGGGCATCCGAATGTGCGCATCTTAGCCGAACAAGAATTTGGGCAACTTATGGCGCGAGTGTCTGGCAGCCACGCTCTCCAATGGGGTAGAATCCCGCCTACGGTGCGAGCGCTGTGACCAAAGGTGTCCTGGCGATTTACCCTGGATCGTTTGACCCCGTCACCAACGGCCACCTCGATTTGATCGAGCGGGGCGCAAAAATCTTTGATCGTCTTGTGGTGGCTGTCCTCCGTAATTTGGACAAGGAGCCGCTCTTCTCCACGCCTGAACGAGTGGAGATGCTGCGTGAGGTCAGCCGTCCGTGGAACAATGTCGAGGTGGATGTGTTTGACGGCCTCCTTGTGGAGTACGCACGGCAGCGGCAGGCCCAAGTAATTCTCCGCGGCATCCGCGCGATCAGCGATTATGAGTATGAATTGCAGATGGCCCTGATGAACCGAAAGCTTCAGCCACAAATCGAAACTGTTTTCATGATGCCCGCCGAAGCTTACAGTTATCTCAGCTCGCGGCTGGTGCGGGAGATTGCGCGGCTCGGCGGCCCGGTTCAGGGGATGGTCCCCCCGGTCGTCGAGCAGCGTCTCAAAGCAAAAGTGCCATAGGAGAGATCCGGAAGTTCTTCGGAACTTGGACCCAATGATCCAATTCGCTGATCGCGTCAATCGAATCGCGTCTTCACCAACACTCGCTGTTCTGATGGCCGCCGAGCAATACAAGGCGCGCGGCATTGACGTCGTGGACTTTGGACCCGGCGAACCCGACTTCCCCACTCCGGACCACATTAAGCGCGCGGCCATCCAGGCGCTCGAGCAGAACTTCACGAAATACACCGCCGCCGCAGGGATGATGTCGCTACGCGAAGCAATCAGCCGATGGCACGCGGCGGAATTCGGATCAAATTATGAGCCGGCGGAATGTTTGTTTTCCTCAGGCGGCAAGCACGCTCTCTTTAACGCACTGAATGCGCTGATTCAGACCGGAGACGAAGTGCTAGTCCCGGTGCCCTACTGGGTCAGCTTCCCGGAGATGGTGAAATACACTGGGGGAGTGCCGGCCTACATCGAGACTCATGCCGAGGACGGCTTCGCATTGCGCGCGGCCGCGGTTGAGAAGGCAATCGGGCCGCGGACGCGCATGATCATCGTCAACTCTCCGGGTAATCCGACCGGCGCGGTAATCCCGCGCGAAGAATTTGAACGCATCCTTGCTGTTTGCCGGAAACGCGGCATTTGGGTCCTCGCGGACGAATGCTATTCGCATTTCATTTATGACAGGAGCAAGCCTTACTCGATCTCCGGCGCAGCGGACGCGAAGCCGCACGTCATCGTCGCGGGCTCTCTCTCGAAGACATTCGCGATGACGGGATGGCGCGCCGGATTCGCGCTGGGGCCGAAGCCCGTCATCGACGCCATGACGCGTTTGCAAAGCCAGTCCACATCAAACGCAAGCTCGATTACGCAAAAAGCCGCGCTTGCCGCGGTGATGAGTCCAATGGATAGCGTCCGAGCGATGCTTGCCGAATATACGCGGAGGAGAGAGCGTATCCTTGCGGGCATTCGCGCGATCCCCGGAGTCACCTGCACCTCGCCGCAAGGCGCGTTTTACGTTTTTCCGAATGTTTCAAAGCACCTCGGCCAGCGCGGGATTCCTTCGGACACCGCGGGTCTGGCGAAGGAAATGCTCGAACAATCTCATGTAGCGCTTGTGGCGGGCGAAGCGTTTGGGGCGCCGGGATACGTCCGGATATCTTACGCGACTTCGATGGAACGCATCGAAGAGGGTCTGCGGCGGATCGAGCGATACCTCGCTGCGGCCGTCTCCGCGGCGTGACGCAAGTCCCTCCGCTTACCCCCGCGCGGCTTGAACCTACATTCGTGCCGCGAATTTGGGGCGTAAAGTCACTCGCTCCTCTTTTTCCCGTAAAACAAGCCCTTCAGGAGCTTATCGGAGAAGTCTGGCTGACAGGCAACGATTCGCGATTCGCAACGGGGCCATACGCCGGCCGCTCGCTTGCGGATGCGTGGCGCGCGATGCCCCCGGAATGGGTCGGCACACGCTTCAATACGCGCGAACCGTTTCCCATTCTTGCGAAGTTTCTCTATCCGGGAGAAAAACTTTCGGTTCAGGTGCATCCTGATGACGAATACGCACGGAAGCATGAATCCGCCGCAGGTGGAGCTGGCAAAACCGAGGCCTGGTACATCGTCTCAGCGGAGCCGGGCGCCGCTGTTTATGTAGGGCTGCGAGCGGGCGTGACGCGCGAGAGTTTCCGCCGCGCGATTGCCGAAGGCACAGTGGAAGATTGCCTTGCCAAAGTTTCCTTGGCAAAGGGAGAAGCTATGTTCGTGCCGGCACGCACGGCCCACACGATTGGTCCCGGCTTGGTCATTTGCGAAATTCAGGAAAATTCGGATCTGACTTATCGCGTTCACGATTACGGCCGCCGCTATCCTGGCGGAGGTACTCGCCCTCTTCATGTAGAGAAAGCGCTCGAAGTCATCAACTTCGGCGAACAGCGCGGCGGCAAATTGCGCCCTGCTGTCGTTCGCGCTCACGGCGGTAGGATCGAGCACTTCGTCGCCTGCCGCTATTTCACATTGGAAAAATGGGACTTCGCCGCTCCTGTGTCGCTCACAACCGAGCGCTCTCACTTTGAGCTGTGGATTATTCTCACGGGCCACGGGAAAATTAGTGGGGACTCGACTGGGACCTCCGATCCAGGCACTGCTGATTTTGCTCCCGGGCAGGCCTGGTTCATCCCCGCCTCGCTCGATCGCTGGAGGATTGACCCCCAGACGCAGGCGTCTATACTGCATGTGTATACACCTGACCTGGGTTTATATGCTCATCAACTCAATCGTTTCGGCCTTTCAGCCGCGGACGTAGCCCAAGTCATTCGCACGTAGAGGAAACACGGAAATGGCACGCGCCAAGCTTCGCGCATTTGCGGTCATCCTGGCCGGAGGCCGCGGCACACGTTTCTGGCCACGGAGCCGCACGCGCACACCGAAGCAATTGCTCGACATCGCCGGGAGAGACACGATGCTGCGACAAACCGCGGCGCGCATCTCCCCTCTTTTTCCTCCTGCGCAAACTTGGGCGGTCACCAACGAGCAACAAGCCCCTTCCGTGCGCAGGCAACTGATCGGCGTGCCGTTGTGGCACGTGCTCGCGGAACCCGCCGGGCGCAACACCACCGCGGCGATCGGCCTCGCCGCGATACATATTCGTCACATGATTCGGCATACCGCCGCCGACGGCGTTTTGGCGATCCTCCCCGCGGATCATTACATCGCGGATGCAGCTAAATATCGCGCGCTTGTGCGCGCGGCAATTCGCGCGGCGGAAACGCCCGGCAAGCTGGTTGTCCTGGGAATCCCTCCCACGCGACCCGAGACCGGCTTTGGCTACATTGAGGTCGGCGGGCGCGCGCAGCATCCCGGCGGCGCAAAGGTGTTCGTTGTCCGCCGGTTCACTGAAAAACCGGCGCTCGCCACCGCGCGCCGCTACGCAGCCTCCGGCAAGTACCTGTGGAATGCAGGCATGTTTTTCTGGCGCGTCTCGACTTACATGGATGCGCTGCATCGCTTCCAGCCGAAAATTCACGCGCTCCTTGAGGACTTGGCGGCGACGATCGGTACTCCGCGCTATGACCGCGCGCTTGAAACCGTTTATCCAAGGATTGAGAACATCTCGGTGGATTATGCGATCCTCGAACCTTCGACGCGGCAGGAAAAAGGGCCAACCGTGAGCGTAATTCCCGCGCAAGTTGGGTGGAGCGACATCGGCTCCTGGGAAGCCGTTTACGAATTGCTTGCGAAACACGCGGGCGCCAATGTCACCGAAGGCTCGCACCTCTTTCTCGACGCCTCGGGCAACTTCGTTTGGAGCCCACGCAAATTCGTCGCGGCAATTGGCATTCGAGATCTCGTCGTCGTCGAGACTTCCGACGCTCTCCTCATCTGTCCGCGTGACCGCGCACAGGACGTCGGTAAAGTCGTGAAGTGGCTTGAGGAGAACAAACACGAAGAATTGGTCTGAATTCTCCTCGTCTCCTCTCACAGCCTCGACGTGACAATTTGGCTGTAGGATTCCCGGGTGTTTTCCTTATACTTCCAACGCATGCAACCGATTCGTTTCGGCACCGACGGCTGGCGCGGCGTAATCGCCGAGGACTTCACGTACGCGAATGTACGCAAGGTGGCCTACGCGATTGCGCGCTACGTTGTCCGCAATGAGCAGCCCGGCCGCGGCGTGCTCATCGGATTCGACACGCGATTTGGCGCGGAGCAATTCGCTCGCGTCGCCGCTGAATCCGTCGCGATGACGGGCACACCAGTCTGGCTCTCCAGCGAGCCTTGCCCCACGCCGGCAATTTCACTCCTCGTGAAGCAGCGCAATGCCGCGGGCGGCATCGTCATCACCGCGAGCCACAATCCCTATCGCTGGAACGGAATCAAATTCAAAGCTACGTATGGAAGTTCGGCACTCCCGGCGATCGTGGCGAAGATCGAAGACGAGATTGGAACCGTGCTGCGCGATGGTGTGCCGGCGCTACCGCCGCGCAACGACCTCATCCAGCCACTTTCATTTCGAGCGCCATACCTTGACACCATCGAAAAACTTGTGGACTGGGACCGCATCCGGCGCCACCGGCCTCGCCTCCTCGTGGACCCGATGCACGGCGCCGCCTGTGGCTTACTGCGCGAGTTGCTTTCGAGACATGGCGTGGATTGCGGTGAGATCCACAGCACGCGCGATCCGCTATTCGGCGGGCTCAATCCGGAGCCGATCGAGCCGAATGTTGCAGCGTTGCAGCAGGCCGTCCGAGAGGGCCGCTATGACGCGGGGCTCGCCGCCGACGGCGACGGCGATCGCATCGGCGCCGTGGACCGCGACGGCCGCTTCGTGACGCCACACCAGATTTTTTCCTTGCTCCTCTGGCATCTGGCCGGAACCCGGAAGCTCACGGGCGACGTCGCGAAGACTTTTTCATCGACGAAGATGATCGACAAGATTGCCGCCAAATTTGGCCGAAGCCTCTTTGAGGTCCCCATCGGCTTCAAATACATCTGCGAACTGATGCTCGAACGTGACATCCTGCTCGGCGGCGAAGAATCCGGCGGCATTGGCACGAAGCTCTACCTGCCCGAGCGTGATGCAACCGTGACCGCGCTCTTGCTTGTTGAGTTGATGGCCTGGCACGGCAAGGGTCTGGGTGAATTGATACAACAGTTGCACGCAGAATTTGGCGAATATCATTATGCCCGCGTGGATCTGGAATTGAAGCCCGGGCAAAAGGAACGGGCCATCAAGCACTTTTCGAGCAAGAAGCTCACTCGCTGGCTCGACTGGAAAATCAGCAAGCGCGAAGACATGGACGGGGTGAAACTCATCTTCGGCGACGCCGGGTGGCTCCTCGTTCGCGCGTCAGGCACGGAGCCGATGCTGCGCTTGTACGCCGAGACTCCGCGCCCGGACACTACGCGGCGCATACTTGAGGAAGCATCAAAATTTGTGAAAGCGATTTGAAGTGGGAATCGTGCCGGGAGAACTTTTCAGCGGCACAAACGGAGCGACACCGTGAAGCGACGCCTCTACCAGCTCGACGTTTTCACCGATACACCATTCGCGGGAAACCCGCTCGCAGTCGTCACCGACGGCGACGGCCTTTCCGCGCGGCGCATGCTCGACATCGCCCGCGAAATGAATCTCTCGGAGACCGTCTTCGTGCAGAAGCCCACAAGCGCGCAGGCGCTTGCGCGTTTGCGGATTTTCACTCCACAGAATGAACTTCGCCTCGCCGGACACCCCGTCATCGGCACGTGGTTTCTTCTCGCGCAGCTTGGCGTCGTGCCCGCGCAGGAAGGCCCGGTGCACGTCTGGCAGCAAACCGGCGCGGGAGTCCTGCCCGTCGAGATTTCATTTCGCGATGGGCGCCCCGCGCGCGTCACCATGCTGCAAAAGCCGGCGGAGTTTAAATCGGCGCGCTTGTCGAAGGTCGCGCTGATGCGCGCGCTGGGCCTGAAGACAGGCGACGTTTTTCCGGGCCTGCCGGTCGAGTCGGTTTCCACCGGCATCTTCAACTTGATGGTTCCGCTCGTGAACCGGCGCTCGCTCGCGCGAATCAGCTCGGACCCGCGCGCCCTTCTGGCCGCTCTTCGCGGCGCGGACTCTGTTGCTTATTGCTTTGTGCTCGGCCCGCGCGGACAGGTCTTTTCCCGAGGCATGCTGCCGTGGTCCTCCTATGAAGATCCGGCAACCGGCTCCGCTGCGGGATCCCTCGCGGCGTATCTAGTGCGTCACGGCAAGCTCCATGCAGGAGAACGTCTCACAATCGCACAAGGCCTCGAGATGGACAGGCCCAGCCGAATCGAAGCCGTGGTGGAAGAGCAGCGCGGGAAGCTTGTGCCGCGCGTCAGCGGCGCGGCTGTTGTAATCTTTGAAGGATACATCGAAGCCTGACAAATTCCTGGACAGGAAAATTTAAAGTGAGTAATGGGCCGCGGCAAGTTTGGCCAAGGCAGCTATTGCGGCCTATCCTGAAGCGGAAACTCTTGCCCCTGCGTCCAGTTCCTTCCGAATCGCGTCGAGCACGCCGTTGATGAACGGCACAGCCTCTTCGGTGGAAAATTTCTTCGCGATTTCCAGCGCCTCGTTAATCACGACCTTCGGCGGCGTGCCTGTCGAGCGCAACTCCGCGACCGCGAGCCGCAGAATGGCACGGTCAATTGCGGCCATGCGGTCCACGCGCCAGTCCGTCGCATGCCGCGCGAGCAGCGCGTCAACCTGATCCGCCTGCGCGGCTGCCGATTCAAAAAGATGCATGGCAAACTCACGCGTCGGCGCAGCCGCGCGCGCGTTCCGCCAAAAACCTACAGCGATATTCGCGGGAGAATCGCGGCGCATTTCCCATTGAAAAATCATTTGTAGAGCAAATTCGCGAGACTTGCGCCGAAGAGCCATGCTACGTGCGTTTCCGCCGGGCAAGAACTCTTGCGGAATTTCGCGCACCTGAGGAAAGTTTGCGCGAGAGCGTGGCCATCTCAATCGCCGCCAGCCCCGACTCGTGTCCTTTGTTTCCACTCTTGAGTCCGGCGCGGTCAATCGCCTGTTCGAGCGTGTCGCACGTCAGTACACAGAAAATGACTGGGACTCCCGTATCCATCTGCGCGAGCTGCACTCCGCGCGCCACCTCCGCGCAGATGTGGTCATAATGTGATGTCTCACCTCGCAGGACGCACCCGATGGCGATCACGGCCTGCACGCGCCGCGATTCGGCGAGCTTCTTCGCGGCCAGCGGAATTTCAAACGAGCCCGGCACGCGAACGATCTCGATTTGGTCTTCGACCGTGCCCGCCGAGGCCAGCGCGTCCAGAACGCCGCGCAACAACCGCTCCGTAATGAAGCTGTTAAACATGCTGACAACAATCCCAAACCGCAAGCCGGCTGATTTTAGATTTCCTGCCGCCGGCTTCGGATTGAGTTTGTCAGGCATAAGGTGGAATGAATTTGGCGACGATTCTTACTTGCCCTTGAATTGCGCGGGCCGCTTTTCGAGGAAGGCGCGCGTCCCTTCGCGCATGTCTTCCGTCGCGCACGACAATCCGAAGAGCGTTGCTTCCAAAAAGAGTCCTTCTTCCTGCGGCATCTCCATCCCGTGTTCAATCGCTTCCATGCAGTACTTCACCGCGAGCGGCGCGTTTGCGATGATTTTTCTCGCAATTGCTTCGCAGGTCGCCATTAATTCGCTTTGATCGACGACACGGTTCACGAGCCCGATGCGTAGCGCTTCCTCCGCGGAAATCATTTCGCCGGTGAGGACCAATTCGTTCGCAACGCCCTTGCCGCACAGCCGCGCCAGCCTTTGCGTGCCGCCATAACCGGGAATGATCCCGAGCTTTGCTTCCGGCTGCCCAAACCGCGCCGTCTTGCTTGCGATGCGCATGGTGCATGCGAGCGCCAATTCGCATCCGCCGCCGAGAGCAAATCCATTGATCGCAGCGATGCTCGGCTTGCCCACCACTTCCAGCGCCCGCAGAATATTCTGGCCATACATCGAAAATTCCTTGCCGTCCACAGGAGTGCGCTCGGCAAGTTCATTGATGTCCGCTCCCGCGATGAAGGCTTTCTCTCCAGCTCCCGTGAAGATCAGAACGCGCACGGTCGGATCCGCGTGAGATTGTCCGATGACCAGGCCCAATTCATTCATCGTCTGCCGGTTGAGTGCGTTCAGCACTCTTGGGCGATTGAAAGTGATGTAGGCAATTGAATCGTGGACTTCGTACAGGATGTTTTCAAGAATCATGAGGGGTGTCTCCAATTCCTTCAGGTGAGCCGCATCGGCTTGGGATTCTGCGGGTCGGTATAATCGTAAAATCCGCGTCCCGCTTTTCGCCCATTCCAACCTGCCATCACCATTCGCTTCAGGAGCGGCGGCGAAGCGAATCTCTTTTCGTGGAATTCGTCGAACATGATCCGCGAAATATAATAGGTCGTGTCCAGTCCCACGAAATCGAGCAGCGTCAGCGGCCCCATCGGGTGCCCGCAGCCGAGCTTCATCGAGTTATCAATATCCACGATGTTTCCCACGCCTTCTTCCAGCGCGCGAATCGCATCCAGCAGATACGGCACCAATAGCCGGTTGACAATGAAGCCAGTGCGATCTGTAGTACGCACTGGCGTTTTTCCCAGCCGCGTTGCAAACGCAACCAGCTCCTCGTAAATCTGGAGATCAGAGGCGATCGTGCGAATCACCTCGACGAGCTTCATTACCGGCACGGGATTGAAAAAGTGCAGCCCGAAGAACCGCTCCGTGCGCTTGGTGGACGTGGACATCTCCGTGATGGAAAGAGAAGAAGTGTTGCTTGCGAAAACCGTCGCGGGCGGGCAAATTTTGTCGAGCGCCCCGTACAGCTCGCGTTTCACCGGCAATTGCTCGATGATCGCCTCGATGATGATGTCGCGGTCGGCGAAATCTTCGAGCTTCGTCGTGCCGCGAAGCCGGGCTCGCACCGCATCACGGTCCGCGGCGGAAAGTGTTCCTTTTTCGACAAGCCGCGCGAGGCTCTTTTCGATGCTCTTCAGGCCCTTGTCCACGAGTTCTTGAGAAACTTCGCGCACGATGACCTGGCAACCAGACTGCGCGGCCACTTGCGCGATGCCCGAGCCCATCAGGCCGCAACCAACTACACCTACCTTTTCGATTGCCATCCGAAATCCCCCCGGCAGATTGTACGCGAAAAATTAAACGGGAGCCTGCTACTCGACCGACTCAACGATCATCGCAATTCCCTGTCCGCCGCCGATGCAGGCCGTCGCCAGACCGTAGCGCAGATTGTTGCGCCGCAGTTCGAGCAGCAGAGTCAGCACCAAGCGCGTCCCAGACGCGCCTAGCGGATGCCCGAGCGCGACTGCGCCGCCATTCACATTTGTCTTATCACGATCGAGCCCCAGCGCTTTTTCCACCGCAAGATATTGCGGCGCGAACGCCTCGTTCACTTCGATCCGGTCCATCTGCGAAAGCTTTAGCCCCCCGGATGCCAATGCCTTCTCGGTGGCGGGCACAGGCCCGATTCCCATCACGCGCGGCTCCACGCCGATCGCTGCCCAGGAAATAACACGTCCGAGCGGCTTCCAGCCGCGCTCGCGCGCGGTCTTCGCGTGGGTCACAACAACGGCCGCGCCACCGTCCACGATACCGCTCGCGTTGCCGGCAGTAACAATCCCATCCTTACGAAAAGCCGGTTTCAACTTTTCCAGTGTCTCGAGCGTCGTATCCGGCCGGCGATGATCATCTTCGCAGAACAGCTCCGTTTTGCTCCCTTTCTTAATTTCAACGGGAATTAATTCTTCCTTCATGCGTCCCGCGCGATACGCCGCTTCCGCCGCTTGCTGGCTGCGCAATGCATACTCATCCGACGCACGCCGAGTGATTCCGTACTGCGCGGCGACGTTCTCCGCCGTTCCGGCCATATCGAAGCCGCAATAAGTGTCCGTCAAGCCGGTCAGCAACGAATCTTCCAGCTTGCCTTCGCCCAAACGAAATCCAGACCGCGCGCCGCGGATCACGTGCGGCGCCTGCGTCATATTTTCCATACCGCCCGCGAGCACCAGCGCGGCCTCTCCCAGTAAAATCCTTTGCGCCGCTTGCGCAATCGATTCAATCCCAGATCCGCATAGCCGGTTCACGGTCACGGCGGGCGTTTCGACCTTCAGCCCAGCTTTCAACGCAACGTGCCGCGCGCCGTAGAGCGCGTCCGCGCTCGTCTGCATCACGTTGCCGAAAATGGCGTGGTCGAATTCGGCGGGATCCGCGCCCACGCGGCGAATCGCCTCGCGCGCCGCGATGGCGCCAAGGTCGATGGCCGGAATATCCTTGAATGCGCCGGTATAACGCGCCATCGGCGTGCGCGCCCCGGCAAGAATCACCACATCGGTGGGAAACATTCACCCTCCGCTTCTCTGGATTGTGCCGGGATTTCAGCTCTTTGGATTGGCCAGCGAAATCACGGAATCGCCGCCGAGTTTCCGGGCTTCTTCGAGACTGGCTTCCGCCCGGTTCATCAAATCGGTGACGATATCTTCCGTATCGTAATCTACTCTCGCGATTGCCTCAACCACGCCGGCGCTCAGAGTCATGGCGTCAAAGGCTTCGGTTTCCGCACCGCCATTTCGCGCCGCCACGGCCTGGCGCATTTTTTCCACAAGGCCAAGCGCGCCGGCAACGGCTGTGTCCGGCAAAATAAACGCGAGCGACCACGCCGTATATTTCACCGGCAGATCCGACGCTCTCGCGACAGGGAGGACTGCCCGCGAAATCTGTTCAAGATTTTTTTCCACCAGCGCCTCTCCATGCTGGCGCAACAACTCCTGCCCACCGTCCATTTGTAGAATTGCCACGGAAAGCAGCGAGCCATGAGACTTGGCGCGCTGCGCCTCACTCATCAATCTGTCGGTGTAAGCGCTACGCGCCAGTAGACCAGTTTTTTCGTCGGCCACCGCGAGCGTCTTCATGAGTGACCGCAGCCTCGTGTGGCTCACGCTCAGCAGCATCTGGTCGCCGACCGTCTGCAGGAAATAAGTCTCATTCGGGCTCCACTTATATGGCTCCGCGTGTCCCGTGATGATCATGCCCGCGGGGGTCTGCGTGTCTTTGTCCATCAGCGCGACCGCCAAAACCGTGGCCAGGCCAATCTCCTTCAGCACCGGCGCCGCCGCAACTTCGAGCGGCAATCCTCCCATTGAGTCCGGGGCCGCGCGCTCCATCTGCGCGACGAGCCGCATCACCTGGTTCGCTGAGGCGGGGGAAACGCCAGGCGCGCAATACTCCGCCGCGAGTTGCGGTGGCTGTCCGGGCGCTCCAATCAACGCCAGGCATCGCGATGCGCGCAGGTGCTTGCCGATTTCGTTAACCGCATAGGTCAGCATGGCGCGCGGGCTCGACTGCTTGTAAATCCCCTGCCCAATTTCCGAAATCCTGGAAAGGTCGCGCATGGCCTCGGGCGAATATGCCCCCGAGGGCGCGGCCGAATTTCCGGCCGGCGTGGCGGCGGGCTGACTCGCCGCGCCAGGTTCGGCCGGCCCGGCGAGCGCTTTTCTGCTCATACCCGCGGGCCACCAGTTCGCCAACTCACACATGGTGCGGAAGCGCTCGTTGTCTTCCGCGTCACTCGGGAAAAGGTCCGCGATTCGTTGCAGCCTCTCAATCGCCTTGGGCATCAACGCGTATTGCAGGAAAATCTCGGCTTGGACCAACAAATCATCCAGCGCCGTCGCGCCCGCCGACCCCGCCGCTTCGCCCGCATTCGTTCCATCGCCGAAATTCGTCCCCGCCACGCCGACTTGCGCCATCGTCACGCCGAGCCGCGACGCGACGCGCGAGAGGTAGTCCTTTTCGGCGCTTTCGCGAAGTTTCTCGAGCCGCTGCTGGTTGCGGAAATCGTAGGGGTCAATGTCCACCATGCGGTCGAGGACGTCGCAAGCGCCCTTCACGTTCCCGTTTTCAAAGTAAACGTCGAAAAGCCGGACCAGCGTCTCAAAATATTTCGCCTCGCGGTTCAGGCCGCTGTAAACCTCGCTCCAGAATTCCATGAGCGCAAGCGAATGAGGATGCGCTTCGGCGATGCCGTCAAGCCGCCCGGCAAAGACGGCCGCGCTGCTTGAATCCCGGAAGTTCTGTCGCACCAATGTCAGCACTTCGACGCCCTTCGCGTCTTCTCCCGCCGCGATGTAGGCCCCGGCAAGCTCAAAGAGCATTTCCCGATCCCCGCCTGCCTTCCCGTAATAATTGATAAGCTCTTCGCGCGCGCGATCCAGCTCCCCGGCGCGCATCAGCGCTTCGCCAAAACATTTCCGGAAGACCGCGGCGGATTCTGTCTGCGCAAAAGGCGCAAGCTTTTCGACGGCCAGCGCGGGATCGCCCGCGATCAAGAGCGCTTGCGCGAAGAGCAGGGCCACGTCGCGGTCCTCTGGGGCGGCGCGATTCGCATTCCCGAGCAACTCGATTGCCCTCGGCATCTCACCCTTGCCCAGCGCCAGTTGCCCCGCGCGGACATAGCCGCGCGCCGCAAGTGCGCTGCGGCCGCGCGTTTCGGCGAGTCGCGCCATGGCAAGGTGCCGTTCCGGTTTTTCGGGATCGAGTTCCGCGACCTGCTCAAGGCATTTCAACGCCTCATCTTCTTTACCGCGAGCAAGAAAATGCTCCGCAGCGACGGAATAATTCTCTAACGCCTCACCTACTTTATTCTGCCGCTGCAGGAGGAGCGCATACCGAGCTTGACGCTCCGGAGGCTGCTCCGCCAGCCGAAGGAATCGGGTATAGAGAGCCACGGCTTTCGCCTCTTCCCGCGGCTCAACCAGCCTGTCAAACAATTGGCCGTAATAAACAGCGGCCTTGCCCGTGTCGTTCCGCCGCGTATGAAGATCGCCCAGCGACTGCAACGCCTCAACGTTGCCGGGCGCGGCATGAAGCACCGACTGAAACGCCTCGATCGCATCCGCCGGCTTGTTTTTCTCCAGCGCGCGTTTCGCGCGATCCAGCAGTTTGTCTATGTCAGTCGCCATTTGGTTTCACTATCGCGATTGCAGGCTATTTTACCGACACAAAGACTACCTGGATGCGGCCCACACACGCATCTCTTCCAATATATACCAGCGAGGAGAGACGACCAACGCGCGAGAAAAAACCGTGTGTCGGCTTAGGCGACTCCCACATGTTGTTTATGGGGCTTATAAATAGTTGGTCAAATTGAACCGACAAATCGCGGAGTGCCTGGGACATCGTCGTGTTGATGGAACCGGTGGAAAAGACAGCCTAGAACAAAAGAGGCCAGCATTGATGGCGCCCGCTACACTTGTGCTCCAATCAAACGTGAACAGCGCGATCTCGTGTGTCAATGTAAATCTAACCGGGCTACTGATGGCAAAAAAGGCTGCTTTCAGGGCGCGTTGGCCCACGGCGCAAAACTGTGGCACACTGAAGCGTTCTGGAGCGGCCGGAATTCCTCTTCGTTGTGCCCCGCGCCGTCTGGTACGGGGCGGTGCATCAGATAACAGAGCGAGCGAATGGACCCCAGGTTCGTACGAAATTTCTGCATCATCGCGCATATTGACCACGGCAAGTCCACACTTGCCGACCGGCTGCTCGAACGCACCGGCGCGCTCACCCAGCGCGAGATGCACGAGCAGGTCCTCGACTCGATGGACCTCGAGCGCGAGCGCGGCATCACGATCAAGGCCAAGAGCATTCGCCTCCATTATCAGGCCAAAGACGGCAACATCTACCGCCTGAACCTGATTGATACGCCGGGCCACGTGGATTTCTCTTACGAGGTTTCGCGCGCGCTTTCCGCATGCGAGGGCGCGCTGCTCGTGGTGGACGCGAGTCAGGGCGTCGAGGCGCAGACCGTCGCGAATACATTTTTGGCCGCGAAGCAAAACCTGACCATCATCCCGGTGATCAACAAGATTGACCTGCCCGCGGCGCAGCCCGACCTTGTAAAGGAGCAGATCGAAAATGTGCTCGCCATCCCCGCCGCCGATGCGCTGCTCATCAGCGCGAAGAGCGGCCTCGGCGTGGATGAATTGCTCGAGGCCATCGTCGCGCGAGTCCCCGCGCCTAAAGGCGATGCTGAGGCACCGCTGCGCGCGCTCATTTTCGATTCGTGGTTTGACTCCTACCGCGGCGCCGTGGTGCTGGTGCGGGTGATGGAAGGCCGCATCACGATGCGCATGCGCATCAAGCTCTGCTTCAGCGACGAAATCCACGAAGTCGAATCGCTCGGCGTGCTTACGCCCAAGCCCATCGTGCTCAATGAGCTTTCCGCGGGCGATGTCGGTTTCATGGTTGCGAATATCAAGCAAGTGGCCGACGCGCGCATGGGCGACACGGTGGTCGAGGTTGACCGCCCCGCCGCGCCGCTCCCCGGCTTTGAGGCCATCAAGCCAATGGTCTTCGCGGGACTCTTCCCCGTGCTGGCCAGCGATTACGAGACGTTGCGCGACGCGCTCGGAAAGCTGCAGCTCAATGACGCCGCTTTCTTTTACGAGCCGGAAAATTCCGTCGCGCTCGGTTTCGGATTTCGCTGCGGATTTCTCGGGTTGCTGCACATGGAGATCGTGCAGGAGCGGCTCGAGCGAGAATTTGGGATCAACCTGATTACCACGGCGCCTTCGGTGCGCTACCGCATCACGAGCGTGACGCACGAAATCATGGAAGTGGACAACCCCACGAAATTCCCGTCACCGAGCCTCATCGAGAAGATCGAAGAGCCGATAATCCGCGCCATGATCATCACTTCCGAGGAATCCGTCGGCGCGATTTTGCAGCTCTGCGAGAACAAGCGCGGCGTGCAGAAAAATTTTGAGTTCCTCTCACCTACGCGCGTGATGCTCACTTACGATTTGCCGCTCAACGAAATCGTGCTCGATTTCTACGACCGGCTGAAAAGCGTTTCGCGCGGGTATGCTTCGCTCGATTACCAGCTCGCCGGTTACCAGGAGGCTGATCTCGTCAAGCTCGACGTCCTTGTGGGCGGCGAACCGGTGGACGCGCTGACGCTCGTCTGCCACCGGGATCAATCGTATGAACGCGGCCGCGAACTCGTGACACGCTTGCGGAAACTGATTCCACGGCAGATGTTCGAGGTGCCCATACAGGCAGCGATTGGCAGCCGCGTGATTGCGCGCGAGACGGTCGCCGCAATGCGCAAGAACGTGCTCGCCAAGTGCTACGGTGGAGATGTTTCGCGCAAACGAAAACTCCTCGAGAAACAGAAAGAAGGCAAGCGGCGCATGAAGCGCGTCGGGCGTGTGGACATTCCGCAGGAAGCGTTCCTCGCAGTGCTCAAGGTTGCCAGCAGCACCGACGACGAGTAGTGCCTTTTATTCCGCGCGGCCCTTAATCTCCGCGATTAATCGGCCCCGGGCGAGGCGGACGGAAACTTCGTCGCCGACGGCGACTTGATCCGCGGCACGGACGACGCGGCCGGCGGAGTCATAGACAATCGCGTAGCCGCGCTCGAGTACGCGGAGCGGGCTGCGCTCTTCGAGTTGCAGGACAAACCTCTCAAATCGCTGGCGTTTCACGACAAGAAGACGTTCCACGCGGCGAGTCAGCTCAACGTTGCGCTGATCAATGCGCGACCGCATGGCGGCGAGCCGCGTGCGCAGATCGAAGGAAGCGATGCGCGCGCGGGCGTCAATGAATCGCTTGCGGAGGCGATCGAGCCGCACGCGCAGCGCCTCTCCCAATCGCAGGGAAAACTCGTCGGTGCGCTGGCGATGTTGTCGGACAATTTCTTCTGGGCGTCGCCACGCGCGGTGCGCGAACAATTCATGCAGGCGATTGCGTTGTCCGAGAATGATGTATTGCATCCGCTCGCCGAGCGATTGCAAAAGCTGGCGGATATGATTGTCGAAGGCCTCGCGCGTTTGAACGACGATTTCCGCGGCGGCGGAGGGAGTCGAGGCACGGACGTCGGCGACGAAATCGGCGATGGTAAAGTCGGTTTCATGGCCCACGGCGGAGATGACCGGGATGTGCGAAGCGGCAATCGCGCGCGCGACTCTTTCTTCGTTGAAGGCCCACAGGTCTTCCAGCGAGCCGCCGCCACGCGCGAGAATCAGGACGTCGGCGGCAATGCGCGCGCTGAAAAACTTCAGCGCGGCGGCGATTTCGCCACCCGCGCCTTCGCCCTGCACGCGGACGGGGTAGATCAGCACGCGGACATTCGGAAAGCGGCGGCGGAGGATGCGCAGGATATCACGCAGGGCCGCGCCGCTCGGCGACGTGATCACACCGATGCGCCGCGGCAACAACGGCAGCGGCTTTTTTCGCGCGGCGTCAAAGAGCCCCTCTTCGCCGAGCTTTTTCTTGAGTTGCTCGAAGGCCAATTGCAATTCGCCGACGCCGACCGGTTCGATGTGCTCGACGTAAATCTGGTATTCGCCGCGGGGTTCATACACGCTGATGGAGCCTCGCACGCGCGCCTTTAGCCCGTCCTCGGGACGAAACTTTAGCCGCATCGCGGAATTGCGGAAACAGACGCAGCGGACCTGCGCGGATTCGTCTTTCAGAGTGAAGTAGAGATGGCCGGATTGAGCCTCTTTGTAGTTCGATACTTCGCCCTCGACCCAGATGGAAGTGAACGCAGTGGTGAGCAGCTCGCGAATGCGTGCGGTGAGCTGGCTTACGGTCCAGACCTTGCGCTCGGGGATCAGATTGAACTGAAGTTGGGACACGCCGCGATTACCTCACCGCCGAAAATGTGTGACAAGCCAGAAAACCGCGCTCAGCAGGATGCTCAACACAATGCATGTCACGATGGGAAAATACACCGAAGTGTGCTTGCCTTGCCAGGAGATATCCCCTGGGAGCCGGCCGAGGCGAAATGGGAGCCTGCCGGAGAAATAAAGTAGTCCGCCAACCGCAATGAGAACCACGCCAACCATGAGCAGAAGCCGGCCGAATTCGCGGACGGGCGTCATTCGTGCATTTTTCTCGAAGCGGTTTCCATCCGCGGAGGAATGGTTCACTTGGCGGCGCGCTTGATGTCCTCGATCTTGAGAAAAGTCCCCTTCTGAAGCTCTTCAAAGGCCTGGCGGAGCTGCTCCTGCGTGTTCATTACAATCGGGCCGTACCAGGCGACCGGCTCCTGAAGTGGTTTCCCTGAGACCAAAAGAAAACGAATGCCCTCTTCGCCGGCTTGAACGGCGACTTCGTCACCGCGATCGAATAGCACCAGCGAGCGGTCTTCCGCATCTTTCGGCGGAGCGGTGTCCAACCATCCGACCGATTCGGTGGGCACATCGAGCGGTTTGGATGCATTGCAGAATTTTCCGGCGCCCGCGAAAACGTACGCGAATGCGTGGCGACTTACCTCCACAGGAAGAACTTTGCGGACGCCCTGAGGAACAGTCACGTCAATGTAAACGGGATCGGTCGCGATGCCTTCAACCGGACCCCTCTTCCCCCAGAACTTGCCGGTGATGATCCGAGTTATGGTCCCGTCGTCATCCTTCACTTCCGGGATTTCGTCGGATTTGACTTCTTGATAGCGCGGCGCGGTCATCTTGAGTGAGGCCGGAAGATTTGCCCACAATTGGAAACCGTGCATGCGCCCTTCCCGATCACCCTTGGGCATTTCTTGATGGATGATGCTGCGGCCGGCCGTCATCCACTGAATATCGCCGGCGGCGATTGCTCCCTTATTGCCCATGCTGTCGCCATGCTCGACCTTGCCTGCGAGGACGTAGGTGATGGTCTCGATGCCGCGATGAGGGTGCCAGGGGAATCCGGCCAGGTAATCCGCCGGAACGTCATTGCGGAAGTCGTCAAGAAGGAGGAATGGATCAAAATCGGATGTGTTGTGAAATCCGAATGCGCGGCGGAGGTGAACTCCCGCGCCTTCGATGGTCGGCTGCGATTTGATGACCCGCTTGATGGGACGGATGGACATAAGTGCCTCCTGTGGGGAGCCGTGATTCCTGCGGATGAAGCTGCACAGCCAACGATATTGAAGACTGGTCCGCTCTAGGAATGTACTCCAATCCCGCGGGAAAGCACACCGGGGCCGGCGGCACGAACGTGAAATCGCATGTCGAGGGCCGCGCGGCGGCGGACAATGTCAGATGAGTTGGCTGGCCGAGAAAAAGTAGCCGATCTCGAATGCAGCAGTGTCGGGGGCGTCGGAGCCGTGTGTGCAGTTAAATTGGATGCTGGTGCCTAAGTCGCGGCGTATGGTCCCGGGAGCGGCTTTCGCGGGATCGGTGGCGCCCATGGTTTCGCGCCACTTGAAAATGGCGCCTTCGGCTTCGAGGACCATGACGATGGCCTTGCCTGAACTCATAAATTCGGTGAGATCACCAAAAAAGGGGCGGGCCTTGTGAACTGCGTAAAATCCTTCGGCCTCGCCTTTGCTCAATCTCAATGATTTGACGGCGACGATTGTAAATCCGGCCTTGTGAATGCGGCTGAGGATGTCGCCTTGAAGCCTGCGTTTCACGGCGTCAGGTTTAATAATTGCGAGAGTTCTTTCTACTGCCACGATTCCCTCCCAGGATTGTGCCGCCGATTTCTCATTTACTCCTGCGCGATTTGCCGCTCGCTGGTTTCTTTGCCGCATTGACGGCAACTTTCTTCCCGCGCGACGGATTGTTCTTGAGCAGTTCCTCCATGTTGCGCCCAATTTCGGCCGGGCTCTGCACCGTGCGGATGCCGGCAGCCTGCATGGCGGCATATTTATCTTTCGCCGTGCCCTGGCCGCCGCTGATGATGGCTCCCGCATGGCCCATGCGGCGGCCCGGCGGCGCAGTTTGGCCGGCGATGAAGCCCACAACGGGCTTGCTTACACTTTTCTTTATGTATTCCGCGGCGACTTCCTCGGCGTTGCCGCCGATTTCACCGATCATCACGATGGCTTCGGTGCCGGAGTCGTCGTTGAACAGGCGTATGGCATCGAGGAAATTCGTGCCGATGATGGGGTCGCCGCCGATGCCGATGCAGGTGGACTGGCCGATGCCAATTTTGGTGAGTTGGTCCACAGCTTCATACGTTAGCGTGCCGCTGCGGCTTACGAGGCCGACCCGGCCCGCCTTGTGTATGCGCCCGGGCATGATGCCCAACTTGCATTTTCCCGGCGAGATGATTCCCGGGCAATTCGGCCCGATGAGGCGCGTCTTGCCGCCGCGCAGCACGGCGGCGACGCGCACCATGTCCAGCACCGGAATGCCTTCGGTGATGCAAACGACGAGCGTCAACTCCGCGCTCGCTGCTTCCAAAATTGCATCCGCCGCATAAGGCGGCGGTACAAAAATAATGCTCGCATCGGCTTCGGTTTCCTTCACCGCCTCGGCAACGGTGTTGAACACGGGCCGGTCGAGATGCTTGGCGCCACCCTTCCCGGGAGTGATGCCGCCAACGACCTTCGTGCCATATTCGATCATCTGCTGCGCGTGGAAGGCGCCTTCGCGGCCGGTGAAGCCCTGCACGATGACGCGCGTTTTTTCATTGACCAGCACGCTCATCGCAGGCCCCCGACAGAGGCGCTCAGGCGCGCGAGTTTGACGATTTTTTCCGCGCCGTCTTTCATGTCATTGCCAATCGTGAAGTTCAGGCCCGAATCGCGCAGGATCTTTCGCCCTTCTTCGACGTTTGTGCCCTCCATGCGGACGACGACTGGGACCTTTACGCTCAATTCGCGCGCGGCCGCGACGACCCCGGTGGCAAGGACGTCGCACCGCAGGATGCCGCCAAAAATATTAATAAAAACGCCCCGGACCTCGGAGTCGCTCATCAGAATGCGGAAAGCGTTTTTGACCTGCTCCGCATTGGCGCCACCGCCGACGTCGAGAAAGTTCGCGGGCGATCCGCCAGCAAGCTTGATGATGTCCATCGTGGCCATGGCAAGGCCGGCCCCGTTGACCATGCAGCCGACGGTGCCATCGAGCTTGATGTAATTCAAGTTGAAGCGCGAGGCTTCGACTTCAAGCGGGTCTTCTTCGTCGAGATCGCGCAGCTCCTTCAATTCCTTGTGACGGTAAAGCGCGTTGTCATCGAAAGTGATCTTTGCATCGAGCGCGACGAGTTTGCCGTCGCCGGTAACGATAAGCGGGTTGATTTCAGCAAGCGAGGCATCCGTCCCCACGAAGGCGCGGTATAGAGCTTGGAAAAAGGGTATAGCGTTTGCGGCGGCGTCGCCGGAAAGTCCGAAACCGAAAGCGAGCTTGCGCGCTTGATATGGCAGAAATCCAGCAATGGGACTTATCGTTTCGCGAAGGATGGCTTCAGGATTCTTGCGGGCGACCTCTTCGATTTCCATGCC
The DNA here is from genome assembly GCA_963838945.1 of uncultured Acidobacteriota bacterium. Lineage (GTDB taxonomy): Bacteria > Acidobacteriota > Terriglobia > Acidiferrales > UBA7541 > DASTCZ01. The sequence goes on along the minus strand of CAWITC010000012.1, from coordinate 258,485 downwards.
TCCAGCGGCGCTGGCCATGAAAACGACCGCGGCGGAGGCGCGATCCACGAGTACGCCGAGGTACAGCTCGCGCTTGATGTCGAGGCCTTCTTCGATGAGCAGGCGGTTTACAACCTTTCCTTCTGGCCCGGTTTGTGGCGTGACGAGCCTGGCGCCAATCATTTCCTTCGCGAGCGCGGCGGCTTCGTCGGGCGATTTCGCCAGCTTGACTCCGCCTGCCTTGCCGCGGCCTCCGGCGTGAATCTGAGCCTTGACGACCGTCACGCGTGTACCGAGCTTGATTGCGGCGTTGCGCGCTTCGTCCGCACTGAAGGCCACCATCCCGCGCGGCACGGGAACGCCGTACTTGGCGAGGATGCCCTTGGCCTGATACTCGTGAATCTTCATCTGGTTCCTATCAGTGTTAGTATTTTCGTGCGCGAAAACGTAGAAGTTTAGCTGGTATGCGACGGAGGAGCAAGGAGAGCCCGCTGTGCCGCTGGAAATGAAGGTCCGGTGTATGCATTGCGAGTGCCCGCTGGCGTTGGACGGCGAGGCATACATCTGCTCGTTTGAATGCACGTTTTGCCGCGAGTGCACCGACAATTTCCAGAAGGAATGCCCGAATTGCGTCGGCGAATTGGTGGCGCGTCCGAAGCGCAAGAGGAGCGCGAGCGCGTGAACCTCCCTGCCTTGCTGCAACAAGTCGAAAGGATGAGCGATCTTTCGCGCCCGGACGCCGAATCCGCGATGGAAGAGCTGCTCTCGGGGCGGATGGCGGAGGATGACATCGTGCGGCTGCTCGCCGGGCTGCGCGACAAAGGTGAAACGGTTGAAGAGATCGTTGGATTTGCGGCGGTCATGCGCCGACATGCGAGGAATGCGTTTCCGGCAGGGCACATGCCGCCCGCGGAAATCGTGGACACCTGCGGGACGGGCGGCGGGACTCCGGGCACATTCAATATTTCGACGTGCGCGGCCTTCGTCGCGGCGGGCGCGGGCGTGCGAGTAGCGAAGCACGGGAACCGGTCATATAGCTCAAGGAGCGGCTCAGCGGACGTGCTGGAAACGCTGGGGGTGCGGGTGGACCTGCCGGTCGAGCGCGCCGGCGCGGCGATCGAAGAAATCGGCATCGGATTTCTTTTCGCGCAGGTGGCGCACACCTCCATGCGGCACGCCGCAGGCGCGCGGAAGCGGCTCGGCGGGCACACAATCATGAACCTGCTTGGGCCCTTGACGAATCCAGCGGGTGCGCAGGCGCAAGTGATGGGCGTTTTTGCGGCGAAGTGGGTCGAGCCGGAGGCGCTGGCGTTGGCGAAACTTGGCGCGCGGCGTGCCTTCGTTGTTCATGGCGCGGATGGGCTGGATGAGATTTCGCTCAGCGGCGAAACTTTTGTCAGCGAAGTCCGCGATGGCGCCGTGCGCAGCTATCGGATCGCACCCGAAGATTTCGGGTTGGAGCGCGCCCCTCTCGAAGCAATTTCCGGCGGGGACGCCGCCGAAAACGCGGCGATCATCCGGGCGATCTTGAATGGCGAGCGCGGACCCCGGCGTGACATCGTGATTGCTAATGCCGCCGCGGCAATTGTTGCCGGCGGGCGCGCGGCGGGTTTCCGCACAGCCGCTCAGCTTGCCGCGGAAGCGATTGATTCACGCGCGGCGTTTGAAAAAATGAAATCGCTCATCGATTTTGCGAACGGACAGTAGTGGAGACCGCGCAGGAAATCACCTCGGCAACTCGCTGCTGCGGAAATGCGCAGATTCCGAAAAAAATGAGGAACACCTGAAACCGCCACCAATCTATGGCATGGCTTATCTTTCACTTTACGAAACAAGGGGTCACGAGAAAAATCCAATCGGCGGGAAGGCGGATACAGTCCTTTTCAGGAGTCAGCTGGTTTGTTCCCTAAAGAATCTCTGGAGGAATGGAATGAACGTGAAAAGAATTTCTTGGGTTTTAGCAGGCGCGCTGGTGATTTGCCTGGCGGCGGCATCGCAGCTTTCTTCGGCGAGTGTCAATGCGTATTTAATCATCGAAGGAACGAAACAAGGGAAATTCAAGGGCGCAGCAACCGGCGCTGGGGCCGGCAAGATCTCGATTTCGGATTTCAGCTATAGCGCGGCATCACCGCGGGATCAGGCAACCGCGCAACCATCCGGCAAACGGATGCATGGCACAGTCACCATCATGAAGGAAGTGGACTCAGCTTCTCCGCTACTCATGCGGGCGATGACCACGAATGAAGTGCTTACGTCAGTGGATATAGAATTCGTTCACCCCGGCCCGAAGGGGCCCGAGGTTTACAAAACGCTTCACCTGACGGATGCCTTGGTTACCTCAATCCAGGCTTCAGGTGCAGGCGCGGGAAAAACTGAGGAGATCACATTCACCGCCGAGAGCCAGAACATACAGGCGATGGATAAGAATGGCGGTAAAAGTGCGATGGACGACTGGTTGGCGCAGAAGTAGTTCTTCCTTAAAGAACGAAATTCCTGGCGGCGGGCAACGACCGAGTTGTCCGCCGTTTTTTATTTGCGGGCCGCATTATTCCTGGCTGCGCAAGCTCCTTACCGCAAGAAGAAACACAATCACAGAGAATGCGGCGAACGCAGCGGCTTCCATCAAAATCTGGCGCGGCTGGCCCAAGCCGATGGAGGTGTAGCGCAGCACGTCCACCTGCCAGGTGACGGGATTCGCGGAGGCAATGATCCGGAACCAGCCCGGAAGTGCGGCCAGCGGATAAAAAGTAGAGCTCATAAAAACGGGAAGGAACCATAGGACCGAGGACACACTGTTGAAGACGTCGTTGCGGCGGATTCGCAGGGCAAGAGTGGCGTAAAGAAAAAACCAGCCCGTCGCGCCGCCGACGACAGCGACCCCGAGCAGTGGGAGCAGATCCACGTGGATGCGCACATCCAGCAACACCGCCGCAAGTGAAATCGCCAGCGCCGCCTGAAGCACCACGACAAAAAGATTGAAGACGACTTTGCCGACAAGGTATTGCGCGCGGCTCAGCGGATAAGTGAGCATCTCGTAGAAGATGCCGTTGTCGCGGTCCATGAAGAACGACCACGCCGTGTTCGATGCAATCCCGAAGCCCGCAATGTTGAGGACCCCTGCGAGAAAAAAAGAACTGAAGTTAGTGCCGAGCGTGGCGGCGGGCACGCCGAGGCCAAAGGAAACCCCGACCCCGAAAATGAGCATGTAGAGGAGTGGGAAGCAAAGGTCCCAAAAGAGAAACGTCACGTTTCCCGCGCGGAGACGAGCTTCGCGATAAATCACCGCTGCAATGGCGCTCATGGCTGGTTCTCCTTCTTCGTGAGTTCAATGAAAATATCCTCGAGGCTCGCTCCGGAAAGCTCCGCGTGCAAAAGCTTGCCGCGGCGCGCAAGGCTCGATACCCACTCGAGCACCTGCGATTCGCTGGCTCGCAACGCAGCTTCGAGAGTGGTCTGGTCAATGAGGCTGCGCAGGGGATGGAGGGCGGCCATCTCGGCTTCGGCGCCTTCGGGGACGCGGTCAAATATTAACGCGATTTCGTAAACGCCTCCGGAGAGCTGCTTCAGCGTATTCATATCGCCGCGGGCGACCTGGCGGCCGTGATTCATGATGAGGATGTCGTCGCAAAGCTCTTCCGCTTCGCTCAGGATTTGCGTGGTGAGCACGAGCGTGCGCCCGCGGCGCGCTTCAGCGCGAAAAGTATCCATGATCTCGCGCTTAAGGATGGGGTCCATGCCGGTGGAGAACTCGTCAAGAAAAAGCACGGGAGTATCAACCATGAAAACCTTGGCGACCTGAACGCGGCGGCGAAACCCCCCGCTGAGATCCATCACTTTGCGATTCGCCTCGGAGGTGAGCCCAAATCGTTCCATCACTTCGTCCGCGCGGCCGCGGGCGGGTTGGCCGCGCAGGCCGTGGAAGCGCGCGAATGAAAGCAGATTGCCGCGGACGCTGAGAAACTGGTCCACGGCGGTTTCCTGCAGGACGGAGGAGATTCGGCGGCGGACTTCCAGCGGACGCCCGACGACGTCAAATCCGAGCACGCTGGCGCGCCCGCTCGTGGGGCGGACAAGCGTCGTGACCATTTTGAGGAGCGTAGTCTTGCCGGCGCCGTTCGGGCCGAGCAGCCCGAAGATGCTTCCGCGCGTGACGCTGAAACTCATCCCCTCCACGGCGCGCACGGGTTCTCCGCGGCGGAAGAGCCCGCGCGGTGCGTATACCTTTGCCAGATTTTCCACCTGCAGAGCAAGTTCAGTCATGGCTCAATTCCCTGCCTCGGCTTGAGGCGCGTATGCAATCGAAGAAAGCCACCACCCGTGGCTCAGGAAAACTATAATGTCCGCCGGATGCGGCGGAACGCGAAGAGAAGGCGTTCAGAACCCGTTATGGGAGGAAAGAGATGAGGTACATTGTCGTCTCACTTTTGCTAATCGGACTGGTAGCGTACCCGGCGAACGCGCCGGTGTCAAACGCCAACGCGCCGCGGAATACTCCGCAAAACGCCGCACAAGGAGCGGGGCGGACAGCCCGGGAGGTGCGCGCGTGGCGCCAGGCGAACGAGTCGCGCGTGATGGACGAATTGCGCGCGTTCCTCGCCATCCCAAATTTTGCGAGCGATACGCCGAACATCCAGCGCAACGCCGCGAAGCTCGTCGAGATGCTGCACGCGCGAGGATTCGAGACGCAGCTTTTGCCGATCGAAGGCCGGGGGCCCGTCGTATTCGGAAAGCTTGCCGCGCCTGGCGCTGCGCGCACCGTGATCTTTTACATGCACTACGACGGGCAGTCGGTTGACCCGGCGACGTGGACGGGCACGAAGCCCTACGACCCGGCGCTCCGCAACGCGCCGCTGGATGCCAATGGAAGGATCATTCCCTTTCCTGCAAGCGGCGGGCGCTACAACGATGATTGGCGGCTGTACGCGCGTTCATCCGGCGACGACAAGTCGCCAATCATTGCGCTGCTTGCGGCGCTGGATGCGTTGCGCGCCCGGAACATCCCGCTTGGCGTAAATGTAAAGATTGTGTTCGACGGGGAAGAGGAGGCCGGCTCGCCGAATCTCGAACAAACGCTGATGGCGCATCGCGACTTGCTTGCAGGCGACCTGCTCATCAACGGCGATGGCCCGGTGCACCAGTCGGGGCGGATGCTGGTGACGTTCGGAAATCGTGGAGTCGTCTCGGCGCAAATCACCGTTTACGGGCCGCTTCGTTCTCTGCACAGCGGTCACTACGGCAACTGGGCGCCAAATCCCGCGATGCGGTTGGCGCAACTGCTCGCCACGATGAAAGATGAAGACGGCCACGTGCGGATCGCGGGGTTCTACGATGGCATCGCGCCGCTTGGACCGACGGCGCGGAAGGCGCTTGAAGACATGCCCAACAATGACGCCGATCTGGAAAAAGACTTCGCTATCGCGCAGCCGGAGGGCGGCGGAAAGAAACTTGTCGAATTGCTGACCGAACCGTCGCTGAACGTGGACGGATTGCGCAGCGCGGACGTCGGCGAGCAAGCGCGCACCGTGATACCCGATTTGGCCACGGCGGCTGTAGACATGCGCCTGGTGAAAAACATCACTCCGCGGATGCAATTCGACCGGCTCGTTGCGCACATCCGCGCGCAGGGCTACTTCGTGACCGTCGATGACCCGACTGTTGAGGAACGGCGGACCCACGCAAAAGTCGCGCGCGTGGCGATGTCGAAAGGCGGCTATCCTGCGTCGCTGACTTCGATGGATTTGCCGGTATCGAAGACGCTCGCAGAGGTTGTGGACGCCGCGGCGGGCGGCGGCCTGGTGCGCATGCCGATTCTCGGCGGCAGCTCGCCGATGTACATCTTCGAGAATTTGGGGCTGCCGGTGATCAGTGTGCCGATCGTCAACTATGATGATAATCAGCATAGCCCCAACGAGAACCTGCGCATCGGCCATTTTTGGCGCGGAATCGAAATCTATGGCGCGATTCTCGCCGATCTGAAGTGGTGAAGGGTCCGAGACTAATTTAGCGAGAGGAAGTTGCGGAGAAGATCCTTCCCGACATTTGTGAGGACGGATTCGGGATGGAACTGCACACCTTCGACGCGAAACTTGCGGTGCCGGAGCCCCATGATCGTGCCTTCGGATGTCTCGGCGGAGACGGTGAGTTCGTGAGGCAAGGATTTGCGTTCGACAATAAGCGAGTGATAGCGCGTGGCGGCAAACTGCCTCGGTAATCCGCGAAAGATTGTCTTCCCATCGTTTTTCACTTCGCTCGTCTTGCCGTGAAGAATCGCCTTTGCGCGCACAACTTTTCCGCCAAAGGCTTCGCCAATCGCCTGGTGCCCCAAGCAAACCCCTAGGATCGGAATCTCGCCCGCAAAACGCCGGATCAGCTCGACGGAAATGCCCGCCTCGCGCGGCGTGCACGGGCCCGGAGAGATGACAATGCGCTCGGGTTTCATGCGCGCGACTTCATCGGTCGAGATCTCATCGTTGCGGCGCACTTCCAGTTTGCAGCCCAATTCTCCGAGATACTGCGCGAGGTTGTAGGTGAACGAGTCGTAGTTGTCGAGCAGAAAAAGCATCACAACAGTTTATCAAATTGCGAGCGCAACATTCGGCGGTCCAACCCGCGTTCCAATCACGTTCCAATGAAGAGGCTATTCGCCGGAGCCGTGGGCGATCTCAATGGCGCGAAAAAGCGCTTTTGCTTTGTTGACGGTCTCCTCGTATTCACGCGCCGGCACGGAGTCATAGACAATGCCCCCGCCGGCCTGCACGTACGCGATTCCGTCTTTCACCACCAGCGTGCGAATCGCGATGCAGGAATCGAGGTTTCCCGCGAAATCGAGATAAAGTATCGCGCCGCCGTAAACGCCCCGGCGCGTGGGCTCGAGCTCGTCAATGATTTCCATGGCGCGGACTTTTGGAGCGCCGCTGAGCGTCCCGGCAGGAAAACAGGAAGCTAGCGCAGCGAAGCAATCCACATCCGGCCGGAGCGTGCTGCGGAGGCTCGAAACGAGATGCATTACGTGAGAGTAGCGCTCGACGAACATCAACTTTTCTACGCGGACGCTTCCGTATTCGGAAACGCGGCCTAGGTCATTGCGGCCGAGGTCCACGAGCATGATGTGCTCGGCGCGCTCCTTGGGGTCGGCGAGCACTTCCGCTTCGAGCTTCTGATCCTCCCGCTCGTCGCGTCCGCGCGGGCGAGTGCCGGCGATGGGCCGGTAAAAAGCGTCGCGCCGTTGAACCTTCACCAGCATTTCGGGCGAGCTGCCCGCAACAGCAACGTCACCGAGCTTCAAGTAATAGAGATAGGGCGAAGGATTGACGACGCGAAGCGCGCGGTAAATTTCAAAGGGATCCACTTGAATTCGCGTGGAAAATCGCTGGCTGATGACGGCTTGAAACGCGTCGCCGGCCCGGATGTATTCCTTCGTCTTGCGGACAGCGGCGAGGAATTTTGATTTTGTGAAATTAGAAGCGATCTTCAACGGGGCAGCGTTTCTGCGTTTACGAGCAGGGGGCTTCTCCGCAGGGACGGGCTGGTCGAGCACTCGCCGCAGCGCGGCAATCTCCCGCACGGCGGTGTTGTATTTCGATCGCAGGCTGCCCGGCGAGCTTGTATAGACGTTGCGGACGATCCAGACGCGATGCTCCACGTGGTCGAAAACGACGAGGCCGAGGAAAAACATCATCACGGCATCGTCCAGGTCCAAATCGTCGCGGCCCGATTCGGGGATGCGCTCGAACTGCCGCGCCATGTCATAAGCGAAGTAGCCGACAGCTCCCCCGACCAGCGGCGGCAGGCCGGGAACCCGCGCGGGCTGAAACCGCGCGACCATCTTGCGAAGAAACTCCATCGGCCGCGTGTATTCCACGCTCACCCTTCCTTCCGATTCGACCGCGCAGGAACCATTGTGATACCGGAAAACCTCCGCTGGATTCGCGCCAACAAACGTATAGCGCGCGATTTTCTCGCCGCCTTCCACACTTTCCAGCAGGCAGGCATAGCGGGCGTCTCGCGCAAGGCGCAAGTAGGCGGAAACGGGAGTCAGCAAGTCCGAGCGAAAGGTTTCATACACCGGGACGAGGTTCCCCTCGCGCGCGAGTTTGCAAAACGTTTTGTAATCAGGCCGAATCACTTATTTTACTCAGCGGAGCCCTCGCGCCTCAGCGCAGCGAGGACGGTGCGGCGCATCGTTTCTGCTGGAGCGCGTTCGCCCATCCAGATTTCCCACTGCGCGGCGCCCTGCGCCAAGAACATCTCGACGCCCGAAACCGTCTCGATGCCGCGGCGGCGCGCCATTCGCAGAAGCGGCGTCTCCATCGGACGGTAAATCATGTCCATCGCCACGCGGCAGTTCAGTTCATTCCCACGCAGCGGCGAGCCATCTTTTGGGCTCATTCCAACAGGAGTCGCGTTAATAAAACCGTCGAAGAATTCACCCCGCAGACGCGACCTCTCTATTACTTCAGCACCCGCGGCGCGCGCCAATGCCTCCGCCTTTCGCGGGCTGCGCGCACAAATCCTCACGACGGCGCCGGCTTCCGCAAGCGCAAAGGCCGCGGCCCTTGCGGCTCCGCCAGCCCCGAACAAGAGAACCCTGCTTCCCGCCAACCGCACGCGCCTTTCAACCGCGCGAAGCACGCCGACGTAATCTGTATTGTATCCATAGAGCTTCCCTCCTCCACGAACAACGACTGTATTCACGGCGCCAATTTTGGCCGCCAGGGGATCGCATCCGTCCAGGTATCGCAGAATCCGCTGCTTGTGTGGGAGCGTGACGGCAAATCCGGAAAGGCCGAACTCCGCGCGCGCGGCTAAGAAGTCCGCAAGATCGCGCACAAGGAATGGGAGAAAGACCGCGTTTACCTGCCGCGCAACAAATGCCGCGTTCTGCATTCGCGGGGAGAGTGAGTGCGCGATGGGGTCGCCAATGACTCCATAGACGCGCGTACGGCGATCGAGCTGATCGGCCCGATATAGATCGCGCATCTCGGCAACGGAGAGTTGTCCCGGCGCGGTGCTCTCCGCGACGGCTGCATAAGCAAGCGCGCTGCCTTCGCGCAAAGCGAGGATGCGTGCGGGCAAGCCGACCTCACCCATTGGCACGGCGACCAAATTCCGGTGCCGTCGCGCCGTCGCAATCAGCTTTGCCGCCTCCACAAGCTTGTTTGACTTCGCCGCAATTTTAATGGCATCGCCGCCGTATTGGGCGAGGCGTCGAACGACAGCCTCGGGACGTCCGGGCGTGCGGCGAAAATCGTGGTAGGAAATCATCACTCGTGCTCCGGCATGGCGCAGCGCTTGAATCGCTCCGCGGTCAACCCGGGCTGCGGATTCCACTTCCAGATCGCACCAGCGGCAGCCGGCCCGGGCGGCCTTCTCCAGCAACGCCAACTGCTTCCTCACGCTTCCGATGTAGCGGCCCCCGCCCGCGCGCCGCCGCAATGTGGCAATCAAACAGGCCCGCTTTCCGCGCACCCGGAGACGTCGTATAATATTTTCGATTTTTTCGTCATTCCGCAGCCAGTCCAGCCGCACCTCAGCAGTAAGGGACTCCCGCAACGCCTGCTTGAGGGCCCGCCGCATCCGTACCGCGGTTGGCGCCGCAACCACGGCACAGATATTGTCCCGGCCAAAAAGCAACGTTTCTCCCCACTCCCAACCATGTTGGGATAAGACCTTGCTTCTAGCATGCGGTATCGAATGTGTAAAGGCTCGTCCCGGCGTCCCATTGACGCTCCCCAAGGCCTTTGTTAGCGTCAATTCAGGCGGGAATCCGGAAGCTTCAAAATCCCGTAAAGCCCAAGGAGTGAAGCACATGCGAGGAAAATGGACGATTTTGGCGTTGGCGGTCGTGCTGGTAGCGGGAATTGCCGCGGGGCAGGGCCCCAAGCGGACGTCCGTGGATACGGCCACGATGTACTGCTCCGGAGTGGTGACCACTGAAGCAGTTCCGAATGAAAGCTACATCATCTCCGGCGAGCAATCCGACACATATTATGTATTCCGGATGAATGACCTCGTCTACATTAATCGCGGCGCCGGCCAGGGCGTAAAGGTTGGCGACGAGTATCTCGTTGTCCGGCCAGTGAACGATCAACTTGCCCAAAGTTGGTTCCACTCTCAACCCGAATTGATGCGCGCGATGGGCCAAACCTGGGCGGACGCTGGACGAATCCGCGTCGTCCACGTGGATGCTAAGGTTTCCACAGCACAGGTGATCTTTGCCTGCGACTATATGCAGCGAGGAGACATCGTCCGTCCCTTCGTTGAACGGCCCGCACCGGCGCTGAAGCCGAATTCCAACATTGTGGACCCGTTCGCGCCAGCCACTGGCAAAACCGGAATGGTTGTGACGACGAAAGATTTCGGGCAGGTAGCAGGTAACAATAGCATCGTCTACATCAACCTCGGCTCCTCTCAGGGAGTGCATGTGGGAAGCTATCTCCGCGTTTTCCGCCATCAAGGTGACCGGCGCGAGATCGCCTACGAGACGGCGGGAATGGAAGACCACGTGTACGGCTACGGACACACGTCTGTCCGCTACACATGGGAGGGTCTGCCACGAGAAATCCTCGGCGAAGGAATCGTAGTCCGCGTGTCCAACAATACGGCGACCATGCTGGTCACCGCCAGTCGGCACGAGATATATGTCGGGGACTACGTCGAAGTGGAATAAACCCGCGCACGAGCTTTCCAAAAAAAGTTCAATAAAGGGCCGGCGCGAGCTGGCCCTTTCCATTTCTCGAAGCGAATTTCTATGAGCGCGCCTCTCGAGCCTTGCGGACTGCATGTCTCCAGCGGAGAATGCCGGTGGCCGCAACGAGAATAAGGCAGACCTCGATATAAACTTTTTCTCCGTCCAGGAAATCCGTCGGCGAATTCTTCAGATTCGAGTCCGTGAAGATGCTGTGCCAGAAGAGCGCGGTTGCAGCCGCATAAATCACGAAATGAAATGACTTCCAGGTCCGGCGGCCGAGCCGCAGACGAAAGTAGGAAGTGATGACCACGACCATCACGAGATATAGCGCAATCGCGCCGATGGTGTTGTCGAGCGGCTGGCTGGGCGAATGCACCGGGTAGAGGATGTCGAGCAGGCGAAATCGCGCCGTAGAAGAAAAAAGCAAGATCACCGGATGCAGGATGCAAGTTCCCAGCAGAAGATAGCCCGTCCAATTGTGCAGGCGGAAATAGTTGAAGTGCCGGTGCGGCCAATAACGCCAAGGGCTGTAGCGCAGCGCCATGAGCAGTCCCAGCAGCATGTTGGCCGTGACCAGACCAACCGCGACCAGCCCCACGTCGGCGCAAAGATCAATCGCTGTCATAGAGCGGCCTTACGGCTCCTGAGACACTCTCGAAGAATTGTCTGGATAACTCAGACGCGCGTGTACCGGGAGCGCGTTTCACGGATTGTGAAGACACGCGTCTCAGACTTGGCCCTGTTTCGTTGAATGCGAGGCCGCAGCGGGGAGATCCGCCTCCGAAAACAATTCCGTCGTGAAAGCGAAAAGCTGCGTCTCCGGTGATTTCCAGGCATCGCCGGGCGCGCCTGCTTTCTCGCAAGTCTCCTGCAAGAAACGCTCGCGCGTCCACCGATGCTCACCGGCAACTTGCGGCAGGAGAATTCCGCGTAACGGTCCGAGCGCAACCATCAACCCGTGCCTGCCCAATTCAATCTGCCCCGGATGAATCGCTTCCATGGCGGAAAGAACCGAAATCTCGATCGTAAGGCCGGGAACTTCCTGTGGACGCACTGGAGAGAAGCGCGCGTCCTTGCACGCTGCCGCGACCGCGCAATGGGCAACACCCAGCGCGAGCAGGTCGGGCGCGGTCACTTGACCGACGCATCCGCGCAGTTTCCCACGGCGGTCGAGCGTGACAAATACGCTGCACGGCTCGGCAAGTGCGCCTTGCACCATTGCGGGTCGCCACGCGCGGCCATGCACAACGGCTTCGACAATCGCTTGCCGCGCAATTTCCAGCAGCTTCCGCTGCTCTTCCTTATTCAGGGGTTGGCTAGAGTGTGGGAACATCCTGCGTTTTTTCGCGCCGCTCGAGCAGGCGCAAGCGCCGGCGTTGCTTGATGCTGCTATCCACCTGGCTCCAGAACTTGAGGAAATATTGAACGGCTGAAGCGATGGCGCTCACCACCACCAGCCACAGCAGCACTTTAGCAAGTGGCTTCAAGAAAACGTTCCTGGCCCCGAGAATCACGGCACTCACGGCAACAACCTGCAAACTCATTTTCACTTTGCCGAGCGCGGAGGCCTTGATCGTCAACCCTTCCGCAGAAGCGATCGTACGCAGGCCGAGGACGGTGAATTCGCGCCCAATGATGATCACTACCATCCAAGCGGGAACCAGGTGCATTTCCACGAGCGAAATAAACGCCGCGGAAATCAGCAGCTTATCCGCGATCGGATCCAGCAAAATGCCAAGTGTCGTCTCCTGACCGCGACGCCGCGCGAAGTATCCGTCCGCCCAATCCGTGGCCGCGGCGGCCCACAGGATCAATACTCCCCAGATTACGAAAGAAATGGATACGCCCCAAAGTATGACGTTTGGTTCACGCGTCAAAAGCACAACAACGAGAAGCGGAACGAAAAAAATTCGCAGGATGGTGAGCGTGTTAGGCAGATTCATGAGATTTCAGGGGCATCGGCCCTTTCGCCGCTGATCCCAACAGATGGGCCAACTATAGACTTCCGTCATACCCCAGTCAACGGGAGTGCATATCAGCGCGGCTGAATTTGATTCTGCGGAAGTAATCCCCACCCGCAAGTCACGGCAGCGTAACCACTTGCGCATGCTTGTGCACTGAAACTGTGCAAAACCTATGATTCAAGAAAAGTCAATTCCGCTGGAAAATGAACCGGTGTCCCGCGAGCTCTACATCCTAAGCCACTGAAAATAGGCATGTTAGCGGCCCACTTGGAAATCGCATTTCCGGTTGGCTTCCAATGCCTTTGGAAAAGCAAGACTTTGTGGGGCGGCTTTCCACAGGTTTATCCACAGCCTGAGTTTTAGCGGTCCAATCGTTTCCTGGCTCAAAAATGAGTCTCGAGAGTGCACTAAGTCGACGAATACAACGAGGTTACGCCAAGTTGCAGTGATCGAGCCCCGCAAACGATCGCCCTGACTTCTATTCTACCGCTGTCGACGCAGCGTCATGAATGGCATAGGAACTTACTTGTCGGGCGAGGGATTCGGGAAGCTCCGCGTCGAGCAGCATTTCGGAATCCTCCACCGTCGAGCTGAGAACCCGGCCCAAAGCGTGAAGAAGCGCGAGCGTGCGCCCATCGGCAAGAGGGACGCGCAACCGGAGATGCACGACGGGATCCACCGGCATCGCGGCGTCCATCCGGCTAAGCAACTCGTTGAGCCCCGTTCCTTTCAATGCGGACACAAATACTTTCGTTCCGTTACCCGCGAGAAGCGCATCGAGTTCCCCGGCCGGGAGCCGATCGATCTTATTGCAGACATGAAGACTCGGGCGATCGCCGACGCCAAGTTTCGCCAATACCTTTTCGACTTCCGCATCCTGCTCCGCGTGGTATGGATTGGAAATGTCCGCGACATTGAGAAGCATCGAGGCTTCCTGTACTTCTTCGAGAGTCGCGCGAAACGCGGCAATCAGCGCGGGCGGCAAATCGCGGATGAATCCGACCGTATCGGAAAGCAGCACGCGGCGGCCCGAAGGCAGCCGAACCGCGCGAACCGTCGGATCGAGCGTGGCGAACATTTTCGGCGAAACGAAAACGCCAGCCTTGGAAAGCGCGTTGAAGAGAGTGGATTTGCCCGCATTGGTGTAGCCCACGAGCGCCACGGTGCCGAGCGGAACCGCCTGGCGCGCCTCGCGACGCCTGGCACGCTGCTTGCGCACGGCTTCAATGTCCTGTTTGATGCGGCCAACCCGGTCGCGTATGCGCCGGCGGTCCGTTTCGAGTTTTTGTTCGCCGGGGCCGCGTGTGCCGATGCCGCCGCCGAGTCGGGAGAGTTCCGTGCCTCGCCCGGAGAGGTGAGGCAACAGATAATTCAGTTGCGCCAGCTCGACCTGCAACTGCCCTTCGCGGCTGCGGGCATGCCGGGCAAAAATGTCGAGAATGAGCTGGGTGCGGTCAATCACGTGGCAATCGAGCGCTTTTTCGATATTGCGCTGCTGACTGGGTGTCAGACTCGCGTCGAAGATGACCAGAGGGGCCTTGTGCGTTCGCGCCTCGATTTCAATTTCTTCGAGCTTGCCCCTGCCGACGAGCGTTGCGGGATCCGGCGCCTCGCGCATTTGCAGCATGGATCCGGCGACGGTGCCGCCCGCGCTGTGGACGAGCTCCGCGAGTTCCGCAAGCGATTCGCGCTCCGCCTGGCCCGGCTCCGTGCCGGGCACGCGCGAAGGACGCTTGCGTCCCAAGCCAACCAGCAGGGCGCGCTCGCGGGAATCCGTTGTCCGAACCGATTTCATAGGATTGCCGGGTCCTTTATGGAATTCCGGGTGTAGCAGCTTTGCTGGCTATCCCCAGCTCTTCTTGCAAGTGCTGCAGCACTCCTTGCATCACTTTGGCGTCATCGCCAAATCCATCGAACCAGCGCACATCCGGCTCTTTGCGAAACCAGGTAAGCTGCCGCTTGGAATAGCGGCGCGTTGCATGCTGGATGGCGGCGATAGCCTTTGGCAGCTCTAGCTGTCCTTGGATGTGCGCGCGAAGTTCTTTGTAACCGATGAATGAAAATGGCTTGGCGGTTGCGGCGATTCCCCTTCCAACAAGCGCGCGGACTTCCTCAAGTAATCCACGGTCGATCATGTCCGCAGTGCGCCGCTCGATTCGTTCGTAGAGCGCATTGCGTTCCGGCAGGAGCCCAATCTTCAGGGGACGAAAACCCTCCAGTCGCTGGCGGCCCGACCGGTGCACCTCCGTCAGTGGCTTCCCGGCCAGGACGCAGACTTCAATTGCGCGAATGAGTTTGGGGGAGTCTTGAGGCGCGATTCGCGCCGCCGCTTCAGGGTCCATTCGTTTCAGCAGCCGGTGCAGATAGCCCGGCCGCCGTCGCTCCGCGCGGGCCGCCAGTCTCGCACGCATCTCCTCGGAGCGGAGAGGGGCGTCCGCCAATCCCTCGAGGAGTCCCCGGAGATAAAGGCCGGTTCCAACAACCAGCACGGGAAGTCTGCCGCGTTCCTTTAAGTCCGCGAGCACGCTTACCGCTCGGCGGCGATAGTCGCCCGCCGTAAAAACCTCATTCGGCTCGAGCAGATCAATCAGGTGATGCGGCGCGCTGCGCCGCTCGGCTTGCGTGGGTTTTGCCGTGCCGATGTCAAACCCGCGGTAGACCTGGGTGGAATCGCAGGACACGACCTCTCCGCCGAGCCGTCCGGCGAGCCACACACCCAGCGCCGACTTGCCGGAAGCCGTTGGGCCGACGATGACGGCCAGTGGCGATATATTTTCAGTCGCTTCGGAATTCATCAGAAAATCTTTCCATACCGCACAAGCAAGAAAATGAGCGCGAGGAACCCGAGGAGAATCATGCCCAGAACCTGATTGCGCGTTGGCTTCACTGTGCGGCTGACAATGGCAAATTGTAAAGAAATACAAATCGCAATTTAATCAGGGGGCCGCTGAAAGCCGGGGGGAGGGGCTCAAAGGGATTCGATGCGCGAATCGATGACATCGCTGCCCGGTCCAGCGGATCCTTGCCGGAGGTCCTCATGAGCGTTGGATCTGTGGGCGGAACCGAACCGTCGCGCATGATTTCAAAGTCGATATACACTTTCCCCTGTTCGCCCATTCTGGCAGATTCGGGGATGATTGAATACCAGTTGCGCTTCACGCTGGCCACCACACGATCCAGGTAACTGCTGAAGTCCACCCCTTCGGTCGGCGTCAACATCGTGAGACCGCCGGACATCTCCTGCCCGCCTCCGCCTCCCGCGCGAGGAACAGCGCCATCAAAGCCCACACCGGCCGGCCCGCCGCCTTTGCGCGCGACATCATCCAGCGATTGTTGAATGGCCCGGCCGGGCGAGTATCGGGGGATCGTCAGGCCGCCTGTGGGCGGCTGCTGAGCCGGCTTGATCGGCTCGAGTTGCGGCGTTGGGGACGGAACATCAATTCGCGGCGCCGGCGCCGGCGGGAGATTCGATTGCGGATTGCTCCCCTGAGTAGGCGAAGGTTGAACATTTTCTTTTGGCGGCTGATTCGTGATTGGCGGCTGGGGCGGCCCCGGAGGAGTAAGCTGCCGGATGACCTTGGGATCTATTCGCACCACCGGATTATTTATTACCGGTTGCGGAGCCTGATGCCGGAGAGTTTTCATGTCTTGGGGCAAGTACAGATCGCCGAGCGAACGCGCCGCCATCTCGATTTCCGCGTTCGTAGGCGTGTGCGTCGGAATGAGCGCGGAAATAATAAGAATCAGGGCGATTGCAGTCGCGTGGAGCAAGGCGGACGCGCCGCGAAGTACCCAGCGTTTTTCTTCCTGAAAAACTCCGGCTGGCCTCGCAAGCAGGTTTACTTCGCCTGTTGTGATGACATCCGGTTCGAGCAGGTCCGGCATCTCTGCCGGATGCTGTATCGCCTTCGGAGCTATCTGGGACAGTACTGCATCCTTTGGCACGGCCACGGGAGAACTCAGCACGGCAAGGGGCACGTGCGAAGGAATCGTGTGCTTGAGATCCAGCGGCGCAACTGGCAAGTCGCGCGGGATCACTTGCCTCCCCGACAAAACATCAAGCGGCATGTACGCAGGGATATTGGTTTTTGCGTCGAGCACCATTTGGGGCAAATCCGCTGGGATAATGGTGCGCAAGTCCAGCGGCGTCCTCCGCCGTTTGCCGTTTTCAACGGCCGATTCAGCGAGAGGCCGCGAATTTGCGGGAATCAGTAGT
Source organism: uncultured Acidobacteriota bacterium (assembly GCA_963838945.1). Taxonomy (GTDB): domain Bacteria; phylum Acidobacteriota; class Terriglobia; order Acidiferrales; family UBA7541; genus DASTCZ01. Next base: position 241,636 of record CAWITC010000012.1, on the reverse strand, counting down.
CGACCTATCATATTCCAGCCAATGGAGACACAAATGCACTTACTTGGACGCGCCGGCCGTGTTCTTGGATGCATGCCGCGACGCGTTCCGCCAACTCCAGGGCACTGCGCCCGGCAAGACCATCCACGCGCGGCGTCCCGCGGGTTCGCACAGATTCCAGGAACGCTTCCAGCTCGGCGCGGAGAGGCTCCTTTGGTTCTGTCGCCAGTTTCTCAAAGCTGAAGTCAGGCTCCGGCCCGGGCTTCTTCACGCTGATGCGCAGCGCATCCTGCCGCGTGTAGTCGAGCGATACGTATTCCTGCTCCTGGAAGAAACGCATTTTACGCACGCGCTCGGTGGAGACGCGGCTCGCCGTCACGTTGGCCACGGCGCCGCCGGCGAATTCGAGCCGCGCGTGGGCGATGTCCACTTTTTCCGAAACCACGGGAATCCCCACAGCTTTCAAGTCCGTAACAGGTTCCTTCACCAGCGCGAGCAGTATGTCCAGGTCGTGAATCATCACGTCGAAAATCACGTCAATGTCCAGGCTGCGTGCCGAAAAAATGCCCAGCCTGTGTATCTCAAAAAAAAGCGGCCGGCGCATGATGGCTTCCACGGCGATCACCGCCGGGTTGAATCGTTCCAGGTGACCAACTTGCAGGATGCGATTGTATGTTTGTGCTTCCGCGATCAGTTCATCGGCTTCCGCAAGGGACGCAGCCATCGGCTTTTCGACGAGAACATCGATTCCCTGACGCAAGATCGCGGAGCCGATGCGCGCGTGTTCGGCCGTCGGCACTGCCAGGCTCACGGCATCCACCCGGCCGGCAAGCGCCTCGATATTCGGCAGGACTTCCGTGCCGTATTCCGAGGCGATTCGTTGGGCGCGCTCGGCGTTGCTATCCACCACGCCGACGAGCTGCGCCTGCGGCAGTTCGCTATAAACCCGCACATGATTGCGCCCGAAATCGCCCGCGCCGACAACCGCTACGCGAATGCGGTCTGTGCTCATTTCTTGCCTGCACTCGTCGCGTCCACCGCGCTTGCCTGCGCGGCGGCGGGATCAAACGCCTGTATCGCGATGCTGCTCGTATCCGCGGCCTTAATCAGTTGCGCGCGATCGAAAAGCAGGGTGCGCTGGGCATCGATAGCCAGCGCGGTCGCGCGAGAGCGCCTCATTACTTCGATGGTTGGGAGCCCAATCACGGGTACATCGAAACGCATGTCCTGGCCGGGTTTGCTAACCTTGACCACGGTCAGCTCCGCCCCTCCGGTGATCCGCGCCGCGCGCTCGATTGTTTCGTCAGTGCCCTCCATTGCTTCGATGGCCACGCAAGCCTGGTCTCGCACCACTACCGTTTGTCCCAGGTCCATCGCGGCGATGTGGCGCGCCACGTCAAGGCCATAGGCCATGTCCGCGGACTCCCGCGCGTCAGGCGAGCGGTGCGTTAGCACGCCCGGTTCCGGCACGAGCGGCTTCAGGAAAGCAGTCGAGTCCACCAGTGTGATGCCCTCTGATTCAAGCACGCGCGCGACCGCGCCAATCAATGAATCGGTGTTCTTGCGGGGAAGCGAAAAAAGCAATTTCGCGAGCCGCCAATCCGGACGAATCGATGCAAATATCTTATTGTGCTTTACTTGTCCGGCCATCACGGCCCGTGTGACGCTTTCCTGATGCAGCAAATCGATCGTGCGGCTCAGCTCTCCCAGTCCCACCCAATGTACTCGTTTCGCCGCGCGCTCAATTTCCGGCGAGGCTTCTTCCCGCAAGGCAAAGACCGCCATTTCAATCCCCTGGCTGCGCGCGCCTTCCAGGACGAGAAACGGAAAGCGGCCATTCCCGGCGATCAGGCCCCATTGAGGGGCGGAAGCTCCGGCTGCAGTGTTGGATGGATTCGGCATCCCCATCTGGGCGTCCTATTTTGTAAGGCCGCGTGCCACCGATTCGATGAATGCGATCATCTCTTGGACGTCGGTTGAGCCGCCCAGCGTTTCGCGCATGCGCTCGACCGCCTGCGTGGTGTTCAGCTTCGACCGCGACAGCAGGCGGAAGGCGCTCTCAATTTCGCGGATGCGCTCCTCCGAGAATCCACGCCGCTCAAGGCCGATCTTGTTGGCGCCGAACAAGTGTGTTTCGCGTTTCGATACCACCAGGCTGAAAGGCGGGACATCCTGCGTCACAACCGTGAAGCCGCCGATGTAAGCGTACCGGCCGACCCGGCAGAATTGATGCACGGCGCTGAAGGCGCCGACCGTGACGTAGTCCTGCACTGCGACGTGCCCCGCAAGCGTGGCTGCGTTGGCGAATACGGTATGGCTGCCGACCTCGCAATCGTGGGCGACGTGCGCTTGCACCATGAATAGATTATGGCTGCCGATGCGCGTCGTCTTGTTTCCGTGCGCCGTACCTCGGCTCACAGTCACGTATTCGCGAAACTGATTGGCATCGCCGATGACGACCTCCGTTCGCTCGCCGGCAAATTTCAAGTCCTGCGGGTCGGCTCCAATCGAGCAGAACGGATAAAAGACATTTTCGCGCCCAATGCGCGCCGGGCCCTGCAAAAACGCATGAGGCATCACGCGGCAGGCGTCACCCAGCTCCACGTCATCGCCGACCCACGCCCAGGGGCCGATCTCAACCCCTTCGCCGAGGCGTGCGCGAGGGGACACAACCGCGCGCGCGTCAATCTTCACGCCGGCGGCAGCCCGGTGAACCGTTTCGGCTGTCCTTGCCTCGCTCATTCTCGTTTGGTCTTCACTGATTGGTGTTCTCTTATTGAACCCCCGCGGCTGACGCGGGTTTCGATCATTTTTCGTTTGGCGCAAATGCGACCGCGCGATCCACGACTTTACACATGAGGTTCGCTTCGGCTGCCAGCTCCCCGCCCACGCGTGCTTCACCGCGCATTTTGAAGAAATCGCCGCGCCAATTAAGGACCTTGACTTCGAGGAGAAGCTGATCACCGGGCACGACTGGACGTCGGAACCGTGCCTCGTCCACTGCGACAAAATAGAGCAGCTTATTTTCGCGGTCTTTCAGCTCCTGGAGCAGCAGGAAACCTCCCGTCTGCGCCAGCGCTTCGATAATCAGTACGCCCGGCATAATCGGATTCCCGGGAAAATGTCCCCGGAAATAGGCCTCATCGATGGATACATCCTTAAGCCCAACAATGGACTTGCGCGGTTCCATTTCCAAGATGGCATCCACCATCAGAAATGGATGGCGATGCGGCAAGACCTTCTGGATGTCGTTCGTGTCAAAAAGCATCGCCACTCCTTTTCCGCGCGTCCGCCGGGCTGCCCCCTTGGGTGCGGAGAATGCGACATTTTTGCTCAGGATGTTTCGCCCCGTTAATTCAATGAATTATACGCGATTGCAGAGGGGCGCGAAACCAAGCATGGGGCGATGGTATGGGTAACCTTGAATTTGGAGGGGTGGTGGTGCGTCAGTTTCCGAGTTGACGACAACACATCCAAAGCGATTGGACGATTCGAAGGCAAGCCACCTCAGGCCCATCTCCGGAGTGCACGTGTCCGGGTCCGCTTTGGCGGCCTGACAGGACCTAAATCGTCCCTGCCAGAGGCTGCGCTACTCGCTTCTGAGTGCGCTCATCGGCGAAATGGATGCGGCGCGGTTGGCCGGAATTATGGCCGCGAAAAATGCGGAGATTGCGAGCGCGCTCGCGGCCACCACCAGCGCGAGCGGGTCCCAACTGGAAACGCCGTAGAGCTCGGATGAGATTAACCGCCCGGCGCCAATGGCCAGCGGCAGGCCCAATATCAATCCGATCGCGACACGCGTAAATGCCCCTTGCAGAATCAGTTGAACCACTTTCGTGCGGCTTGCGCCCAGCGCCATGCGAATGCCGATTTCGTTGGTGCGCTGCGCAACTGTGTAGGCCGTCACGCCGTAGAGTCCGATGGCGGCCAGCACCAGAGCCACAATTCCGAACAGACCGGCAAGACTGGCCACGGCGCGCTCCTGATCGAAAGTAAGATCAACCTCCTGTTGCATAGTCCGGACGCTGGTGATGGTCAGATTGGGATCCAAATCCGCGAGGCTCCTGGTGAGAAGCGGCTCCAATTCGCCGGGGGAAGCATTGGTCACCAGCATGATTCCGCCGATGAAATGCGATTCCACTTCGACTCTCTTCATCACGTCGCCGGGCTTGTAATCAACATTCTGAGCGAGCGGCACATAAAACATCGGAAGCGCGGGCCGGTTCAAGCCCCAGCCCGCAAACTTCGCATCGCGCACCACGCCAATAATTCGGAATGTGCCTTCATTTTGAGGCAGGTCAAGGCCGAAGTGCTGATCCAGGGGGTCTTCGCCGCTCTTGAAAAAGCGCTTCACGAAGGCCTCGTTCACAATCGCCACCGGCATGGCGGTTTCGTTATCCGCCGCGGTGAATGCGCGCCCGCGCAAAATGGGGATTCCAAAGTTCTGAAGATAGTTGGCGCTCACTCGGTCCCAGGACGCGTCCGATTCCTCGTTCACTTTCGGGGCGGGATGCCCGGCCACCAAAACCATTTCGCCCCAGTTGTCGGTGAGCGGGTTATACAGCGCCAGCCCGGCCCCCTGCACTCCGGGCATGCGATTCAGGATTTCTTCAATCTGACGGTAGAGCGCTGCTAACTTGGCCGGCGGGTAGCTTGCCGGCGGATTATGCAGCGCCACCACCACGCGCCCTTGAACTTGATATCCGAAGTCCTGATGCTCGAGGTTAATCAGGCTTCGCGCCAGCATCGTCGCACCGGCAACCAGGACAACCGAAACGGTGGCTTGCACGACCAAAAGCGCTTTGCGCGCGAAGGAAGAACGATCGCGGGTGCCGCGGCCCGAACCGCGCAATGCTTCCGCCGGATCGGTGCGCGTCGCAAACCACGCAGGAGCCGCGCCGAAGACGATTCCCGTCAGTAGTGCCAGCCCGAAGGCAAAAGCCAGCACGATGAGCGAGGGCGTTGTTTGGATCGGAAGGAAATGTACGCTCTGGAAGGCAAGCCCAAGCAGCAGCCGCGCGGCTCCCATTGCCACCAGAAGTCCAGCAACGCCGCCGCCAATGGCGAGCACAACGCTTTCCGAAAGAGCTTGCACAACGATTTGCCGCCGCGTAGCGCCAATCGCCAGCCGTACAGCGGTTTGTCCACGGCGCGCCACCGCCCGCGCCAGCAGTAGGTTTGCGACATTGGCGCATGCGATCAGCAGCACCAAGCCGCAAACGGAAAGCAAAATCTGCAGGCTGCGCCCGTACTCTTCTTTCATCACTCCAACGCCCGCGCCCGCGGGCACGACGGCGACCGACTGCTTGGGAAGCGATCGGATCACGTCGGGCATCCAGTTGGATGGGTACCCGGAATCATATTGCATCCATTGCCGCAGCGCTCCGGTGAGTCGCGGAGCCATTCCCGCAATCGAAGCTCCCGGCCGCAAGCGGCCGATGATCCGTAGCCATGCGGAGACAGACTGACGCAGCACTGCGCCGTCTCCATCAATCATTGGCTCCTGTTGCACCGGGATCCAGATATCGGGAGGGTCGCCACGCAGAGTTTCGCCGAAAAACCCGGGAGGCGCGACACCGATCACAGTGAAGGGGTGGCCCTCCACAACGAACGTGGAACCCACTACCGAAGCATCGCTGCCATAAGTATTCTGCCAGACGCGATGGCTGAGTACTGCCACCGGCGGAGCAGCAGGCCGATCGTCATCCGGGGTGATTACGCGTCCGCCAAAGGAGCCCACGCCGAGAGTTGAGAAATAGTTCCCGGTTACGTACTCGGAGCGCAGAGGTCTGGCGGCTGATTCAACACCTTGACGCCGCACGCTGACGCGTCTGAGGCCGGCTTGGAAAGCGGCCACTTCCTCAAATTCCGGCGCCTCCGCCTTCATCCGCTCGTAGAGAGGGAACGAAAATAGTCCCCAGCGGTCCTGAGGGCCCCCTTCGACGCAGCAATCGTCCCCGTCGCCGATCCGATACAACGCCCCTGGATCAGACACCGGCAAGGAGCGAAGCATCACGGCATGAATCAAGGTGAATATGGCCGTGGTTCCTCCAATTCCCAAAGCGAGCGTGAGGACTGCCGTAGCGGTAAAAACTGGCGACAATTTGAATTGTCGCAACGCGTATCGAAAATTGCCTGGAAGATTTTGCATGGCAGACCTCTTAGCCCTTTACAAGATGAGATCGCTCAAACATTCCCATCAAGTGAATTCTCGTGATCGTCGCCCGCAGTCGTGGCAACACTTTTCATGTCACTTTGTAAGACGCGCCGCGTGGCTGATAGTCATCATCGTGCGCGCAATACAGGTAAGACGAATCGCGAGGCAAGCTATCGTCCGCGCCGGCTTACGCTCAACCGGCTCTTTAATTGGTCACGGACGATTTTGCCCGAGCCGCGGCGCACTCGGTAAGTCACTCACTGCCTGGGACAAGCGCTACGCGAGCAAGAGCGCTGGGAATCGCGCGCCAAGCGTGCCTTGTCGCGTCGCTGCGGCCTTGTTAGCATGACTTCTCGATGGCCACCCCCAAAGACCTACGGCGCCTGCTCCACGACCTGAAATCCCGGGAAGGAGAGATGTTGCGGCTCCTGGAGCGCTTTGTTCGCGCTGAATCACCTTCCCTGGACAAGAGCGCCGTGGATGAATTCGGGCGTCTTGTGGCCGCTGAGTGGCGCAAACGCGGTGCTCGCGTCCGCATCCTGAAACAGATGGAACGCGGCAATCATCTTCTTGTGACCTTGTGGCGCGGCCCGGGCCGGCCAATTGGACGCATCCTGATCCTCGGTCATCTTGACACCGTTTATGACAAGGGCGCCCTTGCGGCCACGCCCTTTCGAATCGCGCGAGGACGCGCATGGGGCCCCGGCACGTTTGACATGAAGGGCGGTCTGGTTCTGGCGCTGGCGGCCGTGGATGCGCTTTCCCGCGCAGGGATTCATCCGCGCAAGGAAATTGCGTGTCTTTGGACTTCCGATGAAGAGATCGGCAGCTTCGCCTCTCGTCGGGCCATCGAACGCGAAGCGATTCGCTGCGACGCTGTTCTTGTCTTGGAGCCCGCCGGAGAACCTCGCGGGTCATTAAAAACATCCCGGATGGGCGTGGGCGAAATCGAGCTGCGCATTCTTGGCCGCGCCGCCCACAGTGGTCTAAAGCCCGATGACGGCATCAATGCGGTCCACGAGCTGGCGCTGCAAACCGTCAAGATTGCCAAATGGAATCAACCGGGCCGTGGCATCGGCGTCCACGTCAATGTTGCGAGCGGCGGCACTCGCCCGAACGTAATCGCCTCTGAAGCACGCGCGCTGATTGACATCCGTGTGTCCGGCGCAAATGACATGCGCCGCCTCGAACAGCGCTTTCGCAAGCTACGTCCCATCCTCCGGGGAGCGCTCCTGGAAGTCTTTGGCGGATTTTCGCGCCCGCCGATGGAACGTAAGATGAGCGCCGCGCTCTTCGAGCGTGCCGGGGAATTGGCGGCACGCATGGGGATTCCAATCAGTGAAGTCTCTGTCGGAGGAGGCTCCGATGGAAATATCACCGCTGCGCTCGGAGTTCCCACGCTGGATGGTTTGGGCGCCGTCGGAGAAAACGCTCACAGCACGCGCGAAAATATTTTGATTCGAGCGCTTGGCCCGCGTGCGGCGCTGATCGCCGCCCTTCTCGCCACACTCTGATGAGGTCTTTACCCACATTTCCAATTTGAATTCCACCAAACGAAGCTTCGGATGTTCGGCGGCATCTGTATTTATGCGGGTTTGAATGCGGTGAGTACGCCCTGGCAGTGCACGCCCCGTGGGTCCGAAACGAAATCATCCTTTCCAGCTCTCCTTCAATGCTTCTTGGAAGATCGATTTCCAAGGCTCGCGTTCCACTTCAGACGGTGGCCTGGTTCTCGCGCGGGAATCACCAGCAGGATAGGCGAGCCGTGGACCGATACAGATTTCGGTGCTGCGCGAGTCTGGAGAAGGAAAAGTTTCAGAGGAATGGGTGGGAGAAGCGTCAGTTTTTGGCTTTGAGATTTTGCCGCTGCCGTTCGAAAGGCTCTGCACTCAAAAACCTGGCTGGAGCATTGCAGACTCACGGGGGCGGGTGTACGTTATCGGTCGCCGGGAAGTCAAAATGGAAATCCCGGCTAAACACTCAGGAGGCTCCAAATGCGGATCAATCGACTGTTCGTGCTCGTTTTTTGCCTCATTCTCGCTGGAGCCGCGGCGGCGCAAGTGCAGGCCCAGGATACGGACATTCCGTTCACCAAATTCGTCCTCGATAACGGGTTGACCTTGATCGTTCACGAAGACCACAAGGCGCCAATCGTGGCGGTCAATCTGTGGTACCACGTCGGCTCGAAAAACGAAAAGGCCGGCAGGACTGGCTTTGCTCACTTGTTCGAGCACCTTATGTTCGGCGGGAGCGAGCACGCCAAGGGAAGTTACATCAAGGCCCTCGAGGCGGTCGGCGCGACGGATATGAACGGCACGACTTCGTTTGACCGCACGAACTACTTCGAGAACGTCCCCACTTCGGCGCTTGATTTCACTTTGTGGATGGAAGCCGACCGCATGGCGCGCCTGGACCTGACCCAGAAGACCCTGGATCTGCAGCGCGGCGTGGTGCAGAACGAAAAGAGGCAAGACGAAAACCAGCCGTACGATCTAACCGAGGAGCATTTTCCAGAAAACACCTACCCGGCGGGGCACCCCTACTCGTGGGATGTAATCGGCGACATGGCAGACCTGGACGCGGCATCCTTCAAGGACGTGCAAGAGTGGTTCCGCACCTATTACGGGCCTTCCAACGTCGTACTCGTCCTGGCGGGAGACATCGACGCAAAGACCGCCAAAGAGAAAGTGGAAAAGTATTTCGGCGACATTCCGCCGGGCCCTCCGGTGACGCACCAGCAAGCGTGGATCGCGAAGAGGACCGGAACGCACCGCGAAATCACCCAGGAGCGCGTGCCGCTCCCGCGTATCTACCAGGTGTGGAACGTCCCGCAGTTTGGCAGCGCGGACTCGAATTACCTGACTCTCGTCGCCAGGTGCCTGGGCGAAGGCAAGACTTCTCGCCTCTACAAGCGGCTCGTGTATGACGATCAAATCGCGAGCGACGTCACTGTATACAACGACGCGCGCGAGATCGGCGGGCAATTCGTGATTCAGGTCACCGCTGCGCCGGGTCACAATCTCGGCGAGATCGAGAAAGCCATGGACGAGGAGATGGCGCGGTTCCTGAAAGACGGGCCTGCGCCGCTTGAACTCCAGCGCGTGCGGACGGAATACTTGGCGAACTTCCTTCGCGGCATCGAGCGCATTGGCGGCTTTGGTGGAAAATCGGATCGGCTGGCCGAGTACGCTGTTTTCACGGGCGATCCCGCGGGTTACAAGATGACGCTCGCTCGCGTGCGCGCGGCCACCCCGGAAGATTTGAGGTCCACGGCAAATCGCTGGCTCGCGGATGGCGTTTATATTGCCGAAGCGATGCCGTTCCCCGACTACAAGGCGGCGTCCGCGATGGATCATACCAATACGCCGCCGCTCGGCGCGCCGCCCGAGCTGAAGCTGCCGAAACTGCAGCGCGCCACGCTTTCGAATGGGCTCAAAGTGATTCTGGCGGAGCGGCCCGGCGCGGGCCTGGTGGACATGTGGTTGATGACGGACGCCGGCTCGGCGGCGGATCAGTTTGCCCTGCCGGGCACGGCGAAGCTGGCGTCGGCATTGCTCACGGACGGAACGCGCACGCGCAATGCGCTGGAAATAAACGACCAGACGGCGTTGCTGGGCGCGCAGCTGCAGAGCTACGCCGATCTGGACTTTTCGTTTGTCCGCCTTTCGGCGCTCAAGGCCAACCTCGATGCGTCGATCGATCTGTTCAGTGATGTGATTCTGAATCCCTCGTTTCCAGAGGCGGATTTCAAGCGCGAGCAGAAGCTCCAATTGGATGTGATCTTGCAGGAGCAGGACCAGCCAATCCTCATGGCCCTTCGGGTGTTCCCGCGGTTCTTGTATGGCTCGGGCCACGCCTACGGAAATCCGCTCACCGGCTCGGGCACAGTCTCCAGCGTCCAGAAAATCACGCGAGACGACCTGGTGAAGTTCCATCAAGATTGGTTCCGGCCAAACAACGCGACGCTGGTCGTGGTGGGCGATACCACGCTCGCGGAAATGACGCCGAAGCTCGAGAAGGCCTTTGCCCGCTGGAAATCGGGCCAGGCGCCGGCGAAGAACGTCGCGGCCGTCCAACTGCCTCCCAAATCGGTGGTCTACATCGTGGACAAGCCGAACGCCGGCCAAACCGTGATCCTGGCGGGCAACGTGGCAACGCTGCCGAATACGCCGCAGGAACTTGCCACCCAGGCCATGAACGATGATATCGGCGGTACGTTCAGCTCGCGCCTGAATATGAACCTCCGTGAGGATAAGCACTGGACCTACGGCGCGGGTAGTTTCTTGTGGGGCGCGCGTGGGCAGCGGCCATATTTGGTGTATGCCCCCGTCCAGACCGACAAGACGAAGGAGTCGATGGTGGAAATAAATAAGGAGCTGCGGGGATTTCTTGCGGACCATCCGGTGACGGCGGAGGAGATCGCGCGCATCCAGGCGAATCAAACACTCAGCTTGCCGGGATCGCGAGAAACGCTGGATGCCGTCGGGAACTCGATTACCACCATGGTGGAATATCGGTGGCCCGACGACTACTACGACACCATGGCGGCCCGCATTCGCGCGCTCAAGACCGGTGATCTCGATGCCGCCGCAAAGCAGGTGATCTTTCCGGATCATCTGGTGTGGGTGGTCGTCGGTGACCGCGCCAAGATCGAGTCGGGTATTCGCGAGCTCGGTTTCGGCGAAATCCGCTTCATTGACGCGGACGGCAATCCAAAATAAGCATCGCGCGCGCTGGGCGCCGCACCTGGGTACATTCCGCAGCTTGAATCGTCGCGGTCGCTGGGCGCGCCGTCGCTCCTCGCCGCACTCTGACCAGGCCCTAAGCCACATCGACTCTCGCCATGCCCGCGTTAATTCGTGAGCGGATGAACCCTAACCTCATTGAATATTCAAATTCTGCAGAAGCAGGCCTAACCATAAGTTTGCAGGTTGTGCCCTCCGAAGGGAGGCAGAGAAAAAGCCCCGTGTGTTTGTTACACGCCGCGACACCTGGCGGGAATCCGGCTGGCTGGTGGCCTCAGACGGAAATGTCGCCGTGCACTATGATGCGGGGCTTGTCCGCGAACACACTGAGGGCGTCAATACATTGAACCGGCTTTTTCTTGTCAACCGTTACCCGCGTCTGACGGTTTATCGGGAGTCACGTGTCTCAACCCCCCGCTCGTTATTGAAACGCAGCTTGCGTTAACTTGGCCGCGCAACCCACGCCGTTAAGCCCGTTGCACTGTGGAAGGCCGGGAATTCCCGTACCGGAAGCGGAATTGCCCGACAGCGTGAAATAGATGCTGGAGGATTGTGGATAAGTCGTGGTGTTGGCGATGTTGTCCACAATGATCCCGCTCGTGGCATCTATATCGCCACCGTTCGGGCCTGTTGCGGCTCCCGCGGGCAGCGAGATGGCGGCGGTGACGCTGGCCGTGCCGCCGGTGCTCGCGGCGGTCGCAAAGGTGTTCCAAAGCGCGGCGGTGGTGTAGGTTGTGACGTTAATGGAGATCAGGCACCCATTATTGTCGGTTCGGCACGCGCTGGCAGCCGGGATGGGGTCTATTGAAGTGGCGGAACCGGCGATGCTGAAGAAAATCCATTCCGTCGAGGACGCAGTGTTCTCGACTTCAGTTACCGGCGAACACGCAAAGCCATTGGCGCTTACAAGGTGGGTCAGTTGCGTGCCAACGGTGGTACTGGCGACGCCGGCGGTTATGGAGAGGTGGTAGATGGCAGGCTGGTCGATAGAGGCTTGGTCCTTCCCGCACACGTACATAAAGCCCGTCCCACCGGCGCTGGTGAGGTAAGCGTTGTCAAAAGCGCCCGAGTGAATATAAGAGCGGGCGATGCCGCCCCCCTCCCCCCCGATTTTGAGGTTCGCGATGACATCGCCCACAACGGCGCTCCCTAATGCGGTATTCGTCTCGATCAGGGTGCCACTGTTTGTGCCCCCCTCGCTGCCATTGACAACATATACCGTCCCGTTCGACCCGTCCACGATGGGACCGTCCACAACGGCGCCGCTGGCGAACGCACCATTGGCGACGTTGCTGGCTCCGGTGGACACATTTATCGTGGTAGTGGTTCCGCTACCGCTGGCACCAAGGGTCTGTCCAAGACACGGCGTAGCATTGCCGCCGCCGCTGCAGGTTCCAGTTGAGCTGCCGACTTCCTTCACATAGCTCAGAGTTCCCGAATTATCACCGACAAAAATGTTCCCCGAAATGTTGTCCTTCACGGGGCTGCTAAGTGCGGCGCCGTGGACGGTGATGGGCCAACCAGTGCCTATGACTTCTGCAGGCCTCGTTGAGGATTTACTCCCCAGGAAGACGTTAATGAACTTATGGAGTTTACCGGCGTTGTCACCGACATAGAGCGCGTCGGCGTTGTAATCGTAGAAGGGCGAGGAGTTGGTGTCCTGGGCTCCGCCATTGAATGGAATGTTAAAGATGCAGGAGGTCCCTGGCGGGCAATTGGACCAATCCTGCGTCCCCACAGTAAGGGTGGTAGCCGGGACGGCCCCCGCGCCGGGGCCGGTACCTTCACCAGCTTTCCATTGCAGGAGGTGAAGGACCGCGCCGGAGGAACTCGTCTCGACATAAGCAATTTTGGAGCCGTCGCCCGAAATCACCGGCGAGGTTACCACGGCGCCCTTCGTTGCCAATGTGGAAGTCTGATAGGACCAGTACACGGAGGGGCCATTCGAGTCGCAATATCCGCCCGCGCTGCCCTGTGTCGAATAGAGATTGTTAAAGGCGATGATACTGGCCTGGCCCGCGCCGCCCTTGAGTGGCGAGCCCAACGTGAAGCCTCCACTCAGTGGCAGTGTCGAATCGGGAGTAATGAGGTTTCCATCAGTCCCTTCAGCCAGGGCCGTTACGGTAAGTGCGCCGCTCACGCCGCCGGCTGCCGCTGCCGAAACGCCGACGGTCGCACCATTCCGGGTGATTGCCGCAGCGAGGGCTGTTGCAGCAGTTGTGATCGTGGTGGAACCGGTTGAGTTGCTGAGCTCAAAGTTCATGCCCATGTTCGAGGTGCCATTGTTGCCGCCAGCGACGGCAGCGGCAACGGCGCTGCTGCTCGTGAGTATAAAGTTGCCCGCCTCTCCAGCGATTCCACTGGCGGTAGTGAGAGTGATCGTCGGGCTGGTAAAGGCCGCGGGGTGCTCTACGGCAGGGTTCGCAGCCAAACCTACACCGAGACCGGTTCCGTAGAAGCAATTGGTGGTAGCGCATTCGGCGTTATTGCCGTCAATCGCGGCTCTCAAGTTCTGAATTGACCTGGCTGCAACGGGTGCAGTGGGATCAATCAAAACGTCGTTGGGCGCAGCTAGCGGGGTCCTAAACCTGTAAATTACGCCGCCGACTCTGACGGTATTACTTTCTCCCGGGTTCCCAGATCCAGTCGTAATTGTGCCGCTGGCCACGACTTCTCCGGTTCCGGTATTGCTCAAGAGCACGATGGAATTCGATCCGTATGTGATCGTAAAAGTCGCGCCATTGACGCCGGTGGTGCTAGTGAACGTTTCAGTGTTACTGGCAGCGACGCCCGCCGCGGATGCGAGGCCGGAATTGAATACAACGTAATCGAGGGCGCAGTTCGGCGTGGCGGTGACATCAAAGCTGAATTTCGCGGGGAACATCTCGGTGCCCGCAGTGGAATTGGCCTGAGTGGACATGCCCCAGTCCGAGCGCAGCGTTTGCGGGGCCGTTTTCTTCGGGCTCAGCGGGCCCCCGGGCCCGCCGGGGCCGTGACCACCACGATTCTGAAGGATGGCCTCCAAGCCCCCTTCCCGCTCGATGGCCGCGCTGGTCAGGGCAGCTGCATTCTGGCGCACCCACTGATGCCCATAGCGAGGTTCGTTCGCCAACCGCCAGGTTTGAGCCATCGTGGTTGGCTGCGAGAAGATCATGTGCCGGTTGCTCCAGTCCGTGGTCAAGTGCACCGGCGTTTTCCGCCCCTGTGCGCGCGCCCACTGAATCAGTGGGACGCAAACCACCATGGCCACAACGGCCAGAGCCAATCTAAAATGCCATTCGTTATTCCGTTTCATTTCGCGCCTCGCAAAGTAATTTTCCTAAATCTAGGGAATGGTTAGTGGGCAGGTGCACTGCAATGAAACTCTTTTTTGTTCTCGAGAGAAAACAGGCCCCACAGGTCATTCGAAAAGGAGGCTAACAGCCATATATGAAAAAAGGTAAAATATACAAACTGGAGTTTCCGTTTCACGCACACTTCGCCGGAAACCCTTGCCCTCCTGCCCCATCGTGCCAACCGCAAGTCGCGCTGGCCCTTTTTGGGGTTGTAGTGCGTATAGGTTTGGCCGATCTGCAGAGCCGCTGTGCTGGTTTTGCCTGCCTCAGCCGTGCTTCCGTTTGCGATGGAATCCAGCCGGTGGAAAGGCTCTGCGCTCAAAACGTGGCTGGAGCATTGCAGGCTGACGGGGACGGGTGTACGTTATCAGTCGGTCGAGAAGTCAAAATGGAAATTCCGGTTACTGTCGTAATCTTGGGAAAAAGGGGAAGTCGTTCATGAAAAAACTTTTGATTGGTCTCGGCACACTGGCGCTTTGCAGCCCTGCTGTGTTTGGACAGGGTCAGTCCCAGCAACCACAAATAATTAACATCAACATTTCCCGAACGATTCAGGTAGTGAACTATCGAGTGAAGGGATCCACGCACATTGATTTTCGCGGAACGCCCCTGCTTCCGCTTGCCAAGGGAGAAGCAAAGATTGAAAGTAAGGCCGCGGCGGTAACGATTGATGCCACTTTTGAGAATCTGTCTCCGGCCGCTCAATTTGGTTCGGTGTATTTGACTTACGTGTTATGGGCCATTTCGCCCGAGGGACGCGCGAATAATCTGGGGCAATTGACGCTCGACGGAACCAGGAGCAAGTTGCAGGTGACGACGCGGCTCCAGACATTCGGCCTGATCATCACGGCGGAGCCCGATTTCGCCGTGAGTGCTCCGAGCGAGCAAGTAGTGCTTGAAAATATCGTGAGATCCGACACCAAAGGGCGGGTGGACATAGTGGAAGCAAAGTTCGAGCTTTTGCAGCGGGGCCGCTACGCGGAGGCCAACCTTTCGCCGCTGACTGATACGGATGCCGTTTCGCCCGAGCTTTTGCAGGCGCGTAACGCAAAGCGCATCGCCAAATGGCGCGGTGCGGACAAGTATGCGCAGGAATCATGGGAAAAGGCCGAGGCTGCTCTGGAGCGGGCGGAAGACTACCACACCCGGAAACAAGGAAAAGCCGTGCCCGCGGTGGCTCGTGAAGCTGTGCAGGGATTTGAAGATGCGATTACGATCAGCCTGAAAAGGCAGGAAGACGAACGGCTTGCCCAGGAGCGTGATGCTTCGGCTCAGCGTGAGGCGCAGGCCAAAGCGGATCAACAAGCCGAAGCACTTCGCCGCGCCGAGGCTGAGAAGCAGAAAATTGCGGCCGATCTAGCTGCTGCCAAGGAAGCGCAGGCTCGCGCCGAGGCGGAAAGAGCGCAGGCCGAGGCCGAGAGACAGAGTGCCGAGGCGGCCAAACAGAAATTGGAGGCGGACAACCAGAGAGCAGAGGCGGAGAGGCAGCAAGCTCTGGCGCTAGCGAATGCCCAGCAGGCTCAGGAACAGGCGGAGCAGGCGCGTCAGGCAGCGGCGAAAGCCGAGGAGGAAAAACAACAACTGCGCGCGACCCTGCTGGAACAATTCAATCGCATCCTGGAAACCCGCGACACGGTAAGAGGACTGGTCGTCAATCTTGGCGATGTCTTGTTTGCGACCGCGAAGTATGACCTGCGGCCGGAAGCGCGGGAACGATTGGCAAAGCTGGCAGGTATTGTCGCCGCGCACCCGGGTTTGAATCTGGCCATAGAAGGCCATACGGACAACCAGGGGAGCGACAGTTTCAATCAGACGCTCTCTGAGCAGCGGGCTTCCTCCGTCCGGGCCTACCTGGTTGCGCAGGGCCTGGATCCGAATTCAGTTACGACCGCGGGGTTCGGTAAGGGCCAGCCGGTTGCGGATAACAGCACACCGGCGGGCCGGCAAAAAAATCGCCGCGTCGAAATTGTCATTTCGGGCGAAGTGATCGGGGTCAAGATCGGCGCGAAGACTGGTGGGACTCAACAATAGCGCGGCTGGGAAACCTGACGTGGAACGAATACCTGGTGTTCCGTCGGAATCGAATAAACGCCTGGACACAGAGTTCCAGCAATGGCCATATATCGTGCGAAAAAACAGGTGAGGCGGTTGCGGCACGCGTTCGACGCGATGTAGGAGGGCACAGAGAACGAATAGCCGAGCCGTGGACACGAAACAGATTTCGATACTGCGCGAGACTGGAGAAGGAAAAGCGTTTGAGGAATGGGTGGGAGAAGCGTCAGTTTTTGGCTTTGAGATTTTGCCACAGCCGTCAGAAAGGCTCCGCACTCAAAAACCTGGCTGGAAAATCGCCTACTGACGGGGTTGGGTGTACGTTATCAGTCGGCCGGCAAGTCAAAATAGAAATTCCCGTTTAAAACTAATAAGGATAATTCCTGCGGAGATAGTCCGCTGTGTCTCGTTCCAGTTCCGCGTAGCTTCTGTGAAGAATAGATTGGACGGCCGCCTCAGCGGTGTTTCCATTTGCGATCGAATCCAGCAGACGCGTTAGGTCATCCATGCTTCCCGTGGAGAGAATCGTCTCGACAACGGCCAGCGACCATCCATAGGCAAAGTTTGCTCCGGCGCCGGATAGGTTCATCCACGAAATCTCCAAGTCGCGAAGTGGAATGGCGGCTTGCTGGTCGTACGCGTTCAGAAGCGCGCGCGCCGATGCCCCCACGCGGCGCCCTTCCACCCACTGCGCCACCCCCTCCTGTATCCATGCGGGCGAGCGCCCGCGCGTTTTCTGCTGCAGAAAACTGTGCGTGAGCTCGTGTCTCAGCGCGCGGGAAAGCTCGTCCGTAACATAAGTAAGACCTTGAATGGGAATGCGGATGCGCCCGTCGTTGATGGCTCCCGCCCAGGATGGCGCGCGCGTAATGTCCTGAAACTGTTGATCCGCGTACAGGATTACGCCGATCGGTTCCGGCGGAGTGTAGTCCAGCAAGGCGCTGATTTGTCCAAAGTGGATTTCAAGCGTGTGCAGGATCTCCCCCGCGAGAAGCGGCGCGGCGCTGCCCGAGTAGCGAATCACAAAATGTGTGGTTTGGCCTTCGCGGAATCCCGTCTCTGCGCGAGCGTCGCGTTCGGCTTTCTCGAGCGCCTTCGCGACCTCAGGGTCGGGCTGGAGTTTTTGCGCGCGCTTCCATTCCGCGACAGCTTCGGGGATGCGGTTCAATCCGTAATCCGCCCACCCCATCAGCTTGGCGACCTCCGCGGAATCGGGTGCCGCGCGCTTGGCTCTCTCCAGATACTCGAGAGCCGGAGAGAATTCGCTCAGCCGCAGATGCCCATAGGCGACGTTGAGCAGAAGCGGCGCGCTCCCCGGCTGCAATAGCAGCGCCTGGTGTTCCTGCTCCATCGAGGCGCTCACATTCCCGCGCGCCATTTCAAACTGCGCGGCGGCATGGTGCGCCACGGAAGCCTGAAAGGCGGCGCTCGGGACGCCGGTCAAAGCTTCCTGGTCGAGCCGGGAAATGTAAATGAAATCAATCGCCCCGTCATGAACGGTGTTGCTGATTACGACGGGGTCGAAAGCGTCGCCAGTGGATGTCGCGGGCGGGGCGATGGCCAATGAACTTGCGTTGGGATTCGCGCCGGCGAAAGTGGCATGTGTTATCGGCGTGTGTTCGATCCGCGCCACCATGGACTTCGGCAATGAGATCTCGCCGGCCGGCGTCACGCCCGTGACGCGGTCGCCGGATTCCGTCGCGCTGTCCACGACGATGCGCCGGCCGTTCTTGAGCACAATGGTGTCTGCGTTCGCTGGGGAGAACCCGGCGGCAGACACCAGTACGATGAATGCACCAAAGGCGCTGCGGAGGCGCATTCTCTTATTTTAGAGGCAGCGCCGCAATCCATGTGACTATGGTTGCGGGGCCTTGCTTTAAGTTGCTACAGTAAGATTCATGGGTGGGGTAGTTCGGGCCGCGTTTTTGTTTGCGCTAAGTACGGGTGTGATCGGCGGCGGCTGGTATGGTGCTGCCCTATCGCAGAATCCCTCCCCTCCTTCATCTACTTCAGCGCACGCGGTTTACACTGCGCTGAACGCGCTACGCATAAATCCCGGTCAAATCTATAGCGTCAAAAACCTCGACCTGCGACGCGACACGATCCACATCACTTTTATCGAGGGCAAACTCGCTTTTCTCGAACCCCTCGAGGGTAAAGTGACAGGTTTTGTTTTCTCGGGCCGCGGTCACATTCTGGAAATTCCCCGCGACCCGGTCGAAAAAGCGTCCATGGGCCGGTTTCTCGGCACGCCTTTGCTGGATCAGGAATTCACCAAGGCTTATTCCCGCTTTGACGATGAAACCGCTTCCGAACTCTTATCCGCCATTCGGAAATCCGGCGCGGTATCAGGATCGGACCGGGACTTCGTCTCGGAATGGAACCCGCTCATAGCCTCCCTGAACCCCGGACATTCCCTCCGAATTCTGACGGATCTGCTGGCTTCGCGGCCGTTGCCCTACTTCTACGCTGGGCTTGTTGGGCGGATCTCCGGCCCGTTTGACGTGTTGATTGATGACCGCCGCCCGGAACAAGTCCTCCTGGGACAGTCCAAGATGGTCAACAATCTCCCACTTTTCGATGTCTGGACGTCTTATCGCCGCGAGGGCATCGCGGAGAATAGCGCTCCTTTCTCTCCGCTGAATTATTCGTTGGAAACCACGGTGCGGCCGGATCTAATTCTATCCGGAGTAGCGACCCTCTCGCTGCGCGCCGCGGGCCCGGGAGAACGGGCGGTGACACTCGAGCTATCCAACCTGCTCCGTGTGGACTCTGTGTCGGATGAAAGCGGCCGCCCTCTCGAATTCTTTCAGGGTGAGCCGGCCGAAGGACAGGAAGCCGCCTCGGCAGACGACGACTCATTGATCGTGGTCCTACCGCAGGCCGTTGAATCAGGACAAAGTTTCCAGGTGCGGATTACCTACCGCGGTCAGGTGATCCGTAACGCGGGCAACAGTGTTTTCTATGTCGGCGAGCGGGGCACTTGGTACCCGCATGTCAGCGGCTTGGATTCCTTCGCCACATTCGATTTGATTTTTCGGTGGCCGCGGTCGCTCCGGCTGGTGGCCACCGGCCAAAAACTTGATGAACACGAGGATGGTGACTGGCGCGAGGGCCGCTGGCGCTCGGAGAAGAATGTCTTAGTGGCGGGATTCAACCTGGGCGAATACCGCATGAACAGCGTGGATTCCGGCGGCATCAAGATCAATGTCTATGCCAATTCGCAGCTTGAAAAAGAGCTCGAATCGCGATCGAGCAGCCGCACCATCATCCCTCCCGTGCCTGAAGTAAACAGGCAGGGAAACATCTATCCAGCGCTCAATGGGTCTGTTTCCCCGCCAAGTCCCCCGCCGGATCCGGCGGCCACTCTGCATCAGCTCGGCGAGGAGATTGCGCAGGCGGTGCAGTTTTTCGAGCGCTACGGCGGCCCATTTCCTTTCGAGCATCTGGAGGTTTCGCAGATCCCCGGAACTTTCGGGCAAGGCTGGCCGGAGCTGCTTTACCTGCCGACGTTTTCATTCCTTTCGAGCGAATCGCAGCGCCGCATCGGGTTGAACAAGGTCACACAAGAACACTTCACCGAAATCGTCCCTTACCACGAGGTTGCGCATCAATGGTGGGGGAACCTGGTGGCGTGGCACAGCTACCGGGATCAATGGATCAGCGAAGGAATTGCCAACTATATCGCGCTGATGTATGCCGATAGCCGGAAGGATTCAGAACACGCGCTTAACATTTGGCTCGACCGTTACCGGGAGAGCCTGCTCTCAAAGATTCCGGGGAAAGAGGACCTGGTGGATTCGACGGGGCCTCTGGCCCTTGGATATCGATTGCGCTCTTCGCTCAACCCCGCGGGATACGATGAAGTGACCTACGCAAAAGCGACCTGGGTGTTCCACATGATCCGGATGATGCTCCGGAACGCTCAGGGCAAGGATCCGGATGAGCGCTTTGCCGGTTTGCTTCGTACTCTTACCGATTCGCATCGGGATGGTTTTCTTACGACAGATGATCTGCAGGGCGCCATCGAAAAAGTCATGCTGCCCTCCATGAATCTGGAAGGCGACCACTCCATGGATTGGTTTTTCGACCAGTGGGTGCGTGCGACGGGGATTCCACATTACAAAGTTGAGTTCACCGTCCAAAAATCAGGCGACCAGTTCGTCGTGAAAGGCGGCCTGATTCAGACGGGAGTGCCTTCCACTTTTCTGGAGAGCGTGCCACTCTACGCGCAAAATGTTTCCGGAAAACCCGAGCTGCTGGGGCGCGTCACCACGAGCGGAGAGAAAACATCATTTCGATTTGTCGCGCGATCCGCGCCGAAAAAAATCCTGGTAGATCCATTTTCAACAATTCTTTGCCGACAGGATTAGTTTTTTTCCGGCGTGCGACGCGAAATCCACCCGGAAACAAAAGCGGATGCTCTGAAGCTCGCCCAGGACTTTGAAATGGCAACCTTCGCGAGGGAAGGGGCCGACGCCATACGACATGTCCGGTAAGCTACTGATTTAAAAGCACTTACAGGAACAATGGGGAGGGAGGGCTTGACAGGGATCGGCCTTAGAAATTATTTAGTCAGTCGTCTGACTAAATAAATTAAGTGAAAAATAGAGAAAAACAAAATTGAAGAAAACTGCGACACACACGTATGCAGAGAAGAATCGTTCGAATGATGCACGAGTGGCACTTGCGGCGGGGGTCGGGAGCGGCAGAGCTATGCAGGGGCGGAGTGAGCGACGGAGGGAGGAAAGTAACAAGCGTGACGAGACAAGAAACTTTAGCGGGCGAGGCGGAGGGAGTAGCGGGGTGGAGAGAGTGAGCGGCAGAGCGAGGAAAGTAAGAAGCGTGACGAGACAAGAAACTTTAGCGGGCGGGGCTGCGCGAGGTGCATGCGGGGATCGCGGCGAATTTCGAGGCGTGGTCGGCGGCGGTGGCGGAGTGTCTGGAGGCGGCGCGAGGGAGGCTGCCGAAGGCCCTCGATGTGAGGAGGCTTTCTCGGTTTGTTTTGACGGTGATGGAGGGCGGGGTGATGCAGTCGCGGTCGTACTGGAGCGTGGAGCCGTTCGATCAGTGCATGACGGTGCTGCGGGATTATTTCAAGAGGTTGCTGGAGGAGGGCGTGGCGCGGGTGATGGTGTACCGGGGAACCCTCCGACGCTAAAACTTTGGAGGGCAGGCGCTGAGGCTTTGAGGTGACGTTGGTCCCGATAAAAGGCATCGGGATGCAAAAAAAACGCGAAGGCAGGGAAAAGGAAATTTCAGATATGAGAATTCGGAAAGAGAGAGTCAGAACAACAGAGCCCGCACCCTATGAGAACAGAAGGGCGCGACACCCGACTGATGAAAAAAAGTGGAATCCGTTGAGAGAATTAAGAGAACGGCATTCGAGTTCGGACACAATTCCGCGCATTTGTTCGGACGGAAGACGTGCCGGCGCGATTCTTACGAGGCCAATCGCTGCTTGGCGGCGATTATTTCGGGGATATCAGAATCGGCGTCCTTCCAAATCTGGAGGAACTGTTGGTATTCGGCCCGCGCGAGATCCGGCTGTCCTTTTTTCTCATAAGCCTGCCCGAGATGGTAGTGCACCAGCGGGTAATTCGGATTGAGGCGCAGAATGCGCCGGTATTCGGAGATGGCTTCGTCGAACTGGCCGAGCTCAAGGTAGGCATCGGCCAGACAGTCTTCGAAGGAATCATAACTCCAGGAAAGAGGCTTGTGTTTGAGCACATCCTTGAAATTGTCAAGCGCTTCGGTGGGGCGGCCGCTCCGAAGCGCTGTATATCCGCTCATGTAAGGAAACCATCTGCGGTCGAGCCTGGCCCCGTGTTGCTCGATGGTGAGATCCACGTTATGCAATCTCTCATTCAGCTTCTGGAGGTCCAGCGGATTTCCTCGATGAACGGCTACCCGCTGCATGACCAATTCGAGCGAGATATCGTGGATCAAATCCCGTCTATCAGCCTCCTGTACCACTTGTTCAGCTCGATCAAATTCGCCTCTTGCAAAGTAAATAGAGGCAAGACAGGCGTATCCGCGGGAGCGCTCTAAAGATGAAGGAGCTATGCGGATGTAGCGCTCGAACTGGCGAGCTGCGTCGCGGTAGCGTCCCGTCTGGAAGTAAACATTGCCGAGGTGCGCAACCGCCAGTTCAAAATTCGGGTTCAACTCCAGCGCCCGTCCGAACTCCTGTTGAGCTCGCTCGTAGAGTCCCGCCCATTGGTAGGTGAGTCCCAAACTGTCGTGCGCGTTGGGCTCGTTGGGTTCGAGCGCTACATAACGCTGATGCGCTTCGAGGGCCTCGTTGAACCGCCCGAGGGCAGAATAGATGCCGCCCAGGCGGTTATAGATGTTGGGATTTTCCGGGTCGACAATGAGGCCTTGTTTCAGCACACGAATGGCTTCGTCATAATTCTCTTCGCCTTGCAGCAGGTGACCCAGCCGCTCGTATGCTTCGCTCTCGGTCGGATACTCGGTAATGATCTGCCGCAGGGGCCGCATGGCTCCCGGGAAGTCCAAGCAGGCGATGGCGTACCACGCGGTGATATACAGCCTGTCTTTTTCGGTCAAACGGCTGGAAAGTTGAAACGCTTTTGCCAAGTAAGGCTTCCCTTTGTCCGGGTAAGCCCAGGTGACGGCGTAGGCGTACCCGATGCGCGCATGCGCCATGGCAAAGTTGGGATCCAATCGAATGGCTTTTTCCAGGAGGGCAATCGCTTCTTTGTAATGGTAAGCATTCGCGTTGTCCAGAGCCAGGGAGTAGTAGCGATAGGCCTCCAGGTTGTCGGTCATCACATCCGTCAGGCGCGCCTTTTCTTGCGGTTCATTCGCCGCCGCGCCAAGGTCGGAGGCCACCTTGAGGGACAGCAGATCGACCTGCGAAAGAATCTGGTCAGGCCGGTCGGCGATCAGGCTCTCCGCCTTCAAAAGTTGTCCGCTATGGGCATCGTGAAGTTCAATATCAATGCGCAGCTTTCCGCCCATCTCCGCGAAGCTACCCAGCACAACCGCATCCGCCCGGCTTCTGCGAGCAATTTCGAGCGCCTCCTCGAGTTGAAGGGGATCCGCTTGTTGGGAGCCGATCCGTCCGAGTAAAACATCCAACTGCAGCCGGCTGAGGACATTGAGCGCGTCTGAGCGCGACAGGTCCGTGATCAGCATATCGGCGAGTCCGTGGCGCAGCCAGTCAAACTCGCGGCTGCCGGATTGGTTCTCGAAATACATCACAACTACCGGCTTTTTACCGGCGACCTGGGGCAAGGCCGTTTCCGCCGGCTGCCGCCTTGAAACCAACGTGTTTTTCTGAATGCGCAGCACAACCGCGGCCGCAGCCACCAGAATCAGCAGAATTGTCGCCACGACGAATGAAACATTGCGGGGCTTACCAGGGAGGACGGGGAAAGTAGCTGACAGGGTGCGAGTGAGGCCTGCGATACGACTGGAGGGAACTTCTCGTTCGTATTCGATTTCAATCGAAGTGGCGTCTTCGGTCTGAACGAGCATGGATCCATTCGCCCTGGATACCTCCACGGAGCCAACGAATCGGTAGCCGACCTTCGGAATGGTCCGGACAAAACGCGGCCGATGCGGGTCATCGCCCAGCGCTTTGCGAATATCCATCACCGATTGGACGAGAACATCGTCGGTGACCGCGGTCTCCCTCCAAACCTGTTCCAGCAATTCTTCCTTGGTGACAAGCCGGTCGTGATGTTCGAGGAGGTAAACCAGGACCTGAAATGTCTTTTGGCGGAGGTGAAGTTCCTGCTGGCCGCGTTTCAGGCAGCCGCGTGCGATGTCAACTTCTATTCCTTCAAAGCGATAGATCCGGTCCAGGGATGCTGGCGTCATGCAAAACTCCCGCCGCTCGGGGCGAAATTTCGGGAATCTTTCGTCCTTCTTTCGTTACTTCCGGCCTTCTCAAAGGAGATAAAGCACGCGAGCGGGGACGAGCTGCAATTGAGCCGGGCCGAAACAATCCCCAATTATACCACCGCCCGGCAGGAGAGTCGACGAAGGAAAAAATCAGGATGAAGATCACACGAGTGCACCGCGAAACGTTCCAAGTGCCCGCGGCCGGTTTGCGCGTCAGTTGCCCAATCTGCGAGCAGGAGGTGGACCTGCTCACCGAAGGCGACGCCATGCAGATTTTGGAGGTCAGCGTTCAAGTTTTGTGCGCACGGATTGCGACCGGGGAGATTCATGCCGTTCTGCCCGCGAACGGCCCCTTGGGTATCTGCAAGGACTCAGTCTTGGCACGCAAGCGGATCGCCGGGTTGCTGGAACCGCACTGAGCAGAAGGAGAACGGCAGACGGTACGCGCACAAAAAAGAGATGGGGCCTCAAACACGGCCACTACGGTGGCCGCCGGGCCGGGGCCTAATGCCCTGGCGGTAAACGCGCCCCGTTGTATCAAAAGGAGCCAGCCATGAAGCGACTCATGCAATTCGATCTTGCGGCCCCGCACTTCCGCTTTCCTCTCCGATGGATGCCGCGCGTCGCGGCAATTTTTATCGCGTTGTTCGCCTCATTGGCCGCACTCACAGCGACGGCGCCGAATCCTCTCCCCCATATTGACATCCTGCAACCGGTCAGCGCAGCCCCTGGGCAGAGCTTCACCCTCGCAATAATCGGTACCGGCTTTATTGCAAGCTCGGTGGTGAATTGGAACGGCAGGCCACAAACAACCACATACATCAGCGGCACACAAATAACCGCGACCATCTCTGATGCCGACACTGCGACGGCGAGCACCGCTTCGATTACCGTTTCCAGTCCCAGCCCCGGCGGGGGCACCTCGAACGTGGTGTTGTTCCCTGTGACCACAGCCACGCCTTCAGTGAATACCAGCCCAGCGGTCCTCCCAATCAGTCGCCCATACGGGATAGCCGTCGGTGATATGAACCGCGATGGCATACCGGATCTGTTGGTAGCCCAATTTAGCGCCAACACCGTCGAAATTTATTACGGGACCAGCACTGGAACTTTCTCGACCACTCCCGACGTCGCAATTCCCGTTGGCGCGAACCCGCGATCAATCGTGGTGGCCGATTTCAATGGCGATGGCATTCCGGATTTCGCGGTGGCCTGCCGTGGCGACAACCAGGTCCAAATTTATCTGGGTCAGAGCGACGGCACTTTCCTCGCGGCCGCTCCGTTAAACACCGCTGTTGGACCCGAGAATTTGGTCGCTGGCGATTTCAACGGCGATGGCGTACTCGACCTTGCAGTCGTGCACTTATCTACGGACGTGGTCGACGTCTTTCTCGGCAACGGCGATGGCACGTTCCAAACAGCGGTCAGCTATCCGCTAGCAACGAGCAGCGAGAGTCGATTTCTGACCACTGGCGATTTCAATGGGGACGGCCATCTGGATTTGGCCGTTTCCAATTCTGGTCCCGGTGTCAATACGGTTTCTGTTCTGTTGGGCAATGGTGATGGGACTTTTCAACCCAGGGTGGACTACACAACCGGCGCCTCTCCCTACGGCGTAATCGCTGCTGACTTCAACGGCGATGGGATACTGGACCTTGCGGTCGCAAACAGCGCTTCCAGCTCCGTATCAATCCTGCTTGGCAACGGGGATGGAACGTTTCAACCAAAGGTGGATTATGCGACTGGGATAGTAACAATGACACAACCATCGCTAGGACCACAGGATCTGGTCGCAGGCGACTTCAACGGCGACGGCAATCTAGATCTGGCGGAGGCCAATGACACGGTTGGCACGGTCGGCATTCTGCTGGGTAAAGGCGATGGCACGTTCGCTGCGCCCGCCTTCCCGCTGAGCACTGGCTCGAACAGCTCGACCGGCTCGCCCAATAACCCATCCAAGATCGCGGTGGCGGACTTCAACGGCGACGGCAGACTCGACTTGGTGACGACTAACTTTGCCTCAAATTCGGTTTCCGTCCTGCTGCAGGCCCCGCTGGTCCAAATTACCATTCAAACCAGCGCGCCCGGGTTGCAGGTTTCTGTGGATGGCGGCGCTTCGCAGGCGGCGCCCGTAAGCGTCACCTGGCAGGTCGGCAGCACGCACACCATCGCGACGACTTCGGTCCAGACCACAAATGGATCACAATATACGTTTGCGAGCTGATCGGACGGCACGACCACAACTTCGGATTCGGTAACGGCTTCCGCGAGCACGACCACTTACACGGCTACTTTCAACTTGACGGCATACCTGCTAACGATGGGTGCGAACCCCTCCAACGGCGGCACCGACACTCCGGCATCCGGCACTTACTATACGCCGGGCACAATCGTGCCCATTTCCGCAACCCCAGCTGCCAACTTTGTATTTACTGGCTGGGCGTCGAACCCGGACATTGCTGATACAACGATGTCCAGCACCAACGTCACGATGAACGAGCCGGAGACCGTGACGGCAAACTTCACAAACAATGTGAATGTGACCGTAAACACGTCGCCCGGAGGTCTGCAGGTTTCGGTGGATGGCGGCACTTCGCAGTCTGCGCCCGTGAGCCTCACCTGGCAGATCGGAAGCACGCACACTATAGCGACGACTTCGCCGCAGACCGCGACGGGAACGCAGTACACGTTCGCGAGTTGGTCGGATAGCGGCGCGCTCTCGCATTCGGTTGTCGCTCCGGCGAGTACAACCAGTTACACGGCTACCTTCAACACGGCTTATCAGCTGACCACCGGGGCGAATCCGGTTGCCGACGGGTCGGTCACGCCGACATTGGGCACGTTCTATCCCGCGGGCACGGTAGTGAATCTAACGGCGACGGCGAACACGGGCTATGCCTTCTCAAGCTGGACCGGCAGTGTGGCGAGCGCCAGCAGCGCCTCGACCACCGTAACCATGAGCGCGCCCGAGACCGTGACAGCGAACTTCATCACGAATAATGTGAAGGTGACGCTTAACACGTCACCGGGAGGCCTGCAGGTTTCGGTGGATGGCGGCCCTTCGCAGGCTGCGCCCGTGAGCCTCACCTGGCAGATCGGGAGCACGCACACCATAGCGACGACTTCACCGCAGACCGCGACGGGAACGCAGTACACGTTCGCGAGTTGGTCGGATGGCGGCGCGCTCTCGCATTCGGTTGTCGCTCCGGCGAGTACAACCAGTTACACGGCTACCTTCAACACGGCTTATCAGCTGACCACCGGGGCGAATCCAGTTGCCGACGGGTCGGTCGCGCCGACATCGGGCACGTTCTATCCCGCGGGCACGGTAGTGAATCTGACGGCGACAGCGAACACGGGCTATGCCTTCTCAAGCTGGAGCGGCAGTGTGGCGAGCGCCAGCAGCGCCTCGACCACCGTAACCATGAGCGCACCCGAGACCGTGACGGCGAATTTCACGGCAACCATAACGGCGGAGCCGATGGTGAGCTTGTCGCCGACGAGCGTCAACTTCGGGGACGTCTACTTTGTGACACTGAAATCGCAGAAAGTGACGCTGAAGAACATCGGTTCGGCCACGCTCCAGATTAGCAATATCTCGCTGACGCTGGGCCCGGGTTCGGATACCTACGATTTCAACACTCTTGCGAATTGCGGTTCGTCGCTCACGGTCGGCCAGAGTTGTACCATCACCGTGATCTTCCTGGCGGATGATCACGCCGGCTTGCATTCCGCCACGCTGAACATCGCCGACAACGCCCCGGGTAGCCCCCAGAAAGTCGGTTTGTCGGCGACCGTGATAAATCCTGAGGCCAGCTTCAAGCCAACGAGCCTGAATTTTGGGACGATTGAGGTTGGCAAGAACCTCACGCAAACTGTCACCCTCACGAACACGGGAACGACGGGATTGACCATTACGAGCATCAGCGTCACCGGCGAGGACGCGGGCGACTTTGTGCAGAGCAATGCTTGCGGGAGTCCGCTGGCGCCAAGCGCCCATTGCACAATCTCGGTCACGTTCAAGCCCAGCACCACGGGCTCACGCTCGGCCAACCTGACGGTGATTGACGACGCCTACAGCGGCAAGCAAAACGTTCCGCTCTCAGGAAAGGGGAGCCACTAGCGACCAAATCGAGTCTTGTATCAGCTCCTGTGAGAGTGGCTATTTCACAGCCTTGGACGCCGAAATCGAGTTTGGTGACACTGCGAGCTATAGGCCGCATCGGCGTGGTGCACCGGGCCACCTCTGCATCAACGGACGCTTCGGCCGACAATTTGTCCAAATCGGCGAACAATTCGGCGAACAATTCCGCGAACAAACGCAGGCGCACGATGACGCCCCGCCCCGCTAAGCTGGAACACTTTTCCTTTTGACATCCCACAAAGCCCTTGCGATACTCCTGTGCATTGGCCACAGGAGGGCAAATGGCCGGCGACAAATCCGAAATTCTCGAGGGCACTTTTGATTTGATGGTTTTGAAAACGCCCGAAGCCATGGGGCCGCTCCACGGCTACGGAATCACCCGCCGCATGGAACAGATCAGCGAAGACGCCCTGCGGCAGATCCATCAGGGGACAATCCATGCGTCGCTCGTCCGGATGCTGCAGAAGGGTTGGATGACCGGCGCCCGGGGCGCGTCGGCACGTTCATGCGGCGGCCCCGCCTGCATGTGACGGCCCCAATTGGAGGCTATGAAATGATGGAACCGATTGCAGAAGCTTCGCCGCGCGCCAGGGCCAGGATTACCGGCGCCGTTTATTTGCTTTACTTTCTGACGGCAATATCCGCCGAGACCTTCGTCGGCCGGGGCCGGCTTGCTTTATTCGACGGCGTCACCCTGCTCGGGGACGCGCTCTACATCGCTGTGACACTGCTCTTCTATTACATGTTCAACCCGGTGAACAGGAGCCTCTCTTTGCTCGCGGCGTTCTTGAGCCTCGTGGGATGCGCCAAGGAAGTTCTCGGCCTCTTTCATATCGTTCCCTACAAAATCAGCACGACGATATTTTTCGGGCCCTATTGCCTGCTGATCGGCTACCTGATTTTCAGGTCGACCTTCCTGCCGCGAATTCTGGGCGTGCTGATGATGCTTGCCGGTTTGGGTTGGCTGATTTTTCCGCTACCGTTCGCAAGCCATCTGTCCACCTACCTTCAGGTCCTCGGCTTCCTCGCGGAAGCATCGCTGATGCTATGGCTCCTCGTGAAGGGCGTGAACGAGCAACGATGGAAGGAGCAGTCCGGAGCAGCGGGGGCGTCCATCCGCGCAT
This sequence comes from uncultured Acidobacteriota bacterium, assembly GCA_963838945.1. Lineage (GTDB taxonomy): Bacteria > Acidobacteriota > Terriglobia > Acidiferrales > UBA7541 > DASTCZ01. Next base: position 212,228 of record CAWITC010000012.1, on the reverse strand, counting down.
GAAGGCCGCCGTCTATAGCAGATACGGACCTCCGGATGTTGTCCAAATCACGGACGTGGAGAAGCCCGTTCCCAAGGACGATGAAGTTTTGATAAAAGTTCGCGCGGCATCCGCAAATCCCGTTGACTGGCACTTCATGAGAGGGAAACCGGTGTTCGTCCGACTGATTGCCGGCGGACTGCGCAAACCAAAGATCCCGCGACTGGGCGTTGATTTTGCCGGCGAAGTGGAAACGGTTGGCAGGAACGTAACTCAGTTCAAGCCGGACGACGCAGTGTTTGGCGCGTGCCGCGGGGCCTTTGCCGAATATGTTTGTACGACTGGAGATAGACTGGCCTTGAAGCCGGCCAACATACCGTTTGAAGACGCAGCAACCATACCGACAGTAGGACTCACTGCCCTTCAAGGTCTTCGTGATAAGGGACGCATCCAGGCGGGCCACGCGGTTCTGATTGATGGCGCGTCGGGTGGGCTGGGTACATTTGCGGTCCAGATTGCCAAATCGTTCGGGGCGGAGGTCACCGCCGTATGCAGCACGAGGAAAATGGACACGGCGCGATCGATTGGCGCGGAGCATGTGATTGATTACACCCGGGAAGATTTCACCAAGAGTGGGCAACGTTACGATTTGATTTTTGCCGCGAACGCATATCATTCGATTTTCGATTACCGGCGTGCGCTCGGTCCGAACGGAATTTATGTGTTTGCCGGAGGTGGCATGGTTCAGATGTCGCAAATCATGCTCCTGGGACCATTCCTCTCAACGATGGGAAGCAAGAAGTTGCGTTTCTTTGTAACGAAGATGAGCAAAAAGGATTTGGTTCTTCTGAGTGATCTTCTTGCAACCGGGAAAGTTGTGCCCTTCATAGATAGACGTTACCCGCTAAGCGAGGCGGCTGAGGCTATCCGGTATCTTGAAGAAGGACATGCGCGAGGGAAAGTCATAATAACCGTTGAACATGGTAACAACACTTGACGATGCGCGGCACGCGAGTTTGCTCCGCTGCGCTTCGCAAAGCGGGTGAGCGCAACCGTTAGGCGTCAAAGAAATTTATATTTCAAGGAAATGAAATGACAGTCAGCACCATCGACGAGCGGCAACGCAAAGCTGCAAGAGTCGTAGGATTTACTTACCTTTTTGCAATGGTAACCGCAAACTTTGCTGAGTATTATGTCCGCGCCAATCTTTCGGCATCAAACGCTTCAGATTGCGCGGCAACAAGAAATTGAAAGCGCACTAATAGGAGCCGACATGAACGTTACGTCCACAGCCCCAGCCATATCGCGGCTATTCTCCCGCCCGCGCCGCGCCGCCATAGCGTTCCTGGCCTTCGCCACCATCCTCGCGCCGAATTTATCTCCCACCGCCACCGCCGCCCCCCAAGCCTCGACTCTCGAAACGCTCGCCAAAATCCGCGAAGACTGGGTCCAAGACCTCCGCAGCAAACAGCTCGAACCCATCCTGAAATTCTATGCGCCGGACGCCGTCTTCCTCCAACCGACCGGCGAACGCATCACCGGCTCCGCCGCCCTGCGCACCCTCTTCCAAACCATAATGGCCACATTCGACAGCGACCTTACGCTCCACAGCCAGAACCTCGAAACATCCGGCGATCTGGCCTACGACAGCGGGGACTTCCAGGAAACCCTAACCACCATCGCCACCGGCGCTAAAATCACCGCCAAAGGCAGCTACATAATCATCTTCAAACGCCAGCGAAGCGGCAATTGGCAAATCGTTCAGCACGTGTGGACCGGCGCCCCGCCACCCGGCACATAAGCCAGATCCAAAAACAGATCGGGCGGAACTAACTAAAGTTCCGCCCGACAAAGAGATCCGTCTTGAATTTCACTCAGGGCTTGCTGGGGCTACAAAAAAAGGCCAGCGCAAGGCCTACCGCGGTTCCCGTGACAACCAAGGCAACCGGAAACCAAATCCAAAAACAGCCGCGCCTGCCTGTGGGGTTAACAGGCCCGCCATCGGCTTCTTCCATATGCACCCGATAGGCCGTCGATTCGGCCACCACATGATCTGTTCCTTCCACGCTCACGGCCAGATCGCCTTTGGTGCTTCCGACTTCAAAGACGGTCGGCGACACCAGCGACAACTGACCGATCGCCGCGGCCTCACCCTTCGCCCTTACAATCAGGGAATGTGAATCCAGCGCGCGAACTTCGATGGGGGAACCCGGCACGATCGAAAAACGCACCATGCCGCTCAGGAGCGTCGCATAAACACCGGCATCCGACTTGTGCAGCGTGATGATTGTGTTGCCCCCAAGAACAAGCTGGGACTGCCCCAAGCGGAGGCGAATCGCGCCGGTCGACTGTGTGGTGATGTAGTCGCCGTCATAAACACTGGTGCCATCCACCGCCGCGACTTGAGCGACGTTTGCACGATCTGCTCCCGTGACCACACCCAGAGAGGAGTTCGGGCCGGCAATTGCCGGGATGGCGGCCAAAGCTAATAAAAGTGCAAGAATCAAAAAGGGTTGTGCCAGTCTTCGCATAGAGCCCCCCCGAGAGGTATCCACAGCCATGCTAGGGGGTACACCCCCCCCTTTGTCAACCCAAATCCGTTAAAATGTGCAATAAATAGCAGCTAAGAGAACATTCACACCAAAGACTTGCACAAGGCCCAGGACTATATCGGAGGCCATTCCGAGCGATTTGAACAAAAATTGCGGGTGGACTCTACAAGCACTTTGGCGCAGGCGACGACCGAATCCAGGTCGGCCCATTCGACGGCTTCGTGGGCTCCGGCGCCATCCGCGCCGTAGTTGACGGTTTCTATTCCCGCGGCGGCGAAGAGCGCGGCATCCATCCAATAGGCGACGCCGCCTTCTTCGGGCGCGCGGCCGGTTACATGGGTGGCCGCATCGCGGACGCATTGCGCGATGCGGGCGTCAGGCGAACACACGAGCGGCGGCTGAGCGAGCATCAACCGCACACTTGCCTTTTCTCCCGCGCCGGCAATCACGCCGCGAAGTTCGCCGAGCACTTGCTCCGGGGTTTCGCCCGGAAGCGTACGGCGCTCGACCTCGAGCGTGCAGCTTGGCGCATAGGTGCTGAGCCCCGCGCCTCCGCGAACGATCGAGCAGTGCTGGGATGCGGGGCCGACCAAAGGATGGGCGCGCGCGCGAAGCTGCGTGCGATCAAATTCATCGAGCGCGGCGATGATGCGGCCCATGCGCGCAATGGCGCAGACGCCAATGTCCCACCGGCTGCCGTGCGCGGCGTGGCCTTCCGTGGTGATCTCCGCCCAAACGAACCCTTTGTGCGCGAGAATGAGTTTCCGGTCGCAAGGCTCGGTGACAATACAGGCGTCCGCCTTGTGATTCGCAATGAAGTGCTGCGTGCCGATGCTCGCGTATTCCTCATCGGCAACCAGCGCCGCGAGCACGGCGCCTCGCAATGGTTCCTGCGCGAGTTTCGCCATCGCACAGAGAATCGCCGCAGCGCCGCCTTTCATGTCATAACTGCCGCGGCCATACACGCGATTGCCATCCACGCGCGGCTCGAAAGGCGGGATGGTCATCCCCTCGGTGCTGACCGTATCCATGTGCGCGCAGAGGACGAGCGACGGCCCGGAACCATCTCCGATCCGCGCGATGGCGTTCGGACGCCCCGGCGCGGCTTCTTCGAGCGAACATTCCACACCGCGCGCGCTGAACCAGCGGCGGATCGCAGCCGCAATGGCGGCCTCGCCTTTGCCCTCGCCGGGCGCGAGCGCCGGATTCACGGACGGCGTCGCAACCAGGAGTTGCAGCGTTTCCAATACCGCGGCGCGGTCGAGTGGGTCGAGGTGATCCATGTTCAGTGCTTCCTCGGAGGAGTCCTCGGAGCGGGCGGCGGCGCCTGCGGGTTTGCCTCCAGTACAAGCACTTCAAAAGGGGCGAGTGTGAACCGATGCAGTTGCCCAGCCGCGAGCAGGACCGCGGGCGCGATTCCGGCATCGCCTTTGAAGGGACTCTGCGCCGAATAGCGTTCAGCCGCGCCCTTCGGCAACTCGAATACGCGCGCCACATCCACGTCAATACCTTGCTCACGATCGCTCGGGTTCCGAAGCACCAGGATTCCCTTTGCGGGTGACCACGAAGCCCAGCCGTAAATTTCAAGCTCCGCGGGATCGCCGCCAATCCAGTGCGTGTCCACGAGTACGGCGGCATTCGCAGCCGACCACTTTGCCGCTTCCGCGAGATGGTCCCAATCAGCGGACTTGAGCAACGCGGGCGTAATGTACATCTCTTGAAGTTGGGTGCCCGAACCAAAATAATCGCGAATCTCGCTTGCGAAATCCCCATTCGGATCCGAATTAAGTTTCTCCGCGTGCTTTGCAAAAATGAGTCCGTGGAGCATCAACGAGTTCAGTGGAAAGAGCGGCCCTTCGCGCACGACGTAGCGAAACGTCGCGGCATCGCGGTAAGTAATCCATTTCTGACGATTCGAGCCCACACCCATAAAGCTGTGATCTTCGCCGTCGCGCCAGATGGAATCGGCGTAACGCAGCCAGAATGGCGAAGGGTAAGTCCCCGTCGTGAGGTTTATGAAGAGATCCGGCTTTGCCGTGCGCAATTCGCTGATCAAGTGAATCGCGGCGTCGAAATCGCTGTCGAAGTCGCTGCCGGGAACGACGCGATCGGCGTTGCCCGTGCCGTCAAATTTGAATTGGTTGATGCCAAATCGCTGGACCATGTCGAGGGTGGTCTCGCGGAAAAGATTGAAATACTTCGGACCCGACAGCGCGAGGCCGGCGTTGTTTGTTTCATAGCCCGCGGCCTTTGCCGCCTCGATGCGTTTCTGCCGCGGCTGGCCGTAACCGCCCCACGGCGAAAGCCAAACGCCGGGTTCCGCGCCATATTTTTCGGCGGCGCGGCGAACCGCGGTGAACCCCTGCGGAAACCCGGCGCCAAATTTCCAGAGCGACGATGGATTGTCCCAGCCGTCGTCAAAGAGTAACGAGCTGAGCTGGACGCCGCGCTTTTCGCTTAATTCCGTGCCGAACGCGCGGATCACTTCAAGCGCGTCGGCTTCCGTGTACGGGGTGAAGTAGCCGAGGTCGTACCACGAATTGTAGTGAAGAAATGGGCGGTACGGATGCGCGCGCTCGCGCTCGACGTAATAAAGGAACGCGCGGCGGAGCTGCCCCTCCGGCGAAACGCCAACGACGCTTGAGTAGGTCATTTGCCGCCCGGCGCGCAAGGGCAACTCCCTTTCGAGAGAGCAGATCGCGCGGCCAATCGAAACGCTGCATTGTGAAAGCGGGTGCTCGAAACCGAGAAAGAATGTTCCGACGACAATGGGCGAACCTTGCGCGTGGCCGGAAAGGGTTGCGCCCGGCAACGACGCATCGAGCAACCGAACCTCCCGGATCGGCGCGTCTTGCTGCTGAGCTTCGATGGTGATCTCTTGCCGGATATAGTTGGCGCCGTCGTGGAGTATCGCGCGCCAGATGACGTGCACGGAGTTGGCGTCGTCAGTAAGTTCGCCGCCGATGGATTTCCCCGGCAACCGCCCGGCAAGCTGCGAAGTAATCGGGTCACCGTTCATCAAACGGATCGAAGGCTCGCGAATGAACTTCATTTGCGAAGAGCGCAACACGCGGCCATCGCCGAAGATGAGGACGAAGGCGTCCGCGCCCGGCGCGATTGGCTTGGAAGAAATGAGATCGCGCACGTTCACGGCTGCGAGGCGTCCGCCCTCCACGCGCCAGGCCGCTTCGATCACCGAATTGCCAAGACGCGCGACGCCCCGTTCAATCACCGCCCGCGGCGCGCCGGGCGGCGGGCGAAAATAGACGATATCCTGTTGCGCAAGCAGCGGTCCGGCGGCGAAAAGAAGTGCTGCGATTAAAAATCCGGATTGCATCCAACTGGATATGATTCGACTCTTTCTCACGGTTCCCCCGGGTCCCCTTGCTTGAATCTCGCGAGGCGCTTGCGCACTCTAATGTACCGCAGGGTGCCGAGATTTTCAGTCAAACCGCAATCGCGAGGTAGAATACATCCATGGCAAAGGCGACATTCGCGGCAGGATGCTTTTGGGGCGTCGAGGCCAACTTCCGGCGCGTGAAGGGAGTAACCTCGACGGCTGTGGGATACACCGGCGGCCAGCTTGCGAATCCCACCTATGAAGCGGTCTGCACCGACCGCACGGGCCACGCCGAAGCGATCGAGGTTGAGTTTGACCCCCAGCAGGTCCGCTATGAAGACCTGCTCGAAATTTTCTGGGCCACCCACGATCCAACAACGCCCAACCGCCAGGGGCCGGACGTTGGCGCGCAGTATCGCAGCGCGATTTTCTTCCATGATGCCGCACAGGAAGCCGCGGCGCTCGCTTCCAAAGAGCGGCAGGAAAAATCCGGGCGCTTGCGCCGGCCCATCGTCACGCAAATCACGCCCGCGAGCACATTCTATCGCGCGGAAGATTACCACCAGCAGTATTACGAGAAGCGCGGACTGCGCGGCTGCGGGATTTAAGTTCGCGGCGGAGCTCTGCCGCAACTCGGAAGTCCTGGGAACTTGCCAATCGAGCGCGGTTGCAACCGTGCGCCGCGGTGTAGTAAATTTTCTTTATGGTGGAAGCGCTGCTCAATCTTGCGTGGTTTGTGATCGCAATCGCAACGATCTGCGTCTTCCGCGGCGTTTGGCGCAAGCATAAAGCGACGACGTTGCTCGAATGGGTTGCGCTGGGTACTTTTCTATTTTTGCTCTTTCCTGTCATATCGCTCACGGACGATCTCCATCCAGAATTGGAATTGGCCGAAGCCTCGACGTGTAGAAAGCAATTCCTCCATTCGAGCGCCCGCGGTCCCGCAACGGCGCATAACGTCTCGGGCCCTGCTGGATCGCATCCCGCGGTTTTGTGGGGCCGGCGCTGCCTGGTCGCCTTGCCGGACTCTGCGCCGCTTGTGACTCAGAACGCGCGGGCGATTCACTCGACGCCACCGCGACTCATATCCGGCCGGTCACCTCCTTACATCTCTCTCTAAGTTCAAACCATTTTCGTTTTCTGCTGATTCTCGAATTCTTCGTGGATTTTCTAATGAGAGCGTCGTCCACGAAGGACATTGTGTATTTGATTTCGGAACGCACCTGATTTGAGCGGATGATGATTGCAGAACTCCATATTAAGAACAGGACTCACGTGAGGTTGTTCGATGAGACGAGTTGGATTTGAATGCATTGCCGCGGCTGCGGCCGCGATCCTGATCCTGGGTGGTTGCGGCAACACCAAGGGAGACCCTGCAGCGGAGGCGCCTCCACAGGCGCGGGTTGAGCGAGAGCAGGATCTCAGTGTGATCCAGGTGGATCACCCGGAGCAGTTTCCGCTCTTCACTGCCACCGAGCATGCTTCCATTTCGCAGTTGGTTGTGACAGGCGCTGTGAATCCCGACGTTTCCCGCACAGTGCCCGTCATTTCCCTGGCTTCCGGACGCATCGTGGATATCGGAGCGCGATTGGGCGACACGGTAAAGAAAGGCCAAGTGTTGCTGCGTGTGCGAAGCGATGACATTTCCATGGCCTTCTCCGACTATCGGAAGGCTGTTGCGGACGAGGTACTCGCCAGAACACAGTTTGAGCGGTCGAAATTGCTTTATGACCACGGCGCAATCGCATTAAACGATTTTCAAATCGCACAGGACACTGAAGACAAAGCCAAGGTGGACGTCGAAACCACCGCGGAACATCTTCACCTGCTCGGCGGCGACCCCGATCACCCAACCGGGATTGTGGAGATAGTCGCTCCGGTCTCGGGGGTAATCACCGACCAACAGGTGACCAATGCCGCGGGCGTGCAAGCACTCGGCACGAACCCCTTCACGATTTCCGACCTATCCTACGTGTGGGTCATTTGCGACGTTTACGAGAACGACCTCTCGAATGTGCATCTCGGCGAAACAGCAGAGATCCGCCTGAACGCATATCCCGGCCGGGTGTTCAAGGGAACGATCAGCAATATCGGAGCGATTCTCGATCCAAGTCTGCGCACGGAAAAAGTCCGAATCGAGGTACGCAACCCCGGACTTATGCGCGTGGGCATGTTCGTGACGGCTGCTTTTCACGCCCAGAAGAAAGAAACACGCGCAGCGGTCCCGGCTTCGGCGGTGTTGCATCTTCATGACCGATCCTGGGTGTACGTACCGGCAGGGGACAAGAAGTTTCGGCGGGTGGAAATTGTCGCCGGAGATATGCTGCCGGACAATATGCAGGAAATTGTCTCGGGGATTCAGCCGGGACAGCAGGTTGTACAGAATGCGCTTGTACTGCAGAACGCAGCGGAGCAGTAAATGATTCGCAAGGTTGTCGATTTTGCTTTAGGGAACCGTTTTCTTGTGCTCGCAGCCGCGCTTGTGCTGTTCGCCTGGGGCGCGATTTCGTTCCATTATCTTCCCGTGGAAGCCTATCCGGACGTCGCGGACAACTATGTGGAGATCATCACGCAATGGCCGGGGATCTCCGCGGAACAGATCGAACAACAGGTCACGATCCCGCTCGAAATTGTGATGAACGGCATCCCGCACGTGGTGCACTTGCGGTCGTTCTCCCTGTTCGGACTCTCGGACCTGAAGCTGATTTTCGATGACGTAGAGGAAAACGCGTGGAACCGGGAGAGAGTTCTGGAGCGGCTCGCGCAAGTTACCTTGCCGACGGGCGTCGTGCCGCAGATGGGCACGGACTGGAGTCCCGTCGGCCAGATTTACTTCTTCACGCTGCGCAGCACCAATCCGCAATACGACGTAATGGAGTTGAAATCGCTCGAGGACTGGGTGATCGAGAAGAACTTCAAGGCCGTGGCCAACGTAGTCGATGTTGCCAGCTTTGGCGGTCCCACCCGCGAATACCAGGTCCGAATCGATCCCAATAAGCTGATCTCCTACGGACTGAGCCTCGCCCAGGTAGAGCAGCAGCTCACGAACAACAATGCGAATGCGGGTGGGAGTTTTATCGAAAGCGGTTTGCAGCAAGTCAATATTCGCGAAGTCGGCCTCGTAAGGGACGTGCGGGATATCGAAAACACGGTCCTCATGACCAAAACCGGCACTCCGTTGCGCATCAAGGATATTGCAGTGGTCGCGCAAGGGCCGAAGATCCGGCTCGGACAGTTCGCCCGAGCCATTCATCGCGAAGACGGCAGGATTATCGATAACGATGATGTGGTTTCAGGCATCGTGCTCTTGCGCAAGGGCGCTAATGCGGACGAAGCCCTTCGAGGAATCAATGCAAAAGTCCAAGAGTTGAATGACCACATTTTGCCGACCGGGGTAAAGGTCGTGCCCTTCATTGATCGCAGCGACTTGGTGGCCTTCACAACTCATACGGTCCTGCACAATCTCCTGATAGGAATATTTCTGGTCGTGGTGGTCCTCTTTCTGTTTCTCGGGAACGTCCGGGGAGCCATTATTGTTGCGATTACGATTCCGTTTGCGCTGCTGTTCGCCGCGACAGGCCTCAGCTTAAAGGGGATCCCCGCAAACTTGCTTTCCCTCGGCGCGCTGGATTTCGGGATGGTCGTTGACGGGGCAGTTGTGATGGTCGAGAACATAATCCGCCATGTGGGCCAGCGCCCAAGCGCAAAAGGTTCAAATTCGATTATTCACGTAATCGGCCAGGCCGCGCATGAAGTGCAGCGCCCGGTGTTTTATGCAATTACAATCATTATCACTGCATACCTGCCTATCTTCACGCTCCAGCTGGTGGAAGGCCGATTGTTCAAGCCCATGGCCTGGACCGTGGCCTTTGCGCTCCTTGGCGCTCTGTTGTTTTCCATTCTCGTGGCGCCAGTGTTGTCGAGCATTTTCTTCCGGAAGGGCGTGAGGGAATGGCGCAACCCGGTGATGGAATTCTTGAAAACGAGGTATCGCTACGCCGCGAGATGGGCGATCGAGCATCGCTTGGTAACCGTCGGCGTGGCAATTCTTGGTTTGGGTGCCGCAGTTTATCTTGCAGCGGGAGGAGTGATCGGCTCAGAGTTTCTGCCCCACCTGGATGAAGGAGCGCTCTGGGTGCGCGGCACCCTTGCACCCAGCACCGGACCCAACGAAGGCATCCGGCTGATGAACCAAGCCCGCATCATGCTTTGTTCTTTTCCCGAGGTCCCGCAATGCACCAGCCAAGTGGGGCGTCCGGATGACGGAACGGATACGACGGGCTTTTTCAATACCGAGTACTTCGTGGACTTGAAGCCAAGAGAAGAGTGGCGGCCTGTTTTTCATCAGGACAAGGATGAATTGATCGCGGCCATGAATCGCGAGCTCAACAAAATCCCCGGAGTCGTCTGGGGCTTTTCTCAGCCTATCGAAGACAACATGGAAGAGGCGGTAAGCGGCGTAAAGGGCGAGCTGGCCACGAAAGTGTTTGGCGATGACCTGCCGCTTCTTGAGGAAAAGGCCGATCAGGTCGTGAACGTAATGCGCGAAATCAATGGAATCGAGGACCTCGGAGTCTTTCGTGTTCTCGGTCAACCCAACATCAACTTCACGGTGGATCGCGAGCAAGCCGCGCGCTATCAAATTAACGTCGCGGACATTCAAGACGCCATCCAAACCGCCGCCGGAGGGACGGCTCTCACGCAGGTATTACAAGGCGAGGCGCGCTACGACCTCGTGCTACGGTACCTCCCGCAGTATCGGACGACGAAGGAAGCCATTGAGAGCATTCGCATGTTGTCGCCGACTGGCGAACGAGTCTCCCTCGCGCAGCTCTGCAAAATCGAAGAACAGGAGGGTGGTTCGGAAATCTACAGGGAAGGGAATTCGCGCTATATCGCGATTAAGTACAGCGTGCGCGGCCGGGACCTTGGCGGCGCCGTCGAGGAAGCAATTCAGAAGGTGAATGCGCATGTTCAACTGCCGCGCGGGTACCACATCGACTGGGAAGGTGAATATGTGAGTCAAAAACGCGCGGAAAGGCGGCTCCTCTATATCGTGCCCCTTACGGTCCTTCTGATCTTCATCATTCTTTACACGATGTTCCGATCGTTCAAATGGGCAGCGCTCATTCTCGCCAACGTGGCGCTAGCGCGGATCGGCGGCGTTCTCGCACTGCTCATTACGCACACCAATTTCAGCGTTTCCTCGGGAGTTGGGTTTCTGGCGCTCTTTGGCGTATCCGTGCAGACTGGCGTCATCATGCTCGAATACATCAATCAGCTCCGCGCCCGAGGCGATTCGATAAAGGATTCCGCAATTGAAGGAGCTGTTCTCCGGCTCCGCCCGATCATGATGACAATGCTGGTGGCGACGCTGGGTTTGCTGCCTGCGGCGCTGTCGCACGCCATCGGTTCCGATTCGCAGCGCCCATTCGCGATCGTCATCGTCGGAGGCTTAATTGCCGACCTGCTGATGAGCATCTTTATCTTGCCGACCCTCTACGTGTGGTTCGCGCGGGAGGGTGACAGACTCCCCGAGCCAGAGGTTTCTCTCGAAGTGTGAGCGCCAGTCTCGGCGTCACCGGGCAACCGAGGAACGCACGCTTCACTTATCTGAATTTCGCTTATATGATGGCGCTCCTTCGGCGGACGCGCGCCGCATCGCCGATTCAAACTCGATACCATGCCTGTTTCTGTTTCCAATTCGCGCGTAATCTACGAAGCGCTCAAATCGTGCGATGTGCGCGTTGTCTCCGCGCTTCCGGAGACCTGGCTCGTTCACCTGATCCGAATGGCCGAGGACGACCCGGAAATGAAGCTCGTGCGCCTCGCGAAAGAAGAAGAAGGTGTCGGCATTTCCGCAGGAGCGCATTTCGCGGGCGTGAAGTCGGCGATGCTGATGCAAAATCACGGCTTTCTCGCGGCGGTGAACGGGATCGTCTCGTTCGCGCAACTTTATAAAATTCCGCTGCTCATGCTCATCAGCTACCGCGGCACGTTTGGCGAGCGCGACCCGTGGCAAACCGAAGGCGGGCGCGCAACGGAACCCGTACTCCGCGCGCTGAACATTCCGCACGAAAAGCTGGCGAAACCCGAGAACGCCGCGCGCCAGATCAAATGGGCGCAGACGCTCGCGGAAAGCAGCTCGCACCCGGTGGCGCTGCTCTTGATGCGTGAATTGATGTGGGAGGAGTAGTCCAGAAGATGATGCAGCGCCTCGATTGCTTGCGCGCGATTTACAACGATCTCGAATCGTGCATCGTCGTCACGATCATGGGCGCCGTTGCCGCCGAACTGCAATCGCTCGGCCACAGGCCGAATCATTTCTATTTGCAACACGCGATGGGACTCGCCTCTTCCACCGGCCTCGGCCTTGCGCTGTGCGTGCCGGATCGCAAGGTAGTCGTGCTCGATGGCGATGGCTCTTTGTTGATGAACCTCGGCACGCTGACGACGCTCGCGCGCTATCGTCCGGCAAATCTCATTGAAGTTGTCTTCGATAACGAGAGCCTGCTTTCCGTCGGCGGATTCCCCACGGCGACGTCAACGGGCAGCGATCTCGCCGCTCTCGCGCGCGCCGCGGGAATCGAGCGAGTCTCGACAGCTCTCAAAGTGGAAGAATTCCGCTCACAATTCAGCGCAGCGATACGAGGAAGCGAACTGGCAACGATCGTCGCCAAAGTCGAAGCCGCCGGTCCCGCGAAGTACGTCACCGGCCTCGGCCTGCTCGAAAACCGCTTTGAATTCGCGCGGTATGTCCGTTCGATACGGCGAACTTAGGACCGGCGGCGTCCGTCTTCTCTATTTCGAGGTGCATTCATGTCACAGCTTCTCGCACGACTTGTCGCGGAGCTCGCGGCTGGACGCCTTCACGTCGTAGACCTGACCCAGCCGCTCAGCGAGGAAACGCTCCTGCTTCCCTTGCCACCGCAATGGAACAACACGCCGCCTTTCCGCCTGCGCGAGCTTTCCCGTTACGACGATCGCGGCCCCGCCTGGTATTGGAACGCATTCGAGACCGGCGAGCACACCGGCACGCATTTCGATGCGCCCGTACATTGGATCAGCGGAAAAGACCTCGCGGATAACACCGTGGACCGCATCCCGCCGCGAAAATTCATCGGGCCGGCTTGCGTGATTGACGTAACGAGCGACGTCACGCGCGACGCGGACTTCCTCGTCACGCCGGATACGCTGCTAGCCTGGGAGGGCGAACACGGGCGCATCCCCGCAGACGCGTGGGTGCTGCTCCGCACCGGTTGGTCGCAACGCAATAGCGCTGCCGAATACATCAATATGAAGGATGACGGGCCGCACACCCCCGGTTGGACTAGCGCGGCTTCCGAATTCCTCGCGCGCGAACGCGACATCCTCGGCGTGGGAGTTGAAACGGTGGGAACGGATGCCGGGCAGGCAGCGAAATTCGATCCGCCATTCCCAAATCACTTTGTCATGCATGGCAGCGGAAAATTTGGTATGGCAGGACTGTGCAATCTGGATCGACTTCCAGCAACGGGCGCGATCGTGATCGCGGCGCCGCTGAAGATTGTCCGCGGCTCCGGCAGCCCGCTCCGCGTGATAGCGATTACGCCTTAGCCGCGGACGCGAGACACAGCGCCGCCGCTCCCGCGATTCCGGAATCCGCCACGTAGCGCGCCAGCACCAGCGGAATCTCCACGCCGCGCTTGATGATGCACCACGCCGACAACTTGCTCCGCATGTGGCCGAACCACTCGCTTGCCAACTCGCCAATCCCGCCGCCAAAAACAATTACGTCCGGCTCGAGCAAATCAATAATGTTGCCGAGCCAAATCGCCAGCAGCTCCATTGTTTCGGAGAGAACTTCCGTCGCCAGCAGGATCCCCCGCGCGCCACGCCGCCGCGACGTGCTCCGAATGAATCGCGTCCACCTTGCCGCCCGCCAATTCGACCAGTTTCGCGCCGCGTCCCGGCGCTGCGGCCACCGCCGCTCGCGCCCGCAAAGCAATCGCGGGGCCGGAGGCAAGCACCTCGATGCAGCCATGCTTTCCGCAGCCGCATTTCGGCCCTCGATAATCAATTGTCACATGGCCGCCTTCAGTCGCCGCGCCCGTGCGTCCGTTGTAAATGCGCCCGTCCAACACGAGTCCGGTGCCGATGCCCGTGCCAAGTGTCGCGTAAAAAACTACTTGATAGCCGCTCCCCGCGCCCCAGAGAAATTCCGCGAGGCCCGCTGCGTTCGCATCGTTTTCCACGAGCACGCGCACGCTGCGTTTCCTGCTCACCTCATCTGCCAGCGGAAAATTTCGCCAGCACGGCAGGTTCGGCGGATTGATCACCACTCCTGTCCGCGGGTCGAGCGGCCCCGGCGAGCAGATTCCGATTCCCGCGATTTGCAGATTCGGCCGCGCGGCGCGGCCAGCCTTCAGCGCGTCGTCCATCGCGGCAAACACGGATGCAAGCCCTTCTTCCGCCGTTCCGCGCGCGTTCATCGGCGCGCGGCCCTTGCAGATAATTTCCCCGGACGCATCCACAAGACCCGCGGCGACTTTTGTCCCGCCGATGTCCACGCCAAGATAGAGTGCGTCACTCGCCACGCCAGCGGTCGTCACGTTGTGAGATTCCCTCGCTAAACCCACTGAGCCGCCAATTGGAGTACGATGACGGCCAAAATCAGCACGGCAACACCGCTCAACTGGATGCGCAGCGGTGTCTTGCCTGTTCCATTCCACTCGCCGGTCCGGATGCCGTGCACGCTCGCCGTAATCACGATCAGCGACATAAACATCGGCCATGCGATGCTGGTGCCCATCGAACCGATGTAGTCCTTCGCAATGCCGTACATCAAAGTGCTTCCAAACCAGCAGACCGCCATCACAAACGCCAGGAGCCAGTAGCCGCCCGTTCCAGACTCCGAAAACTTCTTGCCGGTTTTGTTTTTTCCCTGAAGGTACAAACAGTAGATGAGGTTCGGAATCCCTCCCGCGACCATCAAGGGCAAAAACGCCGCCATGGGCGCCCAGATTGGGTTCCCGTGAAAATTATTCACAGCGGACAATTTGAGGCCATCGCCTTTATCCAGTCCGATCGCTACGAGCGCCGACCCCAGCCCACTGAACAGACAAAACAGCAGTCCGCGGCCGATGGAAGCCTTCTCCGTTTCCGGACCAATCCCGAGCGCCGCCTCTCGTTTGCGCCCGGCCACCGCGCAGACCCCCACGCCGACAATCACGAGCGCCACGCCGCCCATAACTCCAAGCCCTCCCGCCGAAAAAACTTTGTCCGAATGATCGCTGAGCAACGACCTGAGGCTCCCCACGGCAGCGGCAATACCGAGAATCACAGAGAAAGCGAGCGCGATCCCAACCGACTCCACCGCAAGCCCGAAAAATACTTGCGAGATCCCCCACCCCGCGCCGCACGCGGCCACAATCAAAATCGGCGCCCAGTCGGATGCCGCATAAACCCTTTGCACCTGCGGGAGCATCACGTAAGTCACAGCCGGCGGCAGGACGAACAACGCGAAGATCGTCCACGCCAGCCACGTATTTTCCCACGCCCAGCGCTTTGTGTATTTCATCGGCAGCGTGAAGCTGCCGTTCATCGCGCCGGCGATGATCAACAAGACGAGTCCCAACGCGGTGTTCTGCATCTGCATCTGAATTCCTCCCGCCGCACAAAAGCAATCGCGCGGTCACGGCCAACGCGCGCGAGCGTACCACAAAGCCCGGCCCGCAAACGATACTCATCAATGCGCCTTGAATCAGAATTGCGATCCCCAGGCCTGCCAGCCGTGGCGCGGCACAGCCCGGGGGCGGGCAGTCCCCAATTCACTTACTTCATGTGAAGTGTGGTAATAAGGTCTGGTTCAGCGCACGAAATGAACGCTGGCGCATCGGGAGATCCTTGGATGCGGAATCGCTACCTGTGCATGAAGACCGCGCTCGTCGTCGCAACCGCTCTTTGCGCTGCTGCCGTTCCCGTTGCTCGCACGCAGGATCGCGACGCGCAACCACCCGCACACAAAGCCGTGATTGACCGCCTTCGCATAATCTCTCAGCTTCCCACCGTCGAGTGGCGCACGCACGCGGGCGACATTCCGGATGGGCAAAGCATCCGCCTCGACGACTCTTCTTGGCAAGCCGTTAAGTCCGGCTACATCTGGACGACTGGCACGGTCTGGTTTCGTCACGTTCTCGAAATCCCGCCCGTGTCCGCGGGCTACGATTATACCGGCGCGACGCTGCGGCTCAGCTTCGCCACGCAGAGTGACATGGATATTCCCGCCATCATCTACGTCAACGGCTCGCGCGTCGCCATGGGCGTCGAGCTCGAGCCGATTGAAATCGCAAACGACATCCGCCCCGGCCAGAAAATTCTCATCGCAGCGAAAGTGATTTGCCCGCCCGGAAAGGAAATTACCTTCGCTGGCGGTGACGTCACTGTGAGCCCTGCCGCGGACCGTCCCGACCCGTGGATGGCCGCGCAGGCTTTGCTTTCTGACGAAGCGCTCGAAGCCGTTTTCCCCGCACCCGCCGGCGCTGCCTCGGGTGGCGCTGACTCGGGTAACGCTGGGGCGCTGGATCGCCCTGCGGCTATTGTGATCATTGACGCCGCCTACACCACCGTGGACTTCACCGCCCTCACCCGCGGCGATCAGCACGCGTTTGACGCGTCCCTCACCGCCGCAACGCAGAAGCTCGCGGCTCTAGACGGCGTCCTCAAAAAATACTCCGTCCGCGCCGTCGGCAATTCACACATTGACATGGCGTGGCTCTGGCCCTGGTCCGAAACCACCATGGTCGTCCATGACACGTTCAGCACCGCGCTTCAGCTGATGAACGAATATCCGGACTACACTTTCACGCAGTCCACTGCGCAGGCCAGCGCGTGGCTCGAAGAAAAATATCCCGACATTTTCGCGGAAATCAAAAAGCGCGTCGCCGAAGGCCGCTGGGAACTTGTCGGCGGCATGTGGGTCGAGCCCGACCTCAACATGCCCGACGGCGAATCGCAGGTGCGCCAACTGCTCCTTGGCAAGCGATATTTCAAGGAAAAGTTCGGCAAGGACATTCGCATCGGCTGGAATCCCGACTCTTTCGGCTACAACTGGCAGCTCCCGCAAATCTACAAAAAGTCCGGCGTCGATTATTTCGTGACGCAAAAGATCTCATGGAATGATACGACGCAGTTCCCCTACAAACTTTTCTGGTGGCAATCGCCCGACGGCAGCCGCATCCTCACTTATTTCCCGTACGACTACGTCAACACGCTCGACCCCGTGAAAATCGCCCGCGACGCCGCCGACCTTTTCCCGCGCGTGCCGAATCTCGACGAGTTGATGCACCTTTACGGCGTCGGCGATCATGGCGGCGGCCCCACGCGCTTCATGCTTGACGAAGGCAATCGCTGGCGCAATCCCGCGCAGCCCTACCCACGGCTCTTCTTCGGCGCGGCGCAGAGCTTCTTCGACGATCTCGAAAAAGAAATGCCGCGCCTGAATCTGCCCACTTGGAACAGCGAGCTTTATCTGCAATACCATCGCGGCGTTTTCACGTCGCAGGCCGAAACCAAGCGCCACAACCGCGAAAGCGAAGAGCTCCTTCTCAACGTCGAAAAATTCGCCTCGCTCGCCTATCTCACCGGGGCTGAATACCCATCCGGGCAGCTCAATTACGCGTGGAGGAAAGTCCTCTTCAATCAGTTCCACGACGTCGCCGCCGGCTCCGGCATCTCAGCCGTCTATCGCGACGCCGACCGCGACTACGCCGAGGTCCGCCGCATCGGAGAAGAATCACTGCACAATTCGCTCGACACACTTTCCAATTACATTGACACTTCCGGCCCGGGCGCTGCCATCCTGATTGTTAATCCTTTGGCATGGGAACGAACGGAGGTAGTGGAAGTGAAAGTGCGAATGCCCGGTCACGTGAATGGCGTGAGTGTCGTGGACTCCGCTGGCCGCATGGCGTTGCTGTCCTCTGATTTATTCCACGCGGATTCGGATGTACATACTGTTAGATTTCTTGCCCGCAATGTGCCCTCTTTTGGCTACGAGGTTTATCACATCATTCCACTGGCGAAGGGCAGCATTCCGCTTTCGCACGTACGCGGCACAGAAACAACGCTCGAAAATGATTACCTGAGTCTGCATCTTGACCCCAAGACTGGCTGTATCACGAGCCTCATCGTCAAGCGCGACAACTACGAAACTTTGGCTCCCGGCTCTTGCGGCAACTTGCTACAAGCCTTTCAAGACAAGCCCAAGGATTACGACGCTTGGAATATTGACGCCGACTTCGAGAAAGTCCACTGGGACATAACCGATGTCCAACAGGTGAGTCCCATGATCGACGGCCCGCTGTGCTCCGGCATCGCTGTAACGAAGAAGTTTCAGAGCTCCACAATCAGGCAGACCATTCGTCTGAGCGAAGGGATGCAACGCGTGGACATCGTCACCGACGTTGACTGGCATGAAAAGCACATCCTGCTGAAAGCGGCCTTTGCCCTTGCGGCAAAATCAAACAAAGCCACTTACGAAATTCCCTTCGGTTCCATCGAGCGCCCGACAACCCGGAACACAAAAGAAGAACAGGCCATGTTCGAGGTGCCCGCGATCCGCTGGGCGGACATCAGTGATTCCGCGCACGGCTTCAGCCTGCTTAACGATTGCAAGTATGGCTACGACGGTAAGGATAACGTCCTGCGCATTTCGCTCCTGCGCTCACCGGAATCGCCCGACCCGCACGCCGACGAGGGCCATCATCGCTTCACCTATTCGCTCTATCCGCATGACGGCGATTGGAAACAAGCCCTGACCGTCCGTCAAGGTTACGAGCTCAACTATCCGCTCATCGCTGAGCAGGTCCAAGCTCACTCCGGAGCAACCGCAAACCCCTTCGACAAAAACGAGGGGCCTCTCGGGCCGCACCTTTCGTTCATAAGCTTCTCATCACCGAACGTCATCCTCACGGCGCTCAAGAAAGGCGAGGACGGCGATGGAATGATTCTTCGCTTTTACGAATGGGCTGGTCGCGAAACGGACGTGAGGATAAATCTCCCCTCCTCGGCAGAAAAGGCGTTCTTGTCCGACTTGATGGAGAATTCGACGAACGAAATCCGCATAACGGATCATCAAGTATCAGTCCACACGAAACCCTACGAAATTCAAACGATCAGAATCGCGAATTGTGCGCCGCGCGGGAATTGCAAAGTCGTTGACGGAAAGTCAAAACAGTCTTTTCAGCCATGATGGCCGCTAGGTAGGAAATATTGTGACCCCCGAACAACACGACCTCTTCGCCGCGCAAACGCCTAAGAAAATCTGGACGCTCAGCCCTTCGGAGTTTGGTTTTCTCTGGCAGGAGTGCAAGCGCTGCTACTTCTTGAAGGTCACGCGCAAATTCGCGCGCCCAAGCATCTTCCCCAAAATCTTCACCTTGATTGACGGTGAAATGCGCGCCCGCTTCGACCGCCAGCGCACCGAGCAGGCCGCTCCCATGCTCTCGCCGGGCGTTTTCGATTGCCGCGAGCAGTGGGTCCAGTCCGCGCCTATCTCGCTTCCCGGCCGCGGTGTCCAACTCGTCCTGCGCGGCAAGCTCGACGCCAACGTCCATTTCGACGACGGCACGTTTGCCGTCGTGGACTTCAAGACCTCGCAACAATCCGACCGAAACATTGACACGTACACGCGCCAGCTCAGCGCCTACGCGCACGCACTTGAAAACGCAGCCGTGGGCATGCTAGCCCTGAAGCCCGTGCGCCGCCTCGGTCTGCTTGTATTCGAGCCGAAATCATTCTCCTCGGCAAAGAAAGCCGCGCAATTCGCCGGCACGCTCACCTGGGCGGAAATTCCGCATGACCCCGCCGCTTTCCTGAAATTTCTCGGCGAGGTCGCAGCCATGCTCGAACTCGCCACTCCCCCGCCGCCCGCGCCCGGCTGCCTGTGGTGTACGTACCGCGAAACCGCCCGCCAGTTCGGATTCTAGATTTCGCGCGAAACAAATTCACTGTAGCCCGCGTTCCACGGACGCTGAGATTCTCTTGCCTGGACTACGCCCTCATCTCATCCGCCTGCCAGTTCTTCACCATTTGTTTGATCGGCTTCCGCGCCGCAATTCTTTCATCGAGCACTTTGCGCGCGAGCGCGGGCAATTCCTCGTCGCTTGCGAACCGCAGCCCGATGAGTTGGTCCACCGTGAATTCAGGAATCCGCGCGCGCAACTCTGGTGGCAACACTCCCGCCATTCGCAACCGCATCTCGAGCCGGATCACCCGGTCTTGTACCTTTAACGCAAAAAGCCTTGCGCACAACGCGACAATGATCAGCGCCACAGCCACAAACGTCGCAATCACCGTGTCCGCCGAAGGAGTCTTAATCGCCTGATAGATCTTCCATCCAATGTTGACCAGGAGAACCGGCAGAGCGAAAAAGTGAAACGGCGGGACGAGCCTCGCATGATTCGAGTAATTTTGAGCCATTGAATTCCCTCCACATTCTGTATTTCCGGGTATTTGCGGTCAAAAGAGCCGCGTGAGTGCAGCGATTCTAACAGGGAGATCACTGCGGAACGAAATTATCTATCGCCGCTGAAACTCGGGAGTTCCCAGCACGAGCCCCGTGAGAATGCCGAGGTCCAATTGCCGCACCGGATCGTCCAGCCGCGCGTGAGTCACTTGAGGATCGGTCGCTCGCGCTTCAAGCGTAGACCGCGTCCCCGCGGACACTTGCCCTCCGAGAAAAGTATCCACGGCGCGGTCCAGAGCGAGTTTGGGGTCGCTCATGAGGTCGTCGCCCAGCCGCGAAATCAGATCCACCGCCGTTCCCCGCACGCGGTTCCCGGCGAGCGTCATCGCAAAATTCAATCGCTTGAGAAGTCCGTTTGTGTTCACCCATGTTTCGGCGTTGTCCTTGTAACCGGTCGGCGCTTGGTATTGATAGAGCGGCTCGCCGATGTTCGCGACCCACTGCACCATCGGCGTCGGCGAATCCACCTCGGCGCCCAGCGCGCGCGCCGAGGATGCGACAAACTCGAATGGCGTTTTTATCTTCGCTCGATACGAGTCGCGCGACCAGAATTCCGGCGAATAGATCATCGTGCGCACCACTTCGCGCAAATCGCCCTTCGATTTCTGAAATTGCTTTGCCATTCGGTCCACCAGCGCAGCCGGCGGATTGTCCGACACGAAGTGCTCCGCCAGTTCGAAGGAGATATGATGCGCGGTCGCTTTTTGCGAGGTCAGCAGGTCGAGAACCTTCTCGCCGTCGCGCACGCCGCCAGCCTTAATTTTCTTGCCGAGCACGATCTTTTGCTCTGCATCGTGGAGGCGGGGGTCGAATACAAATTCAGGCTTGATCTGCGGCGCGCGTACCGTCCAGCCCGTAAAACACTTCGCCACTTGAATCACGTCCTGCTGCGTGTATCCGCCATCCACGCCGAGCGTGTGGAGCTCCATAATTTCGCGGCCGTAGTTCTCGTTCAATCCCTTCTTGTTTCCGAGCGGCGGCAGGTCTTTCCACTCGCGCTTCTGTTCCGCCGTCGCGTGTTGCGCGCGTTGTACTGCGTTGGGATCCGCGCTCAGCCAGTTGTCCAGATAAACGAGCATCGCCGGGCTGTGCGCCGTCGCGCCCAGCATGTCGCGGAACTTGCCGAACAAATTCGGCCGGATCGCGTCGCGCTCGAACGAGCTAATCAGGTAAATATCATCATCCTTCTGCGCGAAAATATTGAAGTGATTGAACCAGAAGTCGTCGAGCTGCTCCTGCAGTTGCCGCTCGCTGTACACCGCGCGCACGAGCTTTGCCATCATCAACTCGTTGACGATCGTTTGCGGGCGCCGGTCGGCCGCGGGGCGCACGCCCTGTGGAGGATGCAACAGGTCCTGCTCGCGCTTGTTGTACTCATCGAGCGTGACATGCATCCGCTGCGCCGCAACCTGCGGACGCGGATACTCGTTCATCAGCACCGCGGGCGTCATCTTGAGCGTCGGGTATTCAGCGAGCCGCGCCTCGGTCGCTTTGTCGTCAATCGTTTCGGGATGCAGTTGTTTTTGAATCCACGTTTCAAGCCCCATCTGCCGGATGCGCTCCGCGTCCCCGGGTCCCGGGCCGTATCCCAGACGGTTCAGCGCATGAGCGATGGCCTCGTCTTCCGTGAGGTCTTTGATCGGCAGCTTTCCTGCCCAATGCGGATCGTTCGCAGGGGCGCCCATAGCGGGTGCGAGATTATTTTCGATATCGGCGTAGAGTCCCGTTGAAGACGCGATGTTTGCGGCGGATATCTCAGGTGAGGGGCACGCCAAAATCGACAACAGAATAGCCGCGCAGATACCAGGCGCGCCAATCTGTAAAAATCTAGGGAAGAAACTCAGGGACTTTCTCGCTCGCATGACGGTGGAGTCCTTGGACGCCAATCGGAGCCGGGTTCTCCAATACGATCACACCTTGCGCCCACTTACTTCAACCCCGCGCCTCTCAAGAAGTTCCGCAGGTTAATTGGCTTCGCCAATACTCTGCGTCCTTCGCGCCTCTACGGTGAAAACTCTCCCCTGTGTGCGTTCAGTGCGAAAGATCGTTTTTGAACACTCCGCCATCCTTCATTACAAATCGCACATTCTCCAGCGCATTGATATTCTGCAGCGGATTCTCGCTCACCGCGATGATGTCCGCGTACGCCCCGGTCGCTATCACGCCGATCTTCCCCTTCATATCCAGCATCTCCGCCGGGCGCGAGGTCGCCGAGCGGATCGCCTCCATCGGCGACATCCCGAATCCGGTCATAAAGCTGAATTCCTTCGCGATCGACTCCGTCCACGGGAATCCGCCGACATCCGTGCCGAACACGATCTTCACTCCCGCCTTCATCGCCTTCTGAAATGAAGGCCCATGCACGTCCACGCGTTTCTGGTCCCGCATGCCATCCGGAGTATTCGCGGGAGCGTGGTCGAACGTGTAAACCATAAGCGTCGGGCAATACCACGTTCCCTGACGCACCATTTGCGCGACGTTCGCATCCGTCAGCTCCAGCCCGTGCTCAATCGAATCGCATCCGCCATCGAGCGCACGCTGCATCCCGATCCCGTTGTACGCGTGGCACGCGACCTTCTTCTGCCAGCCGTGCGCTTCGTCCACAATCGCGCGCAACTCTTCCACCGTCAGCGTCGGCTGCGAAATCAAGTTTCCGCTGTCGTCCACCCACGAGCGGTGCGTCATGTACACCTTGATCCAGTCCGCGCCGTGGTCGAGCTGTTCCCTCGCGGCCTTTCGTGCCTCGACCGGCCCATCCACAATCTGCGCGCCCTTCGGCACCACAATCTCAGGAGCGTACCCCTCGAGCGGATATCCGCCCGTCGTCGAAATTGCGCGAGTGACTCCGAATATTCGCGGCCCGGGAATGATTCCCTCGTTCACGGCGCGCTTGATACCCATGTCGCCGTAACCCGCGCCCTCGGTCTCCAGGTCGCGGATCGTCGTGAAGCCCTGCTCCAGCGCCCGCCGCGCCGACACCGTCGCCCGCGCCGCGCGATAAGACGCTGGGTACTGCAACAGTTGCACGTCATAGCCGCCCTGGTCCGGCTCCTCCCCCTGCAAGAAAAGATGCGTGTGTGACTCGATCATTCCCGGCATCACGGTCGCGTGAGAGAGGTCAATCACGCGCGCATCCGTGGGAATCGCCGTCGAAGCCGCGTCTCCCACTTTGATAATCTTGTTCCCGCGAATCAGGATGACCTGATTCATCCGCGGCGCGTCGCTCATGCCGTCAATCAGCGTCCCCGCTTTGATGGCGGTCACCTGCGCCGCATTCGCGCCCGGCGGATTCTGGGCATACACCCGCACCGCCACGCACGCCACCGCCACCAATAGCCCTGCAATCAGCACACGATTCCGCATGGCCGTCCCCCCTGATTATTTTTTTTGAAGATTGCGAAGCACCAATCTCACGCCGCGGTTATCTTCTCCGCGGCTTTCGCGCCGGTGTAGCGCAGCAAAAGCAGCGTCACGTCATCCGCTTGCCGCGC
The DNA here is from genome assembly GCA_963838945.1 of uncultured Acidobacteriota bacterium. Classification (GTDB taxonomy): domain Bacteria; phylum Acidobacteriota; class Terriglobia; order Acidiferrales; family UBA7541; genus DASTCZ01. The sequence continues at coordinate 188,360 of CAWITC010000012.1, read as the reverse complement.
ACCGCGCGCGAATTGCCGCACCGATTCGAGGATGCCTTCCTGCAGTTCAACGAGCGGCGCCCCTGTGAGCGCCCCCGCGGCTGCCTTTAGCCGCGCGATGCCGAACTCTTTTTGCTCCGGATCCATCGCCTCGCTCACGCCGTCGCTGAAAAGCACCAGCGTATCGCCCGGCGAGAGCGTCACCGTCGAACTCGTAAACTCAATATCGGCGATCAGCCCCACCGGACAGCACGCCGCCGGAAATGGATCCTCCACCTGGCCCCCGCGCAGCAGCAGCGGCGAGGGATGCCCCGCGTTGATGAACTCGAGCGTCCCATTCGCCTGCAGCATCCCGAAAAACATCGTCGCGTACCGCTCGACCTGCGCGTGGTCGCACAGGAACCGGTTGATGTGCGCAAACATCTCCGGCGGACGCTGCCCGATCGACGTCGCCGAAAGCGAGCCCTGCAGCATCGTCGTCATCAGCGCCGCCCCAAGCCCTTTGCCGGACACATCCGCCAGCACAAACGCCATCCGGTCCGGCCCCAGATCGAAGAGGTCGAAGTAGTCTCCGCCGACTTCCAGGCAAGATTGATTCGTCCCCGTCACCTGCACGTAGGGATAGCTGTGGAACTCGCGCGGCAGCAATGCCTGTTGAATGTCGCGAGCGATTCCGATCTCCCGCTCGAGCCGTTCGCGCTCCCGTTCGCGGTCCATCAACCGGGCATTTTCCATGACGCTCGCCGCGTCGCCCGCGACGGCATCCAGAATCTGCCGCTCAAGCTTTGAGAAAGCCGCCGGCCGCCGGCTATCCATGTATAGGACGCCCAGCAATTTCCCGCGCTCTTCTCCTTCGGCGTTGCCTTCCGCGCGCCTCTCGCCGATTGCAAAGAGCGGAATCACGACCACGGTGCGCAGCCGTTGCGCGATCACGCTATGCGCCGCCTGCAAATTCTGATCCGCAAGCGCGACATCTTCCGTCACGATCCCGCGCTTCTGTTCGAGTGCCAGCCGGATCGCCGTCTGCGTCGGCGAAACGCTGTCGCTCGCGACGGTCACGCCGCCGCGTTGCCGCGCGAGCCGGATCTTCATCACGCCGTCATCGCCCGGTTCGAGCAGCAGCCCGCGGTCCGCATCAATCAATTGGATCGCGGTATCCACCATGTTCGCGAGGATCGTCTCGAGCGGCATGTGCGAGTGCAGCAGCGACGTTGCTTCCAGCAGCAAATTCAGTTTTCGCAGACCCCCCGCGCCGGACTCCGTCGCCGTCAGGTGTTCCATCCGGTCGAGCAATTTCGGCAACGATGCCGTGTCCGATCGGAAAACGATTTCGTACGAATCCGGCAGACCGAAATTGATCGCGTCGCCGTCGCTCAGTGCGGCCCCTTCCGGAGCCTTCTCCCCGTTGACGAAAAGTCCGCGCTTCTGCCCGCGGTCTTCCAGCCGGAAAGCTTTCCCGTCAAACACCAGCGCGGCGCATTGACGCGAGATGCGGCGGTCGTTTAATTGCAAATGGTTCCCGGTATCGGCACCGCGCCCAATTAGAAATGGCGAGCGATCCACGCGCACAAGCGTGCGCGTGCCTTCCGGTGACACAACTTCGAGCACCGCCTCCGGCATTCGCGCTATGAATACAGTTTCAGCCATTTAGGGCGCCAAGTCCGGACATGTTAACACGTCTCCGCCGCAGTGGAACCACCTGAGGATGCGAGCCCAAGACTCGCGCGGCACTGGGATTCAACCCCGCCGAAAAAACAAAAACGCGCCCCCGTTTCGAGAGCGCGCCCTGAACCTTTCCCCGCTCCAGCGGGAATGCTAATCCCACCGGCGCAGGGAGTGAACTTTATCTTAAGGCTACTTGTTCCGCGTTGCCATGAAATCGCGCGGAGTTGCGTTGGCCATAGACGAGGTTGCCGTGCCCTTCATGCTGTCGCCGTCCACGACCGCCTTGTAGGTGATGGTCACTTCGTTGCCGTCGCGGCCGGTCCGCTTGACAGTCCAAGTCACGTTGTTGCCTGAGACCGAGCCGTCAATTGCAGTGTCGCCACCACGTCCGGACTGAGTTCCCGAAAGCTTCGAGCCGTCCTGCTTAAACGTTACTGTCGGAGGTGCAGGAGGTGTTCCGCCTCCGCCCCCGCCTCCCGCGGGCGGGGCCATGGTGATCGTCCATGCGCCTGCGACATTGGAGTTGCTCTGGGGAGCGGCATACGACGCCACGCCCGCGAGCAGCAATGCGCACGCACAAAGCGCTGCTAACCAAATTGCTGATTTCTTCATTTTCGATTCTCCTCGATTGTTGAATTCATGCTTGAAATTGGGCAAAAACCCAGCGGCTGGACCTGCTCCGGGTGCAGCCCCCCTTGGGTATCCAACATTATAGACGTATGCCGTTGAAATCGCGTTCCCCTTTTCGCCCAAAAACGCCTTTCGGTCGGTTTTGTCGCGGCGCGTCTCAGACCCGCTCGCACAATTTCAACCCTTCGCCCCTAACGGCCGCCCGCCGTAGCTGCACGCCGCTTCGACACATACTCGGCCACATACGACGCCAGCGCCTTCTCCAATTTCACGGTCACTGGCCCCGGCGCGTTCGCAATCTTGTGTCCGGCAATCTCGCCCACGCCGAGCAGGTTTCGGTTCGTTGACGACATGCATACCTCTTGCGCCGTGTACAAATCTTCCGGCATCAGCGTTTGCTGCACTGCGGAAACTCCCACGCTCGCCGCAATTTCCAGCAGCACGCCGCGCGTGATCCCTTCCAGGCATCCCGACGAAAGCGGAGGCGTCAGCACACGCCCGCCGCGAACGCAGAAAATATTCGCCGCCGTGCACTCGGAAACTTCCCCGCGCTCATTCAGCAGCACCACCTCGTCATATCCTGCCTGCTGCACCTCGTACAGGTTCCACACATTGTTCAGCCACGACGTCACCTTCACTCCTGCAAGCGGCGACGCCGCGTGCCGCCCTTGCTCGCGCAGGCCGAGCCGCACCGGCTCCTTGAAATTCGGCATACCCGCCGAATAAAGGATCAAGTCCACTGGCGGCGCGGGCTCATCGCTCTGCCAGAATCCCGTCTTGTTCAACACCACGTAGATTCGCGCCGTGCCCTCGCGCACCTGGTTCGCGCGCAACACTTCGTGTAGCTGCCCTCGCACCTTCTCGGCATCAAACGGAAGCGGCACATGCGTGCGCCGCGCGTCTTTTTCCAAACGCCGCCAGTGCCGCTCGTAGGCGAACAGCTCGCCCTCGGCCACGCGCAGCGTCGTAAAAAGTCCCCAGCCCGATAGCAGACCCGCCTGCCCCGGCGAAAGCCGCACTTCCTCGATAGGGAGCAGCCGGTCGTTATGGAATATGTAGCGGTGAATCACTCTTCCCTCCGCCCGCCCGCGCAATCTCGACTCATTCGGAGGCAGCTCTTACTGGTTCAACTCATTCGGGGACAGGCCATTCTACCGCAGTTTCCTCCAGCGCCCGCTCTCAACGCGTGTCCGGGAGGCTGTACTCGAATTCGTACGAATGCTTTCCGTTGTCAATAATGATCTTCATTGTCCCAGCAATCCCTGTCAGTTGACCAGTCCCGGAATCCGGCACCACCGTTACACTTAATTGATAGTCCCCATGCGCCATCGTGCCGGTATGCTGCAACGTGAAGCTCCCAGTGCGACCGTGCAGCGTCCCGCTCACTCGCTCGATCGCGACATAGCCCGCTGACCCCTTTCACTGCGGTGCCCGCCGTCAGCATCTGGCCCTTGCTGGTCGCTTCCAGGTCGCCGTGAAACTGTTTGTCGATCCTCATCCGGCCGAGGCTTGCATCCGTGCCTTCTTCTGCAGCTTGCGGCGTCAGCTTCACTTCAAATGTCCCATTTGCATGAATCGTCACGATCGACTCCTTTTGCGCCGCATTGTGAACCGGCGAATCCATCCTTGCATTCCCCACGGTTCCAAGACCAGCGCACAGGCAAATCGCCACAATGGCGCTAGCTCCCTCACGAAATTGGCTATTCATTTTCGCTCCGCACAGCCTTCTGCTCGGGACATTCTACCCCACTCTCTTGCGCCACAATCCCGGCATTGGGGGAACGAATATGCCAGTGGTCACAACCAAATGTGATTTACATCACAGCCTTTCGAGTCCCCTAAGCTTCAAATGTAAGAGGACAGTTCTACGAAGGAGATGCAATCATGATCACAGCGCGAGTAACTCTCACCCAGCCTCTCAGGACGGAGCGGCAGTTCGTCGGGGCAACTGGCAGTGGCCATCACCTGTTGCTTGACGATGCCGATGGCGCCTCCGGCCCCAAGCCCATTGAACTCGTTGCCGTCGCCCTGGCAGGATGCACTGCTTTCGACGTCATCACTATCTTGCGTCAGAAACACCACCAGAAAATCACCGGCTACGAGGTTCGCGTCGAGACCGACCAAGCGGAGCGTCCGCCGCAAGTTTTCACCGCGGTGCGGATCCATCACGTCCTCACTGGCGTCGCTATCGACAAGAAGTCTGTCGAGCAAGCCATCCAGCTCTCTGAGGAGAAGTATTGTTCGGTGGGCGCCATGGTTCAGCAGACCGCGAAATTTGAGACGACTTACGAGATCATCGAGGAGACCACAAGCTGGATTCACGCAGACGCCGCTGATCTCGTCGCCTTCTGACGCGCCACGTTTCGTCCTACGGTTACACAGGCTGAATCCTGTGATAACTCCTCCCAGGATCATTCGAGTATAAGATACCAATTCCCATTCGGTCACTGGAATGCCCATCACAACTGAAGTGGCCTGACAAATCGATGGCGAAACGAGACATCAATGCCGCGAGCGAAGGTTTGCCCCGAAAGGAGAGCGGGGACCGCCCCGTGGTAACCAGGCAGGACATTGGTGGTGCCGAAAAAGGCGAGGCGTCTCCTATGAGTTTTTCATCGCCAGACGCCGTCGCCAGGGACCGCGGACATTTCCACATCATAAAACTGAGACTGCGCGACATCAGCCAACTCTTCAATTCGATGGACCCTTCGCCGTTTATCGAGAAGGATCTCGATGATAACGCGGATGAATTCATCGTGAGTTGGGCTCAGGAATTCCCCCCTAAAGCTCCGATTAAATTGCGTATTTACCTGGACCAGTGGCCGCCCGAAGACCCCAAGCAACTGATTCGCATAGCCGTCCACAACCACTTTGCTCACCGCGCCCAAATTGCTGAACTCGAATTTAAGCGCCTCCTGAAGCAGGGCCGGATCACTCTTTTCATCGGGCTGCTGTTTTTGGCTGTGTGTTTGCTTCTCAGCAAGATGCTGCTTGGTCACGAGGCGGGGACTTGGGCTGCCGTCCTGCGGGAAAGCCTTACGATTGCTGGATGGGTCGCAATGTGGCGGCCGATGCAGATCTATCTTTACGATTGGTGGCCTCTGCGGCGCCGGAGCCGAATCTTCGCAAATCTAAGCCACATGCCCGTGGAGGTAGTGCAAAAAGGCAAGACTTAAGCGTTCTCGGGGCGTCAGGGTCAAATTAATTCTTCGCGGCGTCCTACGCGGTTGCGTCATCTTTGGAAGAGTTGAAGTCAGCGACAGCCCCGCCCTTCGTCCAACGCGGGGGAAGAAGAATAAGCCATCAAACCTTTATCCCGCAGGATCTTTCTGACGCGTAGCCTTTACAGCCGACAGAATCCCGAGTCCTAAGAGTATGACCGCACCCACCGCAATCCAATGTGTGGGTATGTGCATCAAGTGTGCGGCATAGATCAGGCCGCCGATTACGATCGCGTACCCAATCGAGTAAAGTCCGAATGACATAGCATTTCTTTCCCGAGTCAGCCGCGGCGGTATTCGCCCGAGAACTTGACTCGCTCACTTTTAGCGTTGAGTCCGAGCCTGTTCCGTGCGTCCTTTGCACTCGGGGTGCTCGCACTTGCAATCGACGTCCGGCGTCTTTTCCATTGCTTCGCACTCAACGCTGCAGTACCTACCCGACGTTACCATGCACGAACAAATCGGGTGTGCACACTTCCGAGGTTTCGTTTCAGCCATTTTTTCTCCTCCTTACCGATCAAGCGCGCACAATTCTACCCTAATTATCCGGCCGCCAGTCACAATCGCGAACCCGTTCGAGTAAAGGCCGGTTGAGATACGATCTCTTCGCAAGTCAGCCGAGACGGCTACCTCGCCAGAACCAGGCATGCTTGACTTCGCCGATGAATCAGTGGCTAGTGCGTGCCGCCATTGCATCGGGCGTGTCCGCACCGGCAATCAATGTCCGGCGTCTTTGCCACTGCTTCGCACTCGATGCTGCAGTATTTTCCGGACGTTGCTACGCACGTACAACCTGGATGCGCGCACTTCGCGGTTTTCGTATCATTCATTTTTATGTCCTCAATTCAGATCAAAAGCGGATAATTCGAGCCCCCATATTAGCCGCCAGCAATGAGTGTTTCTGTCCAGAAAGGGACACATTGCGACACTTGCAGCCCCAATCGCCTGCGTCCCCAAAAATTCAACCGAATAAACCGGCGCGCAAGAAAATGCGCGTCCCCTCATGCCCGCGCTGCGTGCGCCAATTCCGGCTCGCTGACCAATTCGTCAAACAGCGTCCGGTAATGGATTATGGCCTTGCGCAAGTCTTCGGTGCTGGCTTGCCCCTTTATTTGAAGAAGCGCGGTCTGGTGAGCTGCCCGGTAATTCTCGATAACCTGTGGATGATCCACGGAGATGTCCGCCGCGCGCTGATCAAAATCGCTGACCGGATAGCCACGCGTGGACATCACGTCGCCCAGAAGTTGGTCCGCATCCGTTACTGCGCCTCCGGGGCCGTCAACGAATCGCGTCTGGATCCTGCCCCAGGCTTCCACGAACCGCGCGCGATCGCCCGCCGCGAGCGGCCGGATGTGAAAGGCCTCCACTCGGTCTGCGCGCTTGTCGAGCACCGCTTCCGCTTTCCGCTGGCTCCCGCCTTCCTTCACGGCTCGGGAATATTCAGCGCCGCCAAACTGAGTGCGCAGTCTTTGCGTCCGGCGTTTACGGGCAAATTGCAAAAGGGCGATGCCTGCGATCACGATCACGACGGCGGCAATTAGCATGCTGACTTGGGTCGTGGTTACGTTTGAAAAGTTCATTTCCTGCCTCAATTCTGTGGTTATGGAAGGTGACTTCTGTCTCTTTAATTCCGGCAAAACCGAAATCCCAGAAAGGCGAGATGAGGAGAAGAGAGACTCTCAAGGGTTAAATGTTGGTTCCTGTCGTCCTCATCTCGCCGTTTACAGCAATACATTAGAAGCTGGAAAGGCCGTTTGCTGTTCACTTGTGAACATCTCGGAATTTTGGCAGCCCGTTCCGCGTTTCATGGTTGGAATGCGTAAATTCGCAATTGAAAAATCCCACGTTTACCCTTGCGGGCCTGACAAGCGACGCTCGGCTTTAAAGCCGCGCCATCCGCCCGTCAAACCTTCCATTGGAAGCTGAACCGGGAAGTAGATGTGGGAGCTTAGATTCCGGAGGTCGCGGCTTTCTTGAAGGTAGCGCCACTACTGCAACGCCCGGTCCGTGACGTTACGGACCGGACGTACCTTTGATTCTCCCGTGTTTATTGGCGCGATCGAATGATCTTGCTAGTCTCTATCAGCATGGCTGTGGCGCCAATTCCAGTATCGCGACTGCTCTCTTCTGTTCGCCTTCGAAAACTCGTAATAACGTCTGTGGTTATTCGTAAGGTACACGCCCCAGGCCCGATTCTCGCGGTCGTTCCAGTTATGGTAGTCCCTGTGGTCCCTGTCGTAGACTCGGATCTCAACGCCGGATTGGGGCGTGGAAGCGGCCATAATTGACACCGGTGCCACAAGGGCAGCGGCGAGAATCAGCGAAGCGATAAAACGATTCGTGTTATGCATACAGATGTCCTCCGAACTTGAAGTTTCCGCTCTTGGAATTGCGGCGGACATCACTATGCCTCTTTGCCCTGCGGATTGATGCCCCATTCAGCACACACACATTCGATAAGAGAATGAGGACGCGCTACATTTTAAGAGGGCCACTCGCACGCCCGGCGCAACCTAAGAATCAACTCCCGGAACCTCCTGATTTCATCTCCAGGATGGTCTTGATCAATTCCCGGGCTTTACGTTTGGTCTCTTTGTCGTCGGAATCAAAACTGCCCTCTGTCAAATCGTCCGATACCGTGTGGCAGTAGTTACACCGGACACCAAACGTAATCGAGATCTGCTTCATCACGTCCACTAATTTCGGCTTCGCGATGTTTTTGGGAAGCACCCGGAGATTGAGGAATGTGTCTGGAATCGGATTCGTTTTGGGGCGAGGCGGTGCCGGCGCATTCTGGGCCGGCGCCGCGGATTTGGGTGGGTCCTGATGCATCCAGAAAGGCGTTAAAGACGCGAACAATAAACATCCTGCTGCAACTGCACGGCGCATCGTTCCTCCTCATCATCCCTCCTCCTGTTCAGCCGGGATGCGGCCCGTGATTTGGAGGGCGGGATCGTTGCTGGTGTTGCCTGGGATCCCCACATTTTTCACAACTGTGCGAAATGGGACTGCAAGGCTCCTATTTCGATGTCACCATATTTCCATGCTGCGTAAGAAAGCCAAGAAGGATCCCCGCAACGCGACACGTGCCAGCGTCAGGAAGGAAATGGCGAAGCCGCGCATGGCCAGGTCCGCGAGAATAGCGGTGCTGAATCTGGATACCGCGCGAATTCCGGAACAACCAAGCGCCACCATGCGTGGAACCGTCGACAAAATCATCCCGTCTCCACGTCCGAGCGAACCGGAAAAGGCGCAGATTGCTGTTGACGGGGCGGACAACAGGTATCGAGATCTCCGCATTGAAAATATGTTAACCGACGAAAATGGCGATGATGTGAGGCTCAAAAAGGGCGCTCACGTTGCGGTTACCGTCACCGCCGAACCATAGACGTCAATCGCCGCAGTTAGCGAAGATTGCCCACCGGCTCGGCCCCATCCGCGATTTCTGCTCCCGAACATCGTATACTCGCGACGCACACTGATCTCGACTGAAGAATATGAAAATGCCGGACGAAGAATGGATCAAGACACTTGAAGACGGCAGAAAAGTGAAATTCATCTACCAAGAACTGCCGGATGGCGGAGCATTTATCACCGCGCAGATTGAAAGGAATGAGGTCGTCTATTCGGTCGTTTTGACAAAAGAAAGAAACCCGCTCAGTCGGGAAGACGTTGAAAGTCATTTCAAGGGCGAGCTTTCAAAGAAGTAGTACTGGGCGACAATTCGTCCACAATCATCCCCTCGACTGGCTTGGGGCGCGTCCACTGTTGCCGGAAATTGCGGTAAGCGTGCCGCGGACGCTGCGCCCACTTCCCACAACCCCGTTTCTGGACCGCTTTCTTGATTGCAGGCGCGAAGCCCTGTTACCAACAGTTATCCGGAAGTACGCCAATTTCCGATAAGCAACTGAACGGGATCCGCGCCGGAGTCTCCCTAATTGCCAGGATGAAATTTCACTCTTGAAGTTTGCGAGGTGTTACGCCTTTGTATTGGCGCCGCGCGAAAGTTGGTGCTTACTCATGCAGGACAACGCTCAGAAGGGAAGAGTTTATGTGGAGTCCGCCATTGTACTTAATGAATCCCAGTTTCCTGAATTTGTTCATGAAGAAATTTACTCGGGAGCGCGTCGTCCCGACCATTTCCGCCAGCGTCTCTTGCGATACTTTGGGAAGCATCTTTTGGGGTTGCGGTTCCTTGCCGTAGCGAGCAAGCAGCAAAAGAGTCCGAGCCAGCCGTTTCTCGCTCGAATTGAAAAGCTGATCGACTAAATCCTCCTCGATTCGGATGTTCCGTGAAAGCATGTAAGACACGAAGCGGTCGGAGAAAGCATGTTCCGTGTGGAGCACCCGAATCATCTCTTTTTTTTCAATAACGAGTAAAGTCGTGGGTGTAATCGCGGTCGCTGTCCCCATTCGAACAGACTGACCTGCCATACTCCCCTCGCCAAAAAAGTCACCGGGTCCCAGAATGGCCAGGACTGCTTCTTTGCCGACCTCATTGACAACGGAGAGCTTTACGCCGCCTTTTTGAATGTACATGACATTCTTAGCGGGGTCGCCTTGGGAGTAGACCGTCTCCGATATTGGATACTCCACAACTTTTCTCGCCACACCGGCCGAATCGAGAAAAGATTGCACATCGAAAACGGGCGCCTTGGCGTTTTTGAGCTTTTTGACCATCCGCAGCCAGGTGAGTCCTCAAACCCAAGCTAACTGCGAAACAGGATTACTGTCTGTCGGGTATCGAACACTATGGAGTATCGAATACTATCGGTCAGCTATTTCAGTCCAATCTCGCGATTATACTGCTGGATAACTCCATAACACTCGCAGGTGCACTCTTCGAGTTTCGCGCGGCTCAGAATCTGCACTGCGCCGCGCGCATACTCGATAATCTGCTTGTCCTGCAAAATGCCGGCTGCCAGGCTTACCGTGGGCCGGTCCGTCCCTAGCATCATCGCGAGGAAATCGTGGGTGATAGCCAGCGTCGGCGAATCCACTCTGTCCTGAGTGATGAGTAGCCAGCGCGCGAGGCGCTGTTCAATATTGTGGAGCCGATTACACGCGGCTGTTTGTGCGAATTGCATCCCCTGAACTACGGCATAGCGGGTCAGAATCCGTTGAAGCTCCGGAGCTGATTGCAAGACGCTTTGCAATGCGCCAATTCTCACCCTGAACCCGTCTCCTGCGATTTGTACGATCTCGCTCACTTGGTTCCTGTTTATGCCGACCGCCGCCTGTATCCCTGAAAACCCTTCCCTCCCGACCTCCCCTACTTCAACGGTCTTTCCATCTTTGGTCGCAATTACAAGAGACACCATGCCTGTATTCGGAAAATGCACAAACTCCAGCGGCCGGCCCGGTTCGTAGAGACTAAGATGGTGAGGCATGCTTAGAAATTCTAGGTGAGGACGAATCAGGGCGAACTCCTTGTCGGAAATTGATAAGAGGATCTTGTTGCCTACTCGGTTCCCCGCGGTCGTTGTCCGCTCGTTTGGCTGCATGATTTGAAAGTCTCTCCTTTCAGCAACAATGCTGCTCCCATCGTGCGCGAAAACCGGGTCCACTACAGGGGCTCCGTCCGTCACAGCCTGTAGTGTAGACATCTACCCTGGAACAGTGGTCTGAATTAAACCACAGAAACGGTAACTGGGATTCGAGGTTCGGCATTTTGCTCCCAACCGTCCATGAATCGCGCCGCGGCCGATATCGGCAGTGTTCAGAATTGAGCAGTTTCGCGATTCGGTGTTATCGCATCCTGTCTGGATGAAAAAGAAAGAACTCACGCCCAAACAGATAGCCTCCGTCCCCTGTCCTACGTGTGGTGTCCCTGCCGGAAAGCGTTGCGTGCTGCATTCGGGTGCTCTGCGATCGGAACCACACGTCGACCGGAAGTTTTCCGCTACGGAGGTCATCGAAAAAAATTGAATTCACCCTGGTCATAGATGTTGATAATTCCTCCTCCCTCCAGCTAAATCCTATCGGTTTGGAGCCTGCAGCTTACAATTGGGGCAAGCCACTCAAGAGATCGCTGCGCTACAGCGAAACCGGGCCGCCGTCGCTGAAAATCTAATTCCTCATAACGTCGATAGTCCGGCCCGCGCCCATCCGTTCGGGACCCACTTCATCCTCGTGGCCCGCCGTGGCCGGTCCGGTCACCCGGCGAAGGTGTCTCTATGTGAACAGATATCCATCTTCGCTTGTTTCATGATGGTTCCTGCAGAGAAAGCAAGTCGAGTCAGCCGGCTTCCTCTGACGCGTAAGGGGGAAACATGGAAATCTTATTGATCGTTCTTCTCGTAGTGTTGTTGTTCGGTGGCGGGGGCTGGGGATATTCTCGTTATCGTCGTAACTAACGCCTGTTCTTCGTCAAAATGCGGAACAGAATGTGTAATCGCAGTTTGAGATTGTTGTTCGTCTCAAATCGGCTGAGATAAGCAATCAGAGGAAGCGTGGAGTGATCCGGTCCACGACACATAACACTCACGTGCTTCCTCTCCCCAGCCAAAGGCGCAGCCGCGCGCGGAAAACAAATGTCTGATCGGCCTACGACTGAGAGCGCGATTCCCGAACTAAATCAGGTGCGCGTGGTGGAGATGGCGCTGCCGCCTTCGGCCTCGCCCTCCGATAAGCTGCTTCGCAAAATCGCGACTCTGCTCATCATATTGGTGGCGGGCTTGCTCACGGTTTTCGGCTACTACGCGAGCTCGATTTGCATCACCGTTGTCATGGCCGGATTCCTCGCGATTCTGTTTGATCCCGTAGTCGTCAAACTGGAGAAATTGTATCTGCCGCGCAGCTTGGCCGCGGCGGCAATTGTGCTCGCGGGCATGGGTCTCATCGGGCTGCTGGGTTACGCGCTTTACGGGAAGGCGATGACCTTTGCCGAAGACCTTCCCGTGTACACCTCGAGAATTCAGCAAACCATTGAGCCATTTACTCGGAAGATCGAAAGAGTTCAGCAAAGTGCCGGTGACCTTACGAACGATCTGCATCCCTCCAAAAAAGTTCCCGAGGTTCGGCTGCAGGAAGCGCCATCCTGGCCCGCCTATCTGGTGCGCGGCGCGGGATCGGTGTGGGGAGCGGTGATTATTGCCGGCGTGGTTCCCTTTCTGACTTTTTTCATGCTCTGCACCAAGAACCAAATGGCCCTCCGAATGAACGCCCTCCTTGGCTCGAGGATTGACACGGCTCAATTCACCACCAACCTCAACCAGATGGTTCGCGGCTTCGTAGCCGGCAACCTTATCGTCGGCTTCGTCGTGGCCTTGGCGACCACGGCCATGTTGTTGAGTATTGGCATGAGGGGCGCCATACCTATCGGAATCGCCAGTGGGCTCTTAAATCTGATTCCGTTCCTCGGACTGATCTTTTCGCTTGCGCTTCCTTTATTGGCGGCCATCCTTCAGTTCAACACACCGGGACCATTTATCGTCATCATTCTGACAGTCCTCATCCTTCATATCGTGTCCGCGAATCTTCTCATTCCGAAATTTATTGCCACTCGCGTAAGTATCGGGCCGGTGGCGGCGACAGTTGGGATGCTCTTCTGGGGCTGGTTGTGGGGAGTGATGGGCTTGCTGCTGGCCGTGCCGCTCACGGCGTTCATCAAGCTGGTCGCGGATTCACATCCGTCCTTAAATCACGTATCCAACATGCTTGCGCTTACGCCGCGTCCGATTCCGCGCTGGGTGCGATACGGCGAAACGGCTTTTCAACGGACGATCCCTTACTTCCGCGGCCGTCCGAAAATGAAACCCGGAAGCAGTGCGTGACCGGACTCAAAGACCACGCGTTCGCCCATTCGCGCCGAATATGAGGCGCACTCCAGAATTGACCCTCTGATTCCAACGGGTTCTGCTCCTGCTAGCGCGGCCTCAACACGGCGAACTCTGAAATCGCAACGCCCAGCGCAGCTCCCAGGAAAACATCCGAGGGAAAATGGGCTTGGTTCGTGACGCGGGAAAAGCTGATGACAGTCGCCATACCGTAGGCCACCCAGGGCACCCAGCGATGCTGGCGATAGCGATGGGCGAACACGGTCGCGACGGAGAACGCCGCCGCCGCGTGACCCGATGGAAAGCTTGTGTTAATCCCGGTGGCAGACACATGACTGTCCCAAAACGTATCGGAAAAATTGCCGGTGGGTAGGATGTCCGAGGGACGCAGGCGCCGCGACGCTGCTTTCATCACTATGTCAACAATGGCGCTGTCGGCGTAGGCTTCCCCGGCCAGGAGAGCCGTCTTTTCCGCGTAGGAATTGTGACGAAAATGTCCGGCCACCAGAAAGGCTGCGGGAACAATCGCGATTTCGCCCGCGGTGATGGATCCGGAAAAAGCCTTGTTGAAGCTTCCGAATTGCGCGGTGCGCCGGAAGTAGGGCGTGTCGTGCGGGTCGGCCGCGATTAGGGCCGCGGTCACGCCGGTTATTGCGAGCACCGGGAGCCAATGCCGCCCCTTGGCAACCTGCACCGGAAACAACCAGATGTCTTTCTGATCCTCGAGAAAGTTCCGCGGGAGGGTGCGAAAGGAGACGTCCCGCTCTGCCACTGCTGGAGTTGGGTTTTGCGGCGTTGGGTTTTGAGGCGTTGAATTTTGAGGCGTTGAGTTTTGAGGAGTTGAGTTTTGAGGCGTTGCGTCCACGGCAACGCTTTGCGGCGGTTCCTGCGCACGAAGCGCGGGACACACAAAAGCAATTCCCGTGCAGGCAATTAAGCGCACCAGGCAGGATCGGCGGAGTCCGCGATGAAGCAGGAATTTCTTGCCTTGAATTGTGCTTCCCCTCATGGCCATCTCAAATGTACTACTCAACTCGCTCGTCGAATACCTGTTTTCTCGACCCGCCAGTCTAAGATTTCAACGTCGTGCAGCTCCGCTTTACGATGGGATCAATCGTGACTACTTCTTTCAGAAAATAACTGGGTTGGGCGCCCCCTGTTCGTCCCGCATTAGTGGGCGAGCGTGGGGTCTTTGAATCTGTCTCACGTCAGTGGCAGAGCTCCATTCGTTCGACCCCTGTCCGCCGAGCCACAAGACCATTTCTCGTTGGGGCGCCGCCCAGCTGCGCCCGGTTTTCGCCCTGCACCCCGCCGTGTATCAGGGCACGACTTCGAGTCGTGCCGCCCGGCGCCCGAACGACCCGGACAATTCGAGACCTGCTGCCTACCGCGCTGCGCCACTCGCACGGTGCTTCTCGAGCTGCTCGACCACGCTATCGAGATCGGGATAGCCGGCGCCGAACTTCCTTGTAAACCAATTCCCACCGCGCTTGACAATCATCTCGCCGTCCGCGATCACCTCGAACTGACCGGTCTTACCAGGGGCACTGACGGCATCAATGTCGAGGCGCTTCTTGATGAGGGCCACGAGACTCGCGACCTTGGCGTTGTTGTTCTGTCATGTCGGGCAGTGAACGATTTCGATCTTCATCCTATTCCCCAATCTACTTCGTGCAGCCAGCTAGCGGATCAGTCAGTTCGTCGACGTATTAGGATTGTAGATTAAGCCGGGATTTCCATTTTGACTTCTCGACCGACCAATAACCTACAACCACCCCCGTCAATAAGCAATGCTCCTGCCGGGTATTTGAGTGCAAAGCCTATCCAACGGCTGCGGCAAAACCTCAAAGGGCTGATTGGATGACGTTGTCGGCTTCTTTCTTCCGAGCCTTGGTCGGCGTAAGAAAAGAGTTCCTTTTAGGAAGGAAGAACGCGAGCCACACGCAGCTCGCAAACTCTACTTGTGTCTCGAAAGAGATGTTGGCGTTCAGTGAGCCTCAGCAACAGGAGGGTGGGCAGCGGCAGTGGCCTTGATTCGATTTAGTTCCACGAGAATCGGGTGGTCGGGATCGGCTGCGCCAAGAAGTTTCAAGAGTCCCGCTTCGACCTTTTGGGCATCGCCGACTCGTCCCTGTTTCCTGTACACCTGCGCCAGCCGCCAGCCGATGTCAAAAAAGTACAAGGGCGGATTGTCATGGTCCAACAGCCCTCGTGATTGATACTTGTAGGCCTCTTCCAATGCGTTTGCTGCGGCGGAGAGCTGGCCCCGGCGTTCATAGATCGCGGCGAGAGACTCCATCCCCAGACTCCAGGCGAGCGAATGATTGTGAATGTTTCTTTCGATCAGCGTGAGACCTTCCTCCGTCCGCCCTCGAGTCGAGGACCAACTCGCCCTGAGCGATTTCTACTGCGCCTGGATTAGAAATATCCCGGCGCGTTGGGACGTTCCCCAGCATCTCTTCCGCATCCGCCAAGTAACCCATGCGAGCCATCAGAATTACACTTTCCGGATCCGGCATGCTCACGCTCTTGAGATGTTCTTCCGCTGCTTGCCGCTCGTTCTTGAAGTAAGCAATCCTCCCTAGCGCAAGGTCGCGCTGGTTGGCCCAAAAGGGGTCCCAACTATTGTTTGATACCGGTCTTGAGCGGCCTTGAGTTTGCCAACGTCCGAATAAAACTCCGCCAGTCTGAAGCGATAATCATTCCGCCCGTTGTCCGGAAACGAGCCGAGTCTCTGTTCCACTCCCTGCGCATCATTCAGCGCCTGTGCGGCATCGCCATTCAGCCAATGCGCATATGCCGGAAGCAAGCCCATCCAGGCGTCAAAGTCGGACCAAAACTGGACGGTTTCGGGCGAACCCAACGCTTGCGCGCGCAGCAAGTAAGGCTTAGCCTGAGCGAGGCTCTTGTCTCTCTCCAGGATGACTATAGCTGCGATAACGCTGTCAGGAAAAAAATTCGGACGAAGGTCGCTCTTCCGGACGTCAAGAGCATGGGACTCGTCGTACCGACCGAGCCACCAATAGACGTGGGCCAGATTGTTAGTGCCCCAAAAATCATCGGGGTAGAAACGCAAAAGCAGCTCGTATTCTTGGGCTGCCTTCTCCTTGTCCATGAGGAATCTTTCGTAGTAGCTGCCCTGTATAAAATATCGCTCGCGGTCCGTTGCCGTGCCGGCCAGCGCAAAGGCCTGCTGGTAGTGGGGTGCGGCTTCCTCGTTTTTCCCGATGTTTGAATAACAGTGCGCCAAATAGACGTGCGCCGAGGCAAACTGGGGATCTTCGGCCAGGGCTTGCTCAAACAGAGCCGCGGCTTCTGCCCAATGTCGTTTCGTGTAGGCCAGGGCCATCCCTCGAGAATAAAGCTGCAGCGCACGCAGGGAGGGCGTGGTCGCCTTCTCGAGCTTTTCGTCCTGTTGCTGTATTTGAGAGAGCTTCTCCCCGAGCGTTTGCCGCACGTCATCGGAAAGCCGCCGCATGGCAGGCAGGATTTCGTTCTGGTTGCCGGCTTCCTCGCTCACGCTGGCGACAGTTGCACCATGCGCTGGGTCCACCAACGCCACCGCGAGCAGGTATCGTGCACCCAGCTTTTCGATCCGGCCCGTCAGCAGCGCATGAATGCCGCCGTCGCGCAGGCTGATCTCCTGGCCCACCGTGGCGTCAATTCTCGCGTCGATCGGTTTGCGCATCAGGCGGAGGGCATCCTCAATGCGATCCCGCGGCACCACGTTTACGAATTGCGAGTTGCTTAGCTCGCGCTCCAGGGCGAATTCCACCGTTCCATCCAAAACAGCTTCGCCGGTGCGGTTCTCGAAATTGGTGATCAGCACCCAGTCGCGGCTGCGGAAGGCCAGCGCCGGATGCCGGGCTTTCCAGATAATGCTTCCTGCCGCGGCACCGGCAAGAAGAATGACGACCGTCGCAGAGAGCCACAAACGTTTCCGAAGAATTCCAACCCTGATTCCTGTCGCTGATGGGAGTGTCTGCTGTTCAATGGCTAAGCCTGCTGGCAGGGTCGAAGGCCCGTTCAACACTTCAGCGGGAGCCAGAAACCGGTACCCGCGCCGGGGCAGCGTTTCGATAAAACTGGGAGCTTCGGCGGAATCCCCCAGCGCTTCGCGCACCCTATTGATTGCCGCGTTCAGGCCGTTCTCGAAATCCACAAACGTATCAGCGCCCCAAAGCCTGCCTCGAAGTTCCTCCCGCGTGACCATCTCGCCGGAATGCTCCAACAGCATCACCAGCACGCGGAAGGGTTGGTCTGGAACCCGGATTCGGACGCCGTTTTTGCGCACCTCACCAGAGCGAAGGTTGACTTCGAAGGGCCCGAATCGGTATCCCCGAACGGACGGCTCAGACATTGACGACACCTTATTGGTTAGTTTGATGCTAACAGAGCGACTTGCCCTGAACAAGCAGCGTCATCCTATCCCGTGAATTCTCAACGGGATATGCGATAAGCCCCTATTAAGCCACAAATAATCCGCTGAACATTGACCCATCCAGTGGACCCCAGCGAGACTGGCGGCTGACGGGCGCGATGTTGCGCGAGCCTAATTGGACAGAAACCGAAAAATTACAACATAGGAGGAAGTCGAAATGAAACTCAATCGTTTTGCAGCGAGAATGGGTACAGGTCTTTGCATAACATTCCTTCTGGTTGCGTGCCTAACAGTCACTGCTATTGCGGGCGCGCACCTGACTCCCGGTCGCCATATCTCGGGCTTGCACCAAGAATCCTCAGAAGCTAAAACATCAAAAGGGGGCGGCCCAATCAGCGTCACTTCCACGGTCCACGACTACGTCGTTGGCAATTCAGGAACACAAACACTTACCCGTAGCGATGACCCGAGCGCTGGACAAGCCAGCTATACAACCGGGAATGGTGTTATCAGCCAGGTCTACGGCTACTGGGACCTTGACCTGGAAGGCCAGGCCACCTACACCGTGTGGGTGACGTTATCGCAACCCGCGAACGGCTCCAAGGCTAATCCCCTTCCCGATGGCTACTATAGCGCGGAAGTCATCAGCCGCTGTTTCGACGCAAACAACAACATCATCAATCTACCCGCAATCGCCCCCGGCACGACCAATAACCTCTGCTCATTTCGGATCAATTTAAATACCACGTATCACCTTGTGATGAGCCCGGAACCGGCCGATACGGCGAATGCCAAAACCGGTACGGCCAGCGTGACCTGCAACACCACAAGCGGGACGACTTGCAATAGCTGGACAATCGTTCCTTACGTCCCGTGCACGGTGGGTACTACGGGCTGCAATGCAACCATCGCGGCTTTCTACAGCACGGCCAAAAATGGGAGGCAAACTCTGATCGGCACGTACTACAACACCTATCGCGTCCTGGCGACCAATCCCTGAGCGTGCTGATCCCCGCAGGCCTGGGAAATCACGCGTTCCATGAGGCGCCCCGCCGCTCCTGGGCGGGGCGCTCCCTTCGGGGGGCGGGTGGATTCAGTTTCGCCACGACGTTGAATTAGATTTTGCTCGCGCTACCCCAGGTTCGTCCCGAACGAGTTGACTCAAGGATCCGCTTCGCAAAGGTCGCCCATTCGAACACTCATTCGAATAGGTTCTGTAACAAATCTTCCCATAATTGCTGATTAATTCTCTTGACATTAGATTACTCTTATCGTAACATGGCTCATGAACTGCTCGCTGGACAACTCCTGCCCCTACTTGTTGGTAACGCCGCGGGGCCGCGGCCATGCCTTCCGGCAGGCATACAAATCGCACCCCGTCGGCAACCGCGAAACCGCGCCCCTGCTAACTCCAATGTCTCCAAGCACTTGGGAACAAGTTAGCCATTACGCCCCATCCGCGCCCCTGTCTAACCTCTTTGTTCTCAAACACTTGCAGGAAAAACGACAATTGCGCCCCTCCGCGCCCCTGCGTAAGTCCTTTAGAATCAACAAAGGGTGCAAAACACGCGCCCCACGTAAACTCAATGAATTCAATAAGTTACAAAACTGCGCCCCTGCTAAGTCCTTTAGAATGATAGCGTTCCAGAAAAAGATAGTTTTTTTAACACTCCCGGCCAGACATCGGGAGTTTCACCGTAGGACGAGGCGGGACAAGGCGAGGTAGAATCCATCGATGGAAAAACTGAACGGGATCCGGCTGGGGACTTCGGCATTCACCGCCGCAGGGTGGGAGACGGCGTTCTATCCGGCGGGGATGAAGCCGGCGGAATACCTGACCTATTACGCGACGCAGTTTGACGCCGTCGAGCTGGACAACACGTTTTACCGCACGCCCTCGCTCGAGACGGTGCGCGGGTGGTACGCGAAGACGCCGAAGGATTTTCTTTTTGCCGCGAAAATCCCGCAGGTGGTCACGCACGAGAAAGCGCTCGCGGGCGCGGAGAGCGACCTCGCGGCGTTCCTGAAGGTGATGGACGCGCTCGGAGAAAAGCTGGGGCCGCTGCTTTTTCAGTTCGGGTATTTCAACAAGAAGGCGTTCGCGAGCGTGGACGATTTTCTGGCGCGGCTGGTGCCGTTTCTCCGCAAGCTGCCCAAGGGCTACCGCTTCGCGGTCGAGATACGCAACAAGAACTGGCTCGTGCCGAAGTTCGCGGACGCGTTGCGCGCGCGCGGCGTGGCGCTGGCGCTGGTGGACCACGTGTGGATGCCGCGTCCGGCGGAAGTGTTCGCGAAGATGGACCCGATTACGGCGAACTTCACTTACGTGCGCTGGCTCGGCGACCGCAAAGGGATCGAGGAGCAAACCAAAACTTGGGACAAGGTGATCGTTAACCGCAGCGCGGATTTGAAGGAATGGGTGGAGGCGCTGCGGAAAGTTCACAAAAGAAAAATCCAGATTCTGGCGTTTGCGAACAATCATTACGCGGGGTACGGCCCGAGAACGGTGGAGATGTTTCGGGAATTGTGGAATCGGTGAGCAAGGTTCCCAGCTTCGCACTGCGAGCCCCGAAGCTCCCGCCTCGGGGCCGGTAAAATTCAAGCGAGACCGCCCCACCCTTCGCGCTGCTGGCGCGACGAGAAAATTTCGCGGCTCGGCAAAAAAGCAAGAATCAAATCTACGGCACGGCGGCGGAGGGCGACTCCGGATCCGTCTTCGGAAAATATTTCACGTACCAGGCGATGCAACGGTTGATGCTGTCCACGACGTGCGCGGATTCGGCGATGCCGTGGCCTTCGCGCGGGTAGCGAACGAAGATCGTCTCGACGCCGACATCTTTGAGCGCGATGTAATACTGCTCGGCTTCGGCGATGGGCACGTCGGGATCGTTTTCGCCGTGCATGATCATCGTCGGCGTGGCCGCGGCGGCGACGTGCTTCAGCGCGGAGCGCTCCCACATGAGATTCATGAAATCGCCCTGATGCGGGAGCTGGCCGAACTCCATCTGCTCATACTGGTTGTAATAGGTCATGTAGTTGTAGCTGATCAGGTTGGAGATGCCGGCGATGGGAATCGCCGCGCGGAACATCCGCGTCTGCGTGATGAGCCAGTCGGTGAGCTGGCCGCCGTAGCTGACTCCTTCTATGCCCATGCGCTCGCGGTCGAGCCAGAGATAGCGGCGCAGCGCGGCGCTGACTCCGTAAAGAACGTCCTGCGCTTCGTTGCCGTTCTGATCGCCGAAGACGGCGTCGGCAAACGCCTGGCCGTAGCCCGACGAGCCGCGATAGTTGACGTGCAGCACGGCCCAACCCCGCGCGGCGTAAATTTGGTCCTTGAAGTTGAAGGCCGGGCCATTCTGCCCGTGCGGCCCGCCATGAATGTTCACGATGAGCGGATGCTTTGAAGTGGCCGTCATGCCGAGGGGCTTCACGAGAAAGGCTTCGACTTCGTATTTGTTGTCGTTGCTCACGAAAGTGAAGGATTCGACGGGTGCGATTTGCTTATTGGAAAGGACTTCGGCGTTGAGGTTTGTAAGCCTTTCTCCACCGGATGGGGCCTCGCAGTAACCCGCTTTGTCACCATTGACATTAGGGCAGATGACATGACTGTATCGGTCCGGTGCAACATGCTTGATCGTTTTCAGGAAATAGAGTTGTGCCAAATCGTTTGGAGCGGTGAATGCAAATGCAAGCGTACCGGCACTGGAAACTGAAAAGGAACCTACAGTGCCTCGATCAGCGATGAGTTCATCAGGCGCCCTACCAGTCGTGGGCCAACGAAACAACTTGACGCTACCTCGTTCTTGCGCAGTGGAATAAATGTATTGACTATCTGGCGACCACTGTGGCGGCCCGAACCGAAGGTCGTAATCGATGAAATCCTTGATCGACAAGTCGTGAGCGTCGATTACATATACGTGCGTATCCTCCATCGTGGTTTCGCGATCGGTGAGGCCGCGCTTGGTGGCAAGGAACGCGATCATCTTTCCGTCCGGCGACCAGCGCGGATAGTACTCGGCATTTTCAGTGGCAGTAATGCGGCGAATGGAGCCGTCGCTCGGCTTCACGGCGAAGATGTCGTAATTGAAGAACTGGTCCGGATTGGGCGAGCGGTCAGAGATGAAAAGGATTTCGTTGCCGTCGGGCGACCAGTCAATCGAGTGCTCGTAGTAATCGCCGTTGGTGAGCTGGCGGACGTGTTTGGTGGCGACGTCAACGATGAAGATGTGCAGCCGGCGATTATCGTTGAAATGCGTGAAGCCCTCGCCCGCATCGGGCTTGTACATGTAGCGCGTAATGACGATGGGATCACCCGAAGCGTCGGCGGTTTCGGGGCCGGGCGTGGAGGAAATGAACGCAACCTGCTTGCTGTCAGGCGACCAGGTGACTTCGGCGCCCTGCGAGGGAAGAGGCGCGTTGGTGCCGGAAACTTCAGAGAGAAATGTCCCGCCCGCGCCGTCGGGATGTGCGATGACGAGCCCCGGCTTTCCCTCAGCGGTGCCGAAGTAAGCGAGCCATTGGCCGTCGGGCGACCACACGGGTCCGCCCGAGCCTTCGTTCTCGCCGCCCATGCGAATGGACTTCTTCGTCGCGAGATCCATCACCCAAAGCTGGCCCCACGCGCGGCCGGGGCGATCGAAACGGATAACGGTGTAAGCGAGCAGCTTTCCGTCGGGCGAGAATTTCACCTGACCGACGGCGCGCAACTTCTGGTAGTCGGATGGCTGCAGGCGGTCGGACTGCGCATTTGCAGGCGCCGCTGCAGCGAAGAACGCGGCTGCCAGGATGCAGAGAACGAAAGCGATTCGGATTCGCATGGCGATTCACCTCGCGTGGATCGAAGCGCATTCTATCCAAGAAATGATATGCGGGAACAAATTTGTGAAATTGGCCTCTAAACAATATGGGGAAAGCAACAGACGAAGGTTCAACGCGCATCGAGGTGAGATAGGGGATGTCCGCCAGTGGCCGGGAGGATGAGATGACAGACCCAGTATTAAAACAATCAAGAAATATGACCTGGGGCCTAGCGGGGATTCTGGCAGTTTGCGCGCTGGCGGCAGCAGTGGGAGCCAACGGGCGCCAATCCGACAAATTGGCGACTGAAGGTTGGCGGCTGATGGAGCCGGTGAGGTATGAAAACCTTTCCGTCTTCCCGGTGGTCAGCAAAAATGTTGCGGTAACGAGCGGATTCTTGACACTGGACGAAGCGCTTAGCTCCGGCCAAGCCGCCGTGACCGAGCGCGGAGGCGATACGATGCGCCGCACGCGCGACGGCCAGCCAAACCCGGCGCAGTACCAGCAGGGCGGCGCTTCGGTGAATCAACTTGTGCTGATCAACCGGGGAAAGAAGCCGCTGATTCTGCTGGCAGGAGAACTGGTAAGCGGCGGCAAACAAGATCGCATCATCGCGAAGGACCGCATCGTGCCGGTGGGCGCTCCACCGCTGCCGCTGGATGTTTTCTGCGTCGAACAGGGAAGGTGGACGAATGGCTCGGGATTCACGAGCGCGAGTACGATCGTGCATCCAAGCGTGCGAGAGAGAGCAGCGTTTGATCAAGCCCAAGGCGAAGTGTGGGACGCGGTGAGATCCGGAAGCACAGCCTCTTTGACTGTGGAGATTGGACCTGGCGGAGCTGGAAGTGGAGGAGGCGCTGGCGCACCGGCCGCGCCTCGAATCTCGCGCGACTCGATCAACACGACGGTGCAGACCGAGGCACAGACGCAGGCCTACCAAAAGGTCTACAACAACGCGCACGTGAACCAATCCATTGACCCATTCGTGGACGAGGTGCAGAGGCGCTTTGCCGGGGCGACGGCGAATCTGAAGGGCGAGCACGTTATCGGCGTGGTGATCGCGTACGGAGGCGAGGTCGCGTGGAGCGATGTGTTTGCCTCGCCGGAACTGTTCGAGAGGTACTGGCCAAAACTGCTGCGCAGCTACGTGGTCGAGGCGCTTGCCCGCCCGCGGTTGAAGGAGCAGGCCACGCTGGCCGACGCGCAGGAGTTCCTGCGTCCACTGAAGGGCGCGGAGAAAACCGAGAGCGTGCCGGATGTGTACCGCTGGCGCGAAGTGACCGAGGGGCACTACGCCGAAATCGAGTTGCAGGCGCTGCGGCCCGCGGAAGTGCTGCTCCACCGGCTAAAAATTCACCGGACGAGCTGATTCCGGGCCGATTCGCTTTCTCAAATCCGGCTGAAAGGATCACTGGTCTGGTATGGATTGCCCGGCGGAGGGGCCGTAACCAAATACCGACAGTTTGACTTGACGTACGTGCTGCTCCAGCGGTATAAATCCCGCATCTCTTTTCAGGGGTGAGCGGCCGGGAGGGGGGTTCCTGGCGTAGTGTCGAGAAGCTTCCAGTGCTTCTTCATTCACCCATGCATGTTTAGATAAACAGTGTGCCTCGGAAGGGGGGCGTCATGTCAATTCGCAGGACTTTCCTATCATTTTTTATTTTTGTGATTGGCATTGTTGGCTTTGCTCAAGCACAGAGCCTGGGATCTCTCAATGGCCAGGTGACCGATCCAAACAAGAAGGCGGTTGTCGGCGCGACCGTGCACCTGGTGGAGGTCGGCACGCAAACCAGCCGCGACGGCAAGACAAATGACCAGGGCGTCTATAGCTTCGCCCAGGTGAAGCCGGGTATTTACTCGCTAAAGGTTGAAGCGCAGGGCTTTAGGGGAGCCCTGGCGGAACAGGTACAAATTCTTATTTCGACGCCAACGACGTTGAACATACAACTGCAGTTGGGGGCGCTCGCAGAGCAAGTCGTCGTAACCGCGGAGGCGATACCTGACCTAAACACCGAGGATGCAACCATCGGCGATGCTGTCGACGAATCGAAAATCAAATCACTGCCCATGTTAGGAAGGAACCCCATAGGACTGCTGGCGTTCCAGCCGGGCGTCATCACCACCGGAGCATCAAACCTTGACACGCTTTCGTATGGAAGCATGTCGGGCCTGGATATGCGCGACGGCACGGTGAACGGGGTTCGCGGCAACCAAATGAACATCACGCTGGATGGCAGCGATGCGAATGATTGGCAAAATCACGCGGCATTTGCAAGCGCGCTTCCGGTGACGCTGGATTCGCTCCAGGAATTTCGCGTGACCACGGGCCAGGACAATTCAAATGAAGGCGGCGCCTCCGGGCCGCAGGTCGCCCTTGTGACCAAGAGCGGAACGAACGATTTCCATGGCAACGTGCGATGGTATTACCGGACCTCCGGGCCGACCGCAAACGCTTATTTCGACAATTTGAACGGCATCGGGAGGCCGAAACTCGACCGCAACATTCCTGGAGCCTCCCTTGGAGGCCATTTCTGGAAGGATCGCCTCTTCTTTTTCGCGGACTTTGAAGACCGGCAAGACAGGAGCGAAGTTCCAGCGGGCCCTCAGCAGGTGGCGAGCGATGCCTTGCGGGACGGCGCCTTGATTTATCAATGCGATCCGACGAGCCCGTTTATCTCCAAGTGCACGGGCGGTTCGGTTATGGGAAATACTTCGAGTTGGCCGGTTCCAGCGGGGGACTTTGGGCTGACACCCGCACAAATCAAGCTCATTGATCCATTGGGGATCGGCATCAACCCCAACATGCTAACCTACATGACGTTGTTCCCTCATGGTAATTCACCGGGGCAATCCAATGACGGCGGGCTGGCGTTCAACGCGTTCAACTTCAATTCGCCCTCCGACATTTCCTCGAATATCTATACGACGCGGATGGACATGAACATCACGAAAAATGGCCACCACACGGCTTATATCCGCGGCACGCTGGCGGGTATATCCTATGACCTAGCTCCCGCGCAGTTTCCCGGGCAGCCGGTTTCCTCGGTGTTGCTCAACAACAGCAAAGGAATCGCCATTGGATATACGGGCGAATTCACGCCACATTTTGTGAACAACTTCCGCTATTCATTCACAAGGCTCGGAGAGGCGGAAACCGGAAATACAGGCGATGCTTTTTCGATCCGGTTCTTTGCCTCCAATGTCGCTTTCAATCGCGGGTTCAGCCGCCGCGTGCCCTCGAACGAAGCCAAAGATGATATAAGCTGGAACCACGGCAGGCACATATTTCAATTCGGCGGGGGGACGGACATCGTGCGCAACCACCGAGTTGACAACTCTCTCTCCTTTCCCGGTTTCCAAGCCAACCCCGGGAATTGTAACGATTGCGGGGGTCTGCAAAACGCCCTGGCCGCCAACTCGCTTCCGGATGCCGCCGGCACCAACACCTTCAACGCGGCCTACCTGATGCTTACCGGTTCCATCAACGTTGCCTGTGCGACGTTTTTCGGCGATCCCAAAACGGGCGCTATTTTGCCCGCGGGGACCTCTGAGGTGCGGGATTTCGCAGAAGACAACTACAATTTATATTTTTTGGATAGCTGGAAGATGAAGCCGAACGTCACTGTGACCGCGGGTGTCCGCTGGGAATACCAATCTCCTGTCTGGGAAGTGAATGGATTCGAGGTGGCGCCTACCACTGACGTTTATCAGTGGCTCCTGCAGCGAGAGCAGAATGCATTTAATGGCCTAGGACAACAGGCTTCGCCTCTGTTGAGTTGGGCTCCTGCCGGAAAGGCGAATAATGCGGCCTCCTGGTACCACCCCAATTACAAGAACTTCTCACCGCGCGTGGCCATCGCTTGGAGTCCGGGCTACAACGAGGGCATTCTCAGCCGCATATTCGGGGGCGCCGGGAAAAGTTCCGTCCGCGCCGGCTTCGGCCTTTACTTTGACCAGGTCGGACAGACCATAGCAGTCAACGCCGACACGGCCGGATCTCCAGGCACGGCCACCACGCTTTTGACTCCCACGACGTTCTTTGGCCTCGCCACAGCGCCTCGATTCTCAGGATCCTGCTCTCTATCCGGATGCACGGGCCTTCCGCCGCTGAGCGACTTCCTTACTCCGCCCACGACCGCGACGTTCCCCTTCTCTCCCGTACAAAACACGGGGAACCAGGACTTCGTAGTGGATCCACATCTAAAAACCCCCTATGTGATGAACATGTCCCTCGATTTCCAGCGCGAAATCGGCAAAGGGGTTGTCTTGGATATCTCTTACGTCGGCACTCTTGGACGAAGGCTGCTGACGAAAACGGACTTCGCGGAGTCCTTGCCGCTGAGAGATCCCGCATCCAATGTCAATATTTACCAGGCCTTCGACCAAATTGTGGCCCTGGCGGGCTCCGGCAAGGGGTTTGGTGTGGTCTCGAACCCTGCGATCAATCCGCAAAACGTCGCTCAATTGTCAACGATTCAGAATATCCCATTTTTTAACCATATGATGCCGAATATGCCGGCGTCTCTGGCGGGGTTTATTGATTTTCTGAACGCCATCGGCATCCCCACAACTATCACGGACGCGCAGGCCGCTACTCTCACTCCAACCCAAGCGTTCTATTCCTATTCGTTCCTTGCATTGCAGACGAGTCTTGGTTCTCCGAGCTGGTCCTGCGCGATTTTTGACATGGACACATTGATTGGCGGCGCCCCGTCCCCATGGAGCCACGCTTTGGATCCCAACGGGACTGGGTTGGTGCTCTTTACACCCCAATTCAACGCCTTGGAGGGCTGGGCCAACTACGGCTGGTCCGCCTATCATAGTCTTCAGGTCTCCGTCCGAAAGAGAAAGGGTAACCTAACGTTCGCCGCGAACTATGTCTTTTCCAAATCCATGGATGACGCGTCTTCTCCGGAAAACGGGGGGACATTCGGCGGCTTGGTCTACACTCCGTTTGACCTCCGCCAGGAACGCTCCCTGTCGGATTTCAACCTGAAGCACAACTTCAACGGGGAATTCGGGTATGTATTGCCATTTGGCCGCGGACAAAGGTTTAGCGGCGGCGGCGGAAAAATGGTGGATACTTTCATCGGAGGTTGGGAATTGACGGGGATCGTTACATGGCATTCCGGATTTCCAGAGAGCCCCGGCGAAGGATTCAATTTTGCCACCGACTTTTTCCTGACGGGCCCCGGGACCTCGCCGCCACTTCCGGTCCAAGTTACGCGTAACATCAACGTGGCGCCCCCCAACAACATCCCGAACATATTCGCGAATCCGGCCGCGGCCCTAGCTCTAATCCAACCGACGTTGCCCGGGCTCGCGGGCACGCGCAATAATTTTTTCGGCCCGAATTTTTCCTCATTCAGCGCGGACGTGCACAAGACGTTTGTGATGCCGTGGAGCGATCGGCAGCGTCTCCAATTGCGGGTTAGTGTTTACAACGTCTTTAACAGCGTGAACTTCTATGATGGCGGGCTGTCTCTTGACCCGACGGTCCCCAATACATTTGGACAGTTCTCGAGCACCATCGGCAACGCACAGGGTGGCGGACGCCAAATGGAGTTTGGCGCCCGCTTCGAGTTCTAGAAAAGACCTTCAACCTGCTTTGAAACACGATGGGCCCCTCACGGGGCCCATCGTGTTTTCAGGCGAGACAAAGAATGAATCTCCGGCCTTAAAATGTTACAAATGCCTGTGAGTGCCATTGGTACCGCATGCCCAGCGCATACAGAAACGAACTGACACGGCGAGAATTGCTTTCGGCTTCCCTGCTGGCGGGCGGCGCGTGGCTCGTTGGTGGGGAAAAGCTGATCCTCCGGCAACTGGCACTGGTCGCGCCGCAGGCTCCCTTCGCCGGCGGCAAGCTCTTGGGCACGGTGGATTTCACCGGCGAAAGCCGCGTGCCGATTCCGATGGAGACGCCGCTTGGCTCGGAACTCGATGGGCGGCTTTTCACGGATCTTTCCGCCCTGAAAGCAGAAGACCCGGCCGTTCCCACGGAAAAGTTTTACGTCCGCACGCGCGCATCGAAGCTGCTCGACCTCTCAAAGCCCTGGACGATCCAGTTGCCCGGAAGCGGAACCTCATCCTCGCTCACGATCCCGGAGCTGATGCGGATCTCCGAACCGCAGGGCTTGCACCTGATGGAATGCGCGGGCAACACGCGCGAAGGGCACTTTGGTTTGCTCAGCGTGGCGGACTGGAGCGGCGTGCCGCTCGCAAAACTTGCGAGCCGCATTCTGCCGAAGGGAAAAAGCGGCCTCCTGCTCGTTTCGGGATTCGATACTTACTCGGGTGAGTCACGAACTTCAATTCCCGGCGCAAGCTGGGTCTTCACCTGGGACGAGCTCATCGCCGCGGGCGCGTTCCTCGCCACGAAAATGAACGGCCAGCGGCTCACACCCGACCACGGCGCGCCGGTGCGGCTCGTGGTTCCCGGCTGGTACGGATGCACGTGCATCAAGTGGGCGAATGAGATCTCGTCCGTAAGCGACGACGTGGAAACGACGTCGCAAATGCAGGAATTCGCCCAGCGCACGCACCAGCAGGGAATGCCGTGCCTGGCGCGCGAGTATGAGCCGGCCAGAATTGACCCGGCAGCGATGGCCATCCGCGTCGAGAAATGGCAAGTCAATGGAGGGATCCGGTATCGCGTCGCTGGAATTTCCTGGGGCGGGCCGGAGCGCGCCAAATCGCTCGCAATTCAATTCAATCCGGAAGAGAATTTCGTTCCCGTGGACCGCCTCTTTCCCGTGAAAACGGATTCGTGGTCTTTCTGGACTCATGCGTGGACGCCGGCGCAGCCGGGCACATACGTTATCCGATTGCGCGTGACCGAGCCGCAGGTCCGCACGCGGCGGCTCGACATGGGCTTTTACGCGCGGGCCGTGCGGATTGAGGATGTGTGAGTTTCTTCCGTGCTCTGCGACAATTTTGCCTTTGCTGAATCAATGAGCCACGGCTGATTTCCGGCGCAACTCCGGGAGCGCGGGAAAATCAGGATCGGCGTGGCTCCAGGCGCGAGCGGCTTCGGCAAATCCGCGCTGCGCGGCGGCGGCGTCTCCGCGGTGCTCAGCCACAAGAGCCAGCGCGAATTGCGTGCCGCCGTAGTGGGGATCGTGATCGAGCATTTGTTGCGCCGTAAATTCGGCAAGGTCCCACGCACCCGACTTCCGCGCCAAATTGAAAACATACTCGAGCCAGAAGAGGGTCTCCGTCCATGCATCGGGGCCGGAGAGAGCGCGCATCGCGGGCTCCAGCCGCTTAAATAGTTCGGAAGCCTGCGCGGCATCGCCGCGGCTGAGGAAAAGTTCGCCGCGGAGACCTTCCACGTAAGGGACGAAGGGCGCGGGGTTGTTCATCGCCTGCAAGGCTTGTTCGGCGGAGGCAAGCTCGGCTTGCGCCTGATCGCTCTGGCCCATCGCGAGCTGAACGCGGCCGACGAGGGCGTGTCCCGCGGAGCGGCCCATCGGCCAGCGGCTGTTGGCTGCGATGTCGCGCGCGGCGGCGAGCGCTTCGGGGTAGCGCCCCTGTGTAAGCAGAAATTCGGGCCACTCCTTGCGATTGAATTCCGCAAGGTCCACGTAGGAAGGCATCGGAAACGCCTTCTTCAAATTAGTTTCCGCGAGCTTCCGCTGGCCGATATATTCGTAAGAAAGTCCAAGCAAGCTCAAATTGTGGGCGTAATGCCAGTCGAGCCCCGGCGCGATGTGGTCGCGAGCGATCTTCGCGTTCTCCAGCCGGTCGGCTTCGACGAATTGTTGAATCGCGTCTTCCGCGCGTCCCATGCGGCGCAGGATGTGGCCGACCATGTGATGCGCGTGCGGAATCGCGGGCGCAAGGCGCGCGTAGGCCTCGACTTGCGTGAGCGCATCCTGCATCCGCCCGAGATTCTCGTACGTGTGAGCAAGATAATGATGCGCGGCGGGATTGTCCGGCGAGCGCGTGAGCACGGCTTCGTAAAGCGCAATGCTGGTCGCGCCGCCTCCCTGCCCGTGAGCGAAAGGCGTTCCCTCTTCCAGCATCCCGCGCAGGAGCCACAGCATGGGGTCGGATGGACCGGCGGCGATTGCGTCTTCGAGTGACTTGCGCCACGCCGCATACTTCGCAGGGTTCTGCGGCTGGGCCATGAAATCGAGTTGCCGCGCGCGGATTTCGATGCGACGCCGCTCGCGCTCGCTCACTTCAGCGGTGAGATCCGCAGCTTTTGCGTGCGCGGCTTTCGCCGCGTCCTGATCCTGAAGACCGTAATAGGCGTCACTCAGACCGAGCCAAGCCAGCGCGAGCTTCGGGTCGAGGCGCAGCGCCTGATGAAATGAGCGCGCCGCGTCAATCCATTCGTAGGACATTACGAGCGCCATGCCCTGATCATAGAAGGCTTGCGCTTCTTTCGAGGAAGTCGTGACGGGGTCGTGGAAAGCGCCCACGCCTTCGAGCATCCCGATGGGCCGCTCGACAAGTTCGCGCGGGGCGTAGCCGATCATTTCGGCCTGACCTGAGATTTGGCTGCGATCGCCTTGCAAGAATGCGCTCAGTGGAGCGCCCGCAAAAGATTCCGAGCCGACGGCGAATGTGGACGCCGCCACCGCGAACATAACCGTGAAGATGGCGAGATCTTTTCTCATCTTTTCGAGAAGGATAATAACATCACGCAACGGAATGCTCCGACCTTTGAAATCACGATGAGGCGCTCGGCTCTTGACCGCGCGGTTTCCTGTAAGTAGTATGCGCGTTTAGCTACGGCGTCTTAATCTCGGATGGCCCCACGGAGGGGACATGCATTGCTCAAAATGTGGGGCGCAACTCATAGATAACCCTCTTTTTTGCTCGAGCTGTGGAGCATCAACGTCGGCCAAGCCTTCAGAAGCGGGTGGGGCGACACCGGCGCCGGTACCAACGTCCGCGGCGCAACCTGGCGGATTCGCTCAGCCGCCTTTTGCCGGTTTCACATGTCCCTTCTGCCGGTATCAAGGGCCTCCGATCATTGAAAGAAAACTGTCGAGTAATGGCTGGATTCTATTTGTGGTTCTTCTGATCGTCTTCTTCCCTCTCTGCTGGCTCCCCTTCGTTATAGACGGCTGCAAAGAAAATGTCCGGAAATGTCCGTCTTGCGGCGCGAGAGTAAATTAACGAGCAACGCGCAATCTTTTTCGCTTTAAGTTCAAGTAAGTCCCGCTGCGGCACTGACCTGGATGTGGCATCTTAAGAAACAGCGATTCTATCCGGCTAGAAGGTTTTAGACCCTCCGTACTATCCCGATTGGGCCTTTGGATCCATTCATTCGGCAAATACAGATTGTTAAGTTCTGACACATAACTCCAGGGTCAGCCGAAACAACGCCCTGAGAGCAAATTACCTACTGAACTGGCGTTTCGAGGGCATATCGCGGAGTTAAGCGGTCTGCGAGCTCTCGCGGTGATTTTTTGTATTGCTGATCCATTTCGGTCCCCTGACGGACAACGGATGGGAGGTCTTATGATGAGCGAGGCGGAGCAACAGGGCCGATTCAGATTCTTTATACAGATCGAGGCCGCCGTGGCAGCGGTCGTTTTAGCGATCAAGCTTGGCAAGATCGTGCTCAACTACGGCGTACCAGCCTTGTTGAGGGAGAATCGACCAGAGATCCTTAAGGCAGAATCCAATGCCGTTGTGCACTCCGCCCTTCTGCATTTGGTGGTTGTGGTCGCGCTCACATACCTGATTGCTCGCTACTCATTTCCTCGCTTGAAATTGCTTGCGGTATTGGCCCCCGCCCCAGGTTTTCTTTTATACAAGGTTTGTCAATCCTTCGTGGTAGGCACTTCGGTTGCCACATTGCTCAGCGGCTCAGGGACACTGCGATCACTGGCTTCTGAGGTGCAATATCTGGGATCGGCAGTGCGCCCTCTAGTAGTGCTGCTCCCGTCGGTGTTATGGCGTGATCTCGCATTTCTGAGTGGCTTCACCTTGATTGTCTATTTATTGATCCATTACACCCCCGCGAGATTCTTTAATATCGTTCGCGCGGGATTGCTCGTCATGATCTTCCTCATGTTTGCTATCGCCGGCGTCGAGTTGGCAAATTACCTTCAGACCGGCGTTGCAGGTTCCGGACAGCTCCTAGCGTATTTTTTCTTGAATTCGGGACGCGGAGACGAGGATTGGTGGTCGATGCTCACTGCGCACATTGATGGCATCACATTACTGGCCCTTTGTGCGCCCTTCCTTTTGGGAATCACAGCGGCCTTTTGGTCTGGGCGCTCTATTCCGACAAAGCCAAAGACGTCTCGTGTCAGGACTGCCGTTTTAATTCCGGTTACCCTCGGCATCCTTCTGATCACCAGTATTTATCAGCCGGCTCTCTCCAATGTGCGTTATGCCCGCCAAGTCGACAATACCTTTCTGGCGTTACGGGATGCATTCCCCTCCTCCCACGTTGTGGCAGTCGAAGCAATGCGTCAGGCTGCCGCGCTGCCCCCTTTGTTTGATACCTCCTCCGCAATGTTGGGCCGGGCGAGCCAGGGCCGCCCGCCCGCGCGCAACGTAATTGTAATCATAATGGAATCAGCTCAAGCCAAGTCCACCACCATTTATAATCCGGCCCTTCCCACGACGCCCTTTTTGGCCGATTTGGCAAAGCGCGGAGCGGTTGTTTCGGACATGTACGCAGTGATTCCGCGGACATCTGCGGCATGGATGGCCATACTCTACGGAATATATCCCAGCACCAACGACCTCAATGACAGATGGCCGACCGTGCCGGGGGGGCAGGAACGATTTAGGAGCCTTCCAAGGCTTTTGGAGGGACAGGGGTATAAGACGGGATTTATCACCACGACCCACGCCAATTTTGACCACGAACAGAACCTGATCCAAGGCATGGGATTTCAGTGGGTTGAGACCGGCAAAACACTTCCTACTCATGGATTGAAGGAAGTGAATTACGACGGATTCGAAGATAGCCTCATGGTTGACCCGGCCTTGAATTGGATCGGCAACCAATCCGCTGCTGGGCACCCTTTCTTTCTTACCATGATGACAAACGTCGGCCATGATCCCTATGCGTTTCCTGCAAGTTGGAAAAAACGCTCTTTCGGAACAGGGTTGGATCCCCGTTACGAAAATTATCTCAACTGCATGGCCTACATCGACTCCGTACTTCAGGATTTCTTTCGCGGACTCGATCGGCTTGGTGTTTTAAAATCCTCGCTCATTTTGATCATGGGGGATCACGGAGAAGCATTCGCAGAAGCACGACCGCGCCAGCACATTATGGTGCCTTATGAAGAGGCATTGAAAATACCCATGATTATCTATGCGGATGGTCTTATACGGCCGGGCACCTCAATTACAGGCCTTCGTCAGGAGCCTGACATAATGCCTACCGTCCTCGATGCGCTCGGGTTGCAAGGCGAACACCTGATCATCCCTGGGACTTCCGAGCTCAGGCCTGTGTCTCCAGACCGCAAACTCTATTACTCGACTTCTTTCTTTGATGGCATCCTCGCACTGAGAACCGGCGCTACAAAGTTTATCTATAACTTCGACCGAACTCCGCTCGAAGTGTATGACATTGGGCAGGACCCAGAGGAAACCCACAATATCGCAGATAAAATTCCGGAAGATAAGCGTAAGGAAGTTGTGTTTGACATGCTAGTCTGGCGGGAAAGAGTGCGCCGGGAGTTAATCATGCATCATGGAACCGCCTCTGCTCACTAGCGAAGCGCCTCAATCGTGGACACGCCGTGTGGACACCGCAGACGCTAATCACAAGGCTGTTGTGACTCAAGTCATTTCGCGCAACCAGAACATTGCAAGGAAATGGTGGGGCTGGGGAGAGTCGAACTCCCGACCCGCGGTTTAGGAAACCGCTGCTCTATCCATCTGAGCTACAGCCCCACGAAGATCCAGTTTATCGCAAGCCCGCGCGGATTTCTCCCCTTGATGAATTCAATGCACTACCCAATCGCGGCCATCCGTCGTAGCATCCATCGGCAATTCTCGTGGCTCAGGACAACAGTTTCGGAGTCTCGCAAGCGGCCGCGCGCCCCACGCAGGTGCGCTGGGCGATCATGGGCTGGCTCACCCTCGTCCAAATGCTCACTTACCTTGACCGGCTGAACCTGAGCATCGCGGGCAAATACATTCAGGACGAATTCTGGTTCAGCACACAGACGATGGGCTGGATTTTCAGCGCGTTCCTGCTGGGCTACGCGCTGTGCCAGATTCCCGGCGGCTGGGCTGGCGACCGATTCGGCGCGCGCAACATGCTCACCGCGGCAATCCTTTGGTGGTCGGCGTTCACAGCGCTGACGGCGCTCGCGCCGCAGTTGCAGCAATCGCTTCACATCGCACGATGGCTCGGCGTTGCGGGCTCGCTGATGATCGTGCGCTTTCTCGTGGGCGTGGGCGAATCGGCGAGCGCGCCGAACGCGAACAAAATCGTCTCGCACTGGATGGGCGCGACGCAACGCGCCACCGGCACAAGCTTCACGCTGCTGGGCATCGGGCTGAGCGGCGCGATGACTCCCGCGCTGATCGCCTGGATGATGCAGCGCTGGGGGTGGCGGTCGTCATTTGGGATTTGCGGCGCGTTGGGAATTCTTGTGGCCGTAGGGTTCTACTGGTTCGTCACCGACCGGCCCGAACAGAATCCACGCGTGAATGCGGCGGAGCTGACGCTGATTCATGCGGGGCAATCGCGTGAAGCGGCAGAATCGCGCGTCTCCCAAGTAAAGCGCGGCACGCCGTGGGCCAAGATGCTCGCAAGCCCGTCGGTGTGGGCTCTGCTGATCGGCTATTTCTGCCAGGGCTATCCCATCTACATTTTCCACACCTGGTTTTTCCTGTATCTGGTGCGCGTGCGCGGGCTTTCGATTTCGCAGGGCGGCCTGTGGGGCGCGACGCCGTATCTCGCCATCGTGTTGCTTGCGCCGCTTGGCGGACGCTTCTCCGACTACGCCGTGCATAAATTCGGCAAGCGGCGCGGCCGCCAGTATGGCGTTTGGATTGGGATGCTGGCGTCCGCGGCGCTGTTGTGGTTTGGCAGCAGCGCCGCAAACAGATGGACGGCCATCGCGTTGCTCGCCGCGAGCAGCGGGTTCAATATGTTCGCCGCGGCAAGCTTCTGGGCCGCATGCATTGACCTGACGCAGGAATTCACGGCTTCGCTTTCCGGATTGATGAACACGTTTGGAAACCTCGGCGGCTGGCTTTCGCCGATTCTGACGGCCTATATCGCCACGCACTTCGGCTGGCAGCGGGCGCTCGGCTTCGCCGCGGGCGTTACACTCGTGTCAGCTATCTGCTGGCTTTTCGTAGATTCTTCGAAAGAGATCGAAGAGCCGCAATTCAGCACGTCTCTCGTCGAGTGATCCAAAGCACATGCGTTAGTGACGTGCGTCGCGGCGTCCCAATTCCCATTGGTGGACAGTTTCGATGAGAGGAGGTGGCCAATGTTCATTGCGGAAATCAAGACTCGCGTTGCCATCAAGAATCTTTTGTTCGCAACCGATTTCTCACCTGTTTCCGAAGCCGCCTTTCAGTATGCGGAGGCCATTGCCCGGAGATTTGGTTCCAAATTGCATGCCGTCCATGTCGTCGCTCCCGGCGCGTATATGTACGTGCCTGGCGGGGCCGGAGAGGTTCCCTGGGATATAGATGAGCAGCAGGCCAAGCAGGAGATGAAGCATCTGGAAGACCGGATGGATGCACTCCCGCACGATGTGACCATTGTGCGCGGAGTCGTCACCGATACGATTCAGACGCTTATTTCCGAGAAGAACGCCGACATGCTTGTGCTCGGCACACACGGCCGAAGGGGACTGGGACGCGTCCTGATCGGTTCTGTGGCGGAGCATGTCTTCCGGCAGGTATCGTGCCCAGTTCTAACGGTGGGTCCGAAGGTGACGTCCGATGCACCACGGGAAATCGAATTCAGCCGCGTGCTTTTCGCAACGGACTTCAGCGATGAATCACTTGCGGCAGCACCCTATGCGTTCTCACTCGCGCAGGAATTCCAGGCCCGCTTGACGTTGATGCATGCCGTCAAGCTCCCACTGGAACCCCTCGAATCGCCGCGGTTGATCACGTCGGAGCGCGAAAAGCAGCTCCGAAACCTGCTGCCAGCGGATATCGACTTGTGGTGCAGGCCGGAGTTCGTCGTCAATTTCGGCGATGCGGCTGAGAACATCCTGAAGGTCGCCAAGGAGCAGCAGGCAGACTTGATCGTGCTGGGCGTACGGGGCGCCAGAGGGGCCATCAGCGTGACGACTCATGTGGCGAATGCGATTGCACATGAAGTTGTGTGTCGCGCCAAGTGCCCAGTGCTAACCGTTCGCGGGTAGCGGGAAATAGGAAGCGCGTCATTCTCTTGCCGTATGAGGGAGTGGCCGCTGTCTGTAGATGATGGGCCTCGGCTGATCGGGCAGATTCGACCGCCCGGCAAACACACAGCCGAGGCCCACCTATTGCGGGTTGTTCGGGGCATCTCGACATCCCAATTCAAAGCAAGTCCGTTTGAATTTCGACACATAGTATCCCCCGATGCCAGTCACGAAGGGTTGTGGCAATCGCCACTGACGGAAATGACCGCAAATTTCAGAATGTGACAGAACACTAGATTCCTTCCTTGGCGGATCGGGGATTTCACGCCGCCAAGAGGGGAATAGCCGGGGATGTCCAGGCGTCCCCAGACAAGACAAGTCAGAAGGCGGGTCCCGGCTGATCGGGCAGAATCGAACGCCCGTCGAACAGCCAGCCGGGATCCGCCTTCATTCTTTTCGGGAACCTCTCTGGTACAATTTTGTATTATCCTCCGAACAGACAAAATGGCCGAAACGGCAGAGCCGCGGAACATCAAGCTGCGCAGACGCTTGCGCTACTGGCGCACGCGTTTGCGTGAGGTGCGCAAGCTCGGCTGGCGGCTTGCGTCAACACGAAGCCCGATTCTGGCGCACATCATCCCGATCCGCCGGTGCAATCTTTCCTGCACTTATTGCAACGAATTCGATGATTTCTCAAAGCCCGTGGCGCTGGATGAAATGAAGCGCCGCATTGACAAGCTCTCAGATCTAGGCACAGCCATTGGGACCATCAGCGGCGGCGAACCACTCCTGCATCCCGAGCTCGACGACATCATCCGTCACATTCGCCGCCGCGGAATGATCGCGGGACTCATCACGAACGGCTATCTGCTCACGCCGGAGCGCATCGAGCGCTTGAACCGGGCCGGGCTCGATCATCTGCAGATCAGCATCGATAACGTGAGGCCCGACGAAGTCTCCAAGAAAAGCCTGAAGACGCTCGATCAAAAACTTGAGCTGCTCTCCCGCTTTGCCATTTTTCACATAAACATTAATTCCGTGCTGGGCAGCGGGATCAACCACCCGGAAGATGCCCTCGAAGTCGCGCATCGGGCGCTGGCGCTTGGCTTTACGAGCACGGTCGGAATCATCCATGACTCAAACGGCCAACTCCGGCCCCTCGGGCCTCGGGAGCAGGAAATATTTGAAGAGATTATGTCGCTCGGCAAGGAGTCCTATGCACGCTTCAACAGTTTTCAGCACAATATCGCGCGCGGGAAGGCGAATGAGTGGCGTTGCCGCTCCGGTTCACGTTACCTTTACATTTGTGAGGACGGCCTCGTGCACTGGTGCTCTCAACAACGCGGAATGCCGGCAGTGCCGCTCGCGGCCTACACAAAAGCCGACCTTCGCCGCGAATACTTCACGGAGAAGCCGTGCGCACCCTACTGCACCGTTTCCTGTGTGCAGCAGGTGGCGATCATTGACAACTGGCGCGGGGTGCAAACGCTGAAGCCGAAGGCGCCGCCGCCTCACCCGAGCGTG
Organism: uncultured Acidobacteriota bacterium; assembly: GCA_963838945.1. Taxonomy (GTDB): domain Bacteria; phylum Acidobacteriota; class Terriglobia; order Acidiferrales; family UBA7541; genus DASTCZ01. Next base: position 150,079 of record CAWITC010000012.1, on the reverse strand, counting down.
ATCGTACCGCTTTCAAGCCTGGGCGTGGGCGCACATTCCAACCCCTCGGACTCCTCTTCCGGCTGACCCAATACCCGACCTGCCCCTTTTCAGATGGAAAGAATCCTTCTGCTTTTTCAGATCTCGTAAACTCTCCTAAGTTGATGATTCTAAATGGATTGTTAGCTCTTGTTGCGCTGACGGAACACTGTACCTCAGCATGATTGACGGTCTCAAAATAGGACGTTAGGTTGAATTCAAGGGCGTCTCTGGTTGCACCTAATTTGCCGATTCGCCGCCGGGCGTATCGCGGTTTCCCGCCAGTTTCCGCGTCGCGCTGGAGATACTTCGCAAGCGTTCCGCCTGCAAGGCACAACGCGGCAGCCCGCCCCCTTCCCTGCGCGGGAAGGCGTGCGCTGCGCTGGTCGAACCCCCGTGACGAGCCAAACCAAAGCCGGCCGCTACCAGCTCCTCGGCGAGCTTGGCCGTGGCGCTATGGGAGTGGTCTACCGCGCCCACGATCCCGTGATTGGCCGCGAAGTGGCCGTGAAGACTATGCACCTCACCCTCGGCGACAGCAATTTGACCCGGCCGGAACTGATTCAACGCTTCCAAACCGAAGCTCGCGCGGCGGGCATCCTGACCCACCCGAACATCGTGGTTGTTTATGACGCCGGTGAAGAGGGCGGTCTTTTCTACATCACCATGGAATTGGTCGAAGGGCGCAGCCTGTTGGCGCTGTTCGAAGGCCGCCAAACAATCCCGATGCCACGCGCGATTCGCATCCTCGAGCAGGCGTGCTCCGCGCTCGACTACGCGCACAAGCACAACATCGTGCACCGCGACATCAAGCCCGCGAATTTGATGCTCACGGATGACGACACGCTGAAGATTACCGACTTCGGCACCGCGAAGATTCTCCGCTTCAATGTCACGCAGACGGCGCAGGTCATCGGCACGCCGTCCTACATGTCGCCGGAGCAAATCAAGGGCAAGCCCGTGGACGGCCGCTCTGACATTTTCGCGCTGGGAGTGATCCTCTACGAAATGGTCACCGGCGAAAAACCGTTCCCGGGCGAGAACATTACAACGGTCATCTTCAAAATCATCAACGAAGAGCCCATCGCACCGCGGAAGCTCGATCCTTCGATCCATCGCGGTCTGAGCGCCATCATCACGCGCGCGCTTGCGAAAGAGCCAACGGCGCGCTTCCAAAGCTGCGCCGAGATGCTTGCGGCGTTGAGGAGCTATCGGAACCTTGGGGGGAATTACGGAGACGATCCGCGAGCGACGCTGCTCGACGCCAATGGCCAATCCGGCCTCGCCTTGCGCCCGGCCGCGCCGTTGCCCGCGGCCACCAATACCGTACCGCTCACGACGATGGGCCACACTGTATATGAGTCTCCAAAACCGCGGCGCTTCTGGCCTACGCTCTGGCTCGCGTTGTTCCTGCTTGGAGTGATTGGCGTGACGGGCTACTACGTCCTGCCGAATGCGCGCGATGTCTGGAGTGTCGTGAGATCAAATTTATCGCGCCCTGCGAATCCAGCGAATGCCGCGCCCGCGGGGGCAACTCCCGTAAGCCCGGCTCCGGTTACACCGTCCCGGACGAAGTCCGCGAATCCGCCGGTGATTCCTCCGGCGAGTAAACCCCAAAAGAGCACCAATGCCGGGAGCACTCCGCAAAAGAAAACAAAAGCGGAAGGCGTGGCTTCCCCCGGAAAAGATTCCGCCACATCCACGGCGCAGACCGGCACAGTTCCGGCGCCGCCCGGCTCGCAGCCCGGGGACTCCGCGGCGCCTCCGGCTGCAAATCTGGCGGAATTGAAAGGCCGCATCGAGCAGAAGCTCGCTGACGCCAACATTGCCAGCCGCGTTCACGTCAGCGTGGTTGCAGACGGCCTCGTTCTTGATGGACATTTGCACCCGGCCGAGCATCAAATGCTGCTGAACCAGTTGCGCCAGCTTCCCGGCTGGGCGAACGTCACCGACGACATCCTTTACGACAACTCGTCCATCACGAGTCCGGTTGGCCCCGCAGGGACGCCCACGGACAGCACGGGCATATCCATTACCAGCCAGCCCGACCACGCTTTCATTTTCATCAATGGCGAGCGGCAGGACGGTACGACTCCCGTAACGCTTTCGCTCGCGCCCGGGAAATACAATTTAATTCTCCGCAAGCCTAATTTCGCGTCCTACCTCTCGCAAGTTGAAGTCAAACAAGGAGAGACGGCACAGGTGAACGTCACCCTCAGTCAGCGCCAACAATCTGAAGGCTCGGCATTCGGATTCGTCAATGTGACTTCCACCCCGCCGGGCGCCGAAATCCACGTGGATGGAAAACCGAACGGGCAGCATACGCCATCGCAAATCGTACTGCCAGCGGGCCAGCACACCATTGCACTCTGGTCCGGAGGCAAGGTCATCTATCGGCGAAATGTTATCGTCCAGGCGAATCAGGTCGCGCAGTTCAATGGCACCGGTCAACAACCCTGAGGGCGCAGCTGGAGGTTATCCCTTCCGCTACATCCAGCTTGCAATCGTATGTTGCCACGCGGCATCTCAGGCAATCTGTGGTCATACGGCCCTGCTCATTTCGAGCCGGACGCGCGACACTTGAGGCCGAAGAATGGCGCACAACGCCCTGGCGCACCCAATCCCCGCCGGCGCAAGACGCTCCCGGAGATCACCACCGGAACCGCAAAATGCGGCCGAAGCGGGCATCGCGCGTTTCCTGCGGTCCTTTCAAGCGCTGCTCGTCGCCACGCGCCTTTATCAGAAAAATCATCCGCTCGCGCTATCTGCTCTTGAAGGAGCAGAGCTGCATCTTCGCGCCGCGCTCGAACACATCTCTCCGATCGCCATTGGGATTGAAGACGGCGCGCTGGTTTATTCCCCGGCGAAAGGCGCCGACCCGGTGCGCCTGGAAACAGATGAATTCCCGGTGACGCTCGCGGAAGATTGGTCGCGGCGCGGCCTGCGGTCCCTAATTTTTCTTCCGAGCACGAACCTCGGCGAGTTGGACTCGCTTGCGCGGCTCTGGCACGCTGCGGGCAATTGGACGGGGCCGCGCGCATTTGAAGATTGGCCCACACAATTCGCCGCGCTGCGCATCGCAGGCATTCGCGCCAACGCGCCGCTGCGCCAGCGGCCCGGCACGATCCTCGCGACGCTCATTTCAGTCCTCGTCGCTCACGGCGGTAGCGCGCCGGAATCCGCGCGCAACGGCGGGAACGCGAACGCAAGCGAGGCGGCCTCCCCGGCAAACTTTGACGATTTGACCGCCGCGCTCCGAATCCTTGCACGCCTCGAACCCATTGCGAGCCGCGCCGGGCAGAGCACGCCGCAGCAAACCGCCGAAGTCCTTCATTCCGCGCTTGCCGACGCCGAACGCCGAACACTTACGCAACTTGTTCGCGCGATGTCGCGCGCCGTACCCCGCGAGACCGAACCCGTCGAGCGCTACCTGGCGCGGCTCGCCGAATCGCTCCTGATCGAAACAGTCACGGCGCAAATCCTCGCGCGACACATCTCCGCCACCGAAGTTCACGGCATTTTTAGAAACCTCAGCGATGCCGTCGCGCTGGCGCTCAGCTCTCTCGGCGATCCGGGCGAACACATCCACACGGAAGACAATGTCCCTACCGCGCTCGTTCACGCGGCGCGGGCTCTTTTGCCGAACATGAGCAAGGATGACTCGGGCGGCGCCGCGGTTTACATCGAAACTCTGCACGAGAGATTCTGGGAAGAACTGCCCGCGCGCGAAAAAGCCGCGCTGCTTCGCGGGCCGGATGCCTGGTGCGTGCCGGTTGCTGTAGTTACGCGCCACTTGGAGCGGTTGCTCGATGCCGGGCGCAGCTGCCATGGTGACGCGCCGGTGCGCGAACCGCGGATCGTGCTCGTCAACTACGCTCGGGCGCTGGAAGCAGAGCAGGCGCGCGCGCGCCTCACAGCCGCCGGCGGACTCGCGGAAATGCTACCGCTCGTCGCCCAGCTTTGGAGCGATGCGAGCCCCGTTGAATTGGACCGCATGGCTGTGCGCTCTCTGATCGCCGAGGAAATCCCCGCCATCGCCGGTGTGTCGGTCGCGCTGGTCGAGAAATTGGCGAGCCAGGCCGCGCACCGTGGCGACTTCGCTGAATTCGAGCGCATCCTTGCGGCAATCGAGGCCGCGCCGCGCGATGCGGAACACTCTCATCTTTCAGAGTTGGCGGCGCGGCTTTCGGATGACGCAAATTGGTCCGCCATGGTGAATGCCTCACTCACGGTTGGCCGGCTCGATCCCGCGCTTCCGCGCCTGTTGCGCCGTGCTCCCGAAGGGCTCATCGAAGATCTCGGCGCGCGGCTCGCGGCACCCACAGGACTTGACGCTTTGCCCGCTATGGCGCGCCTCGTTACCGCGGCGGGAGAAGCCGTGCTCGGCGTGCTCGAATCGCACCTTGCGGACCCGCGCCGCCAGCGCGCCGGAACTGCAATCAAGCTGCTCGCGGCGACGGAACCTCAGCGCCTCGTCGATTCCCTGCCGCGTACGCTTCCCGGCTGGGATTGGAATCTGCAGGATCTCGCCGTTGCGGAGCTTACGCGCCACAACGCCGCGAAGAAAGCGGAAGGCATTGCCCGCGCGTTCGTTGCCGTGTTGCCAGAAGCGCATCCGCTGGTTGCGCCGATGATGCTTGATGAAATTGGACTTGCCGGTGAATCGAACGCCGTGCCGCTGCTTTGCGAAATCGCTGCCGGAAATCTCGAAGCATTGCGCGACGTTTTCATCCGCATCAAAGCTATCGAAGCGCTTGGCCGCTTGCGCGCCGCTTCCGCCGCAGACCTGCTCCGCACATTGTTGCGCCAGCGCGCGGGACTCGTTCACACGGAACCAGCCGGGCTTCGCGCCGCCGCCGAAGAAGCCCTGGCGCTTATCGAGAATCGTCCCGCGTCTGCGCGCGTCCGCGCGGCTCGCGCCACCGCCGAGAAAGCAAGCATCACTTTCGCGCGCCCGCGCCGCTACACGCGAATCCCCCTCGATCGTCCGTTCACCGCGCGCATCGCAAGTCCTGTCGCGGCGGCGGCGCGCGTCAGTTCCATCAGCCTGGGCGGAGCGTTTCTCGAATCGAGCCAGCACCTCGCCGTCGGTGATCACATCCGAGTGGACATTCGCGCCGGACTGCGCCGCATCCACTCGACCGCCGTTGTGCGCAACGTCAGCCCCGCGGGCGGCGGGGTCGAATTCCTGAAGATGCCCGACGTGGACCGCGAGCGATTGCGCCGCATCATCCGCCGCCTGACTTCCTAATCAAGGAAAATTGTTAACTGGATCTCTACGGGATTTCGACCGGAGCGTAAGTCAGCACGTTGTGACCTGGGACTCCCGCAGGCAGGTTTCGCAGCATATACACGAAGGGACGGGGGCCGCCGGTCTGAGCGCTCGACTCGATCCGGAAATATCGCTCCCCAAAGCGTACGATTTTCGCCGCCTCCCAACCGCGTTTCGGCCGAGCCGCCTCGATTCTCAATTGCCAATCTTCGCGCGCATCATTCAGCGTCGCGAGATCGGACACGACGGGATGCGCCACTCTCCAGGCGCTTTGCCGAGCTGCGTGAATTGCCTGGTCGACAAACACAAGCAACACACTGCCCGCGCTTTCACCGTGGGTCTTTGCATTGATCGTGCGCCAGGCGCCATCGCAGAGGAAATAGACAGCGACCCAAAGCAAAGCCGGGCTCAACTGAAATGTGTACCAGATCCCGAACATGTTCACGCCGGCAAACAACTCGCCCACACCCGAAATGATCGTAGCGGCTTCCCAAAGGGCGAACTTCTGATTGAAGCCGCGACCGCGCCACCTTTCCGGCAGGAATGAAAGCGCCGGCCCGTAGATGAGGAGCCACGCGAAGTGGCCTCGAATGGTGGCGAAGGTGGATCCCATCAATTTCAGTATAGGAAAAAGGAAACGACGAAGGGCTGTCTATCCGCGGTGTTGTGGCGTAAGCCTAAGTTGCGGTCAGATGGGAGAATGATCCAAACCCAACCAGGCGGCGATGCAAAGCTCTGCCCGGACAATACAAGGTTCAGGTATTTTCCGAACCGGAAGCCGAAGCAGCCTTCGCAGCCAAAGCAGGATCTGAAGTCGTCACGCCCTCAATAGGAACCCCCGCCAGAGGCTCCGGCAAGCTTTCCACCGGCTCGAGCGCTTCAATTTCTTTGGTGCTGGCCACTCCCAGTTCACGGAATTTATTCGCGCCGGGCATCAGACGTGAATTAAACGACCGCACGGATTTCGTGTACGCCTCATTCGCGCGTTCGAGCGACCGCCCCACATCTCCAAGGTATTCGGCGAAAACCGACAACCGGTCGTAGAGGTCCTTCCCAAGCGCGCTGATTTTTTCCGCGTTTTCCGCCAGCATCTCCTGGCGCCATCCATAGGCCACGGCGTAAAGAAGCGCGATGAGCGTCGTCGGGCTCGCCAGCATGATGTGGTTCGCGGACGCTTCCTCGATCAAAGTCGGCATTTTCTCGAGAGCCGCGCTGAAGAACGATTCCCCCGGCACAAATAGCACGACATAATCCGGCGTCGGTTGGAATTGCTTCCAATATTCCTTCCGGGAAAGCGCCTGGATGTGATCGCGCATCAATCGCGCATGGCTTACGAGCGCCTGCTCGCGGTCTTCCGGGTCCCGCGCCGCCGCCGCGGCCAGGAAAGCGTGCAGCGGCACCTTCGCATCCACAACAATTTGCCGCCCGCCGGTCAAGTGCACGATCAGGTCCGGCCTCTGCGAGCCGCCGTCTTCCGTCTGCACCGATTGCTGCTCGTCAAAATCGCAATGCGCGGTCATGCCCGCCAGCTCGACCGCTCGCCGCAGCGTAAGCTCGCCCCATCGGCCCTTTACCTGCGGCTGCTTCAGAGTATTCGCAAGCGAGCCTGCTTCCTGCCGCAATTCCTTGCTCGTTTCCGCGAGCTGCTGCACCTGCGAGCGCAATTCGCCGTACGCTTCCTGCCGCGAAGATTCCACCTGCGACAGCCGGTCATTCAAATTGCCCAGCGTTTCGCCGAGCGGACGGACCAGCCCCTCGATGGCGACCTTGCGCTGGTCGAGATCGCCAAGCGCCACGCCGCGCAGCGACTCAAACTTGGCGTCCGCCAGATCCAGAAACTGTTGCGAGCTTTTTCCCAGCGCCTCGGAGGCAATCGCCGAAAACGCGTCGGAAAGCTGCGCGCGCGCCTGGTCGAGCAGTTTCTTTTGCTCTTCGATGTTTTCGCGCGCCTTTTGCGCCGTGGTTTCCGCGCTCACGCGCCGTTGCGTCTCCTGATCGAGTTTTTCGCGCAAAATGTCACGCTCGGCCTTCAATTCGAGCGATTGGCGGCGCAGCTCCGCTTCCACGGACTGATGCCCGCTGGTTTCCGCCTCCAGCTCGCGGATGCGCGATGACAACTCGCGCGCCTGCATGCGGCTCCAGAACCACGCCAGCGCCGCGCCGGCGAAAAATAATAGGAACGCTATTCCAATCGTGGTGGGGGACATCGGAAACGCTTGGCTCATGGCTGCCTCATCTTCCTGAATCGGCTGGGTGAACGGATTCTAGCATACGCTCGCCCGCAGAGCGCCGCGCAGGACTACAGGTTCAAGATCCCGGGCCGCGGAATACCCTAGGTCCCTTCCGCCGCCAGCTTCACGACAATCGAAAAATCTGTGGACCGCAACGCGCGCATCTCGATCACCGCGTGGTTTCGCTTGCCGCCGCTCGACCTCACGCGTTGAACATTTCCGCCAGCCAACTCAACCACATCCGGCGTCTGATTCTCGACTGCGAGCATGAGTTTCTCGTCTGTCCCGCGAACTCGCAAAACCAATTGGTTCTTCTTTCCCTCAACGATGGGGATTGCCGGCGGCTCGACACTGAGTGAAACAAATGTCAATGATGCAGGGTTGCACTTTTTTCCAGCGACTTCAATTTGCAACGCGGCTGTTCCCGGCGAAACGTTGGGCCCGGAAACCACCACCAGCGATATCGGTGACGCAGCCAGCACCAACGCCGGCTGGCCGCCAATGGTCACCCCGTTCATCTCCGCGTCCCCGCGGAACCCGGCGCCGAACAATACGATTCGGCCACCCAATTCTGTAAACCTCGGGGCTTGAGAGATGGTGATTTGAGTCGATGATGCAGCGGGGTTTGAGATTACTTCCGCTGTGCCATTTACTGTGCCGACAGAGCCGACGCCGATAGAGACCCGCGCTGTAAACTGACCTGGCGCGGACGTAACGACAAATCTCGCCCGCCCTGTCGAATCCGTAGTGACCCGCCGCCCCTCCGGCAGATCCACGGCCACGCCGGAGACCAGCCGTCCTTCCAGATCCAGCACGGCGAGCGTCGCCGGCTTTTCGGATTCAAGTTGTGGCGGCAACACAATCTCCGCCGCGGGCCTCACGCGCTGTTCCTGCGAAGCAGGATCCTGCGCCGCAGGGAATCCTGGTGGCGCGGCAATCACCATAAGAACGCAAACCGCCGCGGCACTCACCGCGACGGTCGCTTTTGCTCTTCGCATGACGCAATTCTACCGCGGGTTCATCGCCGCCGCGAGCCACATGCAATTCATCCCAGCCTCGCGCCTCTTTAGTGATCCGGCGAAGCTCCCGTACTGGTCGAGGTCGCCGTCCCCGCCGGCGGATTCTTCACCCACTTATCGAACCAGTTGAGCTTTTCCCACAACACATGCTCGATCGTTTCCTTTGCGGCATAGCCGTGCGCTTCGAGCGGCAGCGTAACGTATCGCACCGTCCCGCCATTCCCCTTGATCGCGCGGTACATCCGCTCGGATTGGATCGGAAACGTGCCCGAGTTGCTGTCCGCCTCGCCGTGAATCAGCAGGATCGGCACCTTGATCTTGTCCGCGTACATAAACGGCGACATTTTCAGGTACAGCTCCGGCACTTGCCAGATAGTTCTCCGCTCGCTCTGAAATTCAAATGGAGTCAGCGTGCGGTTGTACGCTCCGCTCTCCGCGATGGCCGCGCGGAAAATATCCGAATGCGACACCAGGTTTGCCGTCATGAACGCGCCGTAACTGTGCCCGCCGACGCCGACGCGGTTCGGGTCAATGACGCCCATCTCCGTGGCCTTGTCAATCGCCGCCTTCGCGTCCGCAACGATTTGTTCGATATACGTATCGTTTGCCGCTTCCATGTTCCCGTTCACAGCGACAACGGGCATCGCCGCGTCGTCGTCCAGCACAACGTACCCGTCCAGCAGGAAAAACAGCTCCGAATATCCGCGAATGGTAGTGAACCTGTACTTCGACCCCGTCACTTCGCCGGCCAAGTCCGCGCTCGAAATCTCGCGTGGGTACGCCCAGAACACCGCTGGATACCGCACGCCCGGCTTATAGTCCACTGGCAAATAGACCCACATCGAAAGCGCCACGCCATCCGCCCGTTTGTATTTCACGAGTTCGCGGTGGATCCCGCGAATCTCCGGCGTAGGATCGGGGAAATTCGTAAAGGCCCTGGCCTCCGCCGAGCCTGAAGTGCGAATGAAATAATTCGGGGGCTCCGTGGGAGTCTCGTGGTGCGTCATGAGCCGTGACCCATCCGGCGCGAGCAATGCGACCACCGTTTCGTATGCCTCCGGCGGACACTCGAAGAGCCGCTCGGCCTTCTGCGTTTGAATGTTGAAGCGATCCAAGAATGGATAATCTCCCTCCGGCCCCGCGCCCGTGCCTTCGAGGAAAATATTGTCACCCTCCCGGCGAATCACTGCGTGGCCGTTCGCCAATACGCTCATCATGGGGCTGCCGGGATTTTTGTAGCGTTCCTCCGCGCTCAAATCCCACACGAGTTTCGGCGCTTCGGCAGGATTCGACGGGTTGAAGAAAAATGTGCGGTTGTGCCGCGTCCGGTTGTTGTTGTCGCGCAGGATCGCGAAATCCGCGTGCTCGCTCCACGAGATCCCACCGAATCGCTGTTCCGTGCGCAAAAGCTCCGCTGGTTGGCCCGTAAACGGCGCTTTAATCCACATCACTTTGTCGCGTTGCGGTACTTGCTTGCGAGGGTCACCGCCGTCCAGCGCCTCCACCCACACAAGTGTCGACGGATCATTCGGTCTCCAGCTAATGTCTCGCGGCCCGACCGCGATCCCGTTGCGCGGAAGATTGTCTTCGAGCGGCATGCTCGCAAATTTATAAACGACCTTGCCGCTGGCGTCCCACACCTCAACGTCTCGCGGGAAAGAAGTCCATGTCAGCAGGAACGAGTAATGACCGTCCTGCCGGTGCAGCCGCGTCACGAGAATGTGCTTCCCATCCGGCGAGGGATTCGCGCCCGCGTAGAGCGCCGGCTTCCCAATCGGAGTGATCTTGCCACTCGCAAGATCAACCATCGCAAGCTGTGAGCGCGCGTAGTAATCGAACAGGTCTTCGTCATGCGCGTTCATCAGCAAATCTTCAAATGTCGCCACCGCTGTCGCGCGTCCCGCGCTTTCTTCGATGTGCGGTCCCGCGGGAACTTTCGGCTCCGCCGGTGGATGCGTCGTCGCGCGGTCCGCTGGCACCGTCTTGCAAAGCATCTGCGTGCTGCCACCGACCCAGTCGCAGCCACCGCCGCCACCGCCGCCACCGCCTCCGCCGCCGCGCCCGCCGCCTCCGCCCGGAAGCACGGTATTGATCTGCAATCCCTGAATGACGTGCACCGCTCCCGCCGTGTCGCCAATCCACATCAGCGTCGCCGTACGAGTCGTTTGCGTGAACAGGAAATGCTTGCCGTCCGGTGACCAGCGCGGAGCGCCAAATCGTCCGTCCGCGGGCAGTGTGATCTTCATTTCTTTTCCATCCGACACGCGCTTCAGCACGAAATCCTTGAATGCCGGGGGCGAATGCTGCGCGCTCGTCATCGGATTGATGCGCAGGCCCGCGATCCGCAGCATCGGCTGCGACATGTCCGCAATCGTCGGCGGCCCAATCGAGCGGTACAGCAGGGCGTATTCGCCCGGCGGGCTGATGCTTCCCGTGGGCGTCGCCGGCGCGTTCAGGATTCTCTCAATATTTGCGGGCGGCTTCTGGTACTGCGCTTGCGCTGGCGCTCCCAACAATGCCGCGCCCAACACCCCACACAGGACGGCGAAAGCCGCCACTCGAATTCGACTCATGCTCTTCATGGATATTCCACCACTCATCGACGCACCTCCGCGGCGAAGTCTGTCACCTGAAAGCACTGGATGGCAACCACTCGCGGGATGAAGGACGAGCCGCCGCGGCGCCCGGTTTCGCGCGCCGCACGGCAAACCGAGGGTCAGGGAGTCTTCCGCATGCGCTGGAAGATTTTCGCGTCCACGAACAGATTGAAGAGTTCCGGGTCCAGCTCCTTGTCCCGGACGGACATATCGAGAATCTCCAGCGCGCGCTCCGACGAGACTGCTTTCTTGTAGGGGCGGTCCGACGCGGAAAGCGCGTCAAAGATATCGCAAACGGTCATAATCTTGGCCTGCACCGGTATCTCGTCGCCCTTCAATTGATAGGGATAGCCCGTGCCGTTGAGTTTCTCATGGTGAGCGCGCGCGATCTTCGGAATGCCCCGGATTTCACGGGTCCATGGAATCTGCATCAGGAAATTAAAACTGTGGACCACGTGCGATTCAATCTGCTGCCGTTCCCCCGGATCCAGACTTCCCTGCGGTATGGAAAGAAACCGAATCTCCTCCGCCGTAAGAAGATTCCGCTGCAATCCGCGCGGGTCCGGGAATGTAGTACGGCCAATGTCAATCAACCGGTCAAAATTCCCCTCGGGAAGCACGGTCGGTTCGTTTGCCTGTAAAACGAATTGAAAAGCGTCATCCAGCTCTGCCAGTTTCTCGAGCAACTCGCGGTCGAGCTGCTCGATCTCGATCTGCGCGCGGTCCGTCCCCTGCCGCAGCACCGCATCGAACTTCTGCTTCTCGTACCTTGCTTCGAGTTCTTTGCGCACGTAATCAAACCGCGTCTGCACGATTGTTAACTGCGGCGGATAAAGCTTCTTCGCCTTGACGAGCACTTCCTCCTTCACCGCGACCTTTCCGAAATCATGCAGCAGCGCCGCGTAGCGGATTTCCTTCATCTGTTCACGCGAAAATCGCACTTGCGCGTATGCGCCCGTCTCCGACCGGTCCACTGCCTCCGCCAAACCACAGGTCATCTCCGAAACGCGATAGGAATGCCCGGAGGTTGTCGGGTCGCGCTGCTCGATGGCCGTCACCGCCGCCTGCACAAACCCTTCAAATAGCGTCTCGATATCCTGATAGAGTCTGCTGTTCTCAAAGCTGACCGCCGCCTGCGAGGCGAGCGACGACGCGAACTGCACTGCGCGCGCGCCGAATGGTTGTACGTGCTGCGCGGTCATCGCCGGACTCTTCAGTCTTACGCGCGGGTCGCGCTTGGAGTTGATGAGCTGCATGACGCCCAACACTTCCCCTTTTGCGTTTTTCATCGGCAGCGTCAGCAGCGAGCGCGTGCGGTATCCGAATTGGCGGTCAAACTGGGTATTCAGCTTGTAGGGCGCGGACGCCGGAATGTGATAGGCGTCACGCAAGTGCAGAGCCTCCCCGTTCAGCGCGACGTAGCCGGCAATGGACTCCTCCGAAATCGGCATCGTCAATTCCCGCGCCGGAAGTTCCACGCTGTCGTTCTGCGAAAGCTTGAATCGGAGGTATCGGTGCTCCACCCCGGTCGTATTGCCATCGGCCCGTTTTTCTTCCACCAGGTAGATTGAGCCGGCGTCCGCATTCGTCATTTCGCGCGCCTTGCTCAAAATCATTTCGAGCACCGCGTTCGCGTCATGCATGGACGAAAGCGCGATCCCAATTTGGTGAAGCTGCTCCATTTCGCGCTCGGTCCGTGCCACTTCATCATTGGCGGCGGCGTGCCGTTCCGCCAATCCCAGATTCTCAAACGCCGCCGCGACCGTCTTCTCGACGAGTGCGCGCGATGCGTTTCGCGGCAACCACGCGAACCACTCCGCCGCGCGCGCTCGCGCGGGCGCTTTTGCGCCGATCGCCCCGATAAATCGGACCGCGGCGGATTCCTTCCCAAATTCTCGAAGCCGCTTCAGGTCGTCCCTCGCGGGATCAGCCACGCAAACAATTTGAATCTTGCCTTGATTTCGGAGCTGCTCGAGTTCAACGGCAGCGGGGACTTCCGTGTGGACCTTGTGCTGCTTTCGCAGCCATCCCGCCCAGCGTTTATGGACACTTCCCGTTGTGAACCAGACATGCGTGAGAGGGGGCATGGTCCTGGATTTCTTGCAGACGGTTTCAGTATAGCGAATCGCCCGATGCTGGAAACCGCCGCTTCTCGCGTGTGTATCCCGGCTGTTACCCCGGCTTGCGCCCGGTGCGTCGCTTTGTTAGCCTGCCACCCGAATGAGGACTCCCTTGCGCATGGATGTAGGTTCGCGCACCGACGTGGGGCGCGTCCGGGAAAACAACGAAGACGCGTTCCTCGTGGTCGCCCCGCTCGAGCTTTTTGTGGTCTCCGACGGGATGGGCGGCGAAGCCCACGGCGAAGTCGCCAGCGCTATTACCGTCGAAACCATCGCCGAACATTGCCAGTCCGCTGGAGCGGATCTCTCCACTCCTCTTATCGGCGAGGCGCGTCCCGAGCTTTCCGCGCGCACCAACCGCCTGGCGAGCGCCGTCAATCTCGCGAACCGCCGCATTTACGAAGCTTCCGAGCGCGATCCCGGCCAGCGTGGAATGGGCGCGACCGTTGTCGCGGCATGGCTCGATGGACCGAAGCTTAGCCTCGTGCACGTCGGCGATAGCCGCGTCTATCTGCTCCGCGCGGGCGCCCTTGAGCAGTTAACCGCTGACCATTCGCTCGTCGCCGAGCAGGTGCGCCGCGGCTTCATCACACCCCAGCAAGCCGAATCGAGTGAGTTGCAGAATGTCTTGACCCGCGCCCTCGGCCCGCACGCAGAGATCGAACTCGACGCCGCGGAACACCCTCTCCTGCCCGGCGACACACTCATCCTTTGCACCGACGGCCTCACGCGCATGGTTTCCGACGAGGAGATTGCGAGCACGCTTCTCACCACCACCGGCGCGCAGGCCGCCGCCGATCGTTTAATCGAGCTGGCAAACGAAAATGGCGGCGTGGACAACTCAACCGTCATCATTGTCAGCATCCCTCCCGAACACAACGGCCTGCTCGACAAATTCAAACTCTGGCGGCACAGCTAGCGGAATGATCCAGAAGAACCGTGACAAAGCCCTTCGCTGAGCGATGACGGAAGTCCTGCTCTGATACCTGCGCGCCACGCCCGCGCCTTGATGTAATCAGGTTCGCTCCCCGACGTACCACGGCGCAACCACGGTAAAGATGCGTTCATTACCGCGGACGAGCAGCACCCATTCCAGAAGCCGCGCGCGCTGATTGTGGAGGAAGTATTCATACCATCTGTCTTCCACAAGCTCGGGTATGACCACAACGATGGTGCGATCGGGATGCTTTGTCGAAAGGTCAAGAATGTATTGAACGATGGGAATGATGACGAAGCGGTAGGGAGAAGGCAGGACCTCGAGCTTGGGCACCTCCTTACCTGCTGCTTGGAAGGGTCGTTCAACATAACGCTCCCAATCCTCTTGCAGCAATTCGGAATGCTCGGCGGGCTCGACGTGTAACGCGATCACTTCCGTTGAAAGCCGGGCGGCAAATTCAATTGCCTGGCGGGTGACGTTGCTCCACCGGTCGATGGGAATGACGACGATGGGGGACTGGCTGAGGCCTGCCGCGTAGACGGGAACCCTGCTGGTGGTGAGGATCCTTAAGGAATGGTAATGGCGGCGGACCGTGGTGAAGAAAACAATCGTCAACGGAATGAAAAGCAGCGTTATCCAGGCGCCTTGAGTGAACTTCGCAACCAGCACGACAATGACGGTGATGCCCGTGACGACCGCACCGAGCCCATTGACGAATGCGCTCTTCCGCCAGTGCGGTCCGCGATTTCTCCACCAGTGCGCGACCATGCCGGTCTGCGAAAGCGTGAACGCCAGAAATGCGCCGATGGCAAACAGCGGGATGAGTCGATCGGTGACCCCTCCAAAAAGTATGAGCAGGCTGCCGGATAGCACCGCCAGGACAACGATGCCGTAGGTATAGACGAGCCGCCGCCCGCGGTATCCAAAGGCGTGCGGCAGGTAGTTGTTTTGCGCGATGGCGCGGCAGAGGCGCGGAAAATCGGCGAAGGCGGTGTTGGCGGAAAGCGAAAGAACGGCAAGAATTGAAGCGATGGTCAAGTAGTAGAAAAAGCCTCTGCCGAAAACGGCGGCGATGAGCATCGAAAGAAGGCTCTGGTAGCCGGGCTGCCCAGGATCCGTTGCCGCGATGCCGTAACACTTCACGAGATAGGAAATTCCCGCCAGAAGAACCGCCAGAAGAACAATAATCACGGTGAGCGTGCGCTGGGCGTTTTTCACGGCGGGCTCGCGGAACGCCTTCACGCCGTTGCTGACAGCCTCCACGCCGGTCAATGCCGTGCAACCGCTGGCGAAAGCCTTCAGCAGCAGCCAGTAACTGACGGCTTGGGCCATGGCCGGCGGGGGCGGAAGGGGAGCCACGGGTGTTGGATGCCCCCCGCTGAGCAGAACACGAAGAACGCCTGCGCCCACGGTAATGAGGAGTGTGCCGACAAAGAAATAGGTGGGGAGAGCAAAAACAATGCCGGCTTCCCGCACTCCGCGAAGATTGATGATGGTGATGACGATCAAAATGCCGACGCAGAGAGAAACCGTGTGCGGCAGCAAGGAGGGAACGGCGGAGATCAGAGCGCCGACACCCGCGGAAATGCCCACGGCGGCCGTGAGGATGTAATCGGCGAGGAGCGCAGCCGCGGCAAGCAGGCTTGCAGGCGCGCCAAGGTTGAAGCGCGCCACGGTATAGGAGCCGCCGCCGGTGGGATAAGCAGCGATGGTCTGGCGATAGGAGAAATAAACAATCACAAGCAATGTGATGATGGCGGCGCTGATGGGAACGAGATACCGAACGCCGAGAATGCCAAGGGGAATCAGAAGGCTGAGCGCCGCTTCCGGGCCATAAGCAGCCGAGCTAAGCGCGTCGAGACCAAAAATCGGGATGCCCTGCACGGGACCGATCTGCTCGGCGCGTTCGTCACTGGTCTTGATGGGCTTACCGACAATGATGTCAAGAATGTTCATGCGCGGCTCGGGTCCATGTGCAATTTTCGTCAAAAAAACAAAATCTACCCACCGGCGGTCAATCCTCTCCAATTACCTTGACTAGTCTCGTTTCACGCACAGCGCGCGAACAATCCTGCCACTCAATCACGCTCGAGGCGAAGCAGCAACTTGCGGCTGCGAGTTTTCATCGCTGGTGTACCCTTCAGGCTCGACTCTTGCAGAATCTCGATCACTCTGGGTCGAAGGGTCGTGTCATCCTGCGCTAAATCGGCCAGCCCCTGCAAGGCAAAGGTCTTGACGATTGAGCTGCGATCTTCGAGATAGCTGTTGAATACAGATGTCGCGAGTTCCCGTTCCTTGTCGTTCAGCGTGAGCCGGGGAACCATCGCTGCCAGGAGCCAGCGCAATTCCTGCTCTTGGGCCTCGGCCAACAAGCCCAGCAGTTCCTTCTTGTAAGACTGGAGGAGTTCGCGATTCTTCCGCGTGACCTTCTCGGCCGCGTCCGCGGCCCGCATTCGTACCAGAGGATCCTCGGACCACAAACCCGCGATCAACTTCGGAAACAATCTTTGATTCTTGGACACCATCGCCGCTACTTCATCAGCGCGGCCGATCGTCCGTCGGTCCCCGCCTTCAAGGAGAGAAAGTATTTTCTTTGGAGACATTGAGGAGAGTTGCTGCAAGGCGATTTTGTCTCGCCCCTACCCCGGCGGCCAGCGCATCGCGCGCCCGCCGAGCAGGTGCAAATGGAGATGGTCCACGGTTTGTCCCGCCTCCGCGCCATTGTTGATGATCGTTCTGTAACCGTTGGAGATGCCGCGCTCGGCGGCGAGTTGCTTCGCGACGAGCAATACACGTCCAAGCAGCGCTGCGTCTTCAGCCTCCGCACCGGCAAGTGAAACCATGTGTTTCCTCGGACAAATCAAGAGATGCGTCGGCGCCTGTGGATGAATATCCTCAAACGCGAATATTTCGGGGTCTTCGTACACAAATTTCGCGGGAATTTCCTTGCGCCCAATCTTGCAGAAAAGGCAATCGCTCATCCCTAGTGATTCCCTCGTGGCGCCATTGCCGCATCATCAAGTCGGACAACAAATGTCTGGAACCCGCTCTCCGCCTGCAATCGCGTTGCAAGTTGTTGCGCCGCGGCTTCGCTGTTCACGCTGCCCACCCGCACGCGGAACAGGTGTCCCGCCGGTGATTCGTAGTCCTGAATGAAGATTGGCTGGTATCGCGGCCCAAGCTCGTTCCGCACCCGCTCGGCATTCACGCGCTCGGCGAATGAACCAATTTGCACGGAGAAAGTTCCCGCCGTTGGAAGCGGCGTGATGGAAAGGATCTCCACTCGCACGCGCGCCGTCCCCGTCGCGACCATGTCAATCTCCCGCGCCGCGGCGAGCGACAAATCGATGATCCGGTCCTCAACAAATGGTCCGCGATCCGTGATGCGCACGTCCACCTGCTTGCCATTCATAAGATTCGTCACGCGAACGACGGTGTTGAACGGCAGCGTGCGGTGCGCCGCCGTCAGCTTATACATGTCGTAGATTTCGCCGTTTGACGCGCGCCGCCCGTGATACGGCACGCCGTACCACGACGCAGTTCCCTGCTCCACTTTCGCGCCGGCCAAAGGAGCTAGCGCCGGGTTCGTCCGCGCTCGCGTCCCTTCATCCGAAGGCCCGGAAGAAGTCCCCGAATTGGGCCCTGTATTTGCCGGTGAAGTTGTACTTGGCGGTGGATTGTTCGTAGCGTGCGGAGGCGGCGGAGTGTTTGCTGCGATGTGCTGCTGCCCGCAGCCGATTACGAAACACACCACTAGAAATAGGGCGGCGCCAAACACCTGTCGCGCGGAAGTAGTGCCCGAACAACGCGTGCCCGGATCGGAATTGTTTAGCGCCATCACCTCAGGCGCCGGACCGCGTGCGGCGCTCCTCGAGTTCCTTCGCAATTTTCGCCATCTTGGCGGAGGCCGTCCGCAGCGCCGCTGCAACTTTCTTCTCCGCCGTCGGCCGGATTTCGGTCTCGACCACGTGGACTACACGCTTCATCTCTTCATCCAACCAGCGCCCAAATTCCTCAAAGTCCTTCATCGCATGCCGCCTTTGTGCCGCGCCCCACGCGGCGTTTTTCGATTTCAGCTATTATAGGCGCGCAGTGGAAACGCTCGCAAGGAGACTGCTTGCCGCTCTCACCCCGCTTGCAGTGGAAGCTCGACCGGTTTCGCGACGGCGTGAAATCATTTTTTGGCGGCGGCCAAACGAACGGGCGCCCCCGCCTCTGCCCCTCGTGCGGCACGCTTGTCGGCTCGACGTCCACGAAATGCCACGTCTGCGGCGCCAACGTCCGCTTCGGCATCGCCGCCGCCGGAAAATCCCTTGCCCGCATTCTGCCTTCCAACGCGCCTGTCACTTATTCCGTGGTGACTGTTTGCTGCCTGCTCTACGGCATTTGCCTCCTGCTCACTCTGAAAATCGGAGGCTCGCTCGCGCCGCAGGGCGGCGGCCTTGGCGCTCTCTTCGGCATCGGCGGAATCGATATGCGGGTCAGCTTTGCGCTCGGCATGTCTCTTCCTTTTCCCTACAATCTGCAACAGCCTTGGCGCTTAGTGACCGCCATCTTCCTCCACGGAAGTTTGCTTCACATCCTCTTCAACATGTGGGTGCTGATGGACATCGGCCCGATGGTGGAAGAGCTTTATGGTTCGGCGCGCTACTTCGCGCTTTTTATCGCGACGGGCGCGGCAGGCTACGTGGTCAGCTCCATCGTAGGCCATCCCAGCGTGGGTGCTTCCGGCTCGCTGCTCGGACTCATCGGCCTGCTCATCGCAGCCACGACGGGCCGTCACAGCGCAGGCGCGCAAATGCTTCGCGGCCAGCTCATCCGCTGGGTTGTTTACATCCTTATCATGGGATTCATGTTTTCCGGCACGGACAACGCCGCGCACATCGGCGGTCTCGCCGCGGGCTTCGGCCTCGGCAAAATCGTTTCCGATCGCCAGCCGAATGGCCCCGACGAGCAGCGCCGCGCGCGCGCCATCGGCTGGCTGACGACCGTCATCGTCCTCGCCTGCTTTGGCTTCATGGTGGCATTCTTCATCAGTGTTTCCCCGCAGCTTTCATGAGGAAAGCCGCCGCGCCACGATAACGCTGTAGTGCAATCCCGAAAATGACGTCACGCCCGCAACCGCGTATCTCAACACCACTGGCGCGTAATAGAACCTGAGCGACGGAAACGCGGCTTGCGTCACCGTCACAAACACCAGCAAGATTTGCAAGAACGTCGTCCATTTTCCGTAGATCGTCGGCGGGAAGGGCCGGTAGCCCACAACCAGTATGATCACCACCGCGGCGGAGAGCATCAGGACATCGCGTGTGAGCACGATGGTCGTCAGCCACCACACGATCTTCCCCTTCAGCGACAGCACCAGGAATGACGACGTGAGCAGCAGCTTATCCGCGATGGGGTCGAGGTACGCGCCGAGCGCGGTGCGCTGGTTCAGGTGGCGCGCGAGCAGCCCGTCGAGGCCGTCGCTCACGGCGGCGAGCAGCAGCACCGCGAGCGCCCACTTGTAGTCCTCGTGTATCACCAGCACAAGAAACAGCGGCAGGAATCCCAGCCGGAGAAACGTCAATTGATTCGGCACGGTAAGAAACTTGGGAGGCTTTGGAGTTCCCGGCATCGCAGCTCAGGCAAAAAGAGCCAGGTAGTCGCGGATCGAGCGGCCAGCTCTTTTCTCAAACATTGTGGCCACCGATGGTATCGAACCGGTCGGCTCATCGAGCGAAATCCGTTCGATACGCTGCATGGGAAGAAAAACGGTGGGCAGACCCACGCGCGCGCCATCCGGTTCGAGCACCTGGCGGATGAAGTCGTCGAATGGGTTCAGGTCAATCCCGCGCAGCGTGACGCCCGCCGCCTGAAGCTGCACCAATTCGCCCCACAGCTTTTCCTTGGGCGTGTGCAGACTGACGATCACGATGGAATGCGGCTCCACGCTTTTCCCTTTCTGGTGTTGTCTTCACTCATCTAATGTCGTCTTCACTCATCTGGTGTCGTCTTCACTCACAATGTCGCGCTGACTCTATTCTATTGCATCAGCCTTGTTAGACCGGCATCGTCTTCAAATCCGGCGCGATGTGCAGCCGCGGCTCGGTCAGCGCTTGCACCTGCTCGGCCGTCGCGCCCGACGCGACTTCGCGCAGCACCAGCCCTTCCGCCGTGACCTCGATCATCGCCAACTCGGTAATAATCTGATTCACCACGCCGACGCCCGTAAGCGGCAGCGAGCACTGCCTCAAAATCTTCGGCTGCGCGTCGCGTGTCGAGTGCTCCATCGCGATAATCACTCGCCGCGCGCCCGCGACGAGGTCCATCGCGCCGCCCATGCCCTTCAGCATTTTCCCCGGGATGGCCCAGTTCGCGAGATTTCCCTTCTCATCCACCTGCAGCGCCCCGAGCACGGTCAGGTCAATGTGCCGCCCGCGAATCATGGCGAAGGATTCGGCGCTGGAAAAATACGACGTACCGGGAATCTCCGTCACCGTCTCTTTGCCCGCATTGATCAGGTCGGGATCCTCTTCGCCTTCCCACGGAAACGGGCCCACGCCGAGCATTCCGTTTTCCGATTGCAGCACCACCTCCATGCCCGCCGGAATGTGATTCGCCACCAGCGTGGGAATGCCGATGCCCAAATTGACGTAGAAGCCGTCGCGCAATTCCCGCGCCACCCGCCGCGCAATCAAGTCAGTCTTCCCAAGCTCGCCACTAGCCACTCCGCCACTAGCCACTATTCTCTTCCTCACTGTCCTCTTCTCGATCCGCTTCTCATAGCCCGCACCCTGAAATATCGCGTTCACATAAACTCCCGGCGTGTGGATTTCGTCCGGCTTCAACTCGCCCAGCTCGACAAGTTGCTCGACCTCCGCGACCACATAATCCGCGGCGGCCACCATCACGGCGTTGTAATTCCGCGTCGTCTTGCGATACACCAGATTGCCCCAGCGGTCGCCCTTCCACGCCTTCACAAACGCGAAATCGGCGCGCAGGCTGCGCTCCATCAAGTGCGGGCGGCCGCCAAATTCGCGGATCTCTTTTTTCTCCGCCACCAGCGTGCCGTACCCGGTGGGCGTGAAAAACGCCGGAATGCCCGCGCCGCCCGCGCGAAGCCGCTCGGCGAGCGTGCCCTGCGGATTCAGCTCGACCTCAATCTCGCCGCCGAGCACGAGCTGCTCAAAAAGTTTGTTCTCGCCAACGTAAGTGGCGATCATTTTCTTGATTTGGCGTGTTTGAAGCAGCAGACCGATGCCGAAATCGTCCAGTCCGGCATTATTGCTCACCACGGTAAGATTCTTTCGTGCCCCGCCGCCGCACCGCGGCGATCAGGTTTTCCGGTATGCCGCAGAGTCCGAACCCGCCCATCAGCACGGTCGCGCCATCATTCAGCTTCGCGATCGCGGCATCGGCATTGGCTACTCGTTTGTCCATTCATCTTGCTCCAGTAAATTCACTTTCTTACTTTGTTCTCGCCTCATCATGCTGCATCCGCCCGAATAATGCCACACGCTGACCGCGACTCTATTGGCACAGCCACTTTTGACTGTGCGCCTATCTCACTCCAGCGCGGGTCGCCCACGTTCGGCCCGCCCTTCAGCTGCGAGGGCCTTCACAGCGCGAGCAGCAAAGCCGAAATAAAAGCGCGAACGGCCTGTAGTGAGCTTGCCGAACCATGCGGTCTTTCAGTCCGGAATTCCCAGATTCGAAGTCCCCATCTTTTTCCGCCGCGGCGCACAAAAAAATGTCGCCACCGGCATAATCACGGCCCCCTCAACACCCAGAGTTTGTCATGAAGGATTGGTATTATCCCTCGCAGCCTAAACAGGTTTTATGTTGTGATAGGTTGGGTTGCGGTTAGCTCCGGTCGGTGGGAATCCGAGGACGGGCGCCCGAATTGGAAAGTGTCTTGTGGTTTCCACCCGTCCCCAAATCAAGGAGGCCTCAACAATGCCTGCACACAACAAGGAACGGCACCGCACAGAACGCATCGGCTGGCTGCGCGCGGCGGTACTGGGCGCGAATGACGGCATCCTTTCCACATCGAGCCTGGTGCTCGGAGTCGCGGCGGCGCATGCGACTCACAGCAACGTTTTGGTCGCCGGAGTCGCCGGCCTGGTTGCTGGGGCTATGTCGATGGCCGCCGGTGAGTACGTGTCTGTCCACTCACAGGCGGACACCGAGCAGGCCGATCTCGCCCTTGAGCGCGCGGAACTCAAAGCAGACGACAAGGGCGAGCACAAAGAACTGGCGGCGATCTATGTCGGTCGCGGGCTCGATCCTTCGCTCGCAAAACAGGTCGCCCAGCAGCTGATGGCTCATGACGCGCTAGGCGCTCATGCCCGCGATGAGCTTGGCATCTCCAAGACTCTTAGTGCGCGTCCGATTCAGGCTGCTTTGGCGTCGGCAGGCAGCTTCGCTGTTGGAGCAGCCATGCCTCTCTTGGTCACGGTCATGGCGCCGGCAACGGGTCTGATCCCTCTTGTCTCTGGAACTTCACTGGTGTTCCTCGCGCTTTTGGGCGGTCTGGCTGCGCGTGCGGGCGGCGCAGGAGTCGCGGTGGGCGCAATACGCGTGACTTTCTGGGGTGCGCTGGCTATGGCGGTGACCGCAGGCGTCGGGTCGCTGTTCGGGACAGTTGCGTGAGCGGCGGGTGCGCACCTTTCGGCACGGCGATGAATTGGACTCTGCCTGGGACACACGGCGAGTGGCGCGGGGCTCCGCCAAAGCTTTCGCACGCGGCCGGCCCTATGCCTCATGAAAATGCAAAGGGTCTCTGAGGTTTTGTAATTCCCGGTAGTAATAGAGTGAAGTGGGCCGCTTCCCGCTGAACTTGAGGCTTTTCAAAAACTCTATTTCCTCCTTGGTGGCGGCCCCGCTGAGGGATCTATCGCTCAAGAATTCTTTGAATCCCGGCTCTACCTTATGTTCGTCGGGTCCCCTTTCTACGAATTCATATCTCCTGGGATCCCCCGGGGCGAGTCTCCGATTCAAAACAATCTCCATTCCAAAAGTCGTCAGGTCAACGTCCCAGGATTCAATCAGCGGATCCAGAAAAGAAACGCAATTCTCAGGCGAAAGGTTGAAGATGTCCGTATCGAGGAATTCCAGGAGGGTCACCCGCATCTGTTTATAACTTTTACCGGCGAGCCGGGCCACCAAGCGGAGCCAGTTCTCACTGTTCAATTCTTTTCTGGCGACTTTTTTGATCACGTCCAAAAGCTTCTGAGTGACCAGGCGTTCGAGTTCGCCGAACGGCTGCTTTTCAAAAACCGCGCGTATCTGCTGTTGCTTGCCGGGCGCGCATTTTTGCAGAATCAATTCCCGAATGCCTCGATACAACGGCGCGGGCGGATCCACCAGGTTGATTTTCAACTCCTCCGCGCGCTGGAGGCCGGCCAGCTTCGCAAGCCTGCCGCGCGGAAGCTTCAAGAATTTCGACATTTTCTCGTAGATATCCGTCCGGTCCGGCGCGGGTGGCGATTTCTTGCGCGTCAAAAGCTGGGATATATAGGACTCCGTAACCTCGACGGCGTCCGCCAGATCCTTCTGCTCAAACCCCATCTCTTCCAGTCGCTGCTCGATCACGAGGCAAACGTCCAAGAGACTCTCCTTCCTGCTTAACCAATAGGATTAACCACATAAAGTATTCTCAGATTGTACTTGACTCGTCAAGTGAATTGGGCTACCGTGGCACTCGGACCGAGAGAGACTTCAGATCATCTGAAACGAAACCGGTTGTCTGAATTGACCCCCTTGGCAACGAGAATCAAGGAGACTTTCATGTTTGCACGCAAAGTTTACATGCACTTGAAGCCCAATAGCGCCACGCAGCTTACCAATAATCTGGAAACGCAAGTCCTCCCCCTGCTTCGCAAGCAGAAGGGGTTCCTGGACGAAATCACGTTCGTCAACCTTGGCCGGTCGGAAGCATTTGGAATCAGTTTGTGGGACAAGGCGGAGAACGCGGAGGCCTACAACCGCGCGTCATACCCGGAAGTTACGAAGATGCTCGCCAGCGTAGTTGACGGACCTGTTCAGGTTGAGACCTTTGACGTCACCAACTCTACATTTCACAAGATCGCTTCTGCCGTAGCAGTCTAAGTCCGGCAGGCCGTTTCGTTTGGGATGGGGGCGGACTGAGTCCGCCCCCTCACCACCCTGCGAGTGGGAAACTATAAAACGCACCAGACTTCCAAGTATTTATTTGAGTTGGACAACCAAGGAGGTTGCCATGTTAGGACCAGGACACAGAGAACTATCGGGAGACGAGATCGCTCGCCGAGCTTATGAGTTGTATCTCCAGCGCGGCGGCGAACACGGAAAAGATGTCGAGGACTGGGTAAGAGCTGAAAAAGAGATGCGCGACGAACCGATTGCGGAAACGACGGGAATGAGACCCATCCAACCAGGTCGTAAATTGCCTAATTGACGGACCGCTTTTCATTTCCAATCGGCCCTAGCAACCGAGACCGGACAGTTCTTTCCTTAAGAGGGACGGGCTTTGCCCGCCCCTCTCGTTATCGGGCGCACAGGGAAGGCTGCGCTCCATCAGGTCCGGCCATCCGCCAGAACAATGCCTCAAGGGCAAATCACGCCGCGTCTTTTATTGTCTGGATATTCTGTTGTCCCGGTTTTCTGTAGCCCAGGGCGCTTCGTTGCACTGGGGATTTCACGCCCCCTGACACCGCCCTACTCCACTCGTCGCCGCGGCGATCAAATTTTCCGGTATGCCGCAGAGTCCGAACCCGCCCATCAAGACGGTCGCGCCATCCCTCAGCTTCGCGATCGCGGCATCGGCGTTAGCAACTTTCTTATCCATTCCTTATTCCCAGCCTCTCGTAGGGGCGCCGCTTGCTGCGCCCTACTTCCATCGGCATTCGCACAGCCACTCGCCACTAACCACTAGCCACCGATCTTCTCCAGCTTGGCGATTGCGGCATCCGCGTTCGCTACTCGTTTGTTCATTATCTCATCCCTCAGAGAATGCTTATCACCGTGTCTGCTGGCAAGCGGGTTGAAGGTGAGCTTGATAAATCTCTCTTGACATTTTTACCCACACCTTCGGCACTTGTGCCATGATGCTGCATCCGCCCGAATAATGCCACAAAGGTAGGATTGAGCCATCCTCTCTTCCATCCACACCCCGCCTTAACATAACCCCATGCCACTATGGGAAATCCGTTGGGTGTACCAGGCCCTCTGTGCTATAAGCAAGGATTGGTGACACAGTGACAAAGCTGGCCAGAGCTAACCAATGGATTTCAGCGGGACCAATCCGATATCGACTGATTGGACCGCAAAGTAAGCCGACGGGGATCGAAATGGGGCTGGAATACTCCAAGGCACCAGTCCCAGAGCATTTTTACTTCGCGGATTATCTCTCAGTTGATGAAGATTCATCCCAAATAATGTTTACGTTTGGAAAATTAGATAAGCCTGCAAATGACAAACTCCGGAGCAAAGTCGAGATCTATAATAATCCAGCCATGTTTGTGAAGCAGTTCTGGGCTAGCACGAGAGAGATGCACAAGCAACTACAAGACCGTGCCCTAGCTCAAGGGTGGACGCCCCCGCCCGAGGGCGAGCTCCTTGAGGCTCCCAAAGTGCAAACCTTCCAATCAAATAATGTCTCTATCCTGATGTCCGAGGGTGAGTGCCTGCTGGACTTTTTCTATATCTCACCCAAAGACATGTTTTACAAACCTCCGCTGGGAGAAAAGATAGACGTGGAGGCCCTCGTTAGGGTAATATTAAGTGCTAAATTACTTCTCATCCTACTGGATCTATCGCGGCCCATCGCTGAGAGGCTTCTCCCAAAGTACGGAGATCAACATGAGAGTTTGGAATCTAAGTGAACTCGAAGAATTGACGGAAATTGTTGTCGACGAATTGCCGAACACAAAACTTGTGCGCCCACGATCAAGATGCTCCTTGACCGTATTTAGCCCACTTAACGTCCTTTCAGGCATTGCAACTATTGCGCTGATCATTTCCTTCGCAGGCATTCACGTCACCCAGGGCTCAACTCGACTCACGAATTGGTCTGTGGCGATAAGCAAAAATTCTCCTGAAATCAGGCCCCCCCTTCACTCAATGTTTCAGGATCGTTTCAGTGCGGAGTGGACGGAAGGTGGCGAGGGACTGTTGCTCGACAAAATTGTGGAAAACCGACTCACCAAAAACACCGAGGGCATGTCCGAAGCAGTTATTGAGTTCGCGTTCGCGAATCAACAAGAGAGCCTGACCCACGAGAGCCCTGTCCTAGGCCTGGAAACCGTTAGGCGAATCATGAAGCAACGGAAAACTTCTTAGGCAAGTGGTGATTGTGTGTCCCGATTGGTCCCAACCCGAATCGGCAGAAAAACTTCCTAGCGTCGTCCGTGGAAGTACAGAAGTCATCCGTTTCATCCAGAAGAGAGCCGGATCCATTGTCATTAATCACGGGAACATCCGAGATTGGCATCGCACGGTATTTAAGGACGTCGTGCCCTTAAGCTACTACGCTGGAAATTATCGTTGCTCTGATCCATCGCGTCCTTGTTTAGGTCAAATGGTTCAGGTCGGCCCCCACGGTGGATGTGATTACCACATCGTCGAAAGCGAAATGGGCTCTTATTCCTCCAATCTACAGAGCTACATACACCAGACCGACGGTTACTACAGCACCCAACCATCGTTCGCTAATAGAGTAAGCGCCGCCTTGCAACTGGCTGCTTGGGCCGTTGGTCGATTTATTCAGATACATCCCTTTCTGAATGGGAACGGTCGACTCTCCCGACTGCTTGCGAATTATGTATTTGTCCGTTACCAATTGGGCTTCACACCCTTCAAGTCGATAGCACGGCCAGGCGGGGACTATGAAGCTGCAATGAACAAATCTATGCTAGGTGACTTCGCCGACCTTTTCCGCTACTTTGTCGTTTTGATGGCTAATGCTCCTGAAGCTCAATGACGGACAGGTGAGTGGCCCATGTTCGGCACGAACGGACGAGCGCGTAATCCGGGAATTCCGTATAGGACATACGAATAATTTCGATTCTAGCCTTCAATTTGCCTCTTAACATTTTCAGCAGGTCCAACACCTGCTTTAGCCGCGGTCGCCTGAGGGGCTGCGGTAACTGTGCCAGTGGCGTTTTCTCCTTGTGCGGCCCTTATTTTCCCGAGAAGGCTTGCTTTGTAGTCAAGTTCATATAGAAAACTAAGTATGTCTTCGATGACATCAAGCGCGAGGGCCAATTCATAGTTTTTGGGCGGGTGGCTCAGCCTCTAGGCCCTTCAGGGTGGCCCATCCTTTCCGAAGGAAAGGGTGGGGAGTTTTCTTCCCAAAGATGTTTCTCTCAATTCCATTCGAATAACTTTCCGTTTTTTTCCTTCATTCGAATTAATTTACCTATTGACAATTATTATCCAATATGGTAACTTTGTCTGCAGCCTGCCCTTCGGCATTCGATTCATCGAATCTCCGGCAGGCGTTGCGCGATAGCCATGCTTCGATACACCAGGAAAAAAGCCCCAACCGCGCCCCACCTAACTCCAATGTCTCCAATCACTTGGAAACAAGAGACCAATTCCGCCCCCTCCGCGCCCCTGTCTAAACCCTTTGTTCTCAATCACTTGCAGGAAAAGCGACAATTGCGCCCCTCCGCGCCCCTATCTAAGTCCTTTAGAATCAACACTGTCGGGAAAACCCTCCAAAAAGCGCCCCTGTCTAACTCCTTTCCCTTCAATCACTTCCAGACCACTTGCAAAGCGCCCCTGTCTAAGTCCTTTAGAATGATAGCGTTACAGAATCATATTATTTTTCCTTGGTTTTTTCTTCTCCGCGGCCTCGTCGCGGCAAACGGAACCGGGAGGTTTTTACCCACGGCCTGTGCCGGGCGAGCGGAACGGGGGTACCAGACTCCACTTTCAGTCCGGAATTCCGGGTGTCCGAGTCCCTGCCGTCTGCACCGCCAGATTTGGGACACCCCGGCGTCACTCTGGTCTGTGCCTTCCGTCACTGCGGGAAAACGGAATCGGGTCCATCTCTCGTTATGTGGTTGGGGGAATGCACGATGCCACACAATCAACAGCATCTCCTGCTCAAAGCGCTCAAGGCGGAGCTGGAGTTTTATGAGCTGGGTGGTTACAGACCGCCGGCTCCGGGAAGGCTTCCGGCGCGCGCGGCCGAGAACGATCCGGTTTCATCGTTACCTTTCCACGAAAGAATGCGGGAGTTGCACAAAGAGCGTTCCGTCTTCCGGGATTCTCCTTCTTGCCTGAACTACGGACTGTCAGTGAGAGAGCGTCCTTGTTCGGAATGCTGGCTCATGGCTTTCGTTCCGGCGGAGAAGCGCGGCGAATCGATCCCGTGCCACCATATCCCGCTGAACGAACGCGGAGATACGGTGGCGAGCCTCGGGGGGCCGGGTGACGCACCGGAAACTCAGGAAGCCGTTCTCGATTGGCTTCGCAGAGCGATTCAGCAACTCGAAGCGGCGCCCGCGAAATCTCTGGAGCGAGGGGCGTGAGGATTCACTCCGCCGCGGGCAGACGCTGAAGGCATGGTGACTACAATGACGACGACAAACAAGAGATTCAAGAGGGCTTTGCAACTTGCCCTGGCGCTTGCGCTCGCCGGCATCGCGCTCCCCGGCGTCGGCAAACAAAATCCGGCCTCGCCGAATGCGGACCAACAGTTTCCCCCGTTGATTCGCTCGCTCAAAGGAGCGGACTTGTTCCGGGCCTATTGCTCGCCCTGCCATGGTTTGGATGCCCGGGGAACCGGTCCGGCGGCGCCCGCGTTGAGGGTCGTCGTACCCGATCTGACTATCCTGGCCATGACCAATCATGGAAAGTTTCCTACAGAACGCGTGCGCCAAATGATTTTGGGCGACGCAGTTGTGGCATCACATGGCTCGCGAGAGATGCCCATCTGGGGGCCCATCTTTCATCAGGTTGAGCGGGATATGGATTGGGGAGATGTGCGGGTGTCCAGCCTCGTTGAGTATCTGCAATCAATACAGTCAACTACAGCGCCAAAAATCCCATCCGGCGCGGAATTATATGAACAAGATTGCGCCGTCTGCCATGGAACTAACTTGAAGGGAACCAATCCTGGCCCTGCTCCATTCAAATCGCCGCCCGACCTGACCGCGCTCGCCCGAAGACACGGCGGCGAATTCCCTGAGGACTATGTCAAAGACGTGTTGCGGAATGGCGTCGTATTCAGAGCGCATGGGCCGGCTGAGATGCCCATCTGGGGAACGGATTTCATAATGGATCGCCTGGGTGAGCGTCAAGTGGCATTGCGGATTGCAAATCTGACCGACTACATAAAGTCACGTCAGGAAAAGTAGGACGGTGATGGCCTGGCGTTTGCGTCACCGGTCCTCGGGAGAGTGCGTTTCCTCGCGAACTCTTCTGCCGGCCAGAAAAAATCTGAAGTCGAGTGTTCTTTCGCGGCGGCGCTCTTCCTCGAGATGCCTGGTGCGCGCCTTAAGCAAATCATTGAGCGAAACCAGTCCCAAAAACTTTCTCGTGATTCGCGCGACAACCGGCATTCGCGTGAAGCCTGTTTCGGCCATGCGGTTCACCACTACCCGCAATGGCTCGTCCGGATACGCTTCCACTGTGTTCTTTCGCGCCAGGTCGCCGAGACGTTTTGTGAGCGCCGCATCTCCTTCCTCTTCCGTCCGCCGGGTTATATCCGCGCGCGTCAATACCCCCACGAAGCTCGCCTGCCGAGTTCACGATCGGCAGCAACCGCTGTTCCTGCCGGTGTTCCATGCGCCATGATTTTCCGATCTCGCCCAAGGTGCTCTCCGCCGGCAAAACCGCGACCTTGGTGCGCATGACTTCGCGCGCATACAGAATTTCCAATGGATCCACGGCATACTCGCGGCTCAAGTGGTACCCCCGACGTGAAACCTTCTCCGTCAAAATGGACCTTTTCAGAGTCAAGACGGTGAACGCGTGAGCGATGACGCTGGCGACCAGCAACGGCAAGAATACGTTTGCGTCGTGCGTCAGCTCAAAGGCAAATACGATGCTCGTGAATGGAGATCGCATCGTACCGCCAAGAATCGCGCCCATGCAGATGAGCGGCCAGAATCCGGCGCCTTCATTGGGGAGAAACATCGCGAGAAGGCCGCCCAGCGCTCCGCCCATCATCAACAACGGAGCAAGAACGCCGCCCGATGTGCCGGACCCGAGGGATACCGCCCAGATAAACCACTTGACAAACAATACGCCGAGAATGATTTGGGTCGTCACGCTGCCCTGAAGCAGCGCTCCGATGGTGTCGTAGCCAACGCCCAATGCCTGAGGAAAAACCAGACCTCCCAACCCGATGAACAATCCGCCGATCGCGGGCCACCACATCCAATGAATTTTCAGCCGCTGAAATGCGTCCTCGGCCGCATACACCGACATCGTCAGAAGCGCCGAAAGTGCGCCGGCCAAAACACCGACGAGAACGCATCCGGCCAGCCCTTTCAGTCCAATGTACAGCGGATGAGCGGGAACAGGAAACAAAGGCCCAAACCCTAGAAGATACCGACGCGCCACGGCTGCGACCGCGCTCGCGAGCGCGACGGGAATCAGACTGCGGGGTTTCCACTCGAAGAGAAGAAGCTCGACAGCGAGGAGGACCGCGGCAACCGGCGAAGCGAAGGTTGCGGACAT
This sequence comes from uncultured Acidobacteriota bacterium, assembly GCA_963838945.1. GTDB lineage: Bacteria > Acidobacteriota > Terriglobia > Acidiferrales > UBA7541 > DASTCZ01. The sequence goes on along the minus strand of CAWITC010000012.1, from coordinate 119,229 downwards.
TCCGCCCGCGGCGCCCGCCACCAAGAGGGTTTTCCGCTCGGCGCTTGTCAGGTGAAACAGTTGGGCGATCATCGAGCCGAACGCCCCGCCCGTCATAATGATCGGGCCTTCCGCACCAAACGGGCCGCCCGAGCCGATCGAGATTGCCGAAGAAATTGGCTTGAGAAGCGCTACTTTCGGCTCGATTCGGCTTCCCTTGAGCAGAATGGATTCGATCGCCTCCGGAATGCCGTGACCTCGGATCCGCTCCGAGCCATATCTGGCCATGACACCGATGATGAGTGCGCCGCCAATTGGAATGAAGACACTGAAAATACCAAGGTGGTTGCCCGCCGGTGAAACCATCGCCGTGTTCCAACGGCCGAAATAAAACAGGTTGGTGAATAGTCCGATTAAGCGGAGCAACGCAAGCGCGACAAATGCGCAGATCACACCAATCAACATGGCCAGCATCGAGATCGGCGCGACCCGCCAAGTTGTCGTGAAGTCTCCTAACTCTTCATTGCGTTCCAGTCCTTTCGCGCCTCTCGCATTGTCAAATGGAATCGCTTCGTTGTCCTTACTCACGATTGCTTCGCACCGCCTTCTTAATCTGATTCCCCGCTCTTTTTCTTCGGCGTGATTGCCGTTTGCGTCTCAAGACCGTTTCAATTGCATCCACCAAAGCAGCCCCGCCCCCGCGCAACTCTGTAATCCTTTGCCGCGCCACCTTAGCAAGCAACTTCTCACCACTCGTCCGCAGGGACACCAGGACGCACCGGTGGTCCACAGAGCTTCGCCTTCGCTGGACATACCCGTGCTTCTCCAGTCTGTCGATTAGCTCGACTGTGGTGTTGTGTTTCAGCGCCAACCGCTCTGCGAGGTTTCGGATGGTTGCTTGCGCACCGTCGGGGAGTCCACGCACCGCGAGCAAAAGGAAATACTGCTGCGGTTCGAGCCCCAATTGGCGGGCGGTGGCATCCGCCTCCGACAAGAAATGAAGTATCCGATAGCGCAGCTCGGCCAGCGCCTGGTAGTCCGCAGTCACAATCTCGGTCGGCATAATATAATTATATCGTATTACGATATACGGTCAAGCGGCCCTGGAGAGCGAGCTGGCATATGGCACACCCTTGCGGCAATTCCAGGTGAAGTCGCCTCACCGATGGTGGCGGACGACCCGTTGACAGCCACGGCAATGGATTGCGTTTTCAGGTAGACCTTCGTTTCGCGAAGGTACGGAGGAGAGAAAGAAACAATTCAAGTGGAAGCCGTGATTTGGTAGACAAAACTTTCCCGGCCGGTGTCGTCGAGCCTCGTACCCGTACGAACGCCGCCTATTTTTTCCATGGCTCTCTGCGAGCGCAAATTCTTTGGGCCCACGAGAAAGACGACGTTATTAACGAATTGGAAGGCGTGGCGCAGCATGAGCTGTTTCATTTCACGATTGTAAACGCCGCCCCAGTAAGACCTGGCCAAAAACGTCCAACCGATTTCGATCTCGCTTTTCTCTTTATCATATCCGTGGAACCGCGACGACCCGATTATGTGGCCATCCTTGGAATCCATGGCAATCAACGCTCCTCCGGATTCCAAGGCCACGCGGAAGAATTCTTTAAAAACCTCTTCCTTATAACGGTCATTGTTCGGATGCTGTTCCCAAATGAGAGGATCGGAGGCTACGGCGTAAAGGTCATGAAAATCCTCTGGTCGAAGCGGTCTGAGCGAGAGAAGCTCGCCACTTAAAGTGGGCTGGAGATCAAAGTGAATATTCGATGGGGGCATTCTAGATTCTGTCCTCAAATTTTGAATGTACGACTCTTATCACCTTTCCGGTATGCACTCAACGTAGGCAGGCCTGGGGGAAGGCGTTATTTCTTCGGGACGATGAGCTGGACCTCGCTGATTTCCATGCTGGGATGACCGTTACGCTCCTCGACGAGAGGGCCCATGCTTTGCCAGACAGCCAATACGGATGCCGGAGGGTGGTCGGGGGTGGAGGCGCTGACCCACTTGAAGATATCGACGAAATAGGTTTTCCCGCCGGCCTCCTTGCCGCGCAAGACAACATGGGGCTGATCGAAGACGAGTTTATCCTTCGTGTAGGCCTCCCATTCGCGAACCAGCACTTGCTGGAATTCGGCCTCTTTGCCGGCCACAACGTGAAATGTGGCCATAACAGTTTCAGGCTGCGTCGTCGCAGGGCCTTGCGAATGGGCGCGCGATGCGCCGAAAAAAGCCAAACCGACGAACAACAAACCAACAAGAATCGAAATCAACAGGGTTGCCTTCACAGGAGTCTCCTCTCCGTACGGGTACATGCTTCGTTTAATGGATTCGCCAATCACTCATGCAAGGGTAGCCTCCTGAGGAAAGAGGCGCTTATCGGAAATTGCTAATTCGGAGAGAGCGGACCGCCCCTAATTGGCCGCGCTCGCGATGGGAATACCGCGCTGGACTTGCTGGGGGGAGACGCCGAAGCGGCGCCGAAAGAGTGAACTGAAAGAGCTGAGGCTCTGGAAGCCGCTTTCGAGGCAAACGTCGGTGACCGTATGTTTGCCGCCGCGAAGGAGCACTCGCGCACGATCGAGACGCTGTGCAGTGAGGAATTGATGGGGCGTTATCCGAAAGGCGGCGCTGAACGCGCGAAGGAAGTGGTACTGCGACAAGCACGCGGCGCGGGCGGCATCGGCGATGCTCACGGATTCGTCCATTCGTGAAAGGAGCAAATCGCGGCCTCGGAGGACGCGGCGGAGAAGCTCATCGCGCGTGGAGGCGCGCACGGCGGAAAAACGCGAAGCTGCTTCCTCGGCACGCGGAAACTCACGGACGAGAGCGCGCGCGATACGCAGAAACGCTTCTTCGGTCGCGATGCGGGATATCTCGCCGCGCGCCTTGGCAGCGTAGAGGCCGCGGAGTTCCGCGAGTACACCACTTGGCTCGGGCTCAAGGCGCTGCCGGAAAATGAGCGAGCCCGGCGGCGCAGCGTTTGGAGAATCCAGCAGGGCGGAATCCGGCTGCGTCAAAGCGCGATGGACTTCCTCGACGAAACCGTGCTGAAAGAAAACGGAACAGGTCGTGGTGGGCTTGGCGGAGTCAATTGTGAATGTGTAGGGTTGCCCCTGATTCATGACGAGATAGGTGTTTTCCCGGACGACGTATTTCTGGCCGCCTGTCTCCCATGTGACGGACCCAGCTAGAACGGCCTTGATCGAGAGCGCACCGTGGAGATCGGGGACATGGAAGTGCCTGCGGGTGCCGGAGACGAGTGCATTGAATACGCCCGAGAAGGATTCTTGAGGGTTCGGGTCCAATGGCGCTGAAGTGGCGGGTTGTCTGTTTGAATTGGCCATGGATCAGGGAATTCGGTTTTGGTCTTGCGATTCAAAATAGTATACACGGATCTCCGGCCAGCGGAGCGGGACGCCCATGTTCTACCCGGAAGGCCGGGAGGATTTTATCGGGATTTGCCTGCCTACCCTACCTAACCGGCAGGAGGGCCGCTCACGCTGTGGAGGTGCTCGCAGGGGCGGGGGCGCATTCAGTCTGGAAGTGCCAGAAACAATGTCCTCGCCTGGGGCCGCGCCCCGTACCGCATGATATGGGGCTCGGCCAAAGTGCTGGCACGCGGCATTCCACGCACTGGAAAATCAAGAAGGCCCGGTCCGGTGAAACCGGACCGGGCCGTTCAAACAGCCGCGCCTTACGCAGCCATCTGCTTTACGAATGGCACCGTCTTGATTTCGATTTTCTTCGGCAGCGCCACTTCCGCAACGGGCGCGGTGATTTCGAGCACGCCGTTGATGAACGACGCATACATCTTTTCAATGTTCACGCCCTCGGGCAGCTCGAATTCCCTCTCGAACTTCCCGTAGGTGAACTCCTCGTAAAGGTAATCCACTTCCTTGGTCTCACGGGTCAATTTCCTCTCACCCGTGATGGTCAACACGTTCCCCTGGACATGGATCTGGACTTCCTTTGGCTCGATGCCCGGCAAAGCGATCTTGCAAACATACTTCTTCGCCTCTTTGTCCACATAGGACTCAATCACCGGCACAAAGTTGAACCCTGTCAAGGGAGCAAACTGATCCTTCCGCAACGGCTTCCCAGTCAGCATCCTGTTGAAGATCTTGTCGAATTCACGACGAACGTCGAACAGATCCTCAAAAAGATTGTCATGCAGAACAAGATTTGTCATCGCACACCTCTTCTTTCAACTGTCTCTGTCTCTTATTTGAATTCTGTGTTTTGGTTATCGGGGAACAGCGACTGGGGCCTCAGCCATTCCGGCCGTGAACGGCCGGTGCGTCGGAAAACCGGGCGCTTCTTATACGCTTGGCGCCCAGCCGCCGCCCCCGGAAAAAGGAAACGAGGTTTCGCGAAGGTCAAACCTCTCGCGCATTCTAAAGTGCAGCGTAAAGGGTGGAGCTGCTGAAGCCATCGGTCTTTTTCCTTGCCTCCGGGCTTTTCCAGCTCTCTTCCATCGCGATACCCTTCCTTCTACACGTTTCTTATAGTCCCCCATCAAGTTAAAAGCGGTGACTCCTGCCACCCATCCACGTGTCCGCCGTCACCCGGAGCCCACAGGCCGAATGCAGGCGGGAGATTCTTCCCCTCCGCGGGGGCTTCAGATTGTGACGGCCGGGCAGGAGCAGGCAGGGCGCGGGTTTGGAATGGGATGCGAATTCAGCGAGGGGAAGCGAGCGAAACGCGGTATCAGGAGCGAGGGACGAAGTCGCGGGCGACGTCGGAATGTGATTGGAGGCGCTTGAGGCGATTCATGACTTGCGCGAGGGCCTGGCGGAATTCATCCAAATCAGCGGTGTTCGGTTTAACGGAATTCGACGTGGGTTTCGCGGAGTCGAGATTGGCGGAATGAGGTCCAGCTGACGCGCTGTCGAGGTCCGCGGCGATTTCACGGCAGAGCTTCGTGGCGCGCCGAACGCGCTCGGCGGCAATTTCCGAATGCAATTCGTTATCATCTCCGCCGCGGAGCTGAAGCTCGCGCAATTGCTGGGAGACGGCGGCGACGTTGCGGATGTAGTCCACGGCATCGCGAAATTCACTGAGCAGGCGGAGATCCACGCTCTGGGAACCAAGCGCGGTCTCGAGTTTCCGCAGCTCAACGGCTGCTTTCTTGACCTGAAGGTCCACACCCCAAAAATCCTCGCTGCATATGACCAGCTCGACTACGACACCGCCCGAGACTCCCGTGCGCGTCTGGGGCGTGGCCAGGACGCGCGCCTCGACGGTTTGCGCGGAAAGAAAATTCGTCAGGGAAACCCTGCTGCCGAATTCAGGCAATGATTCCATCTCCAGGAACCCGCCGCGAGCGTTGACCTGGCGGGCGACGGCGTCCGCCTTGACGGCCTTCCCATCGGGTCCCCGCCAACTGACTTCGACCGGGACCATCACCGTGAAACGGTGGGACTTCCTTTTTTCCACTTTTGAGCCGTCGGGATTGGTAGCTCGCCTGTTCACTCGCACAATCGCCCTTCCCCAAAAATCCAATGGATTTCAGGTTGAGACTTCAATTTAGGGGAAATGGGGCGGACAACGCCATAGTACTCGCGGACAGGAACAGGACAGGGAGGGTAACTAGAACCAACCGCTGCGGTAAGCAATCCACCAACTTGCGTAGCCAAGAGGAATGGTCGCCGCCAAGGCCCACCAGAACGGCAAGGCGAGATCGGCTGTAATACCCAAAGCTGTGAAAGTGCCCCAAAAGACCTTGCGCTGCATCCCTCTATTTTAGACCTGAGTATTTCTTGCGCGCATAAATCGCGAAAGAAGATTCCGAAGAATGACGGCAGTACGCGCCTGGAAGTAGGCCGATGCCGCGACACCACACTTGTCAGTGGAGTTGATGGTGGAAAGCGGCCGGATCGGGGTCACTGACGAAAACACCCGAGAGCGGAACGCCGAGAGATGAGGGGTCCATTTTCATCGCCGCAGCATGATTGTTTACGATGCCGGAGGTTTGATTGAGCAAATTGCGGATCGTGACGTGACGTCCCTACGTGGGAAATTCCGGGATGTAGAGGGCGATGTCATTATCAAGCGAGAGCTTACCACGTTCGACAAGCTGCAGGACGGCGACTCCAGTGAAAGGCAGCATGGGGCCGACGATGTGATAGACGGTTTCGTCCCTGGCAGGCGCTTCGAGGCCGAGGTCAGCAAAGCAGTAATCTTTATGAAGGAGAACTGTGTCGCCACGCATCATGAGGACGGAGGCGCCGACGACGCGTTGCTCAGCGATGACCTGCCGCGCGATCGCATCGAGACCGGGCGCAGGGGCCTGGGCGCGGGCAGGGCCCGCGGTAGCCAGCAGAAATGCAAGAAGAAAGAAGGATTTTGGATGGCGCATAGGGGCGCGATTGTAATGCGAGGGGCGCGTTGAGGCCATCGAAAAGCTGGGCCGCAGAATATCCCTGCCTGTGTGAATACCGGCGCATCAAAAGCGATCGCGGACACCTTAGATCGCGCTAATGGTTTATCTTGAGAGGCTGCCAGCCGGGGCCGGGCGAGATATCGGAATTGATCGTTTTCCCGGTGGCGGGGTTGTACCAGTAACCATTTTTCGGGCCGGTGGAAACATCATGGCGATTGCCCAGCGGATCGGTGGTGGGCGTGATGCCGTTGAGAACGTTACTGAAACTTTCGACCTGCGCTGCCTGGCGCGCCTGACCGCGCTCAAAGGCAGCGACCTGATTCTGCATGCTCTGCATTTTGGCTTCAAACTGCGCGACCTGCTGCGAAAGTATTCTCATGCGCGCCTGCTGACGCTGGCGCTGGTAGACAAGCGCCTCCTGATCGAGTTCATTCTGCTTCTGAATCCATTCGGGGGCGAACTTCAAAGTCTTACCGCCCCGGGAGATGATGTTTTGCGCGACCGCTACCTGATCGGTAGGCGCTACAAAGCTGGCAATCGATAGAACCTGCCAGAGCGTGTTGAAGAAAGCTGTTTGCGTGTAAGCGTAGGCTGTGCGAGGGCCTTGCGCGGTGGCACAGGCGTAGGTGACTTGTCCGTCGGAGATTTGCGTTGCGCCAGTGCTGGCGGCAGGAGGATCCGCTTTGTAGGGCGGAGGCGCGTCCGAAGGTTGCTGAGTGAGGGCTTGGCAAATGCTACTGAAGCGCGATTTGCCGTAAAGACTTGCGAAATCCTGGCCGGAACGGAAACGAGCGACGATGCCCTGCGCCTGCGCGCCGAGGTCGTACACTTCGCCCTCGCGGTGAAATTGGTTCGGCAGAAAATAAGTGGGGATGGAGACATCGCCAAGGCGGACGTTCACTTTGCCGTCGGGAGAAGTGATGTCCACCATGGCGCGATGATCGGAATAGCCGAGGCGGAACAACCCGCCCTTCACGGTCCAACCTTTTGGGACGTCAATCGTGAATGCCTGCTCGAATGGGTCTTGAAATGATACCCACGCAAGGTTGGCGGACGGCGTACCCGAGGCGCTGGAAGCATTCGAGGAGGAGCTGGAGTCCGCGTGACTGCACGCCGTAGCGAGAATTAGAACCAAAAGGAATGAGCCAAAGATCACGACGAAGTTTCTGCCTGAATTCATTTTCTTCCTTTCTACTTCGGCAAATGAATCGCGAGCCGGGCCGTGGCGGATCCCGGAACCTTTGGACCTGTTGAGAGATACTTCCACGGCGCGCCGGTGTCAATACATTGCGCCTGTGGGAGCCGCCGGTTGACGCGTAGCCCGGCGATGACTTGCCGCGCGATCGCATCGAGATCGGGCGCGATTGTAATGCGAGGGGTGGGGTTGAGGCCATCGAAAAGGTGCGCCGGGGCCGATTTTATTGAGAATCTTTCAAAGAATTGCGGAGGCGGTTGGCTTCGGTGAAGGATTGATAAAGGTCGCGTGAAGTTATGTACAATCGCCGGGATGACAAGGCGAAGCATATCTCCGGTGGACAGAAGTATCTATTATGCCGGAGAAGAAGGCGGAGGAAACATGATTCATGTTCCGAAAGAAGCCCAAAAACGATGGGGTCGGTTGGCAGGAGTTTGTTTTCTTGCCCTCAGCTCACTTTTTGCCATTGCGCGTAGCGACGGCACGGCATCGCCCATCCCTGAACTGACCCCTGAGCAGGTGGCCAACATTGATCAGTACGTGACCGCCGAAATGGGACGCGAACATATTCCGGGGCTGGCCGTTGGCATCTATAGCCGCGGACAAATTCTGATGGCCAAAGGTTATGGGCTAGCGAATGTAGAGTTGAACGTGCCGGTGAAAGCGGAAACGATCTTTCAGTCGGGCTCCGTGGGAAAGCAGTTCGTTTCAGCGGCCGTGATGATGCTGGTGGAGGAAGGCAAGGTCGCGCTGGATGACAGTATCGTCAAATACTTTCCAAACGCGCCCGAAAGCTGGAAGCCGATTCTGATGAAGAACCTGCTCTCACACACGTCAGGGCTGTCGGAATATGAGAGCGATCAGCGAACCGGGCCGAAGGGGCCATTTTATTTGCGGCTGGATTTCACCGAGGACGAGCTGGTGGAAAAAGCGGAGGCGATGCCCATTGATTTCAAAGTGGGTGAGAAGTGGGCCTACCGCAATACGAATTACTTGCTCCTTGGAATCATGATCCACAAGGTGACCGGCAAATTCTACGCAGATTATCTAGCGGAGCGTATTTTCAAGCCGCTGGGGATGAACTCGACGCGGCTGATCAGCGAGGCGGAAATTATTCCGAATCGGTCGGCCGGCTACAGATTGAAGGGCGAAAAACTTCAGAATCAAGAATGGGTCTCGCCCACGTTTAATTCGACAGCGGACGGCGCGCTCTATTTCAACGTGCTGGATCTTGCGAAGTGGGACGAAGCGTTGTACGGGACGAGCCTGCTGAAGCAGTCCAGCCTGGATCGGATCTGGACTGTGTTCCCGCTCAATGACGGCGAGCCGAATCCTGGACACTACGGGTTCGGATGGAGCATTACCGCGGTGAACGGGCACAAGTTAATTGAACACGGCGGCGCGTGGCAGGGGTTTACGTGCGATATCTCGCGATTCGTGGATGACAATTTGACGGTAGTTGTGCTGACGAATCTGGATGCCGGACATGCTCGGCCCGGCCTGTTTGCGCAAGCAATCGCGGGGCTGCTGAATCCCGCGCTGAAGCCTCCTCCGCCAAAAGAGCATAAAGAGGTCGCCGTCGATCCGAAGCTGTTTGATGGTTACGTTGGGCGTTACGGGCTGGCCCAGGACTTCGTCTTTACAATTACGCGGAAAGAGAATCACCTTTATGTACAGGCGACTGGACAACAAGAACTCGAATTATTTCCGGAGGGCGTGCGGGAATTCTTCATAAAAGAGGTGGATGCGCAGATCACTTTCGTCACCGATAGCCAGGGCCTTGCAACTGAATTGATTCTGCACCAGGGCGGGCTGGAACAGCGCGCAAAGCGCATCAATTGAGTATCGATTCTCAGGAATCTTGCCGAACCAAAACGCGCAGCGACTACTTTTGTGAATCCTTTAAGGATTCGTGAAGGCGATTGGCCTCTGCGAAGGATTGCTCGAGATCGCGCCAGGTGAGATGGGTGCGCAGATGGTCGATTGCCTGGGCGAGGCGGTCGAGAGCGCGGGAGAGATTGTCGGAGTTTGAGACGGCAATGTCGCGCCAGATGGAATAAGGGCTGCCGGCCAAGCGAAGCATGTCCCGCGCGCCAGGGCCCGCGAGCGACGCGGGGAGGCCGGACTCATCGGTTTCGGCGGCGATGACTTCCGCGAGCGCGATGGCCGTCATTTGCGGCAAATGGGAGATGATGGCCGCGGCCCAGTCGTGCGTCGCGGCGTCGAGCCAAGTGACGCGCGCGCCGATGGATTCAATCAGCGCAGCGAAGGCCGCGGCGCGCGGATCGCGCTGGGCTTCATCATCGGCATTGATGGGTTCATTCGCAATGAGAAGGTAGTTGGCTCCGCGGAATAGTCCGGCGTCCGCTGCGGCGATTCCCCGCGTTTCCTTGCCTGCCATGGGATGCCCGCCGAGAAAAAATGCGCCGCCTTTGAAATACTTCGCGGCCACGCGACAGATGGAGCGCTTGGTGCTGCACGCGTCGGTGACGAGAGCTGTGGGCGCGGCGTGGCGCGCGATTTCGGGCAGGGCTTCCATGGCGGCGGAGATGGGGAGAGCGACGTAAACGAGACCCGCGCCGGCGACAGCGTGGGCAATGTCCGGCGCAGTTTCATGGATGGCACCGCGCGACTTAGCTTCGCGCAACACTGGCTCGCGGTCATAGCCGATGATGCGCGCGCCGGGCAGATGCTTGCGCAGCGCGAGTCCGAAGGAGCCGCCGATGAGGCCGGTGCCGAGGATGGCGACTCGATTGAAGGAATGACTCATTCACTGAACCCTTAGCTGACGCGGCGACCCACGGCGGGCGCGATGATGCGCAGTTCGCCGATGAGTTGCGCGAACTGCTCGACGAACAGCGACTGCGCGCCGTCGGAGAGCGCGTGCTCGGGATCGTGATGGACTTCGATGAGCAGTCCATCGGCGCCCGCTGCGATAGCGGCGCGGGCCATGGGCGCGACTTTGTCGCGGCGTCCGGTGCCGTGCGAAGGGTCCGCAATAATGGGCAGATGAGAAAGTTTCTTGATGATGGGGATCGCGGCGATGTCGAGCGTGTTGCGCGTGTAGGTCTCAAAGGTGCGGATGCCGCGTTCGCAAAGGATGACGTTGTAATTGCCGCCGGCCATGATGTATTCAGCGCTGAGGAGCAGCTCCTCGATGGTGGCGGACATCCCGCGCTTGAGAAGAACGGGCTTGTTCACTTCGCCGAGCGCGCGCAGCAGGTGATAGTTCTGCATATTGCGCGCGCCGACCTGAAGAATGTCCACCATCGGAAGCATCATCCGGACTTGCGAGGGGTCCATCACCTCACTGACGACGAGCAGATGGTGGCGGTCGGCGGCGTTACGCAACAGTTCAAGAGCTTTCTCACCCATTCCCTGAAAACTGTATGGCGATGTGCGCGGTTTGAACGCGCCACCGCGAAGAATCTTCGCGCCGCAGCGCGCGACGTGGCCGGCGATGATTTCGATTTGTTCGGATGATTCCACAGAACAGGGGCCGGCGGCGATGACAACCTCCGGGCCGCCGATCTTCACGCCGCGCGGCAGCTCGACGATGGTGCCTTCGGGGCGAAAGACGCGGCTCGCGAGCTTGTAAGGTTGCGTAATGCGCATGACTTCGCGCACGCCTTCGAGCAGTTCAAATTCGCGCGGATCGTAATCGTCGCGGACACCGACGGCGCCGAGCAGCGTCTGCGACGCGCCGGTCGAGCGGTGAACGTCAAAGCCCAGGGCGACGAGGCGGTCAATCACACGCTGAATCTGATCGTCGCTCGCACCCTGTTGCATGACAACAACCATGGAATCCCCCCGAGTATGAATCTTGTCGCGGCCGGCGGCCTCTAAATGTCAATCCCGCTTCGGCGCGTTGCTTTGCGAATCGCCGCGCTCCATCGCATGCCGCTCGACAGAGCGCGCCTCGTCGAGGATGCGCTCGAAGAGGCGGCGAATCGCGGTATCCGGCAGCGGACCGTGATTATGATTTTCCGCATTCGCGAGGACTTCCTTTTCGCGGTCCGGCTGATACAGCGGAAGATCCGCTTTCTGCTTGATGTGGCCGATTTCCATCGCGCAACGCGAGCGCTCATTGAGCAGCTCGACGAGCCGGCGATCGATTTCATTTATGCGGCGGCGCCAATCGTCAATTGTGCTCACGGGCGCGCCTCCCGCCGGCTGAGGCCGTGGCCGGCGGCATCCTTCAATGAACGGACCCGCGCGGCGATGTTCGCGGCCGCGGCGGCGGGACTGCTTGCCCGCTCAACTTCCTCGACGAGGGCCGAGCCGACAACGGCGGCGTCCGCGAGACCGCCGAGAATCGAGACGTGGCCGGGAAGCGAGATGCCGAAGCCGACGGCAAGCGGCAACGAAGTAGCGGCGCGTGCACGGCGCACGAGCGCGGGCAAATCTTCGGGCAGATTCTCGCGCGCGCCGGTCACACCTGTGCGCGAAACGAGATAGAGGAAGCCGGAGGAGGCTTCAGCGATGCGCTTCATGCGCTCTTCGGTGGTGGTCGGCGCGGCTAGAAAAATCGTGTCGAGGCCGCGGGCGCGCAAGGCGGCGCGATAATCGCCGGCTTCCTCGGGCGTGAGGTCCGTGACGAGAGAGCCGTCCGCGCCGGCTTTAGCGGCGCGCTCGGCGAATCGCTCAAGGCCCATTTGGAGGACGGGATTGAAATAGCCGAAGAGCACGATGGGAATCTCGCTCGTGCGTCGAATTTCGGCGACGAGACCGAGAACCCCGGCAAGCGTTGTGCCGCTGCGCAAGGCGCGTTCGCTCGCGCGCTGAATCGTCGGGCCATCCGCAATAGGATCGCTGAAAGGGACGCCCAGCTCAATGATGTCGGCGCCCGCTTCCGCCGCGCCGAGGACGATTTGCCGCGTTGCATCGAGCGAGGGATCGCCGGCGGTGATGTAGGCAACGAGGCCCAGTTCGCCCGCGCGCGAAAGCTCAACGAAGCGGCGCGTGATGCGCGTTGCCTGAGCTGCCGTGGATGGAACCGTGGAAGTCATGAGCCCCTAGAGATGGCGCGCGTAAGTCTCCATATCCTTGTCGCCGCGGCCGGAGACGTTGAGGATGACGGCGGAATCACGCGGCATTTTTGGCGCGCGGGTGATCAATTCCGCGACGGCATGCGCGCTCTCGAGCGCGGGGATGATGCCTTCGAGATGCGCGAGGGTGCGCGCGGCGTCGAGCGCGGCGTCATCGCTCACGGCGGTGTACTCTGCGCGGCCCTGATCCGCGAGCCAGACGTGCTCGGGACCCACAGCGGGATAGTCGAGCCCCGCCGAAATCGAATGCGTCCGGGCAATTTGACCGTCGTTGTCCTGAAGGACATACGTGTAAGTTCCGTGCAGCACGCCGGGCTTGGCGCCGGCATATCCCGCCGCAGCGGCGAGACGCGCGGCGTGTTCGCCGAGACCGTGACCGCGCCCCCCGGCTTCGACGCCGATGAATTTCACGCCGGAGTCGCTCAAAAACGCGTGGAAGAGGCCGATGGAATTCGAGCCGCCGCCGACGCACGCGAATAGCGCGGCGGGCAGGCGCCCTTCGGCTCGAAGGATTTGTTCGCGCGCCTCGACACCGATAACGCGATGAAAATCGCGCACCATTTGCGGATAAGGATGCGGGCCGAGCACGGAGCCGAGAAGATAGTGCGTCGTGCGAACGTTTGTGACCCAGTCGCGCATGGCTTCATTAATGGCGTCTTTGAGCGTGCGGCTGCCTGAATCCACGCCGACGACTTCGACGCCTAGCATCTTCATGCGCGAAACATTGAGGCGCTGGCGCTCCATGTCTTCGGTGCCCATGTATACGACGCATTCGAGTCCGAGCCGCGCGGCAACGGTCGCGGTTGCCGTGCCGTGCTGGCCCGCACCGGTTTCAGCGACGATGCGCTGCTTGCCCATGCGCTTTACGAGCAAGCCCTGCCCGAGGCAATTGTTGATCTTGTGCGCGCCGGTATGGAGAAGGTCTTCACGTTTGAGGTAGATTCGCGGGCCGCCGAGATGTTCGGTGAGTCGCGCGGCGAATTGAAGCGGGGTCGGACGGCCGGCGAAGTTGTGCAGCAAATCCTCAAGCTCCGTCGTAAATTTCGTGTCGCGCCGGGCGGACTCATACGCAAGCGCCAGTTCCTCGACGGGCGCCACGAGCGTTTCGGGGACGTAGCGGCCGCCGTAAGGACCGAAGCGTCCACGTGTGTCCGGCCAAGTTTGAACGGCTGCGCTCATTATCTTTTCAATTTATCTTCCCTGCGACGCGTCCATCCCACGATTTACCTCTTCCACGGCGCGCATGAACGCTCGGACGCGCCCGGGGTCTTTCTTGGCAATCTTTACTTCCAAGCCGGTCGCCACGTCAACGGCATACGGCCGGGCCGTGCGAATCGCCTGTGCGACATTTTCGGGCGTCAAGCCGCCCGCGAGTACGATGCGGGCAACGCGTCCAGCGTGGCGCGCAACCTCCCAATCCATCGTCGCGCCGGCGCCGCCGTGAAAGCCGCGGCGAAATCCTTCCAAGAGGATGGCGCTCGCGGCGCGATAACGCCGTAGCAATTCCGGCTTGAAGCCGTCCTTCACCGCGAATGCCTTCACAACCGGCCCGTGCTTCGCGAGCAAGACGACATCGCTCGCGGGTTCATTGCCATGAAGCTGCACGCCGGTCAAGTGAATGGCGCGAGCCAGCGCCAGAATTGCCGCGGGCTTCCAGTCAACGAACACGCCGAAGGCGTCCACGTAAGGCGGAAGGCGGCGAATCATTTCCCACGCCTTCGCGGGAGTGACGCAGCGCGTGCTTGGCGGGAAGAAATTGAAGCCGAGCGCGTGCGCGCCCGCGTCCACGCAAAGCTTGGCGTCCGCCCAGCTTGTGATGCCGCAGATTTTTACCCGGACCATGCCATCCCCGCAAACTTTACGCAGCCGCCAACAACTTCAAGAGTCCAGCCGCCGGATCGGGCTGCGTCATCAGATGCTCGCCAATGAGAAACGCATCAAATCCCGCCTTGCGCAGCGCGGCGATTTGAGAGGCATTCTGGATCCCGGATTCGCACACGGCGGTGCATTCCGCGGGAATCGCCTCGATTAATTCAAATGAAGTTTCAAACCGAACTTCCAAGGTACGCAAGTCGCGATTATTGACGCCCAGAATCCGTGCGCCCGCGGCCAGGGCGCGGTCCAACTCTTCGCGCGTATGCGCTTCGACGAGCGGTTCCATTCCCAATTCGCGCCCCAGCAAAAGCAGTTCGCCGAGAGCGGCATCCGAAAGCGCGGCAACAATCAGGAGGAAAGAGTCTCCATCCGTCGCGCGAGTCTCCCACACTTGCCACGGGTCTACGATGAAGTCTTTGCGCAGGACGGGGATTTCCACTTTTTTGTGGGCGTCGCGCATATCCTTCAGAGAGCCCTGGAAGAATTCTTCCTCGGTGAGAACTGAGAGCGCCGCGGCGCCTGAGCGCTCGAGAGCGCGCGCAAGACTCTCCACCTGGAAATCTTCGCGGAGCACGCCGCGCGACGGCGAAGCTTTCTTCAGCTCGGCGATGACGTTCACTCCGCCGCGGGTGAGTGCGGCGCCCAAATCGCGAACCGGCGCCGCCTTT
Source organism: uncultured Acidobacteriota bacterium (assembly GCA_963838945.1). Taxonomy (GTDB): domain Bacteria; phylum Acidobacteriota; class Terriglobia; order Acidiferrales; family UBA7541; genus DASTCZ01. Next base: position 104,073 of record CAWITC010000012.1, on the reverse strand, counting down.
TTCACACTCATTCTGAGCACCGCTTCGGGCAACACGCGCTTGCGGTGCGCGATGGACGCGCGCCGCGCATCGAGGATGCGGTCAAGTACACTTCCGGATTGGGTGCCCGGCTGCATAGACAGCTACACTGCGTCCCGCGCAGTCATAGGAAATTCAGTAATGCTATGCGGCGATGTGAGTGATGTCAATTTGAGGGGAGTGCCAGGAGTAGTCCAAAGTGGCTTCCGGAGCCTGTCCGCTTTTGCGACGGCCATTCCCACAAGCGGCCAAGCAGGCCCCCTTTTGCCCGTCCATGGATTGGCTAACCGTAATATTTGCAGTAACATAGAGGCGATGTGGCAAGGCCCGGCAGTTGCGGGTCTCCTAGTGTGAATTCCTTTCGTTAAGGACAAACTAATTCAATGGATATCGCTCGGCCAGATCAAAAAAGAAAGAAGCGGATTCGCCTGATCATAACCTTGGGCGTGATCGCATTGGCTATTGGGGGTTTGACGGTGGTGCTCGCGAAGCTGAAGCCCGCCGCGCCGGAGATGGATGGCTCCATTGCGTGGCCCAGCACGGTAGCGCGCGGCAACATGATGATTGAGGTTCATGGATTGGGGACGCTGGTCCCCGAAGACATCCGGTGGATTCCGGCGCAATCCAGCGCGAAGATCGAGCGCATCCTGCTGCACTCCGGAGCAACGGTCACCGCTAATAGCATCATTCTCGAACTCAGTGACCCGCAACTCCAAAACGATTTCCTAGCGGCGGAGAATCTATACAAATCGGCTCAGGCCGATTACATAAGCTTGAAGGTGCAGCTTGCAAGCCAGCTGATGCAACTGAAAGAAACGAATGTCGGACTGGAGGGTCAATACAAATCGGACCGGCTACAGGCTCAAGTAGACCAGCAATTGGCCGACGCGAAACTGAAAGCAGTAATCCTAGCGCAGCAATCCCTTTTGAAGGCCGATCAGGAAGAGGCGCAACTGAAACTCGATAAGGAAAAGCTGGCCATTGCCGAAGATTCGAATAAAGCGCAGCTCGATTCCCAAAACGCCAAGGTGGAATCGGCGCGCGTGCTGTACGAATTGAAGAGGAGCCAGCTCGAAGCGCTCCATGTAAAGGCGGGAATCAACGGCGTCGTGCAGTGCGTCTGCAGCGCATCCGGCGTGGACGTGCAGCAAGGGCAGCAAGTGACGCTGGGGACAAACCTCGCCCGCGTGGCCGACCCGACGAAACTAAAAGCAACCATACAAGTGCCCGAGACGCAGGCGAAGGACGTTGCCATCGGCGAAAAGGCAACCGTGGACACGCGTAACGGAATCGCAAAGGGTCACGTTACTCGCACTGACGCCGCGCCCATCAACGGCACCGTCGGTGTGGACATCAGTTTCGATGAAAAGCTGCCTGACGGGGCTCGTCCCGACCTGAGCGTGGATGGGACCGTCGAAATCCAGAACATGACCAACGTGCTTTACATTGGCCGCCCTGTGCACGGCGAGCCGAACAGCACTGTGGGACTTTTCAAGGTCAGCCCGGACGGCACGGAAGGCAACCTCGTGCAAGTTAAGCTGGGACGCGGCTCGGTGAATACAATTGAAGTGGTTGCCGGACTCAAAGAGGGGGAAACGGTCATCCTCTCCGATATGTCCAACTACGACGGCAGGGACCGCATCCGATTCTCGCCGCGTATCCAGGTCAGATGAACCCCAGACTCCAGTTGTAAGCAAACGAGCGCCCGGGACTGGGCGCGAAGAGGAAGAAGTTTTGCGAAGTGGCGCGGAAACTTGTTGACACAATCCGCAGGGCCACGTCCAACGGATAGAGGACGCAGCCTGAGGTCCTGATTCGAGAAGAATTCTAGACGGGGAGTACAATGGGCACTCTTTGGCGAGATTTCCGCTTCGCGGTCCGGACGCTGGCGAAGAAGCCCGGCTTCACGGCGGTAGCCATTCTCTCGCTGACGCTCGGGATCGGCGCGAATACGACGATCTTCACGCTGGTGAAAGCGGTCTTCCTCCAGTCGGTCCCCGTCAAAGACCCCAGCCGCGTTGTCGCAATTTATTCGACGCAACGGAGCCGCGGAAGCGCTGTTCAGCAGTATCTTCCTCTGACAGTTCCGAACGCGGATGACTATCGCGATAAGAACGATGTTTTCTCCGGCATGTCCGTCGTTATCCAAACCGGAGCGCCACTGACGCGGAATGGCAAGGACCAAGGCGTTTTCATCGAGCTGGTGAATCACGACCATTTTGACTTGCTGGGCGTGCGAATTTCGCAAGGCCGCTCGTTTTCAGCCGAGGACGACAGGACAGAGGGCGCGAATCCTGTTGCCATCATGAGTTACGCGAAATGGCAGACGGATTTTGGGTCGGATCCCAAGATTCTCGGGCAGACCGTCCAAATCAACCACGGAGACTACGCCGTGATTGGGATCACCCCCCCGGAGTTCCACGACGTCGGCGCCCTCGGAAGCCCGGCTTTCTGGATTCCAGTGACAATGCATGATCAGATCCTGACGGGCGTTGTGAAGGACTGGTACAACGAGCGCGGCGCCCGCATAGCATTCGCAGTGGCGAGGCTGAAACCGAACCTGACACTCGCGCAGGCGCAGACGTCGATGCATGCGTTGGGCGTGCGGCTGGAGCAAGAATATCCTAAGGACAACAAGGGACGTAACAATGACCTTGTACCGTTCGATCAAACGAATATTCCTCCTCAGCAGCGCCCATTGTTCGTGCGCGCCGGCGCGCTGATGATGATTACGGTCGGTCTTGTTTTGTTGATCGCGTGCGCGAATGTTGCCAATCTTCTGCTGACCCGCGCGACTCAGCGCCAGCGTGAAATGGCGATCCGGCTGTCGCTCGGGGCCTCGCGCAGCCGAATAGTCCGCCAGCTATTGACCGAGAGCCTGCTCATAGGCCTGATCGCCGGTGGATTGGGAATCCTGACCGCGGATGTGGCGAAGCAACTGGTGATCAAATTAGTTCCCGATGGCGTGTTTGGCGGACTGGACACCACGATCGATACGCGCGTTCTTATTTTTACGATGGTCCTGGCGATTTTGGCGGCGGTGATCTTTGGATTGGCCCCCGCATTGCAGGCGTCACGTAATTCACAGATGGGAGCGTTGCGAGACCGGACGGACACGCCGGGCGGCGCCACGAGGTGGTACGGTTTGCAGGGAATGCTCGTGGCAGCCCAGGTCACCCTTTCGCTGGTTGCGCTCGTGGGCGCGGGGCTGTTTATCCACAGCCTGAAGAATGCCCAGCAGATGGATCCCGGATTTGAAACCAAGCATGAATTGGTGGTAGGCATCTTCCTCGGTGGACAGCTTTATAATCAGGCCCGCGCGGAGCAATTCTACAAGGATTCGGTGGAACGCGTCAGCGCGCTCCCCATGGTTGCGGGTGCGGCAGTTTCGGACACGGCGCCATTCGGCGGAAGCTTTCAGCGCACGACTTTCCCCGAAGGCGTGGATACAACCGATCCACAAAACGGGAAATTGACTCCGACGATCTCGGTTTCGCCCGGATACTTCGCGGCGGCGGGAATTCCACTGTTGAGCGGCCGTGAATTTGATGATCACGATGACGCGCAATCACACATGGTTGCGGTCGTCAATCAGGCATTCGTGGACCGCACCTGGCCCGGTCTGGATCCTCTCCGGAAGCACTTGCACTTCTTGTTGCAAACCTGGGATGTCGAAGTGGTAGGTCTCGTGAGAACAGTTAAGTATCAGACGCTGGGCGAACCGCCGCAGCCAATCGTTTACTTTCCCCTGAAGCAGCATTACTCGCCGGGCGTGACGATGTACGTCCGGACAAAGGGTGAGCCGAACGCGGCGCTGACAAGCGTCCGCGCTATTTTGCAGGGCATGGACTCGACACTTCCGTTGCGAAATTTCCAGACCGTGCAGGAGACGCTCGCCCAAACGCTCGCGGCCCCAAAGCTTGGCGCGGAATTGCTCGGTGCGTTTGGAGCGCTGGCGCTTTTGCTGGCGGCGATCGGGACCTATGGAGTGATGTCCTACTCGGTGAGCCAGCGCACGCAGGAGATTGGAATCCGGCTGGCGCTCGGCGCGCAAAGGGGCGATGTTTTGCAGCTCATTCTGCGAAATGGAATGGCAATGATTCTTACCGGTGTTACGGCCGGCTTATTGCTCTCCATATTTCTGACGCACAGCATGAACAGCCTGCTTTACGGAATCGACTTCTTTGATGCGCCGAGTTTCTTCGCAACGGCGGCGATACTGCTGGCCGTTGCGTTGTTTGCGTGTTACTTGCCGGCGCGTCGCGCGATGCGCGTGGACCCGATTATCGCGCTGCGGTACGAATGAGGTGAGCAGAGGAGCTACAAGAGGCTGGCCCGGCGCACATGGCCAGAGGGGAGAATCGGCGTACCGCCATGCTAACCATTGTGGCCCTCGCGGCGTCTTACTTGCCAGCGCGCCGCGCCATGCGGGTGGGCCCCATGGCCGCCCTGAGGTACAAGTAGGAGATGGAACGAATTGAATGGTTCAGGCGTATAGATCTAATAGAATCCAGATCGAATAGAAGGCTTTCGGAGGGTTCAAAAAGGAGAGCGTTGCCCAATGGCTGAAAACAACAACGAAGTCCTGATTCTCATGGAGAGCGTGAAGAAGGTCTTCCTGACCGATGAAGTCGAAACGCACGCCCTCGCCAACATCCACCTTCAAATCAAACGCGGCGAGTTTGTGGCCATCAATGGCCCGTCCGGTTGCGGCAAATCCACGCTGCTCTCGATCCTCGGGCTGCTGGATTCGCCTTCCGACGGCAACTACGTGCTGAACAACAAACCGGTCTCGAATCTGTCTCTTTCGGACCGCACGCGCATCCGCAATCGGGAGATCGGGTTCATCTTCCAAGCGTTTAACCTGATTGGCGACTTAAACGTGTACGAGAACGTCGAGCTGCCGCTCACCTACCGGGGCATGGGCTCGGCGGAGCGCAAGCAGCGCGTGCAGCAGGCGCTTGAGAAGGTCGGGATGGCCCACCGCATCAAGCACTACCCCTCGCAGCTTTCGGGCGGCCAGCAACAGCGCGTGGCCGTGGCGCGGGCTCTGGTGGGCGATCCTTCGATCCTGCTGGCGGACGAGCCGACGGGCAACCTCGACTCGAAGAACGGCGAGGCCGTCATGGAGTTGATGACGGAGTTGCACCGCGGCGGGGCGACCCTCTGCATGGTGACGCACGACCCGCGCTATTCGGCATTCGCGGACCGGAGCATTCACCTATTCGACGGACGCATCGTCGAGGAGAATTTTGAAGAGAGCAGCAGCGCCGCCGCACACTGAACTCGAATCGGCGACTCCTTTTGAACTTGACCGGCGCGCGAGCTAAGAAACCTCGTGCGCCGGTTTGTTTTTTGCTTTTATGGGAACATTCCTGCCCTTTGCATCGTTCCTTCCATGTGGTTCCGTTCTTGACTCGAATTAGAACGGCGGAGGCCCGGTATGGAAACCCTCTTACAGGACATCAAGTACGGCTGGCGCATGCTGGTGAAGTCGCCCGGCTTCACCGCAATAGCGGTCGTTGCTCTCGCACTGGGGATCGGCGCGAATACAGCGATCTTCAGCATCGCCGATGCCTTCCTGCTGAAGCCGATTAATATTCCGGACCCTGAACATCTCGTCATTGCCGGGGAGATAGCTCCGCACCAGACGGATGGGCTTAATAGTGTCTCGGCAGGGAACTTCGCGGACTGGAAACAGCAAGCGAAGTACTTCGAGTCCATGGGCACATTTCAATGGGATGAGGTGAGTCTGACTGGAGTCGGCCTCCCTGAGAAAGTGCAGGGCTTCCTGGTTTCCTCCAATCTCTTCACCTTGTGTAATGTCCAGCCGGTTGCGGGACGCGTGTTCTTGCCGGAAGAAGAGCAGCCGGGCCACGACGGTGTGGTCGTGTTGAGCCAGCGGCTTTGGGAGAGGCGCTTTGGAGCCGACCAGAACCTTATCGGTCACGATATTCACATCGATGGCCGGCCTTACACGGTCATCGGCATCATGCCGCGGAAGTTTGACTTCCCTTTGACCGCCGAGTTGTGGATCCCCATGGCGCTGAAGCCCGAAGAGTGGAACGACCGCAAATCCCACTTCTTCTTGGTCCTCGGAAAACTGAAGCCCGGCGTGGCGCTCAGCAGCGCGAACACCGAGCTTCAAGGCATCGCGCAGAGGCTTGCCGCGGAGTACCCTGCCACAAATCACGGGTGGGGAGCGCGCGTCGAAAACATTCGCATCTATGAGGTCGGTGACGATACGCGGAATTACACGCTCATGCTGATGGGTGCCGTTGGATTCCTTCTCCTGATTGTTTGTGCGAACGTTGCAAACCTTCAGTTCGTGCGGAGTGCGAGCCGCCAGAAGGAAATGGCCATCCGCACCGCTCTCGGAGGCAGCCGCTGGCGGGTCGTCAGGCAATTGCTGACGGAAAGCGTAATCACCGCAATGGGCGGAGCGGCGCTGGGACTTCTCTTCGCTTACTGGTCCATTCGCATGGTTCTTCGGTACATGCCCGCGGAAATTGCCAAGTACATCCCCGGCTGGTACGACATCCGCTTAGACGGGCGCGCTCTTCTCTTCACAGTAATCGCCGCTGCGGTGGCCGGAGTCCTTGCCGGAGTCCTGCCCGCGCTGCAAAGTTCGCGCGTGAACGTGAACGAAACGCTGAAAGAAGGAGGCCGCTCGAGTTCGGGTGCGCGCGGGCGGCACGTGCTGAGGAATTTGTTGGTTGTTACGCAGGTTTTCCTGGCCGTAGTGCTTCTCATCGGAGCAAGTCTCCTTGCGCGTGGATTCCGAAACCTCCTCGACCTGGGGAACGGATATCAGCCGGAGTCGTTGCTCACGATGAGGGTAGATCTGCCCGAAGCGCACTACGCCGGTCCACAACAGGAGCGTCAGTTTTTCGACCAAGCACTCGAACGCCTCTCCGCGCTCCCCGGTGTCCAAATAGCGGCGGAAACATCCTGGGTCCCGTATGGCGACGGCGGAGCCAGGCAACAATTCCTCATCCAAGGCAAACCCTGGCGCGATGCGAGTGAAATGCCAACCGCGGATTCCCTGGTCGTCAGCTCGTCCTATCTCCAGATGATGCACATTCCGTTGATTCGTGGCCGCGCGTTTAGCGAACGGGATGGCACGGATACCGAGCGCATCTGCGTCATCAGCCAGAGTCTCGCGGGCGCCTTCTTTCCCAAGGAAGACCCCATCGGTCATCAGATTAAGATTACGACCGACGATTCGCCCAACCCCTGGATGAGGATTGTCGGCATCGTCGGAAACGTAAAAATGGATTGGACGAATCGGCGTCCTACCTACGCATTCTACCGTCCCTACCGGCAACTCCCGCGGAACTATGGCTCTTTTGTCCTGCGGACATCGGGCGACCCCATGGCCCTGGCCTCCGCATCGCAAGCCGCCATTGCAGCGGTGGATGAGGAGATGCCGGTCGCTGATGTTATGCCGATGTCCAAGGTCATCAGGAATTCAGTAATCGGTCTGGCCTATGTTTCAACCATGATGGGAGTGATTGGCGGCATGGCGCTTCTGCTTGCCGCGGTGGGGGTCTATGGGGTGATGGCCTTCACCGTCACGGAGCGTACGCATGAAATCGGCATCCGCATGGCACTCGGCGCTCAGCCGGCTCAGGTCCTTCGTCTTATTGTTGGCGGTGGTCTGTTGCTTTCCGCTATCGGGCTGGCGATGGGTTTGCCCGTCGGACTCGGAGTCTCATATCTTCTTGCGAGTCTGTTCTATGGAATCGGATCAGGCGATCCGATCACGTACGCCGGCGTTTGCGTGGCGCTATTGTCGGTTTCCGCCGCGGCCTGCTGGATTCCCGCGCGCCGCGCCATGCGTGTGGACCCTATTGTGGCGCTCCGTTACGAGTAGCAAGCTGCAGTCGACCGACCGGGTCACATAAAGACGCTCGCCCTATCCTGTACCATCGAGTAATATACCCGCAGTGGCTTCCCTCTGGCAGGACGTCCGTTTCGGGCTGCGCGCGCTGCGCAAGTCGCCGGGGTTCGCAGCGGTTGCCGTTCTTGCACTGGGGCTTGGCATCGGCGCCAGCACCGCCATTTTCAGCGTCGCGGATGCGCTTCTGTTGAAGCCAATCAGCCTCCCGGATCCCGATCATCTTGTGATTCTGATGGAACAGGCCCCCGGTCAATCTGGCAATGACGCCACCGGCGTTTCTCCCGCAAACTTCCTGGATTGGAAAAGCCAGAGCAATACTCTCGACGATATGACTCTGTGGTGGTGGGATTCGGTCAATCTGACGGGAACGGGGATGCCGGAAAAGGTTCAGGGGTTCGCCGTCGCTTCAAATTTCTTTTCCATTGGCGGCGCCCAGCCCTTCCTGGGCCGCACATTTCTGCCCGAGGACGGCCATCAGGGGCATGGGGATGTTGTTATCTTGAGCCATGGATTATGGGTGCGCCGCTTCGGGGCCGACACGCAGATCGTCAACAGTACAATCCACCTTGACGGCAAGCCATACACCGTCGTGGGCGTCATGCCGGCTTCCTTCCGTTTTCCCGTAACGGCCGAGGTCTGGTTGCCGCTAAATTTGACTGACAAACTTTGGGCGAGGCGGGATTGGCGAGCTTTCGTCGCGATCGGCAGATTGAAACCTGGAATCAAGCCGCGCGAAGCGTTTACGGAGATCAACGGCATCGAGCAGCGTCTCGGAGAGGCCAATCCAGCGACGGTCCGAGGATGGCATGTCCTGGTGACGCCGATTCGGACGTTTGAAGTCGGGAGCGATACCGAGAGTTATACATTCTTGCTGCTCATCGCGGTGGGTTTCGTGCTCCTTCTGGTCTGCGCAAACATCGCCAATTTGCAGTTTGTGCGCGGCGCGGGGCGAGTGAAGGAGATCGCCATCCGCGCGGCGCTCGGCGGGAGCCGGTGGCGCATCGTCAAACAATTGCTTACAGAAAGCGTTCTGCTGGGTCTGGGCGGCGCTGCTCTTGGACTTCTGATTGCCGAATGGACCGTGAGCCTCATCGTTCTGGACATGCCCACGGATGTTTCGGTCACGATTGCCGGCTGGGACTCCATCCGCCTGGATTGGCGCGCTCTCGCGTTCAGCATCTGTGTCTCTGTGACGGCCGGTATTCTGGCGGGACTTCTTCCTTCGCTCGAAAGCTCGCGCGTCGCATTGAGTGAAACGCTGAAAGAGGGAGGGCGGTCGAGCACGAGCGGGCGCTCGCGTCATCGCTTGCGCAGCCTGCTTGTCATTCTTCAAGTTGCCTTCGCCGTCGTACTCCTGGCGGGCGCCGGGCTGCTCGTCCGCACCTTCCAGAGAATTCTCGATGCAAATCGGAGTTATCGTCCGGAAACGCTGTTGACCATGGTCCTCAATTTGCCGGACTCGAAATACGGCAAACCTGAACAGATCCAGGCATTCTTCGATAGGACGCTGGAGCGGATCGCCGCGCTGCCGGGGGTGGAAGGAGCGGCCACAACCACGACGTTGCCCCACGCTTCCGGACATTCCGTTCACGTTTTCAGCATCGAGGGGCGGCCATGGACAAATCCGGCCGAATCCGAAAACGCGGACTTTGAATCCGTTAGCCCGAGTTACTTCCGCGTGTTTGGCGCGCCCCTTTTGCGGGGTCGTGAACTCACGGGTCGGGACGTCTCGAGCTCTCCGGGTGCTGTTGTCATCAGTCAGAGCCTGGCACATAGCTACTGGCCGAATGAAGATCCCATCGGCCATCGAATTCGGATTGGGGCCGCGGATGACCCGCACTATCCATGGATGACGATTGTCGGCGTGGTAGGTGATCTGCAAATGGACTGGACCAACCCCGCGCTGAATTCTGTGATTTACATTCCGTATCCACAGTTTCCGCGCGTCTATGGCTCGCTTGCCGTGCGGACGTCGGGAAACCCGGCGTCGTATGTTTCGGCCATTCGGGCCGCGATCGCTACTGTGGATCCGGATCAGCCGGTGTTCGAGGTCAAAGCGATGTCCGAACTGATTCGCGAAGGCACCATCAACATAACGTACGCCGCGCGAATGATGGGAGCACTCGGAGTGCTGGCACTCGTGCTTGCGGCGGTGGGTGTTTATGGCGTCATGGCATACGTCGTCGCGGATTCAAAACATGAACTCGGCATTCGGATGGCTCTTGGAGCTCGTCGAGGCAATATCATAAGATTGATTCTTGCTCGCGGAATGGGGCTAGCCGCAGCGGGACTCGCGATAGGAGTGCCGATTTCAATCTTGCTGATTCCATTGATGGGAAGCTACATCTCGGGACTCGGCCATGCAGACTTTTTAAGCCTAAGCGCGGTTTCGCTTCTTCTGGCTGGGGTCGCTTTGGCAGCTTGTTTAATCCCTGCGCGCCGCGCAACGCGTGTGGACCCCATCGTCGCCTTACGGCACGAATAGCTACATTCAGCGAGCCTCCGCTTTCGCTACAGCCCGTCCCAATACCGGGCAGGCTTTCAAAATCACCTCGTTCAGTCGAATGATAACTGTAATGTTTTCAAGCATTTACAGCCATACGGCAGGGCAGTAGACTTGCTCATATCAGGCCAGATAATCGGCGGGCTTGGTGTGTGAAATTCAAAATGCGGGCTCGAGTTTGAATGATTGGGCTCGGCCTGAGGCTTGGCTTGACAGAAGGGGGACACATGGGATCGCTCATGCAGGACATCAAGTACGGAATCCGTATGCTCGCGAAGAGACCCGGCGTCACAGTCGTCGCGGTCTTGACGCTGGCGCTCGGCATCGGGGCTAATACTGCGATTTTCAGCGTCGTGGATGCTGTTCTTCTCAGGCCACTTCCCTACCCACATCCGGAGAGGATTGTCTTCCTCGGTGAAAGTTCCCCGCAGATTCCGGACATGAGCATCTCGATGGAGAACTTCAACGACTGGCGCAAAATGAATACGGTGTTTGAGAGCATGGTGCCGTACCGCGCGAACGTTGCAATCCTGACAGGTGAAGGCGAGCCGGAGAGCCTTCTAATACGCCAGGTTACCGCGGGGCTTTTTCCAACTCTAGGAGTTCAGCCGATCCTCGGCCGGGCATTGACGCCAGACGACGACAAAGTCGGCGCAGCGCCTGTGGTTCTCTTGAGTGACGGCTACTGGGACCGGAAATTTGGGCGAGATCCAAATGTTATTGGAAAGAAACTCAATTTGGATGATGAACTCTTCACCGTCATTGGAGTGCTTCCCTCCAATGAATTTCATGGCACCTGGCGGCAATACGCTCTCTTCACCTCTCTATGGAGGCTCGAAGATAAAGAGGGAGGCGTAGCGCACAGGGGCGACCACCCCGGAATCTATGCGTACGCCCGACTGAAGCCCGGCGTTACGCTGGAACAAGCACGAACCGAAATGAAGGACATCGCCGCACGGCTAGCCAAGCAGTATCCCAATGACAATGGCGAGCACAGCGTCACAGTCGATTCCCTGTTGAATGCTTATGTCGGCGACATCCGCCAATCCCTTGTGATTCTTCTCGCGGCGGTCGGATTTGTTCTTCTGATCGCCTGCGCAAACGTCGCCAACTTGATGCTAGCGAGAGCCACCGAACGCACTCGCGAACTCGCGATTCGGACGGCCCTCGGCGCGACTAGAACGCGGTTGATTCGGCAACTCTTAACGGAGAGTTTAATTCTATCGGTGCTCGGGGGCAGTTTGGGACTGCTAATTGCCTACAACGCCTCGGGCGCGCTGGCAAGTATTCCCACTACAAGTGTTCCCCGAATCGACGGTGTTTCGGTAAACAGCAGCGTCCTGCTCTTTACTTTGGGCCTTTGTTTAATAACGGGGCTGTTTTTCGGGGTCTTCCCCGCCTGGCAGGCCTCAAGGACCGATGTTCATGAGTCCATGAAAGAAGGTGGCCGCGGTGGAAGCGCGAGCGCGGGCCGGAAAAAATTGCGATCCGCTCTTGTGGTGGCGGAGGTAAGTGTTTCTCTCATTCTGCTTATAGGCGCGGGGTTGACGGTCAAGAGTCTATACCGTGTCTTGCGAGCAGATTCAGGGTTCAATTCCTCCGGAGTCCTCACTGGTTTCTTCAGCACACCTGAGACTCAATACAAGACCGAAGCTCAGAAGCGGCAGTTTGTAATTGAATTGTTGGCGAAGCTCGAAGCAATTCCCGGCGTGCAATTTTCCGGCATCAAGAACCCTCTTCTCGGAGGAAATCAAACCAGTTACATCGTGGAGGGCAGGCCCCGGCCGGAGCCGCGTTTGATGCCAGCAACGGATATTTCCAGGGTGACTCCGGGCGCCCTGCAGGCTTTGGGCATTCCGCTCCTGCAGGGGCGATACTTTATATCCGCCGATACGGCGGATTCCGAACCGGTGTGCATCATTGATGCGACAATGGCGCAAGCGAACTGGCCAAATGAAGACGCCATCGGAAAGCACATTGCCATTGACGGGCGCAATAATGATCCGAATGATCCGATTTGGCGAAAAATTGTGGGAGTTGTTGCGCACGTTAAGAACTACGGTGTGGATCAACCTTCTCGAGTCGAGACTTATGTTGCTTTTGCACAAAGGCCCAGCGGGGGCGGTTATGTGATCTTGCGTACCTCGGGCGACCCTGCAAGTCTATCTCAGGCGATACGCGCAGCGGTGCAGTCTGTGGACCCAAACATTCCTGTTTCGCAGATCGAGACGCTTGGTGGCATTGTGGACAAAAATATCTCGCCCCGGCGGCTGACTGTCCTTTTGCTGGGCTCGTTTGCCGGACTTGCGCTGGCGCTGGCGGCAGTCGGCATTTATGGAGTAATGTCCTATACGGTCACGCAGCGGACGCAAGAGATCGGCATTCGCATCGCGCTCGGGGCTGCCCGCGGCGATATTTTCCGGTTGGTGGTGCGCGGCGGAATGATGCTGCTCCTGATTGGAATTGCCATCGGATTTGGCGGTGCGCTTTTCTTGACCCGGTTCCTTGGCACAATGCTATTCCAAGTCAAGCCCACCGACCTGCTGACGTTTGTGAGCGTGCCCGCCATTCTGGCGTCGATCGGCCTCGCGGCGTGTTTGCTGCCGGCGCAGCGGGCAACCAGCGTGGACCCCATCTTGGCGCTGCGAATGGAATAGAATAGCTTCCGGAATGAACTGCCATGTGACGCCGGAGCCTGCGGCGAGTCTAAAAAGTATGAAGGAGATTGCAAACATGCCCGAACCATTGATTCAGTTGCGGAATATTGAGAAAGCGTATGACATTGCCGCCGGAAAATTCTTCGTGCTGCGTCGCGTGAACGTTGATGTCCAGGCCGGCGAGTTCGTCACCATCATGGGGCCTTCGGGCGCGGGCAAATCCACGCTGCTCTCGATCATCGGAATGCTCGATGGGGCGTGGACGGGCGAGTATCGCTTCCTCGATCAGCCCGTTCACAAGCTGAGCATCAAGCAGCGCAACGAAATCCACAAGCGTTACATCGGTTTCGTCTTTCAGAGCTACCACTTGATTGACAACCTCACCGTCTTCGAGAATCTCGAGATTCCCCTGTCTTACAAGAATGTTCCTCGCGGCGAACGCGTCAGTTTGGTGTGCGACATCCTCGATCGCTTCAATATCGTCGGTAAGAAAGACCTCTATCCCAATCAGCTCTCCGGCGGACAACAGCAACTTGTCGCCGTGGCGCGAGCTGTGGTGATGAGTCCCCGGCTCATCCTCGCCGACGAACCGACCGGAAACCTCCATTCGGGGCAGGGCGAAGAGATCATGCAGCTCTTCAAGCGGCTGAATGACGCCGGCACAACCATCATTCAAGTAACACACTCGGAGCGCAATGCCGCCTACGGAGACCGCATCATAAACTTGAAGGATGGCTGGGTGGTGGACGAGACGCGGCCCGTCGCCGCGGGTTCCGGTTCCACCGCCGCGGGCTGATCATCACTCGCTTTGCTACCGGTTTTTTTTCTGTAACATCTGAGACCGTCATTTCGTATCTGAGATAGCGAGCGATCGGTAGAGTGCGGTCAACGAATGAGCTTTGAGCATTCCGCCGGCTTTCTTGGGGGGTGTGCTGTGCGTTCTCTCTGGCAGGACTTCCGCTTCGGATTCCGCAATCTTCTCCGAAATCCCGGATTCACCGCGATCGCCGCGCTGACGCTGGCTCTCGGCATTGGCGCTAACACGGCTATCTTCAGCGTTGCCGATGCGTTTCTTCTTCGGCCGCTCCCGTTCTCCAATCTTGAGCTGCTGGCTGCAGTCGCGAACGGCGAGAAGGCGCCCGTAACCGCAGGGGATTATTTCGATTGGAAGACTGAAAGCCATTCTTTCGACCAACTCGCCGCCTACAAGCAAGAGGATGTCAACCTGAGCGGCGAAGGGCAGCCCGAGCGTGTATTTGGTGTTCAGGTCACGGCCGATTTTCTTGAAACTTTAGCGGAATCCCCGGCGATCGGCAGGGGCTTCCTCGCAGGCGAAGATCAGCCAGGACGAAATCAGGTGGCCATCCTGAGTTATGGTTTGTGGCAGCGCCGGTTCGGTGGGGACGCCGGAATCATAGGGCGCATCGTGGACGCGGATGGGAAGCCTTTTACTGTGATTGGTGTTATGGGTCAGGACTTTAACTTCCCTGTGCCTAGCGATCTCTGGACGCCATTGAATCTCACCCCGGAGCAACGGACCGACCGCAAATCGCACAACCTGAAAATCGTGGGCCGCCTGAAGGCCGGGGTTTCCATCGCCCAGGCACAAGCCGAAATGAATACGATTGTGGGCCGGCTTGAGCGCGCGTACCCGGTGACGAATAAAAACATCCGCGCGCATGTGCTCCCGCTTGCGGAATTTGTGGAGGGCACGCTGACCAGGTCAGCCACATTCCTTCTTCTGGCAGTGGTTGGAGTCGTTCTGCTGATCGCCTGCGCGAATATTGCGAACTTGCAGCTTGCGCGCGGGGCAGCGCGCGGCCGGGAGATTGCCGTGCGCGCCGCGCTGGGAGCGACCCGGTGGCGTGTGGTGCGGCTGCTGCTCGCGGAAAATGTCCTGCTCGCTTTGATGGGTGGAGCAGTAAGTCTGCTGTTCTCATCGCTCTTCCTGCGACTTCTGCTGCATTCCATGCCGGGCGAAATCGCCCGCCTGATTCCTGGCTGGGACCGGATTCAATTGGCCAATCGCGCCCTTCTGTTCACGATGGCGATTGCATTCCTGACTGGAATCCTTGCCGGACTTTGGCCCGCGTTTGGAGGCTCAAAGGCGGACTTGAACCTGGCCCTCAGGGAAGGTGGACGCGGTTCAACTGCCACGCGCTTTCAGCAGCGCCTGAGGAGCATTTTCGTCGTGGCGCAGATTGCGACTGCGCTCGTGCTACTCGTAAGCGCGGGACTCGCCGAGCGGGGGTTGCGCGGAATCATCCATTCGGCAGACGGCTATGACCCCGGCCGCGCGCTGATTCTGGCCGTCAACCTTCCCGCTGCTCGCTACACGGATGATTCCGCGCGGGCGCGATTCTTTCAGCAGGCAACGGACAAGCTGAAATCTTTGCCCGGCGTTCAATCGGCGGCCACGTTTTCTGCCTTTCCATTGAGTAACAACGGGGTCGACTGGGAAGATTTCCAGATTGGGGGCCGTGTCGCGCCGGATGCCTCGCATTCCCCCAACGCAGTCATGCAAAGTGTTTCGCCGGAGTTCTTTGATTTGATGCATGTCCACTTGATGCAGGGGAGGGGCTTCACGGCCGGCGATACCTCCGATTCGCTCCACGTTGCGATTGTTAGTGAAAAACTGGCTCGCCGCTCGTGGCCGGGCCAGAGTGCGATTGGAAAACGCATCCAGGTTGGCGCGCCGGATTCGCTTGAGCCGTGGCTCGAAGTCGTTGGAGTGGCCGGCGACGTACTCTATGACTGGACAAACCAGACCCCGGAAGCGGTGATTTATCGGCCCGTGGCGCAAGCGCCGCTGCCGGAAGCCCTCCTTGGATTGAGAGCGATTGGTGCGCCTTCCTCTTTTTCGGAGCCGGCGCGCGCCCAGCTTGCGACAATTGACCCTTTGCTTCCGGCGTTTGAAGTGATGCCGCTCGATGAAGCGATTCAAGAATCGCTGGCGGGAAATTCTCAAATTGCCGGGATGATGGGAATTCTAAGTTTCATCGCGCTTGTGATTGCAGTGGTGGGCGTCTATGGCATCGTGGCTTATGCGGTTACGGCGCGTCTGCATGAGTTCGGGATTCGGATGGCACTCGGCGCGCAAAAACGCGACATCTTTTCGCTTGTCATTCAGCGGGGAGCGCTCCTTGCCGCCGGGGGATTAGCAGTGGGGGGGCCTGCGGCGTTAGCGATGGGTAAGGTGCTCTCAGGCGGGCTCTTCGGGATCGGAGGAGTTCCCGTCTCGATGTTCGCCGGGATAACTGCAATTCTCATCGGCGTGACGATCGCGGCAAGCTGGCTTCCTGCACGGCGTGCAACGAAGGCCGATCCACTGACTGCGCTCCGATACGAGTAAGCCCCCGCGGGGGCATCCGCTTTCGCGACAGGAGCGTCCCAAGAGCGGGCACATATGCCCGAAAACCACCTTACGTTTCACTCTAAAGCCAATAGATTCAATCAGATAGGGCGCGAATGAAAGGAATAAAAACTGCAATATTATACGACACTGTTGAGCGGTTGCTGCGTTGGCCGGTTGCTGAGGATTTTTGAGGGGAACATTCTTAGACGGGAGCGTTTTTAGAGTGGAATATTCTCAGAGGAGAACATTCTTAGGGCGGAACATCCTTAGGGGGGAACGTTTTTAGGGGGACAATGACATCATTGGGCCAAGATATTCGGGACGGTCTGCGCGTGGTGGAAAAAAACTCTTGGGGAACTGCCGCGATGGGCGTGGCGGCGGGGATTGTCGGCGTAGCTTTAGGGATTTTGAGCGCGCTGGCGGTAACGGGATTCCTGCATTCGTTTCTTTTTGGCGTCGGGCCAACGGACTTGCCGAGGTTTGCCGGCGATCGGTGCTGCTGACCTTTGTCGCCTTCGTGGCGTCCTACATTCCAGCACTGCGCGCGACGCGGGTGGACCCGCTCGAAGCGCTGGGCTACGAGTAGCCCGCAGAAAGGGCTACACAGGAGGTTGGACAATGAGAATTAAAAGGATTTGGGTGCCGGCGATTGCGGTGCTGGGAATTTTCCTCGCCGCCGTCGCGGCGCGTCCCGCTCAAGCTCGCTCGTGGGACGACAATTACGTCGAAGGACAGTTTGACAAGACCCTGAAAGTAGGCGGCGCGGTGAATCTTACGGTCGGCACGGGCTCAGGATCGATCAGCGTGCGCCCGGGAGACGGCTCGACGGTTCATGTGATCGGCAAAATCCGCGTGCATGAGAGCTGGGGCATTTCCGCGGCTTCGGCAAAGGATAAAATTCACCGGCTGGAAACGAATCCGCCGATCGAGCAGGAAGGCAATACGATTCGCATCGGCCAAATCCTCGATGAAGAGTTGCGGCGCAATGTGTCCATCAGCTATGAAATCGTCACTCCGGCGGATACACAATTGCATTCTTCCACGGGTTCGGGCAGCCAGATGGTTGAAGGCGTGCACGGCCCTGTGGAGGCAACCACTGGCTCCGGGAGCATCAACGTCAGCCGGATTGGAAACGAGCTGCGCGCGAGCACTGGCTCCGGCACAATCACCCTGGAAGATATCAAGGGCGGCGTGCACGCGACGACCGGGAGCGGGAGCATCCATGCCAACGGTATTGCGGGCGGACTGAGTGCACACACCGGAAGCGGCACGGTTGAATACGAGCAGACGGCCCCGGGTGACGCGGACATTGAAACGGGATCAGGCGGGATTGAAATGCGCGGCATACATGGAAGCGTTCATGCGCGTGCCGGCAGCGGTCACATTACAGTGGACGGTACACCGACGGGCGACTGGCGCCTTCATACAGGCTCCGGCGGGGTGACTCTGCGATTGCCGGCGGACGCGGGCTTTGAACTCGACGCCAGCACAGGTTCCGGGAGCGTGTCCACCACCCATGAATTGACAGTCAGCGGGACGCTCAACCGGCACGAGCTGCGTGGCAAGGCTCACGGCGGAGGTCCGCTGATTTACGCAAGCACGTCTTCGGGCAGTATTCGCGTAGAATAAGGGCGCGCGGACTTTGGCCGGGGCGGGCGCGAAAGCAAGGCTGCCCGGAACGGCCCCGCAAACAAAGCGACGAAGGACGCACGCCCGCGACGACGGAATGAAAACATCGAACCCGGCCGCAGCGCGCGTGATTGTCGCGGATGATCAGCCCGACGTGCGCGAGGCGTTGCGGCTGCTGCTAAAACACGAAGGCTACGAAATCCAAACCGCTGCGTCTCCTTCCGAAATCCTGGCGGCGCTCGAAACACGCGAATTCGACGTTGTCCTAATGGACCTGAATTACGCGCGCGATACAACTTCGGGCGCGGAAGGCCTCGACCTCCTCATGCGCATCCAGGCGATGGATAGCACCTTGCCGGTGGTAGTGATGACGGCATGGGGCAGCGTTCAGGTGGCTGTTGAGGCGATGCGCCGCGGCGCCCGCGACTTCATCCAGAAGCCGTGGGAAAACGCGCGGCTGCTGGCGATCGTCCGCACGCAGATCGAATTGCGGCAGTCGCTGCGGCGCCAAATGCGGCTCGAAGCGGAGAACAAACTCCTGCGGGCCGATTCCCTGCCGACGCTGATCGCGGAGTCCGCCGCGATGCGCCCGGTGCTGGAGTTGATCGCGCGCATCGGCCCATCCGACGCGAACGTACTGGTCACCGGCGAGCATGGAACCGGAAAAGAAGTCATCGCGAAAACGCTATATGCGCTATCCCCGCGCTCCGGCAAGCCGCTTGTGACAGTAAACGCTGGCGGGTTTTCCGAAGGCCTATTCGAAAGCGAGCTGTTCGGGCACGTCAAAGGCGCATTTACAGACGCCAAGATGGATCGCGTGGGCCGATTCGAATTGGCTGACGGCGGCACGTTGTTTCTCGACGAAATTGCCAATGTGCCCATGAATTTGCAGGCCAAGCTCCTTCGCGTGCTCGAGACGGGTGAGATGGAGCGCGTGGGGTCCTCGAAAACGCGAAAAGTGGATGTGCGAATCCTGGCGGCGACAAATGCCGATGTGAATGTAGAGGTGTCCGCGGGCCGTTTCCGGCAGGACCTGCTTTTCCGGCTGAATACCATCGAGATCCACCTGCCCCCGCTCAGGGAACGCCGCGAAGACATTCCTCTCCTGGCAAACCACTTCTTGCGCACGTACGCGCAGCGCTACCGAAAAACTCTCGGCGGATTTGATACCGCTGCGTCGCAGGCTCTGCTCGAACATCCCTGGCCGGGAAACGTCCGCGAATTGGATCATTCCATTGAGCGCGCGGTACTGCTTGCCCAGGGAAATCAGGTGCGCGCTTCGGATCTGGGCCTTCGCCCGGCGGCGGGCAGCGGCGGAGCCGCACGGCTGGAGGAGATGAGCCTCGAAGACGTGGAGCGCTACCTGGTGCAAAAGACGTTGGCGCGATTCGACGGCAACGTGAGCCAGGCCGCTGGGACGCTGGGACTGAGCCGCAGCGGACTCTATCGCCGTATGCAAAAGTATGGCCTATGAAAGAGCTTTTCCATGAGCGCCGCGTTCTTCTGTTGGCGCTGATTGCGGGCCTTCCCGGCTCCGTCATCGCTCTTATTCTGCTGTGGACAGGGCCCTACTCTTCCAAAACCTGCTGGACATTGACAATATTGATTGTCACCGTGTGGCTTGGTTTTGCCGTATCCACGCGCCAGCGAGTTGCTTTCCCGCTGCAAACCCTCTCGAATCTGCTCGCGGCAATGCGCGAAGGCGACTATTCCATTCGCGGGCGCGGCTGGGATTCGCCCGACGCGCTTGGCGAGGTCATCCGCGAAGTCAATGCGCTGGGGCAAACATTGCGCGAGCAGCGGCTGGGCGCGGTCGAAGCAACGACTCTCCTGCGCAAAGTCGTGGAAGAAATTGATTTCGCTGTTTTCACATTTGACGGGGCGCAGCACCTGCTGGTGGTGAATCGCGCCGGAGAGCGATTGCTCGGCTTGCCCGCCGAACGCATGCTCGGCCGCACGGCAGCAGAATTAAATTTGGCGGGCTGCCTGGAAGGGGAACCTGCGCGCACGCTCGAGGTGAGTTTTCCCGGAGGCACAGGACGATGGGGGATGCGCCGGAGCACGTTCCGCGAAGGCGGGTTACAGCATCAGCTCCTCGTCCTCTCCGATTTGAGCCGCGCGTTGCGTGAAGAAGAACGCCAGGCGTGGCAGCGGCTGATCCGCGTGCTTGGCCACGAGCTGAACAATTCCCTCGCGCCGATCCAGAGCGTCGCCCAAAGCATGGAGACACTTCTCGGGCGATTGCCGGTTCCCTCGGAATGGCCGGCCGACGCCTCGGCCGACATGAAGAGCGGGTTCGGTGTGATTCGCGCGCGGTCGGAGGCACTCGGACGATTCACGAGCGCTTATGCGCGCCTCGCGCGGCTGCCTCAGCCGCAGCCCGCGCCCGTGGACGTCGCGCGGTGGATCGCGCGGACCGTGAGCCTCGAACAGAGATTGAATGTGACCGTCGTGCCGGGGCCGCGCGTCATCATTTCCGCGGACGGCGATCAGCTCGACCAGCTCCTGATCAATCTATTGCGCAACGCGACCGACGCCGCAATCGAAACCGGAGGCGGCGTGCGAGTGGGGTGGTCGAAAAACGGAGAGTCCATAGACGTTTGGGTGGAAGACGACGGTCCGGGGCTTTCCAACACGGCAAACCTCTTCGTTCCATTCTTCACGACAAAGCCCGGCGGCTCAGGGATTGGACTCGTGCTGAGCAGGCAAATTGCCGAGGCGCATGGCGGGAGCTTGATGTTGATGAACCGGAAAGACAGCCACGGGTGCCGGGCGCGTCTGCGTCTGCCGATTGAAGCGGAGTAGAATTCCCCGCCCCGATCGGTGTTCGAAAGCCGCGATGAAACCAATCCAAATTGCGGACGCCCTGGATAGATTGAATCGGCGCATCGTGAATTGCCGCAAGTGTCCGCGCCTCGTGCTGTATCGAGAGAAAGTTGCGCGCGTGAAACGGCGCGCGTACCGGGACCAAACCTATTGGGGACGCCCCGTGCCGGGGTTCGGCGATCCGCAAGCCGAGCTATTGATCATTGGGCTCGCACCAGGCGCGCACGGAGCGAATCGCACGGGCCGAATGTTTACCGGGGACCGCAGCGGAGATTTCCTTTATGCGCAGCTTTACCGCGCCGGATTCGCGAACCAACCGAAATCCATTTCGCGCGGCGACGGACTGACGCTGAAGGATGCTTACATCAGCGCGGTCGCGCGGTGCGCGCCTCCCAAAAACAAGCCTGCGCCCGATGAGATTCGTAACTGCGTGCCGTATCTCGAAGCAGAATTGGGTTTGTTGAAGCCGCGCGCAATTCTTGCGCTAGGACATATTGCCTGGACACATTATTTGCGCGTGTTGCAGGAACGCGGATGGATTGAGCGCGCCAGTCCCTACAAATTTTCCCACGGCGCCGACTTCGCGATGCCCGCCGGCTTGCCACGCTTGTTTGGCTCGTACCACCCAAGCCAGCAAAACACGCAGACGGGGAGGCTAACGCCAGCGATGTTTGCCAGCGTCCTGAAAAAGATCCGGCGCGCCCTGGATGAAGAGTAACCCCGCGACCCAGCCCACTTATTCGTACCGCAACGCAACCATCGGGTCCACGCGGGCGGCCTTACGCGCGGGCAAACTGCTGGCCAACAAAGTTACAGTGATGAGAAGAATGACCGTCAGGGCAAAAACCAATGGATCGCTGGCTTTGACGCCGAAGAGCAGCGATTGAACGAGCCAGCCAACTCCAAACGCCGCGGGCAAGCCGATGATTACACCGGCGATGGTCATTCGGAAGACTTCGCGCAGCACCAGCCATCCGATGCCCTCTCGCGTCGCGCCTAAGGCCATGCGGATTCCAATCTCCCGCGTGCGACGCGCAACAACGTAGGCCATTACACCGTAAAGCCCGACGGCGGCCAGCAACGCCGCGAGCAGCCCCATCGCCAGGGAAAGCGCGGTCACAAACCGATCGGAAAACATCGTTTCATTCAGCTGCTCGACAAGGGTCTTGAGCCCATAGACCGGCAGGTTGGGATCAATACCCGCGACGGTCTGCCGAAGCGCTCCGGCCAATTGTGCCGGGGATTGTTCTGTTCGAACATAAACAGTCGCGCTTCCTACCTTTTTATCCTGCGCGTAAGGCAAGTAGGCAAACGCGATGGGCTTGTCGCGGACGTCGGCATACTTGCTGTCCCGCACAACTCCAACGATTTCGATATCGGGATGCGTTTTATCGCCAGAGCCGAAAGCAAAATGCGAACCAATGGGGCTGCGACCCGCGAAGTAGAGGCGAGCGAAGGTCGCATTAATAATGGCCACCTTCTTGGCAGAGATGGCGTCCCCTGAGTTGAATTCACGTCCGGAAAGCAAAGGAATGGACATTGTGGAGAAATAGTCCGGCCCAACCCAGTTCTCGCCTACTTCCAGGTTTTCTTTTCCCTTGGGAGTATAGCCCTCGACCGTAATGTTGCTGTCGGAATTGCTGTCAGCGAGGATGGGAATCTCCGCGGCGCTTGCCGAATGAACTCCCGGAATCAAGGCGACTTGCTCCCGAATCCGGTCAAAAAAGGCGGATGTTTGCGCCGGCGTGTATTTATTCAATTCGGGCGAAACAGAGAATTGCAGGATGTGGTCGGTGCGAAGCCCCAAGTCCAGCTTTTCGAGATTCAGGAGACTTCGCGTGAAGAGGCCCGCCCCCGCGAGGAGCACAGCCGTCAGTGCCACTTGCGCGATGATCAGTCCCTTTCTCATGCGCACGCCGCCGACGCCGCCTGAGCCGCCCGCTGCCTGATTCTTGAGCGTGTCCTGCACATCCGGGCGCGTTGCCCGCAACGCAGGAGCGAGACCGAAGAGCAAACCCGTTAAGAGTGAAAGACCGAGAGAAAAGGCAAGAACCCGGTAGTCAAGCTTCGCATCAATTCCAATAATCCCGATGTCCGGCGGAAAGGATCCGACAATGGAACGTAGCGTCCAATAACCGACCAGCAGGCCTGCAGCTCCGCCGGCCAGCGCCAACAACAAGCTTTCCGTCAGGAGCTGACGCACGAGCCGGCCGCGACCCGCTCCGATGGCAAGCCGGATCGCGATTTCCCGTTGGCGCGCTTCCGCTCGCGCGACGAGCAGGCTTGCGAGGTTCGCGCAGGCAATCAGCAGGACAACACCAACCATGGCCATCAGAAACCACAAGGGCTGGCTGGCGTCCCGCTGAAGAATAGGCCTACCATGCTCTCCCACATCGAGTATGAGCTGACGGGCGAGGAACTTGTCATGCTCGTCCGCACCCATCTTGAGCAATGGCCACTCGACTTCGAGGAGCGCGCGGTAAGACGGCTGCGCGGCGGCTTGCGCCTTCTCGCGCGTATCACCCGGCTTCAAGCGGCCGAGGATCGCCAACCACCTGCTGGAATGGTCAGGTAGCCCGTTCCAATTGGGCGTCATCTGCGGCTTCATCGTGATGGGAATAAACATGTCGGGTACGGAGCCAACCTGAACGCCAGCGAATCCGGGCTGTGTGACCCCGACGACCGTGATGTCCGCTCCATTTACACTGAGCTGCTTATTGAGAATCCCTGAATCGCCCCCGAAATGGCGCGTCCAGTAGCCGTAACTTAAGACCGCGACGGGATTCGCGCCGGGAGCCGTCTCGTCATCCATGCTGAAAACCCGTCCAAGAAAAGGGCGGACCCCCAAAACTTGAAAGTAATTTCCAGAAACGAGTTCTCCCCGCCCTCGCTCCGTACGGCCCTGCCCCGCAACGCTCAAATCCACAGAGAATTTGGCGAGGAGTCCGGAGAAAACGGGAGAGCGGTCGCGCAAGTCCTTGTACATCGGATAGGAGAATGACATTGCGGAATCGCTGTCCGCCCAGGTGCTCCCTGAGAAGGGGCCCGGAGAGCGGAGAACTACAAGTTCTTCCGGATGGGACACCGGCAGCACGCGAAGAAGGATCTGGTCAGTGAGCGAAAAGATTGCGGTGTTTGCGCCAATGCCGAGCGCGAGCGTCAGAACTGCAATCGCCGTCAACCCGGGGCTCTTGACCAGCATGCGCAAGCCGAAGCGAAGATCCTGCCAGAGACTTCCCATTTCCCCCTCCCCAAAAAAAGCGAGCAAACCCGCGGTTACATTCTAAGACGCATAGCTGAAAAAAGGGTCACTTTGTTATTCGTATCGCAAGGCGATCATCGGATCGACTTTCGTCGCGCGGCGCGCGGGAATCCAGCAGGCGGCAAGCGCTACAGCAGCAAGTAGGAAAGACACTGTGAGGTATGTCAGCGGATCGGTCGGACTGACGCTCACGAGGAAGGTCTTCGCAAGATTTCCGGCGGCAACGGCAACAATGAGTCCGAGCGCCAGCCCGATTGCGACGATTACAAATCCCTGGTGGAGAACCATTTTGCCAATCTGTCCCGGAGCGGCGCCAAGCGCCATGCGAATCCCGATTTCGTGAGTGCGCTGGCTGGTCACATAGGAAACGACTCCGTATACGCCTACGACGGCCAGCACCAAACCCAGCATGCCCAGTGCCGCAGCGATCCCGGCGCCCAATTGGAAGAGCAGCAAACCATTTAGAGTGTAAAGTCCTTGCTCCATCGTGCCCACATCGAAAAGCGCAAGGCCGGGCGCCATCTTTTCAATCTCCTGTTGGACGATTGGAACGATGTTTCCGGCTGACCCTGCCGCCCGGACGTGAAGCGTTTGAAGAAACGAGTAATCCTGGGCCAACGCCGTGCAAAAAAATGGGTCAATCGGAGAAGTGTAATCGTCAAATCTGCTGTCGTTCACAACGCCAACAACTTGCATGGGCTTATCCGGATGGCTTTTTAGATGAAAGGATCGGCCGATCGGGTCACGGTCGGGCCAATACTTGCGGGCCATGGCCTGATTGATGATAGCCACCGCCTGCGATTTCGCGTCGTCCGCATCCGTAAAATCGCGGCCGCTTACAAATCGAATTCGCATGGTCCGGAAGTAACCGGGCGAGATGGACCTTGTGGCCACGCGTGGCGCCTGGGAATCCGACTTTGCTTCGTAACCATCAATTTGCAGCGTTTCCACGTTGCTGTAATAACCAAACGGCACGGTGGTCCCTATGCTGGCCGTTTCCACGCCTGGCAATGCGCGCACCCGCTCAATCAACTGCTTAGAGAATTGAAGCCCCTTGTCTTCCCCATAGGAAAGAACTCGAGGATCGAAAGAAAAATTTGCGATGTGAGACGGATCAAACCCCAGATTCACTTTTTGAGCCATTGCGAGGCTGCGCGAAAAGAGCCCGGCCATAATGAGAAGCATCATGCAGCCTGCGACCTGCGCAATGACGAGCGCACTGCGGAAACGCTCGCGGCCAACCGCCACCGTTCTTCCCGATTCGCGCAAGACGTCCATCAAATTACTACGCGAGGCCCGGAACGCCGGCAGAACGCCGACAATCAGGCCAGTCAGCAAAGCGGCGGAGAACGCGAAACTGAACACTCTCCAATCGAAAGAGAAGTCGAGGACGATGGGCAGCGACGTGGAAAGATTGATCCTGGAGATCAACCCGCTCAGCCATTGCCCCACCAGCAGGCCGCCAAAGCCGCCGAGGAGAGCGAGCAAAACGCTCTCCGTAAGAAGAAGCCGCACGAGGCGCGTGCGCGATCCTCCGAGCGCGGAGCGAATCGCCATCTCACGCCTGCGAAGCGTGACGCGGACAAGCAGGATGTTGGCCACATTTACGCAAGCGAGAATCAATACAAAAGCGGCCAAAGCGAGAAAGAGGCCAGACACTGCGTACAACCCTGTAAAGGATTCCGGGTCGGGACGCGCCTGAAGTTCGGCGAAAACGCTGATCTGCAGGTCCTTATCCGTGTCCGGGCCCAGTTGCGAAATCTGGTGCGCGATTCCGGCGAGAGCCGCGTTTGCCTGACCGGTGTTGACCCCGGGCTTGAGACGGCCATACACATGCAGATTCTGGATCTTGCGATCCACGATCGCATTCGAACGTTGCTCACCGTTGAGTTCGGCCATCAAACTTACATGCATCGCGAGGGGTATGTAGGCGCGCGCATCCACGAGCGAGGTGAGCCCGTGAAACCCTTCCGGCGCGATACCGATGACCGTGAACGGGTGGCCATCCACAAGAACTTTCTTGCCGATGAAACTCGGATCGCCGCCAAAACGCGCCTTCCACAACGAATAGCTCAAGACGACAACTGGATCCGCTCCCGGCACCTGGCCTTCTGTGGGGCCGATTAGGCGGCCAAGCGCAGGCTTCACGCCGAGCACTTCAAAGTAATTTCCAGTGACATAATTTGTGAACAAGCTGTACGGTTTGCCGTCGACATCAAGACCATCGGAACCGAATTGGAAGCCAATTAGATCCGCGAAAGGACTATCTTGCTGATGCCGAAGGTCTTCCAGTTCGGGATACGAGGCATTCAGGGACAGGTGGCCGTGATCGCGCGTGAATCCCAAGACAGTCAACTGGGAAGGATTCTGAACGGGGAGGGGACGCAATAAGATCGAGTTGACCAAACTAAAGATCGCAGTGTTCGCGCCAATCCCTAGAGCCAGAGTCAACAGGGCAACGGCGGTGAAGCCGGGGTTCTTCAACAGTGTGCGGATGGCAAAACGAATATCCTGATAGAGATTTCCCATTGGCGCTCCTTATCCAGTTCGTGCGCGAATCGAAAGCTATACGAATACTTTGAACAGTCGCTGCCGCCGATCGGCCCATTCATCACTCGAGAAGACGCGGGGGCCAATGTCAATCATGCGGGGAAGCAAATTAAAAACGGCGACAGGGTCCCACTTGCCGCCTGAACGCGTACGGAAACCACGCTCGTTGAGTTCGCCGGCGATTCGCGAGAAGGGATAGTCCTGCACGATCAGCTCGAGCATAAGGACGAGTGCTTCCTTCTCGATGCGATTCTCTTCGAGATGCAGACAATCGCCGGAAACCTGCAGCCCGTATGGCAGCTCAGTTTCCATTTTTCCGAAGGGACGGTCTTCTCCTTCATCCGCGGGACGTTCCCATTCGATTGCAAACATCCGCCACCCTGCCGCAGCTCGTTGACGCAGATGCTCATCGTCTAGCGGCCCTCGCAAAACCTCACGAACTCGCTCTATTTTCGGCATAGGTCCTCCTGTTCAGGCCAATTGATGCAAACTGGATCCAAAACCGGCTTTAACCTAGGTCACCCCGCCCGTATGGAACGGCACACAAAACTTGGAACCGTAAACACACGTCGGGCAGGCCCCTATTCCTGAGTTTATTGCGCAACTTCGAGGCCGTCCGCCCCGGGGCATAAACCCTTTGTTTCCATAGGTTTATGTGGCATGCGGAGACCAAAAATGCGACACTCTGGCCGTTCATGGGATTCACCGTGCCGGAAGCGGACAAAGTGGCCAACTATTGCCAAAACACGCAACGGCGCGGGCTCCAATTTCGTCAAACATTAGCGGAATGGATGGCATTATAACCAGAGGACATTTTGAGAATCAATTCATCGGATGGAGTATTATTTGCCTTTCCGAAAGCTGTCTGAATTAAAGGATTTCCTGGTGGAAAAATTCCAATGCCGACACCCATAGTCGAGGAAGGACAGCGAAATTTGAATCCGCCGCAAAACAGCGGGGATTCCAGCCCTCCGCGAACCAAGCGGCATAGATGGATCTGGCTGATTGTTCTTGGCGCTCTCGGATATGGAGTCTGGCACTATCGCGGAGTTTTTGCCAGCAGCTCTTCGTCAACTTCGACTTCCGCGCCGACCTCGGGACGCGGAGGTAGTGGAGCGGCGATCCCTGTAGCTATTGCGACGGCGGTACGCGGCGACGTTCCCGTTTACTTGCGCAATATAGGCACGGTGACGGCATTCAACACGGTCACAGTGCACAGCAGGGTGGACGGCCAACTTATAAGCGTCGCATTCCAGGAAGGACAATTTGTTCATGCAGGAGACTTGTTGGCCGAACTTGATCCCCGGCCATTCCAAATGCAGCTTGAACAAGCGGAGGGCACGTTCGCGCATGATACCGCGCTCCGGAACGATGCCAATGCCAACTTTGCTCGTTATACCGACCTTTATCAGCAGCAAATTATTCCGAAGCAACAACTCGACACGCAAAAGGCCACCGTGGACCAATACGATGGCGCGATCAAATCGGACCAAGCCCAGATTGACACCGCCAAACTCCAATTGATCTATTGCCGGATCACCGCGCCTATCAGCGGGCGCGTGGGGCTGCGCCTGGTAGACTTGGGAAATATAATCCACGCGGCGGATACTAACGGACTGGTTGTTATCACGCAGGTTCAACCCATCGCGGCGCTGGTTGCCCTGCCGCAGGAAAGCCTCCCGGACGTCTTCAAGCAAGTCCGCGCAGGTGTTCAACTTTCCGTCGAAGCGTATGACCAGGACGGCGTCAATAAACTCGCGACAGGAAAAGTCCTCACAATTGACAATGCAATTGACCCGACGACCGGCACATACAAGCTCAAGGCAGAGTTCGACAACGATGACAACCATCTATTTCCCAACCAGTTTGTAAATTTGCGTATTTTGGTGGGTAACCAGAAGGGCGTGACCATCGTTCCCTCTACTGCAATCCAACGCGGACCGCAGGGCACGTTTGTTTTCGTCGTCAACGCAAATGGCACTGTCTCAATTCGCCCGGTAAAGCAATCGATTACGGAAGGAACTCAGTCAGGTCTGAGCGATGGACTGCAACCGGGAGAAGTTGTTGTCGTGGATGGCCAGGACAAATTGCAAGACGGAACCAAAGTGGACACGCACACGAGTTCTCCGGCCCCGGCTCCCGCAGCCGCGGGCGGTAAAAAATGAGCATTTCCAGGCCATTCATTCTTCGTCCGGTCGCGACTAGTCTCTTAATGGTCGGGATCATGCTAGCGGGATTCGTGGCTTACAACCAGTTGCCTGTCTCCGCATTACCGGAAGTTGACTATCCAACGATTCAAGTTCAGACGTTTTATCCGGGGGCAAGCCCGGATGTGATGTCGTCGTCGGTTACCTCCCCGCTGGAGCGGCAATTCGGCCAGATCCCCGGCCTGAACCAGATGACCTCGATGAGCTCCTTCGGAAGCTCAACCATTACACTTCAATTCACATTGGATCTGAACATTGACGTAGCCGAACAAAGCGTTCAGGCCGCTATTAATGCTGCGTCCAATCTTCTTCCGACAGATCTGCCAAACCCACCCATTTACAGCAAGATTAATCCTGCGGATGCGCCGATCCTCACACTTGCGCTTACGTCGAATTCACTTCCGCTCGCCAAAGTGGAAGACCTCGCTGACACAACGCTGGCTCAGAAAATCTCGCAGCTAACCGGCGTGGGTCTCGTCAGCATCAGCGGCGGACAGAAGCCAGCCGTTCGAATTCAGGCGAATCCGACTGCCCTCGCCGCCTATGGCATGAGCCTCGAAGATTTACGGACTGCGCTGGGCGCGGCAAACGTGGACCAGGCCAAAGGGAACTTTGACGGACCGCACCAGGCTTATACCATCGGCGCAAACGACCAGCTCTTAACAGCCGATGCCTATAGGCCCCTTATCGTGGCCTATCGAAATGGCGCTCCCGTCCGGCTCACGGATGTGGCAACTGTTGTAGATAGCGCGGAAAACATCAAGCAAGCGGCATGGGCAAACGAGAATCCCGCTGTAATCATGAATATTCAGCGGCAACCCGGAGCAAACATAATCGGCGTAGTGGACCGCATTCAAAAACTCCTTCCGACGCTTCAGGCTTCTCTTCCATCCTCCATAAAAGTCACAGTTTTGACCGACCGCACCACGACAATTCGGGCATCTGTTTCTGACGTGAAAATGGAGCTGTTGCTGACTGTTGTGCTGGTCGTATTGGTCATCTTTCTTTTCTTGCGAAGCGTTTCCGCGACAGTCATCCCCAGTATTGCGGTGCCGCTCTCGATTGTCGGAACCTTCGGCGTAATGTACCTGCTTGGCTACAGTCTGGACAATCTTTCCCTGATGGCGCTGACGATTTCCACCGGCTTCGTCGTGGATGATGCGATCGTAATGATCGAAAATATCAGCCGTTACATCGAGCAGGGCGACACACCTCTCCAAGCCGCGCTGAAGGGTTCCGAACAAATTGGTTTCACGATTCTATCGCTGACCGTTTCACTGATCGCCGTGCTAATCCCCCTACTCTTCATGGGAGACATCGTCGGGCGGCTTTTCCGCGAATTTGCCGTCACTCTGGCCGTAACAATTCTCGTTTCTGCCGTTGTTTCGCTGACGCTGACTCCGATGATGTGCGCGCGGCTATTGAAACATCACAAGGAATCCGAACGTGGATGGTTCTATCGCATGTCCGAACATGCGTTTGAGTCCATCATCGCATTCTACGGCCGGACTTTGCGGTTTGTTCTGCAGTACAGGACGACGACCTTGCTCGTCACGGTCGCTACGCTCGTGGTAACGATACTTCTCTATATCTATGTTCCGAAGGGTTTTTTCCCCGTGCAGGACACGGGAGTAATTATGGGCGTCTCGGAAGCTGCGCAGGACATCTCTTTCAGTGCAATGGCCCAGCGCCAGCAGGCGCTTACGCACGTGATTCTTCAGGACACCGCTGTTGCCAGCCTGTCCTCCTTCATCGGCATTGATGGGACGAACACAACAACCAACACCGGCCGCATCCAAATCAACCTGAAACCGCTCGAACAACGGGGAATTTCGGCATCCGATGTGATCCGGAGGTTGCAACCGCAGCTCGCCAATGTTGAGGGA
Organism: uncultured Acidobacteriota bacterium; assembly: GCA_963838945.1. Classification (GTDB taxonomy): domain Bacteria; phylum Acidobacteriota; class Terriglobia; order Acidiferrales; family UBA7541; genus DASTCZ01. The sequence goes on along the minus strand of CAWITC010000012.1, from coordinate 73,277 downwards.
ATCTCGCTCTTTCTTCAGCCCGTTCAGGATCTCACGGTGGAAGATCGCATCAGCCGCACGGAATTTCAATACAGCGTGGAAGATGTTGACGCAAAGGAACTTGCTCTTTGGACCCCTCGATTGATTGCAAAGCTCCAGTCTCTCCCGGAGCTTCGCGACGTCGCCAGCGACCAACTTAACGGGGGCCTCCTCACAACTCTTGTAATCGACCGAGACACCGCGTCGCGCCTCGGCATTCTTCCCCAGACAATTGACAACGTTCTCTACGACGCCTTCGGCCAGCGGCAGGTGTCCACGATGTTCACGCAGCTCAACCAGTATCACGTTGTGCTCGAGGTGGACCCGCGATTACAGATAGACCCCGATTCACTAAAGGATATTTACGTGCCCTCTACGAATGGCGGACAGGTGGCGCTGAGTTCCTTCACGCATATCGAGGAGGGGGCATCGGCGCTGGTCAACAATCACCAGGGTCAATTCCCTGTCGTTACGATTTCGTTCAATCTGGCTCCAACTGCTTCGCTTGGCGACGCGGTAAATGCCATCAACGCGGCGCGCGATGCGGTTGGCCTTCCGCCCAGCATTCAGACAAGCTTTCAAGGCACGGCGGCGGCGTTCATGAATTCACTTTCCAATGAACCGCTGCTCATCCTCGCGGCGGTGATTACCGTCTACATTGTGCTTGGCGTGCTGTACGAGAGCTATATCCATCCCATCACGATTCTTTCGACGCTGCCTTCCGCTGGTGTGGGAGCCATCCTGGCGCTGCTCCTTTTCAAAACGGAATTCAGCGTGATTGCGCTGATTGGTTTGATCCTGCTGATTGGCATCGTGAAGAAGAACGCCATTATGATGATTGACTTCGCACTCGAAGCCGAACGCAAAGAAGGCAAGGCCCCTCTGGATGCGATTTATGAAGCCTGCCTGCTGAGATTCCGCCCCATCATGATGACGACGATGGCCGCGTTGCTCGGCGGGCTTCCCCTCGCGCTCGGAACGGGAACTGGCTCTGAGTTGCGGCGCCCTCTCGGGATTTCAATCGTCGGCGGTCTGATCCTGAGCCAATTGCTCACGCTTTACACGACGCCCGTCGTTTATCTGGCATTTGACTGGCTGGCGCGACGCCTCAGCAGGCGGTTTCACGTTGGCGGCGCGGAGCATCAACCAGCCTCGGCGGACTGAAGCATGAACATCTCGTCGAACATCTCGGCCCCATTTATCAGGCGTCCCGTGGCAACTACCCTCCTGACGATCGCGCTGTTCATGGCCGGTAGCTTAGCCTTCAAGCTTCTCGCAGTTTCGCCGCTTCCCCAGGTAGATTTTCCGACGATCAATGTTTCCGCCGGCCTGCCCGGAGCGAGCCCGGAAACGATGGCTTCCTCCGTGGCCACGCCGCTCGAGCGTCAGTTCGGCCGCATCTCGGGCGTAACTGAGATGACCTCCACCAGCCAGCTTGGGTCCACGAGCGTCACTTTGCAATTCGATTTAAACCGAAATATTGACGCTGCCGCTCGCGACGTCCAGGCTGCCATCAATGCGGCGCGCAGCCAGCTCCCCGCAGGTCTCCCAACTGCACCGACATATCGCAAGGTCAATCCTGCCGATTCGCCGATCATACTTCTCAGCTTGACTTCAACGACGGTGCCGAAAGCACAGGTTTATGACGCCGCAGATTCCATACTGGCGCAGAAGCTTTCTCAGGTCGAAGGCGTAGGCCAGGTTTTCGTAGGCGGCGGCGCGACGCCCGCAGTTCGCGTGCAAGTAAATCCGACCCAGTTGAATAGCTATGGAATCAGTCTTGAACAAGTCCGGGCAGCACTCGCTTCGGCAAATGCAAACAGACCCAAAGGCGAATTGGCTGATGCGGATCAGGCTTGGAATATCACAGCCACGGACCAGCTTTTCAGGGCGCGGGAGTACCGGCCGCTCCTCGTTACTTATCGCAACGGCGCTCCAGTCCGGATGCAGGATATCGCCACTGTCGTGGATTCCGTCGCGGACGTCCGTGCGTCAGGTTACGCCAATGGCGAGCCGGCCATCACCTTGGTGATATTCCGTCAACCGGGCGCCAATATCCTCGAGACCGTGGACCGCGTCCGCGCGATCCTGCCACAGCTACAGGCCTCGATTCCTCCGACGATTCATCTGAGTGTCATTCTGGATCGGACGCCCACGATTCGCGCATCGATTCACGATGTCGAAATCACGCTGGTGATTTCAATCGCTCTGGTCGTGCTGGTCGTGTTCGCGTTTCTGCGGAATCCCTGGGCAACGGCGATACCCGGCGTTGCCGTCCCACTTTCACTCGTCGGTACGTTTGGGATGATGTACCTGGCCGGTTACACGCTGGACAATCTCTCATTGATGGCGCTCACCATTTCCACGGGCTTTGTCGTGGATGACGCGATCGTCGTCATCGAGAATATTACGCGCTACCTGGAAGCCGGCCTGAAACCGATGGAAGCTGCGTTGCGCGGCTCCCGCGAAATTGGCTTCACGGTTCTCTCAATGAGCACATCCCTGATTGCTGTGTTCATTCCGATTCTTCTGATGGGTGGAGTCGTTGGGCGGCTCTTCAGGGAATTCGCGGTTGTGTTGAGCACGGCAATCGGAGTTTCACTGATGGTGTCGCTGACGACGACTCCCATGATGTGCGCCCGGTTTTTGCGGCAAGAGAAAGGCGAACACGGCTTTATCTACCGGCTGGCGGAAGGAGGCTTTGAGGGATTAAAGAAAACCTACGAATCCTGCTTGCGGTGGGTTCTGCGCCATCAGCCGTTGGTTCTGGCGCTGACGCTCGCCACTATCTGCGTAAACGTCTACCTTTTCATCATCGTCCCAAAAGGATTCTTCCCTCAGCAAGACACAGGACGGCTTAGCGCGAATGTGATTGCTGATCAGGACATCTCTTTCCCCGCCATGGATGAAAAACTCCGTGAATTTGCCGACATTGTCCGGGCGGATCCGGCCGTGGATACCGTCGGCGATTCGACGGGGGGTGGAGGGTACGGCGGTCCCATCAATTCAGGCCGCATGTTCATCCAGTTGAAGCCTATCGCGGAACGAAAGCTTACGGTAGACCAGGTCATTGCCCGCATTCGCGCCAAGGCCGCCAAGATTTCGGGCGCAACGCTATATTTACAGGCCACGCAGGATGTGCGCGTCGGCGGGCGGAGCAGCAATTCCCAATATCAGTACACGCTCGAAGCGGACAACTTGCAGGACCTCAATCAATGGGCGCCAATCCTCCTGCAAAAGATTGCGCGCATCCCGGAAATCAAGGATGCGAACAGCGACCAGCAAATCCGGGGACTTGAAGCCTCACTCTTGATTGACCGCGACGTTGCCTCGCGACTTGGCGTTTCGATGGCGGCGATTGACAACACGCTGAATGATTCCTTCGGACAGAGGCAAGTCTCGACGATCTACAAGGGGCTCAACCAATATCACGTCGTACTGGAAGTTGCACCACAGTTTCTTCGCAGCCCTGAAACTCTGAAGCAGATCTATGTTCCAACCAATCAAGGGACCGTGGTTCCGCTCAGCGCCTTTTCACATTTTGGACCCTCTCTGACTCCGCTCGCAGTGAATCACCAGGGACAGGTTCCCGCCATTACGCTTTCCTTCAATCTCGCCCCCGGCGCTTCGCTGGGCAAAGCAACCGCTGACATCCAGGCCGCCGAGCGGCAGGTCGGTCTCCCACCAACGGTCCGCGGGAGCTTTCAAGGTACTGCGCAAGCTTTCCAGGACTCGCTTTCGACTATGCCCGTGTTGATCCTGACGGCGCTCGCCGCCGTATATATTGTTCTCGGAATCCTTTACGAGAGTTATATTCACCCGATCACAATTCTTTCGACTCTTCCTTCCGCCGGCGTTGGAGCGCTTCTGGCCATCATGCTTTTCAAGTCGGACCTCAACATCATCGCGGTCATCGGCATCATTCTTTTGATCGGAATTGTAAAGAAGAATGCGATTCTGATGATTGACTTCGCCTTGCAGGCCGAGCGCGTGGACGGCAAATCGCCGGTCGACGCGATTCACCAAGCATGTGTTTTGCGGTTCCGTCCCATCATGATGACAACCATGGCCGCGCTGTTGGGTGCGGTGCCACTCGCTATTGGCGGAGGCACCGGTTCTGAGCTCCGCCAGCCTCTCGGTATTACAATCGTGGGCGGGCTCATCCTCAGCCAAATGCTAACGCTCTTCACCACGCCTGTTGTCTACCTCTATATGGATAGGCTTCAGACCTGGTTGAGAGGAAGCAAGCGCGCGCAGGCGGCTCATCGCGCGCCAGCCGATTGATCGGTCGTTCACCGAATTAGAGGTTTTTCACCGAGGCTTGCCTAGAAAATACAACCGGCGCGGCGATTCATTTGAGAATCGGCCGCGCCGGTCGCTCTTGTGGGCAGAGATCGTTTAGTGATGGTGCGAGGACCCGCCTCCGTGCGATCCTCCGCCGGAGCTCCCATGTGAGCTTCCGCCAGAACTGCCGTGCGAGCTTCCACCGCTCGGGCGGCTCGGAGGCGGAGAGTTCCGCGAACCGCCGCCATAGCTGCCTCCGCTGGAACGGCTCGGAGGTGGCGAAGGAGGAGAGTACCGTGGAGGAGGAGAATAGCGCTGGCCCCCTCCATTTGATGGCCGGTCGTTCACGACCGGTCTGCGAAGATCGAGCGGCGGCCGCGAATTTCCCGCCTGAGAATTCCCTTGATACCGCGGTTGAGTAGGCTGGTTCCCGGGGGATGCACCGCGCGAAGCGTCGTTTGGCTGCGGCTGAAAGCGCTGCCAGTTTCCGGAACCCGCACCGGATTGAGCCGGTTGTTGCGCACGCTGTCCCTGGCCCTCAAACGATTTAGCCGCTGGCTGCTGGCCTTGCGATGGAGACTGATTCGGCTGCTGCGAAAAGCGCTGCCAGCCTCCGGAACCTGCCCCGGACTGCGGCGACTTTGAAGTGCCGGGCCTGTCAACGCCACGGTTGGAAGGCGTCATCACGCCATTGCCGCGGTTCGGACCGGTAGCCGGGCCACCAGCGGACCCTTGCCCATTCGTGCGCAGTGCCGCCTGCATTTGGCGCGACTGCTCGTTAAATGAGCTTCGAGTAGTGCCCGTCTGGCGCGCTGATCCGAAGAAGTGCTGCTGCCCGCTATTACGAATCGTTGAAGGATTCGCGGCCCGGTTCGTCGCGCTCAAACTCGCGCGTGTCGGAGTAACCGGAACACTACCCGTCATCACTTTTCCTTCGCGGAACTCGCTGGGGGATACTCCCGCTCTATAATTGCCTCCACCACGACCGAATTGGTCCGAGCGGCTGGCGGTGACAATGCGCGGGTCCCGTTCGGCCAAACGGGCATTGGAGAATCGCTCGTCAAAACGATCCCGTAGCGGACCAATTGCCCCGGGGAAACTCCGGCCGAACTCACCTCGATCCCAGTTTCTGCCCTGGAACCGGAAGAAGTCTCCCCGATCATGGAAACCGAACCTGAATCCAAATCCAAACCACGGGAAGAATGGATCACACGGCCCCAAGGGGAACCATCCGATGGAGCCGAATCCAAAGCCAACGCCCCAGTCTCCGCCAAATCCAAAAAAGGATACATAGGCAGGCGACCAAAGCGGGCGATACCCCCCGTATACGGGCCCCGGCCACCAGCTCCACCGTGCGCCCCTGCGGAACCAGCGTCCATAGTGGTAAGGCGCCCAGCCCCACGGCTCAGACGAAACCCAGGTCCAGTCATAGTAAGGTTCCCAAACCCAATCGCCTTCGCGATAGGGCTCCCAGTCTGGCCCGACATTCGGCGACCAAACTTCGCCGTAATCGGGAACGTTTTCCCATTGACCGTAGGAATCCAGGTCGCTTGCGCCCGTGTAGTAGGAATTTGTGTGGCGCGTGCCCTCTGCATTCTGAATGATTTGGTCGCGGTCTTCGCTCCACTGATCCCATTCATCACTGGATCGCGCATCGGATTTCTTGAACTGAACGTCCGTCCCGGATCCGTGGACCGTGATCATCTGCCCCTTGCCTACTTTCGTGCTGCCTTCCGGCGAGGCGACTTCCGCTTCGCCATTGCGAACGATCACAATTGTCTCGCCGGCTTCATTCACCTCGACGCGATACATTCCATCGCGTAACGGGCGCACCGAAATGGTGGGCGTATCAATTTCTACATCGCCCTCGGCGCCCTTCAACACGGAGTACTCCACAAGACCTTGCGCAATCTGAACCTGTATGTGGCCATTGGCCATGCTCGCGATGTCGGCTTCGCTGTGCCCGGAAAGGCGCAGGATATTTGCGTAGTCAAGCTGCAATTCCGCGCGCGCGCCATCGGCGGTCGAAACCGTGTCGCCTGCCATTATGGGAGTGTTCAACGTTAGTGCGACCCAATCGCCAGAGTCTCCGCGGCGCATGGAGACGTCGCCTCGGATGAAGCTCATGCGCGCGACGGTCGGCGCGGGTCCCGTCTGCTGCTGCTGTGGGTCAGCTCCGGGGGATGTGGGCGGCGGCGCGTCCTGGGCGTCCGTTTGCCCCATTGCAAATGCTCCCAGAACAAGAACTCCCAGAAGTTTAAATGAAGTTTTCATGACCCACCTCATTCCGGGCCTCCCGACTTCCCAAAGCAAGGGTAAAGTAGTCTTGCCCACACTTTGTAATGCAGGGAGGATGCCAAATAACGTGATATTTGATTGTGCCGCTAACCTTAATCTTGTCAGCGCTTTACAGGCGCGTAGACCCTGACAGGTTGTCTTAGAATTGGCTCAAATCCGGTGGCAATCAACCAGAGGTGGTTGATTTCAACCAATCAGCAATCCAGGACGCTAATTCTGTGTCTCAGGGTCATCTGGGATGCCGATCTTTGAGAGGCGGTACCGCAACGCATTTCTGGTAAGGCCGAGCAATCGCGCCGCTTGGCTCTTGTTGCCGTTCGCCTGCCGAAGCGATTCTCGGATCATTTCATTTTCCCAATCATCAAGGGTCATCCCAGGGGGCAGGAATCCCGGCGGGCTGGAGCTTCCCTTCGCTGGCCCCGCATCTAATTGAATGTCGCTGGCTTCAATCCGTTCGCCTCTTGCGAACGTGAAGGCCCTCTCAATAATGTTTTGCAACTCACGCACATTCCCCGGCCAGTGAAAGTTCATGAGTGCGTGCATCGCCGCGGGCATCACTTCGCGAATCTGCTTCCCGCTTTCTTTTCTGTACAGCTCCAGGAAATGTTCGACGAGTCCGGGAATGTCCTCTTTGTGTTCGCGCAACGGTGGCACGTCAATGGGCACGACATTCAAGCGGTAATAAAGGTCCTGGCGAAAAGTCCCATCTTCGAGCGCCGCGCGCAAGTCGCGGTTCGTGGCCGCAATCATCCGCACGTCCACCTTGATCGTCCGGGTCCCGCCGAGCCGCTCGAATTCGCGTTCTTGCAGCACGCGCAGGAGTTTTGCTTGTGTGGCTGTGGGAACGTCGCCGATTTCGTCGAGGAACAGCGTGCCCTTGTCGGCCAGCTCGAATTTTCCGGGTTTGCTGGAGATGGCGCCCGTAAACGCACCCTTCTCAAACCCGAAGAGTTCACTTTCTAACAGGTTCTCGGGAATCGCGGTACAGTTGATCTTGATGAAAGGCCCCTTGGCGCGTATCGAGCGCTGGTGAATCGCCCGCGCGATCAATTCTTTCCCCACGCCGCTCTCGCCGCCAATTAGCACCGTGGAATTCGTCGGCGCTACACGCTCGACAGCGGCAAGTACTTCCTGCATCCGGGCGCTCTTCGCGATGATATTTGGATACTCGTATCGCTTCCCCAACTCTTCGCGCAGGGTCCGATTCTCAGCAAGGACCTGGCGGACATTCAGCTCCTTGCGAATCACCAGCTTGATCTCCTCGAGTGAAAACGGTTTCAGCACATAATTGCTCGCACCGCTGCGCATCGCCTCGACGGCAGCCTCGATGCTTCCGAATGCGGTCATCAAAATGACGGGCACTTCCGCATTGACCCTCCGGATCGCTTTAAGAAATTCGAGCCCGTTCATTCCGGGCAGCTTGAAATCCGTCAGGATCAGGTCAATCGTCTCGCGGCCGAGGATCTTCAGACCTTCTTCCGCGTCGCCCGCGGTAGATGTAGCCAATCCCTCCTCGCTCAAATTCAATTCGAGCAAGCGTCTCATTTTGGCTTCGTCTTCGACGATTAGGATCGTTGCCATTTTCTTTGAGTCCTATGATTGCTCGGGTTGCACGCCGGCTCACACAGAGGCGGACACCGCCGCGGGAAAGAATACGCGAAAACATGCTCCTCGCCCCGGCTCGCTTTCCACGCGGAGCGACCCGTGATGCTCATCCACGATCTTTGAAACAATCGCGAGCCCCAGTCCCACGCCGGACTTTTTGGTCGTGAAGAATGGATTGAAGATCTGCTGACTTAGCTCGGGCGGAATCCCAGGCCCGGTGTCCAGAATGATCACTTCCACGCCCGCCATCCCTGCGTGTTGCGCGGGCGAAATCTCAATATGCAGCTTGCCGCCCTGCGTTTCCATCGCGTCGTAGGCATTCAGAGCTAGATTCACGAAAACCTGCTCGGACAACTGCTCGTCCATCGGCAAGGGTGGCAAGCTGGATGCGTAAACCCGCTCCACCTGGATTTTCGTCTCGGGACGTTGTGCGCGCACCGCTTCGAGCGCGCGATCCATCACCTCCGCCAAATTTCCAGGTGCAAGTTCGAGTGACATTGGCCTCGCGAAATCGAGGAACCTCGCAACGAGAGCGCTCAGCCGGTTTACTTCGCTCAGGATGTATCCCGCGAGCTCGCTCGCCAGTGGATTCGACTGCTGCAATTTCTGATTGAGCATCTCCGCGGACCCGCGGATTACTCCCAGCGGATTGCGGATTTCATGCGCCAACCCCGCCGACATTTGCCCCAGGGCCGCGAGCCGCTCGGATCGCCGCGCCTCGTCCTGCGCTTGTGCAAGCCGCCGGTTTGTCTCCGTCAACTGCTCCGCAAGGACCTGATACGCCTCCGCCCGTCTGCGTATCTCCAACGCGAAGCGGTTCACAAACATAGCGGCCAGGAAAAAAAAGAGCACGCGGAGAGCGAGCTCTCCGATGCCTTCTACGGTAATCGCGTAGTCCTGCAAAGCCGGTATTAGATACGAGCAATATGCCGCCGACGCCAGCGCCGTCCAAAACAGCGTGCCCCACGGGCCAAAGTAAGTCGCGGCCGTTACAACAGGTAGAAAATAGATCGGCCAGTAACTGCTGTTGATTCCCATCTCGCCCGTGTGGTCGAGCAAGATCGTCGCAAGGGCAATCTTCAATAGGACGGCGTACGCGGATCCGCGCTGCGGCGACCACGCCACCAACCTGCTTTCCAGGAGTTGGACGATTACGATCGCGGCCAGTATGAGTTGCTTATGAATCTCGCGAATTGGAGGAAGAACTGCGAGCCCCGCGACAAATAACAAAAGCAAAACGTCGAACCATTTCAGCTTGTCTTGGCGCGTGAGCCGGCTTATGGATGGTGCGCTTGAAGGAGAACCGCCGGCCGGACCTGCCCCGCTCGCTCCGATTTCTTCCTGAGAAAGCATCATTCGCACGCCCAGATTATGCGCCAACCGCCGCGCCTTCCCAAGCGGACGCAACCCCGCGCCTCGTCGCCGCCCGGCTTCAACGCTTTACTTTCTTATTTAGAGGTGATTGATCACGAGGGAGGCTTATGCCTGGAAAGCTTTTTTCTGACATCCGGCCAGAACTCTTTTAAGAAATTCCCTAATGCATCGACTGCGATTTGCGTTCCGAAGTTGCCCATCGTTCCGGAAAACGTGCGTTCATCCGCAGTATGGTAGGCATTGCCGATCCCCGCCGCTATGCCATTGCCCACGAATTCGGAATAGTTGAACTCTCTTTGCCCGGAATCGGATTGTGTGACGACGATTCGGCTCAGCGCGTACTCTGTCCGCCTTCTAAATCCTCCGCTGCCTTTCCGAAAATATCTCGGGTCTTGGTGGATTAATGATGGAACCACAGCCCCGGTCATGAAATTCCCAATCACCTGGTCCGCGAAGGCCGCCGCATAGCGCTTACCATAACCCTTCCACCCCTGTCCCCATTGCGCGTCATCATCATCGGCTTGTCCTTTGGCTGCGACGAGGCCGACGATCCCGAATTCGTATGGATCGAACGAACCTTCCGCCACAAGCTTGAACTTCTCGCCGGTCGAGATCGGCGCAATATTCCCGTTCGCGTTCACTGTCGAATAATTCGGCATCACGCCGAAGATTCGGTCGTTTTTCTTCGCCTCTTCTTGTTTCTGCCCGTCGTCGCCGCTGCTCTTCGTCGAGTCCGTGCCATTCTTCGCGTCTTTCCCATCTCCCGACTTTTCATCCGTCTTGGGAGAAGCCGGTTGTTGCTGGGGCGGCACAGCCCCACTCTCCCCTGGGGGAATCTGCCGCCCAAACGCTGGCCCTGCCAGCATTACGACCGTCACTAGCGCCGCCAGAGACAATTTTCTCCTCCGAATTATTCCTTGCTTCCCCATAGTGTATAAACTGAACCCTCTCCCCGGAGGATTTGACAGACTGGCCGCGTCACCAGCATCTTAGGTCAGCGGAAAGCCCAAACCTTAGTAAAACACGAAATCCAGCTTTCCCCTGCCTTTTGCTCCTTGATTTGACGCTAAACATCCACTTGAAGTTGCATGAAGGGTTGGAGCGAGTGGCCTCAGGTCAAATGGTAGCGATACCGGGATTCGAACCCGGATTTCGGCCTTGAGAGGGCCGCGTCCTAACCCTTAGACGATATCGCCATCGCGAAAAAATCGTGGAAGCAGCAATGAATTCTCACACGTTTGGAAAACGCGCGCAAGCACATCAGCCCTTTCGAGATTGGAACCACACTGGAAACATGGGGAGTTTCGAGGGGATTTCGCGCGTCGCCCAGATCAGCCTTTCCCCAGCGCCCCATCCACGCGCCGCCAGATCCCGAGCGGGTTGCCGTCCTTCAATTCCTCCGGCAAGGCTTCGTTGGGGAAATTCTGGAAGCATACGGGCCGCGCGAAGCGATAAATCGCCTGGCTTCCTACGGAAGTGGACTGCCCGTCCGAGGTCGCGGGATATGGCCCTCCGTGAATCATCGCGTGGCCGACCTCAACGCCGGTTGGGAATCCGTTGAAGACCAGCCGCCCTGCCTTTTGCTCGACGATTTCGATGAGTTCGCGATATTCGCGCAAGTCTTCTTCCGTGCCGTGTACCGTGGCCGTCAGGTGCCCGTGCAAACCGTGTGCGATTTCGAGCATTTCTTCCTTCCGGCCGCAGCTCACTACCAGCGTCGCAGGGCCAAACACCTCCGCCGCAAGTCCCGGTTCCGCGAGGAATTCGCGCGCCCCTGTAGTGAACAGTGCTGGCGTTCCTCGCACCCCCGGCTCGCTGCCTTCTGGCTTCCCTTCCGCCGCGACCGCGACGCTCGACTGTTTCGCGCGCGCCGCCACCTGCCCGGCATACGCCGCCTGGATTTGCGGCGTCAGCATCACCGGCGCCGAAGTCTCCGCCATTCGCCGCGCCAGGCTCTGCGAAAAACTTTTTGCCTCCGCTGCCGGCGGCAGGAACACAAGCCCGGGCTTTGTGCAGAACTGTCCCGCGCCAAGAGTTACCGAGCCGTGCAGTCCCTCTGCGATTTGCTCTCCGCGCGCGGCAAGCGCGCCCGGCAATATGAACACCGGGTTTGTACTGCCCATTTCCGCAAATACAGGTATCGGTTCAGGCCGCGCCGCTGCGATATCCATCAGCGCGCGTCCGCCGCGCTGCGAACCGGTGAAGCCGACTGCGCGGACAAGTGGATGCCGCACCAGTGTAGCTCCCACTTCCGTCCCCGCATCGAAGAGGAGCGAAAAAACTCCTTCCGGCAAATTGCACGCGCGGGCCGCGGAGCGAATCGCGTCGCCGACCAACTCCGATGTCCCCGGATGCGCGGGATGCGCCTTTACGATGACGGGATTCCCCGCGGCGAATGCCGAAGCCGTGTCCCCTCCCACCACTGAATATGCCAGCGGAAAATTGCTCGCGCCAAAAACAACAACGGGTCCGAGCGGCCGCCACATTGACCGCAGATCCGGTTTCGGCGCCGGCTTCCGCTCCGGGTCGGGAGGATCCAACCGCGCGCCCACCCAAGAACCTTCTTCCACTAAATCGGCGAACAAGCGCAATTGGAAAACGGTGCGCGCGGCTTCTGAGCGGATGCGCGCCTCCGGCAGCCCGGTTTCCTGGTTGACTCGTACTACCAAAGCATCGGCGATCCCTTCAAGAGCCTTCGCAATCGCGCGAAGGAAGATGGCTTTTTCTTTGCCGCTAAACCTCGAATACGATGTGAATGCCTGCGCCGCCAACCGCGCCGCGCGGTCCACTTCCTCCGGCAGCGCGGAAGCATACGTCGGCTCCAGAGCTGTGATTGTCGCGGGATTAATCGCCGTAAACTTCTTGCCGCCGTCCGCTCCGCTCGCCCATCCGATGAATGACTTCCCGCGCAAATCCATGAATTCCCCTTTTCAATCCTGCGCAATGAATTTCACGCCTGCATCTTCATGCCTTTGTGATCACGCCGCCAATCGAGGCCGCTCTGCGAGCGCGCGCTTTATTGTCGCGCGTGCTTCCGCAAGCTCATTGCCCGTCAATTCAAGCCTCGGCGGACGCACGCGCGCGTTGCCCTTCCCGCATTCCTGCTGCGCCAGCTTGATGAGCTGCACAAATTTCGGCACTGTGTCCATTCGAAGCAGCGGCAGGAACCAGCGGTACAACTCGAAAGCCTTTACACGTTCGCCGTGGATTCCGTGCTCAAAGAGGGCGACCGATTCGCCCGGCAGCGCGTTTACGAGTCCCGCGACCCAACCCACGGCCCCGGCGGCAATCGCTTCCAGGATAAGGTCATCCACGCCCGCGGAAATTTGCAACCGGTCGCCTACAAGCGCGCGAATCGCCGTGATGCGCCGAACGTCGGTGCTCGATTCCTTCACCGCGCGAAGGTTTTCATGTTCCCGCGCCAGCTCGGCAATCTGCTCCGGTAGGAAATCGGTGCCGTAGGAAATCGGGTTGTTGTAGAGCATCGCCGATAGGGGTGTCGCGCGAAACACCGCCTCAACGTGAGCTTTCATCTCGCGCCAATCTCCCTTGTAAACGTATGGCGGCAGAACCATCAATCCCTGCGCCCCGTGGTCGGCGGCCGCCTTCGCCAGCTTTACGGCGTCGGACGTGCGCAGCGCCGAAATTGCGGGAGCCACGGGCGCGCGGCCCGCAACACCTTTCACACACGCGTCAATGACCTCGAGCTTTTCTTCAAACTCAAGCGTCGCGCCTTCGCCGAGCGACCCGAGCGGGATAATCGCTGTGCATCCGCTTTCCACGAGCCACCGGACATGGTCGGTAATAAATGGGGTGTCCACTTTCAACGCGGAATCAAAACACGTCGTAATTGCGGGCATCACCCCTTGCCATTTCATCCCTGCGTCCTTTCGTGTTGCGAATTCCCAGTGCTGCTTATTCTTTCGCGCTGGCGAGAAGCGCAAGTGATTCTACTCGTGCCGGAAAAATCGGCGGACGCACTGAGTCCACCTTCCAGCCAAAAAGAAATTCCGCCGCCGGGCCGCACACGCGCCCCTGGCATGGCCCCATGCCGCAGCGCGTGTGAAGCTTCGCGTCGCGCCACCCGGAATGCCGGGCCAGACGCGCGAATGTCACGTCTTCGCACCGGCAAACGAAGGTATCCGGTGCGGGCAATCTGCGCAACTCCTCCCGCAGGATAAAAGTTTCCTCCAGCAGGGCCGCGAACCGCCTCGCTGCATCACGCCTGTGGAAAAATCCTTGTGCGCGTTCGGTTTTCCCCGCCGCTGTAAATCCCGCGATCTGTCCCTCGATTAACGCCGTCTCAACGCCGCCGATGCCTGTAGGCTCGCCCGCGCAGAAAATGTTTTCTGCACTCGTCTCCTGAAACTCATTGACGCGCACGAACCCGCTCCGCAATTCGCAGCCCAGCAATTCCGCAAGTTCTGTATTCGGCACGAGGTGGAAACCGCATGCCAGATAGTCGCAGGCGACGCGCCAGGTTTTGCGGCCATTGGTCATCTCGACCCATTCGAGCTTCCCCGCGCCTCCGGCTCGTACCGGCCATGTCCCCGTGCGATACGGCACGCCCGTGAGCCAAATCCGTAACTGCAGCGCCTGCATGAGTTTTTTCCCGTGGCCAATAAGTTTCCACGCGAATGACCGGATCCGCGACCCCGGCGCCTGCTCGGCAATCATGACGAGCTTCGGTCGAAGCAGTGGGGACTGTCTTCGGACAAATGCTCCGACCGCAAGCAACAATGGCCCGCTTCCAGCAATCACAATCCGAATTTGATCGCTTATTGGCAGACTGGGGCCCTTGACCAAGGACTGCCAGCCGCCCGCGCCCATCACCCCCGGCAGCGTCCATCCGGGAAATGGAAGAAATCGTTCCCGCGCACCGGTGGCGAGAATCAATTTATTGAATTGTAGAGGAAACGTCTCGTCGTAAGCCTCTGCGATGAGAGTTCCTCGGGCCGATTGCGCGACAATCCTCGTCCCATAAAAATGTTTCACGTCCGCGCGACGGAATCGCGCTTGCCATTTTGCTGGCTCACCAGCATCACCCGGCTGCGCCGCGAGATCTGCATTCGAAGGCAGCCCCCGCCAGATCTGTCCGCCCGGGCCCGGATTGTCATCCACGATTCCAACGGTCGCGCCGGATTCGCCCGCGGCGCACGCCGCCGCAATTCCCGCCGGCCCCGCGCCAACGATCAACACGTCGAAACAGTTCGCGCCGCGGTCAGTCATCGGTCTTCACATCCATCCCCTCGGCGCAAAGGATCTGACAGCTTCTCTCATGCGGGCGTCCGTCAATCGTTACGCGGCATTCATAACAGATGCCCATTCCGCAAAGCGGCCCTCGCGGTTCGCCTGAAACCGACCGGCGGAATCGCGGCGGCTCAGCTCCAAATGCGAAGTAAACGGCGGTGGCGACCATCGCGCCCGGTGGGACTTTCACTTCGGCGCCGTTGACTCGCACCTTAAGCCATGTCGAGGATTCGGAATTCATCTTGTCCATTACGGATTCTAGTGAACGGCTGCGCCAAACCTTCGTCCCGCCAAATACGGCGTTTGGGGAATCGCCGACGGCCGCATGAGGAGTTGGTCCGCAAGCAGCTTTGCTGTTCCGAGCGACGTCGTAATCCCCAGCCCTTCATGCCCCGCTGCAAGATAGAGCCTTTCGTGTCCGGGCCACGGACCGATCAACGGCATTTTGTCCGGCGTCGCCGCGCGAAATCCGGTCCACGTACGTATCGCTGAAAGTCCGCCGAGCGAGGGCATGAAAGCATCTACGCGCGTAAGCATCCGCGCAAGTATCTCCGGCGAAACGGCGCGGTCCTCGGCGCCATATTGTCGCGAGGAGCCGATCAATAGCTGCCCGGTGGCTCGCGGCTGCACGTTGAAAGCGACGGAATCCGCGGTTGTCGAGTGTGCGCTCTTCAGATAGCCAAGCTCCACTAGCTGGTGGGTCACGTAAGCGGGATAGCGGTCCGTGATCAACAAATGTCCTTTGCGCGGGCGAATCGGCGCACCGGGAGTGAGCTTCGCTGCCGCGGCCCCCGTGGCATTTACGATCGCACCCGCGGAGACGCGAGAGCCGTCCTCCAATTTCACGCCATCGCGCTCGATCTCCGCGACTCCCCGTCCGGCCACGAGCTTCGCTCCTAGCGCCTGCGCTCGCTCGAGGAAAAATCGCGCGGCGCACGGCGAATAGATTACGCCGTCATCCGGCACAAGCAATCCGCCTGATAGCCCGGCGCGCAAGTGCGGCTCGGCCGCGGCGAGCGCGCGTGAATCCAAAATTTCAGCGCGCACGCCGCGCGATACATAATAGTCGCGCTTTCGCGGCAGAAAGCTCATCTCCTCTTCATCCGCGGCCACCCACAGTGTGCCGCATTTCAAGTGCTCAACATCCGCGGGCAGCTCCGCCGCCAGTTTGTTCCACAGGTCGACCGAATACCGGCACAGCGCGAATTGTTCCTCGGAATCATCCAGCACGACGAGGTGTCCCATCCCCGCTGCGGTTGCGCCTCCGCCTACGACGTCCGCTTCGATAACGGTGACACCCATCCCTTGGCGCGCGCATTCCCACGCGCAGGCCGCTCCAACAATCCCGCCACCGATGATAAGCACGTCGGGCGCGGGCACGCTTTACTCCGGGATGCCGTGGCAGAAGGGGTCGCGCGGATCGAGAATCAGTTCTGATTCGCCGGTGATAAACGCGGAGCCTTTAATGTGGGGGACAATTTTGCCGTCGCAAATCTCCACGCTCGCTTCAAAAACGCTTCCCACGATGCCTTCCTGCCGGTAAATCTGCCCTTCCTTCACCTTCCCATCCGTGAAGTAGGATGCCATTTTCGCCGAAGTGCCCGTGCCGCAGGGCGAACGGTCATATATTTTCCCGGGACACAGGACAAAATTCTTGCTATCGGCGTAGGGTTGCTGCGCCGGCCCGGAAAGTTCAATGTGATCAATCTCCGCCCCGCCCGCGCCTGTCACCCCTTGCAACACAAGGGCGTGCCGCACTTGCCAGGAAAAATCAGTTAGCTGCTCCACATTGTCCAACGAAATATGCAGGTGGTGATTCTCCATCAGGTAAAACCAGTTCCCGCCCCAGGCGACATCACCCGTGAAGATCCCAAGGTCTTCCAGTTCAACTGCCGCATCCTTCAGGTGGCGATAACTATGGACATTTCGCACCGTCACTTCGCCGGATTCGTGCAACAGGGCTTCGACGATCCCCACCGGTGTCTCGATCTTGTGTGTCCCTGGCCGAATCCGCCCCAGCCGCGCCAACGTGACAATCAACCCAATCGTCCCGTGGCCGCACATCCCCAAATAGCCGACGTTATTGAAAAAAATAACGCCTGTGGTGCACGAAGTGTCGGTCGGTTTGCAAAGCAGCGCGCCGACGATGACCTCTGATCCGCGGGGCTCGGTCACCAGCGCCGCACGCCAATCGTCATGCTCCTCGCGGAGCTTCGCCAGCCGATCCGGAAGAGGCCCCGATCCCAAATCCGGGCCACCTTCAATCACAACGCGCGTCGGCTCGCCTCCGGTATGTGAATCCACCACGCGTACGCGCTGGGCTTTGTCGTTCATGGACGAAAGTCCATTGTCTTTCATGATGAGAGTTTATATGAAAGGCGCGCCGGGAGCAGTCCCGGCGCTGCTCCCGGCGGATTCTGATGATCGAGCTGCCGATCCCGGTCTATCGGCCAAGTGTGTCCGCGAGCGCATCCTTCTTTTCGGCGGGTGGCGGAATCGTAGCTACCAGCGGCGTGACCCCGTGCTCCACAAGCGACTGGTTGAACGCCGGGAGATCTTTTTCCAGCAAGACGCGATAGTCCGCTGCCGCCGCGGTCAGGTCTTTTTCAATCATGTCGAGCAGGTTGCGCGCCGTGTCGGTTGGACCAAAGTCCTCCCCGCCTGCCACATCGCCCGCACCCGGCCCGACTTCCCCGTTGAGCCATAGCAGATTAAAATAGACCTTGTAAGCCTCGATGTAATATTTGTCGTCGCTTGTGGTCAGCGCCTTGTTGAGGATCTTGTACTCGACCGTTTGCATTTTCTCGTCCATGGCCTTGACGGTCTTGAGCAAATCGGCCTTGGCCGTTTCGGTCCCGAGCGCCCTTTCGATGTCGTCGAGCTGCCTTCGCATCCATTCAAGCTGGTTGACGATGTCCGATGACTTGTTGATGTCTTCGCGGATGCGGAGTTGCATCTTTACCGACGATTCCAGGTCCGCTTCGCTCGTTTGTACATTCGGGTCGCGCACCACTTCGAGCGTTTGCGTGTAGGTCTTGCCGTCCACGGTTAGCTTGACCGTGTATTTGCCCGGAGCAACGAGCGGTCCTGTCTGATTCGGCGATATTCCCCAGTGTGTAACCGGCCGCGAGTCCTGCCCGCGGAAGCGTAGCTCATCCCAGATGTGCGGGTTGTCTTGCGGAGTCGTGCGCAATGCAATTAGTCGCGGGCCTTCGTAATGCATGTCCCAACTCGTACGGTTCAGCCCGGCCCTGCCTGCCGCGTGCATTTCGCGGACCACATTTCCGCCCGCATCCAGAATCTGTACCTGCGCGGGCCCTTGCGCTGCTTGTTTCAACCAAAAATTAATCATGCCGCGTCCTCCCCGCGAAGAACGAAAAATCGGCCGCGGCGCGAAGAGCGCTGCGGTTGCGTCGGGCTGGCCGGACGCCGGCATCTGCTCGAGCGGTGTGACGTCATCCAGGATGTAAATTCCGCGGCCATAGGTCGAAACGACCACGTCGTGGTACTGCTTCTGCACGGCGATCCAGGAAACAGGCGCGCGCGGCAGACCCGTTTGCAGCGCCGTCCAGTGGCCTCCATCGTCCATCGAATAATAGAAGCCGTTGCCGGTGCCCGCGAAGAGCAGCCCTTTCTTGTTCGGGTCTTCCGCAATGCTCCGCACATAAGCGAGCGGATGTTTCGCCGGCAAATTGCTGCTGATCTGCGTCCAGGTCTGTCCGAAATCGCTTGTCTTGTAAATAAATGGATCGCGGTTGTCCATCATATGGTAGTCCACCGCGATGTACGCCGTGCCCGCATCGAAATTGGATGGCGAAATACAAGTGATCGTGCCCCACGCGGGCATGCCGGTGATGTTCTTTGCTACGTTCGTCCAATTCGCGCCGCCGTCCTTCGTGTACCAGACCTGCCCGTCATTGGTCCCCGCCCAAATCAGCCCTTTCTGTTTGGGGGATGGCGCAATCGCGAAAATGACCTCTCCATAAAACTGTCCGAGGTTGTCGCCCACAATTCCGCCGGAGGGACTGATGCGGCTCGGGTCTTGCGTCGAAAGGTCGGGACTCATCACCGTCCAGCTCTGCCCCTGATTCGTCGTTTTCCAAATGACCTGACAGCCGTAGTAAACGGTGTTGTGGTCGAATGGATCAATCGCCAGCGGCGGTGTCCAGTGGCAACGGTACTTCGTATCGTTGGGCGGCGAATCGAGCGTGTGATACCACGGGCTGACGGATCGCGCAACCCGGGTGCGCGCATCCCAGCGCGTGACTTCGTCTCCATAGCATGACGCCCATACGATGTTCGAGTCTGTTGGGTCGGGAATTGTGAAGCCCGATTCGCACCCGCCCAATGGATGATCCCAGTCCTGATCGCCGCCCGCGCCAAACCCCCGGCCTCCCGCGGTGCTGAGCCCGCGCATCGAACCGTCATCCTGCATGTTCCCGTAAACGTAATACGGAACCTGATTATCCACGGCGACGTGGTAAATCTGCCCGACCGGAAGTGACACGCGATGGAATCCGCGGCCATGCACGGTCGTGATGTTCATCCCTCCATCGTCGCTAATTACAAACCTGTCGGGATTGGTCGGATCAATCCAGATGTCGTGGTTGTCGCCGCCCCAGGGCACCGGTCGAAAAGTCTCGCCCCCGTCGGTTGAATGCAGGAATGAGCTATTCGACACGAGAACTTCGTTGTCATCTCCTGGCGAAACGGCCAGGTGGATGTAATACCCGGCGCGGCCAATCAGCGCGCGGTCCCAGCTCACCACTCGCCACGCGTCGCCGCCATCATCCGATCGCCACAGCGAGCCTTGGTCGGCGGTCTGAATCAGCGCAAAGACGCGATTGGAGTTTGTCGGCGCAATCGCCACGTCCACTTTGCCAACCGGCTTGGCTGCCGGCGGGCCCGGCAGTCCGCGCCCCTGCAGCCTCGTCCAGTGCGAGCCGCCGTCGCGCGAAACGTAGACTCCGCTTCCCGGCCCGCCGCTGAGTTCTCCGTAGGTGTGCATCTCGACCTGCCACATCCCGGCGAAAATGACGCGCGAGTTGTGCGCGTCCATCGAAAGACCGGAACACCCGGTATTCTCGTCTGCAAAAAGAACAAGCTCCCAGTTCTTGCCTCCGTCCGTTGTGCGGTAAACCCCCCGCTCTTTCTGAGGGCCGGTCATGCGCCCCAGCACGCAGACAAACGCGATGTCCGCGTTCCTTGGATCCACGATGATCCGCCCGATGCGTCCCGAATCCGCCAAACCTACGTTCGTCCATGTTTTCCCGGCGTCCGTGGATTTGTAGACCCCATCGCCGGCAACGTCGCTGTCGCGAATCGCCCAGCCCTCGCCCGTCCCCGCCCACACAACATTGGGGTCCGATGGCGCGACGGCGAGCGCTCCAATCGCTTGGACCGGCTGGGAATCGAAAATAGGCGTCCAGTTGTTCCCGCCGTCCGTTGACTTCCAAACTCCACCCGAGGCGGCTCCGGCGTAATATGTGCTTGGGTCGCCGGGAATCCCCGCGATTGCGGAAACGCGGTTGCCAACAGCTGGGCCGACAAAGCGGAATCCGAAAGTGTCACCGCCGCCCCTCCCACGTCCGCCTCGCTGAGCGGATATAGGTCCGGCGGAAAGGAAAAATGCCAAAACTCCAAGAAAAAAACCGAATGTTATACGCATGTCACGCAGGCAAATTGGTTTACGCATTCTCTTTCTTCCCCTCTTTCGCGAAATCGGTAAAAGCGCGGAATTCCAGAAAATAGGCACAAGAGCGCTCAAATGCGCGCTAAATATCCAACATACGCCTGGAAGCGTCAAGAGATTCTACGAGGCAAAAGCGGTTATTCGAATTGGCATTTCGGCGGCGATGGATCAGCTTGCCGCGGACGTGAAATTTACAGTTTCGCCGACCCGGCGGGTGCGCCTGGTGAAGAATCTTCGCCGACAGGGTGCACAACGATACGCGGGTATGTCGAACGCCCGCCAGAGAAATCCCAGCCGGCCTTCCCCGTGTTCACTGGATATCCGTTGAACATCCAGATTCCCGCACTGCGGACAGTGCGCATATTTCTGAAACGAGAGCGGCACGGCCCAGGCATGAAACCGTTTGTCGCAGTCCCGGCAACGCCACGGTCGCAACCCGATGATTCCCAGTGCGTAGTCGCGGAAACCCCGGCGGCGCGATCTTCGACAGGATGTCTGCTTGCAGCGCGGACAGATCAAGATGCGTCCTCACCGAACTATTGGCACCAAAAGCATAGGCCCGCACTTGCCCCGGTGCAAGCGATAATCCAGCAATCGGTATTTCCGTCTACGCTCGAATCTGCATCACGCGCGAATGAGCAAGCGCGTGTAGAATATCCAGTCTCAGGGAGATTCCAATGCCTTCCTATACCAGCGGCCATGCCCGCGCCGGCGTTCAGGCAAAACTTCCGAAGCTGGAGGTGTGGCCCAATCAATTCCCCGGTTATCGCATCAACACCCGCTTTCCGGAATACAGTTCGGTGTGCCCGAAGACCGGAATGCCCGACTACGGCACAATCATCATTGAATATGAGCCGCGCAAATCGTGCCTCGAGCTGAAATCCCTGAAACTCTATCTTCTGGCTTACCGGAACCTCGGCATCTTCTACGAGAACGCGGTGAACCGGATGCTTCGTGATATCGTCACAGCGGCGCGGCCCGCCTGGTGTACCGTCCGCGGTGAATTCACTCCTCGCGGCGGCCTCACGACTACCGTGGAAGCAAGTTGGCCTCAGCGCCGCTCGCGGGCATAGACAACCTCCGGGCACTCGGTGATAATCCAATCTGCTTGCGGCGCGGAGTGCGCGCCGAAGACTATGGAGGGCAAATGAGCATTACAGCCAGTCCCAATGTGTCTCCAAGTGCGCCGCCACCACCGCCACCGCCCCAACCCTCTCCCCTGCCGCGTTGGATCTATTTTGCATTCGTTCTGCTGCTGGCGGGGATCGGGTACCTCGCCTATGCTGGATACGCCGCGCGCCAGCAACTCACCGCCGACCTCGGCAAGAGCCAGGAAAACGCCGCGCAGCTTTCCGTCAGGCTCGATCAGGCCAACGGCCGCATCGCTGAGATTCGCGGGCAGCTTGAAGTGACTTCCGGCAGACTCGGCCTCTCGCAGGCGGAGCTCGCTCGAATCCAGAGCAGCGCTAAACAGTTTGAGAAGGAACAGAAGGACAGCGATGCTCATCTCACCGCTCAAATCGGACAGGTAAAGCAGGAAACCGACGAGAAGATTGGACAGGTTTCGACCGACCTTTCCGGCACGAAGACCGACCTCGACGCGGCGAAGAAAGATCTCCAGGCCACCATCGCCAAGCTCACCATGGCTACCGGCGACATTGACAATCACGCGACGCTGATTGCGAAAAATGCCCAAGAGGTCGAAGCTCTCAAGCGGCTTGGCGAGCGCAATATTTATGATTTCACGCTCACAAAATCCAAAGCCCCTGAGCATGTCGGCCCCGTCCAGTTCCGGCTCACCAATGTGGACACCAAAAAGTATAAGTACACAGTGGTGTTGGTCGTCGACGACAAGCAAATCGAGAAGAAAGACAAAACGGTGGACGAACTTTGGCAATTCATCGTTCGCGGCGCGCGGACACCTTACGAGGTTGTGGTGTTCGAGGTTGGCAAGGACCGCGTCACAGGCTATCTTTCCACTCCAAAGGACGCATCCTCCGCACCGCCGCCGCCCAAGCCCACTACGTAATTCTTCCGGAATCTGTTTTGCATTCCGGCAGCCCTGTTTGCCCCGAAACACTGTCGCTCGTGGGGCACCAGGGCTGTTTCCTTCTATGCTAGAGTCTTAAAGACGGAACTACCAATCTCGTTCAATGAGACTGCCATTGATTCAAATCTGGAGGAATATTTTCATGCGTCACTTCGCCCGCGTTGCGCCGATTGCCATCCTCTTAGTTTTTGCGGCAGCGTCCGCGTCCGCGCAGGAGATCACGCCGGCGAACCTCCCTGCGGACACTTCGCTCGTCGTTTTTTCTCATAGCAGCGCGCAAATCCGGACGTTGGCTCCCGCCAATCCATTGGTGAAGACGTGGTACGGCCCCGAATCGGCACAGGTCCGAAAGCTTCTTGTCCAATACGTGGAAAGCCAGATGGACCCCAAATCAAACGGCCAGAGATATCACCTGACTCAGGAGAACACTGACGGATTGCTTTCCGTCCTGGAAAACTCGCTCGTATTCGGTGTGTCCGGCACCCCGGATTATGTCGCATTGGCTCAAGCCCCCACGAGCCGGCCGGGAAATGTACTCAACAAGGAGAGTTTGTTTTTTATTTTGGACCTCACCGGAAAGGAGGCGCAATTTGAAAAGCTCTGGCCCGCGCTGGTGGCCGCCCTCCCGAAAGAAATCGCTCAAAGCCGGTACGATTTCGGCGGAATTGCCGTCGAAAAGTTCGCAGGCCCGAACAGCACAACATTTGCAGCCCGGTCCGGAAACCGCTTTGTTTGGTCCAACCAACAAAAGATGATCGAAGACTTGATTGGCCGGCTGAAATCCGGCGCGCCATCCGGCAATACCCTCGCGGAAAATGCGGACTTTCAGCATTGCCAGGCGCATTCACTCCCCGGGACGGTCTTCGATGTTTTTTTTCGGCTCCCTGACCTTTCCAAGATCCCTATTCCCGCCACCCCGCAATTTGATATCGGCGCCGCCGTGAAGTCGCTGCACCTTGAGTCCATGCACGCGTTTTGCGGCAAACTCTCCATGACTCCGGAGGGTGAACTTGGGCGGTGGCTGATTCTGGGCGACACATCGCAAGGCAGCCTCCTCTCATGGTTTGGCACCAACCGGACTCAGTTCGAGACACTCGCACTCGTTCCGCCAAACGCACACTCGATCACTGTGGGGACCTTTGATCTTCAGGCCTTTTACGGGTCATTCAAGAATGCTCTGGGTGCGGGAATGCCCGGCCGGCAACAGGCAAGCGCTGACCTCATGGAAGGAATGTTATCCATGCAGTTGGGGATGCCGCTCACGGACTTGCTGGGCGTGTTCCGCGGCGAATTCGCCGTGGTCAAATTCGATTCTCAATCCCCCGTCCCGGTGCAGGTGTTTGCGCTTACGGTTTCAAACCCCCAGCGCATTCTGGATTTGATTCACAAGTTGTCGCCTAGAAGCATCTCCGAGGAAACCCAGGAAAATGGCGTCACTTTCTTCAAGACCGCCGCGCAGATTCCCACGGGCGGGGCGTCGCAATCCCCGGCAACGGACAACTACGTCGCCCTGACGCCGCAACTCCTGCTGGCAAGCACGGATAAGCAAGTCCTGCGGGATTTCGTGGCGCGAGCGGGCTCCGGACAGAGCGGCGCCAGTGGAGCGTCGCTCGCCGACAATCCCGAAGTCCGCCGAATTCGCGCAATGTTTCCCGCCGAAGTCCTGGGCTTTTCGATTACGGACTACACACATACCGATTGGCAAAAGGAATTGGCGGATGCATTCACAGAAAGCGGACAGGAGGACAAGAGCAAGATCACTCCCGAAGAGCTTCAGCTAAGGGAGGGCCTGAAACGCATCCCCTGGGCAACGGCCTTTGGAGCGTTTCACTGGAGCGTCAGCGCCTGGTGGAAAGATACCGACGGGATTCACTTCGAGAGCCGCGTGCAGTAATTCCCCGGGCGGCGGCGCAATTCATTCAAACGCTTTCAGCAGTTTGGCCATTTGCCGCAGCCGGGTGTCCGCGAGCGCGAATACGGTTCCCGGTTCAAATTTCCCCTGCGTGGTGCGGCCGCCCGCGCGCAGACCCGTGAGAATCTCAATCCCTTCCTCAATCCTCTTGACCGGAAGAACGTGGAATTTCCCCGCGCGCACCGCTTCAATCACGTCTTCGCGCAGCATCAAGTCCTCGACATTCTCCGCGGGGATAATCACTCCCTGCGTCCCCGTAAATCCCTTCACGCGGCAGATATCGTAGAAGCCTTCGATTTTCTGGTTCACCCCGCCGATGGGTTGAATGTCTCCTTGCTGATTCACGGACCCCGTCACGGCAATGTCCTGCCGGATCGGCAGGTTCGCCAGCGCCGAGAGCAACGCGTAAATTTCCGTCGAGCTGGCGCTGTCGCCATCTACGCCCGAATACGACTGCTCGAAGCAGATGCTCGCCGCGAGCGAAAGTGGTTTGTCCTGAGCGAATTTCGCGCGCATGTATCCCGCGATGATCTGCATCCCCTTGTCGTGGATGCGTCCGCTCAAATTCGCTTCGCGCTCCACGTTGATCAACCCCGCCTTCCCGAGCGCCGCCGTCGCCGTGATCCGCACCGGCTTGCCGAACATGTATCCGCCGATCTCGAACACGCTCAGCCCGTTCACCTGTCCGGTGCGCGAGCCATCTACGTCCACGAGCAGCGTGCCTTCCTCGATCATCTCGCGCAGTTTCGTTTCCAGCAGGCTGTGCCGCTCGACCTTCGCGTCAAGCGCCATCCGCACGTGCTCCGCCGTCACCGGAGATTCCCCGCACTCGCGCGCCAGATAGCATGCCTCGCGCGCCAGGTCCGCCAAATCCACGAATCGCGACGTCACCTTGTTTCGCCGCCCCGCCTTGCGGACGCCGTATTCGATCAGCGCCCCCACGGCGCCGCGCTCGAACGGACACAATCCTTCGTCGTCGCTCAGTTTTCGCAATCGTCCGCCGAATTCCCGGATGACCTCATCGGCCATCGGCATCTCGTCATCGAATTCCACGCGCACCTTGAAAATCTTTCGGAACTCTTCCTCGTAGGTGTAGAACAGCTCGTAGAGGTCGCGGTCGCCGATCAGAATAATCTTCACCTTCAGATCGATCGGCTCCGGTTTGATTCCGGTTGCGCCCAGTGGAAATATCAATTCCATCGGCTGGATTTCGAGCTTGCCGTGGTTCATCGTTCGCTTCAGCGTCTTCCACACGCCCGGTTCGGTAAGCACATCCAGCGCGTAAAGGATCAGGTACCCGCCGTCCGCCCGCAGCATCGAGCCGCCGCGCAAATCCATGAAGTCAGAGGTCCATGAGCCCCGCCAGTCATAATTCCGTTGGATTGTGCCGAAAAGGTTCGGATACGTCGGCGTCGTTTCGAAAATCACGGGCGGCGTCCCGTCATCCGTGTGCGCCAGTATCACGTTCACGCCATAAACGCGGAACGGGTCCCGGTCGCTTGTAGAAGGCCCGCGCGGCGCGGCCTCCGGTGGAGTTTCATTGTCCTCTTCCCCTTCGCGTTCGCGGAAGGGTTCGAGGTTGTCGAGGATGTTCTGCCGCACCTCTTCGAGATACTCCGCGGCCGGCTGCCCCGTGTACTTTTCCTTCAGCTCCTCGATCACACCGTCCACAAGCACCGATGCCGCTTCCTGTTCGAGGTAGCTCAATTCGCTCGCCAGCTCGCGCGAAAGCGTCAGCGTCTTCCGATAAACAACCGTAAACTCCTGCCGGAATTGCTCATACCGCCGCTCCAGGTCTTCCGCCGCTGTGGTTTCCAGCTTTCCCTCATGGACCATCTTTGGAATGTCTTCAATGGGCACCATCTGCCCTTCGAGCACCGGAAAAATCTCCGGCAGCGCCACCGCGCCCACCTGCATGTGCCCGAGCGCGAAATTGTCGCGCGCGATGCGCCTCGTGAAATCGTCCATCAACTCCTTTTCACGCGCCGTGTAGCGGTCCACAATCCGCGCTTTCTGCCGCTGGAACGGCTCGCCCTCGAACACCTGCGGGATGCGCCGCCGCAGGAACTCGATCCCGGATTGCACATCCTTCTTGAAGGCGTTCGCCCGTCCCCGCGCCAGCGTCAGCAGCCGCGGCCGGTCAGGGTTCTTGAAGTTGTGGACGTAGCAGCGATCCGGCGATTGGCTCGATTCCGGCCGCAGTTCTTCCAGGATCCGGACGATCGTGCTGCCCCGGCTCGTGCCCGCGAGGCCGCATACGAACACGTTGTAACCCGGCGCGGGTATCTCGATCCCCATCTTGAGCGCCCGCAGCGCCCGGTCCTGCCCGATCACGCCTTCAAGCGGCTCCGCCTCCGCGGTCGTCTCAAACGGCACGCGGCTGGGGTCGCAGCGCCAGCGCAGTTTCTCAGGAAGAAGCTCGGTATGAGCCGCGGCGGTCTTACGTTTCATGGCCAGGTGATTCAAGCGCGCTACTCTAACACAGACCACGCCGCTCCCATCCGCCCGAATCCCCCGGCCTTGGCCGCCCTCCATAAACACACGGCCCGCGTAAAAACTGCTAGTCCTAGTCGAAGGGGAAAGACCCCCGGTACCAGCCCGTTCCCGCAAACCCTCTATTCACAATTACTTGTGGGTGACTAGTACTGGCCCACTTTGGCATGTGGCTTGCTTCCTTTACTGCCGGGGATGGATTCAAATAATTCATAGGGGGAAACATGGAACACGAAAACGAAGTTACGGTCAACGAGAACCACAGTGCACCGAGATGGGTTGTGGGCGCTGTTGTGGTTGCGGCTCTGGTAGCGCTCGCAGGGCTCGGCACAGGCTGGTGGGCCTCTACCTACGCGCAGGATACGCGCACGGGCCTGACCAATGATATCCAAACGATGAAGCAGGGCTACGCCAAGGACATGGACACGGTCCAACAGCGCCTTGCCGCCACCGAGAAGTCCAACACGTCGCTGCAAGATGATTTGACCACGGTCACCAAGCGCCTCCGTATCACTCAGGCCGACCTTAAAAAGGCCCGGACTGAGGCGGAGCAGATCCGCGAAGACAGCGCACAGAAGCTCGCGGCCATGACCACCGATGTCCAGCAGGAACTTTCCGCGAAGGCCAGCACATCGGATGTTCAGGCCGTAACCGGGACGGTGACAGTTGTCCGCACCGACCTCGATGCCACACGCACGGATCTTGAAGCCACCAAGCAGAACCTGAACATGACCAAATCCGAGCTCGGCACGCTCATCGCCAAGAACCACGATGATGTCGAAGAGCTCCGCCGTCTCGGCGAACGCGACTACGTCGAGTTCACCATCGAAGGCAAGAACAAAGAGCAGAAGGTCGGCAACATCAATGTCACGCTTCGTAGCACCAACCCGAGCAAGAATCAGTTCAACGTCATGCTCGTAGTGGACGACAAGCGCACCGAAAACAGGAGCCGCAACATCAATCAGCCCATCTTCTTCACCACGCGCGGCGGCAAACAACCGCTCGAGTTCGTCGTGAATCAGGTGGAAAAGGACAAGATCACCGGCTACATCAGCATTCCGAAGTCGGTGCAACAGTCCGCCTCGACCTCAACCGGGTCAGGCCGCTAGTCGAATAGTCTTAAACAAAGAGGCAGAATAATCGGGGGAGCCGGAGCGTTCGGCTCCCCTTTTCGTTTGTGTGGATGATGTCACGCAGCTCGATACTCCGAGTACGCTTTCACTACTCCCACCGCCATCGCCACCAGAATCGGCCCGAGCACCAGTCCGATCACCCCGAACACCGCCACTCCGCCCAGCACGCTCACAAACACCATCAACGCATTCATCCGCGTCCGCCCGCTCAACAGGAATGGCCGCAACAAACTATCCACCCCGGTCGTAAGCCCCGCGCAAATTGCAACCAACACAATCGCTTTGCCCCAGTGTCCCGTCGCCAGAAGCCATACCGTCGCTGGAAACCAGATCAGCGCCGAACCCAGCACCGGCAGCAGTGAGCAAAAAGCCATCCCCGCTCCCCAGAACACCGCCGCTCTGATCCCCACGACGGCAAAACCAATGCCGCACAGAACACCTTGTATTGCCGCTATGACCAGACTCGTCGTCACTGTCGCGCGGATCAGCCGTTCCGCGCCCAGAATGATTTTCTCCGCGTGTTCTTCTTCAAACGGCAGCACGCCTCGTATTCCGGCAAGCAACTTTCCGCCGTCGCGGAAAAAATAAAAAAGCGCAAAAACCGTGATGAATAAGTCAAAGAAGAACATCGCCGTATGCGTCAGCACGGTGCTCAGCATCGCCGCCGCCCCGGTGCCGATTTTGTCTCCTGCCTGGTTCAGCAGCGACGATAGGTCTCTCCCGGCCCCCCCCGGCGAATGTGATACCAGCCAGCCCCACGCGTTGTTCACCCACGGCATCTCCCCCCGCGCGAACGCGTGCTGGATGTTCACAGCCGCCTGCACCGCCTGATCCACAAAGAGCGTCGCGAGCGCGAGCGTCGGCACGATGAGCAGGAATGTGACGCCAAGCGTGCTCAGCGCCGCGGCGCGCGTCGCTCCCAGGCGGCGCGTCAACTTCACATGCCACGGATGCAGTACCACGGCCAGGATCCCGGCCCATCCAATCGGCACAAGAAAGGGCATGAAAATGAGATAGACCAGGTAGCCGAGCAGCAGCACCATGGAGTACAGCAATATCGTGTTGAGCCGCTCGCGGCTCGCTTCAGATCGTGAGGCCTTTGTGGAGGCTGGCGACATGAGCATCAGCGCGGGCTGGCCCGCCGAAGCGGGGGAGCCCGCGCAGGTGGGCAAGTATATAATCGTTTGCAGCCGCGCGTAGCGGCCTGTTATGCCTGACCCTGCTGACAAGAAGCCTGGCGCCGAATCCGCCGACGGCGCGCCTTGTGCGCATCCGCGCACGCGCGTCATCGCCAAGGATCAGGACGCCGAATACCGCGAATGCCTGATTTGTGGGGAAATCTTTGAAGCTGGCGAGCTGCCGCCCACGTCGGGTGCTGGCGGCTCTGTGGACGGCTCCCTCTCCGACGCCTGACGCGCCCTCCGTCCGTTCTCTCCGCGCCGCATCATCGGTGTGAAGAAGCCGCTGCTCACTCGTAACGCAGAGCGACTATTGGATCCACGCGGCTGGCTCGCAGTGCGGGGACGTAGCTTGCCGCGAGCGTCACCATCAGAACCAGCCCCGCCGCTACCGCGAGCGTTGCCGGATCGTTCGGTTTAATTTCAAAGAGAAGCTTGGTGAGGATTCGCGTGGTGGCCAGCGAAAACGCCAATCCAATAGCAATTCCGAATGCCGCCATCCGCAGTCCCTGCCAAAGCACGCCACGCAGGATCGCGTTTTGCGGCGCGCCCAGCGCCATCCGGATGCCGATCTCCGATGTGCGCCGCGCGACAGAGTACGAGACCACACCATAAAGTCCCAGCGTGACGAACAGCACCGCCATCAGCGCGCACGCCCCCGCCATCACCGTGTAGAAGCGCGGCTCGTCCAGCGTCTTGTAAATGCGCGCGCGAATTGTCGTGAAGTTTTTCAGCGCTACGCTCGGATCAATCTTTGCGACGCGCCTCCTTATTTCTGGAAAAATTGTTCCCGGCGGCAGATCCGTGCGGACCACAATCGAGCCATACGCCTGCACAAATTGTTTGTAGGGCACGTACACCGTGGGGATGGTCTTCGCGTTGAGGCCCCGGTCGTGCGTATCCTTCAATATGCCCACAATTTCCCGCGGTCCATCTTCCGGGTTAAAGACCGTCACGATCCTCTGCCCGAGTGCGTCTTTAGCGCCGAAGAATCGGCGCGCGAACGTTTCATTCACGATTACGACCGGCGGCGCGCCCTGTATGTCCGCGAACGCAAAATTGCGTCCTCGCACAAGTGGCACACCGACGGTTTGAAAATAATCCTCGCTCGTGACCTGAAAATTGCAGTACGACTTTGATTTTGATATCCCGCCCTCTGGCCCTGCGATCGAAACCGGCATATACATCCCGGATATCGGTTCCGGCGGAAGATTTGTAATCCATCCCGCGGATTGCACGCCCGGAATGCTGCTCGTGTCTTCCAACACCCGCTGGAACAACCGTTTCGTTTGATTGGCAATCAGCTCACTCGACTTCGCGTCCTCGGAGTGATCGCTCGGGATGGCCAACTCGAATCCCAGGACGCCCGCTGTCCGGAATCCGGGATCCACGGAACTGAGCCGCAGCAGGCTGTGCGCCAGCAATCCCGCCGCCGCAAGCAAGCCCATGCCGAGCGCCATCTGCGTCACCATTAGGGCGCGCTGAAACCGCGCGAGCGCGCGTCCTCCTGAAGTTCGTGTTCCCGTATGTATCAGGTTTTCGGTTTGGCGGCTTCTATGTAGCGCGGGGAAAATTCCCGCGACGAAAGCGGCGAAGCCGGACACGAGAAACGCGAACGCGAGTACCGTCAAATCAATTTCAACATGGCCGGAAATCGGCAAGTGCGATGGTGAAAGGGATACGAGCGCGTCAAGCAGCACACTCGCAAGGCCGACGCCGATGATTCCCCCGAAAAACGTCAGGCACGCGCTCTCCGTCACCATCTGCCGGACTAGACGCCCGGTCGTCGCACCAACTGCCTTGCGTATGGCCATCTCATGCCCGCGCGCCGCGGCGCGTGAAAAAAGCAAGTTCATGATATTTGTACAGGCGATCAGCAGGAGGACAACGGAGATTCCCAGCATCAACAGAAGCGCCGGCCGGACGCTGCTCGTCGTTACTGCGTCAAGTTTTGCTACCCGCACGGAGAGCCCGGGCAAATTAGGATCCAGCCCAGGCATATGCGAGGTGATTGTTCGCAACTCCGTTTCCGCCTGCGTCAAATTCACACCAGTTTTCAGCCGCCCGATTGCAATCCACTCCGTCGAATCGCGCCCCCAGATGTCCGCGATATTCGCAATCGGCAAAAGGATGTCGGGGCTTTCGGGGGAAAACGATATCTCTGTGCGCGGAAATTGGAATGTGCCGGGAAGCACGCCCGTCACTGTGAACAAATCGCCGTCAAGCAACATCGTGCGCCCAATTGTCGCGGGATCGCTGTGAAACGCTTCAACCCAAACCTTACGGCTAATGATTACGGAAGGATCTTTGCGCGTGCTTCCTGTGCCGGAAAAATTCCTGCCCAGCATCGGATCCACGCCGAGAGTCGTCAAAAGCTCTGGGTCCGCGCCAATTGCCACCAGGAACATTGATTGCTCCCCTACTCGGACCGGGAATGCCGAAAAAACGAAGCTGCCGATGGAATCTAATGACCGGCTCTCGCGGCGCCACGCCTCGACTTCATTCAGCGATACGGTGGGATAATCGTGAATCACTCCGCCCTGATGATAAAGCGACGAGATCGCCACAAGCCGCGCCGGGTCCTTATACGGCAGCGGACGGATCAGCACCGCATTCACGACGCTGAAGATAGATGTCGTCGCGCCGATGCCGAGCGCCAGAACCAGAACTGCAATCACCGCGAACCCGGGATTCTTCCGCAATGTCCGCAGTCCGTACAGCACGTCTTGCCGCAAGTCGGTGAACATAGTGAATCCTCCTCGCCTCATCACGGTTTGATCCTCGGCGCGTTGTTGCCACTGCTCCACTCGCGTCAGCCTCTCCCGCGGCGACGCCGAAAGCTCGCGTGACAATGCTCCCCAATCCGCAACATGCTGCCCTGCTCTCTCGACTGCCTCGTCTTCTGTCATTCCTGCGGCGAGCGCCTCCCGATAGGCATCTTCCAGTTGCCGCGCGAGATCCTCCACGATCTCCGCCTCGCGCTCCGGCCGCAGCGCAGACAGCCGCAGATTCCTCCTTACATAACTAACCCAATCAATCAAAGCGCTCTCCAGGAATTGCCTCAAGTGCCTTTATATGCAATTTCAAAGTGCGCGCTGTCCGCCGCTTTCGGCGTCGTTATCTATTCCTGCATTACTCGTATCTCAGCGCCGTTATCGGGTCCGTGCGCGAAGCGCGCCACGCAGGTATCGCCGCCGCCAGCGCCGCCACGGCCAATAACACGCCCGCAGCCACAACCATCGTCGCTGGGTCCCGCGGCGTCACTCCATACAACATACTTGCCATCACCCGCGTCGCCGCAAGCGCCCCCGCCGATCCCACCGCCGCCCCCACGAGTGTCACGATCAACGCCTCGCGCAGAATCAACCCCAGAACATTTCCCCGCTGCGCTCCCAGCGCCATCCGCACGCCTATCTCTCCCGTGCGCTGAGTCACGTTGTACGAGAGCACTCCGTATAGACCGACGCAGGCCAAAATCAATGCGATGCTCCCGAAAAAACTCGAAAGCCGCGCAGTCAGTTTGTCTCCGGTCAGCCGCTGATCAACCAATTCGTGCACGGTGCGAAACACCGGCGCTTCAAGAGCTCCATCCGTTTCGCGTGTGAGTCGCCGAATTTCAGATGTGATCGCGGAAGGATTTCCTGAATACCGAACTTCAAAAATGCCCTCCGATGGCTTGCTGAATGCCCCGAAAAAAGGAAAAAAGCATCGGCGTGGTACGTCGCCTCGAAGCGCATTGTTTCTCGAATCGGCCACCACGCCTCGAATCTCATAATCCTCATCCCCAAACGAATAATGGGAAACCATGTGCTTTCCAATCGGATTCTCGTCGCCGAAATAATATCGAGCCATCGTTTGATTCAGCCATGTACCGGTTAATCCGTTCGAGTCTCCCAATTCCACATCGCGCCCCGCCAACACAGGGATTCCAATGGTTGTGAAATATTGTGGCCCCACGAGATCAAATCGGACGTTCATGTTTAGCCCGGACTTCACCGGATACCCGGGAAATGAAACTCCATCCCCCGAATCATTACCGTAAAAGAAACCGTTTTCTGAAAGTGTCGCGCCGCGAACGCCCGGAATCGTGCCGAACTTCGCAAGAAGCTGCTCAAATAGCGGGCGAATCGTGGTCTGTTTGTATCCCGCCGTCGTGGGATCGATCTCGAACATTACGAAATGTTCGGTCTCATATCCCAGCGGAACCGACGTCAGCTTTTGCAGGCTCCGCACGAATAATCCCGCCGTCACAAGTAGCAGCAGAGAGATTGCCACCTGCGCTCCCACCAGCACCTTGCCGAGTGCCAATCGGCCAGAACCTCGCCCGCCTCCGGAGATGCTCCTCGATGCCCCGCGCAGG
Source organism: uncultured Acidobacteriota bacterium (assembly GCA_963838945.1). Taxonomy (GTDB): domain Bacteria; phylum Acidobacteriota; class Terriglobia; order Acidiferrales; family UBA7541; genus DASTCZ01. Next base: position 39,630 of record CAWITC010000012.1, on the reverse strand, counting down.
ATTTGATTCAAGTCTATGCGTGTCGCGCGCAGTGCCGGTAAAAGGCCAAACAAAACACTCGTGGTCAGCGTAACTCCCACTGCAAAAAGGAGCACGATCAAATCGGGGTGGATGTTGAGAGGAATCGGGCTCGCGCTTTCCGACACCATGCGCAGCAAAACGCGATCCGCCCACTGCGCAAGCAGTATCCCGAGCGCCGCCCCCGTCGCCGCCAGCATCACGCTTTCCGTAAGCAACTGGCGCACAAGCCGCCCGCGCCCTGCCCCGAGCGCAACTCGCACCGATAATTCGCGCTGCCGCCCGGCGGCCTTTGCGAGCAGGAGGTTCGCGACATTTGCGCACGCCAATAGGAGCAACAGTCCCACCAACGCCATCAGGATGCCGAGCGGCCGCGCATAATCCCCACGCAAACTCGAAAGCCCGTGCCGCGCGTCTCGCGCGACAACACGCGAATCCAGAAGTTCTTGCCGCCGAGCCGAATCCGCTATCGATCCTGCTTCCAATTCAAGTCCCTGGCGATACGCGATATTCACCGCGGCATTCGCCTGAGCCAGGTTCACTCCGGGCCTGAGTCTCCCCACAACATGCAGAAACATTACTCGCCGCGCCGTGCCGGGCTGTTGCGTCAACGCATCCGGCCCGGGCCGAACTGCCTGCAGCATTGTGATGGGAATCCACATATCCGGCGCGTCACCAACCACAATTCCTGTGAAGTCCGGCCGCATCACGCCGATCACGTCAAACACTGTGTTGTAAAGATGGATTTTCTTTCCAATCACGGCGGGATCTTTTTGCATTCGCCTCTGCCAGAAGACGTAACTCAACACCGCGACAGGATCCGCCATTCGTCCTTTGTCCGCCTCCGCGCCAAACGTGCGCCCCATCAGCGGCTCAACGCCCAGCGTCGAAAAATACGCGCCGCTTGCCATGCTCACATCAGCGCGGCTGCCTTCGTCGGTTTCGTTGATCCGAACGGGCGGAGAAAACATCGCGCTCGAGAAAGCAAAAACACTGCTGAAAACATTGGTGTTGTCGCACATTCCTTCAAATTCGTGGTAACTGAATATGCTTCTGTCTCCACTCTCAACTCCGCTTCCCATTCCCGCGGTTTCCGGATCAGAGAGCACCACCAACTGCTGTGGATCGCGCACCGGCAACGTTCGCAACAGCAGCGCATTGATCACGCTGAAGATCGCCGTGTTCGCGCCGATTCCCAGCGCGAGCGAGAGCACCGCGATCGCCGTCACGCCGGGACTCTTCCGCAGCGTCCGCAGTCCGTAGAGCACGTCTTGCCGCAAATCAGTGAACATGGTGAATCCCCCTCGCTTCTCTACCGTTCGATCTTCGGCGCGCTGCTGCCAATGCTCCATAGAGGATTGATGGCCGCGCGGCAACTGAGACAGTTCACGCGACAGCGCTTCCCAATCCCCGATGTGCTGCTCCGCTCGCGCGCGCGCCTCTGCTTCCGTTAGGCCGGAGCCGAGCGCTTCGCGATACGCGTCATCCAGTTGCCGCGCGAGGTCTTCCACAATCTCCGCCTCGCGCTCGGGACGCAGCGCGGCCAGCCGCAGATTTGCGCGCACATATTTCGTCCAATCAGACATCGCTCTCCCAATCATTCATGGCGCGCACTCACGATTGCACTCTCACGATTGCACTCTCACGATGTCGCCCTCACGATGCCGTTGACCGTCAGCACGAACTCCTTCCACACGCTGCGCTGCAGCGCGAGCACCTTGCGGCCTTCGGCGGTCAGCTTGTAGTAGCGGCGGCGGCGTTCGCCGGCGCGCTCAATCCAGCGGCCCGTGATCAACCCGCGGTCTTCGAGCCGGCAGAGAATGGGATAAAGGGATCCGATGCGGAAGTGCAACTTTCCGCCGGAGCGGAGCTCGATCAGCTTGCCAATCTCGTAACCGTGGCGCGCGCGCTGGTCGAGCAGGGAGAGAACAAGCAATTCGGTGCTGCCCTTCTTGAGTTCGCGGCTGAACATAATGGTCGGCAGTATACTTCTTTACAGTATATCCGCGTCAAGACCTTAGACGCGGCAGGCCGCAAAAAGTTAGTTGAGTTTCAGCAGGCCAATCAGGCGGGTGACTTCGGCGTGGGGCACGTCGTAAAGCGCGTGCTCATCTTCCTCTTCAAGGCGCCCGCGGAGATATTCCGCGGCAATATAACTGGCCTCCCGGTCGGTCAGGTCGCGGCCGGTGCGTTCGCGGAACTCGTAGAAAGCGGTGTGCGCCAGCCCGACGATTACCCCGCGGCCATCCACGAAGAACTTGGTGTCAATCGTATCCGCGTGTCGGGTGGCGACGCCGTTCCAAAGGTGCGAGAAGTTGCAGCGGTAGACCTTGTCGGTGAGCTTCGATGGCACGTCGAATGAGGGAATGAATTCATACATTGCGCCCGCGTTTGCGATGGTGACTGTTTTTCCCGGCATTTTTTACCAATGAAAAAGGCGCTATTTCTGCGCGCCGACGGGCACGGGCTTCCCCGCGGATGCCGTCTGCCGCGAGGCGGGCGAGCCCTGCGTGTAACTTCGCACGGCGGCGCCGACTCCCGCGCCCGGCGCCGTTCCGTAGCCCTGATCCAGCAGCGCTTTTTCCAGCGACGCCAGGAACAGCAGCACGTTCGTCCGCTGGCTCGCAAAACCCATCAGCCCGACTCGCCACATCTTGCCCTTCAGCGCGCCGAAACCTCCGGCGATTTCGATTCCGAATTCACTGAGCAATTGTCGGCGCGTCTTCAAATCGTCCACGCCTTCTGGCACGTTGACGGCGGTCACGGTCGCGAGGCGGTCGCCCGGATTCTGCACAAGCATCGTCAGTCCCATCGCTTCGAGACCCGCGATGAGCGCCTGCTGATTCTGGCGGTGGCGCTCCCATCGCGCTTCGAGTCCTTCTTCGCTCACCATCCGCATCGCTTCGCGCAGCGCGTAGAGCAGCGAAATCGGCGGCGTGTGGTGATAAAGCCGCTCGCTTCCCCACATGCTCATCGTGTTGGAGAGATCGAAATACCAGCTCTGCACTTTCGTCTTGCGCGCCTTGATCACCTCTTCGGTGCGCGCGCTCACCGTAATCGGAGCCATTCCCGGCGGCGCGCTCAGCGCTTTTTGCGAGCCGCTGAAGCAAATGTCGATGCGCTGGCGATCAATGTCGAGCGGAATTCCCGCGAGAGTGGCGACCGCGTCCACCACCAGCAGCGCGCCAAGTTCGTCGGCGACCTTTCGGTAGTCGTCAATCCGCTGCGCGACGCCGGTGGAAGTTTCGCCATGCGCGAGGCCGATAATCTTGACCTTCTTTCCCTTTCCCGCGCGGCGAACGTCCTCGGGATCCACGGTGCGCCCGTAAGGCGCTGTCACGCGGATGACGTTCGCGGGCGTGCGCTCGGCAATCAGCGCCATGCGCTCGGAAAACCAGCCGTTCACGCAGATGAGAGCATCGTCGCCCGCCTCGAGTGGATTCAGCATGGCGGCCTCGATTCCTCCGGAGCCGGACGCCGAAATCGGGAAGGTGATGCGGTTGGTCGTCTGAAAAACGTATTTGAGCAGGACTTCAATATCGGCGATCAAGAATTCGTTGAACCAGGGGTCCATGTGCCCCACAAGCGGAGTGGAGAGGGCGCGGTACACGCGGGGGTCCACCGACGAGGGGCCCGGCGTGAGCATCAGCCGGTTCGGAGGTGTCAGGTCACCGAAAGTGGGCTTTATCATGGCGTGGTTTCCTTGTCCTTGGCTCTGCAACTCTGTTTCCGTATCAATCGGCAGAATCCTCGCCCGCAATCTCGGGCTATGAGGACCGGCCTCGCTATGTATTGGCACGGCGGCGGGCTGAACGGTGCGGCTCGGGCGTGCGCGGTCTCTTAGTGTCTCTAAATCATGGGTTTAAGGTCAACCGCCAATTTGGGTTACATTTTGTTTCAGCAAGTTCTTTTGGTTACCCCGCCGTCATTCCGAGCGTAGCGAGGAATCTCTCCTTCGCCTTCGTAGGGGCGGCGCATGCACCGCCCCCTTTTTCCTACCGCCATCATCTCTCTTTCTCGTCATTCCGAGCGTAGCGAGGAATCTCTCTTTCGCCTTCGTAGCGGCGGCCTGCCCCGAGACTCACATCGGGGCGCATGCCCCGCCCGCTTTTTCCTACCGTCATCCTCTCTCTTTCTCGTCAATCCGAACGTAGCTAGGAATCTCTCTTTCGCCTTCGTAGCGGCGGCCTGCCCCGAGACTCACATCGGGGCGCATGCCCCGCCCGCCTTTCTCTCTTGCCTTCATCCTGCCCCGATGAAGTAGTCGGGGCGCGAGCAGCAAAGCGCATTGACAACCTCCCGACAATAGCTTGTTGGGACGCAGAGAAGCTTGCCTGCCGGCAGGCAGGGACTTACAGCAATAAAGAGCGACAAGGTCAATAATATACTAGGCTAACCACAGGTCCGATTAGGCTATGCGCACGAGAAATATGTGCCTGTTCTCTCGCTGGAGAATTACGCGACCCGTCCTCGGACACACCGTTTGATTATTTCTTAAAGTAGCCAACTGTGCTGGCATTTCTCGCCCATCGTAGATGTCGGCAATGTTCTGACCCGGAGACAATTCCTCGGCCAATTCGACGCCAATATGCATAGGATGAGGAGTCCCGCACTCGTCGCAAAACATATGGACTGAATACTTGAACATGATTATCTCCTATTCCCGCGCTAGAGTCGTCACAGGACATCCGCCTCGCTGCAACAATAGTATATCTAATTGCGTTTATCTGAATTGATATACAAGGAATTTGCTTGCTCTCGGTGAGGGGAAGTGCTAAAAGAGAAGCACGGGCCGCAAAGCCCGTGCGTGGTCTTGATTCGGTAGGTCGTGGGACTGCTTTCCGGAAAATTCCAGCCCCATATTGAAATCTCTTCCTGCCATTGTCAAGCCCTATTCGTGGTGTGTCTACAATCGAAGTCAGCGGAGAGTATACGATGGCAGATCAATCTAGTTCCTCCATTGGTGGCCCGTACGTCCAAATCGCAGCGTTCTGTCACACGGCCTTGATAGAGAACACTGGGGCATTAAGCATTATTCGCATAACTGACAGAGTCGGCGTTGCGGGTTTCACGCCAGAGATGGCCCCAACTACAGTGCAAGTCACTTTAGTTGTGGTTCTAAAATCCGGATTCCTGCGAAACCAAGCGAAAATTATTGTTCGCGGAATCACACCGTCAGGCGTGATTCTTCCGAATATCGCATTCCCTGCTCTGTTTGAAGGTGAAGAGCGCGGCGTTCAACTCATCATGCCGATGGGATTCGTAGTTCAGGAACAAGGGCTGTATTGGTTCGAGGTGCTAGTGGAAGAGCAAGCCCTTACCCGTATACCACTGAGGATTCTGTACCAACAAGTGGCTGCACACCCGGGGATGATGCCCGGTATGCCACCTGGAACGCCGCCACAGTCTTGATAACGTCGTTCGATGCGCCGAAAACTGGCTGGTCTTGGCGATACGAGAACATTTGGTTACTGAGCACAAATTGTTTAGCGAAATACTTTGTGACGTAAGGAACCAATTCCATGCGAAACGCCGCTTCACTAAAATGGGCGCTTGAGAGTTCGGCAAGACGCAGTTCGATTGCTGACGCCAGTTTTTGGGACTGTCCGTCACTGTCTTGGTGCATATTCCAGCTTTTCGATACCAGCCAGTCCTCAAACTGATCAAGGGCGGTCTGGCCCGCGAGGTATCGCGCAATTTGTTCTCTAATTTCATATGCGGAAATCATTTATAGCTCCTAACAATTTATGATGCGAATTCCACTTGACGAGATGCGTCGCCGATTTAACGAAGGGCGATACTGGGAAAGACTCCAATCTGGAGACCTTTCCGCTGTCGTCATGGAAGACCGTCATCCGTCTTTGACCGCAGCCAATGAACCAATCTGTACTCGCAGCCAAATGGTTTCATATCGGGACGCCGCAAATCTTGAAGTCGCACGTGTACACCAATATTTGCGGACTGACAATACCATTGGCGCAAGCGGCAAACCTGACCCGAAGAGAATCTTCGAGAACGGTGAACTGTTTCGACTGGTCAAGAATCCGCAACCCACAAACCCTTGACATGGCATTCCCAGCCACCTTGTATCATACTACGGGTATGGCAGCGAAGCGAAAAGTGGTAAGAGGGACAGGCGACGCGAAATCGCCAAGGGGAGGAAAGGAATACGCGACGTTCAGCAATGCTCTCCTCAGAATCCTACAGGTTCCCCATTCCGAATTGAAAGAACGAATCGAAGCGGAAAAGAAAACGAAAAAGCGGATGGCTACGACACCATCCGCTTCCCACGCCTAAGACGGCCTGCTTTCATTTCCCGTTTGCCCCACCTTACCAGTCACCTCAGCATAAGTGAGCCGCTCTCCCGGCGGGCGGCCCGGAGATAATGTCCTGAGAAGTTTTCGGGTGCCCCAGACGCCGGCTTCGCCCGCCGCGCCGGGTGGTTTTTGACTCGCGGTGTACTTAAGATTGAAGGCAGAAAATCGCCAGACGTCCGCCGCGGCGGACAACGTGTGGCGCACCCGGCACCGATATCCTTTGAGCTGAGTGCGCCTTGCACCTGTGTCAGGATTCGGGGCGTAGTAGAATGCGAATTCAGACGAGTAGATTGGAGCGCAATCATGGCCAGAAAAACAGCTCCCTCCAGGGAGCACGTGCCGCCCAGCATTACCGCGCAAAGGGCAATCGAGCTCATAGAACGTCAGTTGCGGCAGTACGACACCGTCATTCGCTTGCAAAGGGATGACCCCGAAGTCGGCAAGTGGATCAACACGACGGAGCAGATCTTAAGAGCGGCATTCGGTGAACCACACGGCGAGGACCATGAGATGTCGCGGAAGTTTAAGAATGCCGGCACGATGTTTGCGTTTACTACTGACACGCCTGATTCCTATTTTGAAGAAACATACCGCGAAGACATGGCGACAAAGAAGGCGATCCTGGAATCCTGCCTTGACCAACTACAGATTCTCGCGCCACCAATCGCGCAAGTCGCTCCTGATCAGTATCAGTTCCATCCCGAGATTGAGCGGGTGAGCGGAGACCTTTTTCGCGACGGCCACTATAAGCAGGCCGCGTTAGAAGCATACATACGAGTGATTGACGACGTGAGGCAACGGTCGGGGCTGGCGCTGGACGGCGACAACTTGATGAATCAGGCCTTCGGTTGCACAAACCGGGCACCGGTTCTGAGGCTCAACAGCTTGTCCACAGACCCAGAGCGGGACGAGCAGAATGGATTCATGTTCATTTTCAAGGGAATCGTTGGTCTCCGAAACTCAAAGGCCCATAGCAATCGTCTATTTAACGATCCACTGCGAGCCCACGAATACTTGGCGATGGCGAGTGTCCTGATGCGTCTCCTCGAGATTGCTCAAAAATGAAATTGGGCCTTTTTTTGGCCAGCGAGAAACGGGACATGCCGTGAAGCCATGTCTGATTGGTCGTGGTCATGAACCAACTCCTCTGCAAACGTGGTGTTATCTTCGAGGATTACGGGGAGCGCGAGCGATCATGAGCATTGCTACTCGCCAGGACGCGGCACACCATGAAAGCGGTCACGCTGCCGCCCTCGCCGTCCGTACGGGGATTCTCACGGAGCGCATGTTCGTTGGCTGTAAACTAGACGGTACAAATGCCGCTGGTATAAACGATGCTCCTCGGATTCCTATAACTGAAATGACCAGCAAGGATTTGATCATATACAACTTTGCGGGCCACGCTGCGGAACATCTATTTAATCCGAACGCCAACCGTAACGGCGCCCTGCGTGATGACATCATCGCCGAGAAAGTTCTGCGTCTTACCTTCCATCCCGACTTTTGGGTTGATATGCTTGATTTAGCTGAACAAGAAACCACAGAACTGGTACAGACCCACTGGAAGTGTATTCAAGAACTCGCTGCCGCCATCCTCGCTGTCCCGCCAAGAACAGTCACTATCCTCGGTGAAGACTATCATGTTCATAAATTGTGTGCCTCAAAGATCGCTGAAATCCTGCGCGACAATGGAATCCAAACGTCCAAACAGTTCGGAAGCGATTATACAGACGCGGCATTCGAGAAACACCTGGAGCGACAAGTGATAAATACTCGCCTCAACGAAAGATCACCGATTGTAGCGACCGAATTTCGGAATTGGCGGCGGTTCTCAGAAATGAAAGTCTCGATCTTTGAAGTTCCAAACCATCAAATCTGGCTGGATTATTTCGGCACCGCGAGCGCGGAGGAGAAGTGAAAATGTCCAACGGCGGGTGGTGGATAGATCGAGGATCGCGGGATCGGGAACCACGCTGCAGTCCAATTTAATGTCGATTGCTCTCTTCTGACGCGCTCCACACCGATCGTCACCGGCCTTGTGTTCGTGGCCGCCGGCGCTTACGTTCTGGGGGCCGCGCGGCTCAGCCTTTAAGAATTTCGGGGTGGCCCATCCTTTCCGAAGGAAAGGGTGGGGTCGTTGGTCTCAAGATTCGGCTCGCAAGTCCTAGCCATTCGAACACTCATTCGAATAGGTTTTGGGTAAAATCTTCCCATAATTCCTAAATAATTCTCTTGACATTAGTTAACTGTTCTGGTAACATGCCGCATGAACTGTTCGCTGAACAACTCCGGCCCCTACTTGTTGGCAGCGCCGCGGGGCTGCGGACGTCTTTAAGTCGCCGCGGGGCTCCAGCAGACTTCATTCGAGCGCTGCGGGGCTCCAGCAAATCGGACCCCGTCAGCAAAGACGACAACACCCCGTCGGCAAAGACGAATGCTCGCACCCCGTCAGGAAAGACGAAACGAATAGGTTTTGTAATAAATCTTCCCATAATTCCTATATAATTCTCTTGACATTAGTTAACTGTTCTGGTAACATGCCTCATGAGCTGTTCGCTGAAGAACTCCGGCCCCTATTTGTTGGTAGCGCCGCGGGGCTGCGACGTCCTTAAGTCGCCGCGGGGCTCAAGCAGACTTCATTCGAGCGCTGCGGGGCTCCAGCAAATCGGACCCCGTCAGCAAAGACGACAACACCCCGTCGGCAAAGACGAATGCTCGCGCCCTATCGGCAAAGACGAAAGCGCGCCCCTGCTAACCCCAATGTCTCCAAACACTTGCGAACAAGATAGCCAAAGTGCCCCTTCCGCGCCCCTGTCTAACCTCTTTGTTCTCAAACACTTGCAAGAAAAAGTACAATTGCGCCCCTCCGCGCCCCTGCGTAAGTCCTTTAGAATCAACAAAGGGTGCAAAATACGCGCCCCACGTAAACTCAATGAATTCAATCAGTTACAGAACCGCGCCCCTGCTAAGTCCTTTAGAATGATAGCGTTCCAGAAAAATAGTTTTTTTGCGGCAACTTGCTTCATAAGAGAAAGGAATACGACCTGAGAAAGGAGAGCGGCTCAGCCCTTAAGCGTTTCCGAGCGGGACGCCCGCCACGGCGGCGCGGATGATTTCGCGCGAGCGCTCGCCGTCATTCTGGCTATCGAAGCCGTGCTCTCCCAAGGGATGATTCATGAATGTGACGGGCGTTCAATCTATCACGAGATCTTGCGCTGCCTATTCTCGGAGGCCCGTTCCGCGCGGCTCCTATTTTTCCGACCAGACGGCGAGTTCGTTGCCACTCGGGTCGGCGAAATGGAAGCGGCGGCCGCCTGGAAAGTCAAAGGGTTCCTTGACAATCTTGCCGCCGGCAGCCTTCACCTTCGCCTCGCACGCGACAAGGTCGCTCGCGTAGATGACAATCAACGCGCCTTGAGCAACCGGACGATGCTTGGTGAAGCCGCCCGAGAGGCGGCCGTCTTCAAAACTGGTGTAATCCGGGCCGTAATCGGTGAATTTCCAGCCGAAGGCCTGGATGTAGAAGGCTTTCGTCTTGGCGATGTCCGTGGCCGGGAATTCGATGTAATCCATGCGTCCTTCGTTCGGTTTTGTGGTCACAGCGTTTTTCTCCTGAAGTGCAAAGGTGAGTGCGGCCGCAAGCAAAGAAACGAAAATCCATCCTGTTCGCATCGTCTGCTCCCAATGGGGAATTCGCGGAAATTCTAACGACAAGAGGTTGGGCGCGATAGGAAAAAACGGACATTAACTATAACTATGGGAGCGAAGGTAGGCGGAAGGGGCCTGGCCGGAGAAGCGCCGGAATTCCGCGATGAAGTGGGATTGATCGGTGTAGCCACAATCGGCGGCAAGCCCGGCGTGCTCGCCCGCCTGCGCGTGGACCTTGGAGAGCGCGTGGCGGAAGCGCAGGACGCGCGCGAGGAACTTCGGCGAAAGGCCGGTTTGCTGTATGCAAACACGGCGGAATTGGCGCGCGCTCAGTCCAGCCTGTTGTGCGAGCCAATCGAGGGAGACTTGCCCACGCGCGCGCTCCATCCAGGCGATGGCGCGCTGGACAGGCGTTTGCGGCTCCATTACGCGAACGGATTCCGTCATCAATGAGGCGCATTCTTCGATGGACTTCGCATCCGACAATTGGCCGAGCAGGGTGCGCGCCCGCGCGCCCCAAACATCTTCGAGCGGCAGGAGCGCATCCGTAATGCGGCCGCCAGGAATTCGGATCTGGTTTGTCCACATGCCGGGACGAAAGCGAATCCCGAGAGTCAGGACCTTCGGGGCGAGTTGGTAATCCTCGAACTTCGTCATCGGCCCGACCACTTGCAAGGATGCCCGGCCTCCGTTCCGTGTGAAGAGGATATCCGCGCAGCCGTCGGGAACAACGCGATGGGTATAAGTAGAATTGCCCAACTGCCGCAGAGACCAAACGCACTCAATCGCATCAGCGAGATGCGGGGGCGGGGTGAGTTCGCGGAAGTCGGGCATGAAACCACAATTCTAGCGCATTCGGTGTGAGGAATGACGATCCGAGAAGCTTTCCAGCAACGCCGGAAAGATGGAGTCTTTAAACGCGGACGCTCAAGATCAATAGCCCTCAGGCCCCCGGCATTCGCCGCGACGAACACCGGGGCACGCGAGCTACAGTTCCATCTAGTTTACTGGCTGCAGCACCGATCATCGCCGGGCGGTGGCGGATTCTGCTGGCCCCTGCCACCCTCTCCGCGGCCGCGCGCTGCGTCGCCGACTTCGGCTTTTTCGCGCTGAAGCTCGATCAGGTCCGCGCCTTCTTCCGACGAGCCGAGCAGCCAGCGGCTGAAATAATTCATGCGCTGCCACAGGACGTAATCACCGTCGGTGGTGTAACCGTGGCGCATGCCGGGCAGCACGAGCATGTCAAAGCGCTTGTCGGCCCGGATGAGCGCATCGGCGAGGCGCATGGTGTTTGCCATGTGGACGTTGTTGTCCATGTCGCCGGTGGTGAGCATCAGGTGGCCCTTCAAGTTCTTTGCCAGCTCGGAGTTTTTGTCGATTTCGTAAAGGAATTTGACGGTGCCGTCTTTTTCCGCCTCTTCCTTGATGCCGTGGTACTTCTCGCTCCAATACTTGTTGTAAACGTTGTTATCGTGGTTGCCGGATTCCGACCACGCGACCTTGAAGAAATCCGGATACTCGAGAATCGCCGCGGCGGACATGAAACCTCCGCCGCTGTGGCCCCAGATGCCGATGCGATTGATGTCAATGTAAGGATGAAGAGCGGCGAGCTGCTCGGCGGCGGCTTTCTTGTCGGCAAGGCCGTAGTCGCGGAGATTGCCGTAGCCGAAAGTCTCGTACCAGCGGTCGCGGTTTGGGTTCCCACCGCGGTTACCGACTTCGATGACGATGAAGCCTACGTTGGCGAGCGTGCCACTGGCGTTCCGCGCGTTGAAGGCTTTGGTGACACTCTCCGTTTGCGGGCCGGGATAGACATATTCGATCAGCGGATATTTCTTGCGCGCATCGAAGTCGAACGGCTTGTACATCACGCCGTAGATGTCCGTGATGCCGTCATCGGCCTTGACGTGGAATGGTTCGGGATACTTGAAGCCGGCTTCGAGCAGCCGGCGGACGTCGGCGGTCTCGAGGTCCGCGACGAGCGCGCCCATCGCGTCCACGAGCGTTGACTTCGGCGCGGTGTCCACGCGCGAGAAGGTGTCAAGGAAAAGCCTGCCGTCGTCGGATGCGCTGACGGCGTGGTCGAGATTGCCGGGAGTGAGGAGCTTCAGGCCGGAGCCATCGAGGCTGGCCTTATAGAGATGCGAGTAGTAGGGGTCTTCATCGGCCTCGTGCGCGTTGGCGGTGAAATAGATCGCGCGGGCCTTTTCGTCCACGGAGACGATTGCATCGGCCATGTACTCGCCTGAAGTGATCTGACCTTTCAGCGTTCCGGCGCCGTCATAAAGATAGTAATGGCCCCAGCCGTCGCGCTCGGACCACCAGAGGATTTCGGCGCCGTTATTGAGGATGCGCACGGGCTTCACGTCAATGAAGACGTTGGCGCGTTCCTGGATGAGCGTTTTCACCGTGCCGCTCGAGGTGTCGGCGACGCAGAAGTCCACGCGGTGAAGGTCGCGGCTCGAGCGCTCGAAATAAAGTTTGTCGCTCGTGTCGGCGAGCCAGACGGGCGCGACGCCTCCGAACATGGCGCCGCCGCCTCCGCCGCCGCCGCCCCTTCCAGCGCCGACTTCTGCGCCGTCGCGAATCTGCTGAAGTTCGCGCGAGCGGTAGGTCACGCGGTCGGTGGAAACGGCGAGAGTCTGGTCCTTGAATCCCGCCGCCTGGATGGCCACGCGCTGCTTGGACGCCACGTCAAAAACGTATAGCTCAAATTGCGGCGCATTTTCATCGCCGGCCATGGCGTAGCGGTAGGTCTCAAGAATCGGGCGCGGATTCGCGAGCGTGTGGATGACCCACAAGTCGGCGACCTTGCGCTCGTCGGCGCGGTTGAGGCTGAATTTTTTCGAGTCCTTCGACCATTCCACGCCGATGGCTGGCGTGCGGGGGCCCGGCTTCACTTTGTCATTGCGCTGATCTCGTTTGAGCATTTGCTGATCTTCATCCAGCAGGACGCGCGCGTAACTGTAATGCTCTTCACCGTCGGTGGTGAGCTGCGTTTCGACGACAGTTGCGTCGCCGGGCTTCTTCCGCGCCTTCATATAGTTGTCCTCGTCCATCATGTAGAGGTTGAAACCGCGCGCGAAGAGAATCGTTTTGCCGTTGGGCGAAATCGAAGAAGCCCATCGCGGACGCGGGGGAACCGCCTCAAACTTGTCGAGGCGCGTGATTTTTCCGGTAGCGAGTTCCAACTCGAAATAGATAGTGCGCGTCGTTTCCGGCGGCGTCGCGGGAGCGCCTGCCTGGGCGCCGCGTCCACCGCGGCCACGGCCGCCCTGTTCCTGCTGCTGATCCGTTTTGTTTTCTTCCTGGTCTGTTTCGTCGGTTTTTTCTTCCTTTTTTTCTTCGTTGGGAATCACGGCGTCTTTGGAAACCATCACTTCAAAAGTAAGGACAGTGTCCTTCTTGCCGAGATGCAGGTTGCGGATGGGCAGGTGCTGCGCGTCATAGGCGAATCCGGTGAGCAAAGAGAGCTGCGCCGCGACTTTGGCGTTGTCGAAGAGCGGAGTCTTCGTTTTCTTCGCGGGGTCCACCGCCCAGTAACGCGTGCCGTCTGTCGTCTCAAAGCTGTACCAAAAACGGCTGGATTCCATGAACCAGTGGGGCGTGACGCTCGTGTCAAAGACGAGCTTGCCGATTCTCGCGGGCGTCCAGCGAGCGGCGAGGTCCCAATTGGGCGTGACCGGCGCGGCCTGCGCGCCGCCGCCTTGCATCTGCGGATTCTGCGCGAGCAAATTCGTGACAACAACGGTCGAAACGATGAGTGCGGCCAGCAGAATCGTCCAAGCAAGACGGCGAGTTTCCAGTGGATTCCGCGAAGATCGGGCTTTCATAAGCGAGATTCCTCCTGAAGAGATTCATGGCGATTACCTCGCACCATGGCGAGGGCGTACGCCGGCGACGGCTGGTGAATGTATCGCGGATGCGCGAAATTCGCCAGACCCGAGCGCGAAGAGGGGGCAGATGTCACACCCGTCAGTTTGGCTTACTTGTAGAAGTCGCGGCGGGAATGATGTATTGAGGGACAAGTTCGAGCGACCACCGATACCACTTCGTGAATTCTCCGTAACTGCCGCCATTGAAACCGATCACCATGTCCAGTTCCGGAATCACCATTACAATTTGGCCGCCATTGCCTCCGGCGGCGAAGGAACGGTAAATCCGGTCACCAACCTTTAGGGGGTTGATGTGCCAGCCGTAACCATATTGGTGATCGAGGTCAATATCCATCATGGGAGCGAACTTCGAGTGAGGCTTGGTTGACTCCTCAACCCATGCGCTGGAAACGACACGGCGGCCATTCCACAGGCCGCCCGAAAGGTAAAGCTGGCCGAGCTTGATCTCGTCGCGCGGGCGAATCGAAAGACCGCCGCCCATGTACGCTTCGCCCGTCGGCATCAGATTCATGTGATATGCATGGAATTGGAGCGGGCGCGCGAGGTACTCCTCAAAATACTCCGGCAGCCAAGTTCCCGTTGCATTTCTTACGACTCCCCCAATCAGATTCATCCCCGCCGAGCAATATATTGCATGGTCGCCGCCGGGATCGTGCGCCATGGGAAGATCCAACGTGTACTTGTACCAATCTTTCTGCGAATTCTGGCTCTGCATGTTGTCTTCCTGGCCGGGAGAGGAATCGTCGTTGTCATCGCACGCGAGGCCGGAGGTCATCGTCATCAAATCGCGCAGTGTGAGGCGATTCTTGCGGTCATCCCAGTTCGCAATCAGCTTGTACTGGGGAAATATGGGATAAATGGCCGTCTCGGGGCCGATATTTGCGCCGTGGTCGCGCGCAATGCCAACCAAAACGGGTCCATACGTTTTGCTGGCTGAGCGCATGTTGTGCGCTCGCTCCTTGATGAAACCATAAAAATATTCCTCAAACACGAGCTTCCCGTGCCGGGCGATCAGCAGGCTATGAATATTGACAGGATTGTCCTGCAAGTTCGCGCTCAGAATCTTTTCGACAAGCGCTTTGAGAGGCGCATCGTCTAATCCGACATCAGCAAGTGAAGCGGTCGTCCACCCGTCGTCGCCAGTTTCCGGTTTGCGGTATGTGTAGGTCGTACCGGCCGGAACGCGGGGATAGAAACCTGCCGCGTCCTCTTTCTTGCGCCGCGTGAACTCGAGCGCCGGATGCGAATCCAAAGTTGGAAGCGAGAGGTGGTCCAATTTGCTGTCATACTTTCCAATGATTCGGTCGCCCGGATCCTGAGTGTTGGCGAGCGTGACGTTTGCGCCGTTCAATTCGACGCGGTAAGTGCGCCTGCGGAAATAATTGAATTCAGGATTGCGGATGAACGCGATCAGCGAACCATCCGCCGCCTTCTGAATCGAGATGTAAAAGGAGACACGGTCTTCCTCCGGGATGATCTTTCCGGCCCAAATCCCGGGGTGCGTTTGCGCGAAATGAATCGGCGTCGCATACCGGTTGTTGATCGCAACTCCGACGGGCTGGATCCAATCACCTGTAATTGTTTTCCCATCCGCGCCTACGTGTCCTCGAAATTCTCCCGCTCCGCTGGGCAGGACAAAGGTAAGCGCATCCCCGTCGCGTTGAATCGTGACGTCAAATCCCGCTATCTTGGCGCGCCATTGCGGCTGGCTGGCGTCGATGGCGAGTTCGCCGCGCACAGCCGGGCCGAATGCGCTTTCGTTCCCCCAAAGTCCGACGATTGCATCACCCGAAGAATCCCGAGCCGCCGCGCTTGATGCGGCCGGCTTCCGGGCAACAAAGAAGACAATTGACAGAAGTACGATGCAGGCAATCAATTTCACGTGGCGTGTGGTCATGCGCTGAGTCTAGTGAAAATGATGGTTTACTGCCTTACGAAAAGGAAACCTTTTTGCAATTTGGAAACATTTACCTGCGAAAAGTCCGCCGGAACGCACCGGGAGTCATTCCCGTGAAACGCTTAAACGCGCTTGTGAATTGGCTCTGATCCTTGAAACCCACCTGTAGAGCAAGTTCTGCGAGGGGCGTCGTTCCATGAACCAAAAGCTGCTTCACACGCTCCATACGGCACTGGCGCCTGTAATCCCCGGGAGAACATCCGAAATACCTGCGAAAAGCTCTTGCGAGATGAATCGGGTGTACATCTGAATCTCGCGCAATTTCTTTGATGCTGATGCTCTCCATGCAAAGATCCTGGAGCGATTCCCCCGCCCTTCTAAGCCAATACGGCGCCTTTGTGTCCCTGATGCCCGGCCATAGCCCGGCTCTCCCAACAAGTTCCAGACCCAATCCTTCCATAATCATCTGTGAAAAATCACTGTGATCCTGGAACTCCGAATACATCGTCTGGATTGTCTTAGTGATTTTCCCCGTCGTGAAGGCGACGGGGGAATGAATCTCCCGCTCGATCTCCGCGGCGATTTCCGGAGCAACGGAAATCGCGAAGAACCTTCCCTCGCTGGTTCGGAATCGATCCCGGTGCGTGGTTCCTGAGGGATTGAAAACAAGTGTAGAAGGCCCGCACGGACCTTCCTCCGCCAGCGCCGCAGTCAGGTAGACACCCCTCACGACCAGAATGAAATGTGCATTTAGATGCGTGTGCTTGGGAACCTCACGGCCGGACGAATTCATCTCCGTAAATTCAAAAGATGATGTCCGAAGCTGCCTCTGGTCTTGTCCGAAGAACGCCCCCGGCCTGAGTATCTGAGTATTCTGCAAATTCAATCGCCACTTCCCGCGCTGAATTGCATGAATACTGCTCCCTCCCAAGGCTGGTACTGAGTTAGGCTGCTTCCATTGCGCTGGCCGGCTGACCTGGAACGCCACCAAACAGATAAGACGCTGCGGACAGTGAAAAAGTGACGGCGCGAATTCCACAGCGCTCGCGCGCGGCGGATTTCCGATTCGATGTAGAATGGTTCAATCCGATCCATCATGGAGGTTTCCCGCATGACTGCGGCGCCGGGAAGTTCATTGCAGAGCAGCTCAATCGAAACCATTCGCGAAAAGGCGCGTATTCTGCGCATCCACTCGATGCGCATGACAACGGCCGCGGGGTCCGGGCATCCGACGTCGTGCCTTTCCTGCGCCGAGCTTGTGGCCGGGATTTTTTTCCATGCGATGCGCTTCGATCCGAAGAATCCCAACGCGATTTCCGGCGACCGGTTCGTGCTCTCGAAGGGCCACGCCGCGCCGATTCTCTATGCGGCGCTCGCGGAAGCGGGCGTGTTCCCCGTTTCGAGGTTGATGACGCTGCGGCAACTCACGAGCGAGCTCGAAGGCCATCCGACGCCGCTGATTCCGGGCGTGGACGCCGCCACCGGCTCGCTCGGCCAGGGGCTTTCCGTCGGCGCGGGACTCGCGCACGGTGCGGAGATCGCCGGCAGCGCCGCGCACGTTTACGTTTTGCTGGGCGACGGCGAAATGGCGGAAGGCAACGTGTGGGAAGCGGCGGCGTTTGCCGCGCACGCGAGCATCACCAACCTCACGGCCATCGCGGACGTGAACGCGCTCGGGCAAAGCGAGCGCACCATGTATCAGCACGACGTCGAAATCTACCAGCGCAAATTCGAGTCGGAAGGCTGGCGCACGGAAATGATTGATGGCCACGACGCGGCCGCCGTGGTCGCGGCGCTCGACCGCGCGCGCGCGGCAAGCGACAAGCCCACCGCGATCATTGCGCGCACGGAAAAGGGCCACGGAGTAAGTTTCCTTGCGGATCGAGACGGCTGGCACGGCAAGCCGCTTTCGCCGGAGCAACTCGAGAAGGCGCTTGCGGAAATGGGAACCTTGCCGCCGGTTGTGCCGGATGACGGCCGCTCGTACGCGCGCACATCACTTCCAGTGCCTCCCAGCTTCCCCGCGCCCGCGCCGCCCGATTATCAGCCCGGCGCGCAGGTGGCGACGCGCGAAGCCTACGGCATTGCGCTGAAAAAGCTCGGCGCGGTAAATCCAAAAGTCGTCGCGGTGGATGGCGACGTAAAGAACTCGACATTCTCGGAAACGCTGCAGAAGGCTTATCCCGACCGGCTGATCCAGGGTTACATCGCGGAACAAAATATGGTTGCGATGAGCGTCGGGCTCGCCGCGCAGGGGATAGTGCCGTTTGTGGCGACCTTTGCGTGTTTCCTTTCGCGCGCGTACGACCAGGTGCGCATGGCGGCGGTGAGCCGCGCCTCGATCAAACTGTGCGGCTCGCACTGCGGCGTGAGCATCGGTGAAGACGGCCCCTCGCAGATGGGCCTCGAGGATCTGGCGATGTTCCGCGCGATCCCCGGCGCGACGGTCTTTTATCCGTCCGATGGCGTCTCCGCGGAACGCGTGACGGAAACCGCCGCGCGAATTCCCGGCATCACTTACATCCGCACCTCGCGTCCCAAGACGGCGCTGCTCTATTCCGCCGCGGAAGAATTCCCCGTTCCCGGCTTCAAGGTCATTCGGCAAAGCGCGGATGACGCAGTAACCATCGTCGCTGCCGGAATCACGGTGCACGAATCGCTGAAGGCCTGCGACCAGTTGAAAGCAAAGGGGATCGCGGCGCGCGTCGTGGACCTCTATTGCGTGAAGCCGCTCGACGGCGCGAAGCTTGGAGAGGAAATTCGCGCGGGCCATGGAAAACTCGTCACCGTGGAAGACCACTACCACGAAGGCGGCATCGGTGAGGCGGTGCTTGCGGCGCTCGCTGACGCAGGCGCGCTGCCCGCGGCGGTGAAGCGGCTGGCGGTCGATCGCGTGCCGCATTCGGGCAAGCCGGATGAGCTGCTCGACAAATTCGGCATTTCCGCGAGGCACATCACCGCGGCGGTGGAATCGCTGCTTTGAACCGAGGCCCATTGAGATGGCGGAAAAACTCGTTCTCGTCGGAGTGATTCCCGAAGTTGTCGTCATCGGGCCGAATGATCAGGTCTTGTGGCTTTCGGATGCCGGCAATTTGAAAATTGAATTTGATCCCAACCGCTGCCCTTTTTCCTCCAACATCTATCAAGCTCCGGCAGGCGCGCGACTTCTGAGCGGCCCGCCCCGCCCGGGCACCAACCCCGGCTCCTTCAAGTACAAGCTCTATCTGAATGACCAGCGGATTGGCGCGGGCGAAGTCGTGCTTCGCGAGGGTTAAGCCGCCTATTCCTCCCGCAAAGCCTGCATAGGCTCGACCGCTGCTGCCCGCCGCGCCGGCAGCAGCGCCGCAACGCTTCCCACCACCAATAGCAGGATCGCGACGCCCGCATACGTCCACGGATCCACTGGTTGCACTAGATACAGAAAATCCTTCAACAACTTCGCCGCAAATGCCGCGAGTCCCAATCCCAACATCAATCCCGCCACCACCAGCGTCGAGCCTTGCCGCAGCACCATCGCCAAAATATTCCCCGGACTGGCCCCCAGCGCCATCCGCAATCCGATCTCTCGCCTGCGATAGCTCACCAGTTGCGCCAGCACCCCGTACAATCCCGCCACCACCATCATCACCGCCAACCCGGCAAACGCGCCGGTCAAATACAATCCCAGCCGCGCGCTGAAGTTGCTGTCGTCCACCGTTTTCTGCAGCGTTTGAAAATTGTCCAGCGCCATATCCGGCGCAACGTCGTGGAATACGCTCCTCATGGAGCTCGCAACCGCGATATTTCCCTGCGTCTTCACCACAATAAAAACGGCTGTCTTTATCAGCGCCGCGTAATACAACGACGTCGCCGGAATCTGCTGGTAGGAAAGCATCAGCAAAGGCCTCGGTTTTCCCGAAACACTAACATCCACCTGGTCTCCGATGACTCCCACAATTCTGACCGGCTTTCGCATTCCGGTTTCTTCGCCGCCCAAATCAAGTTGTTTGCCGATTGGGTCCTCGTTCGCAAAATACTTCTTTGCAAGCGTCTCGTTAATCGCCGCCACACCCGGGGCGCCCGCCGAATCATCCTCGTTGATCATTCGCCCGCGAATCACGGGCGTACCCATCACACGCTCATAGTTCCCGCTGACCGCCATCATTCGCGCGTTAATCCTATTCGCGGGATCTTTCGGCCGCCCCACAACCTTGAAGGTCCCGTCCAGGTCCACGCCGGAAAGCGGCAGCGCCGAGACGAGCGCGGCTTCCTGCACTCCCGGCAACGCCCGAATCCGCGTCAGCGCCGGTTGATAAATCACCATCGCCACCGATGGCTCCGCCTGTTTTTCTTCCGTCGATACCGAAAGATTCGCGAATCCCGCCGCGTCCGCCGGCATGGCGGTAAACGAACTCACGTTCGTCGTCTCAAAACCGAGCCGCGCGTGTTCCAGATTCAACAGCGTGTGAAACAGCAATCCCGTCGCCACCAGCAACAGCACTGAAAGCGCAACCTCGCCCGCCACCAGTCCCCTGCTCAATCTTCCTTTTACCGATCGCGTTCCCGTCAAGCGTGCCGCCGCCTGCAGCGCCCGCTGCGGATCCGTTCGCCCCGCCAGCGCCGCCGGCAGCAAGGATGAAATCACAGTCGTCGCCGTCGCAATCGCCGCGAGCGCCAGTACCACCGTCCAGCGCACTGCGATTTCGTCCGCGCGCGGAATTGTGTCCGGCGGCATCTTGTGCACCAGGCCAATCGCCTCATAAACCATCCCAAATCCCACCAGGCATCCCAGCGCGCTCAACAATCCTCCCTCGATAATCAATTGCCGCATCAGACGCATCCGCCCCGCGCCCAGCGCCGCGCGCACCGCAAATTCCTGTTGCCGTCCCACGCACCGCGCAATCAGCAGATTCGCAACGTTCGCGCACGCAATCAGCAGCACCAGTCCCAGCGCCACGGTCAGCGCCAAAAATACGGAGTTCAGCGGCCCCGTTAACACCTCTTGATACGGTTTCATATACAACGCCATATCCGCCGTGCCCTTTGGATTCACCTTTTGAATCTGCGTCACAATCACGCCAAGTTCCGCCTGCGCCTGCGCAACCGTCACTCCGGGTTTCAGCTCACCCACGATGCTGAACAAGTTGTATCCGCGTTCCTTTTCCATCTCCGGCGTCGGCTGCATCGGAATCCAAACGCCTTTCGCGATTTCCGTTCCGCCTTGATCCGGAAAACGGAATGCGCCCGGCATCACTCCCACCACGGTTCTCGCCTCATTGTTCACTCGCAGCGTCTTGCCGACAATTTGCGGGTCAGAGTCAAATGTCTCCGTCCACATTCCGGCTGAAAGCAGTACCGCCTGCGGCCCTCCAGCTTGTCCTTCTTCTTGCGTAAACGTCCGGCCCAGGATCGGCTGCACGCCCAGAATTTTGAACACGTTTGGCGTCACGCGCGACGCTTCTACGCTCACCGAGCCGACCTTGCCTTGCACAACTCCCGCGTCCACCAAGAAGCACGCCACTTCATCCATCAGCTTCGTCTGATCTCGAACGTCCCGGTAATTCAGGTACGACGTGTTGGAAGGGTTCGCCGCGTCTCCCGCGCCGATAGATACCATCCGCGCGGCATGCGCGTAGGGCAGCGGCCTCAGCATCACGCTTTCCACCACCGTAAACATCGCCGTGTTCGCGCCGATCCCCAGCGCCAGCGTCAACACCGCAATCGTCGTAAACACCGGACTCTTCCTCAGCATCCGCGCCGCAAATCGCAGATCCTGCCCCGCCGTTTCAATCCAGCCCATGAGGTCCATCTCCCGCGTCCTTTCCTTCATCAACGTTACATTCCCAAATCGTTTCAGCGCGTCGTACCGCGCATCGGACTCCGTCATCCCCGCCGACACGTCCTCCGCCGCGCGCATTTCAATGTGCCCTCGCAACTCCTCATCCAACTCACGTCCCAACTCCTCCCGCCTCCAAAGCCCTCGCAACCGCGCAAACCACGCCATCGGATTCCTCTTCCTGCGGTCCCTTCCCTCACCCGACCGCCAATACACTGG
Organism: uncultured Acidobacteriota bacterium; assembly: GCA_963838945.1. Classification (GTDB taxonomy): domain Bacteria; phylum Acidobacteriota; class Terriglobia; order Acidiferrales; family UBA7541; genus DASTCZ01. The sequence continues at coordinate 17,820 of CAWITC010000012.1, read as the reverse complement.
CCACGGCCTGCGTCAACCGCTCCCAACTCTCTTCTTCCTCGGCCAACTGCTTCCTGCCCTTCGCAGTCAAACAATAATAGCGGGCACGTCTGTTGTTCTCCGACGTCGCCCATTCCGCCGCGATCCACCCGTCCTGCTCCATCCGGTGCAGCGCCGGATAGAGTGACCCTTCCTCCACGCGCAGCGCATCGCCTGACGCCCGCTGAATATGCAGCGTTATCCCATAACCATGCATCGGTCCGCGCCGCAGCGTCTTCAGAACAAGCAGGGCCAGGGTCCCCTGCAAGAGGTCATTCTTGGATTTGGTCACGCCCTCTCCTATAGATAGCTACAGTAGAGTGCTGGGGATATGACGCTTGAGCAAGCGAAATGTGACACGATTTGTGCGGAGGATACGGCGTGCCGGAGCCAAACAAGACCAACCGGTGGCTTTGGGAAGGGCTTGGAGTTAATCGCTCGCGACGCGCAGGCTTTCGCGGGCTGCGGCAAGGTCGCGGCGCACCGGCGCCAGCAAAGTCGCCGCCATCGGGCTATCGGGCGCAAGGACGATCTCGGAAGCGCGGCGCGGGAATTCCGAGCGCTGGTCCAGCTTGAGCGCCACTTCCCCCAGAAGTTCCGCGGCGAAATTCGGGTCGTCGGACCGGTCAACGCCCCAGAACCACAGCCGCTCTTCATTTTCCTGCAGGAAGCGCAGGGAATGCTCGAGCTTCCTGAGGGCGTGATCCCGCGTGGCCGCCAGGAAGTAAACGGAAAGGTCCCAGCCGCGCCGGGCAAACCGCGCGCGGATCCTCACGCAATATTTCCCGCCCTGGTTCTTTTCCATGGCGCAGCGGTACTGATTTAGACGGCCGTTCGTTTTCGCTGCCATCTCGCACCTCTCGGAGCCTGCTTGCGTTCGTCACCGGAGATCTTGCTTCGTTCGAGTCAACATTCTGCGCGCCTGCCCAGGCCGCGCTACGGAGTTCGCGGGCCACAATTCACAATGAGTCCAAATAAAAACCTGATTGACTGGGCTGAGCCGGGAAGGCTCTTCCTACCACTAAGGCGTCCCACTGGCGTCGGGACATTTGCTGCGGACACGAACCAGTTTATCCCAAAGCCGGGGAAAGAACAACCGCGATGAAATTGCAGTTAAGTGCTTATTATTGAACAACTTAGGGGCTGTATCATGTTGAACCGGCAACCTTGGATAGCGCGTCTTTATTGTAGTTCAGCTTCCCTTGGGCCCTGAACTGATCTTCAAGGGCAGTGCGGAAGCTCTCAAAGGCAAGTTGGCGCTTGGAATTCAGGAGCGCGTCCTCAATCTCTTTTTTCTGCTTCTCGAAGTCGGCTGGGTTCGCCATCTGGCGCTCTGCAATGCGGTAAACAAGCCAGTCATTTCCGAGGAAAACCGGGTCTCCCGTCTTTCCCGCGGGAACGCTGAAAGCTGCCAGGAACTGGCGGGCCGTTCCCGCGTTCGGGATGGAGCCGTCGCGTGAGATGAGGTCGCTGGTTTTCATCTCGAGGTCGAGCGCTTTCGCGGCTTTGGCGAAATCTTCGCCGCCCTGCGCGCGTTTGGCAAGCTCGGCCGCGCGTTGCTTTGCCAGGTCCACTGATTTTTCGTGGCGAAAATCGGCGCTCACTTTCGTGCGGACCTCGTCGAGCGCGCCTTGATGCGCGGGCGTCACGCTCTTGACGGAGATCACCGCATGACCGTGGTCGGAGAGAAGGGTCTGGCTCACTTCGCCAACCCGCAAACTAAAAATGGCGGCGTGCAATTCCGGCGAGGTCCCCAGTTCGGGAGTGGGATCCGCGCTGGAAATCGGCTTGGTTTCGCCAACGTTTAATCCAAATTGTTTCGCAATGTCGTCGAGCGAAGGATGAGCGGTGCGGCGGATCAGATCGCTGATCTTTTGCGCGTCATCATCGGCGAGCGCCTGCGCCTTCTGCGTGCCCAGGGTCTCCAGAATGGAAGGCAGCACCTCGGCCAGCGGCTTGGTGCGCGCCGTCTCCCGGTCGGTCACCTTGATGATGAAGATGCCGATTTGAGTCTGGATCGGATCTGACACGCCGCCTTTCGGCAGGCTGAACGCGGCGCGCTCCATCTCCGGCAACGCCTGGCCGCGAACGATCCAGCCCATGTCGCCGCCTTTATCTTTCGTGGCCGGGTCCTCGGAGTATTTCTTCGCCAGCTCGTCGAATTTCGCGCCGGCCTTCTTCGCTTCCTTCGATGCGTCATCGGCTTTCTTGCGGATCTCCGCGATTTCCGCGTCCGTCTTGCCCATGGTCTTGAACTGGATGACGGAAATCTGCGCGCGGTCTTCCACCCGGTAGGATGCCAGGTGCCCGTTGTAATAGGCCTGAATCTCCGCCTCAGGCACGGTTGACCTGGCTTGCACCTCGGCAGGGTCGATCAAAATGTAACGTGCGACGCGCTGCTCCGGGATCAAATACTTCGCCTTGTTTTTCTCGTAATAAGCGCTGAGGTCGGAGTCGGATACTTGCACCTGGGATTCCAGCGAATCCGGGTGCACGACCGCGTAATCCAGTTTGATCTTTTCATTCTTGCGGAGGAATTCCGCTTGTACTTCTTCGGGCGAAACCGAGACAGTAGAAGTGACCAACTCCTGCACTTTCTCCTGGAGCATGCCCTGCCGCATCGCAGTCTCAAATTCTTCGACGGTCCCTCCGTTCTGGGAAACAAGAGACTCGTACACGTCCATCTTGATCGCGCCATTCTCAATGGCCGCGGGCGGGAGCATGGACTTGATGCGGTTCGCCACCTCGGATTCGGACACGGAAATGCCCATCCGTTTCGCTTCGATCTCCAGCATTTTTTCAAAAACAAGATTTTCGATCACCTGCCGCGCGTAGTAGGACATGAACTGCGGCGGCACTTGCCCGCTGCTTGCCATGCGCGTCAACTGCTGGCGAACTTCTGCGACACTCACAGATTGGCCGCCGACGTCGGCCACGACATCCCCGCTTGTGATATCCGTGCTGTTCATGCCGGGGATGAGATACATCAGCATGCCGATGCAGATGATTCCAATAATTACGCCCAGGAGCACACGGACGCCCAGCTTTTTTCTTTCCAACGGGTTGACCTTTCTGAGAGTTCCCCGCCACAATGCGGAAGCAATGATTATAGAAGAGGGCTCTCCGCCACTCAACTCCAAATGCCGGTGATTCCGGGGCCCTCCTGGTGTTGCGGGCCGCGACATCGCTCCCGGCCAGTTTTCTGCGGGCGAGAGCCCGTGGCGAGTGTGTGCGGGGAAAACCTGGCAAAAACTCCTCTCAACCATATAGAGGGCAAAAATCGGGAAAATCTTACATGAAAGATAGACTTTTTTGAGGAGAGTGGCCTTCGTCCGATGGTTGGTACAAAGGCGGTTACTTCGTGCACAAGAACAGTGAGTTTCGCCCTTCCGGGAGACAGAGCTAGTAGGTGCTGTCGCTGCCAACACCGGCGATGAGCAATATTTAGTTATTGGATACCTACCCCGAGTGGTCCATTGCCTGCGCCAATTATTAGGTCGACAATTTCGTATGGAGCACTGGATCGCTGAATCCGAGGCAAGAAGAGGCACAAGTGCAGGATAGCTGGAGCGGCGTCTCAGTTTGAACCTGGACGCAGGAGGCGTTGAGGCTTTGGGAACACGTTGGACAGGATGCAGCCGCGCTGCAATATCAATACTTTTCGTTATTGCGTTGGGAGGCTGTTCAAAAACCCAACGAATATCGGTTCTCGCGAATCGCTGGGAGACCGGCCAGCATAAGACGTGCACTTTTCTCGTTCCCGCAAATATCGTGTGCGACGCGCCGGATGCTCCCGTCACTCATTGGGACGCGACCGGCATGGAAATCGAGACTTCGAAATCAATTGTGGTAGAGCGAGGGGACTATAATGCGTCGTTCTCGTCTGCGACTCCCGACTATTCCGTGTGGGACTGCTATAAGACGGGAGGGAACAATGTGGCGATCACCTGTTCCGTCATGCACAAGCTCAGCGACGACGAATCCCGAAAGTTACGAACGTGGGATGCGGCAGAAAAACAGTCTATGGAAACTCTTGCCGAGCTAAAGGCCGAAAAGGACGCCCTTAGTTTGGATAAAGTGGGGGCGGGTCACTGCGACGACTCAGATTTATCATCTTATTTTCAGTGCATTCATTCTGGCGAGGATAGATTAAAGGCCGCATCGAAGACGCTAGACGAGAAAAGCCAAGATGTTGTCGATACCGCGAAAATCGAAGCTGCAAGGGTCGGTCGTAATTTCGATCCGAAATGACCAGCGCATCCATCAGCTCCGCCTAACAAACCCCACTCCTCGTGAACAAGGCCGGGTTCGGACGCTTACGTAAAAGGTAAGGCGAGCCAGAAACGTATTTCGGGACAATGGAGGATCCTATGGCCCGTGGCGACACCGTCGAAGGAAGTTCGAAGTCCCTAAATAAGACCATTAAGGAAATCAAGAAATTTATCGGAGATAGCGCCAAGCGACCTAGAGACAAGAAGCTGCGCGAACACCTCTCTGCCTTGCTCGCTAAGGTCGGCGAACGCTGGTACAAACGAGGCTTCCGGCGCGGTCACATTGAAAGCTATAAGAAGTTCAAGGCAACAGGTAGGTTCCCATCAAAACTTCGCTACGATAAGAAAAAGGAATTCTTCACAGACCAAAGACGGCAAGTCAGTGTCGAATCGAAAATGAAGTCACGATAAAAGCAACATATCCGCACAAAGCGTAACCGACGTAGTGATGCCCGGTATGAACGCGTTGCGTGCTTCCACAGAAAAATGGGCGCGCTACGTCTCCGAGACAAAAGTGCGTTACGTAATTTCAGTGGCAACAACGGCAGTTCTTTTTGCCCCACTGCGGCGAGCGGCTAGTCTAGCGTGAGGCTTTAAGCAGGAATAGAATTGGAACCGGAAATTCCACCAAAATCGGAGACAGCTTACTAGCTTGGCGCGGGGTTAAAGAATCGTGATACACGGCAACAGCGATCACTACGTTTACATCTACATTGACCCTCGGAACTATGAATGGTTCTACGTTGGAAAAGGACGGGGATCACGAAAAGAGGCTCATTTATTCGATGAGAAGAAGTCCGAAAAAGCGAAGAGGATTAGAGCGATACAAAAGACGAAGCTCGATCCCACTATCCGTGTTGTCGCTCGCGATCTCACAAGCCATGACGCTCTCTTGGTGGAAAAAACTCTCATTTGGCAGTCACAGGGACGATTGCTCAATCTCGGGACGGGACATTTTAAGAAGAAGTTTCGGCCCGACTACACTCTTCATAAAGATTTACAAGGTTTCGATTTCCATCGCAAAATTTATTTCTTCAATGTCGGTGACGGGAAATGCCGCAAGTGGGAAGACAACATCAAGTACAACTACGTCGGGGCTGGACACAAACCGATATTTCGCGATGCGATCAGTGGTCTATCCGAAGGGGACGTTATCGTCGCCTATCTAAACCGTGCGGGATACGTGGGGGTGGGAATAGTCCGCGGGAAGGCGCAACCAGCTCGTGATTTTCGAGTAAACGGGAAATTACTCATTGACTTCAAGGGCCTACCCCCTAAGATAGGCGAACATTTGGGCAATGATGACCTGTGTGAGTGGATGACCCGGATCGAGTGGAAAACTACAGTTAAACGAAAGGCAGCACATTGGAGGCCGAAGGAGAGACTATTCACCTCCCGTCTAGTTCGCGCGTCACTTGAGAATCAACCAGAGACTGTCCGCTTTGTCGAACGGTGCTTCAATATCGATCTTTTCAAGCTGGCCGACAGCTAGGCTTTCGGCCAGGGTCCTTCCGTAGAAAATCGGAGAGCGGGCTGTTCCAGTACTCGTGTTAATACGAGAGTTCTGAAATCGCCCCCTAGGGCGCGCCATTTTATTAGGATAAGCTCAACTGGCGTGAGTCATTTTTCAAAGCTCAGGGCAGCCCTTCCATCCAACTTAAAGCCGTCCTAAAAGGGCTGCAAAGAGGTCAGTCGGGAACAACCGATTCATTGTCGAAAGATTCCACGGAATTCATCGCGGGACTTTGGCATTTGCGGTGTTGCAGGGCGCGAAATCGCTCCAGGCCAGTTTTCTTGCCGGGCACCAGTCGCTGTGCTAGATTCAAAAATAGCGCAAAATCAACGATTTGCGGCCATGCGTGAACTACACCAACCCGGCGTCCCGCGGCAAAAAGTGTCCCGCGTCGAAGTCTATTGGACGAACGTTACGTATCGTACCATCATGGTCTACGCGCTGATGGCGATTGCCGTTGTCGTGGCCGTGATCTATCTGATGAACCCGGCGTGGATCAATTCCGCGTTGGATCATCTGGACCGCGTGGTGAGCGGCGACGGTGCGTCGCGCGCCGCCGCTGCCCCCGGGCAGGTGCGCTTCGTCAATCTCGATGGCGCTGTACAGGTGAAAAAAGTGAGTTCAGTCACCTGGCAAAACGCCGGCCTCGGTATAACGCTCGACAAAGGCGACGTGATCCAGACCGGCCCGGACGGCCTTGCGAAGCTTGCCTTCCCGGATGGCACAACATATACGGTGAAGGGGGATACACTGGTGATCGTGGAAGAGAATTCCGTGGGCCGCGACCACGCGACGAACGTTTCCGTTAGAATCAGTTCCGGCGCGGTGGATCTGGCGACGCCGACCTGGGATTCTCCGGGGTCGAAGGCCCAGGTCAAGGTCGCGGATGCCACTGCCTCGATGAATCAGAACTCACGCGCGGCAGTGCACAGCGAATCGGGAGGCACGCAGGGCGAAGTCACGGTTCTTACCGGCGGCGCTCAAGTGCAGCAAGGCAATCAAACTGTGTCACTGGAAAGATGGCAGCGCGCGTCGGTGAACTCGGGTGGAACGATCACGAAGACCAACGTCCTCGGCCCTCCGGACCTGGTGGCGCCGCTCAACCTGCAACCGCTGATCGAGCCCGACCCAAAGCAGGCGTCGATTCACTTTGAATGGAAACGGTCGCAGGAAGCGGCGGAATACGTGCTCCATATCAGCTCGAATTCAACATTCAACAAACCGGCGGTAGAGCGGCGCGTTTCCGGAACAAACGTGGATGTGACGGGCCTCGACGCGGGCGATTATTTTTGGAATGTGATCGCCATCGGCGCGAACAAGCAGGAAAGCGAAGCGAGCGATACATACAAATTTACGCTGGTGGGGCAGGGCAAGGGCCAGGAGATGCTCCTCTCGGTGGAGCAAACGGTGGTGCAGGGCAACGTCGTCGAGATCATCGGCCGGACCGAACCGAGCGCGGCGCTGATCATCAACGGCCAGCACGTCGCGGACATCTCTCCTGACGGACGCTTCCGGTTTTTCACCGAGCCGATGGCCAAGGGCAGCCAGACCATCGTGATTACCGGACAAAATCGCAGGGGCGGCACGGCGACTCTGCGCGTGCCAATTGTGATTCCGTAGCAGGCAGGAGCGCGGCGGGCGCGAAGAAGGCGGCGTGGATGCCTTCTACTGAGGGGAAGCATGTCGAAGAACGGATATAACTTTAGGTCGGTATTCAGTTTGTTTTCTTCCGACCTGGCCATTGACCTGGGCACGGCGAACACTCTCGTCTATGCCAAGGGCAAGGGCATCGTCGTCAACGAACCGAGCATCGTCGCGATCAACAAGAACACCAGCGAGGTCGTCGCGGTCGGGCGCGAGGCGAAAGAAATGCTCGGGCGGACTCCGGGCAACGTTGTCGCCATCAAACCGATGAAGGACGGCGTCATCGCCGACTTCAAAGTGACCGAGAAGATGCTCACCTATTTCATCCAGAAGGCGCACAACCGGCGCGTTCTGGTGCACCCGCGCATCGTCATCGGCGTTCCAAGTGAAATTACGCCGGTGGAAAAACGCGCGGTGCAGGACTCCGCCTACCGCGCGCACGCGAGCGAAGTGTATCTCGTCGAGCAAGCCATGGCCGCCGCGATCGGCGCGGGCCTGCCCATTGAAGAGCCGTCGGGCAACATGGTGGTGGACATCGGCGGCGGCACCACGGACATCGCCGTGATTTCGATGAGCGGAATCGTCTATTCGCGCTCGGTGCGCGTGGCGGGCAACGAGCTGGATGAATCGGTGATGCACTACCTCAAGCGCAAGTACAACTTGCTCGTCGGCGAGCGCACGGCCGAACAAATCAAAATGGAAATCGGCTCGGCGTATCCGCTGGAAAAGCCGCTGACCATGGAAGTGAAGGGCCGCAATTTGATTGAAGGCGTGCCGCGCACGGTAACGATTGACGACAGCGAAATCCGCGAAGCGCTGGCCGAACCGATTGCGACGATTCTAAACGCGATTCGCGTCGCGCTCGAACGCACGCCGCCCGAACTCTCCGCCGATATCAGCGACCGCGGCATCGTGCTCACCGGCGGCGGCGCGCTCATCAAGAACCTCGACAAGCGCATCCGCGAAGAAACCGGTCTGCCGGTTTCCATTGCGGATGATCCGCTCGCTTCGGTCGTGCTCGGCACGGGCAAGATGCTCACGGATTTCCGCCTGCTGCGGCTCGTTTCCTTTGACTGAGACCCCGTTTCCGAAGGATGGATGCTGATGCCCGCCGTCCCCATGCGCCAACGGTCGCTCACCCTGCTCGGCGCTGTGCTGCTCATGCAGGTGCTCGCGCTGGCGGTGCAGATCCGCACGAATACCCACGGACGGCTCATCCGAGTTTGGGTCGTCGAAGTAATCACACCGTTTGATCGCGCGGGCACATGGACGATTTCAAAATTTCGCGGCGCATGGAACGGATACTTTGGGCTGATCCACGTGCGGCGTGAAAACCAGGATTTGCACGCGGAAATGGACCGCCTGCGGGTCCGCAACACTGAACTCGAAAGCCAGGCCGCGGAGTCGGCGCGGCTGGCGGCGCTGCTCGGTTTCCATGACGCCCATCCCGAGGCGCCGATGCTGGCGGCGCGTGTGATTGCCGCCAGCGCGGACAGCTCCAGCCACGCCATCTTCATCAACCGCGGCGAACACGACGGCATCCGCCGCAATATGGCGGTGATCACTCCCGATGGCGTGGTCGGCAAGGTGTTCGAGGTGTACCGCGACACGGCGCAGGTGCTTCTGCTCACGGACAAGGAGAGCGGCGTGGGCGCGCTGCTCGCAGGGTCGCGGACGCAAGGACCAGTGGGGGGAGTCGGCGAGCCGCTGATGCTGATGAAGTACATCAGCAACGACGAAAACGTAATCGTGGGACAACAAATTCTGACCTCCGGGGAAGACCAGATCTTTCCGAAGGACCTGCCCGTCGGCACCGTTGCGGAAGTGAAGTCCGGCATGCCGTTCAAGGTAATTCAAGTAAAGCCCGCCGCGCATCTCGACCGGCTGGAAGAAGTGTTCGTCCTGCTGACGCGCCAGGAACTGACGAAGTCGATGCCCGCGGAAACGCATGCGCCGCCGAATGCGCCGGCGAGTGGCGCCGCAACTCCGAAGAAGCATGAACAATGACGCGAATGACGCGCGGGAATTTGCAATGTGCGAACAGGATGGAAAGGAATTGAAAGCGCTTGAGTAACCAGACGATGGCCGCCTACTCTCCAAGCGGAATGCACATCGAAGTGCATAAGTTCCGCGTTCTCGCCGTCATCGGCGTGACAATCGCGGCGCTGCTCATTCAGAGCTTTCTTCCCGTCCATTTCCCGCGCGCGCGGATGCTCGACTTGCCGCTGCTCATCACGCTTTATTTCGGATTCAGCCGCAGAAATCCTTCGACTGGTCTGCTTCTCGGCATGGTGATCGGGCTTGCGCAGGACAGTTTGGGGCGCTCGGCGATCGGATTGTTCGGCATCTCGAAAACTTTGACGGGATACCTCGCTTCCTCTTTCGGTTCGCGGATTGATGTGGAGCATCCGCTGAGCCGGTTCGGGCTGACGGTGGCGTTCTACATTTTCCATCAGGGCGCCTACACGCTGACGCAACGGCTGCTGCTCGCGAAGCCGGAGACGTTCTTCACAACGCAACTCCTGATCGCCGCGGGAGTGAACGCGGCGGTTGCCATCGTGCTATTCCCGCTTCTCGATAAGCTGCGCCTGCCAAGCTGAAGGGAGAGGCGGGCAGGGGCGAACCATTCACAGGATGTCCTGTAACCTATTGAAATAAAACAACTTAGCGTGTTTAGCGGCGGGAATTTTCTTGGGAGGACCGCACTTATTTTATTTGGTGGGTCATTCAACTAAATTTCAGGAATGAAAAAACGAAGAAAACAATTTGACGATATTATGCGACATTGCGGCGGAGAATTGGCGGAGAGTAAGGGGGAGTGAGCGGGGGGTACTAGGACATTCGAATGCGTCACGAGGGGCGCTTTGGGGAAGCCCGATACAATTCGGTACCGGTGGGGCCCTCTCTCATTCGGTACATGGCGGGGCGCTCTCTCATTCGGTCCATGGTGGGGCCCTATATCATGCGGGACGGGGCGGGCGACTGTGCCGAGCCTGCCTGACGCCCCGCTAGCCTGCCGCCGCCTACCTCACGCCTGCCTACCGGCAGGCAGGGTAGACAGGGTAGGCAGGCCTTGGTCGTTTAGCGCAACAAAAATTGCTCGGTCGATTGAGCCGACTCCGTCGTCTAATCAATCCCCTGAAAACAAGATGGGAGTACTTGGAGAGTCAACGGGAAGAAGCAGAATCCCTTCTTCTTCGTACGCTTCAAGGTCGTCAGCTGTCCAACGCTCGTTAGGCCGGACCTGGTGAAACCGAACCACACAATCCCGATCCTGTTCCTGAACGGAGATTAAGATTAGAAATTTGCGTCCTGCGCCAATCCTCGTCAGTTCTTCTTCGAGATCGGTCGCATACTGTAAACATTTCAGGAGCGATTCCCGGCTTTCGTCAAGTCGGAAATGGACATGATTGAGAAATGCCTCGAGTCCCGTCTTGTCCGGAAATTGGTCTTCAATGGACTTCGCCTGCTCCGATCCAGGCTTTAGGAGAATCGAGCCTTCGACGGTGGTGAGTGTTGGGCGTTCATAGCGCTCTGTGGTCAGCGCGGAGCCCAGGGGCAAGGAGATACCCCTTGCTTTAAGTATTTCGGCCATTCTACTGTTCATTTTCATTGCCCAACACCGAGAAACCTAAGTCCTTTTTGGATCGGGCGGGGGGGCAGAGAATGCGTTCCGGTAGTTTTGTTGGCCTTGCGGCACCCGCGCACTTTCTTATCGCGTAATGTGTGGCCCACCCGCCCAATTCACGTGGCCCGCCTTCGCATGGCTAGGTCGATCAGCAAGCCAACAATAAACCACTGTACGGCACTTGTGAGGACGAGGAAGACGTCAAAAAGAAGGGCCTCCTTTGGAACAGGTCCGAACCGATTTGGATCAAAGAAACTCCCAATCATGCTTGGACCAAATCTTATGCCCATGTAGTTTATAAATTTCAAGTCCCGGTATGCACTGTTCAAAAGACGTAAACGAACAGCGATGACTAAGAACAGTGTCAACGCCGCAGAGAGGAGTCCAAGCGATTTTGCAAACCGCAGTTTCCTCATCGCCGTGCCTCCAAGTCCTCAGTCGTGCATTCGCGGCGCATTATTTGGCCCGAAGGGGCGGGCGGGGGGCAGAGAATGTGTTCCGGTAGTTTTGTTGATGTTGTGGCACTGGCGCAGTATATCATCCGGGCACGACCTCAAATAGGTAGAGGGCGCGGTATCCGCGCACGTTCTTATCGCGTCATGTGTGGCCCGCCAGCCCTGGTCCTACGTTTTTTCCAAGCTTTTATTACAAGATATGAGAGCAAGGAGTAGAAAATGAAGTCGGCAGAACCTGCGACCCAGAGGCTTATGTCGTCTATCCTACCCCTTGCAGTGATCATGCCTACAACGAAACCAGGGAGCATTATGAATGTAGGTCCCCACTGAAGCGCGTTGATGGTGGCAGAATCGGAGGGCGCCATTCCTAGCAGCGCCATTGGGAGGAATCCCAGCACGCTACCTGATACTAGCATGATGGCCAACTCCAATATGCGCTGCCGCTGCCTCATCGCCCACTCCTAGAATCCATTAGCGGAAAACCGCTCCTATTTTGGATTACACCTGTTCTCTTTAGTGCAGGGGCGGATGGGGCAGAGAATGTGGGGCGGTAGTTTTGTTGACGTTGAGGCACCGGCGCAGTATATCTTCCGGGCACGACCTCAAATAGGTAGAGGGCGCGGGTACCGCAGCTTCTTATCGCGTCATGTGTGACCCACCCGTCGCCCCGTTTTGAATTATGGCGAAGGACAGGGCCTAACTCACAGCCACCCGCCTCGAACTCGATGCATGACCCAAATGAAACATGCGAACCAAAAGGGTGCCGTGGTGATGAGGCACGAAAGCACAGTGCCCAACCGGAACATCACACGCGCGCGCTGGCGGGCTGCCATCGGGTTGAGCTTGCGTGCCCTAAGTTCGATGATCCAACCCAGCGTGTAGCAAAGGTTTGCCATAATCCCGTACGCGACGGCACCCAACACGACGACGAACGGCTCTACCGCATCGTCTCCCGGGGGAATGAGGGACCTCATTACCAATTCCATGCCGGCGATGGAAGCTATGCCGACGATTAGAAGTAAGAGGTTGAAGAGGAGCCGCCGCAGTTCCCACCAGCGGATGACACCGGCAGTCGTCCAGCGGCAGGCGTCTTCCTCCATAGGAGGGGCTTGGGCGGGTGGGGCAGAGAATGTGTTCCGGAAGTTTTGTTGATGTTGAGGCACTGGCGCAGTATATCATCCGGGCACGACCTCAAATAGGTAGAGGGGGCGGGCGCCACGCTCCTTCTTATCGCGTCAAGTGTGGCCCAGGCGCCTGCGTCCAATAATCAGTCGCTCGTGCAGTGATGAAAGGGGCAGCCGAGCTGCTAATTTCAGTGGCGAATCCTGGTTAGCACGGTCAGCTTCCCTTCGAACGGCTCGAAGTTCATAGCAATAATACTGGACTTGCCATTCTTCTTGACCTCCGCCTTGACGACCCAATCGAGCAGAGCAAACGAACCGACGTGTTCGGGAGCAAGAGACTCGAATTCGATAGATTTGATCGTCAAGGGCCCAAAAAGTTTCTCAAGCTGGTATATCGGGACCGACTTTGTGAATGATTCTTTGTTGCTCGGATCGTAGTACCGAGCACCTGCCTTCTTGAGCGCTTCAACTGCCTGGGACTCGCTCCATTCGGGATGGGATTCCACCAGGGCGCGAATCTTTTCGTTTTCGTCCTCATGAACGATAGGATTTCCTCCGCCAAAATACTGCCGAAGGCCTTCGTCGTTGATTAGAAATAGACCAGTGAGAAGCGCCCGTGGCATCGCCTGCGTACCAGTTGAATCCGCGTGAATTTTGAAATTTCCTGGAGCGGGAATACCCTCCGTGACACTGAACCCTAATTCTGTCGGAGGCGGTGTGAACGAGCCGAATGCCGTGTAAAACGAGAAAGAAAGAAACCTATTATCCCCAGACAAATCGGGATAAAAAATTTGAAGGAATTCTTGAGCGAAAACAAAATTGTCCGGTTTGGTTTCCGGGAGCGCCTCAAGGGCAGGCCATAACAAGTACGCAATGATCATCAGCGCTGTGATTCGCAGCGTTCTTCTGTCACTTTTGCGGTTTGATGGTGACACTTCCGTCTCCTATGAACTTCCAACGTACTTTAAATTTATCTTGAGCCATTTGATTATTGGCATCAATAACAGCGGCTTTGACTGTCATCTTCTTGATTATCAAATCTTCTGCCAAAACTTCCCATCCAATTGTTGCCTCGACCAAGTTCGTTTCGACCAGCGACTGTTGGTGGGGAGGGGTCAAGGGAACGATAAGGGCTCGCCCTTGAGTGGGAGGGGACGAATTGATATCCCAAAGATCTAGAAATGCGGTGCCAACAAAGCATGTCCCAATGAAAATGATTTTCGCCTGGGTACTGATTTTGTCGCGAGTTATGACCGGAAGGCCCGTAGTTTGTTGTATTGTTGACGTCAAATAATTCAGGTCAGGATTGTTTGGGTCTGGCGTGCGAACCACGCTGGCGTCTGAAAACTCAAGGCCGACGGAAAAATACCCGGTGTTCGGAGGCACCATTTCCAGGAAATCGATAGAGTGGCCTATGAAGGCGACGGCATCTATGGGACTTGCCACTGCACTAAAGAAAGCTGAAGTTGTTGCATTGGATTTGAGATAGAACTTATGATCCGCACTAGCATTCGGCACTGTCCCTACGATTCCGGCTCGCGCTGCTGCTGCCGAGCCCAGACTGTTGACTCCCGGGTCCACAGGTATGAATTCTCTCAATTTGGGCAGAGGGGTTCGACTATTTGGAACCTGGCTTCCCTGTAGCGCCGGCCAATCAGAGAGTGCCAAATTCGTTGAGGACCCAGCGAACATGTCGAAGGAAGTGTTGAGGATTCCAACCCAGTTCCCGAGGGCCCAGGGGCTGGGAGAGCCCGCCACGATTCCTGTTGAGGTCGGGTTTCCACTGGCATCAAGGGTGGTGATGCCTTGGGTGGTATCGTTGATTGTCAAGCCACCCCCGTTTGCCGCGAACACCAAGTCGAAGCCTTGGGGAGATTGCGTCGTGTAGGACCACTGTGCCGCGCCATTCGCGATGTTGAAAGCGAGCACACCGGCGGTATCCGTCGCATACGCGATACCATTTTCTCCCAGCGCCATTTCGAGTGGAAACATGGGGATCTGAAAGTCATTCAGGCCGTTACTCAAGACATCAGTCATGTGATTTGTTATGACTGCATCAATGTTTGCAGAGTCCGGGTCAAAACTCCATCCGACGAGAACACCCCCTTGCCCGTCCGGTATCAGTGCGCCAAGCGTCAATAGCAGAGAAGTTGCGGACGGCGTCACCGTTTGATGCACCTGCGCAACATTCACGGAGCCACCCGGATTCACCCGCACCAGAGAAATGGATTGCGTGTCGGACTGTGCGCTGGGGCCACCACATCCTCCGGTGTTGACTTCATTATCCGTGAATGTAGTCACGAAGACCGAGCCGTCAGGTCCGACAATTGGGGATGAAACTTGCGTAGGTTCGAAGAGGTCCGAATTGCCTGTAATTGTGACGGGAGAAGAAGCGCAACCAATTGTTATGCTGCTCGGGGGAACGGCATAAAGTTGTCGGCCTACGCCCGTGGCGCCGCCAACGGCGACAACGTGCATGATGTTGTCCGATCCTGCTGACTGGACGAAATAGGTCGTGCCATCCGGTCCAACGGCGAATTGGCCTGGGGATTGGCCCGATGGCGCGTCGTATTCCCACGCTTTCGAGCCGGTTTGTCCGCCCAGATCAATAACTCCTCCACTAATGGGCACAAGAATTCCGCCATCGCCGTCACCTACCGGTCTTGCTTGCCCGAGAGCTTCGATTCCAGAGCCACCGTTTGGCACTGGTACACTCCACAGTTGCCGTCCATCCGCAGTCAGCGCAGTAACTACCAGTCCGGAAGTCCCTTGCGCGCTGTTGCCTTGAGCAATGGAGTAAAGATCCGGGGCTCCTGTCACGGGTTCAGCCTGAAGTAGCTGAAGAGGACTAAATCCGGAAGGTGCCGGTGCGGACCAGCTGATGGTGCCGAGTGGGAGGGATGATCCGCCCAAAATATTGACCTGAGTTTGGGCGGAGACGTTCCCCACGAAAGCTGTCAATGTGACCTGCCCCACGGCCACAGCCGTAAGGGTGGGTGAACCGCCTGTGGTGATTGTCGCAATCGTTGTGTCGCTGACGGTCCATGTCGCGTCGGACCGTGCGTAGCCCAGGTTATCTACTGCCGTGAACTGTTGTGTGCCGTTAACGAGCAAATTCACCCCGGTTGGGGTGATCTGGAGGGATGTCGGTGCGGGCAGCGTGGAGGTCACTTGAAGGTTTAAGTTCGTGACGTTCCCGGCTGTGTCAAAGGCACTAACCATGACCACATTGAGACCAACATTCAGCGAAATGTAGCAGGAAAAGCTTCCACTGAATAGCGAAGCTGCCGCACCGTTGCAGGTGACCCCAGAAACTCCTGACAACGAATCGGTTGCAGTGCCCGTGACCGTGACTGTCGAACTTGAAACAGTGGATCCGTCGATTGGCGAAGAAACAATCAAGTTGGGAGGGGTTTTGTCGACATTTAGCGTAACGCTTGTGGACGATTGGTTTCCTCCGCTGTCTATCACCGTGCCGCTGACGACCTGATTGGCCCCTTCCGTTGTGACCGTCTGCGGGCTAGGGCAACTCGCGATGGGCAACACTGCCGGGATGCAGGTAAACGTGACTGTGACGTTGGTATTGTTCCATCCACTCGCGTTTGGCGGAGGTGAAAGCGAGGCGGTTATCCCCGGATCCGTGTGGAGGGCGATTTTGGCAACGAACGCGTTGTAAGCGCCCGCGAGCGAAGTCTGAAAGGCGTTTGTCGGTTGCACGGGAAAGTCCGTCGAACACGTGCTCCCGTCGATATATGGATTCCCGAGAGAATCGACGGCGACTCCATACCCGAAATCGCCATTATTGGAACAGCTGCCCGTTAAGTATGTTCCATACAAAAGACCTGAGCCGGTCGAGTTGACCTCTGCAAGGTAAGCACCCCAAGCGTTGTTAGTGATCGTTGTTTTCACCGCACCGCTGGTTGTAGGGAAATCGGTCGATGAGGTATTTCCGGACACGAATGCGTTGCCATTGGCATCCACGGCGATCCCGAGGGCCACCTCTCCTTCGGGGCCATTCGTTCCGCCCAAGAACGAAGAGTAGACAAGTGAGGCTGATCCAGATTGTGTGAAATCCAGCTTCGCGACGAATGCTTTGCCGTCTGTGCTATTTGTCGTTTGAAAAGCACCGGTTGTCACAGGGAAGTCTGACGTAATGGCATCCCCACTGATGTGGACGTACCCCGATGAGTCAAGGGCTATCCCACTGGCCACGTCACCAAGGCCGAATGCGTCCGTAGACCCACCGAGGTAGGTTGAGTAAACAAGGCACTGAGAGCCGGATTGCGTTGTAGAAAGTTCGGTGACAAACGCGCTGCCATCCACGTCAGGCAAAGATCCTTGATAGGCGCTTGATGTCGTGGGGAAAGGAACTGGACTACCTGATGCCGTGAACCCGGCTATAAAGGCGTTTCCACTGTTATCAACTGCGATGTCGGCCCCGAAATCACCGAACCCAGTGCTTCCTCCCCCGAGATAGGTGGAATAGACGAGGGAGGCAGGCCCGGCTTGATTTGTTCCGATGACTGTCAAAAATGCATTTCCGTTCGGACTTGCCAAAGAAGATTGAAAAGCAGTGACGGTCGTCGGGAAGGCCGCTCGGTAGGTGTCCGAGTCGGTCTGACCAGTCACATAGGCATTTCCGTTGGCGTCAGCCGCGATGCCCATCCCAACGTCTCCGAAGGTGTTCGTTGCATTGCCTCCTCCGCCGAGATAGGTGGAATAGATGAGCGTGGCTGCGCCGGTTTGAGTCGTATCGATTCGGGCCACAAAAGCATTGCCGTTAGAGTTGAGAAGTTGTGTCTGGAATCCGTTTACAACAGGAAAATCCGTAGAAATCGTGTATCCCGTCACGTAGACGTTTCCGCTGGGATCGAGCGCAAGCTCATTGCCGCCTTCGCCGCCCGTCCCGCCGAGGTAAGTCGAATACAACAAGTTCATTCCGGTTGGGTCAAGTTTCGCGACGAATGCTATCCCATTCGCATTAGAGGTCGAGGAATACGCGTTTTGCGTCGGGAAATTCGTGGAGGTCGTGGACCCAACGATGTATGCGTTACCGTAAGAATCAACACCAATTCCACCCGCGAAGTCATACCCATTGCCCCCAAGGTAAGTCGAGTAGCTCAGGACTGGATCAATGATAAGGGGGCGCTTATGGTCATAGGCACCC